>NZ_MDET01000001.1 GCF_002075885.1 Manganibacter manganicus
CTGACGATGCGGTGTTGAAGCTGTTCGAGGATGGCTCCTACGAACTTGTGCCGCATGACAATATGCGCAAGACGATTGCGCGGCGGCTGGTCGAGGCGAAATCCACCATCCCGCATTTCTATCTGACGCTCGATTGCGAACTGGATGCGCTGCTGGCCTTGCGAAAACAACTCAATGGCGCGGCCCCGATGAAGAAGACCGAGCATGGCGAGGTTCCCGCCTACAAGCTTTCGGTCAACGACCTGATCATCAAGGCGATGGCCATGGCTTTGATGGCGGTGCCGGATGCCAATGCGTCCTGGACCGAAAGCGCCATGGTCAAGCACAGGCATGCCGATGTCGGCGTTGCGGTTTCCATTCCCGGTGGGCTGATCACGCCGATCGTGCGCAAAGCCGACGAGAAAAGCCTGTCGGCGATCTCCAACGAGATGAAGGACATGGCCAAACGCGCGCGCGAGCGCAAGCTGAAGCCGGAAGAATATCAGGGCGGCACGACAGCCGTCTCCAATCTCGGCATGTTCGGCATCAAGGACTTTGCCGCCGTGATCAACCCGCCGCATGCGACGATCCTGGCGGTGGGTGCGGGCGAGGAGCGGCCTGTGGTCAAAAATGGCGAGATTGCCATCGCCACCGTGATGTCGGTGACGCTTTCGACCGACCATCGCGCCGTCGACGGGGCGCTGGGCGCCGAACTGCTCGGGGCCTTCAAGCGCCTCATCGAAAACCCCATGGCCATGCTGGTGTGAGGAAATAACGGGAAAGCGCCTTGCCAGTGAAATTATCCCGGCCCATCATTATATCGATCGAGTGTGGAACTTGTTCGCGCCCATGGAGGAAAAGATGCCTGCTTTCCGTCCTTCTGAAGTGAGGAACCTGGTTTCCAAGGTCATGGGCGCCTCGCCGGCCGATATCAGGCTGGTGGCGCGGCGCTTGCATGACCACGCCTTCGAGGCCCGCATGTCCGGGCCGGAGACGAGAACATTCGTGTCGGAACTGGGGTATGAAAGCCTGGAGGCGTTTTGCGCCGATATCGGCCTGCCGCCGCACATCGCGGAGCGGTGGGACCGCTTCGGCGTTTCGGGTGAGATGCGGCAGGTGTTCGCATTGCTTGCAGCCCAGCGCAAGCGCATGGCCGAGGCAATCAACGAGTTCGAGGCGATGACCCATGTCGGCATCGACGATTTTTTGCGCGAACGCGGATTGATCTGAGCCTGTGATTAATCGCAGAGTGCGGCGGCGGTCCGGCTGTCTGTAATCAGCACTTTTGCATTCACTGCTTTCAGTGCCGCGCGCATGGCCGTGACCTTGTGCATTCCGCCAGCCGCCAACACTACATTGGGCACGGTGGCCACGATGTCGAGGCCGATGGCCATGATGCGCTCGTTCACCTCATGCTCGACCAGCCTGCCTTCGGCATCGACGAAGTATGAGAGCATGTTGGCAACGGCACCCTTGGCTGCCAGCGAAGGGATCAGGGACGGCGGCACGATACCGTAGCGGAACACGGTAGCGCCGGGTGAAATCTCACCGACGGTGAGCAGAGCGATATCGGCGCGTGAGGCGCGTTCGCGCACGTCCTTCAACTCAGGTTGCGCCCATAGGAGATCGCGCAATGCCGGGGCGTGAACGACGACGGGCGCGGGAAGCTGGTAGCTGTCGATGCCATAGACATCGGCCACCTTGGCGGCGACAATCGACGGATTGATCCATTGCGAGTGCGGCAGGCTACCGACCAGCGCCACCACGGCCGAACCGCGTAGCTGCCGCCGTACAAGAAAGGCAAGGCTGGCGTGCAGGGTCGCGCCGCCGCCGATGGCGAGTGTCGTGCCGTCTCGCATGGTCTCGCCGAGATAAGTCGCGATGGCGTGGCCGATGGCCTTTTCCAGATGTTCGTCACCTGACGGCGTGGGCACGACGATGGCCGTATCCAGTCCCCAACGCCGTTCCAGTTCGCGTTCCAGCGCGATCTGCTTTGTCGTCTGTGCGTTGATCGTGGTTACGACGATGCCTTCGGCCTGGCACGCGGCCAGCGTGCGCATGACCTTGACGCGATTGACGCCGAGTTTTTCGGCGATCTGTTCCTGCGTCAGGCCTTCGACGTAATAGAGCCACGCCGTCTTGACGTTGATGTCGGACGAAACCAGTGGGACATGCCCGCCGGCCTTGTCGACTTTGTCGTTCGCCATGGAGCCCTCCCGCTTGGTGCCCGCTCTCCGGACGCTTTTCACTGTAAACTTGTTCATTTGTATTTGACAACAAACAAATGAACATATCAAATGAGGTTGGCGTTATGTCATCTACCGGTCATATCCGCCATGCAGGGAGGAGCAGGTTGCGCCATTGGAATTGGCGCGATCTTGCACAAAGGAATCAGGAGGTCTCATGAAGACGCACATCATCAAGCGGCTGGCGGGGCAGGTCGCGCTCGCGGCATTACTGGGTTCGGGGCTCTTTGCCGGCGCAGCGCATGCCGAAACGCTCACGCTCTACACTTCGCAGCCGGAAGCCGACGCGACCAAGACGGTAGATGCCTTCGAGAAGGCCAATCCGGGTATCGATGTAAATATCTACCGCTCCGGAACCAGCGATATCCTCACCAAACTGGCGGCAGAATTTGCCGCCAACAGTCCGCAGCCGGACGTGCTTTTGATTGCCGACGCGGTGAGCATGGAACTGCTCAAGAAGGATGACCGGCTGATGCCGTATCCGGAAGCCAAGCTGGATGGTATCGAGCCGAGCGCCTATGACGCCGACAAGACCTATTTCGGCTCCAAGCTGATCACTACCGGCATTGCCTACAATACCGGAGCGAAGGAAAAGCCGCAGCATTGGGCCGATCTTACCAAGCCCGAATACAAGGACGGGCTGGTCATGCCGAGCCCGCTCTATTCAGGTGCGGCCGCCTATCTGCTTTCCGGCTTCGTGCTCAACCCGGATTACGGCTGGGACTATTTCGAGAAGCTCAAGGCCAACAACACCATTGCCGTGCGCGGCAACGGCGCGGTTTTGAAGGCTGTCGCCAGCGGTGAGAAACCCTATGGAATTCTGGTCGATTTCATGGCCATGCGCGCCAAGAAGAAAGGATCTCCTATCGATTTCGTCTTCCCCTCGGAAGGTGTTTCGGCGGTGACGGAACCGGTGGCCATTCTCAAGACCGCCAAGAACGTCAAGGGTGCGAAGGCCTTTGTCGATTTCATCCTTTCCGATGAAGGACAGAAGCTGGCGCTTTCCATGGGCTATCTGCCGGCCAGGGCTTCGGTCGGACGGCCCGACTGGCTGCCGGAGGGCGTGAAGGTCAAGGTCATGGCCTTCGATACCAAGGCGATCGTCAGCGAGACCGACGCCGACAAGGAAAAGTTCGGGAAACTGTTCGGCGGCTGAGGCTGAACGGCACGGCGGAGGCTCAGGGAAACTCGTCATGTTTACCCGCGTGAAGGAAAGTCGGGGCCAGGAACTGGTCCTGACGGTGGCTGTTGTTGCGGTCATCGCGCTGCTTTCGCTGTTGCCGATGCTGCGCCTGCTCAAGGAGCTTGTCCTGCCAGGTGGTACGTTCTCGACCGCCGCGATCAGGGCAGCACTGGCCGGCGATGCGGCGTGGATCGCGACATGGCACACACTGGTTGTCGGTATCGGCGGCACCCTGCTTGCGGTGCTGCTTGGCGCAAGCGTGGCCTTGCTGGTCACGCTGACCGATATGCGCGGCCGCAGTGGCTTCGTGCTCTGCTATGTGATGCCCTTGATGATCGCGCCGCAGGTGACGGCGCTGGCTTGGCTGCAATTGTTCGGCCCGGCCAGTCCCTTCCTCAAGCTCATTGGCATGGCCCCGCCGCTCGGTACCCGAAATCCGCTCTATTCGGCCAGCGGCATCATCCTTCTGCTGGGCATCCAATATGGCCCGCTGGTGTTCCTGCTGGTAAGGGCCGGTCTGCGCAAGCTGCCGCGCGAACTGGTCGAGGCGGCGCGGGCGGGTGGCGCCGGTTGGTTCACGGTGTTGACCACGGTCGTGCTACCCTTGATGACTCCTTCCATCGTGGCCGCGGCGGCACTGGCTTTCGTGTCCTGCGTCGGCAATTTCGGCATTCCGGCCTTTCTTGGCATTCCCGCCAACTATCTCGTGCTGCCGACATTGATCTACCAAAAACTCGCCGGCGGCGGACCGGCGGTATTGGGCGAAACGGCTTTTCTTTCGGTGTTGATCGGCGTTATCGCCATGACCGGCATCGTGGCGCAGGACGTGATGAGCCGGCGGCGCGATTTCCGCATCGCCACCACATCGCTGCCTGCCGAACCGTATGAACTCGGGCGCTGGCGGCTGCCGGTGCAGACGGCCATGTGGCTGGTCATTTTGATGATCCTGGTCCTGCCGCTGTTCGGCCTGCTGCTCACCTCGCTGGTGCCCGGCTACGGCATTCCGCTCAGTATGGAGACGGCGACCCTGGACAATTACCGTTTCGTGCTGTTCCAGCATGAGGCCGCCGGCCGCGCCTTCTTCAACAGCTTCTATCTCGCTTTGGGGACCGCTTTGTTCGCTGTGCTTGTCGCGGTGCCGATTGGCTATCTGGTCGCCTGGAGCAAGCACAAATGGGTGCGCTTCATCAACCTTTCGGTCGAGCTGCCCTATGCACTCCCCGGCGTGGTGATGGCGATCGCGGCCCTGCTTCTGTTCCTGCGGCCGATCCCGTTCACCGGCATCCATATCTACAATACGGTCTGGATCATCCTCTATGCCTATCTCGCCCGTTTCCTGGTGCTGGCGCTGAGACCGACGGTTGCCGGCTACCACCAGATCGACCGGACACTGGAAGAGGCCGCGCAGATCGCCGGCGCCGGCCTGTTCATGCGGCTGAGAACCATTGTCTTCCCGATGGTGGCGCCGGCGGCCATAGCCGGCGGGCTTTTGATCTTCATGACCGCGCTGAGCGAACTGACCGTTTCGGCGCTGCTATGGTCGTCGGGTGCCGAAACCATCGGCGTGGTGATGTTTTCCTTCGAGCAGGGCGGTAATTCCACTTATGCGGCGGCGATGTCGGCCATCATGGTCGTGGTGACATTCGTGCTGATGCTGGCGACCAATCTGCTTGCCCCCTACCTTCCGAACGGAGTGCTGCCATGGCGGGACTGAAAATCAGCCGGGCGACCAAGTCCTTCGGCGACTTCGACGCAGTCAAGGATGTCTCGATCGAGGTGAAGGATGGCGAGTTCCTCGCCGTGCTTGGCCCCTCCGGTTGCGGCAAGACCACGCTTTTGCGGCTAGTCGCCGGCTTCGAAAAGCTGACGTCCGGTGAAATCCACATTGGCGACAGGCTGGTTTCGGGTTCGCAGGGCAGCGTTCCGCCCGAGAAGCGGCGCGTCGGCATCGTCTTCCAGAACTATGCCCTTTGGCCGCATATGACTGTGGCGCAAAATGTCGGCTATGCGCTGAAGGTAGCCAAAGTGGACAAGGCCGAGGCCCGGCGCAAGGTGGCCGAGGCATTGGCGCTGGTGAACCTCGAAGGGTTGGCTGATCGACGACCCGCTAATCTTTCCGGTGGTCAGCGGCAGCGCGTGGCGCTGGCGCGTTGCCTCGTGGCGGCACCCTCTCTGGTTCTGTTCGACGAGCCGCTTGCCAATCTCGACGTGCATCTGCGCGCCTCCATGGAGGACGAGTTCGCCGCCTTCCACAAGCGCACTGGCACGACGATTGTATACATCACTCACGACCAGGCCGAGGCAATGGCACTGGCCGACCGCATCGCTGTGATGGATGGTGGACGCCTTGCCCAACTTGCAGCGCCGCGCGACCTCTTCCGCGAACCGGCCAGCGCGATGGTCGCCTCCTTCATTGCGCAGGGCATGGTGTTGTCGGCCAAGGCCCTGACCGCAGCCGAAGCCGGTCACGCGCGCGTCGAGGTACTGGGGCAGGAGGTGGTTGTTCGCTGCCGACCCGGCGAACGCCCGCGCGAGGCGGCGAAAATCTGCATCCGCTCGTCCGATCTTGAAATCGTGGGCGACAAGGGCGGCGGCTTCGACGGCACCGTGGTTCGCGCAATCTACAAGGGCGGCACGGCGCGCATCGAATTCGCGCCAGCATCCGATGCCGACACGCATCTTCATTTCGATCAGTCCGAACCTATCGGCCTCGACAGTGGATCGGCGATCCGCATGCGCATCAAATCGGGCTGGCTCATTCCCAACGAACCGGCGGTGTAGCCATGCATATCGACCTGCTCGGCGGTTTCGGCGAAAAGGGCCGGACCAGCATCGCCGTCGCGAATGGCGGCCGGCGTCTTGTGTTCGATCTTGGCATCAAGGTCGGCGCACATGGCGCAGACTATTACCCGGCCATCGCAGGACCGCTTGACGGCGTCGAGGCTGTGCTGATTTCGCACGCGCATGAGGATCATGTCGGTGCACTGAGCTGGCTGCTGGCAAAGGGCTATCGTGGCCGCATCCTGATGACCGCCGAGACCTGCGAACAGGCTCCCGCCACGCTCGCCGACTATGCCGATGCTCAAGACCTGCGCGCGTTTCCCTTTCCGCGAGATAGGATCGAGATTTTCGAGCCGGGCCAGAGCCTGACATTTGGTGACATCGACGTGACGACCGGCCGCTCGGGCCATGTCGCCGGTGGTGTCTGGTTCGCCATTGAAAGCGCTGGAAACCGGCTTGTCTATAGTGCCGATGTCGTGCCGCACAGCAGTGTCTTTGTTATGGACCCGATCCCAAGCTGCGATCTTCTTCTGCTCGATGCCTCCTATGGAGCAGACCCGGTGTCCGGGCAGGCGCGCGTCGAAGCGATCCGGAGTTGGATTGCTGCGCATGCCGGTGGCTGTCTCTTACCGACGCCACTTGCCGGGCGCTCGTTGGAATTGATGGCGGCGATAGAAGGCCGTTTCGCCATTCATGCGGCGATGCGTGCATCACTGGACGCGCAGATCGCGGTAGGGGACGCCCTGTTGCCTGGCGTTGGCGCGGAATTGCGCAAGCGACTGGCGGCTGCAATCGACTGGCGCAATGGCGAGCCATTGCCGGATTGTCCGCTTCTGGCGGACGATGGCATGGGGCGGGCCGGTCCGTCCGCTCGTTTGATCCCGTTGGCGGATGAAAAGGGCCTGCCGATCCTGCTCACGGGTCATTTGCCGTCCGGCACGCCCGGCTGGGTCCTGCACGAGAAGGGCAGGGCCGACTGGATTCGTTTGCCGACACACCCGACGCTTTCAGGCAATGTTGCGATATGGGAGCAAGCGGGGCGACCGGTTACGCTCGGCCATTCCTGCGGTCTTGAGGACCTCGAATCGCTTGCTGCTCATATCTCCACTCTTCGAACCGATTGCCGGACGGGCGACAGCGTACCCCTGCCGCGAGGAGAAAAGCCATGAGGATACTGCTCGCCAACGACGACGGCATTGCCGCACCCGGTTTGGCTCTTCTGGCCGAAGCCGCGAGCCTGGTCAGTGACGATATGTGGATTGTGGCGCCTGAGAAGAAGCATACCGCTGCCGGTGCGTCCCTGACCATGGCCCAGCCCATCTCCATGACAAAACTTGGCGAACGGCGCTATTCCTGCTCCGGCCGCCCGGCGGACTGTATGGTCGCGGCTTTCACATGGCTCTTCGCCGAAGGAGGCAAGCCCGACCTCGTGCTGGCTGGGGTCAATGACGGGCGCAATGTGGCGGAGGACCTCGCTTATTCCGGCACACTCGGCGTTGCGCGGGAGGCAACCTTCTGGGGCGTTCCCGCTGTTGGCTTTTCGCGGGTGAAGAACCCGGCTGATTTGGCTGGCGACAAGGATTGGCTGGCGCGTTTGATCCGCTCTTTATGGGAAACGCGCGGTGAATGGGCGCTGGAAGGCAACTGGCTCAGTGTCAATCTGCCGAAAACTTTGCCTGCCGAAATCCGGCAGACGCGCATCGGGCGTGACAAGATTGCGCGTCGCGCCGAAGTCGTGGAGAGCGAAGGCGACCGCACCGTGATTGTCGTGCCGCGCGGGCGCGCGCACGTCATGACACCGGGCGACGAGAACAGCGCCATCGAGGCCGGGGTTGCGACCGTCAACCGGCTGAACTGGTTTGGCGAAACGCGGCTTGAAGACCGCTTTGTCACGGCGATCCAGCAGGCTTGAGATCGTCGCTTCCGGTTGTCAGAGCCGGAAGCCGAGTTCCCTTAGCCGGGTGCCAATCTCAATCCAGTCGGCGCAAACGGCAGTGGCGCCGCGTGCCAGAAGCTTATCGCCATGTCCGGGGAAGATATGGCCGCCGCCAATATAGCCGATGGCTATCATGCCGGCCGCGGTCGCGGCTTCGACGCCGAACGCCGAATCCTCAATGACGACGCAATCCTTCGGCTGCGTGCCCATCTGGCCGGCCGCATGCAAAAAGATGTCGGGCGCCGGCTTGCCGCGCTTGACCATGGATGAGGAAAAGATCGCATCGCCGAAATAGGGTGCGAGACCAGTCACTTCGAGACTGTGATGAATGCGCTCCAGCGAGGATGAGGAGGCAACGCAGCGGCGGGCGGAAAGATGTTGAAGGAAGGAAACGAGGCCCGGTGTCGGACTGAGTCTGTCGGAGAACAGTTGCTTCGTTTCGGCCCAGATATCGCCATCGGCTTGGGCCGGAAACTGGTGGCCGGTCAGTTCCTTGATGCGGGCGATGATGTCGGCCTGCTTCATCCCGACGCATTGGCCGATAACCTCGCCGGTCACGCCGCTCATGCCGTGTCTTTCATAAACACGCTCATAGGCAAGGGCTGCCAGCGGTTCGCTGTCCACCAGAACGCCGTCACAGTCGAAGATGATGAGTTGCGGATTGGTCACGAATGCTCCGATCGATAGTTCGCATGTCGCTACCGGTAAAGACGCCGATGTTCAAGGGTTGGCGGCACCGATTGTCGGCTTGTCGGGCGTGAGGCCGTTCAAGGCACGTTGCATGGCGCTTCGCGACGTTGCGTGAGCGGGTGCGATCCAGTTCGGCTCGCCGCCGAGGAAGCGGTCGAGGAAGGCGACGGCATAGGCCGGCATTTCCCTGACATTCTCGCGATAAGACCACCAGACGCGCAGATCATCGGCGCATTTGTCGAGCGCTGGCGCCTGGTCGAATTCCTGCTCATGAACGGCTGCGACCACGGCAACGCAGTAATTGGTATAGAGGAAGCCTTCCGGCCAAAATTTTATGATCTCCGCTGTGACCAGGCTTTGTGGTGCCTCTGGCCTTGCATCTTCGTGGAGGACCGCCGTTGCCGGATTGCGCCGGATCAATTCGCACAGCACCATTCCGGCCGCGAAGATGATGAAATCGGCTCGATCGACAGACGCCAGCCGCTTGTCAGTTTCGAGCGTTTCGATCCAGTCGAGGAAGGCAGCGGTCAGCCGGGATTCATCGATCTTGTAGCCGACGCCATAGGTTGCGGTGATCGCGCTGGCATTGGCGCGGAAGGTGGAACGGAACCAGCGCAATCGCCTGAGGCGATGCCGGAGATCCGGCATGCGGGCCAATTCGTCCTTGAAGCGCAAATCCATGCCGGCTTCCTTTCCGCCATTCACGCGGCGATACTAGCACGCCCGGCAGGCCTGCCGCATAGGTCAGCTTAACTATACATATTGACACGAAAAAAAACAAATGTTCTCTAATTGATGCTTGCCGCGCCGCGTGTTGCGTGACCGGCGAGTCCGGGAGGAAGGTCTGATGGCTATCTGGCAATGGGCACTTTTGTGCCTTGTGGTGGCGTGGCTCATCCAGTCGGTCGGCGTCTGGGTCCAGATGCGGCACTATTCCGATGTCTTCAAAGGCATTACTCAGAAATACGCGGATGGTTTCGTCGGAGCGGGGCAGGTTCGTGGTCGCTTTGCCAAGGGCACCATTGCGATGATCGTGGTGACACCGGACCTGACGGTACGGCGCCTGATGACGATGAGTGGACGCTCGGTCTTTGCCAAGTTCAGACGCCACGAGGCGTTCGAGGGCATGACGCTTGAACGCATCCGCACCAATCCGGCCATTCTGGACGCGAAGGACAAGGGGATGGCGGAAGCTATCCGCAAGGCGGTCGAGCAGATCGACCGGGTGAGGACCGACCCTGAGAGGCGACCGGGCCTCACGGGGCTGAAAACGGCAAACACGTAAAGGGACCCGCAGAGCGGCTTAAGGAGGAGAAATGTCTGTCTTTTCATTGTTGGCAGGGCATGCCGACATGACCATGCAGCACCTGCATGTTGCAGGTGCCATGGTCTCGGATGCCGCCTTACACGGTAAGCTCGCCGTCGAACACGCGGCGGATCATCTGGTGGTTCTGGCGCAGGACGACACCGGCAAGATGACAGTGGACCAGTTTCGCGAGAAGTTGAAGGAACTGCCGCAGGAGGAGCAACTCGGCTGGTTGACCACCGCCGGCAAGTATTTCATCGGCATCTTCCAGAAGGGTGGCGAGGTCTTCGCCGGCTTCGTCACCGGCATCATCCCCACGCTTGTCGTGCTGATGACGGCATTCTACGCCATTACCGAACTGGTCGGCGAGGAGCGGGTGCACGGCGTGGCGCGCGGCGCCGGGCGCATCGCGCTCACCCGCTACACGATTCTGCCGGTACTGGCCGTTTTCTTCCTGACCAATCCGATGGCCTACACATTCGGCTCGTTCCTGGAAGAGAAGCACAAGCCGGCTTTCTACGATGCGGCTGTTTCCTATGTGCATCCGCCGCTCGGTCTGTTCCCGCATGTGAACCCCGGCGAATATTTCGTCTGGGGCGGTATTCTCGTCGCCCTGCTGGAATTGGAAAAGAAAGGCGCCGTTGCCTCCGGCTATCACATCCAGGTGGCGATCTGGTACGCGGTCGTCGGTCTTGTGGTCATCCTGTTCAAGGGCATCCTGACCGAGCGCATCACAGCCATCATGGCGCGCCGTCAGGGCGTCGATCTATAAAAGCGGGAGGACAGAATGGCCAAGAGCTATAAAGCCGTAAAGATTTCCCGCGGCCCCAACGGCTGGGGCGGACCGCTTGTCATCCAGCCTACCGAGCAACGCAACAAGGTGGTGTCGGTCACTGGTGGTGGCATCCACCCCGTCGCGGCGCGAATCGCCGAATTGACCGGCGCCGAGGCGGTGGACGGTTTCCGCGCCCCGCCGATCGAAGGCGAGATGGCGGTGGTGGTCGTCGATTGCGGCGGCACGGCGCGTTGCGGCGTCTATCCGCGTAAACGCATCCCCACCGTTAATCTTGTCTCGGTCGGACAGGCCGGCCCGCTGGCGCAGTTCATCACCGAGGACATTTATGTCTCGGGCGTGAAGCCGGATAATATCGTCATGGCCGACGGGTCCGAGCCGGCAACAACTGCCGGAGCCGCATCCGCCTCGCAGATCACGGCTCCCGCCGCGGCCAAGCCGGTTCCGCCGCCAAGCGAAGGCGGCATAGTCGGGCTAATCAGCAAAATCGGCCGAGTCATGGGCCGCGTTGTCGGCATCTTCTTCAATGCCGGTCGCCGCACCATCGACCAGGTGGTGCGTAACGTGCTGCCCTTTATGGCCTTCGTGACGATGCTGATCGGCCTGATTCTCTACACAGGCATCGGCGACGCGCTGGCGCAGCCGATGGGGCCGCTGGCCAACAACATCGTCGGCCTGCTGATCCTGTCGGCCATCTGCGGCCTGCCGTTCCTGTCACCGATATTGGGGCCGGGTGCGGTCATCGCCCAGGTGATCGGCGTCGCCATTATCGGGCCGCAGATCGCCAACGGCACGATTGCGCCCGCCATGGCTCTGCCGGCGCTGTTTGCCTACAATACCCAGGTCGGCTGCGACTTTATCCCGGTTGGGCTGGCGCTTGGCGAAGCCAAACCCAAGACGATCGAGATCGGGGTCCCGGCGGTGCTGTTCAGTCGCCAGGTCATGGGACCGATATCCGTGCTGCTTGCATGGATTGTCAGCCTGATCGTGCTTTAGCAAAGGAAAGGAGGTTCGCCGCATGACGGTTCTTTTGAGGACACGGGTCACGGAGATCGGCCCCGAAGTGGCGGACCTCGCCGAAGGCGGCGTGGTCATCCTGTTTGCGGACGGTTCGCCGCCCGAACTGGCCGAGGTTTCGGTGCTGCACAAGGTGGAGGAGGGGCCGAGCGCGGGTGCGCCGGGTGTCGGGGCTTCCATTGTCATTGGCGCTGTGTCGGCGACTATCACCGCGATTGGCGCGACCGCCTGGGACAAGGTGCAGGAAATGGGTCATGTGGTGATTTCCTTCAACGATGCCGCAAACGCCGAGCGGCCGGGTGAAATCTGTGCGTCGGCGGTCGAGACCGAAAAACTCGTCGCCGCGTTGCAGCAGGACGCGGTCATCACAATTTCGGCGTGACGGACACCCATGACAGAGCGCCGCCTTGAAAGCGGCGATAATCGAGATCAGAGAATTGCAAATGGAACGCTCGACGATCGTCAGAGTGCATGAAGGTTTGCACGCCCGTCCCGCCACCCGCTTCGTCAAGCTCGCCAAGAGTTTCGAATCGGATGTCGAGATCGAGAAGGGTGGCAAGGCAGTGAGCGCCAAGAGTTCAGTCAAGCTGATGCTTCTCGGCATCAAGGAAGGGCAGGAGGTCACGGTCCGGGCGAACGGCGCCGACGCCATCGAAGCCATCGAGGCTCTGATCGGTTATCTGGAGAACCCGAAATCCGGGCTGGACAATGAGAGCGCGGCCATTGCGAAAGATGTCCCGGCGGACGAAGCTTCTGTTGATGGCAAGGCCGTGACGACACAACCGTCAACCCAACCGCCTGGCGATCTGCGCGGCATCGGCGCCAGCGAAGGCGCATATCTAGGACCAGCCTTTGCCTATTTTCCGCTTCGCGTCGAGGCTGAGCCGCGCTCGCTGGCCAATGACGAGATCGAGCCGGAACTCGAACGCTTCGCGCGTGCCGTTGATGCGGTGCGCGCCCGCATGGATGCTTCCCTTGCTGAAGAGGCGCTGGCCGAAGGCGACCGGGGGATCGTCGCCGCTTTGCGCGACATTGCCGGAGATGAAACGCTGATCGGCGACACGGAAGCTGCAATTCGCAAGGGCAGCGATGCTGTGTCGGCAGTGATCGCGACCAGCACGCAACTGGCGGCCGCCTTCGGCGCTGTCGAAGATCCCTATCTCAATGCCCGCGCCGACGACATGCAGGCGGTTGGCCGGCAAATCTGCCTCGCGCTGCTGGGGCAGGAGGATGTGGGCCTCGAACATATTCGGCAGGGTGCGGTGCTGATCGCGGACGATATCGGCGCCTGGGATCTCGCCCGTGCACCGCTCAAGCATATCGGCGGCATCGTCTGCGGCCATGGCGGCTCCACTTCGCATATCGCCATCATTGCGCGCTCGCACGGTATTCCGGCGGTTCTGGGGCTTGGCGAACGGGTGAAGGAACTGGCCGCCGCACGTGAAATTGCGATCGACGGCAAGAGCGGCCGCATCGTTGCCGATCCGGACGAGACGGTGCGCTGCGAGTTCGTTCGCCGCCGCGATGAGGCCATGCGCGAGCGTGATGCGCTCGCCGCCTTCAAGGGCATTGTACCGAAACTGGCCGACGGCACGGTGATCGAAGTGGCGGCCAATATAGGCTCGCTGGAGGAGATCGAGGCGGCGCAGGAAGCCGGCGCCATGGGCGTCGGCCTGTTTCGCACCGAGCTTCTGTTCATGCGGCACATGCACCTGCCTTCCGAGGACATGCAGGCTGAGACTTATGGCGCGCTGGCGCGTGCCTTCGCACCACATCCCGTCATTGTGCGCACGCTCGACATTGGCGGCGACAAGCCGGTCGCCGGCGTCGAGTTTCCCGATGAGGAGAATCCATTTCTTGGCTGGCGCGGCATCCGCATGTGCCTGGACCGGCCCGATATCTTCAAGCGACAGTTGCGCGCACTGCTGCGCGCCGGTATTCACGGAAATCTGAAAGTCATGCTGCCGATGGTTTCCGACATTGGCGAGGTGCGCCGCACAAAGATATTGATCGATGAATGCGCGACCGAACTGGCGCGCGAAAGCGTGCCGTTCACGCGTTTCGATCTCGGCGTGATGATAGAAACGCCGGCGGCGGTGCTGATCGCCCCGATGCTGGCGAAGGAAGTATCGTTCTTTTCCATCGGCACCAACGATCTCACGCAATATGTCATGGCTGCCGATAGGCTGAACCCGACGGTGGCCAATCTCAATGATGTCACCAATCCGGCTGTCATGGCGGCCATTGAAATGACGGTGAACGCGGCCAAAGCGGCCGGCATCATGGTGGGCATGTGCGGCGAGGCTGCCGGCAGACCGGATTTGATCCCGGCCTTTATCCGCATGGGGCTCACCGAGCTTTCGATGAGCCCGGCCTCTATACCGCGCGCCAAAAAGCGGATTGCCGAACTGACGGCAGAAGCTGGTTAGGGAAGATGGGTCAGCAGCATGGCGAACAGCACCGTCAGTTCGCTCTGCGGATCGGCGCTGTCGCAGGCCTGGACTACGCGCTCGCTGCGCGCATCGATGGCAAGAACCGCCATGTCGATCAGGTCGGGTGCCTCATTGCCGTCCGGATCGACGGAGGCGAGGCCGCATGCCAGCGCCACGGGTGCCAGGCAGGCAACGGCATCGTTACGGGCAATTTCGTCTGCCATGGGCGAGGAAAGCGCCGCCGGTGCTGTGCGCAGTGGCCTGTGGGTCAGAAATTCACCAAGCAGAGCTGCGCTGAGTTCGGCGGCCAGCGAAACCTTTTCTGCCCACCCCATGTCTGCATCCTGCATAGCGAGCAGCGGCTGATGGCGTCGGCGCATGGCGGCATGAATAGCGACGAAATCAGCTTCGTGCACACGAACATTTACGAGTTTGCGGCGCGCGAGCATCATGCGGGTGAGACTGTACATGTCACGCCGAAAGGCGCGCTCGGCATCAAGGCCGCTTTGGCCGTCGGCGGGAAAGTAAGCAGCAAAGCCTTTGGGTCGATGCGTATTGCCGGAATGCGTGCGCGGCACCAGTGTTTGCGCCAATCCCATTGCATCGTCGAAAGCGCTGATGGCATGACCGAGCAGCCCTTCGATTTCCCGACGCGGGAAGAATGGCCTCGCCCGCGCCGTTTCGCCCGATCTTTCCACTGCCGGGCTGTCATGCCGGTGCTGGCGCACGACATGCCGCACATCGCGCAGCCGGTCCTTGAGATTGACACGGACTTCCTCGGAGATTTCACGCAGCATCTTGATTCGCCTACAATTGAAGGGGCGTCTGGAACTGACGGCGCGTCCCAACTGACTGTGCGATTGTCGCCACCACGCATTGACCGTCAATAGGCGATCTTGCGTCGGGCGGTAGAATCGTTAACGCTCAAGCCGGATTTTGGGAGACTGTGGGCTTGGCAAGACATTCGCGGCGAAATGGCGGTTCCGCGGTGGTCGATGGGACGGCGAATGTATCCGGCTCGAATGGCGAGGGCCGTAGCGACCGGCTGCGTATTCGTGCGGCCTGGATGTATTTCATCGAGCAGATGACGCAAAACGAGATCGCCGAGGTGCTTGGCGTCGGTCGTGTCACGGTGGTGCGCATGCTGGCCGAAGCGCGGGCGCGCAATGAAGTGCGCATCGCGATTGAAAGCGAACTTGGCGAGATCGTCAGCCTGGAACGGGCGCTGGAACGGACCTTCGGGCTTCAACAGGCATTGGTTGCGCCGCTTTCGACGCCTGAGTCCGACCCTATCCCGGCAATCGCCGCCCGCACCGGCGCGTTTGTCTCCGAGACGATGCGTTCGGGCATGCGGGTCGGTGTCGGCTGGGGGCGCACGCTGTTCAGCAGCCTGCCTTTCATCGGCGCTCATACGTTGAGCGACTTCAAGGTGATCTCTCTGCTTGGCGGCGTAGGCGTGGCGCGCCAGATCAACCCGGCGGAATTTGCCTGGCGATTCGCCCAGGCATTCCAGGGCGATGGCTATCTTATCCCCACGCCAGCCGTGGTGGACAGCGTCGAAACCAAGCAGGCGCTGGTCGAGCGCTGCGGGCTGCAGGAGCTTTTCCGCATGGCCGATACCCTGGATGCGGTCCTGGTCAGTATCGGCGGTATCGCTTCGGCCACGACGTTCTATCGTGGCGGCTTTCTAACCGAAGCCGAGCGCGAGGCGCTGGTGGCGCGTGGCGCGGTGGGCGACCTTCTGTTTCATTTTTTCGATCGAAACGGCGATCTGGTCGGTCATCCCATCAACAGGCTGGTGATGTCGGTCGAGGTGGATCGGCTACGCAAGACGCCAATCCGTATTCTCACCTCGGGCGGGCAGGAAAAGACCGAGGCGCTGCTGGGCGCCATGAACCTGATCGCGCCGACCGTGCTGATTACCGATGAGCACAGCGCAAGGCGCATGCTGGACGCGCAGGCCCCGACATGAGAGTTTTGGCAAGTTTGTGCTTGCGCGCCAAACGGCAAATCATATGGTAGCCGTATCGACCATCCCGCGTTCCTGACGAGACCGGAACCGGCAAGCCGGCACAGACCGGTATGTCGTGGTCGCAGGGGCTTTTGAATTCTGGAGGAGACAATTCGATGAAATTGAACGCGTTTGCCATTTCCGGTGCGCTGGCCTTGGCCGTGCTGGCCACGCCAGCCGCGGCGAAAGACTGGAAGACCGTCACCATCACGCTTGAGGGTGCCTACGCCCCCTGGAACATGACCAACGCCGACGGCACGCTCGGCGGTTTCGAGCCGGAACTCGCCAAAGTGCTGTGCGAGCGTGCGAAGGTCGAGTGCAAGCTCGTCGCCTCCGACTGGGACGGCATGATCCCGGCGCTCAATGCCGGCAAGTTCGACATGATCATGGATGCGCTGTCGATCACCGAGGATCGCAAGAAGGTGATCGACTTCACCATCCCCTATGCGGCGACACCGGCCGGTTTTGCCACCGCCAAGGACAGCCCGCTGGCGAATGCCGCCGGCACCGGCACCGAGGTCCACATGGACGTCGGCCAGACTGGCGTGAAGGAAGTCGAGGCGATGAAGGAGGCCTTCAAGGGCAAGACCATCGGTATCCAGGCGGCGACCGTCTATTCAAAATTCGTCTATGACAATTTCGGCAAGGATTCGACCATCCGCGAATACAAGACCGGCGCCGACCGCGATCTTGACCTACAGAACGGCCGCATCGATCTCGGCTTCGACGATACGGTCTATTTTGCCAGTGCCATCGAGGCGGCGAAAGGCGAACTCGTCTATACCGGCCCCGACATTGTCGGCCCGATCTGGGGCGCGGGCGAGGGGCTTGGCGTGCGTAAATCCGACACCGACCTTCGCGATATGTTCAGCGAGGCAATCAAGTCCGCGCTTGCCGACGGAACGGTGAAGAAACTTTCCGAAAAGTGGTTCAAGATCGACGTTTCGCCACGCTGAGAGACCCAATCCGCGCCGCCGCTGGAGCTTTGGCGGCGCGGTTTGGTGATGGAGGAGGCGCTTTGAATGGCGACGCTTGAAGTGCTCGGCTTCGGTGAGAATGGTTGGGGAGCATTGCTGCTCGTTGCGGCAGGGGTGACGCTGGCCGTCACGGCCGCCGCACTCGCGATCGGTGCCGTATTGGGCACCATCGTTGCGGCGGCGAAACTGTCGCATAGCCGATTGCTCAACTTTCTCGGCCACCTTTACACCACCATCTTTCGCGGCGTGCCGGAACTGCTCATCATCTACCTGATCTATTTCGGCGGTTCGAGCGCGGTGACGGCGGTCGGCAAGGCGATGGGTTATCAGGGCTTTCTCGGCCTGCCTTCGTTTCTGGCCGGCGCCTTTGCCGTCGGCGTCATTTCAGGCTCCTATCAAGCCGAGGTTTTTCGCGGTGCCTATCTTGCCATTTCCAAAGGCGAACTGGAGGCGGCATCGGCCATCGGCATGCATCGTGGCCTGCGGCTGCGGCGCATTATCATGCCCCAGGTTCTGCGCTATGCGTTGCCGGGTATCAGCAATGTCTGGCAACTCAGCCTCAAGGATTCGGCGCTGGTCTCCGTGACGGGGCTGGCCGAACTGATGCGCACAAGCCAGGTGGCGGCCGGTTCGACGCGGCAGTATTTCCTGTTCTTCGTGGTTGGTGGTTGTCTTTACCTGATCCTGACAAGCCTTTCGGACCAGATATTCAACCGCGCGGAGCGGCGTGCCAATCGTTCCATGCCTTCGGCCATGGGCCAGGTTTGAGCACGACCGATGGATTTCGCCTTCCTGTCAGAAACGACGATGACATTGCTGGCGGCGGTGCCGACAACATTGGCTCTGTTTTCATTGTCTGTCGCGATCGGCGGTTTGCTGGCACTGCTGATCGTGTGGATGCGTGTCGGCGGCAATCCCGTCCTGTCCGCTTTTGCCAAGGGGTACATCTTCGTGTTTCGCGGCTCGCCGCTTTTGATCCAGATGTTTCTCGTCTTTTACGGGCTCGCCCAGTTCAAGGTGATTCGCGACGGCCCGTTATGGCCGCTGTTGCGCGAACCCTTTGTCTGTGCGGTGTTGTCGCTCGCTTTATGCACCGCAGGTTACTCGGCGGAAATCTTTCGCGGCGGCATTCGTTCGGTTTCGCCGCGCGAAATTGAGGCGGCGCGCTCGATCGGCATGTCGGGTTTTCTTCTGGTGCGCCGTATCATCGCGCCGATTGCTTTCCGCTACGCGCTGCCGTCCTATTCGACCGAGGTGGTGCTGATGATGAAGTCCACCTCGCTCGCCAGCCTGGTTACGGTCTGGGAGGTGACGGGCGTGGCGCAGCGACTGATCTCGCATAGCTATCGCACCATGGAAGTGTTCCTGTGCGCGGCGATCATCTATCTGATCCTTAATTTCATCGTGCTGCAGGCCATGGCGCTGCTGGAGCGGTCGCTATCGAAACACCTGCGCGCACCACCTGTGAAACCCTGAACACGGAGCCATCATGCCAGGTGTTACACGGCTTTCCGTCCGCGACATTCGCAAGAGCTTCGGCGCGCATGAAGTGCTGAGCGGCATCTCGCTCGAGGCGCAAGACGGCGATGTCATTTCAGTGCTCGGCGCCAGCGGGTCGGGTAAATCGACCTTTTTGCGCTGCATCAATCTTCTGGAAATTGCCGATGCCGGAGAGATCTGGGTCGATGGCGAGCAGATCCGAATGATCCACGGCAGCGGCAGGAGCCGCCCGGCCAGCCAGAAGCAGGTCGATCATATCCGCTCGGAACTCGGCATGGTGTTCCAGTCGTTCAATCTCTGGTCGCATATGACCATCCTGCAGAACATCATCGAAGGGCCTGTGCATGTGCTGAAGCGGCCGCGTGCGGAAGCTGTATCGGAGGCCGAGGCTCTGCTTGAGAAGGTCGGTATTGCCGACAAGCGTCACGTCTATCCTGCGCATTTGTCCGGTGGTCAGCAGCAGCGTGCGGCGATTGCTCGGGCGTTGGCGATGAAGCCCAAAGTCATGTTGTTCGACGAACCGACCTCCGCGCTCGATCCCGAACTGGTCGGCGAGGTGCTCAGGGTAATGCGGGCGTTGGCCGAGGAGGGCATGACCATGCTGGTGGTCACGCATGAAATGAGCTTCGCGCGCAATGTTTCCAACCGTGTCGTCTTCATGCGTGAAGGTCTGGTCGAGTGCACGGGAACGCCTGACGAAATGTTCGGCGATGGCGCATCACCTGCCTTTCGCCAATTCATCGGTCATTTCGCAAACTAAGTTGACGGCGACCGTCGTCAGGCTTTGGGCCTCTCCGTCCCACCGGTCTCGGGCGACAGATCCACGCCATTGAGCTTGCCGATATGAGTTGCCAGCATCGGGATATGTTCCTTCCCGCCGCCCATGGCGACAACGCCGGCAAACGCGTTCTTGGCGGCGTTGCCGAGCGGATTGGCGATGCCGGCGGCATCCGCCATCGATTCCAGATAGGTCAGATCCTTCAAGCCATTAGCCATGGAGAATTTGTGCGCCTCACGGTCGCCTTCGAGCGTCCAGCGCATGAAGGTCTGATAGAAGCCGCAATCCATTCGTCCGCCGCGGATGACGCTGTCGAAGCGCGTCGGGGAAATGCCAACCTTTTGCGCCAGCGCAAGGGCTTCCGCATAGATCGCGGCATAGCCCAGCGATATGAAGTTGTTCAGGAGCTTCATGCGGTGGCCGTCTCCGGTGCCGCCAATATGGACGACGCGGCCGGCCCATGTTTCCAACACTGGCTTCAGGCGCGCGAAGGTTTTGTCCGACGCACCGACCATGGTGTCGAGCATGCCTTCCCAGGCTTCCTTGGGCGTGCGGCTGAGCGGTGCGTCCACCATCTCGACACCGATGGTGGCGAGGTCGGCCGCCAGCGCCATCGTCGAGACAGGATCGGAGGTCGAGCAGTCCACCACCAGTGAGCCGGGCTTCAAACCATCCTTCAACCCATCCGGGCCACGCACGATTGCCTCGACTTCACGCGAATCGGTGACGCACAGGAACACGATGGTGGATTGCTCCGCGACCTCGCGGCTCGTTGCGGCTTCCCTGGCGCCTCGTGCCAGCATGTCTTCGGCCGATTTGCGGTTCTTGCGGCCAAGAAAGGTCAGCGGGTAGCCCTTTTCGACGATATTCTTGGCCATGCCGTGTCCCATGAAACCCAGGCCGATGAATCCGATACGTTCGCTCGAAGCCGCAACCATGTTTGCTTTCCTGTCCGTTGAAGAGAATATGCCGGCCATGTTAAGCGAAATCGTGCGGGCTTGTCGCCCTTTTGTCAGATGATTGCGCTGCGTGGCTTGACAGTTTGCGCCGTGATGGCTTTCTGGCGGGAGGGTGTCGCGACTTGCCGCCTATAGTGCTTGGGGATGCGGCAGACGCATGATGAGGGCAGGATGGCGAGAAAGCAGCCGGTAGTTTCCCGCACTCGGGATAGTAGGGCCGGAAAGTCGAGCGTGCATGCACAACTCGCTAACGAGATCGGCCTGAGAATTGTGCGCGGTGATTATCCGCCTGGCTCCATATTGCCGAATGAGGCGCAGTGGTCTGAAACCTTCAATGCCAGCCGCTCCGCCGTGCGCGAGGCGATCAAGATGCTGATGGCCAAGAGCCTGTTGGCCTCGCGGCCCAAGATCGGCAGCCGTGTCGAGCCGCGTGAGCGCTGGAACCTGCTCGACCGCGATGTGTTGGCCTGGTATGCGTCGTCACCGGATCGGGAGGCCTTCCTCAAGGCGGTGCAGGAATTCCGTCACATCATCGAGCCGGAGGCCGCGGCATTGGCCGCCACGCGCCGCACCGACGAGCAGATGGATGAAATTAGCCGAGCCTGCCGCGAGATGGGAGCCGCTGTGACCCTGGAGGAGCGCACGGGTGCCGATACCCGCTTCCATCTGGCGATTCTGCGCGCGTCAGGCAATGACCTTCTGGTGCCGCTCGGTGTTTTGATCGAATCGGCCTTCTCCCATCTTTTTCTCTATGTGACGCGCGAAGGTGACGATCTCGACGCCGCCCAGAAACTGCATGAGAGCATTGAGCGCAATATCCGGCTTGTCCGCCCGGAAGCCGCGCGGCGGGCGGTACGCAAGCTCTTGGCCAATACCGACAAGGTCGTCGAGCGCGGGCCGGAATAGCCACAATTTCAGGGAAACGGAAAGAGACCATGACAGAGCGGCCGAATGTGCTGTTCATTTGCGCGGACCAATGGCGAGCCGACTGCATCTCGACGCTCGGCCATCCCAATGTCCGCACGCCCAATCTCGACGCGCTGGCTGCCGATGGCGTTCTGTTCAGGAACCATTTCGGCCAATGCACGCCTTGCGGTCCGTCGCGCGCCAGCGTGCTGACCGGTCTCTATTTGATGAACCATCGATCGGGCCGCAACGGTACACCGCTCGACGATCGCCACACCAATCTGGCGCTGGAAGCGCGCAAGGCGGGATATGAACCGGCGCTGTTTGGCTATACGGATACCAGCATCGACCCGCGCGGGCGCCATCCGAACGACCCGGTGCTGACCGGCTATGACCGCGGCGTGCTGCCGGGCTTCGTTACTCCGCTCCACCTGCCGGACGATATGGGCGCGTGGATCGCCGATCTGACCGCCAGGGGATATAATCTGCCGAACGGTCGGCACGACGCCTTCCGGCCACGCCAGCCATTCGACAAGCCGGCCGATCGCGGCTTTCGCTATATTCCGACGATCTTTCCCGCCGAGCACAGCGAGACGGCCTTTTTGACCGACAGCTTCCTGAAATGGTTGGCTGAGCGGCGAGACAGGCCGTGGTTCGCGCATTTCGTCTTCTATCGGCCGCACCCGCCACTGATTGCGCCCGAGCCTTACAACGCCATGGTCGATCCGAAGGATGTGGCGCTGCCGGTGCGTGCCGCCTCGGTGGGGGAGGAGAAAAGCCAACATCCGCTTCTTGCCTATGAACTTGATCGGATCAGCGAGCCGGGCCGCTATGACGAGCACAGTCCGCTCGATCCGGTTTTGGCAGGCGATCTCGAAATCCGCCAGATGCGCGCAGCCTATTTCGGCCTGATCGCGGAAGTCGATCATCATCTTGGCCGCATTATCAAGCATCTCAAGGCGACCGGTGAGTATGACAGGACGTTGATTGTCGTCACCAGCGATCATGCCGAGATGCTGGGCGGGCATCATGTCTGGGGCAAGGAAATCTATTTCGATCAGGCTTTTCATCTGCCGCTGGTGATCCGCGACCCGCGACGGGTGGGGGACACGACGCGCGGCCGCCAAATCGAGGACTTCACCGAGGCGGTGGACATCATGCCGACCATTCTGGACTGGTTGGGGCAGCCGGTGCCGCGTGCTTGCGACGGTCGTTCGTTGCTGGAACTGATCGAGGGGCAACAACCGACCGACTGGCGCGACGCCGTCTTTTTCGAGCACGATTTCCGCACTGTGAAGGCACAAAGGGCCGAGGGTGCTCTTGGCCTGTCCTCGGACGAGTGCAGCTATGCGGTAATCCGCGACGCGCGCTACAAATATGTGCATTTCGCGGCTTTGCCGCCGCTGCTGTTCGATCTGGCGGAAGACCCGCACGAGATGAACAACCTCGCCGATCGCGCCGAAATGGCTGGTACAGTGCTGCGCTATGCGCAAAAGATGCTGAGTTGGCGGCTAATCCATGCCGAGCGCAGTCTCACCAATATGCAATTGACCTCCGACGGCGTGTTTTCCCGACCTTAGCTGCTCTCCTGCCGGTGTCCGAGTTACAATCGGGCGATCAGTTCGATCGGCAAATCGTCGTTGTCGGCGTCGCGCATGGCCGCAAGGCTGCGGTTGTCCAGCACGCTGGCGATCGCCTGGCGCACCTCCAGCATCATATGACGGACCTCGCAGGTCGTCTCGTCGCAGTCCTCGCAACGCTGGTATCGCGTCTGGCTGGCGCAGGAAAGGGGCGCCAGCGGCCCGTCGAGCACGCGGATGACATGACCGATCTTGATCTCGGCGGCGGGACGGGCAAGGCGATAGCCGCCATCCTTGCCTTTGCGGCTCTGGACGAAGCCGGCATTGCGCAATTCGCCGAGAATGGCGTCTAGGAATTTCTTCGGAATATGGTTGGCGACGGCGACGTCATTGACGAAAGCCAGCCGCTCCGGCGGCAGGCGTGACAGATGCACCAGCGCCTTGAGGCCGTATTTGCCTTTTTTGGTCAGCATGCCCGAGATCGTTCTTTCAAGTCTTTTCGGCATTAGCGCGCGGCCGATATGGCCAAAAACGCCGATATGCATTGTTGGTATGAATAAGCTTCGACCACGTGAACGACAAGTCAAAACGCCTTGATTTTCCGAAACATTCGCCCGTCGCCTCCCGCAAAAGGCATTGTTGCAACAAACTCAGCCTTCTGTTGCGAACAGTTTCCAGCGGCGCGGGCGGAATGCGACGCGGCTTTTCTGTGCCGCGGGATGGTCGATCGGCAGTTCGATCTCGACGCGCTGGCGAGCGCCGCCGACTTCCAGTTCGACCCTCCGTGTCTCGGCCACGCGCCGGCTGCTGACCACGGTGCCGGCAATGCAGCCGCCGCATCCGTCGAGCAGTTCCACATCATGCGGGCGGAAGAACAGTGTCGCGCGGCCTGCTGGCAGGTCCGGCACCGACAGGCCGATAGGGCGGTCGGCGATCCACACCTGACCATCCTCGACCTTGGCCGGCAGGGAAGAGGAATCGCCGATGAAGCCATAGACGAAGGGCGAGTTCGGCGTGTCGTAAACCTCGTCGGCGCTGCCCACCTGCTCGATCCGGCCCTGGCTCATCACCACGACGCGGTCCGCCAGTTCCAGCGCCTCCTCCTGATCGTGGGTGACGAAGATGGTGGTGAAGCCGGTCGCCTCGTGAATGTCGCGCAGCCAACGCCGCAATTCACGGCGCACCTGTGCGTCGAGTGCGCCGAACGGCTCGTCGAGCAAAAGCACTTTCGGCTCGATGGCCATGGCGCGGGCGAGCGCGACGCGCTGGCGCTGGCCGCCCGAAAGCTGGGCCGGGTAGCGCTTCTCCAATCCGGAAAGCTGCACCAGGTCGAGAAGTTCGGAGGCGCGGCGGCGAATTTCCGAGGCGGGCGGCCTGGTCGCGGCGGGGCGCACCTTCAGCCCGAAGCCGATATTGTCGGCCACCGTCATATGGCGAAAGAGAGCGTAATGCTGGAAAACGAAGCCCACATTGCGCTCGCGGATCGGCTTGGCCGACGCATCCTCTTCGCCGAAGAAGATCTGCCCGCGTGTCGGCTGCTCCAACCCGGCGATCAGGCGCAGCAGCGTCGTCTTGCCGGAGCCGGATGGCCCGAGCAGCGCGATCAGTTCGCCGGAGTGAATATCCAGCGACACGTCATGCAAGGCGGGAAAGCGGTCGAATTCCTTGCGGATATTGGCGATGCGAACGTCCATCGGGCGATCCTGTTCAATGTCCGCGCGTGGCGGCGATTTCGGCGCCATAGCGCATTTCGAGAAGGGTTTTCAGCGCCAGCGTGACCAACGCCAGGCCGGCGAGCAGGGAGGCGACGGCGAAGGCACCGGTGACGTTGTAGCCGTTGTAGAGAACTTCGACATGCAGCGGCATGGTGTTGGTCTGGCCGCGTATGTGACCGGAAACCACCGACACCGCACCGAATTCGCCCATGGCGCGGGCGTTGCATAGCAGCACGCCGTAGAGCAGCCCCCATTTGATGTTGGGCAGCGTGACGTAACGGAAAGTCTGCCAGCCATTCGCGCCGAGCGAGATCGCGGCTTCCTCGTCGCCGGTGCCCTGGTCCTGCATGAGCGGGATCAGTTCGCGCGCGACGAAGGGGAAGGTGACGAAGATCGTGGCGAGCACGATACCGGGCACGGCGAACAGGATTTCGATGCCATGCGCCCTCAGCCACGGGCCGAGCGCGCTCTGCGCCCCGAACAGGATCACGTAGACAAGCCCCGATATGACCGGAGAGACCGAGAAGGGCAGGTCGATCAGCGTGGTGAGGAAGGCCTTGCCCTTGAATTCGAACTTGGCAATGGCCCAGGCCATGGCGACGCCGAAGACGAGATTGAGCGGTACGGCAATGGCGGCGACGATCAGGGTCAGGCGAATGGCGGAAAGCGAGTCGGGTTCAAACAGGGTTTCCACGAAATAGCCGAGGCCTCTGGAAAAGGCCTGAAGGAACACCAGCACCAGCGGCAGCGCGAGGAAGATGGCCAGGAAGGCGAAGGCCAGCGCCATCAGCATCACGCGCGCCGGCCGGGACTCGTTGACGGCGGACGCGACTTCGCGGGCAGGGCGGGCTGGAATGGTGTCAGCCATAGCGCTTGCGGTTCCACGCCTGAAGAAGGTTGATGACAAGCAGCATGAGGAAGGCGATGGCCAGCATGATCGCGGCGATCGCGGTGGCCGCGGGATAGTTGAATTCTTCCAGTCGGATGACGATCAGCAATGGTGCGATCTCCGAAATGTTGGGCAGGTTGCCGGCGATGAAGATCACCGAGCCGTATTCGCCGACGCCGCGCGCGAAGGCGAGCGCAAAGCCGGTGAGAATGGCTGGTGCAAGCCCTGGAAACAGCACCCGCGTGACGGTCTGGAAACGGGAAGCCCCAAGTGTCGCCGCCGCTTCCTCGACCTCGCGGTCGATCTCCTCCATCACCGGCTGGACGGTGCGCACCACGAATGGCAGGCCGATAAAGACCAGCGCGACGACGATGCCGAGCGGCGTATAGGCGACCTTGATGCCGAGCGGCTTGAGCAGCGACCCGGCCCAGCCGTTGGAGGCATAAAGCGTCGTCAGCGCGATGCCCGCCACGGCCGTCGGCAGGGCGAAGGGCAGATCCACCATGGCATCGACGATGCGACGACCGAAAAAGCGATAGCGGACCAGAACCCAGGCGACCAGCGTGCCGAACACGACATTGACAACCGCCGCGACGAAGGCGGTGCCGAAGCTGATCCGGAGCGCGTTCAGCGTGCGGCGATCGGTGGCGATAGCCCAGAACTCGGACCAGCCGAGCGCCGCCGAACGCCAGGCCAGACCGCAGAGTGGAATGAGGATGATGAGGGCGAGCCAGGCAAGCGACAAGCCGAGCGTCAATCCAAAGCCTGGAACGACGCTCGGTTGCTTCAGTCGCCAACCCGCCCGCGCGGGTGCTGCTGTCATGATGGGTAGCCGCCTCCTTGCACCTGTTCAGGCATCGGCCTGTGCGGACTTTTCCGGCCTGTGCCCTATTGCGCCTGCTTGAAGATCTGGTCGAACACGCCGCCGTCGCCGAAATGGTGGGGCTGGGCCTTCTTCCAGCCGCCGAAGAGCGGATCGTCGATGGTGATAAGCTTGAGCTTGGTTTCCCATTTGAGGTCTTCGGGCGCGGCCAGATCGGGTTTGTAAGGCCGGTAGTGGTTCCTGGCGATCAGCGTCTGCGCCTCCTTGGAATAGAGATATTGCAGATAGGCTTCGGCAACCTTGCGCGTTCCCTTGGCGTCCACATTGGCATCGACCACCGCGACCGGCGGCTCGGCCAGGATCGAACTCGGAGGCACGACGATATCGAAATTGTCGGCTCCGAATTCGTCGAGCGCCAGATAGGCCTCGTTCTCCCAGGCCAGCAGCACGTCGCCGATCTCCTTCTGCGCAAAGGTCAGCGTGGAGCCGCGCGCGCCGGTGTCGAGCACCGGGACGTGGCGATAGAGGTCGCCAATGTATTTGCGGATCCTGGCCTCGTCGCCGCCATACTGGTCATTCGCCCACGCCCAGGCGGCAAGATAGTTCCAGCGCGCGCCGCCGGAAGTCTTCGGGTTCGGCGTGACGACCTCGACGCCTTCCTTGAGGAGATCGCCCCAATCGTGAATGCCCTTGGGATTGCCCTTGCGTACAAGAAAGACGATGGTCGAGGTGTAAGGCGCTGAATTGTTTTCGAATTTCGTGCGCCAGTCGGGGTTGATCCTGCCGGTCTTCTCAGCGATCGCGTTGATGTCGCTTTCCAGCGCCAGCGTCACGACATCGGCATTCAGCCCGTCGATCACCGAACGGGCTTGCGCGCCGGAACCGCCATGCGATTGCTGGATCGTCACCGTTTCGCCCGTCTCGGCTTTCCAATGAGCGGCGAAGGCCTCGTCATAGGCCCTGTAGAGTTCGCGTGTCGGATCGTAGGACACGTTGAGAATGGTGGTATCGGCGAATGCGAAGCCCAGCGTGCCGAGCTGGACGGAGCCGGCAAGCAATGCGCCGAGCAGTTTGAAATGAGGTTTGGTCATTTCGAGCCTCCATTGAACTCAAGCGCGTCGCGATAAAGATTCGCCCAGGCCGCTTTGAGTGTTTGCTTTCACGCATGTCGTTTTCCGAAAACCGGTTCCCGCTTTCGGGCGACACGGACCAAACCCTACCTTTTTTATAGAATTAATCTGCGCCCATCATTTTCTTTTTTGTGGGGCGGCATCGCAAAGCGTTTTCGAATTTCGGCTCAATTGAGAGAATTTT
Source organism: Manganibacter manganicus (assembly GCF_002075885.1). GTDB lineage: Bacteria > Pseudomonadota > Alphaproteobacteria > Rhizobiales > Rhizobiaceae > Mesorhizobium > Mesorhizobium manganicum. The sequence continues at coordinate 27,816 of NZ_MDET01000001.1, forward strand.
TCGCTGTGTCGCCACAGGAGGGGCGAGAGACGGGCGGCATCGGTGAAAAGCCTGAATCTCGTGAATCCCTTACCGGTGGTTATTGCACGAAGACATTCACGCTGGCCGCGCGGCCGGCGGCATCGATCACGGTCAAGGTCGAATAGCCGACGCCATCCGGCAACCATGTGGCGGTGCGGCGGCGATCGATGCCGGCGAGCGGCTTGCCATTGGCCAGCCAACGGAACGGCGCGCGGCCGCCCTGCAGTTTCAGCACCAGCGGCGTGGCGTCGGCGGAATTGGTGCCGAGGTCGACGCGTGCGCCTTCGGGTGGAAAGACAATGCGCGGCGCCGGTTCTGGCGCCTTTGCATTGTTGGATTGAATGTTGGAACCGAAGCGCGCGAGCGTGACCGGCAGGTCCTCGCGACGCGGCCGATAGATGCCGGGCGGCGGGGAGGGCATCGGCGCGGCGGCAAGGCCGGAGCGGGCAAAGCCTTCAAACAGGATGGGCGCGGCGGACACATAGCCGGACAGGCCGGGCACGGCGCCGGCATCGGCACGGCCGACCCAGACACCCAGCACATAGCGACCGTCGAAGCCGACCGACCAGGCATCGCGATAGCCGTAGGAGGTGCCGGTCTTGTAGGCGATGCCGCGGGGCGCGGCGCCCGCCGGCGGGCGCACGCCGGACAGGATGTCGCCGATCTGCCAATTGGCCTGCGGATCGAGAATGGTGGCCGCCGTTTCCGTAGGCTTGGCGTCCATGTCGTCGCGCAGGGCATTGACCCTGCCGCCATTGGCAAGGCCCGTGTAAAGCTGCACCAGATCGCGCAGCGTTATGCCGACGCCGCCGAGGCCGATGGCCAGCCCCGGTGCTTCATTGACCGGCAGGACGGGCACGACGCCGGCCTGGCGGAACCGCGCCATCAACCGCGTCGGCCCGACCGCGTCGAGAATGCGGATCGCTGGCACGTTGAGCGAAAGCTGCAAGGCCGTGCGGATCGATACATCGCCCTGATAGGCCATGTCGAAATTCTTCGGCCGGTAGCCGGAAAAATCGACCGGGCTGTCCTCGATCATGGTTTCCTGCGCGATCAGCCCCTGTTCGAAGGCAAGCCCATAGATGAAGGGCTTTAGTGTCGAACCGGGCGAGCGCAGCACTTGCGTCATGTCGATCCAGCCGGACCGGCTCGCATTGAACGGGTCGGCGGCGCCGACCTCGCCCAGTATCTCGCCGGTGCGCGAATCGGCCAGCACCATGGCGACGGACAATTTCGGGCCGAGCTTGCGGGCCGCATCGGCTGCTACGGCCTCCAGCCCCTGCTGAACGCTCTTGCGGATGGTGAGGCGCGGCGTTGTTCCGGGCTTTGCCCGCTGCAACGCGGCGTGCGCGGCATGGGCGGCAAGTGCGGGCATGTCGCGCCGGATGGCGGGGATGGTGTCGAGCTCGGCGCGCGCGGCTTCGCGTTCGCCGAGCTCGCCGGCCGAAACCATGCGTTGCAGCACCCGGTCGCGCGTCAGCCGCGCGGTTTCGGGGTTGCGGTCCGGTCGCCGCTTTTCCGGCAATTGCGGCAAGGCGACAAGCAGGGCCGCCTGCGCCACCGTCAGCCTTTTCGGCTCCTTGCCGAACCAGGCCAGAGAGGCGGCGCGCACGCCTTCCAGATTGCCGCCATAGGGCGCCAGCGTCAGGTAGCGTTCGAGGATCTCGCGCTTGGAAAGGCGCGCCTCGATCTGCAAGGCGCGCGCCATTTGTCTCAGCTTGGCGGCGACGCTGCGGCTTTCGCGCGGCTCGATCAGCCGGGCGAGTTGCATGGAGATGGTCGAGCCGCCGGAGACGATATGGCCGCTGGTGACGAACTGGAAGGCGGCGCGAGCGAGCGCCAGCACGTCGATGCCCTGATGGTGCCAGAAGCGCTTGTCCTCATAGGTCAAAAGCATGTCGATGAATTGCGGATCGACCTGGTCGAGATCGACTTTCAGCCGCCAATAGCCGTCGGGCGTCGCGAAGGCGCGCAGCAACTGGCCGTCGCGGTCGAGCACCTCCGCGGAGACGACCGGCGTTTTGGCCAGCGGCAGCGGAAAGGCGCGGTCGAGTTGCCAAAGTACGATGGCGGCCACGGCGAGCATTGCCATGGAGGCGATCGCCGCAATCGCGAATCTTTGCAAAGTCTTGGTTCGAAGACCTCTCATGACACTTGCAGCCCGCCTGAAGCAGCGCCCCGGAGGGGCGAGGCGCTCAAGGCGCCTTGACCTCCATCATGCCGGTGGCCGTGCGCGCCGAATATTGCGGCCGGTACATATCCTCCACAGTCGCTGCCGGATGAGCATAGACGCCCGGCGTCACCGCGCGCACGACATAGGCCAGCGTGACCTTATGTCCGCCGCCGCTGTTGCCGTTGACGGGATCGAAGGCGGCGACGAAACGGTCGTCGCGGAATTCCAGATGCGCGGCGTCGGTCTGCTTCAGCCAGGAGAAGTTGGACAATTGGGCACTGGAAACCAGATGCGGATTGTCGATCTCGAAGCCGGCCGGCAGCAGATCGGTGACAAGCAGGCGCGTCGGCCAATCGTGCATCTGGGCGATATTGAGCACGACGACATAGCGTTCGTTCTGCACCGCCTCGGTGATGTTGGCCTCGGTGCCGTCCAGTCTGTAATAGGCGCGCTGGATGGTAAAGCCGTCGCCGCCGGCCGGCAGCGGCTGTTTGGGCGCCGCCACCGTGGTGACGACAGCCTGCAGGGCCTCTCTGCCGGTATTGGCGATGGTGATCGGCGTGTCGATCAACTGGTCGCCGCTCATGGTGCCGGAAGAAGCGCCACTGTGCGGCGCGCCGTTGACGGTCAGCGAAATGGCCTTGTTGCCCTCGCGCAGCGCGCGAGCCGCTAAAAGCATCCACGCCTGATCCTGGGTGCTGGTCCAGCGTTGCGCCGCCCGTTCCTTCGTCACCAGCTTGATGAGTTGCGGCACGACGGAGGGTATCGGCTTGCTTTCGGCGGCCAGCGCCAGCATGGCGGCGCCGTCGCGCAGGGCCGAACCATAATCCGACCGATGATAGTCGTAGTCCGGCGTTGCTTTAGCGAGCTTCAGCGCCGCCACGAATGTCACCTCGGAGCGTTGCGCATCGCCATAAAGCGCAAGGGCCGCGGCAAGCTGCGCCACCGCCATCGGGCTGGAGAAGTTCTTCAACTGGGTGTCGGCATAATAGCGTAGGTCGCCGACCGAGGCCTTCTTGTTGCGCGCCAGCACATAGAGCGCATAGGCGATGGCGCTGCCGCGGTCCCTGACATCCTGATCGTAGCCGATCGAATTCTGGAGATTGGCCAGTGCCTGTTTCAGCGCCTCGGCAGGCACGTCGTATTTCTGCTCGCGGGCCCTGGTGAGGAAGTCGGTGACGTATGAATCCAGCCACAGATCGCCGGAACCCGGCCCCCAGAGCCCGAAGCTGCCGGACGATGCCTGATAGTTCAGCACCTTGTAGATGGCGTCCTGTATGCGCTTGTGCAGGTCGGGATCGCTTGCCATGCCGAAATCGCCGGCCATGGCGTTGATATAGAGCAGCGGCAGGGCGCGGCTGGTCGTCTGCTCGGCGCAGCCATAGGGATAGCGGTCGAGCGACATCAGCAGCGATGGCACGTCGAAGGCGCTGCCTTCCGATACGCCTACACTGACGGAAGCGCCTTCGAGCAGGCTGGCCGCCAGCAATTCCTTGTCGATGCGCAGCGCGCCGCCATTCGGCTTGAGATCGACGACCATGCGCGTCGTCACCGGAAGCTGGGCAGGGCGGATGGGCAGCGCCAGCGTCTGCTCGACATCGATGCCGTCAAGGTTGGAGATCCTGACGGTAACGCTGGCATCGCCCGGCGCCACCGCGATCAGCGGCACGGTCAGGCTCTGGCGCTTGCCGCCCGTAAGGGTAAGCTTTTGCGGCACGGTGTCGTCGCCGATGGTCAGATTGCCATCGGAGGTGACGCTGAGATCGTAGTCGCCGTCCGGCGCATCGGTGTTGGCGATGTCGAGGCGCATGGTGGAAGCGTCGCCGGGCGCCAGGAAGCGAGGCAGGCCGGCGGTGATGACGACCGGATCGCGCACGATGACGTCCTGAACCGCGTGGCCGACCGCTTCCTTTGTCCATGCAACGGCCATGACGCGCACGGTGCCGTTGAATTGCGGTATGTCGAAATCGACTGTCGCCTTGCCGTCATTGCCCAGCTTTACCGGGCCGGAAAAGAAGGCGACCAGCTTTTCGGTCGGCGGGCTGCCCTGCGTCTGCATGTTGGCGCCGTCGCCGCCGGTGCGCAGCCGGCCGGTGACGCCGAGCGAGCCGTCGATCAGCCGGCCGTAGAGGTCGCGCATTTCCAGTCCCATCATGCGCTGGCCGAAGAACCAGTTGTCCGGGTCCGGTGCCTGGTAATTGGTCAGGTTGAGGATGCCGACATCGACGGCCGCGACCATGACATACGCCTCGGAGCCGGGTTTCACGCCCGCCACGGCAATCGGGATCGACAGCGCCTGGCGCGGCTCCATCTTCTGTGGCGGCGTCAGCGTGACGGCGAGCTTTCGTTCGCCGGGATCGATTTTCAGCCATTTCACGCCGATGGCGCGGGCCGGCATGCGGGTTTCCTGCGCATCGCCCGGCCTGAACAGGGTGGCGGTGACATAGGCGCCGGCGCCCCAGTTTTCGCCGACAGGAATATCGACAGTTCCCCCGGTCGCCGGGACGGACGCGGTAAAGGTCTTCAACAGCCGGTCGGCGCCGACCGTCACCAGAAGCTCGCCGGCGAAATGCGGCGCAATTTCCAACTTCGCGGTTTCTCCGGGCGAGTAGCTATCCTTGTCGAGGGCGATTTCGAGCCCGTCCGGCGTTTCCGTGGACGAAGCCTCGACATACCAGCCGGCGTCGAACTCATAGCTCGATGCCGGGCCTTCCGGATCGGCGGTCACGACCTCCAGCCGGTAACGGCCCCAATCGACGGGCAGGGAAACCGTCGCATCGCCGTCGGCGGCGATATCGACGGTGCCGTTGGCAATCGATTTGGTGAAGGTGACAGGCTCGTAGTTCCACGAATTGTTGGAGCGATACCATTGGTAATTGCGCTCGACCTTGAGCAGCGTCCAGGCAGCCCCTTTCAGCGCGGTCCGCTTGCCATCGGCGGAAACCGCGATGAGGCTGAATTTGGCGGTGCCGCCTTGAGGGGCATCGCCGGAAAAGTCCGGGCGGATGCCGATCATCTGGCCCTGAGGCTTGATGCCGATGTCGATCGAGCGTTCGACAGCGCGGCCGCCGGCCTCGCGCATGCGCACCGTAACCTTGGCGTTGACGAGTTGGGTGGTGGCGGGAAGCTGGTCCACGGCGATGGGGAAGGTGGCCTTGCCATCGTCGCCGACCGCCGGCAGGCCGGCCAGCGGCGTAACGGTCGGTTGCGATGCCTGCTCGTCCGCCAGTCCGAAATAAAAGCCCTTGAAGCGATCCCATTGATGGCTGAGCGAAAGGGTCTGTTCGCCTTCCAGCGCCAGGCCGGCGGCGGGTGCGCCATAGAGGAAGCGACCATCCACGGTGACGTTGGCCGTCTCGCCCTGGGAAATCTCGGTCTTGTCGGTGGACAGGTCGAACTCGATCCGGTCGGGTACGAAATCCTCGACCAGGAACATCTGGCTGGCGACGGCAGGCTGTTTGGGATCGGTATAAATGCCGACGGTCCAGGTGCCGCGCATAGCGTTGGCCGCGGTCGGCAGGTCCACCGCGTAGCCGCCGGCGGTGGTGCTTTCCACGACCATGCGGCGCTGCTCGACGCCGTCGGGGCGCGTGAAGATGAAGGTGAGCGGCAGTTTCTCGACGGCCTTGGCGGCGTCGTCGCGGGCAAGGGCGGCGACATGAACGGTTTCGCCGGCGCGGTAGATGCCGCGTTCGGTCCAGGCATAGACGTCGAGCGCGCCGGGTGCAGCGCGGCCGGTGACGCCACGGTCGGACAGGTCGAAGCCGGCCTTGCTCATGTCGAGGAAGACGAAATCCTGATCGCCCTTCTTGGCCATCAGCACGGCCGGCACCATGCCGCCTTCGCCGCGCGTCAGGCCGGGATTGAAGGTGGCGCGGCCCTCCGTGTCGGTGGTGGCCTTGCCGAGAACTTCGTTGTTTCGCGCCAGCAGGGTGAGTTCTGCCCCGGCAATCGGCTTGGCTGTGGCGAGCGAGCGGGCGAAGACATTCAACCCGTCCCGCCCGGTATAGGTCGAGAGGCCGATATCGGAGACGACGAACCATTGCGTGGCGCGGCTGTTGTATTCCTCGCTGGTGTCGTCGACCGGCTGCGCGGTCAGCACATAGACGCCGGGCTTGCGCTGGGGCAGCGCCTCATCCACCGGAAAGGAGGTCGTCACCTCCTCGTTGAGCTGGCTGGCGATGTCCAGCGTGCCCTGCCAGACCGGCTCGCCCATCTGCTCGGTGATGTTGGAGATGTCATAGCCGTCGAGCTGGCGCAGGAACTGATAGCCGGAAAGCAATTGCGCCAGCGAGCGGTCGCCGATGCGATAAAGCTTCATCGTCGCCGCCTTCATGTTGACGGTGACGACGGGAATACCGCGCCGCGTGCCGGCCGGCAGCACGAAGCTGTCGCCGGTGAAACGGGCCGACGGCGCGCGGTCCTGGACATAAGCGGACAGGGTAACGGGCGCTTCGATCACCTCGCCGACGCCGGCTGGCAGGCCGGACAGGAAGGTTACGGTGTATTGCCGGCCATGTTCCAGGCCTTCCACGCAGATCTGCCTGCCCTTGGCCTCGATGCCCTTCGGCGGGCCGCCGTCGACACGCACGAACTGGGCGTAGTCGATGCCGGTCTTGATCAGCTCCTCGGAAAATTGCGTGCAGATGCGCGGCGCGCTGGTGTCGGCCTCGACCGTGTGGTCGATGATGCGGAAGCCCTTGCGGCGCTTCAGATCTTCATAGGCCGCGCGGATCGTAGCCGAGTTGACCAAAGCCAGGCTGGCTTCATAGGCTTGCAATGCCGGCCTGTAGAGGTCGCGGCGGTCAAGCCCGGCGGCAAGCAGCGCCAGCGCGTCCGCACGGGCCGGCGCGGTGCGGCTGAGTTGGTAGGCATAAAGGCCGGCGGAGGTTGCGTTGGCTTGCAAAGTGGTGGCCTCGCTGCCTTTGGCCGGCTTGACCGCCAATGTCTCGCGGGCAAGGTCGCGCCACAGCTTGCCCTCGTCGGGCATGACGGAAACCAGCTTCTCATAGGCCTGCATCGCGCCGCGATGGTCGCCGGCAGCGGCGGTCTGCGCGGCAGTGGCTTGGATGCCGGCAAGGCCGCCGGTCGGCTTGGTGAAGGCCGGGCCGGTCAGGCGGTTGCGGTATTGCTGCGCCTGTTCGCCCATCCAGTCGGGGAAAAAGGCAAGGGCGGGCGGAGCGCCGATGTCGGGATCTCCGGTCAGTGTCACAACCTTGCCGGCAACAGCGCCGTTGAAGGGTTTCATTGTGTTGAAGTCCGACTTGAGGAAGCACCATTTCGCTTTCTTGTTATAGGTGAAGGCGCGGCAGGCAGGGTCGCCGAGGCAGGTCGTCTCGCACTGGTCGAGCGACAGGTTCTGTTCCGATCGCAGGTCGAAACCGAAATAATCGGCATTGTCGGTGGTGGTGATGCGGCGCACTTCGGCTGCTTGCGCGATGCCCGCGCAGAGCAGGGCCATCAGGGCAAGAAGCGAGAACCAACGAGCCGTGCGCAAAGCCATGCTACCCTCCAGACGCTACCTGCGAACGTGCATGATCAGGCTTGGACGCGGCTTGTCAACACGGGTTGCATTGGGCGATCGGAGTGCGATCAGGCGGCGGTGCGGGCCGTTTCCTTTTGAAGCCTTGCCGTCTATAGCGTTCCCGAGAAGGGATCACGGAGTCTTGCGCTCGCGTAAAAGGTGTGAGTTTCAACCGCGTGTCATTTCCGACAATTGAGATGTGGTCTTTGATGCGTATTCGATGAATTCAGTCGAATTTTAACTTTCTGCGTTAAGTTAGGGCGATGCAGGCACAGGCGTTGAGTAGCAGTGTAAAGTGTGTGCCGGGGCGCACCCTTTCGCGTGCCCTGTTTTGCGCCCTTTTGTGCTCGTCCGCTTTCGTCTGGTCCGGGCAGGGCGCGCAGGCCTTCGAGATTTTCGGCATCAAGCTGTGGGGCTCCGACAAGGAGGACAAGCAGATCGTCAATCCGCTCCGCTATTCGGTCACGTTCAAAATGGCCGATGGCGACGACGATCTCCAGGAGAAGCTGGAAAACGTCTCCGCTCTCAAGAACGACGAGGACGATCCGGTATCGGGCTCGCTCGGCCTGATGACCAAGGCGCGCGGCGACCGCGAGCAACTGGTCGCGGCCCTTTATGGCGAAGCCCGCTACGATGGCGTGGTCGATATCAGCATTGCCGGGCAATCGCTGGACGAACTGCCGCCCGATGCCGAGTTCAAGGGACCGCAACCTGTTCCTGTGGTGGTGTCGGTCGATCCGGGGCGCAAGTTCACGCTGGGCAATATCCGCCTGAAAGGCGACGCCGCGGGGCTTGCCAGTGCCGATTTCGGCCTGATTGCCGGCGGCGATGCCAGTTCCGGCGCCATCCTCAAGGCCGAGGCGCTGATCGTGCGCACTTTGAAGGATGACGGGCGGCCACTGGCCAAGGTGACGGACCGCGAAATCGTCGCCGATCACGCGACGACGACGCTGGACGTCACGCTGACGGTGGTGGCCGGCCCCGTCGCAGGCTATGGCGACACCACGGTCGAGGGAACGGAAGCGGTCGATCGCGACTTCACGGAATACATGACCGGGCTGAAGCGCGGCCGCCAATATTCGCCGAAGGAGATCGAGGACGCGCGCGACCGGTTGCTCGGTCTCGAAGTCTTCAACAGCGTGACCGTGAAGCCTGCCGAGGAACTGGACGCCGAGGGCAATATCCCAATCGATGTGAAGGTGAGCGAACGAAAGCCGCGCTATTTCGGCATCGGCGGCACGGTGTCGAATACCGACGGGCTTGGGCTGGAGGGCTATTGGGGGCATCGCAACCTGTTCGGCAAGGCCGAAAACCTGCGTCTCGAAGGTTCGATCAGCGGTATCGGCTCAAACGAGATCAGCAAGCTGAACTATAATGCCGGGATCATGTTCCAGAAGCCGGGCGTGCTCGGGCCGAACTCGAAATTCTTCACCGGCGTCCGGACCGTCTATGAGCATCCCGACGCCTATGACCGCTTTTCGATCAATGGCAGCGCCGGCGTCTCCTACGAACTCGACAAGAGGCAGACGGTTTCGGCGGAACTTGCGCTCGACTATTCCAAGATCACCGACAGTTTCGGCAAGCACGATTACCTGATTGCTTCAGTGCCGCTGAAATATGTCTTCGACAATCGCGACAGCAAGCTCAATCCGACAACAGGTTTCCGCTTCCTGGCGTCGGCGGAGCCAAGCTATGACATCAATGGCGGCGCCGCCTTCCTCAAGCTGAAGGGCGAGGGCTCGACCTATCTGGCGCTGGACGACAATGCCCGCTTCGTGCTTGCCGGGCGGGCGGCCATGGGCTCGATCGTCGGCGCCAGCCTGCAGGATGTGCCGGCAGACCGCCGCTTCTATGCCGGCGGCGGCGGCTCGGTGCGCGGCTATGCCTATCAGGGGATCGGCCCGAAGGTGACGGACAAGAACAGTTCCTTTTATGGCGAGCCGATCGGCGGGCTTTCCTATTTCGAGACCTCGGCGGAATTGCGGATCGGCATCACCGACACGATCGGCATCGTGCCTTTTGTCGATGCCGGTACGGTCTCGACCAAGCAGTTTCCAGATTTCTCCCACGTCAAGGTCGGGGCCGGCGTCGGCCTGCGCTATATCACGCCGTTCGGGCCGCTGCGCATCGATGCCGCCGTGCCGCTGAATCCTGACCCCGGCGATCCGAGCTACGGCATTTATGCCGGCATCGGTCAGGCATTTTGAAGATGAAGATCGTCAAGCGCGTCGTGCGGGTGCTGTTTTATGCGGTTGTCCTGGTCGTTGCGGTCGCGGCCGGCGCGGTGCTGGTCCTGACCGAGACGCAACGCGGACGCGACAACCTTGCCGGGCTGATCTCCAACATGGCCTCGTCGGAAGACAGCAAGGTCGAGATCGGTGGCATCGACGGCATCTGGTCCGGCAATCTGACGGTCGATCATGTCGTGCTGGCGGATGGAAAAGGACCGTGGCTGGTGCTGCGCAAGGTGGCGGTGGACTGGTCGCCATTGGCCCTGCTTTCAAAGACGTTTCGCGCCGAGCGGGTCGCGGTAGGACGCATCGAGGCGGCGCGGCTGCCGGAGTCCAAGGCCGAGGCCGAGCCGAAGAACTCCAGCGGCACGGGCCTGCCGGTCTCCATCGATATCGCGGCGATCGACCTGCCTGACATTGCGCTTGGCGAGGCGCTGGCCGGCGCCGGCATTGCCGAACTTGCCGCCAAGGGAGCGGTGAAGGTCGATGCCTCGCCGCTTGCCGTCGATGCCAGGTTCAACGTGGCGCGCAATGACGGGAAGGAAGGCACTGTCGATGCCGTGGTGCGCTTCGCGCCTGCCGACAACAAGCTCGACCTCGACATCAAGGCGGCAGAGCCCGCCGGCGGCATCATTGCCAATCTGCTGAAACTGCCCGGTGCACCGCCGATCGATATTACCATCGCCGGCAATGGGCCGCTGGCCGACTGGAACGGCAAGGGCACGTTCAGCGTCGATGGGCAACTGGTCACGCAGATTACCGGTGGACACCAATCGACCAGCGAGGGCAACCGCATCGAAGCGAAGGGCGAGGGGGATTTCGCCCGCTTCCTGCCAGCGCAACTGAAACCGCTGCTTGCGGGCCAGGTACATTTCGATCTCGCCGGGACGGCAACGACGGCGGGCGGCGTCGATATCGAACGTGCGACGATTGAAAGCGACGCGCTGCACGGCACAGCCAAGGGATCGATCGACCCGCAAGGCGCCACCGACTTCGCACTGCAATTCGCCTCCGTCGGGCCAACCGTGCCGCTGTCGCTCGGCAGCGAGGAAAGCCCGATCGACATCGAGCTGAAATCGGTGTCGATGCGCGCCTTCGGCGAAGGCAGGGCGCCCGCCATCGACATTGTCGCCTCGCTCGCCAAGGTGACCACCAATATCACCAAGGTCGAGAACATCGCGCTGGCGCTGCATTCCGACGCCTTCAACATCGATGAGCGCGGCGGTCCTTTCAATGGCACGGTAACGGCCGACAAGATCGGCCTCGACAACCCGACCGTCGCGCCGCTGATCGCCGGCAAGATCACCACCAAGGTCGCGGGCAGCCTGTCGAAAGACGTGATAACCGTGAAAAGCGGTTCCATCGTCTCCGATGCGCTGAAAGGCGCGTTCGACGGCCAGGTCTCGCTTGCGGACGGTTCGATCGAACTGAACGTCAAGGCGGATGCCGCGTCGGCTGCGCTGCCGGCAGCGGCGCGTCCGGTACTTGGCGAGCGCACCGTGCTTGCGGCGGCACTGGCGCGCGACACCGAAGGTAATGTCACGGCCAGATCGCTGACACTGGAGTCCGGCCCGGTTTCGGCGAAAGGCAATGCCAGTTTCATCGACGGCGTGATTGCCGCCGACCTGACCGGTTCGCTTGCCGATCTGTCCCGCCTGTCGAAGGACGCGAAGGGGGCGGTTGATCTCACTGTTTCGGCCAAGGGGCCGCTGGCGGCGCCGGACGTATCGCTGACGTTGGACAGCGACAGGCTGTCAATGGCCGGGCGCGAAATCACCGGTCTGAAACTGGAAGCCTCCGGCAAGGCCGATATGGCCAGCCCCGCAGCCACGGTTTCGCTGACAGGCAATGTCGCGGGCGAGGCCTTGCAGGGCGATGCGGTGCTGAAATCCGCGAATGGCCGCAGCACGGTGGACAATCTGGCATTGTCGCTGGGCAAGAACCGCATTTCCGGTTCGCTCGCCCTTGACGATGCCTTCGTGCCGGAAGGCACGATCACGCTGGACCTGCCCGATATCGGCCCGCTGGCGGCACTGGCCATGCAGAAAGTGACGGGCGACGTCGCCGGCAAGATCGTCTTTTCAAAGCCGGACGGCACGCCGCAAGTGGCGGTCAACGCCACCACGGGTTCGCTGACGCGTGACGACCTCAAGGCGAACAAGGTAACGGTGGACGCGCTGGTGGCCGATTATCTCGGCACGCCGGCGATTTCCGGCATGATCCGGGCTGACAGCGTCGTGTCGGGCGGCACGGCCATTACGGGCATTGCCGTGGATCTGAAACGTGATGGCGAATGGACCGCGTTTTCCGGCGGCGCGACGGTGAAGGATATTCCCGCCAAGGCGGCGGGGCGGGTAAAACTCGCGGACGGCACCACAACCATCGAACTCCAATCCGGCAATGCTGCCTTTCGCGGCATCAAGGCGGCAATCGCGCGGCCCTCCACTATTACTATTGCAGACGGCGTCACCACGCTGAAGGAACTGGCGCTGGACCTCGGCGGCGGCACCGCCACGGTTTCGGGTACGGCGGGTGAGGCGCTGGCGCTGGATGCCCGCCTGGCCGGCGTGCCGGTGTCGCTGGCCAATGCGTTTTCGCCGGGGCTTGGTGCCGCCGGCTCGGTTTCCGGCACGGTCAAGGTGACAGGCAAGCCGGCTGACCCCTCTGTCGCCTACGATATCAAGGTTTCCGGGCTGGAAGTGGCGCAGACCCGCAGCGCCGGCCTGCCGGCTCTCGCCATCGCCTCCACCGGCACGTTCGCCGGCAAGAAGCTCGGTTTCAAGGCCGATATCAGCGAGGGATCGGGGCTTAATCTGAAGGGCGGCGGCACGGTGACGATTGCCGGCACGCCGCAACTGGCGCTGGACTTTTCCGGGCCGGTGCCGTTTTCACTGATCGCCGACAAGCTGGCCGCGCAAGGCCTGTCGCTGACCGGTGCCGCCAATGTCAGCGTGCAGGTCAATGGGCCGGCGACGGCACCGGTGATCGGCGGCAAGGTCACGGCATCGGGCGCACGGTTCCTCGACGCCAGTTCCGGCCTGGCGGTCAACGACATCGCGCTCGATGTCGGCATCGGCCGCAACGTGGTCACGATCAACCGGCTGACCGGCAAGCTGTCCACGCGCGGCACGCTGTCCGCCAACGGCACCGTCGGCATCGCGCCGGGTTCCGGCCTGCCGGCCGATCTGTCGATCAAGCTGGTGGATGGCCGTTATACGGATGGGCGCATCGTCACCGCCAATCTCGGCGGCGAGCTTACGGTCAAGGGACCACTGGCGACAGCGGCGACGCTTTCGGGAACCATCAATCTCGCGCGCACCGTCATCACCGTGCCGCAAAAGCTGCCAAGCTCGCTTTCGACGCTCGACGTGAAGCACAGAAACGCGCCGGCCGATGTGCGGGCACAGAACGATGCGTTGCATCCGGCAGGCAGCGGCGGCGGCGGCGGCGGTGGCGGACTGCTGCTCGATCTTGTCATCAACGCGCCGAACGAGATTTTCGTGCAGGGGCGCGGCGTCGATGCCGAACTCGGCGGGCGGCTCAAGCTGACGGGACCAGTGTCCTCACCGCAGGCAGTCGGCAAATTCACGCTCAGGCGTGGCCGCCTGGAAATCCTCGGCAAGCGGCTCACTTTCACAGAGGGCGATCTCAGCTTTGCCGGTTCGCTGGTGCCTTATCTCAACCTCAGCGCAGAATCGAAAACGTCGGATGCCACGGTCACGGTGACTGTTTCGGGCGAGGCGACCGATCCGAAATTCAGCTTCTCCTCGGTGCCGGCCCTGCCGGAAGACGAGGTGCTGGCACAACTGATCTTCGGCCGCTCGATGTCGAAACTGTCGCCGTTGCAGATCGCGCAGCTTGCCAGTGCCGCGGCCCAGCTTGCCGGTGTCGGCGGCTCGACCTCGCTGCTGCAGAATCTGCGCAGCGCCATCGGGGTGGACGACCTCGACGTGACGACGGACGAGCAGGGCGGCACGGCGGTGTCGGCGGGAAAATATCTCAACGACCGCACCTATGTGACGATCCAGAAGGGCGACAAGCCCGGATCGGGAAAAGCGGCGATCGATCTGAATTTGGGGCGTGGCCTGAAGCTGCGCGGCGAAGCGACGGATGCCGGCGAAGCCAAGGGCGGCATTTTCTACGAGAAGGAATATTGATCTTCGCACGCTGGCGCGGGCCCGATTCGGCGGGCGCGCGGTGTTGGTGCCTGATCTGGCACTAAGATCGGGATGATCTGACGCTGTTCGGAAAACAGCCAATGTCTCAGTTTAATTGCCCCCGAATTTGACGGAAATCCCTTGCGCACTAGCAAATTTGCGCCATGATTGTCGTTTTCGCGAAAACCGCTCGTTCCGCAAAGTTGCACATTCCCTCTGCATGATCGTTGGAACCGTTTTTGACATCGCGGTTCGGATGTGGATGCTAAGAGGCGAAAAGCCAAGTAATGGGAGCTATTGATGACATTTTACAAGAGTAACGGCGACCGTGTTCCGTCGGTGATCGAGAAGCTGGCCGAGAGCACGAAGGCAGGCAATATGGATCGCCGCGAGTTCCTGGCCATGGCAAGCGTCATGGGCGCCTCCACGGCAATGGCTTATGGCATGATCGGACTGGCCGACCCGACGCCGGCGCTAGCGGCGGAAGAAACGCCCAAGAAGGGCGGCGTCATCCGCTGCGCCATGTCGGTCAAGGCGCAGAAGGATCCGCGCACCTATGACTGGTCGGAACTGGCCAACGCGACGCGCACTTTCCTTGAACCCCTGGTCAAATATACGCCGCAATACACCTTCGAGCCGATGCTTCTGGAAAGCTGGGAGGTCAATGATGATGCCACCGAATACACGTTGCATGTGCGCAAGAACGTCAAGTGGAACAATGGCGACGACTTCAACGCCGACGACGTGATGTTCAACCTGGTGCGTTGGGCCGACAGCAAGGCGGAAGGCAACTCGATGGCGGCCCGCATGGGCGGCATGGTCGATGAAAAGACCGGCAAGGCACGCGATGGTGCCATTACAAAGGTGGACGACTATACGATCAAGCTCAAGCTGCCTGCTTCCGACATCTCCATCATTCCCAATTTCGCCGACTATCCGGGTCTGGTCCTGCACCGCGACTACGAGAAAAACGGATCCGACATCGTCAAGAATCCAGTCGGCACCGGTGCCTTTGAACTGGTGTCCTACGATGTCGGCTCCAAGGTCGTAGCCAAACGCCGTGAGAACGGCAAATGGTGGGGCGGCGAGGCCCATCTCGACGGCGTGGAATTCATCGATTACGGCACCGACTTCAATGCCTATGTCAATGCTTTCGATGCCGGTGAGATCGACACCGACTACCAGACGATGGCCGATTTCGTGGCTATCCTGGACGGCATGGGACTGACCAAATCGGAGAGCAAGACGGCGACGACGATCACGGTGCGCACCAATGTGCTGCACAAGCCTTATGACGACCAGAAGGTGCGCAACGCCTTGCAGATGGCAGTCGATAACGCGATCGTCCTGCAACTCGGCTACAACAGCCTGGGCACGGTGGCGGAAAACCACCATGTCGCGCCAATCCATCCGGAATACTACCCGTTGCCGAAGAAGAAGAAGGACGCCGAAGGCGCCAAGAAGCTGATGACGGAAGCCGGCCAGATGGATTTCGAGCATGAGCTGATCTCGGTGGATGAGGATTGGCACAAGAACACCGGCGACGCCGTTGCCGGTCAGCTTCGTGACGCCGGCTTCAAGGTCAAGCGCACAATCCTGCCGGGCTCGACGTTCTGGAACGACTGGACAAAATATCCCTATTCCACCACCAACTGGAACATGCGCCCGCTCGGCGTGCAGGTTCTCTCGCTTGGTTACACCACCGGTTCGGCCTGGAACGAAACGGCCTATTCCAACCCGGAATTCGACAAGAAACTTGGCGAGGCGCTGGCCATCGCCGACCCGGAAAAGCGCAAGGAAGTGATGAAGGATGTCGAACAGATCCTTCAGGATTCGGGGGTCATCGTGCAGCCGTTCTGGCTGACGATCGTCAACCATTCCGCGACGCAGGTGAAGAACAACCCGATGCATCCGACCTTCGAGATCAACTACGAAAAGACGTGGCTCGATCCGGACGCCTGACGGCGGATATTGCGAACAGGCGGAGGGGGAGCGGCCCCGTTTCTCCTCCATCACACTGTTGGAGCGTCATTGTGTTCACTGCAACGCAAGGCGCTCCAGAGCATCGGACCGAAAAGTGGTTGCCGGTTTTCGGATTGTTCCGATGCTCCATCACACTGTTGGAGCGTCGTCGTGTTCATCGCAACGCACGGCGCTCTAAGGGGAGAACTACACAAAGCCAATCAAGGCTTGAGGAGGGGCACAGGTGCTATCTTTCATAGCCAGACGTCTGGGCGTCATGTTACTCACCATGATCTGCCTGACGTTCGTGGTTTTTTATCTCGTCAATCTGGAACCCAATCTCAAGAAACTGGCGCTGACGCAGACCAACAGCCGCGCCACGCAGGAGCAGATCGACAGTTGGCTCCAGCGCTACGGCTATCGCGATCCATTCCTGCTGCGCTACGCGGAATGGATGGGTTTATGGCCGAAGCAGCCCGCCGTTGACGCACAGGGCAAGGCGATCCCGCGTTTTTCCTATTGCGGTGACACGGTTACGCCGAGGCTTTCGGGTGTCTTGCAGGGTGACTTTGGCTGTTCGACAAAATTCCGCACGACGGTCGGCAAGAAGCTGTTTCCAGCGCTTGAGGCGACTGGAATCCTGATGTTCTGGGTGATGATGGTCATGATACCGGGCGCGCTCATTATCGGTGTGCTTGCCGGTATGCGGGAGGGCTCGAAGACAGACCGAACGCTTTCGGTCGTGGCTATCGGCAGTACGGCCACGCCGGAATATGTTTCCGGCGTCATCTTCACCGTCATCTTCGCGACATGGCTCGGCTGGTTTAACGGCTCGGCGGCAAGCGCCACGTCCAGAGGCATAACTTTCGTCAATTTCACCCTGCCGGTGATGACGCTGGCGATTTACGGCATGGGCTATATCGCGCGCATGACACGTGCCTCGATGGTCGAGGTGATGACGGCCCAATATATCCGCACGGCGCGGCTCAAGGGTTTGCGGTTCAGGGCCGTGGTGTTGAAGCATGCCTTGCGCAATGCGCTGATCGCGCCCTTCACGGTCATCATGCTTCAGTTCCCGTGGCTGCTGACCGGCGTCGTGGTGGTGGAGATCATGTTCCGCTACCAGGGTTTCGGCTACACGCTGGTCGAGGCGGCAGGGAACAATGACATCGACCTTCTGCTCGGCTGTTCGCTGGTTTCGGTGTTCATCGTTCTCATCACGCAACTCATATCCGACGTGGGCTATGCGTTTCTCAATCCGCGCATCCGCGTGCAATAGGGGGACAGGCGATGCAACTCGATTTCCTTTCTCCCACCCAGGTGGTGATTCATATCCTCTTCTACCGGCTGTGGCCCGTATGGGTCGCGATGGCCGTGCTGATGGGGTTGAGCTTCCGTTACCGCAAGCGGCTCGGCCTGTACGGCCAGCTTTATGACAGCGGCGTCGGCATCTCCGGTATTGCGCTGCTGAGCTTCTGGTTCTTCGCTGCGGTCTTTTCCAGCTATGTTTCGCCGTTCGACCCGCTGGACCAGATCGCCGTCATGCGTAATGCGCTGCCGGGCGCGATCGAGCCGCAAAGCGGGCTTCCGTTCCTGCTTGGTGGCGACAAGCTGGCGCGCGATGTGTTCAGCCGGGTGATCGACGGCAGCCGCATCGTGCTCCTGATTGCGCCGCTGGCGACACTGGTTGCACTGACCGTCGGCATCACGCTTGGCCTTCCGGCCGGCTATTTCGGCAAGAAGACGGATTCGACGCTGTCCTTCCTTGCCAATCTGGTGCTGGCCTTCCCGGTGATCCTGCTGTTTTACCTGCTGGTTTCGCCGGAGATCGTAGAGACAGGATTGCCGCGGCAAACGGCGGGCGTGTTCTTCGCCTTTCCTGTCATTCTGGCGTGCATGGCCTTCGGCACCCGCTATGCGGGGCGGCCGCTGCTTCTGGCGATCCAGCTTCTGGTCGTTCTGGCCGTCACCTATTGGCTCTACTCGACATTCGTCTTCTTCGACGATCCGTTCGGGCAGATCCAGGTGACCGCAAGCACGCTCAACATTTTCGTTGCCGTGGTGTTCGCTTCCTCGCCTGGTGTTTTCCGCATCGTGCGCGGGCTGGTGATGGACATCAAGACACGCGACTATGTGGCGGCGGCGCAGACGCGCGGTGAGAATCCCTGGTACATCATGGTCTGGGAGGTGCTGCCCAATGCGCGGGGACCGCTGATCGTCGATGCCTGCCTGCGGATCGGCTACACCACCATCCTGCTCGGCACGCTGGGCTTCTTCGGTCTCGGCATGCCACCGGAAAGTCCGGATTGGGGCACGACCATCAAGGATGGAAGCCAATTGCTGCGCGCCTATGTCCATCCGGCCTTACCGCCGGCGATTGCGCTGATGTCGTTCGTGCTGGGCCTTAACCTACTGGCCGACGCGTTGCGCGAGGAATCGATGAAGGACTGATCCAAAACCGGGATGGCGCCCGCGCATGCGGGCGTCACCGGGCCAAGGAGTCAAACATGAACGAAGCTGTCAAAGCCACGAACACCGCAGACGCCGAACCGATCATCGAGATCGATAACCTGTCCATCTCGTTCTTCACCCGCAAGGGCGAAATTCCGGCGGTGATGGACTTCTCCTGCAAGGTCATGCCCGGCGAAGCCATGGGCATTGTCGGCGAATCCGGCTGTGGCAAGTCCACCGTATCGCTCGGCATCATGCGCGATCTTTCCAATATCGGAAAGATCGTCGGCGGGCGGATCAAGTTCCGCGGCAAGGATATGGGCGACATGTCGGAGGCGGAGCTTCGCTCCATCCGCGGCAACAAGATCGCCATGATCTATCAGGAGCCGATGGCGAGCCTCAATCCGGCAATGAAGATCGGCAAGCAGTTGATGGAAGTGCCGCTGATCCACGACAAGGTGTCGAAGGAAGAGGCCTACAAGCGGGCGCTTGAAATGGTGGAGGCGGTGAAACTGCCGGACCCGGAGCGCATGATGCGCTCCTTTCCGCACCAGCTTTCCGGCGGCCAGCAGCAGCGCATCGTCATTGCCATGGCGCTTCTGTCCAAGCCGTCCCTGCTGTTGCTCGACGAGCCGACCACCGCGCTCGACGTGACGGTGGAGGCCGGCATTGTCGATCTGGTGAGGGGGCTCGGCGAGCAGTTCGGCACGTCGATGATCTTCGTGTCGCACAATCTGGGCCTGATCCTGGATACGTGTGACCGGATCACCGTGATGTATTCCGGTGAGGCGGTGGAGACGGGCAAAATCAAGGATGTCTTCGACCGTATGCGCCATCCCTATACGCAAGGCCTGTTCCGCTCGATCCCGTTGCCCGGCGCTGACAAGAACGCCCGGCCGCTGATCGCCATTCCGGGGCAGTTGCCGCTGCCCCATGAGCGTCCCAAGGGCTGCAATTTCGGGCCGCGCTGCCACCATTTCGTCGAGGGCGTGTGCAACGCCGCTGAAATCCCGATGATCCCGGTCAAGGGCCATGAGGGCCATTTTTCGCGTTGCGTGCGCTTCAACGAGATCGATTGGGAGGCATTGCCGCCGGGCGCGGAGACAAAGAGCGAGCCAGTCAAGGCCGGCGCACCGATGCTCAAGATCGACCAGTTGAAGAAGTACTACAAGGTCGGCGGCAGCGAGGTGTTCGGCTCGGCTGAAGATCGCGTAGTCAAGGCCAATGAGTCGATCAGCTTCGAGGCGCGCGAGAGTGAGACCGTCGCCATCGTCGGTGAATCCGGCTGCGGGAAATCGACGCTCGCCAAGGTGCTGCTCGGCCTGGAGACGGCGAGTGCCGGAACGGTCAAGCTCGGCAATACCGAAATCCAGGACAAGGCCATCGAAAATCGCGGTGTCGAGACGGTGTCATCGATCCAGATGGTGTTCCAGAACCCGTTCGATACGCTCAATCCCAGCCATTCGGTCGGCTCGCAGATCATCCGCACGCTGGAGAAGTTCAAGGTCGGTGCCAATCCGGCCGATCGCCGCAAGCGCATGCTGGAACTTCTCGACCTCGTGAAACTGCCACGCGCGTTCGAAAGCCGCAGGCCGCGCCAGCTATCGGGCGGCCAGAAGCAGCGTATCGGCGTGGCGCGGGCATTTGCCGGCAATGCCAAGGTGGTGGTGGCCGACGAGCCGGTTTCGGCGCTCGACGTTTCGGTGCAGGCGGCCGTGACTGAATTGCTGATGGATATCCAGCGCGAAAACAAGACGACGCTGCTGTTCATCAGCCACGATCTTTCGGTGGTGCGTTACATTGCCGACCGCGTCGTGGTCATGTATCTCGGCTATATCGTCGAGCAGGGCACGACCGACCAGATTTTCGCGCCGCCCTACCACCCCTATACGGAGGCGCTGCTCTCGGCGATACCGATCGCCGATACCTCAGTCGTCAAGAAGCGGGTGGTGCTGGATGGTGATATTCCGTCCGCCATGAACCCGCCCAGCGGCTGTCCGTTCCAGACACGCTGCCCCTACAAGCATCTGGTGCCGGACAATCTGTGCGAGACGACGGTGCCGCCGCAAAAGGACCTTGGCGGCGGTCACATGAGCCTGTGCTGGCTGTCCGATGACGAACTGGCGAAGATGGAGCCGGTGATCAGCTTCGACAGTCAGCACGCCGCGCTTGAAGGCGAGCCGGAAGATGTACCGCGCCATGGCGAGCGGTACAGTGCTGAAGGCGACCCCGGCTTTGCCGGGGCCCCGCCAAAGCGACCGCGCGGCAAGCGCGGCAGTGTGGCTGCCGATCGCGCGGACGCCGCCTCCGGCCAGGACGCGGCTGCCGATGTGGCGCATCGCGATGAGGTGAAAGACGATCGCGGCGGGCAGAGGGCTGGAAAGCCCGCGCCGCGAAGGGCTGCGGGGGCGCCGATCCGTCCGTTACGCGCCGGAAGCGGACGCCAGGCGGTGCCGGCAAAAACGAAACCTGCCGGCAAGTCGTCAGTGGCGAAAAGCAACCAGCCGGTGTCCATGCGCAAGCCGCGCAAGCCCGACGACCTCAAGCTGATCGCCGGCGTTGGGCCAAAGATTGAGGGTATCCTGAACGGGCTCGGTATCTACACCTATGCGCAGATCGCTTCCTGGAAGAAGGCGGAGCGCGAATGGGTGGATGACCATCTCAATTTCCATGGCCGTGTCGAGCGTGACGACTGGGTCAAGCAGGCCAAGGCGCTCGCCAAGGGCGGCGAGGCGGAATATGTACGGGTGTTCGGAAAGAAGCCGCGATAGCTCGCGCGTCAAAACGGCGAGGCTGAGGCGAAAGCCTCAGCCGCTGCACTGCCGCATCTGCGCGGCATATCTTTTGGCCATGTCGTCGGTCTCGCGGGCATAACGGCGCAGGCTGGCATTGTTCTTCCAGTTACCGCGTCCATAGCCGCTCCAGCCGGAATAATAAGCCAGATAGAGGTTGTAGGTGTCATTCCGGGCAACGCCGTATTTCTCGGCCGTCTTGGAATGATACCAGCCGACGAAATCCACGGCGTCGGCGAAATTGGTGCGGCGCGCCGACCAGTTGCCTGTCTCGCGCTTGTATTGCGCCCATGTGCCGTCCAGTGCCTGAGAAAAGCCGGTGGCGCTTGAGGGGCGCTTCCATGGGATGAAGCCGAACAGTTTGGTGCGTGGCGGCTTGGCATTGGCCTTGAAGCCGGATTCCTTTCGCACGGTCGCCATCAGAACCGGAACCGGAATGCCGTATTTTTGCTCGGCCCGTTCGGCACCGGAACGCCAGTCGTTGAACCAGCCGTCACGCTGGTCGAACACGGCGCACACATCGTTGATGTGGCGCGGCGCGGTGGCGCAGGCCGAAAGCGCCAGCACCGCGGAAATCGCTAAAACTCGACTAAACTTGTACGCAAACATGCGCCGAGCAATAGGCTGAAATCATAAAGGGAGTATTGCAGCCGCGCTTAACCAGTATGGCGAGATCAAGCAGAGGCGGTGGTTGGTCTGCTGAACGTGGCGTCCTATTCCATAATGTTCATCTTGTGTTCTCGATATCTACAAGGTAGAATAATTTATGTACAACGTACTTGTGGTTGTGAACAAGAATGGCTATACACGTACAAGACGAAGAAGCGGATTGGCTCGTGCGGGAATTTGCTCGACGTCGCGGGATTGGCATCACCGCTGCCATCAAAGTCGCGGTTCAGGAGGCGATGGGACATGAAGCCCAAAGCGTCGAGGCATTGGCGCAGCGCATAGAGCCTCTGTGGGAGCAGATCAGGGCAAGAAGGCAGCCCGGAATCGGGAATGACAAGGCTTTTATGGACGAAATGTGGGGGGAGGATAACTGATGCATGTCGAGACTTCTGCAGTCGTAGGCATTTTGCTGGAGGAACCGGAAGCGAAGGAATTGCTCGTTCGGCTGAACGCGGACGATAACCCGGTAACGTCAGTGATCAATGCGGTTGAGGCTGCGTTGTCTGTGGGCAGAAGTATCGAGGATTATCCGCTTGCGGGCCAACTGGTTGCTGCTTTTCTTGATAAAGCGGGTGTCAGAATTCTCCCGGTTGCGGCTGACGTTTACGACGATGTGGTTCGTGCCTATTCCCGTTATGGCAAAGGGTCTGGCCACCCCGCGAAACTGAATTTCGGAGATTGCTTGTCCTATGCGTTGGCAAAGCGAACGGGGCAGGCACTGCTATACAAGGGCAACGATTTCGCCCAGACGGACTTGGCCGGGAAGTGATTTGCCGGTTCCATGAGGCGCGAACCAGGCCGCGCCCCATGAACATGAAAAGTCCTACCGCTTCGGTGCGGTTAACGCGAAATGCGCGCCTTGCGGGTCCTGGCACTGGACGATCCAGCTTCCACCGGGCACCTCCATCGGTCCCATCAGCACCTTGCCGCCCTTGTCGGTCACGCGTTTGGCGGCGTCGTCGATGGCAGTCACGTTGAAATAGAACTGCCAGCACGGCACGGGGATCTGCTCGGGCTTGTTCATCATGCCGCCGATCGCGTCCGCGCCCGCGGCAAAGATGGCGTAGGTGCCCATCTCGCCCATGTCGAACTCACGATTCTTGGTCCAGCCGAACTGGCTGGAATAGAAGGCGAGGGCTTTGCGCCAGTCGGTTGTATAAAGCTCATGCCAGCCGATATGGCCGGGCGTTCCGTGTGGTACCTCGGGCTGCTCTGGACCGTCCGGGTGGAGGAGCTTGAACACCGCGCCTTGCGGGTCGGCGACGACCGAGAAGCGGCCGACGCCGGGAATGTCGTCCGGTCCCCAGCAGATCTCGCCACCGGCATCCTTGACGGCTTTCGTGGCGGCGTCGGTGTCCTGCGCCTTGATATAACCCGTCCAGGCTGGCGGCGTGGCCGGACCGGCCTGTTCCAGCATTCCCATGATACCGCCGACGCCACGCTCGCCGGCATTCACGACGATATAACGCGGCATGCCCGGCGAGCCGGCGAAATCCTGCGGCTTCCAGCCAACAACGGCGGCATAGAAGTCACTCGCCGCGTCAATGTCGGTTGTCATCAACTCATACCAGAAGAAAGAGGTGGGAGACTTGGCCATGAAATTCTCCTTGTGTTTGTGCCGCTGCCGCGAAAGCGGTGCAGGCGCACTTAGGACGAAGCAGGCTGAGAAGTTCCGACAGTGAGCGCAAAATATGCCACAGCTATGGCAAACAAACATGAGTTAAAAGATCATATTTATCTCGCTAAAACAGTGGCTTGGAAAAATTTGACCGATTGATAAAAAAATAAAACGTGCTAGCCTTTCGGCAAAACATAACAATGGGGAATACGGGAATGGCGACTGGTCATTTCAAGCAAGGGATTGCCGGCGGCCGGCTGTCACCTGAAGTCTATGCGGAGAATTTCTCCGATTTGCACCCGCCGCTCGATGCTCACGAGGCACTGGTCGAGGCGGATCGGTGCTATTTCTGCTACGATGCGCCGTGCATGAAGGCTTGCCCGACATCCATCGATATTCCGCTGTTCATCCGGCAGATCGCCACGGGCAACCCGATCGGCTCGGCCAAGACCATTTTCGACCAGAACATTCTTGGCGGCATGTGCGCTCGTGTCTGCCCGACCGAGACGCTGTGCGAAGAAGCCTGCGTGCGCGAGGCCGCCGAGGGCAAGCCGGTGCAGATCGGCCGGCTTCAGCGCTATTCCACCGATATCGCGATGGAAGAGGGCAAGCAGTTTTACGAACGCGCCGCCCCGTCCGGAAGGAAGATTGCCGTTGTCGGCGCCGGCCCGGCGGGGTTGGCGGCGGCGCACCGCTTGGCCCGCTACGGCCATGACGTGACCGTGCTGGAGGCGAAAGAAAAATCCGGCGGCCTCAATGAATACGGTATCGCTGCCTACAAGAGCACCGACGATTTCGCGCAGGCCGAAGTGGATTATGTGACGGCTATTGGCGGCATCGACATTCAAAACGGCAAGATGCTCGGCCGCGACTTTCAGCTTTCGGATATCGTCAAGGACTATGATGCCGTGTTTCTCGGCATGGGGCTTGGCGGCATCAACGCGTTGAGCGCCGAGGGCGAGGATGCGAATGGTGTCGTCAATGCGGTCGAATTCATTTCCGTCCTTCGGCAGGCCCGGGATTTGGCGGCCCTTCCCATCGGCCGGCGTGTCGTCGTCATTGGCGGCGGCATGACGGCCATTGATGCTGCGATGCAATCGAAACTACTCGGCGCAGATGAAGTCACGATCTGCTACCGCCGTGGACAGGAGCACATGAACGCCTCGGAATTCGAGCAGGACCTCGCCGCCTCGAACGGCGTCACCATCCGCCACTGGCTGCAGCCGAAGCGCGTGATCTCGGAGGACGGAAAGGTCAGCGGCATTGAACTGGAATATACGGCGCTCGATGGCGACAAACTTGCCGGCACCGGCGAGACAGTCACGCTGGCCGCCGACCAGGTGTTCAAGGCCATCGGCCAGAGCTTTGTGCCGGCTTCTCTTAACGGCAGCGGTGCTGCACTGGAATTGGAGGGCGGGCGCATCAAGGTCGACGCCGAGGGCCGCACCTCGCTGGCGAAAGTATGGGCCGGTGGCGATTGCGTGCGTGCCGGTGAAGACCTCACGGTCACGTCCGTGGCGCAGGGCAGGGACGCGGCCGAAAGCATTCACAAGGCACTCACCGCGAACGGGAGGGCATGAGCATGGCAGACATTCGAAACAATTTCGTCGGCATCAAGTCGCCCAATCCGTTCTGGCTGGCCTCCGCGCCGCCGACCGACAAGGCTTATAATGTCATCCGCGCCTTCAAGGCCGGCTGGGGCGGCGTGGTGTGGAAGACGCTGGGCGAGGAAGGCCCGCCGGTCGTCAACGTCAACGGCCCGCGCTATGGCGCGATCTGGGGCGCGGATCGTCGCCTGCTGGGCTTGAACAACATCGAACTGATCACCGACCGCGATTTGCAAACCAATCTGCGCGAGATGAAGCAGGTCAAGATGGAGTGGCCCGACCGGGCGCTGGTCGCCTCGATCATGGTGCCCTGCGAAGAGGCAAGCTGGAAGGCGATCCTGCCGCTGGTCGAGGAAACCGGAGCGGACGGCATCGAACTGAATTTCGGTTGCCCGCATGGCATGAGCGAGCGCGGCATGGGTGCTGCCGTCGGCCAGGTGCCGGAATATATCGAGATGGTGGCGCGCTGGTGCAAGCAGTACACGCGCATGCCCGTCATCGTGAAGCTGACGCCCAACATCACCGACATCCGCTATCCGGCGCGCGCGGCCAAGAAGGGCGGGGCCGACGCGGTGTCGCTCATCAACACCATCTCCTCCATCACCTCGGTCAATCTGGACAGTTTCTCGCCGGAGCCGTCGATTGACGGCAAGGGCAGCCATGGCGGCTATTGCGGTCCGGCGGTGAAGCCGATCGCACTCAACATGGTGGCCGAGATCGCCCGCGACGCGGAAACGCGCGGCCTGCCGATCTCCGGCATCGGCGGCGTCACCACCTGGCGGGACGCTGCCGAATTCCTGGCGCTCGGCGCCGGCAACGTGCAGGTGTGCACTGCGGCGATGACCTACGGCTTCAAGGTCGTGCAGGAGATGATTTCGGGCCTGTCGAACTGGATGGACGAGAAGGGCCATCGCTCGCTGGACGATATTATCGGCCGGGCCACGCCCAACGTCACCGACTGGCAGTACCTCAACCTCAACTACATCGCCAAGGCGCATATCGACCAGGACGCCTGCATCAAGTGCGGCCGTTGCCACATCGTTTGCGAGGATACCTCGCACCAGGCGATTACAGCGATGGTGGACGGTGTCCGCCATTTCGAGGTTATGGACGACGAGTGCGTCGGCTGCAATCTGTGCGTCAATGTCTGCCCGGTGGAAGGCTGCATCACCATGGTGCCGCTGGCGGCAGGCGAAATGGACGAGCGGACCGGCAAGCCGGTATCGCCGATCTACGCAAACTGGACGACGCACCCGAACAATCCGATGGCCAAAGTGGCTGCGGAATAGTTCCTCCCAGGCCAGGCGGGGCCGCTCTTGGGGAGTGGTTCCGCCTATGCTTGAGGCTTGGCAGCAGTGCCACCTATCCGACTTTTCCCTGAACGGCATCTGACATCCTGAATTCAGGATGTGTCAGGAGAGGCTCTTTTTTTCAATCGACCTATTGATGATAAAAATTATCTACGATATATTTAGTCCATGATTAGGGAAGCAAGAAAATGAAGCTCAGCGAAGGCGTGGAAGCGGCGATCCATTGCGCCGCGACGCTGGCAGGTGTCGAAGGTGGAGCAACCATGCCGGGTTCGGCGCTTGCCGAACAGTTCGGCCTGTCATCCAGCTATCTGGCCAAGCATCTCAATGCCTTGACGGCGGCCGGCGTGCTGGAATCTGTGCCGGGTCCTGCCGGCGGCTACAGGCTGGCGCGAGCGGCCGAGCGCATTTCGCTACTCGACATCGTGCAGGCGGTGGAAGGGCCGCAGCCGGCCTTCCGCTGCGGTGAAATCCGTCGGCGCGGGCCGGTGAAACTGCCGGCGTCCGCCTATGCCAAGCCGTGCGGCATCAATGCCGCGATGCTGCGCGCTGAAAAGGCCTATCGCGCGGCTCTCGCTACGGAGAAGCTTTCCGACATCGTGGCCGAATTCATGACGGACGCCGATCCGCGCTCCGTCGCTGCCGGTTGCGCCTTCATTGAACGCCATCAGCGCCCGCAGAAACCCGGCTCTCCCAAGCCTTAAAATCGAAAGGAAAGACGATGAAACAGAGATTGCAGTTTTTTGCCAAGGCGCCGGACCTTCTGAAGCAGGTGCAGGCGCTCAACAAGGCCGTCGATGAGTGCGGGCTGGAGCACTCGCTGCTGCATTTGGTCAAGCTTCGCGCCTCGCAGATCAACGGCTGCTCGTTCTGTGTCGACATGCACAGCAAGGAGGCGTTGCGTGACGGTGACACGCAGCAGCGCCTGTTCCTGGTTGCGGCATGGAAGGAATCGCCCTTGTTTACCGAACGCGAACGCGCTGCCTTCGCCTATACCGAAGCGGTGACGCTTATCTCCAACGCGGGCGTGCCCGACGCACTTTATGAAGCGACGCTGAAGCACTTTTCGGAAGAGGAACTGGTCAAGCTCAGCGTGGCCATCGGCATGATCAATGTGTGGAACAGGCTTTGCGTGCCCTTCCATGCGCTGCACCCGGTGTCGGCGCAGAAAGCGGCGTGAGGTCACCGGCAGGCGCGGCTTGTGTCCTGCGATCATAGTGATACGACTTCGGGAATCGGCGGCCAATTGGTCGCCGGTTCATCTCTTGTGGCGATGAGGGGACAATGGCGAACGCGGATTTGTTGATGGTCGTGGGTCGCGTGGTTTTCGGCGGTTTCTTTTTGATCGCCGGTATTCGCAATTTCTGGAATTTCCGCGAACGCAGGGCGATGAGTACGACCAATTACGGCTGGCCGCTGCCGGCGCCCATGCTGGCCATCGGCTTTGCCATGCAACTTGTCGGCGGAGTGCTACTGATCCTCAATTGGCATGTGGTGGTCGGTGCGGCCATGCTGATCCTGTTCCTGCTCATGGCAACGCCGCTCTACCACAATCTCTTCCTGTTCCACGGCAAGGAGCGCGATCCGCATCTTTACCTGACGCTGGTCAACATCACGCTGTGCGGTGGCCTGCTGATGGTGATGGGGCAGGCGCTTTGACGTGCCGAGACGGCAGGCGCATCGCTCACACCTCTTTGGTGTCGAAAAACAGCAGTTCGACGCCGCCGTCGGCAAAATTAGCGAGGTCGCCGGCTGCGGCCTGACCTTCCGGCGAGGCGAGGGCGGCCTTGATGGCGGACAATGAATCGAAGTCGAGCGTCGCGACGAGATGATAGCCGGTTTCACCGCCCGGTCCGTGAACGCCGCCGTCGCTGATGTCATATTTGCGCAGGCCGGGCAGTTTCTTCGCCAGTGGTATGTGCGTTGCAGCGTAATAGCGGTCGAACGCCGTTTTATCCTTCGGCGTCTTATAAAGCACGACGAATTTGGCCATTTTTTTCTCCCATGGGTCGTAACAAGCCGATCCGCCACAGTGCAGGAACGATGTACCATGCGGCAATTGGAGAAAAGTCCACGTCAAGTGGCAGGGTCAAGGGCACTGCGGTCGTAATGAACCCAGAAAAAGCCGCTCCAGAAATTGTGCGGCATCCTCGAAACGGGCATTGCCGCCGCGCTCCGGACCAAGCACGGCGCGCACCTGAACGTCGAAATCGGCATAATGCTGGGTGGTCGCCCAGATCGAAAAGATCAAGTGATAGGGATCTGTTTCGGCGATGCGGCCGGCGCGCATCCAGCCTTCGATGATCGCGGCCTTGTCGTCCACCAGGGACTTCAACTCGCCTTCCAGCATCGGCATGATGCGAGGCGCGCCTTGCAGGATCTCGTTGGCGAACAGACGGCTTTCGCGGGGATAGTCGCGCGCCATTTCCAATTTGCGGCGGATATAGGCGCCAAGTTCGGTCAGTGGATCGCCGACGTCGTCCAGTTCGCGCAGCGGCTGAAGCCATGTGATCAGTAGGCGCTGGATCAGCGTCTCGAAAATGTCTTCCTTGCGATGGAAATAATAAAGCAGGTTTGGCTTCGACATGCCCGCCGCCTCGGCGATCTGGTCGATGGTGGCGCCACGGAAGCCATGGGTTGAAAATGTGTCGAGCGCGGCCTCGAGAATCAACTCGCGCTTTTCCTTCTGGATGCGGGTGCGGCGTGGGGCGACGGCTTCCATGATTGCTAATGGCCGGATTTCAGGCGGATGGGCGGTTTCTGGACCAATAATCTGGACCAGTTTTTTGCTGGCTTGTGGAGCGCGCTTCGCAAGTCGCATTTCCGCTACTAATCCCTTGACCGCTACCATGGCGGTGCTAACGTTTGTCCAAACGGTCAAAAATTGCTAGCACGAAATGACAGCCGGGACCAAGCGTTGGCCGCGATGAAACACCACAACTGAAAGGAAGGCTTGGTCATGTCCAACCGGCTCAAGGTAACGCCCAACGATCTCAGCGCATTCTGGATGCCATTCAGCGCGAACCGGCAGTTCAAGCAGGCGCCGCGCATGCTGGTTGCCGCCAAGGATATGCATTACACGGCGAGTGACGGCCGCAAGATCATGGACGGCACCGCCGGCCTGTGGTGCGTCAATGCCGGCCACTGCCGACCGAAGATCACCGAGGCGATCCAGCAACAGGCCGCCGAACTCGACTATGCGCCTGCCTTCCAGATGGGCCACCCGATCGTCTTCGAACTGGCCAACCGGCTGGTCGATATCGCGCCCAAGGGCATGGACCATGTGTTCTTCACCAATTCAGGCTCTGAATCGGTCGAGACGGCGCTCAAGATGGCCATCGCCTACCATCGCGCCAAGGGAGACGGGTCGCGCTTCCGCCTGATCGGCCGCGAGCGCGGCTATCATGGCGTCAATTTCGGCGGCATTTCGGTTGGCGGCATTGTCTCCAACCGCAAGATGTTCGGTACGCTGCTTACCGGCGTCGATCATATGCCGCACACGCATTTCCCGGAGAAGAACGCGTTTTCGCGTGGCGTGCCGGAGCATGGCGCCGACGTCGCCAACGAACTGGAACGTATCGTCGCCCTGCACGATGCCTCGACCATCGCGGCGGTCATCGTCGAGCCGGTCGCCGGTTCCACCGGCGTCATCCTGCCGCCGAAGGGCTATCTCAAGCGCCTGCGCGAGATTTGCGACAAGCACGGCATCCTGTTGATCTTCGATGAGGTCATCACCGGTTTCGGTCGTCTCGGCACGCCCTTCGCCGCCGATTATTTCGGCGTGGTCCCCGACATCATGACGACGGCCAAGGGCGTTTCCAACGGCGTTATCCCGATGGGCGCGGTGTTCGTGAAGAAGGAAATCCACGACGCCTTCATGAACGGCCCGGAACACTTGATCGAGTTCATGCACGGCTACACCTATTCGGGCAACCCGATCGCCTCGGCGGCGGCGCTGGCGACCCTCGACACCTACAAGGAAGAGGGTCTGCTGACTCGCGGCGAGGAACTGGCTCCCTATTGGGAGGATGCGCTGCATTCGCTCAAGGGCGAGCCGAACGTCATCGACATTCGCAATATCGGTCTGGTCGGTGCGATCGAACTGGCGCCGATTGCCGGCGAGCCGACGAAGCGGGCGTTCTCGGCCTTCATCAAGGCGTTCGAGCGCGGCCTGCTGATCCGCACCACCGGTGACATCATTGCGCTGTCGCCGCCGCTCATCATCACCAAGGGGCAGATCGATGAAATGATCGACCATGTGCGCGAAGTCCTGCGCATGATCGACTGACGAAACGACGGGCAAGGCCGAAGGGAGGAGCCTCCGGCCTTGTCCGACATATCTGGGAGGAGAAGAGGGGATGGCCGCACCCGGCGAGAACCTGCGCATCAATGCCGACCGTCTCTGGGATTCGATCATGGAGATGGCCAAGATCGGGCCCGGCGTGGCCGGCGGCAACAATCGCCAGACATTGACGGATTCGGACAAGGAAGGCCGCGCGCTTTTCCAATCGTGGTGCGACGCCTC
The DNA here is from genome assembly GCF_002075885.1 of Manganibacter manganicus. Lineage (GTDB taxonomy): Bacteria > Pseudomonadota > Alphaproteobacteria > Rhizobiales > Rhizobiaceae > Mesorhizobium > Mesorhizobium manganicum. The sequence goes on from NZ_MDET01000001.1 coordinate 58,856, forward strand.
CGGCCTTTCGATGGGCGTGGACAAGATGGGCACCATGTTTGCCCGCCGCGAGGGCACCGACCCCGAGGCTCTGCCTGTCTATGTCGGCTCGCATCTCGATACCCAGCCAACCGGCGGCAAATATGACGGCGTGCTCGGCGTGCTTGCCGGGCTGGAAATCGTCCGCTCGCTGGACGATCTTGGCATCAAAACGAAGCATCCCATCGTCGTCGCCAACTGGACGAATGAGGAAGGCGCGCGTTTCGCGCCGGCGATGCTGGCTTCCGGCGTTTTCGCCGGCGTGCACACGCTTGACTTCGCCTATGCCCGCAAGGACATGGACGGCAAGAGTTTTGGCGACGAACTGAAGCGCATCGGCTGGCTGGGTGACGAGGAGGTCGGCGCGCGCAAGATGCACGCCTATTTCGAATATCATATCGAGCAGGGACCGATCCTCGAAGCGGAGAACAAGCAGATCGGTGTCGTTACGCATGGCCAGGGCCTGTGGTGGCTGGAATTCACGCTGACGGGCAAGGAGGCGCATACCGGTTCGACGCCGATGAACATGCGCGTCAATGCCGGGCTAGCGATGGCCCGCATCTTCGAGATGGTGCAGCATGTGGCCATGACCAACCAACCGGGCGCGGTCGGCGGCGTCGGCCAGATGAAGTTTTCGCCCAATTCGCGCAATGTGCTGCCTGGCACTGTGGTGTTCACCGTCGATATCCGTTCGCCCGATCAGGACAAGCTGGACGGCATGCGCGCGACGATCGAGGAGGAGGCGGCGAGGATTGCCGTGGAACTCGACGTTGGCTGCTCGGTGGAAGCGGTCGGCCATTTCGATCCCGTCACCTTCGATCCGGTGCTGGTCGATCGTGTGCGCAAGGCCGCCGAGGATCTCGGCTACAGCCATATGAACATCATTTCCGGAGCCGGGCACGATGCCTGCTGGGCTGCCAGGGTCGCGCCGGCTACCATGGTGATGTGCCCTTGCGTGGACGGGCTTTCGCACAATGAGGCGGAGGATATTTCCAAGGAGTGGGCCGCGGCCGGGGCGGACGTGCTGTTCCACGCCGTGGTGGAGACGGCGGAGATCGTCGCGTGAATTGAATCGCTTACTGAACGCCGCTCACAAGAAGCGCGAAGCCGAAAAAAGGGAACATCAATGTCCAAAGTCATCAAGAACGGCACGATCGTCACCGCCGATCGCACGTGGAAAGCGGACGTGTTGATCAAGCACGACAAGATCGAGGCGATCGGTCCCGATCTGCACGGCGATCACGAGTTCGACGCTACAGGCTGCTATGTGATGCCTGGCGGCATCGACCCGCACACCCATCTCGAAATGCCGTTCATGGGCACCTATTCGGCGGACGATTTCGAGTCCGGCACGCGCGCGGCCCTTGCCGGCGGCACCACCATGGTGGTCGATTTCTGCCTGCCGGCGCCGCAGCAATCGCTGCTCGAGGCCTTGCAGATGTGGGACAACAAGACCTCGAAGGCGTCTTGTGACTATTCCTTCCACATGGCGATCACCTGGTGGGGCAAGCAGGTGTTCGACGAGATGGCGACCGTCGTGGACAAGGGCATCCCGTCTTTCAAGCACTTCATGGCCTATAAGGGCGCGCTGATGGTGGACGACGACGAGATGTATGCGTCGTTCCAGCGTTGCGCGGCATTGGGCGCACTGCCGCTGGTGCATGCCGAGAATGGCGATGTGGTGGCCGCGCTCAGCGAAAAGCTGCTGGCCGACGGCAATAACGGACCGGAGGGCCATGCTTATTCGCGCCCGCCGGAAGTGGAGGGCGAAGCAGCCAATCGCGCCATCATGATTGCCGACATGGCCGGTGTGCCGCTCTATATCGTGCATGTCTCGTGCGAACAGAGCCACGAGGCGATCAGGCGCGCCCGGCAGAAGGGGATGCGCGTCTACGGCGAGCCGCTGATCCAACATCTGACGCTGGACGAGAGCGAATATTTCGACAAGGACTGGGACCATGCCGCACGGCGCGTGATGAGCCCGCCTTTCCGCAACAAAATGCATCAGGATTCTTTGTGGGCGGGCTTGTCTTCGGGCTCGCTTCAGGTGGTGGCGACCGACCATTGCGCCTTCACAACCAAACAGAAGCGCACCGGCGTCGGTGATTTCACCAAGATTCCCAACGGCACCGGCGGCCTGGAAGACCGCATGCCGGTTCTGTGGACAAGAGGCGTCAACACCGGACGGCTGACCATGAACGAGTTCGTGGCAGTCACGTCCACCAATATCGCGAAGATCCTCAACATGTATCCGAGGAAGGGCGCCATCGTGGAAGGCGCCGATGCCGACATTGTGGTGTGGGACCCCAAGCGCAAGAAGACCATTTCCGCCAAGGGGCAGCAGTCGGTGATCGACTACAACGTCTTTGAAGGCGTGGAGGTTACGGGCGCGCCACGTTTTGTCTTCACGCGCGGCGAACTGGCCATTGAGGAAAGCAAGGTGGAAGCTCGATCGGGTCACGGCGAATTCGTGCCGCGCGAGCCCTATCAGGCGGTCAACCGGGCGCTTTCGACGTGGAAAGAGATCACCGCGCCGCGCAAGGTCGAACGCACTGGCATTCCGGCGACGGGTGTGTGAAGCGTATGACGATCCGCCCCTCCGTCGGAGTGAGTGCCAGCGTGAAGCCAGCGAATGAAGCCCCGGCAAATGAGCCGGTCGTCGAAGCCCAAAAACTCGGCCTTGCCTTCCAGACCGGCGACGGGCCGGTTCAGGCTCTGTCTGATGTCGACCTGACTATCGGCAAGGGCGAGTTTGTCTCCTTCATCGGCCCTTCGGGTTGCGGCAAGACCACGCTTTTGCGTGTCATCGCCGACCTCGAAAGGCCGACCGAAGGCACGATCAGCATCAATGGCATGACGCCGGAGCAGGCGCGCGAAAAACGCGCCTATGGCTATGTCTTCCAGGCTGCCGCGCTTTATCCGTGGCGCACCATCGAGCGCAATGTCGCGCTGCCGCTGGAGATCATGGGGCTGTCTCGGTCGGAGCAGCAGGAGCGCATCCGTCGCACGCTCGAACTGGTCAACCTGACTGGCTTCGAGAAGAAATATCCATGGCAGCTTTCTGGCGGCATGCAGCAACGCGCTTCGATTGCCCGCGCGCTGGCCTTCGATGCCGACCTTTTGCTGATGGACGAGCCGTTCGGTGCGCTCGACGAAATCGTGCGCGACCATCTCAACGAGCAATTATTGAAGCTATGGGCGCGCACAGAAAAAACGATCTGCTTCGTTACTCATTCCATTCCCGAGGCGGTGTATCTGTCCACCCGCATCGTGGTGATGTCGCCGCGCCCCGGTCGCGTTACCGACATCATTGAATCGACGCTGCCGAAGGAGCGCCCGCTCGACATTCGCGAGTCACCGGAGTTCCTGGCCATCGCGGCGAGGGTGCGCGACGGGTTGAGGGCGGGGCATTCCTATGAGGATTGAGCCGACTATGTGCTCGCACCTCAGGACGAGGGAGGTCGTGCATCGGCATCTCCTGCAAGAGTTTGCAACAAACGGTCCTCATCCTGAGGTGCGAGCGCAGCGAGCCTCGAAGGATGCAGTTTGTCAAAAAATTTTGGACGGGGGCTAGCATGGACCCGCTTCGCTCCAAGATCGTTCCCGTGCTGACCATACTCGGCATCATGATCGTGGCCTGGTACGCCTTCGCGGTCGTGCTCAACGGGCCGTTCCAGCGTGATCTTGATCGGCGCGCCGGCCGCTCGCCGGGCCTGGCCGGGTTCCTGGTCGAAACATGGTCGCAGCCGAAGCCGACACTGCCGGCGCCGCATCAGGTGGCGCAGAATTTTTTCAACACGACCTTCATGGTCAAGCCGTGGAGCCGGCGCAGCCTTGTCTATCACTCCTGGGTGACGCTTTCCTCCACCTTTGTCGGCTTCGTCTTCGGCGCGATGCTCGGCATCTTGATCGCCGTCGGCATCGTCCATTTTACGTCGCTCGACCGCAGCCTGATGCCGTGGATCATCACTTCGCAGACCATTCCCATCCTGGCGATTGCGCCGATGGTGGTGGTGGTGTTCGCCTCGATCGGCATTACCGGCCTGATCCCCAAGGCGCTGATCTCGACCTATCTGTCATTTTTCCCGGTGGCGGTCGGCATGGTCAAGGGCCTGCGCTCGCCCGAACTCATGCATCTCGATCTGATGCGCACCTATAACGCCACGGCCTCGCAGGTTTTCTGGAAGTTGCGGTTGCCGGCGTCGCTGCCCTTCCTGTTCGCCTCGATGAAAGTCGGCGTTGCCGCAAGCCTTGTTGGCGCCATCGTCGCCGAACTGCCGACCGGTGCGGTCGCCGGCATAGGCGCAAAGTTGCTCGCCGGCTCCTATTACAGCCAGACCATCGAGATATGGGCGGCGCTGGTGGCCGGTTCGCTGGTCGCCGTGGTGCTGGTGATGCTGGTGGGGCTTGCCGAGCGGATTACCGGGCGGGCCATGGGCGGGAGGCCGGCATGAGTCGACCTTTCGCGTGGCAGATGGCCGCTGCACTTGTGCTTGTGCTTGGCGGAATGGCATTGGAGACAATGCAGGGGGGAACTGCCGCCAATATCTGGCCGGCGCTCGGCCTCGTACTGGTGGCGGCGATTGCCGGAAGCCTGTTCGCGACGGCTCCGCTTATCGAGGCCGGCATCGCCTTTATCGGCGCGCATGGTGCCGCCTGGCTGCTCATTTCGGGTATTGCCGGCCATGAGGGCAATGCCGGGCCGTCCTTCTATCTTGCGCTGGTGGGCGCTTGGCTGCTTGCCTGGCGCTGTGTAACCGCGCTTTCGGCCATCAAACCGGCCTCGCGGCAGGCGGCGGCCGCGCTTGGCCTGATCATTCCCGTCATCTTCGGTGTCTGGATTCTCATTCTGTGGGAAGCGATCGTTCGCGGCGCCGGCATTCCGTTCCTGCTTTTGCCGGCACCGAGCGCCATCGGCGCGCGTATCGTCAGTTCGGCTTCGATCCTGGCAGCCGACGTTAACCAGACCGTCTTCAAGGCGGTGCTGGCCGGCTATGCGATCGGCTGCATTTCCGGCTTTGCGGCGGCCGTTGCGGCCGACCGTTTCATATTCCTGCGGCGCGGCCTTCTGCCCATCGGCAATATGGCGGCGGCGCTGCCGATCATCGGCGTGGCGCCGATCATGGTGATGTGGTTCGGCTTCGGCTGGGAATCAAAGGCGGCTGTCGTCGTCGTCATGACCTTCTTCCCGATGCTGGTGAACACCGTGGCCGGACTTTCCTCGGCCGGCCATATGGAACGCGACCTGATGCGCACCTATGCTTCCGGCTATTGGCAAATGCTGTTCAAGCTCAGGCTACCCGCCGCAATGCCCTTCATCTTCAATGCGCTCAAGATCAATTCCACGCTGGCACTGATCGGCGCCATCGTCGCCGAATTCTTCGGCACGCCGGTGGTCGGCATGGGCTTTCGCATCTCCACCGAGGTCGGGCGCATGAATATCGACATGGTGTGGGCCGAGATCGCGGTTGCGGCGGTGGCCGGTTCGGTTTTCTATGGCGGGGTTGCCTTGCTCGAAAGGGCAGTCACGTTTTGGCATCCGTCTATCCGTGGTGGGTAGGCGCTTCAGAGGGTGAGAAAAATGAAAAGACTGGTAGTTTCGATGCTGGCCGGCGCCCTGTCGCTGGCGGCGGTTCAGGCATGGGCCGCGGATCAGGTCACATTGCAGTTGAAATGGCTGGCACAGGGCCAGTTCGCCGGCTATTTCGTCGCCAAGGACAAGGGCTTTTATGAAGATGAAGGGCTCGATGTCACGATCAAGAATGGCGGGCCGGACATTGCGCCCGAGCAGGTGATCGCCGGTGGCGGCGCCGACGTGATCGTGACCTGGATGGCGGCTGCGCTTTCGGCGCGCGACAAGGGCGTCAATCTGGTCAATATCGCCCAACCGTTCGCGAAGTCCGGCCTGGAACTGATCTGCTTGAAGGACGGGCCGGTCAAGACGGAAGCCGATTTCAAGGGCCATACGCTCGGCGTCTGGTTCTTCGGCAATGAATATCCGTTCTTCGCCTGGATGCATAAACTCGGGCTTTCGACCGAGGGCGGACCGGACGGCGTTACCGTTCTCAAGCAGAGTTTTGATGTGCAGCCGCTGATCCAGAAGCAGGCCGACTGCATTTCGGTGATGACCTATAACGAATATTGGCAGGCGATCGATGCCGGTTTCAAGCCGGAAGACCTGATCGTCTTCAACTACACCAAGCTTGGCAACGACCTTTTGGAAGACGGCCTTTATGTGATGCAGGACAAGCTCAAGGATCCAGCCTTCCAGGACAAGATGGTGCGCTTCGTGCGCGCTTCGATGAAAGGCTGGCACTATGCCGTGGAACATCCCGACGAGGCGGCGGAGATGGTGATGGAGCATGGCGGGCAGGACGAGCACCACCAGCAGCGCATGGTCGGCGAGGTGGCCAAGCTGATCGGTGACGGCAAGCTCGATCCGGAGCTTTACGAGCGCACCGCCAAGGCATTGCTCGATCAGAAGATCATCACAAAGGAGCCGGAAGGCGCTTATACGACTGAAATCACCGACAAGGCGCTGAAATAGAGGCGATCAAGCAGTTCGATATGAACGGAAAGGGGCGGGCGACCGCCCCTTTTTGCGTATGTATCGACGCTCGTTTTGGGTCGTTGTGCGTTCTTCGAGGCTCGCTGCGCTCGCACCTCAGAATGAGAAAGGTTGTCGGCGATTGCCCTCTAGCCAATTGGCACCTGTAGTCCGCTTGCTGAGGTGTGCCCGCCTCCCTCATCTTGGGGTGCGAGCGGAGCGAGCCTCGAAGGACGTACGACATCTTCGCTTGTCTCACCGCTTCTCGCGAATGTCGCTCAGCGTGCGTGTCGGCGTGATCGCCTCGGGATCGAGCTTGATCTCGATGATGGCCGGCTTGCCGCTGGCGCGCGCGCGCTCGAAGGCCGGGACGAAGTCTTCGGTCTTTTCGACTGTCTCGCCATGGCCGCCAAAGGCACGGGCGTAGGCGGCGAAATCCGGGTTCTTCAAGCTGGTGCCGCTCACCCGGCCGGGATAGTCGCGTTCCTGGTGCATCCGGATGGTGCCGTAGATGCCGTTGTTCAGGATGACGACGATTACCGGCAGGTCGTGTTGGACGGCGGTGGCAAACTCCTGGCCGTGCATCAGGAAATCGCCGTCGCCGGCCCATACGATCACCTCGCGGTCCGGGAACACGCTCTTGGCGCCGACACCCGCCGGCACGCCGTAACCCATGGAACCGCTGGTGGGCGCGGCCTGTGTGTTGTAGCGGCGGTAGCGGTGGAAGCGGTGCATCCAGGTGGCGAAATTGCCGGCGCCGTTGCAGATGATGGCGTCGTCCGGTAGCGCGCCTTCCAGATATTCCACGATAGGGCCCATCTGCACCGCGCCGGGGCCGGTGTTGGGAGGCGTGGACCATTCCAGATAGAATTTATGCAACTGCTCGGTCTGCGCGGCCCAATCCGGCGGTGCGGATGCTTTCCGCTTTGCGAAGGCCTCGACAAAAGCGGCTGGCGAAGCGTTGATCGCCAATGTCGGCCTGAACACGCGGCCAAGTTCGTTGGCGTCGGCATGGACGTGAACAAGCTTCTGGTCGGGATAGGGGCTTTTCAGCAGCGTATAGTCCGAAGACGGCATCTCGCCGAAACGCCCGCCGATCAGCAGCACCAGATCGGCCGCCTTGATGGCCGCGCCCAGCTTCGGATTGATGCCGATGCCGACATCGCCGGCATAATTGGCGTGCAGATGATCGAACAGCATCTGGCGGCGGAATTCGACGCCGACCGGCAGCGCCCAATTCTCCGAAATCCGCTTGATATTCTCGACTGCCTCGGCACTCCAGCGTGTGCCGCCGAGAATGACGAACGGTCGCTTCGCTGCACCAAGCAACTTTTCCAGTTCATCGAGTTCGGCTTCGCCGGGGCGGGTTTCGACCGGCGTGAATGGCAACGCAACCGGGGCCTCGACTTCGCTGGTGAGCATGTCCTCAGGCAATGACACGACGACGGGGCCGGGACGGCCGGACGTCGCCACGGCAAAGGCGCGGGTGATGAATTCGGGGATGCGGGCGGCGTCCTCGATCTCGACCACCCATTTGGCGATGCTGCCGTAAAACTGCTTGTAATCGACCTCCTGGAAGGCCTCGCGCTCCTTGGCGTGGCTGGCGACCTGGCCGATGAACAGGATCAGCGGAATGGAATCCTGCATGGCGATATGGATGCCGGCCGAGGCATTGGTGGCGCCGGGACCGCGCGTGACGAAGCAGATGCCGGGCCTGCCGGTCAGCCTGCCCTCGCAGTCGGCCATCATCGACGCGCCGCCTTCCTGCCGGCACACGATAATGCGGATTTTCGAATCGTGCAGGGCATCGAGAACGGCGAGGTAGGATTCGCCCGGCACGCAGAACACGCGATCCGTGCCATTGGCTTCCAGGGCTTCGACAATCAGTTTTCCGCCGGTCTTCATTTTCCGGTTTTCTCCAGTTCGGCCAGAATTTCATCGGTATGTTCGCCAAGGCGCGGCGAGGGGCGCTCATAGGCAAGCGGCGTTGCCGACATGACAATCGGCGCGCGCACTGAGGGCAGGGCGTTGCCATGGCGATCGTCCAGATCGAGCCGCATGCCGCGCGCGATGGCTTGCGGGTCGGAAAACATCTGGCCGATATTGTTGATCGGGCTGGCGGGGACGCCGGCGGCCTCAAGTTTCGCCAGCAAGTCGTCGCGCGTGACCTCTGCAAGCGGGCCGAGGATCGCCTCCCTCAGCGCGACGCGATTGGCAACTCGCGCCGAATTGGTCGAAAAAGCTGGATCGTCGACCAATGTGCCTTTGCCGATGACCGTACAGAACTTGCGGAACTGGCCGTCATTGCCAACCGCGAGAATGAAATGCCCGTCCTTGACCGGCAGCACCTCGTAAGGCGCGATGTTGGGATGGGCGTTGCCCATCTGCACCGGCGACACACCGGATACGAGGTAATTCAAATTCTGGTTGGCAAGCACGGAGATCTGTGCGTCGAACAGCGCCATGTCCAGATGTTGGCCTTCGCCGCCGGCCTCGGCGTGGCGCAGGGCGGCCTGAATGGCGATGACGGAATAAAGCCCCGTGAAGATGTCTGTGACGGCGACGCCGACCTTTTGCGGCTCGCCGCCGGCCGGCCCGGTGATCGACATCAGGCCGGACATGCCCTGCACGATGAAATCATAGCCTGCGCGCGCCGCGTAAGGCCCGGTCTGGCCGAAGCCGGTGATCGAGCAATAGACAAGGCGCGGATTAACCGCCTTCAGGCTTTCATAGTCTAGCCCGTATTTCTTGAGGCCGCCGAGCTTGAAATTCTCGATCACGACGTCGGCGGTGGCGACCAGTTTCCTGACGGTCGCGGCGCCTTCCGGTGTCGAAAAATCGATGACAATGGAGCGCTTGCCGCGATTGCAGGCATGATAATAGGCGGCTGAAAGGTTCTCGCCCTCCTTGCCCTCGACGAAGGGCGGCCCCCATTTGCGGGTATCGTCGCCGTCCGGGCTTTCCACCTTGATGACGTCGGCGCCGAGATCGGCGAGCAACTGGCCCGCCCATGGCCCTGCCAGGATGCGGGCAAGCTCTATGACGCGGACGCCTTTCAGCGGAGGTTCGGCCATGGATCACCAGAAAATGCTTCGGATGCTGTGTGGCAGGCTCTATCAACCCGGCGGGACGATGTCACGGTCCTTGCGCTGGGCCAGCCTGCAAAGACCGCTATTTCAGGATTTCATCGAGCCAGTGGGCGAAATCGGCCATGATGATGTTTCGATTCAACTCGTTCAGGCTTTCGTGCCGGGTTTCGTCGTAAATCCTTGAAACCAGATTCGAAAAGCCGAGACGCCGCAACTGCGAAGCCAGCCGCTCGACCGCCTTGCCACATTCAGTTGCAGGGTCGGCGCCGCCGCCCAGCAGATTGAAAGGCAGGTCTTTTCGCACCGATGCAAATCGGCCGGTATTCATCGCCGTCAAGGTGATGTGCAGCAGATCGCGCCATAGCGAAATGGAGGAATCCCGGCCGCAATGCCGATCTTTCATATATTGGGCGATCTCGTCTTCGTCGCGCGTGAGCCAGCCGAAGCCCGAATGGTGATAGGGGACTGCGCGAGCCCATGCCCTGAAGGTCAGTTTCGGCATGATCCTTGAAGGCACGTCCGAACCTAACCTGAACCGTTCCCAGGTGAGCAGCGCCTGCGCAGCGCGACATTGCGGCACCGTGGGTAAAACCGGGTTCCAGATGGCCGCGCCATGCAGCTTTTGCGAATGGGCCTGGACGAAGCGCAGCGCAATCACCGCGCCCATCGAATGACCGAAGATGACCACCGGCAGGCCGGGATGCTCGCTCGCGATCAAATCGTGGACGGCGGCAACGTCGGCGATCACCTTGGCCGCGCCATTATGGGCCGCGAAACGGCCGGTCGGCGCGTCGGGCGCGGTTGTGCGGCCATGGCCGCGATGGTCATGCGCATAGACATGGCAGCCTTGGGCGGCAAGGAAGCCAGCGAAGCGCCCATAGCGGCCTGCATGTTCGGCCAGCCCGTGATTGACCTGGACGACCGCGCGCGCTGGCCTGGCGGCCTGGCGGACATAAAGGCTGAGCGCGGCGCCGGTAGGCGAATGCAGGGTCTTGTGTTCGCTGAAATGCATCGCCACCCTGCCTTGCCTGGTCTTTTCCTTTGTGGGACATCGCCACGGTACTGGCAATGATGCCACGCTTCTGGTTGGGAAATTGTCTATGCGGTCGGTCCTTGCGCTTGCTGTCGCTTGTCTTGCCCTGTCGCCTATCGGGCAGACGAAGGCGGCAATGGCCGCGTCGGCAAAGTCCGGATATGTGCTGGCGCTAAACTGGCAGCCGGCTTTCTGCGAGACGAGGCCGCGCAAACCCGAATGTCGGAGCCAGACGGCAAACAGGTATGACGCCACGCATTTCACCCTGCACGGCCTGTGGCCACAACCGAACGACAAATTCTACTGCAATGTCGGTCGCGGAGACCGCCGTGACGATAAATCCGGTCGCTGGTGGAAATTGCCGCGGGTCAGGCTCGATCCGAAGGTTCGTGCTGAACTCGATCGGGTCATGCCCGGCACGGCGTCGCAGTTGGAGCGGCATGAATGGATCAAGCACGGCACCTGTTCCGGCAAGAGCCAGCAGGATTATTTTTCTGCTGCGCTGGCCATGGCGGGGGCGGTGAATGCATCTGCCGTGCGCGTTCTTTTCGCCAGCCATATCGGCAAGGAATTGACGGCCGAACAAATCCGTGCCGCCTTCGACAAGGCGTTCGGTGCGGGCGCGGGCGAACGGGTTCGGATCTCCTGCTTTCGCGATCGCGGCAAGCGGATGATCGGCGGAGTGACGCTCGGCCTTGCCGGGCCGATCGGGCCGGACGTTCCGCTGCGTGATCTGATGGCCGCTTCCGCACCCACGCGGCACGCCGGTTGCCCGCGTGGGATCGTGGATGCGGCCGGAATACAGTAGGATATTTCAAGGCAGGATGCCGCCTCTTCGGCCGTGGCAGCGGTTTGGCACAGCCAAAAGGGTTTGCCGTTTGGCGCCGCATCGCCTACATAGCCCGCAACCTCCGTTCAATCCATCTTCGTACGACAGGAACCGCGCGCGTGGCACGCCAATTCATCTATCACATGGCCGGCCTTTCTAAGGCCTACGGCACCAAGAAGGTGCTGGAGAACATCAATCTTTCCTTCTACCCCGACGCCAAGATCGGCATTCTCGGCCCTAACGGCGCCGGCAAATCGACCATTCTCAAGATCATGGCCGGGCTCGACAAGGAATGGACCGGCGAAGCCTGGCTCGCCGAAGGCGCGACAGTCGGCTATCTGGCGCAGGAGCCGCATCTTGATCCGGAAAAGACCGTGTTCGAAAACGTCATGGATGGCGTGAAGAAGAAGACGGCGATCATCGATCGCTATAACGAGCTGATGATGAACTATTCCGACGAGACGGCGGACGAGTCGGCCAAGCTTCAGGACGAGATGGACCGCCTGAACCTGTGGGATCTCGAACAGCAGGTCGAGATGGCGATGGAGGCTCTGGCCTGCCCGCCCAAGGATTCGGACGTGACTTCGCTTTCGGGTGGCGAGCGTCGCCGCGTGGCGCTGTGCCGGCTGCTTCTGGAGCAGCCTGACCTTCTGCTGCTTGACGAGCCGACCAACCATCTCGACGCCGAGACGACGCAGTGGCTGGAAAAGCACCTGCGCGATTATCCGGGCGCGGTGCTGATCATCACCCACGACCGCTACTTCCTCGACAATGTCACTGGCTGGATTCTCGAACTCGACCGTGGCCGCGGCATTCCCTATGAGGGCAATTACACCAAATATCTCGACGCCAAGGCCAAGCGGCTCATCCAGGAAGGTCGCGAGGATGACTCCCGCCAGAAGGCGATCTGGCGCGAGCGCGAGTGGATCGCGTCTTCGCCCAAGGCGCGGCAGACCAAATCCAAGGCGCGCATCAGCGCCTATGAGGACCTGCTCGAACAGGCCAACAAACGCAAGCCGACCGACACGCAGATCGTTATCCCGACCAGCGAACGGCTGGGCAATGTCGTCATCGAGGTCGAGGACCTGAAGAAGGGTTATGGCGATGAGGTGCTGATCGAGGATTTGTCGTTCAAGCTGCCGCCCGGCGGCATTGTCGGCGTCATCGGCCCGAACGGCGCCGGCAAGACGACGTTGTTCAAGATGATTACCGGACAGGAACAGCCCGATGCTGGCTCGATCCGCAAGGGTGAGACGGTCAGGCTCGGCTATGTCGATCAGAGCCGCGATGCGCTCGATCCGAACAAGACCGTCTGGGAGGAAATCTCCGGCGGTGCGGAGGTCATCAAGCTCGGCAAGCATGAGGTCAATTCGCGCGCCTATTGCTCGTCGTTCAATTTCCGCGGGGGCGACCAGCAGCAGAAGGTTGGTAATCTTTCCGGCGGCCAGCGCAATCGCGTGCATCTGGCCAAGATGCTGAAGAATGGCGGCAACGTGCTCCTGCTCGACGAGCCGACCAACGATCTCGACACCGAGACGCTGGCCGCCCTTGAGGATGCGCTGGAGGCCTATGCCGGCTGTGCTGTCATCATCAGCCACGACCGCATGTTTCTCGACCGGCTGGCCACGCATATGCTGGCCTTCGAGGGCGATGCGCATGTCGAGTGGTTCGAGGGCAATTTCGAGGATTACGAGAAGGACAAGGTGCGCCGGCTGGGGCCGGAGGCGCTGACCCCACACCGCATGACGCACAAGAGACTGACGCGCTGATTCTACAATGCCCCGCTTTTGCGGGGCGTTTTCGTTTCGAGGAGGCCTTGATGGCAGACTGGTCCGCTTCTCTTTACCTCAAATTCGAGGATGAGCGCACGCGGCCGGCACGCGATCTGCTGGCGCAGGTGCCGATAGACAGGCCGCGACGCGTGGTCGATATCGGCTGCGGACCGGGAAATTCCACCGAACTTCTGGCCGCACGCTGGCCGCAGGCTCAGGTCAGCGGCTTTGACACTTCGCCCGACATGATCGACAAGGCGCAAAAGCGCCTTCCCGGCCTTACCTTCGAGCTTGCCGACGCGGCGACATGGCAGCCGGCGAAGCCGGTCGATGTGATCTTCGCCAATGCCGTGTTCCAGTGGCTGCCGGAACATCCGGCGATCCTGAAGCGGCTGATGGGTTTTCTGACACCCGGCGGCGTGCTGGCGGTGCAGATGCCGGACAATCTCGGCGAGCCATCCCACAGCCTGATGGTGGAAGCGGCAGCCGAATCGCCGTTCGCGGATAAGCTCAGGAACGCACAAAAAGCACCGCTGCCGCCTGTTTCGACCTATTACGACCTGTTGTTGCCCCTGTCGGATCGGCTCGACATCTGGCACACCATCTATAACCATCCGCTTGCGGGTGCCGATGCGGTGGTGGAATGGCTCAAGGCGACAGGGTTGCGGCCGTTCCTCGATCCGCTGACCGATGACGAGCGGCGATGGTTCCTTGACCGCTACGCGGCCAAGCTGCGGCAGGCCTATCAGCCGGCCGCCGGCGGCAAGGTGCTGTTGCGCTTCCCGCGCCTGTTCATTAGCGCACGCCGCAAATCTTGATCTGCATGGCTGGCTTGGCGGCTTGACCCGCCACGCCAGCCATGCGCAATTCAGCGCCGATATTCGCTTCCGCGACGATTTTTGGCGGTGTTTGCCGTCCGGGCATTGGCGTCGTTCAAGGTCGGCCCATCCGAGAGTCGCCGCGCTCCAGACGGACATAAAGCATGAAACGCGTCATCATCAGCGGCATGGGGGTCGAAATTCCCGAAGCCTCGATTACCAATGAGGAATTGGTGGCGAGCTTCAATAGCTGGGTCGATGTCGAAAATCCGGCCCGTGAAGCGCGGGGCGAGCCGCCGCTACAAAGATCAGACAGCCATTTTATCGTGCATGCTTCTGGCATTCGCAGCCGCCATGTGGTCGAGCGCGAGGGCATATTGGACCCGGCGCGCATGGCGCCGCACATTCCGGCGCGGCCGGACGATGCGCTTTCCATACAGGCCGAATTCGGGCTTGCCTCGGCGCGTAAGGCGCTTGCCCACGCCGATGTCGCGCCTTCGCAGATCGATCTCGTCATGTGTTCGTCGTCGCACTTGCAGCGGCCTTACCCGGCCCTCGCCATCGAGATGCAGCAGGCGCTCGGCACCAGCGGCGCGGCGTTCGATATGGGGCTGGGTTGCTCGTCGGCTGTTGCTGCACTGCATGTCGCGGCCAATCTTGTGCGCTCCGGCGCGCAGAAAAGGGTGCTGGTAACGGTGCCGGAAATCATCACCGCCCATCTCAACTTCCGCGACCGCCAGACGCATTTCATTTTCGGCGACGCGTCGGTGTCGATGGTGATCGAGGCGCTGGAGGAGGGGGAGGAGCAGTCGGGCCGCTTCGAGGTACTGGACACGCGGCTGTGGACGCAGATGTCGAACAATATCCGCACCAATCTCGGTTATCTCACCCGCACCGCATTGGACGACCCCTATCGGATCGACCTGGAAGGCAACATGATCAAGCAGGTCGGGAACAAGGTGTTCAAGGAGGTCACCGTGGCCGGCCATAAATTCATCGTTGATTTTCTGGCCGAGCATGGGCAGACGCCGGAGGGGATAAGGCGGTTCTGGCTGCATCAGGCCAATGCGCGCATGAATGCGATGATCCTGCGGCTGGCGTTCGGCCACGATGTCGATCAGGATCGCGCGCCGATGGTGCTCGACCGGCTCGGCAATACGGCGGGCGCGGGTTCGGTCGTCGCGCTGTCGGAATATCATGCCGACATGAAGGCCGGCGATTTCGGCCTGCTCTGCGCTTTCGGCGCCGGCTATTCCATCGGCGGTGCGCTGCTCAGAATGATGTGATGGCCACTGGCAGTCAGATTTCGTCGTCGTCCGGGTCGAGCAGGCGCGTAGCACGCCATCGGGTCAGGACGGCGTTGATCTCGTCGATGACGAAGAAGCGCGCGGCGTCGCGGTCGTACCCCTCGGCGAGCAGTTGCTCATAGCCGGTATGGGCATGGCGGACATGCGCCACCGTCGCCAGCCAGACGGCGATGGAGGGCGGCAGTGTCTTGAGGTGGGCGGCCCCGGCATCGGCACGGATCGCTTCCATGTCGGCATAGGGCGCCATCGGCAGCAGCGCCGTAAGCGCCCTGGCAATCGCCCGGCGGCGGCCGGTATAGCGCCTCATGCACCGCTCCGCCCGGTGACGGCATCGGGAAATGCGTCGTTGGAAGGGAAGTAAGGCTTGATGTCGATGACCGGAGTGCCGTCGAGGACGTCGATGGCGTCGAGTTCCAGCCGCCCCTTGTCGATGTCGAGTGCCGTCAGGTGGACGATATGAAGGCCGATAGGGTTCGGCCGCACCGGTGAGCGCAAAGCGAAAACGCCTTTCGCTTCAGATGCGTGGCGTGGTTTCTGAACAATCAGATTCCGCGGCGCGCGGTCGAGCCATGTCAGGATGACGGCATGGCTGGCGCCTTCAAGGCCCAGGAGACCGGCGCGATAGGGTTCATCGAGGTGGAGCGTTGCGGACTTAGCGGCCTCACGCGCCGCGCGCATGTTCTTCGGGCAGGCCTCGCGCGTCGTCCAGGGTGAGGCGATGCGGCCGATAAAGACGATGTGGCCATCTGCGGCCATCGTCACTGGATCGTCAACAAGCACCCGTTCGCCGTCGCGGATATCGAACATCGCTCTAACCTTTCCAGTGTCTGCGTGGTCGGGCGAGGTGAATCTCTGATGCGTCATTTTCTTGCTTTCTAACGACACGCGCTTGCCACAAGATAAAATATGATATAAACATATCTTTATATCTTTTCTGGAGCAATGCCGTTCATGCCTGCGCTCGACACATTGGTAGATACATTGAAGGCTGCCGCCGAATCCAGCCGCTTGCGGATTCTGGCGCTGTTGTCGCGCGGCGACCTCACCGTTTCCGATCTTACGGAAATCCTCGGCCAGTCGCAGCCGCGCGTGTCGCGCCATCTCAAGCTGCTGCTGGAAGCCGGCCTGATCGGGCGTTATCAGGAAGGCTCGTGGGCCTTCTTCAGGCTGTCGGATGCCGATGCGGCACACGACTTCGTGCTCCGCCTGGTCTCAAACATCGATGCCGGCGATGCGCAGGTCGAGCGCGACCTTGAAAGGTTGAGCGCGGTCAAGCGGCGCCGTCAGGACAGGGCAGCGGAATATTTTTCGCGCAACGCCGCAAGCTGGGATCAGATCAGGCTGCTGCACGTGCCGGACAAGGCGGTCGAGGCTGCGCTACTCAAGCTCATCGGCAAACGGCCGTTCCAGTCCATGCTCGATCTCGGCACCGGCACCGGCCGGCTGCTGGAAATCTTCGCGCCGCTTTATCGCCGCGGCATCGGCATCGACATGTCGCGCGAGATGCTGGCGGTGGCGCGCGCCAATCTCGACAAATCCGGCGTTTCTCATGCGCAGGTGCGCCAGGGCGATATCTTCTCGCCGCCGGTCGATCGCGACGCGTTCGATCTGGTCACCATCCATCAGGTTCTGCACTATCTCGATGATCCGGGCCGCGCGGTCCGCGAAGCGGCACGGTTGCTGAGGCCGGCAGGGCGGCTGGTGATCGTTGATTTTGCGCCGCATGCGTTGGAGTTTTTGCGCGACGCGCATGCGCACCAGCGTCTCGGTTTTGGCGACCGGCAAATTAGCGAATGGCTGGGTGAGGCGGGGCTCGACCTCGAAGAGACACAGGATTTCGCGCCGAATGGCGGCAGCGAGGCGGGGCTTACCGTCAAGCTCTGGCTTGGCCGCGACCGTCGCCTGTTGATTGCCGATCCGGCCGATCGGCCGCAATCCAACGGCGCCATTCAATCGACAAATGCCCGCCCGTTGGGGGAGATCGCCTGATGAACCAGTTCCGCTTTTCCCGCCAGCCGGATATCGGCGAACGCATTCGCGTGTCGTTTGAATTCTTTCCGCCCAAAACCGACGAGATGGAAACCCGCCTTTGGGACACCGTAACGCGGCTGGAGCCTCTCAGGCCGAATTTCGTCTCTGTGACCTACGGCGCCGGCGGCACGACGCGCGAGCGTACCGGGCGTACCATCAAGCGTATCCTGACCGAGACCGGCATCCCGGCAGCCGCGCATCTCACATGCGTCGGCGCGACGCGGGAAGAGGTTGATGCAGTTATTCGCGAGTATGATGCCATGGGCATCCGCCGCTTCGTCGCGTTGCGGGGCGATCCCGCAAACGGCGTTGGCGAAGCCTATCAGCCTTATCCCGGCGGCTATCAGAACGGGGCCGAACTGGTTGGCGGGCTGAAGTCGATTGCGGATTTCGATATTTCCGTGGCCGCCTATCCCGAAAAGCATCCGCAAAGTCCGGATTTCGCCACCGATATCGAAATGCTGAAGCGAAAGGTCGATAATGGCGCGACACGAGCCATCACCCAGTTCTTCTTCGACAACGATCTTTACGAACGCTATGTCGAGCGGGTGCGCCGCGCCGGCATCTATATCCCGATCGTGCCGGGTATACAGCCGGTGCACAATTTCCGGCAGGTGGCGAATTTCGCCTCCCGCGCCGGCACTCATGTCCCGGCATGGCTGGCGGAGCGTTTCGAGGGGCTTGCACAGGACCCGCAGACGCATGCGCTCGTTGCCTCCGCTGTGGCGACCGAGCAGGTGATGGACCTTGTCGAACGTGGCGTCAGCGACTTCCATTTCTATACGATGAACCGGGCAGACCTCGTCGTCGCCATCTGTCACATGATCGGCATACGGTCGCCGCAGGGGATCGTCGGGTCGGCCGCAGCTTGACCAGGTTATCGCTTGCATGAAAAAGGCCGGGCAAAATGCCCGGCCTTTTTATCTCGTTTCTTCTCTCTGGCGCTGTCTATGGAAGAACGCCCATGATGAGGGCGCCGATGAAGGCGAACGCAGCACAAATCATCAATGCGTTGATTGGCTTTGTCAGTCCCATGATAGCCTCCTGTTGAAAAGCTATCGCCAGAATCTAAGGGCATTTGCGCTACAGACAAGTGAAAAATTTGCTGCATTGCGACGGAATTGTGGAATTTGCGACCTGAAACAGCCCGTTAGCGGTTGAAAACCCTCAACAAAAGGTGGGTCAGCCGGTTGTGTACAAATCATGGCAGGATTCCGGCCCTACCGTGATTCGTCTCCGCGGAGCGTTCGGTTTGCACTTATAATTTTGCCAGCAATTCCGCGGTCGGCCAGCCATCCACCGGCAGGCCGAGGCGTTTCTGTTCCTGGCGGATCGCCTCGCGCGTATTGTTGCCGAGGATGCCATCGACGCTGCCGACGTCATAGCCTTTCGCTTCCAGCCTGGTCTGGAGCGCCTTCATTCTTTCGGCGCTGAAGCCGGGGTCCGGATCGCGCCGGTCATAGGCCGGTGCGCCGGCCAGGCGGGTCGCCAATACGGCGGCGGTCAGCGCGTAGGTCGCCGACTTGTTCCATTCGAGATAGACATCGTAATTGTCGAAGGCCAGGAACGCCGGGCCTTTGCGACCCATGGGCAGCACCAGCCCGGCCTTCAGGCCGTTGTCTTCCAGCGGCGCACCGTCGCGTTGCGTCACGCCCCATTGCGACCATTGCGCAAGCGGCAGCTTGTTGTCGCGCCCGGTCTGGTCCCATGGCATCTGGTCGGGCACGCGCACTTCCACGACCCAGGGCTGCTCCGGCTTCCAGCCCATGACCTGCAACTTCTTCGCGGTGGTCATGATGACATCGGGCGCGCTGTTGCGCAGATCCACCTGGCCGTCTCCATCGCCATCGACGCCGTCATGGAGATAATCGACGGGGAGCATCTGGGTCTGGCCGATCTCGCCGGCCCAGGCGCCCTCGACATCGGCGGGCACGACGCCGCGATCGATCAGCGTCAGCAAGGGAACGAGTTGGCGCCGGAACAATTCCGGGCGCCGGCAATCATGCGCCAGCGTCACCAGCGCGGTGAGGGTGTGGAAATCGCCCTGAACCGCGCCGAAATCCGTCTCCAGCGCCCAGAAGGCGGCGACGACCGGAGGCTGTACGCCGAACTCCTGCTCCGCGCGCGAAAAGACGTCGGCGTATTTCTTCAGATTGGCGTCGCCATGCTTGAGGCGATAGGCCGAAATCATGCGGCTGGAGAACTCGATGAAGGTTTGGGTGAATACGCCCTGCGCTCGGTCGCGCGCCAGAACCTTGTCATCGATGGTTGCGGCCGCCAGCGCCGCAAGGCCCTTTTCACCGACGCCTGCCGCCCTGGCCTCGGCCGCAACGCCCTGCTTCCATGCCTGGAAATCGCCACCGCACTCCTGTGCCATGGCCGAAACCGTCCCGGCGGCGGTAAAAAGCAACGTTGCCGCGAGGGCACTCAGGGGTGCTCGCATCGATATTTCTCCAGACCTTCGTTGTCGGCTGCGTTCTGTGCCTGCCACAAATGGCAAAAAACAGGCAAGTTAAGTCCGGTCAATTTGTGTTGAGCCGCAGCCATTTTTCCCAGGCGACTTTGGAACCGTTGAAGACATTGATATCGGCATTGCCGTCAATGCCCGGCACCACTCCGGTGCCGGTATATTGCCAGAAGGTGAAAGGGTGGCTGCCGTATTTTTCGCTCGGGTGGCCGGCGACCGAGCGCAGCCAGTAGGGATAGCCGCGGAACGTGGACAGATCATTGTCATCGAAGAAATCGAGCGTGGTGTAGATAATCGGCTTCTTGCCGTAATGGCGTTCCAGCATGCCGAGATAAATCTTCATCTCGCTTCGTACCGTTTCCTTGCCGGGGCGCAGTTTGCAGGTCGGTGAATGCGGGTTCCATTCCATGTCGAGCACAGGCGGCATGGCCGAGGCGTCCTTGGGAACGTGCTCGATGAACCAGCGCGCCTGCTTTGCCGCTGGCGTGCAGAAATAGTAGAAATGATAGGCACCGCGCGGGATGCCTGCGGCTTTCGTGCGGCGCCAGTGCTCGTTGAAATATTCGTCGAAGCGGTCGCCGCCCTCCGTCGCCTTGATGAAGGCGAAGGAAATTCCGCTTGCCCGTGCTTTGTGCCAATCCACCGACGTCTGGTATTTGGAAACGTCCGTGCCGTGCACGCCATAGGTCCAGGGCGCAGTGCCCTCCCACTTATACGGGTCACTATCGGTGAAGCGCGGCGTGTGGCTCGTTGCACGCGCGGAAGCGCCGGGTGTCGGGGCAAGGTCTTCGATCGTGGTGCAGCCGCCCAGGATAAACATTATGGACAAGGCTGTCGCGCTGCGCGTCATTTTTCCCAAACCCGCCAACCCCGTTTGCAGCCGATATCGATGCTATTGCGGCCTGTCACGAATGGCATTGATTCTCGGCCAGATCGCCGGACGACCTTGCGGAAGGACAGCCGCGAAATCAATGGCAAGGGCGAGGGATTGCCATGGAATAAAGGGGGAGCGGCAAGATTACGCTGCGAAATGCAACGTGACGAAACGGATTTCGCGGGCATGCATTATCCTTGCGAGCGGCGCCTGAGGGAGGTGCCGGTTTACAAGGAGAGATGCGATGAAGAAGCTTATTTTAGCGTCGGTTTCGGCTTTGGCCCTGTTTGGCGTTGCGGCTTGCAGCGACAGCGGCACGGATAATACGACGACGGAAAGCACGAATCCGCCCGCCACCGAACAGCCAGCGGCCCCGCCGGCCAACGACACCATGCAGCCGGATACCGGCACCGGTACTGACGGCGGCACGATGCAACCGGCTGCGCCCGCGCAGTAAACTGGTTTTAACGAGGAAGGCCCGCCGTCATGGCGGGCCTTTTGCTATCAAGGGAAACGTTGGCTCGATTTGCCGAAGCCGACAATCTCGCCAGAAGCGTCCAGTGCTTTCACGGAAATTTCGTATCTGTGGGGGCCGGCCGGCGGACAAGGGCCTTTATAAACCTTGAGAGCGCCAGATGGGATAACGTTGCCGCTCGCAATAATTGTCCCGCCGCCGTGATTATAATCGGGCTTGTCCAGATCTGTCATATGGACGGCATATTTCGCTGTTCCCGTCGGAACACCGGTTAAGGTGATCTGGGGATTGACCGGCGAGCACCGACTGCTTGGTGAAAACTGAAAATTGACGCCCAAATGCGCCGCACTTTGAGGGACTGACTGGCACCCGCTCAGTCCGGCGACCACGATCGCTATCGCAAATTTCTTCATTCAAGAAAGCCCTCCACTATTGACGGCCGGAAATCTAGCTGCGTCAATCCGTGATGCCTATTGGCAATTTGTTGCCGGACCCGAAAATCGACGTCCTTGATAATTCTGTCGCGAAGAATTCGCGTGAACCAACATGAAGGCCTCTCGCCATCCTTCTTTGACTTGATAGCAAGGGGGCGTTCGCTTTAAGAAGCGCCCATGTCCATCTGGGATCGTCTCGGCGACTTCATCGCTCGTATATCGGCCTCCACTGCGTCCGGCATCGCCGATTTCGTGGAGGCGGTGCGCACGGTCTTTTCCGGGGACGCGGATTTGCGGCGCCGGGTGGCCTTCTCTATTGCCATGATCGCGCTTTCAGCCAAGATGGCCAAGGCCGACGGCGTCGTCACCCAGGATGAGATTCGCGCCTTCCGCGCGATCTTCGAGGTGCCGCCCGAGGAGGTGGGGCATGTCGCCCGGCTCTACGATCTCGCCAAGCGCGACGTGGCCGGCTACGAAATTTACGCCGAGAAACTGGCGCAGCTTTGCGGCTCCGGGCAGCCCAATTGCATGATGCTGGAAGATGTTCTCGACGGACTGTTTCACATCGCCACCGCCGATGGCGTGCTGCACGAGCGCGAAGGGCAGTTCCTGCACCGGGTTTCGGGAATTTTCGGCATTGACGAAGAACATTACCAGACCATTCTTGCCCGGCACGTCCATCTCGGCGAGGCCGATCCCTATACAGTGCTGGGTATCGAGCGCGGGCGCCCGCTGGAAGAGGTCAAGAAGCGTTACCATAAGCTGGTTGCGGACAATCATCCCGACAGATTGATCGCGCGCGGGCTGCCGAAGGAATTCATCAAGATCGCCACCGCACGGTTGGCCGCGATCAATGCCGCTTATGAGACGATCGAACGGCGGCTGAAAGCGGCATGACCGGCTTTCGGCCAGACCATGCCGGAGCCGATGTGCGTGTCTCGCCGAATTTCGGGCCGCGCCTTGGCGTCGCCCGGCCGGACATGATCGTCCTGCATTATACCGGCATGCCGACCGGCGCTGCCGCCGAGGCCTGGCTGTGCGATTCGGCGAGCGAGGTGTCATCGCATTACCTGGTCCATAAGGATGGGCGCATCGTTCAGATGGTGCGCGAGAGTGACCGGGCGTGGCATGCCGGCAAGAGTTCATGGGCCGGAGTCACCGATATCAATTCCCGCTCTGTGGGGGTCGAAATCGTCAATCCTGGACACGCGCTCGGCTATCGCACATTTCCACGCCGACAGATCGAGGCGGTGATCGGCCTTTGTACCGGTATCGTGCAACGTCACGGCATTGCGGGCGAACGGGTCCTCGCCCATTCCGATGTGGCACCTGGTCGCAAGATCGACCCCGGCGAGAAGTTTCCGTGGAAGGCGCTTGCCACCGCCGGTATCGGACACTGGGTGCCCGCAGCGCCGATCCGGCGCGGGCCGAGCCTTTGTCTTGGCGATCAAGGCTGCGCGGTCGAGGAACTGCAATCCATGCTCGCGCTTTATGGCTATGGCGTTGAGATCACCGGGCAATTCGACGACCAGACCCGCATCGCGGTCGAGGCTTTTCAGCGCCATTTCCGGCCGCGCCGGGTGGACGGCATTGCGGACGGTTCGACGCTGCGCACATTGCGCACCGCGTTGGATGGGGTTGCCGCGCAACTCGGCTGACCCAGACCGCGGTTACAAGTCGTCACGCAAAGTGATTCGCCTTGCCCTTATTGGGGCCGGTTCCACGTCCAAAGGCAGAGACACGCCGATGACGCGTTGCTAATTTAGCTACTGCTCATTCAATGTGGATTGTCGCGCCGTCCCCTCCCGTAGCGCGATCAGACAAACAGGACTCCATGCACAGACTGACCATTTTAGCGGCAGCGCTTGCTGCCGGCATGATGACTTTTGCCGCAAATGGCGAAGCCGTCGCAAAAAGTCCACGTGATCGTGAGAGCGTTGCCGTGGTGAAAAAGCCGGTTACAGCCAAGGCCAAGCAGAAGAATGCGAAGGCAGAGGCGCCGTGCCCCTATCTGTTCGGCTGCAAGAAGTCGGAAGACAAGAAGGCGCAAGCCCCCGCCCCAAAAAGCGACAAAGCCAAGCCGGCCGGGAAAAGCGCCAAGGCCAAGGTCCGCAAAGGTAAGGCCCGGCATAAATCGGCGCGTGTCCAGGTGGATAATTTCACCACCGCGTCGATCGGCAAGGAAAAGGACAAGGCCGCTTCGACCAATGGAAGCAAGCCCTATTCGGCGATCATCGCCCGCTATGCCTCGGCCTACGGCGTGCCGGTTTCACTGGCCCGCGCCGTCATTCATGTCGAGAGCAATTATCGTCCAAACATTACCGGCAGCGCCGGCGAGGTCGGTCTGATGCAGATCAAGCCGGCGACGGCGCGCATGCTCGGCTATAATGGCTCGGTCAAAGGCCTCTATGATCCCGAAACCAATATCAAATACGGTATGAAATACCTGGCCATGGCGCAGGAACTCGGCAATGGCACAACCTGCGGCACCATATTGAAATACAATGCCGGCCATGCCGCAACGCGCATGAACCCCGTATCCTCGGCCTATTGCCGCAAGGTCAAGGTGCGGTTGGCCGCACTTGGTTCGTCTGCGTGAGTGAAGCGGGCTTGCGTTTTGGTGCGCCAGCCCGTTTATACGCCCTGCCAGTCGGCCGGGCGGCCGCACCCGCAATCGCCGAAAGGTGGTGGGTGAGGAAAGTCCGGGCTCCATGGAAATGCGGTGCCGGCTAACGGCCGGCGGGGGCGACCCCAGGGAAAGTGCCACAGAAAGCAGACCGCCGCGCTTATTGCGCGGTAAGGGTGAAAGGGTGGGGTAAGAGCCCACCGCGCGCCTGGCAACAGGAGCGGCACGGCAAACCCCACCGGGAGCAAGACCGAATAGGGATGGCTTGGAGGGCAACCTTCAGGGGCTGTTTCCGGCTCGCCATCCGGGTAGGTTGCGTGAGATGCGTGGCAACACGCATCCAAGATGAATGGCCGCCACGTTCCCGTTTCGCAAGAGGCGGGGCCATACAAAACCCGGCTTACAGGCCGACTGGCACTTTTGCTTTTCTTCCCGATCGGTCAGGAAGGAACGGCGGCAAACAGATTCAAAGTTGGTTGCCACGAAATCGTGGTCAAAGCCGGTCGAGCGACGCTTTGATCGCAGCCCATAATTCCTCGGCTGGTTCGCAGCCGACCGCCAACCGCACGAAGCCCGGCGGCACGACATCGCCGCGCCGGGTGCGGCGCTCCGCCGAGGTGTGAACGCCGCCGAAGGACGTGGCTGCCTCAATCAGCGCGCAGCCATTGATGAAATCCTCTGCCTTTTCTTCCGAATCCAGCACCAGGCTGATGAGGAAGCCGAAGCGCTCCATCTGGGCGCGGGCGAGATTGTGCGAGGGGTCGTCGGCAAGGCCGGGAAAGCGAACGGCGCTGATGGCCGGATGCTCACGCAGGCGAGGCGCGATGAATTCGGCATTGGCGCACATGCGCTCGAAGCGCAGTTCCAGCGTCTCCAGCCCGCGATGTACCATCCATGCGTCGAAGGGGCTGGGAATGCTGCCGGTGGTCTTGCGCCAGTCCTGGACGGCGGTGACGATTTCGGGGTTGCGGCTGGCGACATGGCCGAACAGCACGTCTGAATGGCCGTTCGGCGCCTTGGTGTCGGCAGCCACCACGATATCGGCGCCAAGTTCAAGCGGGCGTTGGCCGAAAGGCGTCATGGTGGTGTTGTCCACGACGAGCAGGGCGCCGGCTTGGTGCGCGGTGTTGGCGACAGCGGCGATGTCGCAAATGTCGAGGCCCGGATTGGACGGCGTCTCCACGAAGGCCAGTTTATAGCCATCGAACCCGCCGTCGAGGAAGGAGGCAGTGGGGCGGACGTCCATCGTCACGCCGAAGCCTTTCAGGTAGCGCTCGCCGATGCCGCGCGTGGTCGGGTAACCGTCAGCCGCGACAAGGATGCGGTCGCCGGCTTTCAATAAGCCGAAGAATACTGCCGAGATTGCGGCCATGCCGGAAGGAAAGGCCACGCACGGCGCGTCCTCAAGATGCGCCAGCATGTGCTCCAGTTCGCTCCATGTCGGATTGGAGAAGCGGCCATATTGGTTATAGCCGGTCGCATCGCCAGGCGCATGAAAGACCGAGGCCATGACCAGAGGCAGCGGGATCGGGTCGCCCTTGGCCAGTTTGGGCTTGCGCAGATGGGCTAGAGTTGCGGCGCGCGCGTTTGCAGTGTCTGTCATGGAGTGAACCTCTTGGCCGGCGGACGGGACCACGCAAGGTCCGCGTTTGGCTCCGTTTTGCTTAGGCCTGTGCGCCTGACAAGGCAAGCACGCTGCGCGTCGATCCATGCGGCTTAAACACTTCGTTAGGCTTAATGGAAGATAAAGGCGAGGATGCCGTCACGGTCGCCATGCGCGGTCCGGATGGCAGGCAAACCCAGTTTGTTCCCGTTGACGCCCATGATGTCCCATGTTATCCCATTTCGATACTCAAGCCTTTGTTCCGTGTCAGGGTGAAGCGTACGCCGATCGGGCCGCCGCTGCGGTCGCGCGTTGGCTTTCGCGCAGCTATGCGGGAGGGAAGTTTTCTCGGAATGGATCGTGCCGCAAAGGCAGAGGCGCAGGGATGGAAAGGGGTGCGGCGGCGCAAGCCGTTGTAAAGCGTCATGGACCGTTTTCTGTCGAGTGCCGTGAACAGGATCGATGCCAAGGGCCGGGTTTCGGTTCCGGCGCATTTCCGCTCGGTGGTGCTGAAGCGTGGCTATACGGAACTTTACGCCTTGCGCTGCCTGGACGTGGCGGCGCTGGATGTCGGCGGGCTGGACCTTCTCGATCGCTACGAACAGCGCATTGCACAGGAAGATCCGTTCTTGCAGACCGCGGACGATATGTCCTTCTACTGCCATGGCGACAGCAGCTTTCTGAAGCTCGATCAGGACGGGCGTATCGGGGTGAGCGATTTCATCCGCGAGCATACGGGTATCACCAGCGAGGTGGCTTTTCTCGGGCGCGGCAATTTCTTCCAGATGTGGGAACCGGGCAGGCTTGCCGCCTATCGTGCGCAAGCGCGCGCCCGGCTGTTGCAGCTTCGGCAGGGGACGAAGCCTGGGGAGTGGCCGGAGTGATGGCGGACCACGGCGATGACCTTGACGCCGCTGGCGGACCGGCCCGTCACATTCCGGTCCTTCTCACAGAAGTTCTGGGCGCGCTGGCGCCGAAACCGGGCGATCTCCTCATCGACGGAACGTTCGGCGCGGGTGGCTACGCGCGGGCGATCCTCGACACCGGCGCTTCGGTGGTTGCCATCGACCGCGACCCCGACGCGATCGAAGCCGGGCGGGTGTTGGAGCGCGAAGCCGATGGCCGGCTGAGATTGGTTCAGGCGCCGTTCTCGACGCTCGATGCCCATAGCGATGCCGCCGACGGCGTGGTGCTCGATATAGGCGTGTCGTCCATGCAGCTTGACCAGCCGGATCGCGGCTTTTCCTTTCGTGCCGATGGGCCGCTCGATATGCGCATGGCGCAGGCCGGCATGAGTGCGGCCGACGTGGTGAATCAATTCAAGGCCGGCGATCTGGCGCGCATTTTCGGTTTTCTTGGCGAAGAACGTCATGCCGGCCGCATCGCGCGCATGATCGAGGCGCGAAGGCAGAAACGTCCTTTCGAGCGTACGCTCGATCTGGCGGACGCCATCGAGACTCATATCGGGCGCAAGCCCGGTGACAAAATCCATCCTGCCACGCGGGTGTTCCAGGCGCTGCGCATCTTCGTCAATGACGAATTGGGCGAACTGGCGAAGGCGTTGCTGGCGGCCGAGCGGGTGTTGAAGCCGGGCGGGCGGCTGGCGGTGGTGACGTTCCATTCTCTGGAAGACCGCATCGTCAAGCGCTTCATGAGCGACCGCTCGGAGCAGGCGGCGGGCTCGCGCCACATGCCGCAACTGGCGGTGCAGGCGCCGACATTTCGCAAGCTGGGTGGCGGTGTGACGGCGGGCGAAGTCGAGCTTGCCGCCAATCCGCGTTCGCGCTCGGCGCGCCTGCGGGCTGCGGTGCGCGCCGACGCAGCGGCGCGCGACGGTGATTTTTCAGTTTTCGGCCTGCCGCGGCTTCCCGGCCCCGGCGCCATGGGTGAGAGGTAAGCGCGTGTTTCGCACCACAGATATTATCCTGATCGCCGTAATGGTTTCAGCCGCCGCCATGACCTACAAGATCAAGCGCGATGCCGAGAACCAGATGGAAATGGTGCAGAAGTTGCAGGCACAGATCCATACTGAAGAGGATACGATCGATCTTTTGAAGGCCGATTGGAGCCTTCTTACCCAACCCGCCCGCTTGCAGCAACTCACTGAACTTTACCAGGACCAACTCGGTCTCGTTCCCGTTGATCCGCATCAGTTCAGCGGGATCGACACGCTTCCCGTCAAGCCCCTGACCATCGAGCAACTGGTCGCCCGTTCGGGCAGGGTCGCCGGCAATGGCAGCGACACAGATGCGATCGTGACCGGGAGCATCGGTCAATGATCGGAAAGCTCGGCAAGCCGCTGAAACGCGGTACGACGACAGCGGACGACGGTTCCATCGTGGTGGACAGCGCCCGCAAGGCATCGGGAGGCAATGGCCGCGCGCGCGTCGCGATGACCATTGCGGTTTTCTTCGCCATCTACGCCACGATTGCCGGGCGGCTGGTCTATTTCGGCCTTAAGGATATCGACGATTCAGGGCCGCCGCAAAGCCGCGTCACCGCCTCGCGCCCGGATATTCTCGACCGCAACGGCGAGGTGCTGGCCACCGATATCAAGACGTTCTCGCTGTATGCCGAACCGCGCCGTATCGTCGACGCCGACGAGGCGATCGAGAAACTCGCGACCGTGCTTCCCGACATCGACTACGAGCAGGCTTACCGCAAGCTGAAGAGCGGTGCGGGTTTCGTGTGGCTGCGGCGCCAACTTACACCGAAGCAGCAAAGCGAAATCTTCGCGCTCGGCATTCCCGGTGTTGGTTTCCGCAGCGAAAAGCGCAGGTTTTATCCGAGCGGTTCGACATCGGGTTATGTGGTCGGACTCACCAATATCGACAACAAAGGTATCTCCGGCATGGAGAAATACCTGGACGATCAGGGCCTGACCGATCTCCAGTCGGTGGGGTTGGCCACGGACATGAAACCGGTTCGCCTGTCGATCGACCTCAGGGTTCAGCATGTGGTGCATGATGAAATCACGGCCGGAATGGCGCGCTATCATGCAATTGCCGCCGGTGCGGTCGTGCTCAACATCAAGACCGGTGAAGTGCTGGCCATGGCCTCGGTGCCGGATTTCGACCCGAACAATCCGTATAATGTCGAGGATAAGGATCGGCTGAACCGCATGTCCGCCGGCCTCTACGAAATGGGCTCGACCTTCAAGAGCTTCACCACCGCCATGGCGCTGGATTCCGGCAAGGTGACGATGGACACCAAGCTCGACGCCACCAAGCCGCTGCGCATCGCCGGCCAGACCATCCATGACTTCCATGGCAAGCATCGCTGGCTGACAATTCCGGAGATCTTTATCTACTCGTCCAATATCGGCTCTGCGCGGGAGGCCGATGTCGTCGGCATCGACGGGCATCGCGAATTCCTGCATCGTCTCGGGATCCTCGAACGAATGGATACGGAACTGCCCGAAGTGGCCCGTCCGACCGAGCCGAAAGTGTGGAAGAAGATCAACTCCATCACCATTGCCTTCGGTCACGGCGTCTCGACCACCCCGCTCCAGACCGCGGTGGGCTGCGCTGCGCTGATGAGCGGTTTCCTGATCGAACCGACATTCCTGATGCGCACCCCGCAGGAGGCGATGGAGGTGGCGAAGCGCGTGGTGAAGGACAGCACTGTGAGCGCCATGCGCTATGTCTACCGGCTCAATGCGGTGAAGGGTTCCGGCCGCAAGGCGCTTGTTCCGGGCTATCGGGTCGGCGGCAAGACCGGCACGGCCGAGAAGGTGGTCAACGGACGCTATTCGCACGATAAGAATTTCAATGCTTTCGTGGCCGCGTTTCCGATGGATGATCCGGAATATATCGTGCTCACCATCGCCGACGAGCCGAAAGCGGAAAAGCCCGGCATGGGAGAAACGGCGGCTTGGAACGCTGGCGTCATTGCCCACAACATCATCGCCCGCTCGGCTGCCATGCTTGGTGTGAAGCCAGATTTCAGCCATGAAGATGCGGCAACGCTGGTTTCGTATGAATGATTCTTGAACGGCGTCGATACTCACCCCCTGCCTGCCCGGCCAAGCGGCGTGGCGCGCCCCAATTCGTTGCGATGACTGGATTTCCATGAAGCTCAAAGACCTAGCCGGTGTCCTGCCTGCCAAGGGGACAAGCGCCCTGGATGTGGACGTGGCCGGACTTTCCGCCGATTCGCGGCAGATCGGTCCCGGCATGGTGTTCTTCGCGCTGGCCGGCACGAAGGCCGATGGCGCGCGCTTTGCCGCCGATGCGGTGGCCCGCGGGGCCGTGGCCGTGGTGGCCGCGCCGGGTGCGGCGCTGGAAGGCTTGGGTGTGCCGGTGATGAGTGCCGACGATCCAAGGCTGGCCCTTGCGCTTTCGGCGGCACGCTTCTTCGGCCGCCAGCCTGAAACCATGGTCGCGGTGACGGGCACCAGCGGCAAGACTTCCGTTGCCGCCTTCACGCGCCAGATATGGGAGCACGCTGGCCTTGCTGCGGCGTCGATCGGCACGACGGGCGTGGTGGCGCCCGGCCGCAACGATTACGGTTCGTTGACGACGCCCGATCCGGTGGCGCTGCATCGGCTGCTCGCCGAACTCGCCGAGGCGGGCGTTACCCACGCGGCGATGGAGGCGTCCAGCCATGGCCTCGACCAGCGCCGGCTCGACGGCGTGCGGCTGGCCGCCGGCGCCTTCACCAATCTTGGCCGCGACCATATGGATTATCATCCGACGATGGAGGACTATCACCGCGCCAAGCTGCGGCTGTTCGATACGCTTCTGCCGAAGGGCGCGCCGGCCGTGATCTTTGCCGACGACGCCTGGTCGGAGCTGACGGTGCGGGCGGCAAGGGCGGCCGGGCTGGATGTTCTGACCGTTGGCAGGGGCGGGGCCTTCCTGCAACTCAAGCGCGTCGAGCATGAGCGGCATCGCCAGCGCGCGGAGATCGAGGCCGGAGGCACGCTTTACGAAATCGATCTGCCGCTGGCCGGCGATTTCCAGATTTTCAATGCGCTGGTGGCGGCAGGGCTTGCGATCTCTACCGGAACGCCGGCGGCCAAGGCCTTGCACGCACTGGAAAAATTGAAAGGCGCGCCGGGGCGGCTCGATCTTGTCGGCACCACGACTGAGGGCGCGCCGGTCTATGTCGATTATGCCCACAAGCCCGACGCGCTGGAAAATGTGCTGGCATCCGTGCGGCCCTTCACCACCGGCCGCGTGGTGGTGGTGTTCGGCTGCGGCGGCGACCGTGACCGCGGCAAGCGCCCGATCATGGGCGAGATTGCCACGCGCCTTGCCGATGTCGTCGTCGTTACCGATGACAATCCGCGCTCGGAGGCGCCGGCCGAAATCCGCGCGGCTATCCTGGCGGCAGCGCCCGATGCCATCGAGATCGGCGACCGCCGCCAGGCAATCGAAGAGGCGGTCGGCATGTTGCATGCAGGCGATACGCTGATCGTTGCCGGCAAGGGGCATGAAGAAGGACAGACCGTTGGCGACCGGACCCTGCCGTTCTCTGATCATGAGGCGGTGCGCGCGGCGCTCGGAATGGTATTGGAGGAAACCGGCGCATGAGCATGCTCTGGACCTCGGATGCGCTGGTCGCGGCCATGGACGGGCGGCCGCTCGGTCAGCTGCCGCAGGGTATCACCGGAATTTCCATCGACAGCCGCACGCTGAAACCCGGTGAGGCTTTCTTCGCAATCAAGGGCGAGACGATGGACGGCCATGATTTCGCGACCGCCGCCACCAAGGCGGGCGCGGGCGTGCTGGTGGTGGCGCAGGGGCGATTGCCGGCGCTCGGCCGGCTGACCGCGCCGATGATCGTCGTGCCGGACGTGCTGGAAGCGATGGTCAAGCTCGGCGTCGCCGCACGGGCACGCACAAAGGCAAAGATCATCGCCGTGACGGGTTCCGTCGGCAAGACCACCACCAAGGAGGCGCTGCGCCATGTGCTTGCCGCACAGGCCAAGGTGCATGTCTCGGACAAATCCTTCAACAATCATTGGGGCGTGCCGCTGACTTTGGCGCGCATGCCCGAGGATTGCGATTATGCCGTGTTCGAGATCGGCATGAACCATCCCGGTGAGATCCGTCCGCTGGTCAGGATGGTGCGTCCGCATATTGCGTTGATCACGATCATCGCCCCGGCGCATCTCGGTTTTTTCCGCAACCTCGACGAAATCGCCAAGGCCAAGGCCGAAATCTTCGAGGGCGTGGTGCGGGGCGGGGCAGCGCTGCTCAACCGTGACGATCCGCGTTCGCGCCTGCTGGGAAAGATGGCGCGTGAAGCCGGCATCGAACACCTCTACGGCTTCGGCGAGAACACGCGCGCCACCTATCGGCTTATGAATTGCGTGCTCGATGCCGATCACTCGATCATGACGGCGAAAATTGCCGGGCAAGAGGTTGTCGCGCGGATCGGCGCGCCGGGCCGCCATATCGCGCAAAACGCATTGGCCGTGTTGGGGGTCGTGCATCTTGCCGGCGCCGATGTCGCGCGCGCCGCGCAGGCGCTGGGCGATCTGGCGCCGGAGAGAGGGCGGGGGCAGCGTCATGTCCTGGCGCATCCCGAAGGGCCCTTTACCCTTATCGACGAAAGCTACAACGCCAATCCGACCTCGATGAAGGCGGCGCTGGACCTTTTGGCCACGACGCCGGTTTCCGGCGATGGCCGCCGCATCGCCGTGCTGGGCGATATGCTGGAACTCGGCTCGCATTCGGCCAAGCTGCATGCCGCGCTGGCCAATTTCGTCACCGATGCGAACGTCGATGTCGCGTTTCTCGGCGGGCCGGAGATGAGGGCGCTGACGGATGCCCTGCCGAGTGATGTTGCAGTCGAGCACCGCGACAGCGCCGACGAACTCAAACCGATGCTTCTGGATGCGATCAGGCCGGGCGACGTGGTCATGGTCAAGTCATCCAAGGGTATCGGCTTTTCCAGACTGGTCGAGGCCATGCTCAAGACATTTCCGGCGCAGCGCGTCGGGCAGCCAGACATTTAGGCGGAATCGGGGGACGAAACCGCATGCTTACGCTTCTTGTCGACTTCGCAGACCAGATCACGGTCTTCAACGTCTTCCGCTACATCACCTTTCGAACCGGCGGCGCGCTGATCACTGCCGCGCTGATCGTTTTCATTTTCGGCCCGGCCATCATCAATTCACTCAGGCTGCGTCAGGGCAAGGGCCAGCCGATCCGCGCCGACGGACCGCAGACCCATTTCAAGAAGGCCGGCACGCCGACCATGGGCGGGCTGATGATGCTCACCGGCATCATCATTTCGTCGCTGCTGTGGGCGAACCTGTCCAGTGTCTATGTCTGGGTCGTGCTTCTGGTGACGCTCGGCTTCGGCGGCATCGGTTTTTATGACGACTATCTCAAGGTGACGAAACAATCGCATCTGGGCTTTTCCGGCAAGGCGCGGCTGGCGCTCGAATTCGTCATCGCCGGCATTGCCGCATGGATCATCATGCATAACGGCCAGGAGCCGTTTTCCTCGTCGCTCACATTTCCCTTCGCCAAGGAATTCTTGATCAATCTCGGCTGGTTCTTCATTCCCTTCGGCGCCTTCGTCATGGTGGGCGCCGGCAATGCCGTGAACCTGACCGACGGTCTCGACGGGCTGGCGATCGTGCCGATCATGATCGCGGCCGCATCCTTCGGCGTCATCGCCTATCTGTCCGGCAACGCGGTGTTCGCCGAATATCTGCAAATTCATTTCGTGCCCGGCACCGGCGAACTGTCGGTGATCCTCGGCGCGGTTATCGGTGCGGGCCTCGGCTTTCTGTGGTTCAACGCGCCGCCGGCGGCGATCTTCATGGGCGACACGGGTTCACTGGCGCTGGGTGGCTTGATCGGCACGGTGGCCGTCTCGACCAAGCACGAGATCGTGCTGGTCATTGTCGGCGGCCTGTTCGTACTGGAAATCCTTTCGGTCATCATCCAGGTCGGCTATTTCAAGATGACCGGCAGGCGCGTCTTCCTGATGGCGCCGATCCACCATCATTTCGAGAAGCTTGGCTGGACCGAAAGCCAGGTGGTGATCCGCTTCTGGGTCATCGCGGTGATGCTGGCATTGATCGGCCTTTCCACCCTCAAGCTCAGATAGGATCGCGGTCGCGATGATCCCCGCCACGTCATTTTCCGGCAAGCGCGTCGCCCTGTTCGGGCTCGGCGGTTCGGGCGTCGCCACGGCGCGCGCGCTCATCGAGGGAGGTGCCGATGTTGTCGGTTGGGACGACAATCCCGGCAGCGTGACCAAGGCTCAGGCCGAGGGCATCGGCACCGCCGATCTGCGCGCCGAGGACTGGGGCAATTTTGCCTCCCTGGTATTGTCGCCCGGCGTGCCGCTTACCCATCCCAAGCCGCACTGGACGGTGGAGCTTGCACGCGGCTCGGGCGTCGAAATCATCGGCGATGTCGAGCTTTTCGTGCGCGAGCGCACACGACAGGCCCCGACCGCGCCGTTCATTGCCATAACCGGCACCAACGGCAAATCGACGACTACGGCGCTCGCCGCCCATATCCTGAAATCGGCGGGCCGCGATGCCCAGATGGGCGGCAATATCGGCCGTGCGGTGATGACGCTTGATCCGCTGGCGCCGGATCGCAACTATGTCGTGGAATGCTCCTCCTACCAGATCGATCTCGCGCCCTCGATCAATCCGACTGCCGGCATCCTGCTCAACCTGACGCCGGACCATCTCGACCGCCACGGCACCATGCAGCACTACGCCTTGATCAAGGAACGGCTGGTGGCCGGATCGGAGACGGCGATCATCGGCGTTGACGATTCCTGGTGCGCGCAGATCGCCGACCGGCTGGAGCGCGCCGGCAAGCCGGTGGTGCGCATTTCCAAGCGGCTGCCTCTGGCCGATGGCTATTTCGCGGATGGCAGCAATCTCATGGAAGCCATCGACGGCCGCTACAGCCGCATCGCCTTCCTCGAAGGCATTGGTTCACTGCGCGGCCAGCATAATGCGCAGAATGCGCTCGCGGCGGTCGCCGCCTGTCTCAAGGTCGGGCTTGAGCTTGGCGAAATCCAATCCGGACTGGAAAGCTTTCCCGGTCTTGCGCACCGGATGGAGCAGGTCGGCCGCAAGGATCATATCTTGTTTGTCAACGATTCCAAGGCGACCAACGCCGATGCGGCGGCACCGGCTCTTTCCAGCTTTGCACGGATCTACTGGATTGCCGGCGGCCTGCCCAAGGAAGGCGGCATCGAGCCTCTGCGCGGCTTCTTTCCGCGCGTCGCCAAAGCCTATCTGATCGGCGAGGCCGCGCCGGTCTTCGCGGCGACGCTTGGCGAAGCGGCATCTTATGAGATTGCCGGCACGCTTGCGGCGGCTGTCGAGCATGCGGCGGCCGATGCCGCCGGCGATGCGTGCGGCGAGGCGGTGGTGCTGCTTTCACCGGCTTGCGCCAGCTTCGATCAGTTCAAGAATTTCGAGGTCCGCGGCGAAGCCTTCAGGCAAGCCGTGAACGCTATCGAAGGCGTGAAACCCATCAAAGGGAGCATGGTCTAAAATGGCGCAGGCAAGCCGACTTGACAGAAGCCCGGTCGCGGTCTGGTGGTGGACCATAGACCGATGGTTCCTCGCCGCATTCCTGTTGCTGATGGGGCTCGGCATCGTGCTCTCCTTTGCCGCGAGCCCGGCGGTGGCGGAACGTATCGGCCTCGATTCTTTCCACTTCGCGGATCGCCAGATCATCTATACCATTCCGGCGCTTGGCGTGATGCTGGCCGTTTCATTCCTCGACGCGCGCCAGATCAGACGCCTGTCGCTGGCCATTTTATGCGTCATGCTCGTGCTGATGGTGGCCGTGCTTTACATCGGCGTCGAGGTCAAGGGCGCGCGGCGCTGGGTGTCGATCATCGGGCTATCGATCCAGCCGTCCGAATTCCTCAAGCCGGCTTTCGTCGTGGTATGCGCCTGGCTGTTTGCCGAGCACAAGCGCCAGCCCGACATTCCGGGCAATTTGTTTTCCATGATCCTTTTGGTGCTGGTCATATCGCTTCTGATCGCGCAGCCGGACCTCGGACAGACCATGCTGGTTTCCGGCACATGGGGCATCATGTTCTTCATGGCCGGCCTGTCATGGATATGGATCGTTCTGCTGGGTGCCGGCGGCGTTTTGGGCCTATTCGCCGCCTATGAAGTGTTTCCGCACGTTTCGGGCCGCATCAACCGCTTCCTGACCGGCGAGGGCGACACCTATCAGGTGGACATGGGGCGCGAGGCGCTCATCAATGGCGGCTGGTTCGGCGTCGGGCCGGGCGAAGGCACCTATAAGCGCCTTATTCCCGACAGCCATGCCGACTTCGTCTTTGCGGTAGCCGGCGAGGAGTTTGGCCTGGTTCTGTGTTTCTTCATCATGCTCATCTTTGCCTTTATCGTCATCCGCGGATTGAACAAGGCGCTCAAGGAGCAAGATGACTTTACCCGCTATGCGGTGGGCGGACTGGTGACGGTGTTCGGCCTGCAGGCAATCATCAACATGTGCGTCAATCTGCAACTCATCCCGGCCAAGGGCATGACCTTGCCGTTCATCTCCTATGGCGGCTCGTCACAGATCGCGATCGCGCTTTCGATGGGCATGGTGCTGGCGTTGACACGCAAGAAGCCGGAACGGCGCAAATCGCTCGGACTCGCCGATTTCGTGCAGCGCACCATGGCGGCGGAATAGTCGCGGCCAATGAGCAAAGGAACGATCCTTCTTGCGGCGGGTGGAACCGGCGGGCATCTTTTTCCGGCTGAAGCGCTGGCGCATGCGCTGAACCAGCGCGACTGGAGCGTGCATCTGGCGACAGATGAGCGCGTCGAGCGTTTTGCGGCGAATTTTCCGGCAGAAGAGGTGCATCGCATCCGCTCGGCCACGTTCGGCTCGAAGAATCCCGTCGCTCTCGCCCGCGCGCTCTGGACGATCTGGGGCGGCGTGCGCCAGGCGTCGGCGGTCATTCGCCGGATCAGGCCGGCAGCCGTGGTCGGCTTTGGCGGCTATCCGACGCTACCGCCGCTCTATGCGGCGACGCGGCGTGGTGTGCCAACCCTGATCCACGAGCAGAACGCGGTGATGGGGCGGGCGAACAGGGCGCTGGCCAGCCGGGTCAGCGCCATTGCCGGCGGCTTCCTGCCTGAAGATGAAAGTGTAGCCGGCGCCAGGACCGTCATTACCGGCAATCCGGTCCGGCCGCAGGTGCTCGCGGCTGCCGCCACGCCTTATGCGCCGTCGTCCGCCGGCACGCCGTTCCGGCTTCTCGTCTTCGGCGGCAGCCAGGGCGCGAAGTTCTTTTCCGACGCCGTTCCGCAGGCGGTGGCGCGGCTGTCTTCGCCGGCGCGCGGGCAATTGGTGGTGACGCAGCAGGCGCGCGCCGACGATGCCGAGCGGGTCAAGGCGATCTATGCCGAACTTGGGGTGCGTGCCGAGGTCTCGCCTTTCTTCACCGATATGGCGGCGCATCTGGCGGCGGCGCATCTGGTAATTTCGCGCTCCGGCGCATCCACGGTGTCGGAGATCGCGGTTATCGGCCGCCCGGCGCTTCTGGTGCCTTACCCGCATGCGCTCGACCACGACCAGGCGGCGAACGCGGCGGCATTGGCGGCGGCCGGAGGGGCTGAGGTGCATCCGCAATCCACGCTTTCGACGGAGAGGATCGCGGCGCTGTTAAGTGCGGCGATGGCCGAACCGCAACGGCTGGCGACAATGGCCGCGGCGGCGAAGTCGGTGGGCCGGCCGGAAGCGGTACGGTTGCTCGCCGATTTCACAGAGGCTATTGCCTCGGGCAGATCGATTGAGGATTTCAGGAAGGAAGCGCGCGCATGAAGATGCCGCAGACTATCGGCCTCGTGCATTTCATCGGCATTGGCGGCATTGGCATGAGCGGCATTGCCGAGGTGCTGCACAATCTCGGCTACAAGGTTCAGGGATCGGACCAGGCGGAAGGCGCCAATGTGCAGCGGCTGCGCGAGAAAGGCATCGAATGCTTTGTCGGCCATAGCGCAGAGAATCTCGGCGATGCCGAGGTGGTTGTGGTGTCCACCGCCATCAAGAAGGACAATCCGGAACTGATCGGCGCGCGCGAACGGCTTTTGCCGGTGGTGCGCCGCGCCGAGATGCTGGCCGAACTGATGCGTTTCCGTCAGGCCGTTGCCATCGGCGGCACGCATGGCAAGACCACGACCACCTCCATGGTGGCGACGCTGCTCGAGGCCGGCGGGCTCGACCCGACCGTCATCAATGGCGGCATCATCAATGCCTACGGCACCAATGCGCGCATGGGCGACGGTGAGTGGATGGTGGTGGAGGCCGATGAGAGCGACGGCACCTTCCTCAAACTGCCGGCGGACATTGCCGTCGTCACCAATATCGACCCCGAGCATCTCGATCATTACGGCTCCTTCGACAAGGTGCGTGATGCGTTCAAGCAGTTTGTCGAGAACGTGCCGTTCTACGGCTTCGGCGTCATGTGTATCGATCATCCGGAGGTGCAGGCGTTGGTCGGACGCATCGGCGACCGGCGCGTCATCACCTATGGCGAGAACGCGCAGGCCGACGTGCGCTTCGTCAATCATCGCGTCAACGGCGCGTCGTCGGAGTTCGACGTCACCATCCGCGCGCGCAAGGGCGGCGGCCAGACATTGATCGAAGGCCTCAGGCTGCCGATGCCCGGCCACCACAATGTCTCCAACGCCACAGCGGCGATCGCAGTAGCGCATGAACTCGGCCTTTCGGCCGACGCGATCCGCAAGGGGCTTTCCTCCTTCGGCGGCGTCAAGCGCCGCTTCACCCACACCGGCTCGTGGAACGGTGTCGAGATATTCGACGATTACGGCCACCATCCGGTCGAGATCAAGGCGGTGCTGAAGGCGGCGCGCGGCGCGGCCAGGGGGCGCGTCATCGCCATCGCCCAGCCGCACCGCTACACCCGTTTGCACGACCTGTTCGAGGATTTCGCCGTCTGCTTCAACGATGCCGATACGGTGGCGATAGCGCCCGTCTATTCAGCCGGCGAAGAGCCGATCGATGCGGCGACTTCGGATGCGCTGGTTTCGCGCATCCGTGCTGGCGGCCATCGCGACGCGCGCTATATCGAAGGCCCGCAGGCCATTGCGCCGCTGGTGCGCGATCTCGCCAAGCCGGGCGATTTCGTCGTCTTCCTCGGTGCCGGCAACATCACGCAATGGGCCTATGCGCTGCCGAAGGAACTGGGCGAGGGCGCATGACCGGAGGTGGCGAGGCGCTTGTTGCAAAACTCGGCGACAGGCTTGCCGGCCTGCGCGGGCGCATCACGCCCAACGCCGAGATGGACAAGATCACCTGGTTTCGTGCCGGCGGCATGGCCGATGCGCTGTTCCAGCCCGCCGACGAGGAAGATCTCGCCGCCTTCCTGAAGGCGGTGCCGCGCGACATTCCCCTGATGGTGGTCGGCATCGGCTCCAACCTTCTGGTGCGCGACGGCGGCATTCCCGGTTTCGTGATACGGCTTTCGGCCAAAGGGTTCGGCGAGGCGCGGGCGCTTTCCGACACTCGCATCCAGGCCGGCGCGGCAACGCCTGACAAGCGGGTTGCAGCGGCGGCACTGGAGGCCGGCATCGGCGGTTTTCATTTCTATCACGGCATTCCCGGCGCCATCGGCGGGGCGCTGCGTATGAATGCAGGCGCCAATGGCGTCGAGACTCGCGAGCGCGTGGTCGAGGTGCGGGCGCTCGACCGTGAGGGCCGACTGCATGTGCTGTCCAATGCGGATATGGGCTATGCCTACCGCCATTCCTCCGTGCCCGCGGATTTCATTTTCACGTCCGCCGTGCTGGAAGGCTACGGGCAAGACCGCGAGACGATCCGCGCCGCCATGGATGGCGTGCAGCATCACCGCGAGACGGTGCAGCCGATCCGCGAGAAGACCGGTGGCTCGACCTTCAAGAATCCCGAAGGCACGTCCGCCTGGAAGGAAATCGACAAGGCTGGTTGTCGTGGCCTGATGGTGGGCGGGGCGCAGATGTCGCCCATGCACTGCAATTTCATGATCAACACCGGTGCGGCCACCGGTTACGAACTCGAATATCTCGGCGAGACGGTACGCGCGCGCGTGCTGGAAAACTCCGGCATCCGGCTCCATTGGGAGATCAAGCGCATTGGCGATTTTCGCCCCGGCCATGAGGTACAGGAGTTTCTCGGGCAGTTGCTGTAGTGGTTAGCCGCCTTTCCGGCGAATTATTTGCCCTGTTTTCACGGAAAGTGAATCTCCGCGAATCCTAGGCCCTTGTCAGGGAATCAACTCTCTGATTCTTTGGGCATAGAGCGTTTCCTGATTTGAGTCGTTCGACGCGTGACCGCGTTTTCCGCTTGGGGGGTAGCCTGCCGGGAGACTCGGACTCAATATCAGGGAGACATGTCGCGACCCGCCGCAAGAGGGGATGACGGGGTATGAAAAACAAGCACGTTGCCGTTCTCATGGGTGGTTTTTCTTCCGAACGGCCCGTGTCGCTCTCGTCGGGGAATGCATGCGCTGCCGCCCTTGAGGATGTTGGCTATAAAGTGACGAGGGTCGATGTCGGGCGTCATATCGGACCGGTGCTTCTCGCGCTCAAGCCTGACGTCTGCTTCAATGCCTTGCATGGTCCCTTTGGCGAGGACGGGACTATCCAGGGAATCCTCGAATATCTGGCTGCTCCCTACACGCATTCGGGCGTGCTGGCTTCGGCCCTGGCGATGAACAAGGATCTGGCCAAGACGGTGGCTTCCGCCGCTGGCATTCCGGTCGCGGAATCGAAGCTCATCAACCGCTTTGCGGTGCGCGACCAGCATCCGATGCCGCCGCCCTACGTGGTGAAGCCGGTCAATGAAGGATCGAGTTTCGGCGTGGTGATCGTCAAGGAGGATCAGTCGCATCCGCCACAGATCATCAGCTCGACCGAGTGGAAATATGGCGAGCGCGTCATGGTCGAGCGCTATGTTCATGGACGTGAACTGACCTGCGCCGTGATGGGCGACGTCGCGCTCGGCGTTACCGAAATCATTCCGACCGGCCATTCCTTCTACGATTATGATTCGAAATATGTGCCGGGCGGCTCAAAACACGAATGCCCGGCAAAAATTTCACCGAATATTTACCAAAAAATACAGACACTGGCACTCAAGGCTCATCAAGCTATCGGTTGCCGGGGCGTCTCCCGGTCGGACTTCCGCTACGACGACCGCCATTCGGAAAATGGCGAACTTGTCTGGCTGGAGATCAATACGCAACCTGGCATGACGCCGACGTCATTGGTCCCTGAGATCGCAGCCCAGGCGGGGCATTCGTTCGGTGATCTGTTGAGTTGGTTGGTGGAGGACGCTTCGTGTCTGCGTTGAGGTGGAGCCAGAACAGGAGTGGCGCGGCAAGGCTGGCGCTGTTCGGTCTGCCGCTTTCGCTTGACCGTTTCGTGCTGCCGCGCTGGCTGCGCCGGCCGGTGCGTCTCTTCGCCCGTCTCAATGACGGTGAGTTCCAGGCGCCGCCTTTTTCGGCGACCGTCCTTTCGGCGGTGCTGCTTGCTTCCAGTTCCATTTACGGCGGCTATCTCGGCGGCCATCTCGACGGTTTCGTGCAGGGCGTGACCGCGCGCACCGGCTTTGCCGTCGATCAGATCAAGGTCGTCGGCAACCAGCGTACCTCGGAGATCGACGTGCTCGGCGCGCTGGGTCTCGATGGTTGGACGTCGCTGATCGGTTTCGATGTGGGGCAGGCGAGGGAACGCGTCGCGCAACTGCCCTGGGTCGAGCGGGCGGCTGTGCGCAAGGTCTATCCGCATACGCTGGAAGTGAAGATCGCCGAGCGCGCGCCGTTCGCGCTGTTGCAGCAGGGCTCCCGGCTCGACGTGATCGAGCGCTCGGGCCGGGTCATCGTGCCCTATTCGGGCGGCAAGGACGCGCTTCTGCCGTTGCTGGTCGGTTCCGACGCGGCGGCGCCGGCGCCTGAGTTTCTCGCCGAGATCGACAGATATCCCGACTTCGCGTCGCGGATCAAAGCCTACATCCGCGTTGGGGGGCGCCGCTGGGATCTGCGGCTGGAAAACGGCGTCACGGTGAAATTGCCGGAGGAGGACGAAGCACAGGCCATCGCCGACATCGTGCGCCTGGAGCATGAAAAAGGGCTTCTGGAGCGCGATATCGTCACCGTGGACATGCGCATCTCCAACCGGCTGATTGTTGAACTGACGCCGGACGGGGTGAAAGCCCGGCAGACCGCGCTCAAGGAAGCGGAAAAATCTGTCAAGCGCAGGGCGGAGGCGAGGATATGAGCTGGCTGAGCGGGTACGGCGATCTTTCCATGCGCCGCTCCGGCGTGTTGACGGTGCTCGATGTCGGGTCGAGCAAAGTGTGCTGCGTTGTCGCGCGATTGAAGCCATGCGAAGACGGCAAGCTGTTGCGCGGGCGCTCTCATCAGACGCGTGTGATCGGTATCGGCCACCAGAAGTCGCAGGGGGTGAAATCCGGCGTCGTCATCGATCTCGACCGCGCCGAGCAGGCCATCCGGCTCGCCGTGGATGCGGCCGAACGGATGGCGGGACTGACGGTCGATTCACTCTTCGTCAACATGACGGCGGGACGGCTGAAGAGTCAGTCGTTTTCGGCCACCATCAACCTCGGCGGGCACGAGGTCGACGAGGCCGACATCAAGCGGGTTCTCGGTGCGGGCGCCAAACAGGCGCTCAAATCCGAGCGCGAGGTCGTTCATTCGCTGCCGGTCGGTTTTTCGCTCGATGCCGAGCGTGGCGTGCGCGACCCGCGCGGCATGGTGGGCGAGACACTCGGCGTGGACATGCATGTGCTGACCGCCGATGCCGCGCCGCTGCGCAATCTCGAACTGGCCATCAACCGTTCGCACCTTTCGGTCGAGCGCATGGTTTCGACGCCTTATGCCAGCGGTCTTGCGGCGCTGGTCGACGACGAGTTGGAAATGGGCGCCGCCTGCATCGACATGGGCGGTGGAACGACGACAATCTCCATCTTTGCCGAGGGCCGGTTCGTTCATGGCGACTCCATTCCCGTCGGCGGCAACCATGTGACGCTGGATCTGGCCAAGGGGCTTTCGACGACGCTGGACGCCGCCGAACGGCTCAAGGTCATGCACGGTTCGGCGCTGCCGGGCAGCGCCGACGACCGCGACCTCATCAGCATCCAGCCGATCGGCGAAGAGGGCGAGACGCCTTTGCAGGTGCCGCGTGCGGTGATGACGCGCATCGTGCGCGCCCGTATCGACGAGACGCTGGAGATGTTGCGCGAGCGCATCGGCAAATCCGGCTATGGCAATGTCGTTGGCCGGCGCATCGTCCTGACCGGCGGCGCCAGCCAGCTTTCGGGCCTGCCGGAAGCGGCAAGGCGCATTCTCGGACGTAATGTGCGCGTCGGCCGGCCGCTCGGCGTGGCCGG
The DNA here is from genome assembly GCF_002075885.1 of Manganibacter manganicus. Taxonomy (GTDB): domain Bacteria; phylum Pseudomonadota; class Alphaproteobacteria; order Rhizobiales; family Rhizobiaceae; genus Mesorhizobium; species Mesorhizobium manganicum. Next base: position 102,154 of record NZ_MDET01000001.1, read on the forward strand.
ATTGCCGGAAGCGGCCAAGGGGCCGGCCTTCTCGGCGGCGGTCGGGCTTTTGATTTATCCGCAAATGGCGAGTTTCGAGAGCCATGTTGCGCAAGGAGCTTCCCGTTTCAGGATGACGGGGACAGGTGGGAAACTGCATCGCATGAGTCAGTGGTTGAGAGACAGTTTTTAGGGCCGGCGTTGAGGCCATGAGTTTGTAGGGGACTGCCCCATAATTGTAGCGGCGGAAAAGGCAAAAGGACGAGGATTATGACCATCAATCTGCAAAAGCCGGACATTACCGAGCTGAAGCCACGCATCACCGTTTTCGGTGTGGGAGGCGGTGGCGGCAACGCGGTCAACAACATGATCACCGCGGGCTTGCGCGGCGTCGAGTTCGTGGTGGCGAACACCGATGCCCAGGCGCTGACCACGTCGAAGGCGGAGCGCCTGATCCAGCTCGGCGCGCATGTCACCGAGGGGCTGGGCGCCGGTTCGCAGCCGGAAGTCGGCCGCGCGGCTGCCGAGGAATGCCTGGATGAGATCGTCGACCACCTGACCCACACCCATATGTGCTTCGTCACCGCCGGCATGGGCGGCGGCACCGGCACGGGGGCCGCACCGGTGGTCGCCCGCGCTGCGCGCGAAAAGGGCATTCTGACCGTCGGCGTCGTTACCAAGCCGTTCCATTTCGAAGGCCAGCGCCGCATGAAGACGGCGGATCTGGGCATCGAGGAATTGCAGAAATGCGTCGACACCCTGATCGTCATTCCCAACCAGAACCTGTTCCGGCTGGCCAATGACAAGACGACCTTCGCCGACGCCTTCGCGATGGCCGATCAGGTGCTCTATTCGGGTGTTGCCTGCATCACCGACCTGATGGTCAAGGAAGGCCTCATCAATCTCGATTTCGCCGACGTCCGTTCGGTCATGCGCGAGATGGGCAAGGCGATGATGGGAACCGGCGAGGCATCGGGCGAGGGCCGCGCGATGGCCGCCGCAGAGGCCGCGATCGCCAACCCGCTGCTCGACGAGACCTCGATGAAGGGCGCCAAGGGCTTGCTGATCTCGATCACCGGCGGGCGCGACCTGACGCTGTTCGAGGTGGACGAGGCGGCGACCCGCATCCGCGAGGAGGTCGATCAGGACGCCAACATCATTCTGGGTGCTACCTTCGACGAGGAACTGGAAGGCGTGATCCGCGTGTCGGTCGTGGCCACCGGCATCGACAAGTCGGCCGCCGACATGGTTGCCGCGCCGATCGCCATTCGCCCGGCGCAGGCCAAGGCAGCGGTTGCGCCGCGTCCGGCTGCGGCCGAGGGCCGCCAACCCGCCGCCGCAGTGGTGCAACCGGCAACCGAGCCGGTCCGGGCCGACCCCGTCGCCGAAGCGATCCAGCAGGCCGAGGCCAACGCCGCGGCCATGAGCCGGCAGCCGTCGCAAACGCGGCCGGCAGCTGCTGCTTCGACTGACGATTTCCGCCCGCACAGCAGGCTGTTCCAGTCGCCGCCGCCACCGCAGCCGGACCTTCGCCATGTGCCGCTGCAACAGCAGGCGCCCCAGCCGGCCCAGCCCGCGCCGGTGCAGGCTGCACCGCAGATCCGCGACGTGCAGCAGGCGCAACCGGTCCAGCAGGCGCCGCAGCGCATGCCGCGTGTCGAAGATTTCCCGCCGGTCGTTCGCGCCGAGGTCGAAGCCAAGACGCATCCGATCGACCATGAGGATCGCGGCCCGATGGGACTCCTGAAGCGCCTGACCAACGGCCTGACGCGCCGCGAGGAAGAGCCGGCGCGCCTGCAGCCCGCCCAGCCGCGCGAGCCGAAACTGCGCCAGGCCGCGCCGGAGACGCGGCGTCTCGCCAGCCAGGACGCGCAGCTTTACGCGCCGCGCCGTGGCCAGCTTGACGATCACGGCCGCCTGGCGGTACCGACTCAGCGCGCGCATGAGGAGGATCAGCTCGAGATTCCGGCCTTCCTGCGCCGCCAGGCCAACTGATCCGTTAACGGAATGTAACATGTGTTAACAGGCAGACGGGGCCACCGCCTGCCTGTTTTTATGTGTAAGCCTTTTGAAACAAGGGGTTGCGAGCGCCTGTCAACACTCTTTCGGCATTACACAGGGAAAGAAAGCGTGATTTGGACTTCAGTGGACCCGACATTATCTTCGCCAGCGAAACAAGGTCGGTATGGGTTTGTGGGGATTGGCCCCTGCCGATAGAAAAGAGCCGCATGATGAATCTGTCAGGACGGCACGCAAGCTTGGGCGTACGGGGCTCATTTTGAATATCTATCAGACGACGATCAAATCGCGCGTGACGCTTTCGGGCACGGGTGTGCATAGTGGCAAGCCGGTGTCGGTCAATTTTATGCCGGCGGATGCCGACACGGGCATTGTCTTTCAGCTTCTCGACGGGCCGCAGCAGGGCAAGGAAATCCGCGCGCTGGTGTCGGAGGTCGGCTCCACTGATCTCTGCACCATGCTGGGCGATCCGAACGGTGGGCATGTCGCCACCGTCGAGCATTTGATGGCGGCCGTGCTCGGCCTCGGCCTCGATAATCTTTTCATCGAGATCAGCGGCGGCGAAGTGCCGATCCTCGACGGCAGTGCCGCCGCGTTCGTTGAAGCGGTGGACCATGTCGGCATCGAGATTCTGCCGGTCAAGCGCCGTTTCATCCGTATCCTGAAGCCGGTGCGCATCGAAAACGGCGCCTCCTGGGCCGAGTTCCAGCCTTATGCGGGAACCCGCTTCGACGTCGAGATCGATTTTGAGAGTCCGGCGATCGGCCGCCAGCATTTCGCCTGCGATCTTACGGCTGAGACCTTCCGCACCGAGATTTCGCGCTCGCGCACCTTCGGCTTCATGAAGGATGTCGAGCGGCTGTGGGCGGCGGGCTACGCGCTCGGCTCCTCGCTCGAAAATTCGCTGGTGATCGGCGACGACAACCGCGTCATCAATATGGGCGGGCTGCGCTATCCGAATGAATTCGTACGCCACAAGATGCTGGACGCGATGGGCGATCTGGCCCTGGCCGGCGCGCGCTTCATCGGCTGCTTCCGCTCCTATCGCGGCGGTCACAGGATGAATGCTGCGGCGCTGCGCCGGTTGTTATCCGACCGCTCGGCGTTCGAGATTGTCGAGACGTCGCGGCCGGAGCGCGGGCGGGGCCTCGAGATGAGCGCCGTCAGCGCACCTGTTCACGCGCCCTGGGTGATTTGACCGCTGCCCTCGTCGGCAACTCGCCGCAAATATGTGTTGCCCGATTGCACCATGCTCCAGTTCGATTGCAGGCTGTATGGCCAGCTTTTCGGCTTGCCACAAAAATGTGCGATTGCCTGTCGATAGCGTTGCTGGGTAGGGCGGTTTTGGGCTATGGCTGCACGCCGACGATGAAAATCCGCCGAAGGGGCGATATTCTGCATGACTTCCAAACGGGCTGATCGAGTGAAGGGGCCGGCCAGAGCCGCTCTCATGGCTTGCGCGCTGGTCGGTGCGCCGCTGCTTTTGTCGGCCTGCATGTCTTCGGAAAAAGACATCGACCTGTCCACCTATGTCGACCAGACGGAACCGGGAGACGTGCTATACAACCAGGGCCTGGCCAATCTCAATGCCGGCCGGCTGAGCGAGGCGGCGAAAAAGTTCGCCGCCGTCGATCAGCAGCATCCCTATTCCGAATGGGCGCGCAAATCGATGGTGATGGGCGCCTTCACCAATTACCGGCAGGGCAATTACGAGGATGCGATTTCCGGCGCCAAGCGCTACCTCAATCTCTATCCCTCGACCGATGACGCCGCTTATGCCCAGTATATCATCGGCCTGAGCTATTATCGCCAGATCAAGGACGTCACCCAGGAGCAGAAGGAAGCGCGCCTGTGCATCCAGGCGATGCAGAACGTCGTGACGCGGTGGCCGGATTCCGAATATGTCGATGACGCCAAGGCCAAGATCCGCTTCGCCACGGACCAACTGGCCGGCAAGGAAATGCAGATCGGCCGCTATTATCTGGAACGCCGCGAATATATCGCCGCCATCAAGCGCTTCCGCAATGTAGTTGAGAACTATTCCAATACCCGCCACATCGAGGAGGCGCTGGCGCGCCTGACCGAAGCCTACTATGCCATGGGCCTGACGAGCGAGGCGCAGACGGCGGCAGCCGTGCTCGGCCGCAATTATCCTGACAGCCAGTGGTACAAGGATTCCTACAAGCTGCTGCAAAACAACGGCTTGCAGCCGCGTGAGAACAGCGCGTCCTGGATATCCAAGGCTGGCAAGCTCATCACCGGCGCGTCCTGATAAGGCACATGGAGCGCTTGTGCGGCTCCATGCTATAGCGTTGCGATGCTCTCCAGGTTGTCGATTCGCGATATCGTCCTGATTGAACGGCTGGACATCGACTTTTCCACCGGTCTGTCCGTATTGACCGGGGAGACCGGTGCCGGCAAATCCATTCTTCTGGATGCGCTTTCGCTGGCGCTCGGCGCGCGCGGCGATGCCTCGCTGGTACGCCATGGTGCTGCCCAGGGGCAGGTGACGGCGGTGTTCGACGTGCCGCGCAACCATCCGGCGCGCGCGCTTCTGGCCGAAAACGCGATCGACGAAAACGACGACATCATCCTGCGCCGTGTCCAGAATGCCGACGGCCGCACGCGCGTCTTCGTCAACGACCAGCCGTCCAGCGTGACGCTGATGCGCGATATCGGTCGTCTTCTGGTGGAAATCCATGGCCAGCACGACGAACGCGCACTGGTCGATCCCGGTGCGCATCGCGACCTGCTGGATGCCTTTGGCGCTCACCAGAGCGCGGCCAGCGCCGTTGGCGAGGCCTGGCGTCACTGGCGCGGCTGCGAGAATGAGCTTTCGCGCCACCGCGCCAGAGTGGAGGCGGCGGCGCGCGAGGCGGATTATCTGCGCGCTTCTGTCGCCGAACTCGTGCGCATAGATCCGCAACCCGGTGAGGAGAGCGATCTTGCCGAAACGCGCACGGCGATGATGCGGGCGGAAAAGATCGCCACCGAAATCAGGGATGCGCAGGACGTGCTTTCGGGGCCGAGTTCGCCGCTGCCGCAGCTTGCCGGCCTGCTGCGGCGGCTTCAGCGCAAGGTCAACGAAGCGCCCGGCCTGCTGGATGAGGTCATCACGTCTCTGGACGAGGCGATGCTGTCGCTGGATGCCGCACAGGAGAGTGTGGAGGCTGCGCTGCGCGATACGGAGTACGATCCGCAGCGGCTGGAAAAGGCGGAAGAGCGGCTGTTTGCGCTGCGAGCCGTCGCGCGCAAGCACAATGTCGCGGTGGACGATCTGGCGCAATTGCGCGACACCATGGCCGCCGATCTTGCCGATCTCGATGCCGGCGAGGAGCGGCTGGCCGGCTTGGAAAAGCAGGCCCGCGCCGCCCGTGAAGCCTATGATGTGTGCGCGGCACATTTATCGGAATTGCGCGAGGCTGCCGCCGCCGGCATCGTGCGCGCCGTCATGGCCGAACTTCCGGCCTTGAAGCTCGAACGCGCTGAATTTCTGGTCGAGATGGCGAGCGAGCCGGACAACCGCATGGAAGAGGGTATCGATCGCATCGAATTCTGGGTGCGCACCAATCCCGGCACGCGGGCAGGGCCGATGATGAAGGTGGCCTCCGGAGGGGAATTGTCGCGGTTCCTTCTGGCGCTCAAGGTGGCGCTGGCCGACCGCGGCTCGGCGCCGACGCTTGTCTTCGACGAAATCGACACCGGTGTCGGCGGTGCGGTGGCCGATGCCATCGGGCAGAGACTGGCGCGGCTGGCCAGGCGCGTGCAGGTGCTTTCCGTCACCCATGCGCCGCAGGTCGCGGCGCGGGCAAACACGCATTTCCTGATCTCGAAATCGGGTGGTGCCGACAAAGTGGCGACCAGCGTTGCCGAGATGGACAAGGCAGCGCGGCAGGAAGAGATCGCCCGCATGCTGGCAGGCGCGACGATCACCGACGAGGCGCGAGCCGCTGCCGAACGGCTGCTGAAGGAGAATTTGGCGTCGGCGGGGTAGGGCGCGTGCTTCGACCCTTCGAGGCTCGCCCTTCGGACTATCACCTCAGGGTGAGGGAAGGTTGGAGTTTGAAAGCACCCCCCTCTGGCCGGCAGGCCAGAGGGGGGTGTTGTCCCGCGAACAGTCGCGATTGGCGTGGATGAAAAATCACGACGCCAATCATCGAAAAAGATAATTCCGTCACCGATCAAGCGTTTATCCAGTCCGCGACGATTTCTTCTTGCCCGCTTTATCCACACCCTCCACCGCTCCCCCATAATCCCCACAGCAGCTTGCCAGCGGGAACGGGTGTGCACACTCGAGCATCCAGGCAAGTGTGGCGCCGGGTGCGTTATCCGTAACAGTGAACGGAACCGCCCGGCCCGAACCGGACCTGAGATGCTCGCGCTCGCAAATGGGCGATGGGCCGGGAAAGGCAAGGGTAGAAACGCCGGCGGCGCATGGCAGAGCGTCACTACTTAATCAATCAGGCGCAATGCCATGCGCCGTCTCCCGACCTTTCAGCCAGAAAGGTCAGTTCTTTGAAATGGCCAGGGCCGAAAGGCAGCGTGGCAGCAATGAAGTGTGGCCTCTTGAACCTTGCGCTGCCATGCGCTCATAGTCGCCGCCGCGAGATCACCACGGAAACCGCCATGTCATTGTCCGAAAAGCCCGTTGACACGCTCACGCTTGAAGAGGCGGCAAAGGAGTTGGAGCGGCTTGCCGCGGAAATCGCCGAGAACGACCGGCGCTATCACGGCGAGGATGCGCCGACCATTTCGGACGCCGACTATGATGCGCTGAGAATCCGCAATGCTGAGATCGAGGCGCGCTTTCCCGAACTGGTGCGCGCCGATTCGCCGTCGCAAAAGGTGGGCGCCGCGCCATCCGGCGCTTTCGGCAAGGTCGTGCATGCCGTGCCGATGCTGTCGCTCGACAATGTCTTTTCCGACGACGACGTGCGCGATTTTCTGGCCAGCGTGCGGCGTTTTCTTGCCTTTCCGGCTGAGCGCGAAATCGTCTTCACCGCCGAGCCGAAGATCGACGGGCTGTCGATGTCACTGCGTTATGAAAACCGGAGACTGGTGACGGCGGCAACGCGCGGTGACGGCACGACAGGCGAGAATGTCACCGCCAATATACGCACCATCGAAGATATTCCCGAGACGCTGCCCGACGACGCGCCGGACGTGGTGGAGGTGCGCGGCGAAGTCTATATGCGCCGCGACGATTTCTTCGCATTGCAGACAAGACTTGCCGAAACCGGCCAGTCGATTGCCAATCCGCGCAACGCGGCTGCCGGGAGTCTCCGCCAGAAGGACCCGGAAGTCACCCGCACGCGCCCGCTGCGCTTCTTCGCCTATGCCTGGGGCGAGACAAGCGCGCCGCTGGGCGCAACACAATACGACGTGGTGAAGCGCTTCGGCGATTGGGGTTTCCCGATCAACGCCCTTATGCAGAGGTGCCATTCGGTCGAGGAAATCCTTGCGCATTATCATGTCATCGAGGCCGAGCGCGCCGAAATCCCCTATGACATTGACGGTGTCGTCTACAAGGTTGACCGCCTCGATTTGCAGGAGCGGCTTGGTTTTCGTTCGCGCAGCCCGCGCTGGGCGACGGCGCACAAATTCGCGGCCGAAAAGGCCTTCACCATACTCAACGGCATCGACATTCAGGTCGGCCGCACCGGCGCACTGACGCCGGTGGCGCGGCTGGAGCCGGTGACGGTGGGCGGCGTGGTGGTGACGAACGCCACGCTGCACAATGAGGATTACATCAAGGGCATCGGCAATACCGGCCTGCCGATCCGCGACGGCCGCGACATCAGGGTCGGCGATACGGTGATGATCCAGCGCGCCGGCGATGTCATCCCGCAAATCCTCGATATCGTGCCGGAAAAGCGGCCGGCCACTGCCGTGCCGTACATCTTCCCCGACCGCTGCCCGGCCTGCAACAGCCATGCGGTGCGCGAGGAGGGCGAGGCGGTCCGGCGTTGCACCGGCGGGCTGATCTGCCCGGCACAGGCGGTGGAGCGGCTGAGGCATTTCGTGTCGCGCAACGCCTTCGACATAGAGGGGCTTGGCGAAAAACAGATCGAGTTCTTCTTCCAGGCGCAAGATCCGGCGCTGGCGGTGCGTTCGCCTGCCGACATCTTCACGCTGAAGGCGAGGCAGGAGCAATCGCTGACCAAGCTGGAGAATATCGACGGTTTCGGCGCGGTTTCGGTGAAGAAGCTGTTCGCCGCCATCGACGACCGGCGCGAGATCGCGTTTTCCCGGCTCCTGTTCGGGCTTGGCATACGCCATGTCGGCGAGACCAATGCCAGGAGGTTGGCGCGCCATTTCGTCAGTTTCGCCGCACTTGTGGCGGCGGGTGAAGCGGCCGAAATCCCTGAAGGCAAGGGCGACAAAGGCAACGCCGCCTGGCAGGAGATCAATGGCGTCAACGGCATAGGCGGGATTGTCGCCGAGGCGGTGGTGGAATTCTTCAACGAGGCCCACAACCGCGAGGTGGTCGCGACATTGCTGGAGCAGGTGACCGTGCTCGACGAGGAACAGGTGGGCGACGTGTCGTCGCCTGTCGCGGGTAAGACCGTTGTGTTCACCGGGGCGCTGGAGAAAATGTCGCGCGACGAAGCCAAGGCCATGGCGGAGAAGCTTGGCGCGAAGACAGCCGGTTCGGTGTCGAAGAAGACCGATCTTGTGGTGGCCGGGCCGGGGGCCGGCTCCAAGCTCAAGCAGGCGACCGAACTGGGCATCGAGGTGATCGACGAGGACGCCTGGTTCGCGCTGGTGGGAAAAGGGTAGGGGCCGGATACATCATTTTCGCTGATCGTTTGGCTCAAATGAATTCGTGTGACAGTGGCCGGTGTGCCTCCTAGAACCCACCTTCTCAAGGAGAAGCAGATGTCCGCGCAGGCGATTTCGGAACGGCCCGCATCGAGCGAATTCTGGCGCGGCGCGCGGCTGGCAATTCCGGTGATGGTGGCATCCGGGCCGTTCGCCATGCTGTTCGGCGCGCTCGCGGTGGACAACGGCTTCTCGGTGTTCGAGGCCTTTTTCATGAGCGCGGCCGTGTTCGGCGGCGCCAGCCAGATGGTTGGCATCGAACTGTTCGGCCATCATGTCGCGCCGTGGCTGATCGTGCTGTCGATCTTCGCGGTGAACTTCCGTCACATGCTGTATTCGGCGGCGATCGGCCGGCAGCTTGCGCACTGGCCGCTTGCCCAGCAGGCAGCGGCCTATTTCTTGCTCACCGATCCGCAATATGCCTTTGCGGAGAGCGAGGCGCTGGGCGGCCGCAAGGTCGGTTTCGTCTGGTATATGGGGGCTGCACTTGCCGTCTATGTCTCGTGGGTGATCCTCACGACACTCGGTGCCTTCTTCGGCCAGTTCATTCCGGATACCGGCGCGCTCGGTATCGATTTCCTGCTGCCGATCTATTTTCTCGGCCTGGTGATGGATTTCCGCAAGCGGCCGCTGTGGCTGCCCATTGTCGCGGTCAGTGCCGTGGCGTCGATCCTTGCCTACAAGCTTGTCGGCTCGCCCTGGCATGTCTCGCTCGGCGCGCTGGCGGGCGTCGCGCTGGCTGTCATCCTGCCGCCGCACCATAGCGGTGTCGGTATTGAGCCGGGCGAAACCGAGATCGAGAAATTGCCATGAGCACGACCCTCTGGATCACGGTTGCTGCGGCGATCGCCACCTATCTCACCCGCGTCGGCGGGCATCTGGTGCTGTCGCGCTTCGAGCGCATTCATCCACGCGTCGAGGCCGGCCTGAATGCGGTGCCGGCGGCGGTGCTGACCACGCTGGTGGCGCCGGCCGTGCTTGGCGCCGGACCGGCGGAATGGATAGCGTTGATCGTCGCAGCGCTGGTGGCGCTGCGCGGCAACCTGCTTTCGATGTTTCTGGCCGGTGCGGCCGTGCTGATCGTCGCGCGGCAATTCATGGGGTGAAGGCGGATCAGCCCTTGGGCTGATACGGTAGCGGCGCGCAGGCTTTCTCAAGCCATGCCAGCACCTCGCCGTCCAGCATCGGGCCGATCTCGGCCAGAACGCGGGTGTGGTAGGCATCAAGCCAGTTCAATTCGTCACGGGTCAGCAGTTCGGTTTCCACCATGCGGGTGTCGAACGGAGCCAGCGTCAGTGTCTCGAAGCGGTGCATGGCGATGTCGCCGCCTTCGAGATCTTCGGCAGGCGTGACGAGGATCAGGTTTTCCAGCCTGATGCCGTAATGGCCGTTCTTGTAGTAGCCCGGCTCGTTGGAAATTATCATACCTTCCAACAGCTTCTGCGTGCCGGTGCGGGCAATGCGCTGCGGTCCTTCATGCACGGCGAGATAAGAGCCGACACCGTGGCCGGTGCCATGGGCGAAGTCGTGGCCGTGCTTCCACAGCGCCATGCGGGCAACAGAATCGATCTCGGAACCGCGCGTCCCTGCCGGGAAACGCAAGGTGGAAATGCCGATCAGGCCTTTCAGAACCAGTGTGTAGCGCTCACGCATCTCTGCCGTCGGATTTCCGACTGGCACGGTGCGGGTGATGTCGGTGGTTCCGTCCTGATATTGCGCACCGGAATCAAGCAGGAACAGTTCGCCTGCATTCAGCTTGCGGCTGGTGGCGCGCGACACGCGGTAGTGCATGATGGCGCCATTGGGGCCGGCCCCCGAAATCGTATCGAAGGAGACGTCGCGCAGCGGCATCTGCGTTTCCTCGCCGGTTTGGCGGCGGCATTCTTCCAGCTTTGTCACCACGGCGATCTCGTCGAGCGAGCCAGGGATCTGGCGATCCAGCCAGCAAAGCAGTTTGACCACGGCGGCTCCATCGCGGCGATGCGCTGCACGACTGCCGGCGATCTCGGCCTTGTTCTTGGCCGCGCGGGGAATGCGTGCTGGATCGGCTGCTTCAACGACAGCACCGTTATTTTCCTCAACGATCATGCGCAGCCTGTCGGCGACAAGTGCCGGATCGAGCGCGATCCTGGCGCTGCTTTTGGCGAGATCGGCAACGGTGCGTTCGAATTCGTCGGGCTGATGCAGGTCGGCCAGTTGCGTGAGATAGGCCTCGACTTCGAGCGAGAATTTGGCCTTGTCCATGAAAAGCCGATGCTTGCCGTCGGCGGCGAGAATGGCGAAGCCGAGCGCCAGCGGCGTGTGCGGCACGTCATCACCACGGATATTGAACGCCCAGGCAATCGACGAAGGGTCTGTCAACACCGCATGGCTGGCGCCGTCCCTGGCGATATCTGCCGCCAGCCGCTCGAGCTTGTCTCTGGCCAACTCACCGGCGAAGGCAATCGGATGAAGCTCGACCTGTGCCGCCGGTGCTGCCGGCTGGTCCTGCCAGATGATGTCGATGGGATTGCGTCCGACCGGCACAAGCACCATGCCGGCCTTGTCGGCGGCTAACCGAAGTGCCTTGATCTCGCCGATGGTGTGCAGCCATGGGTCGAAGCCGAGCCTGGTGCCTTTTGCCAGATTTTCTCCAAGCCAGGAGGAGGGCGGATTGTCCACGAGACTTTCGATGCCAAAGATGTCGAGATCGACCTCATCGCGTACCTGAAGCTGATAGCGGCCGTCGACGAAGATCACGGCGTGGTCGGCGAGCACGATGGCAACGCCGGCGGAGCCGGAAAAGCCGGTCAGCCATTTCAGCCGGGCGGCGCGTGCTGGCACATATTCGCCCTGATGCTCGTCGGCACGCGGTACCATGAAGCCGTCCAACTCGTTTTCGGAGAGCCATTCACGCAGCTTTGCAACCCGAGGCTTGCCGACAGCGGGATCGCTGACGGAATCGAATGTCTGGAACATGGATCGCCTTTCGGAGCGTTATTGCGCCCGACCGTAATCGCAAGATGGGTGGCTGACAATCATCGCCGCCCGATCCGGCGAGCATTGTCAACGCTTGAGATGGATCGTCACCCAGCCTTCGCGATGCAATGTATCGACGTGACTGAAACCCGCTTGTGCGTAGGCTGCAAGCACGGCGTCCTCCTGCCTGTCGAGAATGCCGGAAAGCACAAGTGATCCATGAAGCGTAAGATTGGCGGCCATGTCGGGCGCCATGTCCATCAGGGGACCGGCCAGGATGTTGGCAACGATCAGGTCGAACGGGCCGCGTGCGGCAAAGATCGGGTCATCGAAGCCAGTGGCGGTCACAGTCTCGACCAGTGAGGAGGCGCCGTTCAATTCGGTGTTACCGGCCGCGACCTTCGTCGCCACCGGGTCGATGTCCGTCGCCAGCACAGGAATTTCGGCGAGCTTGGCGAGCGCAATGGCCAGAACGGCGCTGCCGGTGCCAAGATCGAGAGCATTTTTCGGTTGCTCGGCCGCGGTCACGCGTTCCAGCGTTTCGAGGCAGCCGGCGGTCGTGCCATGATGGCCGGTGCCGAAAGCCTGTCCCGCTTCGATTTCGATGGCGATGTCGTTTGGCTGGCGCTGGTCCCGATCATGGGAGCCGTGAACAAAAAATCGACCGGCGCGTACGGGTTTCAGCCCTTCCAGCGACTTGGCCACCCAGTCGATCTCGGGGACGTCTTCCCGCTCGATTGTCGGGGACAAGGCAAGGTCGGACAAGGCGGCATTTATGCGCGCAGTCACATCGTCCGCATTTTCGGCCTCGGTATAGACGGACACTTCGTGAATGTCGTTGGCTTCGTCCAGTTCAAGCATGGCGATCGGCAGGCCATCCTCCTCGAAGGCGGTTTCGAGGAGAGCGAAGATGCGGTCCGCCTCGGCTTTGGAAGCAGTCAGGTAAAGGCGGCTCTGAGGCATGGCGATCCCGTGCTGTCAGCTATTTTTGGCGGCCAGCCGTTTCAATTTGGCGATGGCGTTTTTGGGGTCTTCGCCATAGGCGATCGTACCGGCGAAATCCCCCTTGGAATTCAGCAGAAGCACCGACGCCGTGTGATCCATGGTGTAGTCGTTGCCGTCAGTGGGTACCTTCTTCCAGTAGATGCCGAAGGATTTGGCCATGGCGTAGACCTTGTCAGGCTCTCCGGTGATGCCGACAATCCGGTCCGAGAAATTGCTGACATAAGCTTTCATGACCGTCGGCGTGTCGCGTTCCGGATCGATGGTGACGAAAAAGACGTGGATGTTCTTGCTTTCGTCGCCGAGGGTTTTCAAATAGCCGGCCAGTTCGAACAATGTGGTGGGACACACCTCCGGGCAATGGGTGAATCCGAAGAAAATGGCGCTCGGATGGCCGCGAAAAGCCTTCTCGGTGATCGGCTGTCCGGACTGGTCCGTGAGTGCGAAGGAAGCGCCGAATGCCTCGCCGCCATAGTGGCCGCGATACCAGTTGAAGCTCAGCCAGCCGATGCCGGCAGCCATCAGGACAACAATGCCGATCAGGATCGAGCGCATCATGGCAGGGGCTCCGGGTGCTTGTCTGTTCTGCGCCCGTCTCTAACCCGTTTGGCAAGCGGGGCAAAGGTGCCCTGTTGCCGCAAGCGCCGTCTGCCGTTCCTGCAAACTTGCAAAGCCTGCCGAGGCGGCCCATGTCTTGCCGGCGAACTCTGGATAGGAGAACCACTTTGGGCAAATTGCGTCGCGGCATCATGGTTCTTTCTTTTGCTGCCTGTATCAGTCCGGCTATAGCCGACGAGGTTGGGAAGGTGGGAGTGGACTGGATCGGTAATGACATCGTCGTCGAGGCGATAAAGGATCCCAAGGTGGACGGGGTGACATGCCACGTTGCTTATTTCGATCGCAGCATGATCGACCGGCTGAAAGAAGGTAACTGGTTCGAGGATCCTTCCAACACGGCGATCTCGTGCCAGCAGACCGGACCAATCACCATTGGCGATATCGATCTTAGTGAGAAGGGCGAAGAGGTTTTCAAGCAGGGGATCAGCCTGATCTGGAAGAAACAGGTGGTCAATCGCATTTACGACAAGGGCAATGACACGCTTGTCTATCTCTCGCATACGCGGCAGGTGCAGGGCGGTTCGGCGAAAATGTCGCTATCCACGGTACCGCTCTATAAGCAAAACGTGGTGTGGACGAAGGGCAAGCCCAAGTGAATCGGCCCGAATGCCCCCGACTTGCAGGGACGTTCGGCCCAGCGTAAAGGCGGCGCATGGACCGACCTAACGATTTGATTGGCAGGGATTCCGAGCCGCGTGCCCATCCGACTGCGGAACTGAAGGGCTGCCGTCTTGGCCGCTATGCAGTCATCGGTGAGCGGGTGATCCTGCGCGAGGTGACGGTCGGCGACTTTTCCTATTTCGAGCGCAATGCCGAGGCGATCTATGCAACCATCGGCAAGTTCTGCTCCATCGCCGCCAACAGCCGCATCAATGCGCTGGAGCATCCGATGGAGCGGCTGACCACGCACAAGGTCAGCTATCGCCCGAATGAGTATTTTCGCTGGCTCGGCATTGATGCCGATTTTCGCGAGCGCCGGCGGGCAAAGTGTGTGTGTGTCGGCCATGATGTTTGGATCGGTCATGGGGCGGTGGTGATGCCCGGTGCCAGCATCGGCAACGGCGCGGTGGTAGGCGCCAATGCAGTGGTGACCAAGGACGTTCCGGCCTATTCGATCGTGACCGGCGTGCCGGCGCGACTATTGCGTCCGCGCTTTGCGCCGGCCATTGCCGAGCGCATCGAAGCGCTCTCCTGGTGGGATTGGCCGGTGGAAACACTGGCGCGGGCAATCCCCGACATGCAGACGCTTCCGATTGAAACCTTTCTCGATCGCTGGGAGAGTGCGAGCTCCTGATCGTGCTCGGCTTACGCGCCGCGCCCGTAGGAGGCGAGTCTCATCCTTGCGCGTCCGTTGCCGGGAACGACAACAAGTTGCCTGATTTCGCCCTTCTTGAACGCTTTCAGGAAGCGGTCGTAATGCTCGAACACGACGCAGCCGTTTGATTGTTCAAGCCCGCCGCGAAGCATATAGGTGTGCGCCAGCAGGCCATTTCGATTGAACTTGTTTTTTCCGTCGACAGGGAGCAGACGGATAGCCTCGACGCCATGGAACAGCGACTCGCGCATGACCAGATTGTAGGTATTGGGGGGCGTTGGGCCGCGATTCTTGACCTTTACGTAGCGCGGATCGTCCACCATCTTGCCCAGGCCCGAATGCGCTTCGAGGCGCTGGCCGTCGGGCATATAGACCGTGTGCGCGCTGATATCGTAGACCGCGACGCCGCCATTGCGGCGGGGTCTTGGCGAAAACAGATTCTTGAACGCCTGACCGAAGCTGGACGTCGGATTGTCCGGTTTTGCATAAGCAAGTGCATTGTTGGAATGTGACGCACCTTTTTCGTCGCCGGAGTCGGTTTTGGCGGGTGCTTTAGCAAGTTTCTGTGGTTGAGGGCGCGTAGATGCGGCGGAATCGGCCGCAGCGGCCGAGGGAGCCGCGGCTATCCGCGCTTCGCTTAACGTTGGGCGGATTGTTGGCAGAGGAACAACATCCGGAAAGGCGTCCAGAAGCGAACTGCCGGTCTCAAGACTGGCTTCCAGAACCTCCCTTGGTGCGACATAGACGCCATCGGGGCGCTCGACCAAGGGCGAGGTGGAGGCGGCGAAAGCCACCAGTTCGACTTCGGCGCTGCCGGAAAGCGCGAGTGCGAGCCGTGAAGATCGATCGGTCTCGGCCATCCGGGGACCGAATCGTTCTGCCGCCGGGTTTGCCTGGAGAACATCCGCATCCTCATGGAAGCGTTCTCTCGACGGCGCATCCAATGTCAATTGCGGGGAGGGCGCGTGCGGTTCGCCCCGCAGGAGGTCGGCGAGCTTTTGCGGTGTGAGAGAGGCCTGCATGGCGATGCGGTCGAAGCGTTCGCCGGGCTTGACGACGATCTGCGGCAGTTCACCGGCGTTGGCAGAGGCGGTCCGGCTGGCTTTGCCGGATTGCAGAACGACCGTAGGCCAGTGACCGCCGCCGGCAGGCTGCACGCTTTCTGCACTCTGCGGAATGTGCGTATGCGGCAAAGTGAAGTTCGCGTTCAGCGACGAAAGCTTGTCGGGCAGGAAACTGGTGGAGGAGCCGAGCGAATTCGTGGCGGAGGACACGCCGACGATGGTCGCTGCGGACCACAGGGCGAAAGCCAGACCTGCACCGGGGACGACAACGCAGCGCGCGAGGCACCCGCATGCCCTTGCGAACCGACTTCCTCCAGCAATTGATGTGTCCCGACCTGAAAACGACATGCCAACCAATCTTTTCAACCGGCAAACTGAAAACTTCGCAATCGCGCTCAAACGCTTATGCGTGTTTTCCCGGCGCCTCAGTGCGCCCGTTGCGTGTTGCCGTTTGATTCAAGAATGGACAAAGATGGTTAACCAAACCCTTTGCCTGCCCCCTCTGGTCGAAAAACCCTCCGTAGACCTTAAAATCCCCATACCCATCGGCGGCAGGAGCCACCTTTCCGACCTCGATTGCTGCCTGCTTCCGTTGCGGAAGTCAAGAAAACAACGCCAATCGGGCTGAAATCGAGGTGTAATTGCCCATTTTACAATTGGAATCGTCGGCAGGAGTCAGCCAACCGCAGTGACGAAACCATCCAGAACCTTTTTCTGGCCGGCCCGGTCGAAATCGATGGTGAGCTTGTTGCCGTCGATGGCAGCGACATTGCCGTTGCCGAACTTCTGATGGAAAACCCGATCCCCAACATGGAAGGCCGAGGGCGTATCGGCGACCGATTTGGCGACGAGTTCGCCCTCGATCGTGCGCCCTTTGACACTGGTGCGCCCCGCGCCATAGCCGGAATCGACCTCGCCATAGCCAATGCGCTCGACCTGATGGCCGGATCGCGAACCCCAGTTGCGGTCGGTCGCTTCCGTGCGGTTGGCCTTCGCGCGTGCCCAGCCCGGTGTTGCATAGGTGTTGGAAAACGAACCGCCCGAAGCCGATCCGACCGAGTCGAAACGCGACGCGCCGTAAGGATTCTGGCGTCCGGCAGAGAAGCCGCCGCCATAGGAATTACCGTAGCCGCCGTAGGAATTGCCGCCTTCGGCCACTTCGACATGCGCTTCGGGCAGTTCATCGAGAAAGCGGGATGGAATGGTCGATTGCCACAGGCCGTGGATGCGCCGATTGGAGACAAACCAGAGATGCAGGTTCTTCTTGGCTCGCGTCAGCCCGACATAGGCGAGGCGGCGTTCTTCTTCCAATGCCGAGCGGCCCCCTTCATCGAGTGCGCGCTGGTGAGGAAAGAGCCCTTCTTCCCAACCGGGCAGGAAGACGGTCTCGAATTCCAGGCCCTTGGCGGAATGAAGGGTCATGATCGAAATCGCGTCCTGCTCCTCGTTCTGCTCGGCATCCATGACGAGCGCGACATGCTCCAGGAAGGAGCGCAGCGACTCATACTCCTCCATGGAACGGATCAGTTCCTTCAGATTTTCCAGCCGTCCCGGCGCCTCGGCGGAACGATCGTTCTTCCACATTGCCGTGTAGCCGCTTTCCTCCAGGATGGTTTCTGCCAGTTCAGTGTGCGGCGTGGTTTCCAGTGCGCTCTGCCAACGGGCGAAATTGGCGGCCACCTCACGCAAAGCCGCGCGCGGCTTGGGCTTGAGTTCATCGCTTTCGGCGAGGTTGCCGGCTGCTTCCAGCATGGGAATGCGCAAGGCGCGGGCCGTATCGTGCACCTGCCGGACGGCGGCTTCGCCGAGGCCGCGTTTCGGCACGTTGACGATGCGCTCGAAGGCCAGGTCGTCACCGGGATTGGCGACGACGCGCAGATAGGCCAGCGCATCGCGGATTTCCTGGCGTTCATAGAAGCGCGGCCCGCCGATGACGCGATAATTCAGGCCGATCTCGATGAAGCGATCCTCGAAGGAACGCATCTGGAAGGACGCGCGAACCAGGATCGCCATGTCGTTGAGATTGTGCTTCTGCCGCTGGTAGACTTCGACGGTCTCGCCGACAGCGCGCGCTTCCTCGTCGGAATCCCATGCCGCGTGGACGTTGACCTTGGGGTCCTCCGGATCGGGGCGATCGGTGAATAATGTTTTGCCCAGCCGCCCTTCATTATGGGCGATGAGATGAGCGGCGGCGCCCAGAATATGAGCGGTTGAACGGTAGTTCCGCTCCAGCCTGACAACGGTCGCGCCGGGAAAATCCTTTTCGAAGCGCAGGATATTGTCCACCTCGGCGCCCCGCCAGCCATAGATCGACTGGTCGTCGTCGCCGACGCAACAGATATTGACTTTGTTTTCGCTCACGGGCCGCGTCGCCGCCTTTGGCGGCTGGCCCTGCGCGGTCGCGCCCGAAAAGTCGGGCGGCGCGCGGTCGCGCGCTGGGCTGTTGGTCGGATCGCTCCTCTCATCCTGAGGTGTGGAGCGTAGCGGAGCCTCGAAGGACGGCCTTTGTGCCAGCAGCCTCAACCACATATATTGCGCGGTGTTGGTGTCCTGATACTCGTCCACCAATATGTATTTGAACTTGCGATGATATTCGGCCAGCACATCGTGATGCTTGCGAAAGATGCGGATCGGATGCAGCAGGAGATCGCCGAAGTCGCAGGCGTTCAGCGTCGTCAACCTCGCCTGATAAGATCGGTAAAGTTCACGTCCCTTGCCATTGGCGAAGGCGCGCGCATCGCCTTCGGCGATCTCGTCGGGGCCGAGCCCCTTGTTCTTCCAGCCGTCTATCATCTGGGCGAAGGTACGTGGCGCCCAACGCTTGTCGTCGAGCCCCTCCGCCTGGATCAATTGCTTGATGAGACGGGTGACGTCGTCCGTATCGAGAATGGTGAAATCGGAACGCAGGCCGACGAGTTCGGCATGGCGGCGAAGCAGTTTCACGCCGATCGAATGGAAGGTGCCGAGCCAGGGCATGCCTTCGATGGCCTCGCCGACCAGGAGGCCGATGCGGTTCTTCATCTCGCGCGCGGCCTTGTTGGTGAAGGTGACGGCGAGAATCTGGCTGGGCCAAGCCCTGCCTGTGGCCAGGATATGGGCAATGCGCGTGGTCAGCACGCGGGTCTTGCCGGTGCCGGCACCCGCCAGCACCAGAACCGGGCCTTCCGTGGTTTCGACAGCCAGCCTTTGTTCCGGGTTGAGGCCTTTGAGATAATCCGGTGCGTTGCCATGGCCTTGCCGCGCGGCAAGCGCACGTGCGGCGATACCGCCCATAGCTCCGCCCCCCGCAGCCTCGCTCTGTGGCTTCGGCGCAGGTTCGTCGAAAAAGGGCATATCGTCGGGAAAGCCGGACATCGCATCCGAATGTAGTGATTCGGCAGTGAAAGGCTAGGAGCGTGTCCGTTTTGTTCTCGAAAGGTTGGGTAAAGGTGGCGCCTTCATGGCTTGATCATGCAAGGCCAAGATGGCCTTTCAGGCTGGGAACGGAATCGAGAACCTTGTTGGTGATGTCGGGACCGGCTGCCTCTTCCGCCTGCTGCACCAGGACAGTGCCGGCCTGCTGGATCTGATCGAGGCTCAGGCCCGACGACTTGAGTTGCGACAGGCCATTGATCAGCGCGCCGGCTTTTTCGCCGAGCGCACTGCCCAGCGCCGATTCCAGCGAGCCGATAAGGCCGCCGCCGGTGTTGGCGTTCGCATTGGCCATGACATCATACTGCTGCGCGAGCGTCTCGGCCCCAGGTATCCTGGCGAAAAGCTCGGCGACGCCGGTGCCTTCCGCTTCGTGCTGGAAAACGGAAAAAATGATGCCGGCGGTGCGCTCGGTCGTGGCCTGGTCGAGCCCGACTTTGGCGGAAATAGTGTCGATGATCTCCTGGGCGTTCATATCAGGTTTCCCATTTTTAGGCGGCGACGATGCTCTTACAATGGAAGTGCCGCGCGCATGTCGCCATTCACTTCGACGTGATTCGAATCCGGCCTCGACGGCCTCTATCCTGTTCGTGACATTTCCAGGGTTGCGAGGAGGACCAGCGATGAAGACACCGCCGATCACCCAGGCGATGATCGATGCCTATGACGAATATACCCATCTTACTCTCGACCGTCGCCGGTTCATGAATACCCTGACGCGGCTGGCCGGTTCCGGCGCGGCAGCGGCGGCCATCGCGCCGCTGCTGGCAGCAAACGCAGCCAAGGCGGCGGTCATCGCCGAAGACGATCCGCGTCTTACGGGCAAGGATGTCACCTGGCCGAGCGGTGGCAGCGAGCTAAAGGGTTATCTCGTGCATCCGGCCGAACCGGCAGGCAAGCTTGGCGCCGTTATGGTGGTGCATGAAAACCGAGGGCTGAACGCGCATATACGCGATGTTGCCCGACGCGTCGCGCTCGAGGGATTCGTCGCACTGGCGCCGGATTTCCTGTCGCCGTTGGGCGGCACGCCGGCGGATGAGGATGCCGCGCGGGCATTGTTCGCCAAACTCGACCCGGCCGTGACCGTGGACAACGGCATCGCCACCGTGGGCTACCTCAAGGACCATGAGCACGGCAACGGCAAGGTTGGCGCCGTCGGCTTCTGCTGGGGTGGCGGCACGGTCAACCAACTGGCGGTTCATGCGCCGGATCTTGCCGCCGCCGTCGCCTATTACGGCGCGCAGCCCAAAGCAGAGGATGTGTCCAGGATCAAGGCGGCGCTGATGCTGCATTATGCCGGTCTGGACCAGCGCATCAATGCCGGTATCGAACCGTTCAGGAAGGCGCTGGATGACGCGCATGTCGAATATTCGATCTTCGTCTATGAAGGCGTCAATCACGCCTTCAACAACGATACGTCGCAGGCCCGCTACGACAAGCCGGCGGCGGACCTGGCCTGGGGACGCACGATCGAATTCCTGAAGAAGAAACTGGCTTAAAGCGCGGCGCGACCATTCAGGTTCGCTCCATGGCGTTTCCGGCTTTGGACGAACGGGCAGGGACCGTGGCTTTTACGCAATGCAGCCGGGGATTCGATATTGCCCGGTTGCGCGCGAAGGGTGAAGTCTGATCTATATTCGCCATGCGCGCGGCGTGTTTTCCCGCTATGAGAAGCGGTCGGCGGTTAGAGGACTGGAAATGGACGACAATTTCGACAAGGCGGCCATCGCTGTCATCATCGTGTTCGGGACACTGTGCGTCGGTGGCCTGATGGCGGCCAATCTTGCCGCTCACGATCGCAACGGCTTTCTTTTCGCGCTTGGCTCCGGTTTTGCCGCGTGGATCGCGGGGCATGCCATCCTGTTCGATCTGCCGCGCGCTTATGCGGTGCTTGTCGCCATAGCAGTGGTGATGGCCGTTGCCTCCACATTCGCCTACACGTTTTGAACGCTGGCTGTTCAGTCGCCACGCTTTGAACGCGCCTGTTTGAGGATGGCGCGGCGGCGCACCATGGCGAAGGGAATCGGCTTGTTGTTGTAGGAAATCTGGAAGATCTCGTTGTTGAGATTCTTCAGCGAGCGCCAGAAGTCATAATCGGTGATTTGCGGATCGGCGGCCAGACGGTCGGCTTCGGCGTCGATGTCGATCTTCATTTCCATTCCTCGAGTCGGCCTTGGAGCGCTGTGCGTTCAATCGAACGCACAAAATGACGCTCCAACACTTTGATTGAGCATCGGAATGACCCGAAAACCGGGTTCCACTTTTCGGTCCGATACTCTAACTCCCGCCATCCCGCACAACGTAATGACATTCGACCGTGCTGCCGATTCGTTCAATGCGCGATCCGGCTTATGCACGTTCAAGATTGGTTAAGGTTAACGGGAGATGACCGCTCAGGCCGTCTTGCGGCGGATGCCTATGGAGCGGCCGGCGCGCTCGGGCATCGGCAGCGCCGCTTGCGCCTTGCTCATGGCTTCGAGTTTGGCCATCACGTCTGCCGGGAAGGGAGCGACCTTTGGGCCGGTCATGTCAACATGCAATGCAAGTTGTTCTGAAGTGGCAGCCAACCAGCCGTCGACATGGCGGATTTCCTGATAGGCGCGCAAGCGCTTCTCGTCGTGGTCCAGCAATTGGAAGGAAACCGTGACCTGATGGCCAAGATGCAGTTCCTGCACATAGCAGACATGCACCTCGGCCGTGTAGATGGTGAGTTTGCGCTCCCTGGCATAAGCCGCACCAAGCCCCAGCGCGTCAAAGGCCAGATCCGAGCCACGATCGAACAGGACGTTGTAATAGGCCATATTGAGATGACCGTTATAGTCGATCCAGTCCTTTTCGATGTCCATGGCGTGGGAGACGAGCGGGGCTTGCATGATCATAATCATTCCTGTGCGTGGTGGGTTGCGCTGGCCAGAGCCGGGTGGCAGGGACAGTAGCGATCTATAAATGCTGAACAAGGGCCGTTCTGGCCTGTTTACGGAGGAAAGCATGGCCCTGAGCGACCTGATGCCCATCGAGCGCAACGAGGCGGGGATTGCCGCGGCCCTGGGTATCCTGAAACAACGTTTCGACGAGCGCCTGCAGACGGGAGAGGCGGTCCGGGCGCAGCACGCGCATACCACGACCTATATCCCGAACCAGCCGCCGGACGGTGTCGTCTTCGTCGAATCGGCGGCGGACGTTCAGGAAATCGTGCGCATTTGCGCCGCGCATTGCGTGCCGGTCATTCCATTCGGCGTCGGTTCGTCGCTCGAAGGCCATACCAACGCGCCGGGCGGTGGCATTTCGATCGACATGACGCGGATGAACCGCGTGATCGAGGTGAATGCCGAGGATCTGGACTGCACGGTCGAGCCGGGCATCACCCGCGAGGACCTCAACCAGTATCTGCGCGACACCGGCCTGTTCTTTCCCATCGATCCCGGCGCCAATGCGTCTCTCGGCGGCATGGCGGCGACGCGCGCCTCGGGCACCAATGCCGTGCGCTACGGAACCATGCGCGAAACGGTGCTGTCCCTGACGGCAGTCATGGCGGACGGGCAGATGGTGACGACAGGCAAACGGGCGAAGAAAAGCTCGGCGGGCTACGACCTCACACGGCTTCTGGTCGGCTCGGAAGGCACGCTCGGCATCATTACGGCGCTGACGCTGCGCCTGCAGGGCATCCCGCAGGCGATTTCAGGCGGTGTATGCCCATTTCCAACCCTGGAAGCCGCCTCCCGCGCGGTCATCGCAACGATCCAGATGGGCATTCCGGTCGCACGGATCGAACTGGTCAACGCGCTGCAAATGCGGGCCATGAAGAATTATTCGAAGCTCGACTACCCCGAAAGCCCGTGCCTGTTCGTGGAATTCCACGGCACCGATGCGGGCGTTGCGGAGCAGGCCGAGACATTCGGCATGATCGCGGAGGAAAATGGAGGCGGGCCGTTTCACTGGACGGCGCTGGCCGAGGAGCGCAACAAGCTCTGGAAGGCGCGTCACGACTCCTACTGGGCGACGCTGACGCTGAGGCCCGGTGCCAAGAGCCTGTCGACCGATGTGTGCGTGCCGATCTCGCGGCTGGCGGAATGCGTGGCCGAAACCGAAGCCGACATCGAGGAAATGGGTTTGATCGCGCCGATTGTCGGCCATGCCGGCGACGGCAATTTCCACGCGATGGCGCTGATGGACCCGAACGACCCTGACGAGATCGCCTTGGTGGAAAGGTTTGTAGCGCGCCTCAACAGGCGGGCCATTGCCATGGACGGCACCTGCACAGGCGAGCATGGCATCGGCCAGGGCAAGACCGGCTTTCTGCGCCATGAACTCGGCCACGGTGTCGATGTCATGCGCACCATCAAGCAGGCGCTCGATCCGCTGAATATCCTCAATCCGGGCAAGATCCTGCCGCAAGAGTCCTAGTCGGTGCCGTAAAGATGGCTGCCCGCAGTCGCGATCTAGCGAGAGTAGCCTCGCCGGCAGGGTCTGGCCGCCCAGGTCAGTCCACGGCGGCGAACGAGGCCAACAAAGCTATCCCCCAGACAATCAAGACGACACCGGCGGCCCTGCCGATCCAATGACCGGCGGGGGCGAGCTTTTCGATCAGGACGAACAGCGCGATGCCGGCGATCCATGCAAAATTCATGACGCCGCCGACAAACAGAAGCAGCATCAGCATCCAGCAGCAGCCGAGGCAGAACATGCCGTGGCGAAGGCCCATATGGAAGGCGCCGCCATTGCCGCTTCGCCATTGCGTCAGGACGAAATCGAGCGGCGAGCGGCACTTGCGCAGACAGGTTTGCTTCAATGGCGTCCATTGATAGACGCCTACCGCGATCAGCATGGCGCCGGCAAGCGCGATGTTGGTCGTCCGCATCGCAGGCGAGAGCAGGGCGGCCTTGTCGAGCGCGAATTGGAGGGCTACTGCGCCGATGCTGAATCCGAGCCAAACGACGAGATAGCCAAGGCCGAAGAGGGTGGTAAGGCCGACAGTGGTCGATCCGGCGCGGCGCTTTTGCGCGATCGAATCGTAGAAGAGGAGCATCGGAACGGCACTCGGCAGCATCATCGCCGTCATCATGGCCAGCCACATCGCCAGCGTTACGGCGAGATAGCCCGGCGTCCACGATCTGGCGGGCATCGCCATGCCGGCCATTTCCGGCATGGGAGTTTCGGTTCCGATCAACAGATATGCCAACGAGATCGCCATGGCCCCGAGCAACAGGGCCACGATGATCGCACGGTCATGCCGGTGCAGGCCCGCGAGCATGGCACCACCTGTCGGTCAGGCCGCCACGCCTTGCGGGGTCTGGACGACATGGGCCAGCGAACTGTGCGTGCCTGTCGTTTCGAACCTGATCGCCCCGGTGCTGCGTATGTTGGACGATGCCACTTCCGCTCCGCGATGCTCGAAGCCTTCCGGCATGAGCACCTGGATACGATGTGGTGCGCCTGTCACCGGATTCTTGATCGGCTCGACCTCGGTTTCCAGCACGCCGGGGATAACCAGCCGCGCGGTACGCCCCTGCTTGTCGAAATTGAATTCGAACGGCGCGACCACGGGATCGTGCATTTGAGTGACGATCAGGCTGAAGATATGAAACAGGGTGCCTTCGGCGGAATTCTCCCCCGACAGGATCGCGCCCAACGCGTCTCTTTGTGCCGGTGTAGCCCGCTGATCGAGTATCGGCTGGGCCTGGCCGTTTCCTTCATGCAGTGCTCCCGGAAAGCGAACGGTCACCGCGAAGCATAGGCCATCGAGTTTCGTTTCGTTGAAGTGGCCCTTGACGATACGCATCGCGACAAGGCCATCGCAATGACCCAAAGTCGGCCTTGCGTTGAAGTCACAGGGGCAGCCAAATGCGCAATTGCAGTTCTTGATCCACTCACCTTCCAAACGCCAGTTCGCAGATGTCATCTCTTCCTCCCATGTTTCTCGTCCGTCGAAGACGGCGGGCGAAAGACCGGCATAGAGCCGGATCGCTCAGAATAGCATGAATCCGCAGGCTTGATAACGACCAGATGAAGGGAAAACGATGCGCGGCAAAGGCAATATGACCAGTTCATGGTCTTCCGCGTCTTGCACGATTTGCCTCTTTATCGACACGGCGATGCGGGTAGAGTGCGCACGAACCTGACGGCAATGGGGGAAGATCAGGGCCAATGCTTGCCCGTCTGTTTGTAATTTTCGGCGGCCTTCTGGTGCTGGCGCTGCTCGCGGCGCTGGTGGTGCCGCATTTTATCGACTGGACAAGCTACCGTGCCGATTTCGAGCGTGAGGCGAGTGCGGTGCTGGGACGCGAGGTTACGGTGCATGGAGCCGCCTCGGCGCGGCTGCTGCCGTTTCCATCCGTGACCTTCAACGACGTGTCCGTTGCCGGCGGGCCGGACGGGCAGCCGGCGATGACAATCAAAACTTTCTCCATGGATGCCGAACTGGCGCCGTTCCTGCGCGGCGAGGTGCTGATCTTCGATATGCGGCTGGTGCGGCCAAAGGCGGTGATGGATATTGCTGCCGATGGCACCGTGGATTGGGCGATCCGGCCTTCCAATCCCTTCGACGTCAGGCAGGTGTCGATTGAGCGGATGAGCATTACCGAAGGCGAAATTGTCTTGCGTCATGCCGCCGGCGCGCGCAGCCATGTGATTTCGCAGATCAATTCGACCGTTTCGGCACGCTCGCTCACAGGGCCGTGGCATATGGATGGCTCGCTCTACCTCGACGGATTGCAGACCGCATTTTCCGCCTCGACCGGGCGCGTGGGTGAAGACGGCAAACTGCGCGTTCATATCAAGGCCGATCCCGATGCCTACCCGCTGGAGATCGAGACCGACGGTAATGCGACGGTCGAGAAGGGCGCCATCAGCTATTCCGGCGATTTTCGCATTGCGGGTGTCGACCGCAACGTCAAGCATCTCGCGGATGATACTGGCGAAACGGCAAAACCGGGAGGCAACAAGGCTCCTGCCGAGCCCGGCTACCGGCTGCGCGGCAAATTCCAACTCGATCATCGGCAACTGGCTGTCGATGAATTCCGATTCGAGACCGGTCCGCTGGATGCGCCTTACACGGCCGAGGGCAAGGCCATGGTCGATCTCGGCGCCGCGCCGCATTTCTCCATCGAAGCCAGTGGCGCTCAGGTCCAGTTCGACGAGGCTGTAGGCGGCGACACGGCAGGCGGTATCACGCTGAGCGAGCGCATCGCCGCGCTGGAGACGGCACTTGCCCGTCTGCCGCAACCGACAATTCCGGGCAAAGTGGAGGTGAAGCTTCCCGCCGTGGTCGCCGGCGACACGACGATCCGGGACGTGCATGTTTCCGCGGAGCCGATGCCGGGCGGCTGGAAGATCAACTCGCTGGCCGCCACTTTGCCGGGCCGCACGACGCTGGAAGCCGACGGCTTGCTTCAAACCGAAGGCGATTTCGGCTTCAAGGGCTCCCTGCTGCTTGCCGTCGGTCAACCTTCCGGCTTTGCCGCATGGCTTGCCAAGGATGTCGATGAGGCAATCCGCAAACTGCCCGCGGCCGGCTTCAAGGCCAAGGTCGATCTGGCCGACGCAAAACAGATTTTTAGCGAACTGGAACTTGTTCTTGGAAAGGCGAGCTTTCGCGGTGGCATTGTCGCGAACGAGGCCGAGGACGCCCGTCCGTCGGTCGACATTCGGCTGGAAGGCGGGCAACTCGATTTCGAAGGTCTCACCGCTTTCGCCTCGCTGTTCGTCAGCGACAAGGGGGCCAATCGCTTTTCCGACTATGATCTCGATTTCAAGGTCAAGGCCGGACCGGTCGATGCCGGTGGGTTGAAGGCCGATACGGTCGATACGACGCTGAGGCTTCGCAAGGGCGTTCTCGAAATCGACAAGCTGTCCATTGGCGGTCTGGCGGGTGCGTCGATCAGCGCAACCGGGCGCGTGAAGGACTTTCCGGCCAACCCGACGGGAGATATCGATGCTTCGGTCATCGCGCTCGATCTGCACCCGCTCATCGACATGGCGGCGGCGCGCTATCCCGGCAACATGCTGCTGCAAGGGCTCGCAGCGCGGGGCAGGGCCTATCCGGACCTGTTCCAGAATTCTCGCCTCGACGTGGTGGCAAGTGCCGCCGACAATGGCGACGGCACGACAGGGCTCGCGATCAGCGCGCAAGGGAAGGCTGGCGGCTCCGCCTTTTCCGCTTCCTTGTCCGGTCGAGGCGTATTGGGGCAACTCGACGAGGCGCCTTTCACCCTGTCATTGAACGCCCGCAATGAAGATGCCACGGCGCTGCTGGCGCTTTACGGCCTGCCGGTTCTGCCGCTTGGCGTGGTTGGAAAGGCAAGCACGGATATCGACGCCAGGGGTTCACTCGCCGGGGGGATGCAGGCGACGCTCAATTTCGCGGGCGAGAATTTCACGGCCGGCTTCAAAGGTACGGTCACGGCGGCGGCGCAAGGCCCGGCCGCGAAAGGGCATGTCAGCCTTGAGGCCGCCGATATCGAGCCCTGGTTGATGACCGCGAGCGTGGCGCTTCCGGGCATGGGATTGGGCAGTTCGGTGCAACTCGCGGGCGATATGGATTATGGCAATGGCCGTTTGAGCCTGAAAGGGATTGACGGGACGGTCAACGAACTGGCCGTTTCGGGAGATGTGGAAGCGGCGATGGTTGCGGGCAAGCCGCATCTGGCCGGTGCGCTCACTCTCGATGAACTGGACCTCGGCTCAGCGGCCGCCATGCTGATGGGTGAGCGGGCTTTCGCACCTTCCGGCAGGGCGTGGCCGACAGTGTCTTTCGCGGACAGGTCATATGCACCGTTCACGGCAGACTTTGGTCTGAATGCCGCCACGCTTGCCGTTGGCCCGTTTGCCGTTGCCTATGACGCGCGTTTTGCCGCGAAGCTCGATGATGGGGGCATCCACCTTGCCGATCTCAAGGCGAAACTGTTCGGCGGAGACCTTTCGGGCGGGTTCGACCTCAAGAACAATGGCGGCACCGGGTTGTTCTCGTCGCAGATATCGCTTGCCGGCGCCGATCTCGCCAGAGCCTTGCCCGGCTCTGGCCTTTCGGGGACGGGCGACGTTTCAGCCAGTGTGACCACCAGCGGAAAATCGGTTGATGCGATGATTGGCGCGCTGGCAGGCTCCGGGGCGATGTCGTTCAAGGATCTTATGATCGAGGGCATCAATCCGGACGGTTTTCCGGCCATCATCGCAAGGGCAGACGCGATCGGGCGCGATATCGACGCGGCCAAAACGGCGGGCTTCGCACCCGAGATCGCAAGCAACGGAACGTTCAAGGCCGAAGACGGCGACGTCGCGTTCACCATCGCCGGCGGGATGCTGCGGCTGCCACCGCTTACGCTGGAAAATCCCAATGCGAAGCTGTCGGCGAATGTCAGTGCCGATCTGGGGTCGACGATGGTGGCTGCCAGTGGCGCGATCGCCTACAGACCGGGCGAGGAAGCGCTGGTCGGCTCGGAACCGGTGGTCAATTTTACGGTCGAAGGCCCGATCGGTTCGGCAAAGCGCAGTTTTGATACCGGGCCGCTGGCCCAGTTTCTGACCCAGCGCGCGCTGGAAAAGGAGCAGCGAAGGGTGGAGGCCATGCAAGCCTCGCTGCTTGAAAAGCAGCGCCTGCGGCGCGAAGCGCGCTATTACGCGAATTTGCAGGAGGACCGCGCCCGAGCGGCGGAGGAACTGCGCCGCCAGCAGGAAGAGGAGGCCCGCCGCAAGGCTGAGGCGGAAGCGAAGGCAGCCGAGGCGGCCGAGGAGGCGATGCGGATTGCAACGCAAGAGAGGGAGCGGCTGGAGGCTGAACGCAAGGCGGCCGAACAGGCCGCGCCTATCGAGCATCCGTCGCTGCCGCCTGCCAACGACAATCCTGCGCCTGCGGCCCCGGTTGCGCCAAAGCCGCCTCCAGGCCGGTTTTCCATCGAGAATTTGCTGAAGTCGCTTGGCGGCGGCTGACGTTAAGCTGGCGGTGTTTCTCCGGTTTTCACCCAAGCCAGAATGTAAAGCCTGATTGCCGACGACAAATTGGTTTCTCTCGCGCGGCTTTCGTCGATTTCCGCGATAAGAGTGGCGAGGGGCATCGTGCGGACTGCCGCGATGGTGACGAGTTCATCGAAAAACGGCGTTTCCAGCGAATAGCTGGTGCGATGGCCACGGATGGTGACCGAGCGTTTTTCAACTGCGGCCATGATGCGGCGGCCCCTTTATTGGCGGTGTGCGTGAATTTATTGCGCGCCGCTGAAGGATTATTCGCCCTTTGGCATGCGGCGGTGGGCGTCGAGGAAGCGCTCCGTCTTTTGTGAAAGCAGGCGCTCCGTTTCACGCTCGGCCTTCGCCCGTCCGTGAATGGCGCGATTGCGTTCCGCCACCTTTTCCTTTTCCTGACGTGCCTTGTGCTTGCGCGCCTGGCGTAGATTGACGATCTCTGCCATGCGGTTTCCCCCGCGCTATTTCTTGCGGAAGGCGTCGAGCGACACGACATCGGCGCCTTTTCCGGTAGCAGTGTCGTCTTCGGTCTTTTTCTCGCTTTCAGCGGCCTTCTTGCGGCGCTCCGGTTTCTTTTCCACGGCACGCGGCGTGGCTGGTTCCTGGCTTTCCGCCGGTTCAGCGGCGGCCGGTTCGGTCTTTACGTCGAACTCCAGTTCGAAATTGACCGACGGATCATAGAAGCCGCGCACGGCGGAGAAGGGAATCTCAAGTTTCTCAGGAATATCGGAGAAAGAGAGGCCGATCTCGAAGCCGGTATCGGAAACCTTCAGGTCCCAATACTGGAACTGGACGACAATGGTCATCTGATCAGGGTAACGCTCGCGCAAGCGGCTCGAAATGCGAACCCCCGGCGCGCCTGTCAGAAAGGTGATGAAGAAGTGGTGATTGCCGGGAAGGCCGGTGCGCGCGACCTCGGCCAGCACCTTGCGCATGACGCCGCGCAAAGCCTCCTGGGCAAGAATGTCGTAGCGGATGTGGTCGTCGGCCATGTGGTGGTGCTGCGGTTCCGTTGAATTGTCCGTCTAGCTGTAATCAAGCTTCGGGGCAACGTAAACCGGATATAGAAGGCGTGACGGCCAAGGGGAGGGGCGGCAACGATAATTCCTTTGAGTTCATGGCCGCGACGTATCGGAGGATCATCGCCGTCCCGGTTCAAAATCCTGTCTGTCGGCGTATAAATTCCACTCGTGCGGCAACCGGCGCGCGTGGCAGTTCAACAAGGCTGTAGCCCAGTTCCACATAGGTTTCAGCCATGATCTCATAAGTGCGCACGGCAAGCTGCCAACTCTGTCGGCGCTCTTCATCCTGCCCATAGATCTCTTTCCACGGCGGGGCGATGAAGATGCGTGCGTGGTATCGCAGGCGCGACGCTTGGTCCTCCATCAAGATCGGCACGCCCAATCCCTCAAGGCGCAGGTAGCCCAGAGTGTCCGGCAGGCCCCGGTCGAAGAAGACCGGGCCGTCCTGCCGCTCGGCATGGCGGTAGGACGCCAACTCCCACTCGAACATGCGTTCGGCAAACCGTGCGGGATCGATCCAAGGCAGTGCATTTCCGCGGCTTTGCATCTCGGCCTGGATCACGCCACGACCGGCTTCCTCGGTGGTGGCGAAGCCGTTGGCGCGCAACGCTTCGATCAATGTCGTCTTGCCCGCGCCCGGACCGCCGCTCAGCACGAAGAAGCGCTCGGCGCCGTTCATTGTCGTCTCCATGTTTCAGAAAAATATGATGGCCTGTGTCCGGCCTGGCACAGGCCAGCCGAGGTCGGACTCGTGGAAATATCGTGAAGGGGAAGTGGAGGCTTCTGTTGCCAGGTGCCTCCGGACCCCGCCTAGAAGTGCGAACCACTAGGGCTTAATTTGAAGCGATCGCACAGCTTACGCTGCGAGACGTGCTTCCGCATAGTTGTCGTTTGCAACTACAAGTTTAGCCCGATAACGGTGGTACAATGCCGGGCAAAAGTACGATCTTTACACCTTCGTCGATCCTATTTCGCCCCCATCAGAAATCGCAGCATCGCTGCGGCTTTTGGTGGAGGCGCCGGGTACCGCCCCCGGGTCCGAACGGCTTATTTCATCGTCTGTTTATCGCCATAGTCGGTCAAGCCGACGAGACGAATATAAGAGCACGCTCCTGAAAATGGAAGACCATCGCCGGGTTTATCGCAGCAATCCGCTGGCGGGGGCCGGGCTCGCGCGAGGCTTGACACCAAGGCCGCTCTCGCCACAAATTACCAATCCGGCAAGGAGATTCCGCTCTGACGCGCAACTGCGGGAGAGCTGCCTCCTGGTTGGAAAAATGTTCGTGGCTCCGACGAGGGGAATTTTTCAATGACGACTGACTATCTCGCTGATGTGAAGAAATATGACGCCGGTGCCGATTCCGCCGTGGTGGACAAGATCGTGAAGCATCTGGGAATAGCACTCAGGAACCGTGATTCCTCGCTGGTGGCGACGAGCGATCAGGCGGAACTCGACCGCGTTCGCGACAATTGGGGCGTCAAGAAACTCGGTGTCGATGCCGCCAAGGCTGAAGCTGCTGTCGCTGCCGTCGCAAAGACCATGGCTGCGGACCATACCAAGAGCCGCGTGACCTATTATTACCTGGTCGCCAAGGAGTTGGGCAAGCTCGCCTCGCTTTAAGATATCTGGCCGGAAATGCCGCGAGGGCTGGCGCGCGATGCGCGCTGGCATGTTGGCTTTCCGTCATTGCATAGAGCTGTGCGTTTTGTCGCGCATCTTGTGTCATATTCATGGAAGGTGAGATAGAATTGGCGGTCACGAATCCTCGGTGAAACCGATGCGTCAATATCTCGACCTTTTGCGGCATGTTCTGGATAATGGCGCCGACCGCGGCGACCGCACCGGCACCGGCACGCGCTCGGTGTTCGGCTACCAGATGCGGTTCGATCTCTCACGCGGCTTTCCCGTAACCACGACCAAGAAATTGCATCTGAAATCAATCATCCATGAACTGCTCTGGTTCCTGGCTGGCGATACCAATATCAAATATCTCAACGACCACGGCGTCACCATCTGGGACGAGTGGGCGGATGACAAGGGCGACCTCGGCCCGGTCTATGGCAAGCAGTGGCGCTCATGGCCGGATGGGCGGGGCGGCACAATCGACCAGATCGCCGAGGTCATTGCCGAGATCAGGACGAACCCGCAGTCGCGGCGGCTGGTCGTTTCGGCATGGAACCCGGCTGACGTGGATTCCATGGCGCTGCCGCCGTGCCATTGCCTGTTTCAATTCTATGTCTCGCAGGGTCGGCTTTCCTGCCAGCTCTACCAGCGCTCCGCCGATATCTTCCTTGGCGTGCCCTTCAACATCGCCTCCTATGCCCTGCTGACCATGATGGTCGCGCAGGTGGCGGGTTTGAAACCGGGCGATTTCATTCATACGTTGGGCGATGCGCATCTTTATGCCAACCATTACGAGCAGGCGCGCCAGCAATTGAGCCGTACGCCGAAGCCGCTGCCGATAATGTGGATCAATCCACAGATGAAGGATCTGTTTGCCTTCCGCTATGAGGATTTCCGGCTGGAAAACTACGTCGCCGATGCCACGATCAAAGCACCGATCGCGGTCTGAGTTCTTAACCGGTCCGCGTCAACTTTCCTGCGTGCCCAAGGCACCCAGCAGTTTGCGAATGTCGCCGAAGCGGGCGATGGCGCCGAACACGACTGCCGCCACGACGACGAAGAACACCGATACGGCAGCCATGGTCGGTGTGTAGCCATAGCGCAGCGAATTGAAGATCTTGATCGGCAGGGTTTCGCTGGTGAAGCCGATGGTCATATAGGCGACGATATATTCGTTGAGCGACAGCACGAAGGCGAAGGCATAGCCTGAGACCAGATAGGGCAGGATCAGCGGCAGAACGATGGTTTTGAGCACGGTGCGGTCATCGGCGCCCATCGTTGAAGCGGCCTCCACCAATGCGCGATCGATGGAGGCGAAACCGAGCGAGAGTGTCACCAGCGGCAGGGTGACGAAGAAAATGCCATGGCTGATGATGGCGGTATAGAACTGGCCGAACAGACCGAGCGTTGCCCAGAACGACAGGAAACCGAGCGCGGTGATGACCGGCGGCAGCACGAACGGCGCGAGGCCGAGCACCTGAAAGATGTTTGCCCAGGGCGCTATGCGCCGCCACAGGAACCAGGCCAGCGGCAGGGCTATGGCGACGGCAATTGCGGCCGAACAGACGGCCAGCGTCAGTGAATGGATCAAGGCCAATCGCCATTCGGGATCGGTAAAGATTTGCGCATACCACGAGAGCGAAAAGCCCTTCGGCGGAAAGGCAAGCGTCTGCTTCTCGTTGATCGACACACCGGCGACGACGATGAGCGGTGCGGCCAGAAACAGGCCGACAAGCGCGAAATAGATGCGGCGCAGAAGCCGGGCGGTCATAGCGCATGCTCCCTGCGGCCAACCAACAGGGTCAATCCCACCAGCGCCAGCGAAATCAATACCAGGAACACAGCCATGGCCGCCGCGAAGGGCATGTTGGACTGGTAGATGGCCTGGTCGGTGATGAGCACCGAAAGCGTCCAGTTGCTTGGCCGTCCGAGGATCTGCGGCAGGAGATAGGAGCCGAGGGCGAAGACGAACACCATGATCAGTGTTGCCACGATGGTGTTGCGCAAGGCAGGTGTGACCACGTTGAAGAAGGCGCGCGGCGGGGATGCGCCAAGCGTGCGCGCGGCTTCGATCAATGTCGGGTCGAGGCGCACCAGCGCCGGGTAAAGGACGAGGATTGTGTAGGGCAGGGCCTGATAGACCATGCCGGTCAGCACGGCGCCGAAACTCGGCAGCAGCGCGACGGGTTGGTCCATCAACCCTATCGCGACCAGAAGATTGGTGATGCCCGCGGTGCGCGAAAGCAGTGTCGACCATGAAAAGCCGATGATGACTTCGGACAGCGACAGCACCGAGAGCAGGCCGACTAGCCAGACAGTTTGGGTTCGGCGTCCGCATTTGGTCAGCAGATAGGTGAACGGAAACGCAATCGCGACGCAGCACACGGCCACCAGGATCGCCAGCATCAGCGAGAACGCCAGAACGGAGCCGAAGAAGACCGACAGGAAGCGCTCGTAATTGTCGAAGACGAAATCCGGTGTGTAGAAACTCGCCGGGTTGCGCTTGAAGAAGCTGACGGCGATCATCGTCGAAAAGGGGACGATGAAGAAGACGATCAGCATCAGTGCCGGAAAAGCCAGCGGCGCATAGTCGGCGAGGGTGCGTGGCGGCTCGCGTCTCATCGCGCCTGACTCACGATTTGACCACCACGCAGCATTCGGCAGGCAGTTCGATGCCGACCTCCTGCCCGACCTCGACATTCGGTCGTTCACGCGGCGTTGCGACGGCTATGATCGCGGTGCCGCCGATATCTATAAAGGTTTCGATGGTGCCGCCGAGGTCGCGCACGAAGCTGACGGTGCCGTCGAGAACGCCGTTGCCGGGGGCGGTGAGGTGCACATCCTCCGGCCGTATCGAGACCGAGGCCTTGCTCATGCCGGATGGCATGGCGAGTTCGGGTATGGCCGCGTCCAGCACGACAGTGCGGCCGGCCTTGTCGATCTCGGCGGGCAGGAGATTGGTCATGCCGATAAAGTCGGCGACGAAGGCGTCGGCCGGCTTGCGGTAGATGTCGATGGGCCGCGCGGCCTGCAAGATTTTGCCCTTGCCCATGACGACCACGAGATCGGCCATGGTCATGGCCTCGCGCTGGTCGTGGGTCACGACGATGGTGGTGATGCCGAGGCGCTGCTGCAACTGGCGCAGTTCCACCTGCATGGCCTCGCGCAACTTGGCATCCAGGGCCGACAGCGGCTCGTCCAGAAGAAAGAGTTTCGGCGAAAGCGCCAGGGCGCGCGCGATGGCCACGCGTTGACGCTGGCCGCCGGAAAGTTTCGCCACCGGGCGGGCGGCGAAGCCGGGCAGATCGATCAACGCCAGCAACTCCTCGACGCGCTTGGCCTGCTCGGCCTTGGAAGCGCCGCGGATGCGCAAGGCGTAGGAAATGTTGTCGCCCACCGACAGATGCGGGAACAGCGCCAGCGACTGGAACACCATGCCGAGATTGCGCTTGTGGGTGGGAACCGCCGTAATGTCGGCACCGTCCAACACGACGGAGCCGGCAGTGGGTTCCTCCAGCCCGGCGACCATGCGCAGCAGCGTGGTCTTGCCGCAGCCGGAGGGACCAAGCAGACATACGAAAGTGCCGTGCGGCACAGTCAGCGAGACGTCATCCACGGCGTTGAAGTCACCGAAGGTCTTGGTGATGGCGTTCAGGGACAGTCCCGACATCGATCATCCTTGGCTGGTCGATTGGCACCGCCGGCAGTCTCATCCTTTGACCGTGAGGTCAAGGCAGACCGCCGGGGCTGTTGCCGGCGCCGTCAGCCGACGATCATCTCGGTCCATTTCTGGTTCAGCCAGTCCGACTTGCTGACATAGAGGTCGTAGCGCGGGATGATCGGCTCGATCTCCGACGAAACCGCCGCAAACTCCTCGTCGGTCAGGTCCAGCACCGAGCGCTTGAGGGTCGGCGCGGTGCCGACCTTGCGCGACATCAGCCCCTGGATCTTCGGCTGGCTCATATAGTCGATGAAGACATGGGCCTCTTCGGTTTTCTTGGAGGGCCGCGTAATGACCCAACTGCCCGAATCCTGAATGCCGCCTTCCTTCGGGAAGGTGGAGCGGACAGGAAAGCCGTCCGCGATCGCAAGCCCGGTGACGTCGTGGTAATACTGGCCCATCGGGATCTCGCCGGATTTCAACGCCTGCTCGAACTGTGCCTCATCGCGATACCAGAGCCTTACATTCGGCTTTACCTCGGCCAGTTTGGTGAAGGCTTTGTCCAGCCCTTCCTCGGTATCGAGCGCGTTGGTGCCGGCCATGAAGGTCTTGGCGGTCACTTCCAGCAGGAAAGAATTGGACACCAGCGCCAACAGGCCGAGTTTGTCGGCATTGGCCTTGTCCCAGAAGGCGGCCCATGAGGTCGGCGCTTCCTTGTAAACGTCGGTATTGGTAACGAGCGTGATGTACCAGGCAACCGCCCCGATGCCATAGACAGTGCCATCGTCGGCCTTGTTGACGAAGCGGGGGAGCAGGTCGCCGTAATTCTTGAATTTCGAGGTGTCGAGCGTCTGCCATAGGCCGGCGGCTTGGCCTTTCAGCGTCGCCACCTGCGACATCATGGAAACGTCAGCCGGTGCCTGACCGGCTTTGGCTGCCTGCTCGAGTTGGACCAGCCAGGCCTCGCCGGTCGGCTCCGCCACGGATTCCACGGCGATGCCGGTTTCCTTGGTGAAGTCGGGGAAGATATGGCTGTCGAAGGACTTCTTGAAATAGCCGCCATAGACGCCAACCTTGAGCGACTTGTCCTGTGCACGCAGGACGGATGGCATGGCGAGCATGCCCGCAGCCGCCACGCCGGCGCCGAGGACGCCGCGCCGGCTGATGCTGGTCTTCAATATGGAGTTCATGCTTTTACCTCCCATGGTTCGGCTTTGCCGGATTTTCGTTATTAGAGCATTGCGCCACGGCCGCGTCACGCGTTCTTCGTCACAGTCGGGCTGAACACCATCAGGCTGAGAATCTCGAACAGAACCTGTGCGCCGGCGTGCGCCGTGTTGGTGGTGGCATCATATTGCGGGGCGACCTCGACGACATCGCCGCCGACCAGGTTGATTCCCTTGAGGCCGCGCACGAGTTCGAGCACTTCGCGCGTCGTCAGCCCGCCGATCTCCGGCGTTCCGGTGCCCGGAGCGAAGGAGGGATCGAGGCTGTCAATGTCGAAGGTCAGGTAGGTCGGGCCGTCGCCGACGATTTTCTTCGCGCGTTCGATGATGGCGGGAATGCCGAGTCCGGTGACTTCCTCGGCATGAATGACGGTCATGCCGGATTCGTAGCTGAACTCCCAAAGATATTCGGAGGAGCCGCGTATGCCGATCTGGATCGTGCGGGTCGGGTCAAGTACGCCGTCGAGCACCGCGTTGCGGAACGGGCCGCCATGATGAAACTTGGTCTGGTCGAAGGCGCCGCCCGTGTCGCAATGGGCGTCGATGTGGATGAGACCGACCGGTGCCTTCCTGCCAACAGCTTTCAGGATCGGGTGGGTGATGGAGTGATCGCCGCCGACGGAGAGCGGCACGACGCCGGCTTCGACGATCTGGCCGACGCGCTTTTCAATGTCCTCATGGCTGAGTTCAAGCCGGTAGCGGCTGCGGAAGGGTACGTCGCCAATGTCGGCGACGCGCAGATCGTGGGTCGGTGCGCAATCGAGCACATGATTGTAGGGGCCGATTCGCTCGATGGTGCGCATGGCGCGCGGCCCAAAGCGCGAACCCGGCCGGTTGGTTACGCCAAGGTCCATGGGTATGCCGAGCATGGCCACTTGCAAATCGCCGAAATCGGGATTTTCCGCCGCCACGTCGCGATAGGCCGCGGCGAGGAAGGTCGGCACGCCTGCATAGGGAGCCATCCGCGTTCCGGTCTCGGAGAATATCTTGTCGGCGACGCGCCGGAATTTGGGGTCGAACAGTTCGCCGCCATGGCTCTCGCCATATTTCGTGCGCAGTGCATCCAGTTTGCTGCTGTCGAAACCCATGGTCTGCCTCCATTATGCCAATGCGGCGCTTCGATGGTTCCGCGAGGCTCTCCGTCGGCACTTCATTTTTCAAGCTTTCCAAAGTGAATTTTCGGAGAGGTGGAGTGGAAAATCAATTGAGATTCTTATAGCGCTCCATGTGAGAAAAACTAACAATAAGGCTTGATTGATGGCGCCACGCCTGCCTCCGCTTAATCCGTTGCGCGCTTTCGAGGCAACGGCCCGCCATGCTTCGTTGAGCAAGGCGGCAGTGGAACTGAATGTCACGCATGGCGCGGTCAGCCATCAGGTGAAGGCGCTGGAGCAGGCGCTTGGCGTGAAATTGTTCGATCGTGCCGGCCAAAGGCTGAAGCTGACGCCGCATGGCGCGGAACTGCTTCCGACAGTGTCGAATGCCTTTGAAGACATAGCGGCGGCGACGCAGAGGCTGACGCGGCCTGCGAGTGCCGGCACACTCAGCATATCATGCGTGCCGGCGCTACTGTCCTTGTGGATGATCCCGAGGATGGATCAATTCACGGAACGCTATCCCGGCGTCCAGTTGACATTGGTCCCATCAAACGAGCCGCAGGACATCCACTCGCCGGATATCGACCTGTGCGTTCACTATGGTGATGGTAGCTGGAGCGATTGCTGGCTGCGCAAATGGTCCGACCTCGACCTGTTCCCGGTCGCCAGCCCGACCCTGATCAACAGCAGGCCGCTGCGATCGGTCCGCGATCTTGCCGATCATGTCATCCTGCATGGCGACGATGGGCGCGAATGGCGCACCTGGTTCGCGGCGGCCGATGCCCTCCATCTCGAACGAGGGCGGCGGCATTATTTTACGGATGCGCGGCTGTCCATCGAGGCTGCCATCTACGGCCATGGCGTCGCGCTTGGCGATTCCGTTACCGCCAGCAGCCTGCTCGCCCGCGGACAGTTGGTGGCGCCCTTCGGGCTTTCGGTGCCGGCCGTGGACGCCTTTTATGTCGTGTGCCGCAACGAGATGAAGTCCGCGACGGTCGTGCGGACCTTCATCGATTGGCTGTTCGAACAAAAAGTTTAGAACGGCCAACCCGTCAATCGACGGCGACCATGACGTCCGAAGCCTTGACCACGGCATACGCACTGCCGCCAACCGCAAGTTTCAATTCCTCGACGGAATTGTTGGTGATCGAGGCTGTCACGATCGTTCCGCCGATATCGATGCGGACATGGGCGGTGGTGGCGCCTTTTTCGATACCGACGATCTTGCCATGAAACTGGTTGCGAGCACTGATCTTCATCGGAGCCTCCGGCGCGGGGTGTTCATTATTCTGCCGGTATATGATGTGCGATCCATGGATCAAACAGATTTCCCTTCTATGCCCGAAAATTCCTTCCATTGTTATATTCATTTGGATATATCGATTTGGCGATTTTCAAAGAAATGAATGGAAGAGGGCGCTATGCGTATGACTTATGGATTGAAGGCTCTGGCTGTGGCTGGCGGCATCGTGGCGCTGGTTGCGGCATTCGCTCCTGCGCGGGCCGCTGATGGCGACGTTGTGGTGTTCGCTGCGGCAAGCATGAAGAACGCTCTCGATGACGTCAACAAAGCCTGCACGCCGGATGGCGGCGGGCCGGCGTTGATTTCCTATGCGGCAAGCTCGGCGCTGGCGAAACAGATCGAGAATGGCGCGCCCGCGGATATTTTTGTGTCGGCCGACCTCGCCTGGATGAAGTATCTGGCGGACAAGAAACTGATCAAGGCCGGCACCGAGGTGAAACTGCTCGGCAACCAGATCGTGCTGGTCGCGCCGAAGGACAGCACGGCGGAAGCAAAGATTGCCGAGGGATTTGATCTCGCGGCTTTGCTGGGTGAGGGCAGGCTTGCCATCGGCGATGTGAAGGCGGTGCCGGCTGGCAAATATGGCAAGGCGGCGCTGGAATCGCTCCGCATCTGGTCATCGGTCGAAGGCAAGCTGGCGCAGGCCGAGAATGTGCGCGCGGCACTGAAACTGGTGGCCACCGGCGAGGCACCCCTCGGCATCGTCTACGCGACCGATGCCGTTGCCGAGCCCGGCGTGAAGGTAATCGGCACATTTCCGGAAAATTCGCATCCTCCCATCATCTATCCGACAGCCGAAACCGCCGATTCGAAAAATGAGCAGGCATCGACCTTCCTGAAATGCATGCAAAGCGACAAGGCCCGCAAGCTGTTTGAGGCGCAGGGCTTCACGGTTCTTACACCGGCAACAAACTAAAGATACCCTATGACCTGGCTGCTGGACCTCACGCCCGATGAATGGAACGCGGTTCAGCTATCCATCAAGGTGGCGACGGTAGCGATGCTGTTCAGCCTGCCGCCGGGCATTCTGATCGCGCTGCTGCTGGCTCGCGGCCGTTTCTGGGGCAAGGGATTTATCAACGGGCTGGTGCACCTGCCACTGGTGCTGCCGCCCGTGGTGACGGGCTACCTGCTTTTGCTCTCTTTCGGCCGCAACGGGCCCGCCGGGGCATTTTTCGAGCACTGGTTCGGCATTGTCTTTTCCTTCCGCTGGACGGGTGCGGCATTGGCCTGCGGTATCATGGGCTTTCCGTTGATGGTGCGCGCGATCCGTCTTTCCATCGAAGGGGTGGATCGTAAGCTGGAAGCGGCGGCGGGCACGCTCGGCGCCCATCCGGTTCTGGTCTTTGCTACAGTCACGCTGCCGCTGACCCTGCCCGGCATCATCGCCGGGGCAATCCTGTCCTTTGCCAAGGCGATGGGCGAATTCGGCGCCACCATCACCTTTGTTTCAAATATTCCCAATGAAACGCAGACATTGCCATCCGCCATCTACACACTGACGCAGGTGCCGGGCGGCGATGCCGGCGCGCTGCGGCTTACCCTGATCAGCGTCATCATCTCCATGGTCGCGCTCATCGCTTCCGAGGCGTTGGCTCGGCGCGCAGGAAAACGGCTGGATAGTGAATGAGCGTTTCCGTTCAGATCAGTCATCGGCAGGGAAACTTCTCGCTCGAAGCCGGTTTCATGGGCACAGGCAGGCTGACAGCCCTGTTCGGCCCATCGGGATCGGGCAAAACTTCGCTGATCAATATGATCGCCGGATTGGTAAAGCCGGATCAGGGGCATATCGAGGCAGAGGGGCGCGTATTGCTCGATACGCAGGCGGGCATCTTCGTGCCAAGGCACAGGCGACGTATCGGCATGGTGTTCCAGGATGCGCGGTTGTTTCCACATATGAGCGTGAAGAGCAATCTCGGCTATGGCCGCTGGTTCACGCCAACGACCGAGCGCTATGCGGATATGAACTCCGTGGTCGAGTTGCTAGGCATCGGCCCGCTGCTCGACAGAAGGCCGGGAAAGCTTTCCGGCGGTGAAAAGCAGCGTGTGGCGATAGGGCGGGCTTTGCTGGCCAGCCCGAAGCTGCTTTTGATGGACGAGCCATTGGCCTCGCTCGATGAGGCGCGCAAGGCCGAGATATTGCCCTATATAGAACGCTTGCGCGACGAGACGAAAATTCCGATCGTCTATGTCAGCCATTCCATTGCCGAGGTTGCGCGGCTGGCCAGCGATGTCGTCGTTCTGGCGCAGGGTCGGGTGGCAGCATCCGGCAAGACAGCCGATATCGTGCAACGTCTGGATCTGCTGCCGGCCGAAGAGCGAGGAGAGGGCGGATCCATGCTCGAAACCCATGTTATGCGTCATGACGAACACTATGCCATGACAATCCTTGGCTCGCCCGCCGGCGAAATTCGCGTGCCCCGTCTCGATGCCGCTATCGGCGTGCCGGTGCGCATCCGTATCCGCGCGCGTGATGTTATGGTTGCGACTCGGAGGCCCGAAGGGTTGAGCGCCCTGAACACCCTTGCAGGCACAATTGTCGCCATTGAACCGGAGGGCCGTGCGACTGTGGAGGTGCGAATGGATTGTGGCGGTGCGCCGCTTCTGGCGCGCATCACGGAACAATCGCGACAGGCATTGAATTTGGAGCCTGGACTGGTTGTCTTCGCTATCGTCAAGACAATGAGCTTCGACCGGGGCAACACCGGTGTCCGCCACGGTGGCGAGGTTCATCTTTAATGTTAGAGTTGCGCTATGGCGATTTGGAATAGCGACAACGGCCGGGTGAATAGCTATCTTGGCGGCTCGACTGGAGGTCATGAATGCCGTCATTGAGTTTGCGTATAAATCTCGACCCCGATGGGCGCGTCGGTCCGGGCAAGATCGAACTGCTTGAGCAGATTGCTGCTTTCGGTTCGATTTCGGCGGCGGCGCGCGGCATGGAAATGTCCTACAAGCATGCGTGGGATCTTGTCGAAGACATGAATCGGGTGTTCGGCAAACCGCTGGTGGCGGCGCAAACCGGCGGACGGCGTGGTGGTGGCGCGCAATTGACGCCCGTCGGGTTGGCTGTTGTCAGCCGCTATCGCGCCATCGAACGCGCCGCAACTTCGGCGGCTACCGCTCATATGGAGGCGTTGCAGGCCGAGATCGACGCCGGCTAAGGCCAAAAGCCGCACAGACCGGCTGATGGGCTGAAGGGGCAGGGTGTCGGGCTGCCGGTGTCGCTACCGATGATGAGGATATTGCGCATCGCTCTCTCGCCTGATCGAGAAAAAGGTTACCCGGAAGTGACGAACCGCTTGAGCGGGTCTTGCAGGTGGGTGCGGAACCGATAGGATCGCGCCGCAACCGGAGGCGTCAATGAACATCGCCATTTATGTGGCCATTGCCGAGAATGGCGTGATCGGTCGCGAGGGCGGGCTGCCATGGCGGTTGTCCAGCGACCTCAAGCGTTTCAAGGCCGATACGATGGGAAAACCCATCGTTATGGGCCGCAAGACCTGGGAGAGCTTTCCGCGCCGGCCTTTGCCAGGGCGCTTGAATATCGTGGTGACACGCGACCGCGACTACAAGGCGGAAGGCGCGGAAGTGGTGCATTCACTTGATGATGCGTTGACGCTGGCGCGAGCTCGCGCCGCTTGCATGGCCGGGGCCGACGAGATCTGCATCATTGGCGGCGCCGAAATCTATCGGCAGGCGCTGCCTTTGGCCGATCGGCTTCACGTCACGCATGTGCTTGCCTCGATTGAGGGAGATGCCCACTTTCCACCCATCGATTCGGCGCATTGGCGCAACGTCAGTTCCGTTAATGTTCCCGCCGGCGAGAAGGACAGCTTTGCGACGCGCTACACGATCTATGAAAGGCGCGTTCGGGCCACATGAATGACGACAAAGGGTCGCGGGCGCCCGTTATTGTGACGCAAATGTGTTGTAGGCGCGGTCCACGCGTTGAAAGCGCGCCGACGCACCCCTATAGAAAGACGACTGACAAGAAGGGGTTCGACGTCATTTCCGTGGCGCATCGAAAATCCACACGAAAGGACATTCATGCCCTGGAATGACAAGAGCGGTGGTGGCGGCCCTTGGGGTGGCGGCAATGGCGGCCCCTGGGGGCAGGGACCAAAAGGACCAAGCGGTCCACAAGGCTCGCCTCCCGATCTGGAAGACATCATCCGTCGCGGACAGGACAAATTGCGCAGCGTTCTGCCGGGCAGTGGGCACAGCAACACGACTTTCATTTTGCTGATCGTCGTTCTGGCTCTCGCATTCTGGGCCTACAAAAGCGTTTATACGGTTCAGCCGGACGAGGTCGCTGTGGAACTGCGTTTCGGCCAGCCCAAACCCGATCTTTCCGAGCCCGGCCTGCATTTCCATTGGTGGCCGATCGAGACGGTCGAGACGGCCAAGATTTCCGAACAACTGGTCGATATTGGTGAAGGCAGCCGTGGAAACGGCGATTCGGGCCTGATGCTCACCGGCGATCAGAATATCGTCAATGTTCAGTTTTCAGTTGCCTACCAGGTTTCCGACCCCAGAGCCTATCTGTTCGACGTGTCGGATCCGGACGGTATGCTGCGGCAGGTTGCGGAAAGCGCGATGCGCGAGTCCGTTGGGCGGCGCCCGGCAGACGATATCTTCCGTGATGATCGCGAGGGCATCGCCAACGATGTGCGCCAGATCATCCAGACCACGCTGGATACCTACAAGGCCGGCCTGACCATCAATGCGATCTCCATCGAGGACGCCGCGCCGCCGCGTGAAGTTGCCGATGCCTTCGACGAGGTGCAGCGGGCAGAACAGGACGAAGACAAATTCGTCGAACAGGCCAACCAGTATTCGAACAAGCAGCTTGGCGCCGCACGCGGTGAAGCCGCCCATGTTCGCGAAGAGGCCGCTGCCTACAAGAACCGCGTGGTACAGGAGGCCGAAGGCGCGTCCAAGCGGTTCATCGCGATCTATGACGAATATATCAAGGCGCCCGAGGTTACGCGCCAGCGCCTCTATCTGGAAACCATGGAGAAAGTGCTGAAGGATTCGAGCAAGGTCATCGTGGAGCCAAACAGCGGGCAGGGGGTTCTGCCTTACCTTCCGCTGCCGGCATTGCAGCCGAAGGCGCCAGCGGCAAACGCGCCGGCTACGGGGGGGAACCAGTGATGTCCAATCGTTTCCCTGCCATCATCGTGGCCATTGTGGTCATCCTGTACCTGGCTTATTCGTCCATCTTCGTGGTGAACGCGCGCCAGCAGGCGATCGTAATACGCTTCGGCGAGATCGTCGCCGTGAAAACCGAACCGGGCATTTATTTCAAGCTGCCATTCGGCTTCGTGGATGCCGATAATGTGCAGTTGATCGAAGACAGGATTTTGCGTTTCGACCTGGACAATATCCGCGTGCAGGTTTCGGGCGGCAAGTTCTACGAGGTCGATGCCTTCATCGCTTATCGCATTGCGGACCCGCGTGTGTTCCGTTCTGCCGTTTCGGGCAGCATCGAGCTGGGCGAGCAGCGGCTCAAGACGCGTCTCGATGCAGCATTGCGTCGCGTCTATGGCTTGCGTGGGTTCGAGGCAGCCCTTTCGGAAGAACGCGCAGACATGATGCGCGAGGTGCGCGACC
The DNA here is from genome assembly GCF_002075885.1 of Manganibacter manganicus. Taxonomy (GTDB): domain Bacteria; phylum Pseudomonadota; class Alphaproteobacteria; order Rhizobiales; family Rhizobiaceae; genus Mesorhizobium; species Mesorhizobium manganicum. The sequence goes on from NZ_MDET01000001.1 coordinate 146,845, forward strand.
AGTTGCGGCCTGACGCTGCCTCTCTCGGTATCGAGATCGTGGACGTGCGTATCCGTCGCACCGACCTGACCAAGGAGATTTCGCAGCAGACCTACGATCGCATGAAGGCCGAGCGCCTGGCGGAAGCGGAGCGGCTTAGGGCTCGCGGTAACGAGTCGGCGCAGCGCATCCGTGCCCGTGCCGACCGCGAAGTCGTGGAGATCCTGGCTGCGGCGAAAAAGGAAGCGGAGATTCTGCGCGGCGAGGGCGATGCCCAGCGTAGCGCCACCTATGCTGATGCCTACACCCGCGACCCGGCCTTCTTCGATTTTTATCGTTCGCTGGAGGCTTATAGCACCGCTCTGGACAAGAGCGGCACGTCCATGGTGCTTTCGCCGAATTCGGAGTTCTTCCGGTATTTCCGCGATCCGGACAGCAGACTGCCTGCGGATGCAAAGTCTCCGGTACAGGCGCCGGCGTCGCAAACCGGCACGGGCCAATAGCGCGTGCCGGATTTCCTGGCCGCCATCGGCCTGGTGCTTGTTGTGGAAGGCCTGATCTATTGCGGCTTTCCCCAACTCGCCAAGCGGTTGGCGGGTGAGATTCTGGCGATGCCGGAATCAATGCTGAGGGTCGCCGGACTGGTGGCGCTTGCCATAGGCGTGGGCATTGTATGGCTTGTTCGTGGATAGGCCGACTTCAGGTGCATTTTTACTGCATGGATGGCCAAAGCCATGAACCTGCTTTATTTCATGCCCACCTAGTCGAATGCGGCTGCGCCTGCGCGTGCCGATTTTCGCGATAGACCGGAGACGGCCATGACATCGAACATTCTTTCACCGGCAAGAAAAGCTCTGCTCGTGGTAAGCGCGGCTGCCTTGATCGGCTCGCTTCCCTTCACCGCATCCGCCACTTCGATGCCGCCGACCAACGGTCCGGCCTCGGTGGCCGATCTGGCGGCCGGTCTGCTCGGGGCCGTTGTCAACATTTCCACGTCACAGACGATCAAGGGCAACGATGGTCCTGGCGCTGTGCCGATGCCGGAATTGCCGGAAGGTTCGCCTTTTCAGGATTTCTTCAAGGACTTTTTCAAGGATCGTGGTGGCCAGAGCGAGGCGCAAAAGGTCCAATCCCTCGGATCCGGGTTTGTCATTGATGCCGAGGGCTTTGTCGTCACCAACAATCACGTCATCGCCGATGCCGATTCCATCGAGGTCAATTTCTCCGATGGCGTAACCCTGAAAGCCGAACTGATCGGAACCGACCCGAAGACCGATATTGCGCTGCTCAAGGTCGATCCCAAAGGACACAAACTGACGGCGGTGAAGTTCGGCGATTCCAGCAAGATGCGCATCGGCGACTGGGTGATGGCGATCGGCAATCCGTTTGGGCTTGGCGGCACGGTCACGCTCGGTATCGTGTCGGCACGCAACCGCGACATCAATTCCGGCCCCTATGACGACTTCATCCAGACCGACGCAGCGATCAATCGCGGCAATTCGGGCGGGCCGCTGTTCAACATGAACGGCGAGGTCATTGGAATCAACACGGCGATCATCTCGCCATCGGGCGGCTCGATCGGCATCGGCTTCTCCATTCCTTCGGAACTCGCTGCCAATGTCGTCGATCAGTTGCAGCAATATGGCGAGACGCGGCGCGGCTGGCTCGGCGTGCGTATCCAGCCGGTGACGGAAGACATTGCCGAGAGTCTTGGCATGAAAGATGCCAAAGGCGCGCTTGTGGCCGGTGTCATGAAGGGCGGGCCCGTTGACAATGGCACGATCCAGCCCGGAGACGTCATCGTCAAGTTCGATGGCAAGGATATTGACGAGATGCGCGACCTGCCGCGCATCGTCGCCGAGAGCCCGGTCGGCAAGACGGTCGATGTCGTGGTCGTGCGCAAGGCCAAAGAGCAGACGATCAAGGTCACGCTGGGCAGGCTTGAGGATAGCGCCAATGCAGCGGCCGGCGAGGAAGAAGATCAGGATACGGAAGAGGGAAGCGCCGAAAACCAGAATCAGGCGGTTGAAACCACCTCTGTGCTTGGCATGACGATCGGCGAACTCAGCGACGATATACGTGCCAAATTCGGTATTGCCGCCGATGTATCCGGCGTGGTCATCACCGACGTTGCCAAGGATTCGGCTGCCGCCGAACGGGGTATCAAGGCGGGTGACGTCATTACCGAAATTGCGCAGGAATCCGTATCCGCACCCAAGGATGTCCTTGATCGGATCAAGGCCCTCAAGGACCAGGGCCGCAAGAATGCGCTCTTGATGCTGGCCTCGAAAAGCGGCGAGTTGCGCTTCGTCACGGTGCGCATGGATTGATTCCGCCCGTTCGGGCAAATGTCGGTTTTTGTTCGGAAAAAGGCGGCTATCCGGCCACCTTTTTCCGTTTTTCGATCCAATTTTCTTTTGTCATGCGGTAAAGGACGTGGCGCTTCAAATGCGGATGGCTCTCGGGAACCGACGGATGGTTGAAATCCATGGTCGGATCGGCGCTCATGTTGAGGCGTTCCATGACCGCGATGGAACGCCGGTTGTTCCAAACGGCGAATGAGACGACTTCGTTCAGATGCAGGGACTGGAAAGCATGGGCGAGCCATGCTTGAGCTGCTTCGATGACGTAGCCGCGCCCCCAGAATTCCGGCGCGATCCGCCAGCCGATCTCAAGCATGCCGGCTGGAAGGAAATCGATATGGTCGGTTCCGTTCAGTCCTACAAAGCCGATGCATTCGCCGGTGGCCGCGATTTCGACGGCCGTCCAGCCATAGCCGTCAGCTTCGATAGTCGCGCGGAATTCGTCCATCTTGGGGTCTGATTGCGCGCGCGTGCGCCTGAATGGAAAGAACTCCATGACCCGCTCATCGGAGTTGATACGGTGGAAAAGGCTGCGATCCCGCTCCTGCCAATTGCGCAGGATGAGGCGCTCGGTGTGCATCGGTTTCATTCCACAAACTCAGTCTGGCGGTAGCCTTGCATGTAAAGCAGGGCGGTAAGGTCGCCATGGTCGATGCGCAGCCCTGCGGCAGCAGCGACGGCGGGTTTTGCGTGCAGCGCCACCCCCGCACCTGCAAGACGGATCATATCGAGATCATTGGCGCCATCGCCAACGGCGATGACATCCGCCGGCGTGAGATTCAGCCTCGTCACGATCTCCAGGAGCGCGTCGGCCTTGGCCTGTCCTCCGAGGATCGGTTCCGCAACCTCGCCGGAAAGCCGGCCACATGCGTCCATCAGGCGGTTGGCGCGATCTTCGTGAAAGCCCAGCTTTTCGGCAATCCGACGGGTAAAAATGTCGAAGCCGCCGGAGACCAATGCCGTCCATGCACCATTCTTGCGCATCGTCTGGACCAGCGCGCGTGCGCCGGAAGCGAGTGTCAGCCTGTTGTCGATGATACGGTCGATCACGTCGAGATGGATACCCTTCAGCAATGCGACGCGCTCCCGCAAAGCCGGCTCGAAGGCGATTTCGCCATTCATGGCGCGCGCCGTGATGGCCGCGACACGCTCCTTGGCGCCGATTTCGTCGGCCAGTTCATCGATGCATTCCTGATCGATCATGGTCGAATCCATATCGGCGACCAGGATTCTCTTGCGGCGGTTCGTGACTGGCTGCACCACGATATCGATTGGTTCACCGGCCAATGCCCGGCGCAAATTGATCGCCGATGAACTGATGTCCGCCTCTTGCGGTAGAGAGAGATCGCAGGCAATGCCTTGCGCCAACCATATCGGGGCGCTTGCGCCGAGGGCTGCCGAAGCCATATTCGCCAGTTCTTGCGACAGCACAGGGTTGGCAGGATGGGAAATGAGCGTGGCAACGAGCGGCATCGAGCGATCCGGTAGCAAGGCCGGTGCGCGCCGGCTTGAGGGAGCGATCCTGATAGCCGGGCCAACGGCCAGCGGCAAGTCTGCGCTGGCGTTGGCCATTGCGGAGCGCAATGGCGGCGTTATCGTCAATGCGGATTCCATGCAGGTCTATTCGGTCCTGCATGTTTTGACCGCTCGCCCCGGCGCGGAGGAATTGGCCCGTGCGTCGCATTGGCTCTATGGCCATGTCGATCCCGCGCAAGCCTATTCGACCGGCATGTGGCTGCGAGATGTGGAACGGTTGGTCGGCAATGGTGCGATCAGCGGGAGGCCTGTGATCTTCGTTGGCGGCACCGGTCTCTACTTTCGCGCTCTCGTCGAGGGCATCGCCGAAATGCCGGATATTCCGGCTGTCATCCGCAATCGCTGGCGTGCCGCACTCCACCAAAAGGGTGCCGCGGCCCTGCATGAAATGCTTTCCCTGCGCGATCCCGCCGCTGGCGAGCAGCTACGGCCGACCGATGGCCAACGCATTGTGCGGGCATTGGAGGTGATCGACGTGTCCGGCAGGTCGATCCTGGACTGGCAGGCCGGTGTCGGCCGCCCTTTGATCGACGGGCTGAGCGCCCGTTTCATCGTCGTCGAACCGGATCGGAGTGAACTGGTTGCGCGTATAGAAAAGCGCTTCGACATGATGATGGAACAGGGCGCGTTTGCGGAAGCCGAGCGGCTGGGCGCTTTGGGGCTCGACCCGATGCTGCCTGCGATGAAGGCGATCGGCGTGCGCGAATTGCTGGCGGCGCAGATGGGTAAGATGACCCTGGATGAAGCCGTTCAGCGCGCCAAGACCGCAACGAGACAATATGCAAAGCGACAAACCACCTGGTTTCGGCATCAACTCGGGCCGCAATGGCAGCGAATCGCGAAGGCAGAGAACGGATTGAAGGAAGCATAAATCCGGTTGTTCGCAAGCCGGGATCGGCTGTTCGAAACGGGTAGATTTCGCGCCAGGGTTGCCAGGGTTAACCCTCCGTAAGGCCTCGAATGCCATAAGGAGGTGGACAGGTCTCTATTGGGTTTTCGATGCGTTTCCACCCGGCGGAATCGGCATTCTTTGTCTTTATCATCGTCATCCTCGCAGCAGGCGTGGTGACTTTGCATGCCTATGACTATTTGCAGACCATACCTGCCGGCGCGGTGGATCCGATCGGCGGCGCAAGAGTCGCCTATCTCAACAGGCTGCTTTCGGCCATTGGCGTGCTGGTGGCGACGGCCTTGTTCTTTGGCGTCTTCTTCATCTATCCGCTGATCCGCAAGCAGGTGAGAGAAGAAAAAAAGCTGCGCGCCATGACTGTTTCGCTCAGCGCGCGCTCGGAAACGCTGGAACACGCGGCTCTGACGGATGCCCTGACAGGCATGCAGAACCGGCGCTATTTCGATGATGCGTTGCGCGAATATATCGGGGAGTTCAAGCGTATCGGCAGACCAGTCGGGCTGATGATCCTCGATCTCGATCATTTCAAGCAGGTCAACGATACTCATGGTCACGATGTAGGCGATGACGTGCTGAAGGCGGTCGCCAAATGCCTCAAGGGCATGACACGTTATCACGACGTCGTCGCCCGCCTGGGGGGCGAGGAATTCGCCGTCGTCACCCCCAACATGGACGCCGAACCGTTGGCCAGGTTCGCCGAGCGCATCCGCAACGCGGTTGCCGGCATGGCGGTGATGTCGGGCAATGTCCGTCTCAGGATCACTACCAGTGTCGGCCTGGCGGTCTGGGACGGCAAGGAGCCGGCGGAGGATTTCTATCGCCGCGCCGACAGGCAGCTTTACGAAGCCAAGCGGATGGGGCGTAACCGCGTCTGCGCTTGAGTGGGGTCGGCGTCGTCGGCGTCAGGAACGAATGCTTATGTTGTTTAATCGCCTTGCTGGCGCAAGCCAAAGGTGGATGGTCTCAATCCATAGCGCTGGTCGAAGTCTTCATCGGGCTGGAGACGAGGCATGGCAGGCCGGTGAAAGCCGGGATCGCCTGCCTGCCGTGCAATGCCGGAGGGCTCGGCGGAACTGAATGTGGGCTGCGGCTTCGGCACATTGCGCAGCCGTTCCACGATTGCGAACAGATCGACGTCTGGGCTTGAGGCACCGGCGTCAGGATTTGCGCTTTGTGCGGAGCCAGGCAGCAAGGCGGCGTCGAGTTTCTCGAATTTCAGCCGCATCGTGGTAGCCACACCTTCGCCGAAAGCGATGGCTTCACGCTGGCCGATCGAAGACAGGAATGTCAGTGCCGACGCGGAAGAATCCGCTATCGCGGAGCGGATGATCTCCTGGTCGTGTTCGTTGGCGAGTCGCATGGCGAAGAAGGTCGAGCATTGTGACAGGATCGTCGGGTCGAGTTCGCCTGGCCGTTGTGTGACGATGCCGAGATAGCAGCCATACTTGCGCCCTTCCTTGGCAATGCGGGAAAGGGCATGCCGGGTCGGGGCAAAGCCGCGCCGCGCATCGGCCGGCATATATCTGTGCGCTTCTTCGCACAGCAGGAGAAGTTTCAGCCGACCCTCGCTCCAGACGGCTAGATCGAAGGCGAGACGCGCCAACACCGAGCACACCGAGTTCACCACTTCCGAAGGCAGGCCGGCCATCTCGAAACAAGTTATCGGACGGTCGTTCATCGGAATTCGGAATATATTGCCGATCGTCTCGTGGATCGTGTCCTCGATCAGGCGCGAATTGAACATGAAGCGATAGTTCGGATCGGACGCGGCTTGTTCGATGCGCGATTTCAACGATTTCAGCGCCGGGCGTTCATTTTTGCTTTCCAACAAACCAATCCGCTCGTCGATAAGCTTGATGAGGTCGGCGATCCGGTAAGGCACGGGGGAGTCGGTGGTCAGGCTATCTGCGCCGCGACGCAAATAGGCGCCGGCATTGGGATTGCGATAGAGCGATTTGGCCGCCGGAATTAGATCGCGCAGGATGTCGGTTTCCTCCGGCGGCGCTTCGCGGCCGCGAAACAGCACTTCCGCAAATTCCTCCAGCCGAAACAGCCAGAACGGCAGGTCGAGGTTCGACGCATCGATCGTTACGCAGTGCTCCGGCAGTGCCGCTGCAAACTCATTGTGTGGGTCGAGGATCAGAACGCGAAGGTCCGGCCGCGCCGTCACCGCCTTGCGCAACAGTAAGGAGACGGCAGTCGATTTGCCGACGCCGGTGGTGCCGACAATGGCGAAGTGGCGCGACAGCGTGTCATCGATGGCGATGTTGGCGTTGATTTCCTCGTCCTGTGACAAAGTGCCGATCGTGATGGTTCGGCGCCCGGCAAGGTCGTAAACGGCTTGCAGATCGCGCGCGCGGATACGATGCGCGATGGCGCCGATATGAGGATAGGTGGCGATGCCTCGGTCGAACACCGGGTTTGCTTCCGGCGTCGCGCCGTCGCGCACTTCGCCAACGAGTTCGACATGCACTTCGATCGGATTGGTGGATTCCTCGATCCAGACGTGGTCCGGCTTGGCGATGGCATGGACCATGCCGACGATGCGTGAGGTGCCAAGATTGATCGAGATCATCCTGCCGACTGACCAGCGACCGGTGATCGGGCTGTCCCCCTCGCTGGCATAGGCGGCGATGACGGCGCGCGCGCCGTCGCACTGCACGATATGGCCCAGTATGCGCCGGTCGTCCTGGGCGACGTCACGGCGTTCCTGTGATGTGGCTTCCGAAGCCTCGCGTTGAATGAACATGCAAATTGTCCCCGGTCCCTGCGGATGATCTAGCGGATCCGCGTTAAAGCGGGGTTTGGGGGGATGGTTTAAGAGCAATTAAGCAAAAGCAGCAAATCCGGGCAGTAGCCGCGATGGGCTGACGGCGCGCTGAATTCACGACGCATCAAAACAATGAAGTCCGTTGACAGAACTTGCATCTTGCCCTTACTGTCCGCGCCCATGAACAGGAAACTCATTCTCGTAGTAGGAAAGCGCGTGGGCAAGGCGGTGTAACCGCCGGGCGAAATCCTCCCATGCGCTGCACAGGCTCCCTTCCGGGGGCCTTTTTTATTTCCGGAAACAAGACTAGACGAACCAAATGCCTGAGTTGGCGATGAAAGACGGAACGGACCGATGAGCAACGGACAAAGTGAACGGCGCGAAATGACGGGCGCCGAAATGGTGGTGCAGGCGCTGATCGACAATGGCGTCGAGCATGTCTTCGGCTATCCGGGCGGCGCGGTGCTTCCGATCTATGACGAGATTTTCCAGCAGGATCAGGTGAACCACATTCTCGTTCGCCATGAGCAGGGCGCCGGCCATGCTGCCGAAGGCTATGCGCGTTCCACCGGCAAGGCGGGTGTCATGCTGGTGACATCGGGACCGGGCGCCACCAATGCGGTGACGCCATTGCAGGATGCGTTGATGGATTCCATTCCGCTTGTCTGCATCACCGGGCAGGTGCCGACGTCGCTGATCGGTTCCGACGGCTTTCAGGAATGCGATACGGTCGGCATCACACGCCCTTGCACCAAGCACAATTGGCTGGTGAAGGACGTCAACAACCTGGCCAAGACGCTGCATGAGGCATTCCATATCGCAACGACCGGTCGTCCGGGTCCGGTGGTGGTCGATATTCCAAAGGACGTGCAATTCGCCAAGGGCATCTATGTCCCGCCGCAGACGGCGCCGCGCACCAGCTATCATCCGAAGGTCCAGGGCGATCTCGACCGTATCAAGCCTGCCGTCGAATTGATGGCAGGCGCGAAGAAGCCAATTCTCTATACCGGTGGCGGTGTCATCAATTCCGGACCAGAGGCCAGCCATCTGCTGCGCGAACTGGTCGAACTCACCGGCTTTCCCATCACGTCGACGCTGATGGGGCTGGGTTCTTATCCGGCCTCGGGCAAGAACTGGCTCGGCATGCTGGGCATGCACGGCACCTTTGAAGCCAATATGGCCATGCATGATTGCGATGTGATGGTGTGCATCGGCGCGCGCTTCGACGATCGCATCACCGGCCGGCTGGATGCCTTTTCGCCGAACTCCAAGAAAATCCACATCGACATCGATCCTTCCTCGATCAACAAGAATGTTCGTGCAGATATCGGCATTATCGGCGATTGCGGTCGGGTGCTCGAAGATATGGTGCGGCTGTGGCGCGCCACCGTCAAATCCGACAAGAAGGCGCTTCATCCTTGGTGGGAGCAGATTGCACGCTGGCGGGCGCGCGATTCGCTTGCCTATAAAACCAATCCCGATGTCATCATGCCGCAATACGCCATCGAGCGGCTGTTTGAACTGACAAAGGGCAAGGATACCTACATCACGACCGAGGTCGGCCAGCACCAGATGTGGGCGGCGCAATATTTCCATTTCGACGAACCGAACCGCTGGATGACTTCCGGCGGCTTGGGGACGATGGGATACGGCCTGCCGGCGGCGCTCGGCGTGCAGATCGCTCACCCGGATGCACTGGTGATCGACATTGCCGGCGACGCTTCGGTGCAGATGACCATTCAGGAAATGTCGGCGGCGGTGCAGCACAACGCGCCGATCAAGATTTTCATCCTGAACAACCAGTATATGGGCATGGTACGCCAATGGCAGCAATTGCTGCATGGCAACCGGCTATCGCATTCCTACACCGAAGCCATGCCGGATTTCGTCAAACTGGCGGAGGCCTATGGCGGCCACGGCATACGCTGCGAGAAGCCCGGTGAACTGGACGATGCTATCCGTGAGATGATCTCGATCAACAAGCCGGTACTGTTCGATTGCCATGTCGCGGCTCTGGCCAATTGCTTCCCGATGATCCCTTCGGGCAAGGCGCACAACGAGATGTTGTTGCCTGACGAGGCGACCGACGAGGCCGTGGCCAACGCCATCGACGCCAAGGGCAGGGAACTGGTTTAGACCGTTGATTGGCGCCGGCGAAGCCGTGCAGAATCAGAATGTTAGCGAATAAAATCAAGATCGAGAATCAACATGAATGCACAGCTTCAGCCGACCGGATCGGCCTATTTCATAGCCAAGGAAACACAGGCGTCGGAAAACCACACGCTTTCGGTTCTGGTCGACAACGAGCCCGGCGTTCTTGCCCGCGTCATCGGCCTGTTTTCCGGGCGCGGCTATAACATCGAGAGCCTGACGGTTTCGGAAACCGAGCATGAAACGCATCTGTCGCGCATTACCATCGTGACCAGCGGCACGCCGCATGTATTGGAGCAGATCAAGCATCAGTTGGAGCGCATCGTTCCGGTTCATCGGGTCGTCGATCTTACCGTGCGTTCGCGGGAATTGGGGCAGGAACGGCCGCTGGAGCGGGAATTGGCGCTGATCAAGGTATCGGGGACCGGCGATGCCCGCGTCGAGGCGCTTCGCCTTGCCGACGCCTTTCGCGCCCATGTCGTGGACGCCAACACCGAGCATTTCATTTTTCAGATCACCGGCAAGAGTTCGAAGATCGATCAGTTCATCGCCATCATGCGGCCGCTGGGCCTGATTGAAATTTGTCGCACCGGTGTAGCTGCCATGAACCGCGGCGGGCAGGGCATGTAGCGGCCTTCAATGTGGTTTTTGCCATGTCTTCCGAAATGTTGGCTGCATTGTTGGTTTATGCCTTCGTAACCTCAATCACGCCGGGACCTAACAACTTGATGTTATTGACGTCCGGGGTCAATTTTGGCTTCGTTCGTTCGGTCCCGCATATGTTGGGAATTGGCATCGGTTTTGTTGTGTTATTGTTGGCGGTCGGCTTTGGCCTCGGTGCGGTGCTGATTGCGTTTCCTGTCCTGCATACGGCGCTGAAGATCGCCGGAGGCGCCTACCTGCTTTACCTTGCCTGGAAGATCGCCATGGCGCGCTCACTGGACGCCGGAGGCGATAGCGCGGCTCGACCGATGGGCTTTTTCGACGCCGCGGCATTTCAATGGGTCAATCCGAAAGCCTGGGTGATGGCGGTGACGGCCATGGCCGTCTATAGCAATCCGCAGCGCCCTTTTCTCTCCGTCTTCCTGATTGCGGCCGCCTTCGGCATCGTGAATTTGCCCAGCGTTTCAGTGTGGGCCGGCTTTGGCACCGCTCTGCGTGGCTTCCTGTCGGACCCGATCCGGCTGAAACGGTTCAACATCGCCATGGGCATTCTTCTGGCGGCAACCTTGTGGCCGATGCTGCAATAGGCGGTTCGAGCCGTGACGGGCGCAGGTCTTCTTGCATCGGCACGGAAAATCCTTCTTGCGGAGGGCGTGGCAACTATTTCCGCTGCCGACGCGTTGATGATCGCCTGACCGCGCGCCGCCCACGCCAAGCCCTCTCAGGGCCGCATCATAGATCGAGACCCTTATTCAGGAGACTGTCATGACCACCATAGCCGTTCTCGTCGGAAGCCTGCGCAAGGAATCCTTCAGCCGCAAAACCGCACGCGCCATCGCCAAGCTGGCACCGGGACCAGAGTTCGATTTTCTCGATATCGGCGCGGTCTCCTATTTCAATCAGGATCTGGAGGCGAATCCACCGGCTGACTGGACGGCATTTCGCGAGCGCATTTCAGCGGCCGATGCGATCCTGTTCGTCACCGCCGAGTATAATCGTTCGGTGCCTGGTGTGCTCAAGAACGCGATTGACGTCGCGTCGCGCCCATACGGGCAGGGTGCCTTGCTGAACAAGCCTGCGGCGGTCATTTCGACGTCGATCGGCGCGATCGGCGGGTTCGGCGCTAATCATCATCTGCGGCAGTCGCTGGCTTTCCTGAACATGCCTGTCATGGCGCAGCCCGAAGCCTATATCGGCAACGCCGCCAGCCTGTTCGACGACAAGGGCGAACTCGTCAACGAGGATACACGGGAATTTCTCGCCAATTTCGGCAAGGCTTTTCTCTCATTCATCGAGCACAACAGGCAGAAGTAGCACATCTGTCTTCGACTTCCGGCATCTTGCCCTTGCCGAGCGAATCCTGTCTTTCGATGCAATGGAATTTTCTCCGCAACAGGATGAGGCGCTCAAGGCCGTCGCGAAATGGCTGAAGGCCGGGAAGCCGCAGATCTTCAGGCTGTTCGGCTATGCCGGTACCGGCAAGACCACGCTGGCGCGCTACTTCGCCGAGCATGTCGATGGCCAGGTGCAGTTCGCCGCCTTCACCGGCAAGGCCGCGCAGGTGCTGCGCTCCAGGGGTGCGGTCAATGCGCGCACCATCCATTCCCTGATCTACCGGCCGCGCGGCGAGGAGGCGGTCGAGGACGAAACGACCGGCAAGACGTCGATCAATCCGACCTTTTCGCTCAATCGACAGAGCCCGATTTCCAGGGCCGCGCTGGTCGTCATCGACGAGTGCTCGATGGTGGACGAGCAACTGGGGCGCGACCTGATGAGCTTCGGCACGCCGATCCTGGTGCTTGGAGATCCCGGCCAGTTGCCGCCGATTTCCGGCGGAGGGTTCTTTACCGAGCATGAACCCGATTTCCTGCTCACGGAAATCCATCGGCAGGCGCGCGACAACCCGATCATCCAACTGGCGCTCGATGTGCGTGAGGGGCGCGAATTCATGCGCGGCGATTATGGCACCGCGCGCGTGATCGGCAAGGATGAGGTGACGCAGGATCTGGTGATCGATGCCGATCAGGTGCTGGTCGGCACCAATCGCACGCGCCGGCGCTATAATCGCCGGTTACGCGAACTGAAAGGTTTTACGGCCGACTATCCGCAAGCCGGCGACAAGCTTGTCTGCCTGCGCAACGACCCGGCCAAGGGGCTGCTCAATGGCTCGCTGTGGAAAGTGATGACCGCATCGCGCGAAACGGTGAAGCCCGGCATCAATCTGCTGGTATCGCCGGAAGAGGACGATCCGGATCGCGGCGTCGCCAAGATCAAGCTGCTCAAGGCGGCTTTCGAGGACACGGATGCCGAAATCTCGTGGCAGCAGAAAAAGCGCTTCGACGATTTTGACTATGGCTATGCGCTCACCGTGCACAAGGCGCAGGGCTCGCAATGGAACGATGTCGTGCTTTTCGATGAAAGCTGGGCTTTCAAGGATAATCGCGAACGCTGGCTCTATACCGCGATCACCCGTGCTGCCGAGCGGCTGACAATCGTGCGGTAAGCGATTGCTGAGGCTGGAATACCGAAATCCGCTATCCGTACCCACCAAAGACGCTATAGAGGCGTTGTGAAATATCCGGGAGGCAAGGGTGCCTGCGAAACTGTCGGTCAATCTCAATGCCATCGCCATGCTGCGCAACCGGCGCGACCTGCCATGGCCAAGCGTGACCCATTTGGGGCGCATTGCGCTTGGCGCCGGCGCGCATGGCCTGACCGTCCACCCAAGGCCCGATCAGCGGCACATACGCTTTTCCGATCTTCCCGACTTGCGTGCGCTGATCGACGATGAATTTCCGCAGGCCGAATTCAACATCGAAGGCTACCCTACGGACGACTTTCTGGCACTTGTGGAAAAGAGCCAACCGAACCAGGTGACGCTGGTGCCTGACGATCCCGCTCAGGCGACGTCGGATCATGGCTGGGATTTCGCGAAGCAGGCCGCATTCCTTTCGCCGGTCGTCAAGCGGTTGAAGAAAAACGGACTGCGCGTGTCTCTGTTCGCAGACGCCGATCCGGATGGGGTGGGCGCCGCGCGAGATACCGGCGCTGATCGTATCGAACTCTATACCGGCCCCTATGGCGGTTTCCATTCCGATTCAGAAAAGGCGGCCAAAGAATTGGAAAAGCTCGGAAAAACCGCCGATGCCGCGCGGGCCGCAGGGCTTGGTGTCAATGCCGGGCACGATCTCGTCGTCGCCAATCTGCCGGCGCTGTCCAGGCGCATTCCCGATCTGGCGGAAGTGTCGATCGGGCATGGATTGACGGCCGATGCGCTGGAGTATGGCATGGCGGAGACCGTCAGAAGATTCCTCCACGCATGTGGTTGGTGATAATGCGGGCAACCTAGGGTCCTGACCCTAGCTGTCGCGTGCATGTCTCAATCCCGAGGCACTTGATATTGCGTTGCAGCAAGAGTAGAGCACCGCGCTCTAACGGAGTGTCGCCCATGGCGTTTGCCGGGAACGATGGTGAGGCAGGGCCTGTCGAGCAGCCGAGCCAAGGCGAGGCGGCGCAGCACAGCACCAAGGTTTTGATGATCGGTGCGCTGGGCGTCGTCTATGGCGATATCGGCACGAGCCCGATCTACGCCTTCCGCGAGGCCCTGCATGCCTCCGGAGACACGTTTATCCGCGAAGACGTGCTGGGCGTGCTGTCGCTGATCCTCTGGGCGCTCACCATCATCGTGACGGTGAAATACGTCGCCTTCGTGCTACGCGCCGACAATAAGGGCGAGGGCGGCACGCTATCGCTGATGGCGCTGGCACGCACCGCCTATCCTGCCGGCTCGAAGGCGATACTCGTCATCGGCTTGTGTGGAGCGGCCCTGTTCTTCGGCGATTCGGTCATCACCCCGGCCATTTCCGTCCTTTCGGCCGTCGAAGGCATCGAGGTGGTAACGCCGACCTTGGATGCCTATGTCGTCCCGATCACGCTGGTCATTCTGGCGCTGCTGTTCTCGGTCCAGAAATTCGGCAGCGGGCGCGTGGCGGTTGTTTTCGGCCCGATCATGGCGATCTGGTTCCTGATGATCGGCCTGGCCGGCCTTGTGCACATCTGGGACGACCCGTCCGTGCTTCTGGCGGTCAATCCGTATCACGCCGTCATCTATTTGTTCAACGAACCGGACGTGGCCTTCATTACGGTTGGCGCGGTGTTTCTGGCCGTCACCGGCGCCGAGGCTCTTTATGTCGATCTTGGCCATTTCGGGCGGCGGCCGATCGTTCTCACCTGGTTCTCGATTGTCTTTCCGTGCCTGCTGCTGAACTATTTCGGGCAGGGCGCCTATGTGCTGTCCCGTGGCATCGTCCCCGACATGCCCTTTTTCGAGATGCTGCCTTCCTGGGGAATCGCGCCGATGGTCGGGCTGGCAACCGCAGCCACGGTGATCGCCAGCCAGGCGGTGATTTCGGGCGCGTTTTCGCTGACCCGGCAAGCCGTGCAACTCAATCTTCTGCCGCGCATCGAGGTCCAGCATACGTCAGAGATGCAACTCGGCCAGATTTATATGCCGCGCGTCAATTTCATCATCGCCGTGGCGGTGATGCTGCTGGTGGTCGGTTTCGGCAGTTCCAGCGCTCTGGCCTCGGCCTACGGCATTTCCGTCACCGGTGAGATGCTGATGACGACCTTCCTGCTGTTCGTCGTGATGCGCTGGATGTGGAAATGGCAACTTGCAGGCGCGCTCGCCCTGGCAATCCTGTTCGGCGTCATCGATCTGGGCTTCTTCTCGGCCAATGTCGTCAAGATCGCGGAAGGCGGCTGGGTTTCGATCACCGTCGCCTGCGTCATGGGGCTGATCATGGCGACCTGGATCAGGGGCAGCCGCTATCTTTTCGACAAGACGCGACGCAATGAAGTGCCGCTTGATTTCCTCGCCGGAAATCTGCTGAAGAAAAAGCCGCAACTGGTAGCCGGCACCGCCGTATTTCTGACCAGCGATCCGACGAGCGCGCCGACGGCGCTGATGCACAGCCTCAAGCACTACAAGGTTCTGCATGAGCAGAACGTCATCCTTTCGGTCGTGACGGCGCCGCAACCCACCGTGCCGGATGCCGAGCGGGTCAAGATGGAAACCATCAATCCGCTTTTCATGCGGGTGTCGCTGACCTTCGGCTACATGGAACAGCCAAATATTCCGCGTGCTCTGGCGATCTGCCGCAAGCAGGGCTGGAAATTCGACATCATGACGACGTCGTTCTTCCTGTCGCGGCGCTCGCTGAAGGCATCGCCCAATTCGGGCATGCCGACATGGCAGGACAAGCTCTTCATCGGCCTGGCGCGCTCCGCGGCCGACGCCACCGAATATTTCCAGATTCCGACGGGGCGCGTGGTGGAAATCGGGACCCAGGTGGCGATCTGACCGGTCTTTCCGGCTTGCCATGAGGCAGGCAATGCGCCATAGACGATCAGAACCGTAACGTACGGTACTCTGATTTGAGGCGTATAGGCAGATGGCCGACACCGCAGAGATGGGAGAACTTACGCCGCGCCAGCGCGATGTGCTGGACACGGCCTTGCGTCTTCTGGTGGAGGAGGGCGACAGCCTGACCATGGCTGCGGTGGCGCGGCGGGCAAGCTGCTCCAAGGAAACACTCTACAAATGGTTCGGCGATCGCGACGGCCTGCTGACGGCGACGGTCCAGTGGCAGGCCTCCAAGGTTCGCGTCGTGCCGGTCGATCAGAAGAAGCTTGATCTCGTTTCCCTGACCGAAAGCCTGGAGGGCTATGCCCGCGACTGGCTGAAGGTGATTTCGAGCGACACGTCCGTCGCCCTCAACCGTGTCGCGATCGGCCATGCGGGATCGGGCAAGGACAATCTTGGCGCCATCGTTCTCGACAATGGGCGCTTCGCGCTGGCCAAGCGGTTGAAACCTGTTCTCGATGCCGGCAAGCGCAGCGGACATCTTGTCTTCGAGGACGCGGAGACGGCGTTTCGCACATTTTTCGGATTGGTGGCGCGCGATGTGCAGATCCGGCTGTTGCTTGGCGATTGGCCCGGCCTGACCGAAGCCGCGATCGAAAGCGACGCCATCCGCGCCACACAGCAGTTTCTCGCCCTCTACGGGGCCAGGAAAGACCAGCAAGTTCAGTGAAATTCAAACACGGGAAGGACAGGAAATGCGTGTCTATTACGATCGCGACGCCGATCTCAATCTGATCAAGGGCAAGAAGGTTGCCGTCATCGGCTACGGTTCTCAGGGCCGCGCCCATGCGCTCAATCTCAAGGATTCCGGCGCCAAGGAGATCGCCATCGGCCTCAAGCCGGGTTCGGCGACCGCCAGGAAGGTCGAGGCCGACGGGCTCAAGGTGATGAGTGTCGCCGAGGTGGCGAAATGGGCCGACCTGATGATGATGGCGACGCCCGACGAACTTCAGGCCGATATCTACAAGAATGAGATTGCGCCGAATATCCGCGACGGCGCCGCAATTGCCTTCGCGCACGGCCTCAACGTGCATTTCGGCCTGATCGAGCCCAAGAAGACCATCGACGTGGTGATGGTGGCGCCGAAAGGTCCCGGCCATACGGTGCGCGGCGAATACCAGAAGGGGGGCGGCGTGCCATGCCTGATCGCGGTCGATCACGATGCCAGCGGCAACGCGCACGATCTGGCGCTGTCCTATGCCTGCGCCATCGGCGGCGGCCGTTCGGGCGTCATCGAGACGAATTTCCGCGAAGAATGCGAAACCGACCTGTTCGGCGAGCAGGTCGTGCTGTGCGGCGGCCTGGTCGAACTGATCCGCGCCGGTTTCGAGACGCTGGTGGAAGCCGGCTACGCGCCCGAAATGGCCTATTTCGAGTGCCTGCACGAAGTGAAGCTGATCGTCGACCTGATCTACGAGGGCGGCATCGCCAACATGAACTACTCGATCTCCAACACGGCCGAGTGGGGCGAATATGTTTCCGGCCCGCGCATCATCACCGCCGAGACCAAGGCCGAGATGAAGCGCGTCCTGAAGGATATCCAGACGGGCAAGTTCACCTCCGAATGGATGCAGGAGTACAAGTCCGGCATGGCGCGCTTCAAGGGCATCCGCCGCCTGAACGACGAGCATGAGATCGAGCAGGTCGGTGCGAAACTGCGCGGCATGATGCCGTGGATTGCCAAGAATCAGTTGGTCGACAAGGCCAAGAACTGATTTTTCAGATCGGGTTCTGGTTTATTTAACAAGAAAAACCGGCGGAGCGATCCGCCGGTTTTTGTGACCCTCGTGGGGGCCGATCCCGCATATTCTTCAATAAGGCGAGCGGCACTGGCGCCGCGGGCCGTGATAGGGCTGGAAGGTGTTGTCGTAGGCGCGGTAGCTGCGATAGTGGGCATAGCACCAGCGAACATGGGCACTGCCCCGATGGACGCGACGTGGCCGATAATAACGGTCGTTGTAGTAGTACGGGGCGCCAAGCCCGAACGCGCCGAGGCCGAAATAGATTCCGGAACCACCATGCCAATGGCGATGCCGATAATGGCGCCTATGCCAGCGGTGGCCGCGCCAGTGGTGTCGGTTGTACGAATGCCGCCGCCAACGGTGGTGATCGTTGCCGCCGGCCCAACTGTCGCGCACGGGAACGATCTGCGCGGGCGTGCTCGCGGCCGGAACCGAGGGCACCGGTTGCGATATGGGGCCGGCTACCGCGGGCAGGGACAGTGCGGCCGTCAGCCCGAATGCGGCCAGGCCGATTTTGAACGAATGAGAAAAGAGCGGTTTCATCGTCACTCTCCAGAAATGCGCGCCCCCGCACATATCCATTTCATACTGGGGCTTTGTGCCTGAACGTATGATGAACGTTTCGGTTCCCGCGGCAAGCCGATGCAACACGCTTGTGCGTTTCGCTTCTTGTTTTCTTTTCTGCGAGCAGGCAAACGCGGGTGAATTCCTCGGGTGGGCAGGGACACGCCAAAGGCATGAGATATCCGGATATGGCAAAATTCGAACTGCCGCGTGCCACGGTTGCACCGGTGACATCCGTAGACGTTCGGCTGGATTGTGGCCCGCATCCGTTTGAATTGGCGAATGCGGATGCCATAGAGGCGAACTGGCAACAGGAACATGCCGCCAATCCGCGTTTGTTCGATGGCACGACGGTGCTTCTTTCCGAACTCGTTCTGGATCGTGAAGGCCGCCTGGCCGGGCGTTGCCATGCCGTGCGCTTCGCCACAATGCTCTATTGGCGCAAGAACAAGGGCAGCCCGGATATCGAGCATTGCTACGCCCACGCGGCGCTGGTCTCGGCGGATGGTGCGCTTGTCGCCATCAGGATGGGCCGGCATACGGCCAATCCCGGCCGGGTCCATTTTGCCGCCGGCTCGTTCGAGCCGGATGATTTCGTCGATGGACGTGTCGATGCGCACGGCAATATGCAGCGCGAGGTGATGGAGGAAACCGGGCTCGACATCACCTGTTCACGCCGCGAAGCCGATTATCACATCTATTCCGAAGGCGGCTCGACGGTGTTGTTCCGGCGCTACTGGCTGGACGAGGCCGCCGATCCCGTGGCCGCAAAAGTTGCGGCCTTCGTTGCCGCCGAAAACGATCCTGAAATCGAAGGGCCGGTGATCATTCGTGGCCCCGATCCGCTGCCTGAAGGCACGATGGACCACATGGCGGCCATCGTGCGCTGGCATTTCGGCACGCGCACTGCGCCATCATTCGTGCCGTAGCGCATCGATCGGATCGAGGCGAGCGCCGCGCAAGGCAGGGAAAAAGCCGAACACCATGCCGATCAGGGCCGAGAAGCCGACAGCCAGCAGGATCGTTGCCGGACTGGGGGCAAACGGAATGGCGAGCGTCAGTGACGCTATGCCGGCGAGGGACAGGCCGAGCAGCACGCCGATAATGCCGCCGAGCAATGACAGAACCGTCGCCTCGACCAGAAACTGGATGAGAATGTGCTTCTCATGCGCACCGATCGCCAGCCTGATGCCGATCTCGCGGGTGCGTTCGGTGACGGAAACCAACATGATGTTCATGATGCCGATGCCGCCGACCAGCAGGCTGACACCGGCGACCGCGCCCAGCATGCCGGTCATCGTCGTCGTCGCCGAGGCCATGGCATCGGCGATCTGGGTCATGTCGCGGATGGAGAAATTGTCGTCCTGGTCAGGCGTAATGCGGCGGGTATCGCGCAAAATGCCCTCGACACGGGGCAGAAGCACTGTCGTCGGCGTCGTCTCGTCTGCCGCGACATAAATGGATTCGATATCGCGATTGCCGGCAATGCGGCGCTGGTAAGCAAGCAGCGGCATCAGCACGACATTGTCCTGATCCTGTCCAAACCCGGTAAATCCCTTGGGTTCAAGCAGGCCGATCACCTTGCAGCCGGTGCGGTTGACACGGATCATCTGGCCTTCCGGATCGCCTGCGCCGAAGAACTGCTGGCGCACCGTTTCGCCGATCAGGCATACGCCTGTGCCGCTACGGGTTTCGGAATCGGAAAAACTGCGGCCCGACGCAAGCTTCCAATCGCGCGCCGCCAGATAGTCGGTGGTGGTGCCGGTCACTCCGGCGACGAGGTTCTGGGTGCCGAAGACGACGCGAACCTGCTTTTGCGAGGCCGGCGCAATGGCGCGTGCGCCTGAAAGATGCTTCACGAGCGCCGCGACGTCGCGGTCGTTCAGCGGGCGCACCGGGTTGCCGTTGGCGCTCGGCCCGCCCGCACGGCCGGAGCGTACCACCAGCAGATTCGAGCCAAGCTTGGCGATATCGCTCTTGACCTTCTGCGTCGTGCCGGACCCAATCGTCAACATGGCGATGACGGCGGCAACGCCGATGACGATGCCCAGAAGCGTTAGGAACGAGCGTAGCGCGTTTCGGCGCACCGAGCGTAATGCCAGGCGAACGGTTTCCCAGATCATCCCGCTTTCTCCTTGTTCAGCGCCATCGATTCCACATTTCCGTCGAGGAAATGCACGGTCCGCTGAGCGTAGTCCGCGATATCCGCCTCATGCGTGACCATGACGATGGTGAGGCCCAATTCCCGGTTGAGGCGCGTGAGCAATTCCATGATCTCGTGACTGCGCGCGGTATCGAGATTGCCGGTCGGTTCATCGGCAACGAGCAGTGTCGGTCGGCTGACGATGGCGCGCGCGATCGCCACGCGTTGCTGCTGACCGCCGGAAAGCTCCGCCGGCGTATGATGTTCGCGCCCTGTGAGGCCGACCTCGGCAAGCGCGCGCATCGCCAGTTCCCTGCGTTCGGCGGCGGCAACGCCGCGATAGATCAGCGGCAGCTCGACATTTTCGGCCGCCGTTGTGCGCGGCAGCAGATTATAGCCCTGGAAAACGAAACCGATATAGAGATTGCGCAGGATAGCGCGGCGATCACGATCAAGCCGCCCCGCATCGACGCCCATGAATGCGTAGGTGCCGGCGCTCGGCGTGTCGAGACAGCCGATGATGTTCATCGAGGTCGATTTGCCGGAGCCGGACGGCCCCATGATGGCGACGAATTCGCCCGCCGGGATGACGAGATCGACGCCGGCAAGCGCGTTGACCCTGGCTTCGCCCTCGCCATAGGTCTTCCGGACCTTGTCAAAGGTAATGAGCGGCGGCGCCATGGCGGATCAGCTCCGCTGCTGTGAAGCGGTAATGACCTCGTCGCCTTCGGCAAGCCCCGATACGATCTCGGTCAGTTCGCCGTCCGTGGCGCCTGTCCTGACCTGAACGGCATGGGGGCTGCCGTCTTTGAGAATGTAGAGCGTGCGCGAACCATCCGCAGGCGGTCGTTCCGTTTGCGGGCGGCGACCGCGACGAGGGCGGCCGGTGAACATGTTCAGAAAACTGAACCCGCGTTCGCGCATCTGCGGCGGCTTATAGCGGAAGGCGGTGGAAGGCACCGACAGAACATCCTTGGCCTGCCGGGTCACGACGGAGACGGTTGCCGTCATGCCGGGGCGCAAAAGCATTTCATCGTTGGCGACGTCCAGCCGCGCATCATAGGTCACGACACCGTCGGTCGTGACGGATGCAAAGGAAATGTCACGAATCCTGGCTTCAAAGGGGCGATCCGGAAAAGCATCGACGGTGAAGCGGGCATACTGGCCGGGCTCGACGGCGCCGATATCGGCCTCGTCTATGGCTGCCTTCAGTTCCATCTTCTTCAGGTCCGCGGCGATGACGAACAGGACCGGCGCCTGCAACGACGATGCGACCGTCTGGCCGGGATCGACCGAGCGGGTCAGGACGATGCCGTCGATGGGCGCGTAAATGGTGCTTTTGGCAAGGTCTGTCTGCTGTGCCTTGAGATCGGCATTGGCAATGGCGAGATTGGCTTCGGCACTATCGAGCGCCGCCTTGGCCCTGTCCCTGGCCGCCGTTGCCGTATCGAGAGCCTGTTCCGCCGCCATGCCCCGTTTGGCCAGGGCAGCGGTGCGTGTCAGCGCCTGTTCGTTCTCCCGCAAGGTGACTTGGGCATCCTCGACATTGCCTTCCGCGGCCCTGGCCGATGCCTTTGCCCGCTCGATCTGAACCTGCAACTTGGTGGTGTCGAGTGCGGCAAGCACGTCGCCCTTCCTGACCTCCTGGTTCTCGTCGACCGCGACGGAACGCACGATGCCGGACAGTTCGCTCGATATATCGACCTGGGTCAGCGGCTGCAGCGTGCCGGTGGCCGAGACTTCGACTGTGAAGCTCGCCTTGGCCGCGGGGGCGGTTGTATATTCGACCGAATTGCCTGACTGACCATACCACAGGTAACCGGCGGCGATTGCCGCCAGAAGAAGTATAGCGGCCAGCACATAGGACCACAGGCGGTGACGCCTGCGGCCTTTGCCGCTCAGTCCAAGGGAGGCTTCGACGGCGGCGGTTTCCGCTGTTGGCGGATTGACAAGTTGGTCCATGACGGACCCCTATAAGGCTAAAGCGTCCCGATCGTTGCACAAATCGGCCGTCATGATCGGGATTTCAAATTAAATTTTGCTCATCTTCGGGACAGGAGCAGCGGTGCGCGCAAGAAATTACCAGCTTTATGACGTTTTTACCAAGGACCGGCTGGCCGGAAACCCGCTTGCCATCGTGCTCGATGCAGATGGTCTGGACACGGATGCGATGCAGCGCATCGCGCGCGAGTTCAGCCTGTCCGAAACGGTTTTTGTGTTGCCGCCGAAAAGCGAGAGGCATCGCGCGCGCCTGCGCATCTTTACGCCCGATTACGAAATGCCGTTTGCCGGCCATCCCACCGTGGGTGCGGCGGTGGCGCTGGCAGAGGCGGGGGAGCCCGCGGAGGCGAAGAGGGGCAATCAGGCCGGCATCTTCGTGCTGGAGGAAAATATCGGCCTCATCCGCTGCGCGGTGAGTCGGCAGGGCAGCGCAACCTTTGCCGAGTTCGACCTTGCAAAACTGCCGGAACCATTGAAGCTGTCGGCCGATGGCGAGGCGGTTGGCGCGGCCCTTGGCCTCGGCCCGCATGAAATCGGATTCGAGAATCACCGTGTCGCGTTCTGGTCGGCCGGTGTTCCTTATGTGACGATCCCGGTCGCCGGTCTCGATGCTGCCGCAAGGGCAAGGCTGGACAATGAAGCCTGGGCCGATCTCGCGCCGAAGAAAAGCGAATTGGCCTATGCCAGCCCTTATGTCTATTGCCGCGAGACGGTGCACAAGGACAGTGCTTTTCATGCCCGCATGTTCGTGCCGGGAAACCCTTCTTATGAAGATCCTGCGACCGGCTCGGCGGCAGCGGCCTTCGCCGGCGCCATCATGCATTTCGATCGTCCCGGCGACGGCATGTCGCGCTTCTGGATCGAGCAGGGGCTTGAGATGGGGCGACCTTCCCGAATTAGGCTGGAACTCGACGTCGAGGCGGCAAAGCTGGCCAGCGCCCGCATCGGCGGTCATGCTGTTAAGTTCGCCGAGGGGCAGTTGTTTCTGTGACGGCAATCAATTCGGGGAATTGTGCGGAAACATTCATGCGGGGCTGGACAGCGCCAAAACCGGCGGTTATATGCGCCCCACGGTCGGCGCTGCCGGTCGCGTGGGTGTGTAGCTCAGTTGGTAGAGCAGCTGACTCTTAATCAGCGGGTCCACAGTTCGATCCTGTGCACACCCACCATAGATTTTTCCAGCAGATGAGATTTTCAGCGGTTCTCCAAGGAACGTTGCTTGCACCGTGCCGTTCATCCCGAAAGGGAGAATGCCGATGAAAACGCCTGGCCGACCCGGCCCCATGCCGAGCCCATTTCCTGATCCGCAGCCGGATCAGCAGCCACCGCCGGCACCGCCGCCTCATCCCGCGCCGGTGCCGCCGGTCAGATAGGCTACTCCTGCGATACGCCGGCTTCGGCGAAGCTTGCCATACCGGCGTGGCATTCCAGTGCCGAGCGTACGACGTTGACCGCGAGGCAAGCCCCGGAGCCTTCGCCCAGCCGCATGCCGAGATCGAGCAGGGGAGCAAGGCCGAGCGCTTCCAGCAGGCTGCGATGGCCAGCCTCGGCCGAAACATGCGCGGCGAGCGTGTGGGCGAGGCCTTCGGCATGAAGCTCGGCCAATGGCGCTGCCGCAGCCGTGCAGACGAAACCGTCAAGCAGCACCGGCACATTGCGGTGGCGCGCCGCCAGCACACCGCCCAGAATTGCCGCGAGTTCGCGCCCGCCAAGACTGGCCGCAACGCGCAGTGGGTCGGAAAGCGCCGCTGCGTGGCGGCTCAAACCTGCCTCTATCGCCGCGATCTTGCGGCGCAGGCCGCTATCGTCCACGCCTGTCCCGCGCCCGGTCCATTTTTCGGCGCCACCGCCGAAAAGTGCGGCCGAAATCGCCGCCGCAGGGGTGGTGTTGCCGATGCCCATTTCGCCGAAACAGACGAGATCGGTGTCCTCCGTCACTGCGTGATAACCGGTGGAAACCGCGGCGAGGAAGGCGTCGTCGTCCATGGCCGTGCCGGTCGTGAAATCGCCGGTCGGGTGTTCGAGGTCGAGCGGGATCACGGCGAGTTGCGCCCCTGCGATGCGGGCAAGCTGGTTGATCGCAGCACCACCGCCGGCGAAATTGGCGACCATCTGGACGGTGACTTCGGGGGGAAAAGCCGAGACGCCTTGCGCGGTAACGCCGTGATTTCCGGCAAAGACGAACACTTTTACCTGCTCCAGCCGGGGCATGTCGCGGCCCTGCCAGCGCGCCAGCCAGGCGGCGATTTCCTCCAGCCGGCCAAGGCTGCCTTGGGGCTTGGTCAAAATGGCCTGGCGGGCGGCGACAGCCTTGGCCGAGGCGTCGCTGCCGGATGGGAGATCAAGGCATGACGAGCGTAATTCTTCGAGCGATTTGAAAGGCATGGGGCGGCAATCTCCGAAACAGAGTCAAGACAGGGAAACGGACGCAACGAGCAGCACGGCGATCTCTCCGAATTGCTGGAGCGCGCCTGCGGCATCGCCGGTATGACCGCCGATCTGAGCGCGGCAGAACGCCTTGAAGGCGAGAAAGATCAAGCCGAGCAGAACGATTGCCGCAACGGCTGCGCCAATCCCGAGGAAGAGAAGGGCGGCGGCACCGAGCGCGAGGCTGATCGTCGCGGTTTGCGATGAAACGATCCCGATGGTTGCGGAAAGACCGTCATCGCGCGCCGGCGGCAATTGCCGCAGGAAGGCGCCGAACGTGGCGCGCGAGGCGCAATGGGCCGCGACAAGTGCCGCCAGAACCTCACCGGGGCCGGCGAGTTGCGAGAGCACGCTCCAGCGGATCAGCAGTGACAGGCCGAGAGCGGCGGCGCCATATGCGCCGATACGGCTGTCATGCATGATTTCCAGCTTGCGCTCGCGCGTCCTGCCGCCGCCAAAACCGTCGGCGATGTCGGAAAGGCCGTCCTCGTGCAGGCAGCCGGTGGCGACGATCATGGCGGCAAGCGCCAGGGCGGCGGCCGGTCCGGCCGCAACGCCGAAGCGGGCGGCGATCGCATAGGCGACAGCGCCAAGTATCGCGACGACCAGTCCGACGATGGGCGCCGCCCAGATGGCATCGGCCAGTTTTCTTTCACGGAAGTCGATCACCGGCAGCGGCAGCCGCGTAAAGAAAACGAGGCAGAGCGCGACATCGCGAAAAATGGTGTTGCTCCGATTCATTTCATGCCTTTCGAGTCGGAAAAGACACGGCGGTACTGGTCACGTAGGCGGTGGGCGTGGTCATAAGCTGACCTTCAACGCATCGGGGGAGGGATACGGGCGACAAGACCGCGCTTGAGGCAATCGGGGCGGTCGCGCCAGGGCAAGATGCCATCGGTGGACATAGCGAACAGTTTTGCTCCCGCGACAAGATCGCTGCCGCTTTGTGGCGTCAGATCGCCGAAGACATAGCTCCAGCAGCCATCGCGCAACAACGCGGCGGACAATCGGCGCTTGCAATTGCCAAGGCACTCGACAGTGCGGATGTCGATGTTTTCTTGCGCGGCGGCGTGGCGAGCATCCTCGGCCAGCAACTCGCCGGCGCTCGGGCGTGCGTCGGAACCGGTGGCGTCGCGGCAGGTGGTGCAGACGACGATCGTCACATCCGGCGCCATGACGCGGGGCGGGGACAAACCATCCGCCGCTTCAGCCGAAAAACCGCCGTCTTGGTCCAAAACCATACTCCATGCCCGGAAACCCGCCGGGCGATCGGATTTGTCTGTTTGGGATGGCAGGTCTCCTGGCTTGCGAGTCGTCGCCTCATGCCGCCTTCCCAGGAAAATCCCAGTGGTTTCCGGCCTTGGCTCGTCGCCTACAGTTGCGGGACAGCCGCGGATTTGGGCTTTCGCCCGCACCGCATTCCCTTTTAGCCTCTCCGTTTGCCGAGAGAGGACCATCCGGCGCGGATTTAGGCCGAGGGCGCTTGCGCTGTCAACGCGCGGTTACGACATGGCGATGTCGGCCTGAGCATCGGACTGAAAAGTCGAATCCGGTTTTCGGATTACTCCGATGCCCTCGAAAAATGGCGGAGCACTGTGCATTCAATGGAACGCATGGCGCTTCAACAGAGAACCGAGGTCGCCAGCGGGCGTGATCTCGATCCGCTCGAGGCCCAGCCAGTCACGCATGCGCTTCAATTCCTCGAACAGTTCGGCGGCTGTGTCGGGCGGAGCGTCCGGTTCCGCATAGGCGGCGTGGACGCGCAGGACGCCGGCAGGCCGGTCCGCCTTGAGGTCGACACGGGCGACGATCGCTTCATTCAGCAGGAAAGGCAGGACGTAATAACCATACTGGCGCTTTTGTGCCGGCGTATAGATTTCGATGCGATAGCGGAAGCCGAACAGGCTTTCGGCGCGGCTGCGCTCGAATACCAGCGGATCGAAGGGCGCGAGCAGGGCTCGTGCCTCGATCTTGCGCGGCAACCGCGCATCCCTGTGCAGAAAGGCCGGCCTGTTCCAGCCCTCGACGCTAACCGGCAGCAATTCACCGTTCTCGACCAGTTCGTCGATGCCGCGCTTCGTGTCGGCGGGCGAAAGGCGGAAATAATCGCGCAGGCAGGCATAGGTGGCGATGCCATGTGCCTTCGCCGAAATGCGCAGCAGTTCGCGGTGTGCGTCCTGCGGGGAGGGGGTGGGCAGGTCGAGCACCGCCTGCGGCAGCACGCGCTCGGGCACATCATAGACGCGCTCGAAACCGCGCCGATAGGCGGTGGTGAGACGACCGGCCCAGAACAGCCATTCGAATGCGTGCTTGGCCTCGCTCCAGCCCCACCAGCCGCCGCTGCCCTTGTGGCCATCAATGTCGGATGCGGCAAGCGCGCCGCGTTGCATGACCTCATTATAGATGGTCTCGATCGGTGCCTTGTTGGCTTCTGCCCAGCGAGCGAGGCCGGAATAGATGTCCTGTCCGCACGCGGCGCGCTCCATGCGCCAGCGCATGAGCGGGTATGTCGTCACCGGCAGATAAGATGCCTCATGCGCCCAATATTCAAAAAGCGTGCGCTTGCGTGTCAATGTCGCCTTGTCGAGCAGGGCGAGCGGGTAGGGGCCGAGCCGGGAATAAAGCGGCATGTAGTGCGCGCGTATCACGGCACTGACCGAGTCGATCTGGAACAGGCCCGTTCTTGCAAGAACGCGCGCCAGATGGCGCCTGTCCGGCGATCCGGAAGGTGCCGGGTCGGCGAAGCCCTGTGCGGCCAGGGCGACGCGGCGAGCCAGGCCAAGTGAAAGTTTTTCCTTCATGGGAAGCGGCTGGATTTCCGACTGTGGCGACGATTCTTCAACATCATAGCAGGCGATGACCGGTTTCGATGTCAGGAGAATAAGTGGAGTAAAAAGTGAAGGAAATCAAAAGCCGGTGTACTGGAGCCGTTTTCCTGTCTCTGCTTCCACCGACGACTTTTTTTGAACAAGGTTTGACTTGCTTCGCCGAAACCACTGCGCTAACCCTCGCCGCGTTGCAGCATGGGCCTAAAACGGTTTAGCGACGTTGTCGCATTTGCCTTCGGACCGATGCCGGGCATGGGGCGGATAGGCCGCCAACGGAAAGTCGCAACATGAATGCTCTGTTGAGTTCATATCTGCCGGTGGTCATTTTTATCGGCGTGGCGCTCGTCGTCGGGCTCGCCCTTCTGGTCACGCCTTTTCTGGTCGCCTACCGCAATCCCGATCCGGAGAAATTGTCGGCTTACGAGTGCGGCTTCAATTCCTTCGACGATGCCCGCATGAAGTTCGACATCCGCTTCTATCTGGTGTCGATCCTGTTCATCATCTTCGACCTGGAAGTGGCGTTCCTGTTTCCCTGGGCGGTTTCCTTCGGTGAGATCGGCATGCTCGGCTTCTGGTCCATGATGGTATTCCTGGCGGTGCTGACCATCGGCTTTGCCTATGAATGGAAGAAGGGAGCGCTGGAATGGGATTGAGCGACAATTCCGGTACGCTCGTCGCGCCGAAACCCAAGGGCATCATCGATCCCAATACCGGCCGGCCGGTCGGATCGGACGATCCCTATTTCCTTCAGATCAACGATGAGCTGGCCGACAAGGGCTTTCTGGTCACCTCGACCGACGCGCTGATCACATGGGCGCGCACTGGGTCGCTGATGTTCATGACCTTCGGTCTCGCCTGCTGTGCCGTGGAGATGATCCATACCTCCATGCCGCGCTATGACAGCGAGCGTTTCGGCGTCGCGCCGCGCGCCAGCCCGCGCCAGTCCGACGTGATGATCGTGGCCGGCACGCTGACCAACAAGATGGCGCCGGCGCTGCGCAAGGTCTACGATCAGATGCCCGAGCCGCGCTACGTGATTTCCATGGGTTCGTGCGCCAATGGCGGCGGCTATTATCACTACTCCTATTCGGTGGTGCGCGGCTGCGACCGCATCGTGCCCGTCGATATCTACGTTCCGGGTTGTCCGCCCAGCGCCGAGGCGCTGCTCTACGGCATTCTTCTTTTGCAGAAGAAAATCCGTCGGACCGGCACGATCGAACGGTGAGCGTTATGAGCGAAGCACTCGGCGATCTCGCCGCGCATATAAAGACCAGCCTGGGCGATGTCGTTCTCGACAGCGTGCAGGAATTCGGAGAACTGACGGTACGGGTCGCGCCGGGGGATATCGTCGAGATTGCGACGTTCCTGCGCGATGACGAGCGCTGCCGGTTCGTCTCGATCATCGATGTTTCGGGCTGCGATTATCCTAATCGCGCGCAGCGTTTCGACGTCGTCTACCATCTTCTGTCGCCGACCAAAAACCTGCGCATCTGCGTCAAGGTCCATGCCGACGAGGAGACGCTGGTGCCCTCCGTTACCGGTGTGTGGCCGGGTGCCGACTGGTACGAGCGTGAAACCTACGACCTTTATGGCGTTCTGTTTTCCGGTCATCCCGATCTGCGCCGCATCCTCACCGATTACGGGTTTGAAGGTTATCCGCTGCGCAAGGATTTTCCGCTCACCGGCTTTGTCGAGGTTCGCTATGACGACGAGGCCAAGCGCGTGGTCTATGAACCGGTGGAATTGAAGCAGGAATTCCGCAATTTCGATTTCCTTTCGCCGTGGGAAGGTACGGATTACGTGCTGCCGGGCGACGAGAAGGCGAAACAGTAAATGGCTGAAACTTCCGTCCGTAATTTCAACATCAACTTTGGCCCGCAGCACCCTGCTGCGCATGGCGTGTTGCGTCTTGTGCTTGAGTTGGACGGCGAGGTGGTCGATCGCGTCGATCCGCATATCGGGCTCTTACATCGCGGCACCGAAAAGCTGATGGAGCACAAGACCTATTTGCAGGCCGTGCCCTATCTCGACCGGCTCGATTATTGCGCGCCGATGAACCAGGAACATGCCTTCGCGCTGGCCGCCGAGCGGCTGCTCGGCATCGAGGTGCCGAAGCGCGGCCAGTTGATCCGCGTGCTTTACTCCGAGATCGGCCGCATCATGTCGCACATTCTCAATGTGACGACGCAGGCCATGGATGTCGGCGCGCTGACCCCGCCGCTGTGGGGCTTCGTCGAGCGTGAAAAGCTGATGGTGTTTTACGAGCGTGCTTCCGGTTCGCGCATGCATGCGGCTTATTTCCGGCCCGGCGGCGTGCATCAGGATTTGCCGCAGCAGTTGATCGAGGATATCGGCCGCTGGATCGACCCGTTCCTGAAATCGGTCGACGATCTGGATGTCCTTCTGACGGAAAACCGCATCTTCAAGCAGCGTAACGCCGATATCGGTGTCATCTCGCTGGAGGATGCCTGGGCCTGGGGCTTCTCGGGCGTCATGGTGCGTGGTTCGGGCGCCGCTTGGGACCTGCGCAAGAGCCAGCCCTACGAATGTTATGCCGAGATGGATTTCGACATTCCGATCGGCAAGAATGGCGATTGCTACGACCGCTATCTCATCCGCATGGAAGAGATGCGCCAGTCGGCGAAGATCATGCGCCAATGCGTCGATCTGCTGCTCGGCAAGGAATCGGTCGGTCCGGTTTCCAATCTCGACGGCAAGGTGGTGCCGCCGAAGCGTGGCGAGATGAAGCGCTCCATGGAAGCGCTCATCCACCACTTCAAGCTCTACACCGAGGGTTACAAGGTGCCGGCCGGCGAGGTCTATGCGGCGGTGGAAGCCCCCAAGGGCGAATTCGGCGTCTATCTCGTGTCGGACGGCACCAACAAGCCTTATCGCGCCAAGCTGCGCGCGCCGGGTTTTGCCCACCTTCAGGCCATGGATTTCCTGTGCCGCGGCCACATGCTGGCCGACGTCACCGCCATCCTCGGTTCCCTCGACATCGTCTTTGGTGAGGTCGATCGCTAATGAGTGTCCGCCGTCTCGCAGAACCGGAATTCCAGCCCGCCGACTTCGCCTTCAACAAGGCGAACGCGGCGGCGGCGAAGAAATGGATCGCGAAATATCCGAAGGGCCGGCAGCAGTCGGCGATCATCCCCTTGCTCATGCTGGCGCAGGATCAGGAGGGCTGGGTGACGAAGGCGGCCATCGAATCCGTCTGCGACATGCTCGACATGCCCTATATTCGCGGTCTCGAAGTTGCGACCTTCTATACGCAATACCAGTTGAAGCCTGTCGGCACGCGCGCCCATATCCAGGTCTGCGGCACCACGCCCTGCATGCTGCGCGGCGCCGGCGAATTGATGGATGTGTGCCGCTCGAAGATCCATCCCGAGCAGTTCCATACCAATGAGGACGGAACGCTTTCGTGGGAGGAGGTCGAATGCCTTGGCGCCTGCGTGAACGCGCCGATGATCATGGTGTTCAAGGATACCTATGAGGATCTGACGCCGGAGCGGCTTGCCGAGATCATCGATGCGTTCGAGGCCGGCAAGGGCGACACCATCGAGGCCGGCCCACAGATCGATCGATTCTATTCGGCGCCACAGGGCGGCTTCACTTCGCTTGCCGACGAGAAGGCGGTTCTGAAGTCGACTCGCGCAAAAGCGACAGGCGTGGCCAAGGCCGCACAGGTGCCGCCCTCCAAGGCGGCGCGGCACAAGACGGATGCGGCCGAAACGAATGAGGCGGTACAATCGCCTTCGCCGGTCAAGGCCAGCGCGAAAGCCGAGAAGGCGGCCGGCACGGCCAAGCCGTCGCTCGATCACAAGGACCGCCCCAAGGGTATCGATAAACCAACGGCGGTGGACGATCTCAAGCTGATCTCCGGGATCGGGCCGAAGAACGAGGCGATCCTGCACGAGCTCGGCATCTATACCTTCGCGCAGGTGGCTTCGTGGAAGAAGGCCGAGCGGGGCTGGGTCGATGCCTACCTCAATTTCCACGGCCGTATCGAGCGCGAGGACTGGGTGAAGCAGGCCAAGGCGCTCGCCAAGGGCGGCGTGGCCGAGTACACCCGTGTGTTCGGCAAGAAGCCGGTCTAAGGAGCGAGAAACGATGCTTGCAGACAAGGACCGCATCTTTACCAATATCTACGGCCGCTTCGACAGATCGCTGGCCGGAGCGATGTCGCGCGGCGCGTGGGACGGCACTGCCGGCATCATCGCCAAGGGCAGCGACTGGATCATCAACGAGATGAAGGCGTCGGGCCTGCGCGGGCGTGGCGGCGCCGGCTTCCCGACCGGGCTGAAATGGTCGTTCATGCCCAAGCAGAGCGACGGGCGCCCGAGCTATCTGGTGGTCAATGCCGACGAATCGGAGCCCGGCACCTGCAAGGATCGCGACATTATGCGTCACGACCCGCATACGCTGGTGGAAGGCTGTTTGCTGGCCGGTTTCGCCATGGGCGCGGTGGCTGCCTACATCTATATTCGCGGCGAGTTCATCCGCGAGCGCGAGGCGTTGCAGCGCGCCATCGACGAGGCCTATGAGGCCAAATTGATCGGCAAGGGCAACAAGAACGGCTATGATTTCGATATTTACCTCCATCACGGTGCCGGCGCCTATATTTGCGGCGAGGAAACCGCGCTGCTGGAGAGCCTGGAAGGCAAGAAGGGCCAGCCCCGTCTGAAGCCGCCATTTCCGGCCAATGTCGGCCTCTATGGCTGCCCGACGACCGTCAACAATGTCGAATCCATCGCGGTCGCCCCGACGATCCTGCGGCGCGGCGCGGCCTGGTTCTCCTCCATTGGCCGTCCGAACAATGTGGGCACCAAGCTGTTCATGCTGGTCGGCCACGTCAACACGCCATGCACCGTGGAGGAATCCATGGGCATCACCTTCCGCGAGCTGGTGGAAACCCATGGCGGCGGCGTCCGCGGCGGTTGGGACAATCTTTTGGCCGTCATTCCCGGCGGCGCATCCTGCCCGGTGGTCAAGGGCGAGGATATTTTGGACGCGCAGATGGATTTCGACGGCATGCGCGAGTTGAAATCGTCCTTCGGCACGGCGGCGGTAATCGTGATGGACAAGTCCACCGATATCGTGAAGGCGATCGCGCGGCTGTCCTACTTCTTCAAGCATGAAAGCTGCGGCCAGTGCACGCCGTGCCGCGAAGGCACCGGCTGGATGTGGCGGGTGATGGAGCGCCTGGTGCGCGGCGAAGCGCAGAAGCACGAGATCGACATGCTGCTCGACGTCACCAAGCAGGTCGAAGGCCACACCATTTGCGCGCTCGGCGACGCGGCGGCCTGGCCGATCCAGGGCCTGATCCGCAATTTCCGTCCGGAGATCGAGCGGCGCATAGACGAATTTACCCGCAACGCGCACCGGGCGGAGCCGGTTTTGGCGGCCGCAGAATGACGATGGAGAGCAAACCTACCGCGGTTCTGCCGCCGGACATGGCAGGAGCAGCCAATCTTCTGGCGCATCCCGTTGCCGGGGTCGCGGCCATGTCGGCGCTCGGCGTCGGGTTTGCCAGCCATGCCTTCGGCGTCTGGATGGGCGCACTGTCGGCAGCGATCGAAGGCTCGCAGCGTATGTTCGATGCCATGTCGGGCGGCGAGGCAGTTAATGATGCCGCCGTGCCGAAAGCATCGTCCGGCAAGGCACGCGCGAGGGCCAGGGCGGTGATGCAGCAGGCAAACGCCTATGCGCGCGATATTGCGCAAACCAGTGCGGAGGCGGCGGGCGAGGCGCTGACAGCAACCGCCCCGGTGAAGCCTACTCAGGAGGCGCTGCGGCAGCCGGCGGCAATTGCAAGGCCGCAAGTCCCGGACGATCTCAAGGCGATTGCCGGCATCGGGCCGAAGCTGGAAGCGGTTTTGAACGGCCTCGGCATCTGGACCTATGAACAGATCGCGGCCTGGAGCGCCGACGATACCGCCTGGATCGAGGATTATGTCGGTTTCAGCGGCCGTATCGCGCGTGATGGCTGGATCAATCAAGCGGCGGCGCTCGGCCGTCAGGCGAAGAACGCCGGGAGCAATTGATGACAAAGCTCAAGGTTGACGGCAAAGAGATCGAAGTCCCCGATCACTACACGCTGCTGCAGGCGGCGGAGGAAGCAGGGGCGGAGATCCCGCGCTTCTGCTTCCATGAACGGCTGTCGATCGCCGGCAATTGCCGCATGTGCCTGATCGAAGTGAAGGGCGGTCCGCCCAAGCCGCAGGCGTCCTGCGCCATGGGCGTGCGCGATCTTCGCCCCGGCCCGAACGGCGAGACGCCGGAAATCTTCACCAACACGCCGATGGTCAAGAAGGCCCGCGAGGGCGTGATGGAATTCCTGCTCATCAACCATCCGCTCGATTGCCCGATCTGCGACCAGGGCGGCGAGTGCGATTTGCAGGACCAGGCGATGGCCTTCGGCACCGACGGCTCGCGCTTCAAGGAAAACAAGCGCGCAGTGGAAGACAAATATATCGGCCCGCTGGTCAAGACGATCATGACGCGCTGCATCCACTGCACGCGCTGCGTTCGTTTCACCACCGAAGTTGCCGGCATTTCCGAGCTTGGCCTGATCGGCCGCGGCGAGGACGCCGAGATCACCACCTATCTCGAACAGGCGATGACGTCGGAATTGCAGGGCAATGTCATCGATCTCTGTCCGGTCGGCGCGCTGACCGCGCGGCCCTATGCCTTCCAGGCGCGGCCGTGGGAACTGACCAAGACCGAGTCGATCGATGTCATGGATGCCGTCGGCTCGGCGATCCGCGTGGATTCGCGCGGCCGTGAAGTGATGCGCATCCTGCCGCGCAACAATGACGCGGTGAACGAGGAATGGATTTCCGACAAGACCCGCTTCATCTGGGACGGGTTGCGGACGCAACGTCTGGACCGGCCCTATGTGCGCAGGAACGGCAAGCTCATGCCGGCAAGCTGGCCGGAAGCTTTTGCCGCGATCAAGGATGCGGTGGCGAAAGCGGCGCCCGACAAGATCGGCGCGATTGCCGGCGATCTGGCTGCGGTGGAAGAAATCTATGCGCTGAAGCAGCTTATGGCGTCACTCGGCTCGACCAATATCGACTGCCGGCAGGATGGGGCGACCCTCGATCCGGCGCTCGGCCGAGCCAGCTATATCTTCAACCCGACCATTGAGGGCATAGAACAGGCGGACGCGGTGCTGATTATCGGCTCCAATCCCCGCTTCGAGGCTTCGGTGCTCAATGCCCGCATTCGCAAGCGTTTCCGCGCCGGCCCGTTGCCGGTCGGCGTGATCGGCGAGATGGGTGATTTGCGCTACGATTACGAGCAACTCGGCGCAGGCCCTGAAACGCTCAAGGATCTTGCCGATGGCAATGGCAAGTTCTTCCAGCTTCTCAAGAAAGCCAAGCATCCGCTTGTCATCGTTGGACAAGGTGCATTGACTCGTGCCGATGGCGCCGCGGTGCTCGGGCAGGCAGCCAAGCTGGCAAATGCGGTTGGTGCGGTGAGTGCGGAGTGGAACGGCTTTGCCGTACTGCACACGGCGGCTGCCCGCGTCGGCGCGCTCGATGTCGGTTTCGTGCCCGGCGAGGGCGGCAAGGATGTAGCCGGCATGATGAGCGGGAGCGACGTGCTGTTCCTGCTCGGTGCCGACGAGATCGCCATGAGCGGGATCGCGGCCGGTTTCGTCGTTTATATCGGCACGCATGGCGATGCCGGCGCGCATCGCGCCGATGTCATCCTGCCGGGCTCCGCCTACACCGAGAAATCCGGCACCTATGTGAACACCGAGGGGCGCGTGCAGATGGCCAACCGCGCCGGTTTCGCACCGGGACAGGCGAAGGAAGACTGGGCGATCCTGAGGGCGCTTTCCGATGTTCTCGGCCATAAGCTGCCATTCGACTCGCTGGCGCAGCTTCGCGCGAAGCTCTACGCCGAACATCCGCATCTCGGCCGGATCGACCAGATCGAGGCGGGCAGCGCAGGCGAACTCGTCAAGGTAGCGAAGCTGGGCGGGCGCCTGGGCAAGAGCGCGTTCACGTCGCCGGTCAAGGATTTTTATCTCACCAACCCGATCGCGCGGGCGTCGGCCGTGATGGCCGAATGCTCGGCGCTCGCCAAGGGTGATTTCAAGCAGGCGGCGGAATAGACATGGATTCCTTCTTTTCGTTCTACGTGCTGCCGGCGCTGATCATTCTTCTGAAGTCGGTCGTGCTGATCGTCGTGCTTTTGATCTTCGTGGCCTACATCCTTTATGCAGACCGCAAGATCTGGGCGGCGGTGCAGTTGCGGCGCGGGCCGAACGTGGTCGGGCCATGGGGTACGCTCCAGGCATTCGCCGACCTTTTCAAATTCGTCTTCAAGGAACCGATCATTCCGTCCGGCGCCAATAAGGGCGTATTCCTGCTGGCGCCGCTGGTTTCCGCCGTGCTGGCCATTTCGGCCTGGGCGGTGATCCCGGTCAGCGAGAACTGGGCAATCGCCAACATCAATGTCGGCATCCTCTATGTGTTCGCCATTTCCTCGCTTGAAGTCTATGGCGTCATCATGGGCGGCTGGGCCTCGAACTCGAAGTATCCGTTTCTCGGCGCCTTGCGCTCGGCCGCGCAGATGGTGTCCTATGAGGTCTCCATCGGCTTCGTCATCGTCACCGTTCTCCTTTGCGTCGGCTCGCTCAACCTTTCCGACATCGTGCTGTCGCAGGCCGACGGTATCGGCACGCGGCTCGGCCTGCCCAATACGCTGTTTGACTGGCATTGGCTTGGCCTGTTCCCGATGTTCATCGTGTTCATGATATCGGCCATGGCCGAGACCAACCGGCCGCCCTTCGATCTGGTCGAGGCCGAGTCGGAACTGGTGGCCGGCCATATGGTCGAATATTCGTCGACGCCGTTTCTGCTCTTCTTCCTCGGCGAATATGTCGCCGTGGTGCTGATGTGCGCGCTGACCACCATCCTTTTCCTGGGCGGATGGCTGCCGCCGATCGACGTCGCGCCTTTCACCTGGGTGCCCGGCCTGATCTGGTTCGTGCTGAAGATGCTGCTGGTGTTCTTCATCTTCTCGATGGCGAAGGCCGTGCTGCCGCGTTACCGCTATGACCAGTTGATGCGTCTGGGCTGGAAGGTCTTCCTGCCGATTTCGCTGGCGATGGTCGTCATCACCGCCGCCTTCCTCAAGATCACGGGGTTTGCCTGATGGGTGCTCTGTCACAAGCCGCCAAGTCGCTGCTCCTCAAGGACATCGTCATCGGCTATGTCCTCGGGATCAAGCAGTTCTTCGCGCCCAAGGAGACGATCAACTATCCGCACGAGAAGGGGCCGATCAGCCCGCGCTTCCGCGGTGAGCATGCGCTGCGCCGCTATCCGAACGGCGAGGAGCGCTGCATCGCGTGCAAGCTGTGCGAGGCGATCTGCCCGGCGCAGGCCATTACCATCGAGGCCGGCCCGCGCCGCAATGACGGCACGCGGCGCACCGTGCGCTACGATATCGATATGGTGAAATGCATCTATTGCGGTTTCTGCCAGGAAGCCTGCCCGGTTGACGCCATTGTCGAGGGGCCGAATTTTGAATTCGCGACGGAGACGCGCGAAGAACTTTACTATGACAAGGATAAGCTTTTGGCGAACGGGGACCGATGGGAGCGCGAACTGGCGCGCAACATCGAACTCGACGCGCCGTATCGATGAATTGAGATCATCCCATCCCGCTGCCTTTGGGGTGGCTTCTTGCGCGGGCGCGGAAGAAGGGGATGAAAAATTGGCGGCGGCATTGCGCATGGACGCGGTGCCACCGCTTCGCTAAGAACCACGCGATTTCACGGCCACAGGCTTGGTGGAGTCGCAAACAGGAAACCGGGGAAAGCCCATGTTGCACGGACTGGCGGCGGTCTTCTTTTATCTATTCGCCCTTGTCGCGATCGGATCGGCCTTCATGGTCATTTCGGCGCGCAACCCGGTGCATTCGGTGCTGTTCCTCATCCTTACCTTCTTCAATGCCGCCGGACTGTTCCTGCTGGCCGGCGCCGAATTCCTCGCGCTGATCCTGCTGATCGTCTATGTCGGCGCGGTGATGGTGCTGTTCTTGTTCGTCGTGATGATGCTCGACGTCGACTTCGCCGAACTCAAGACCGGCGCCCTGCAATATGCGCCGATCGGCGCTCTGGTCGGGTTGATTCTTGTCGCAGAACTGATCGTGGTGACGGGCGGCTACATCTTCGAGCCGAAGCTGCTCGCCTCGGCGGCGCAGCCTATTCCGGACCTTCTGGTGCGCAGCAACACCGCCGCGCTCGGCGACATCATCTATACCGACTACATCTATTACTTCCAGGTCGCGGGCATGGTGCTGCTGGTCGCCATGATCGGCGCCATCGTCCTGACGCTGCGCCACAAGGCCGGCGTCAAGCGCCAGTCGATCCCGGAGCAGGTCGCGCGCACGCCGGCGAATGCCATCGAGATCAAGAAAGTCGAAACGGGCAAGGGGATCTGACATGACGGTCGGCATCGGACATTATCTGACCCTTTCGGCTATCCTGTTCACGCTGGGCATCTTCGGCATCTTCCTGAATCGCCGCAATGTGATCGTGATCCTGATGTCGATCGAGTTGCTGCTTCTGGCGGCCAATCTCAACTTTGTCGCCTTCTCGGCGACCTTGCACGATCTCGTCGGCCAGGTGTTTGCGCTGTTCGTCCTGACGGTGGCAGCGGCTGAAGCCGCCATCGGGCTTGCCATCCTCGTGGTCTTCTTCCGCAACCGCGGCACGATCGCGGTCGAAGACGTGAATATGATGAAGGGCTGAGGAATGTATCAGGCAATCGTATTCCTTCCCCTTATCGGCTTTCTGATCGCAGGGCTGTTCGGCAATTCGCTGGGCGCCAAGGCATCCGAGGCCATCACCTCGGGTCTTCTGGTGATCGCGGCCGTGCTGTCGTGGGTCGCCTTCTTCACCGTCGGCTTCGGCACCGGCGAGGTGTTCACCGTTCCGATGATGACCTGGTTCCATGCCGGCGGCGTCGATGTGTCCTGGGCGCTTCGTATCGACACGCTGACCGTCGTCATGCTGGTCGTGGTCAATACCGTCTCGGCTCTGGTTCACATCTACTCGATCGGCTACATGCACCACGATCCCAGCCGGCCTCGCTTCTTCGCCTATCTGTCGCTGTTCACCTTCGCCATGCTGATGCTGGTGACCGCCGACAATCTGCTGCAGATGTTCTTCGGCTGGGAAGGGGTGGGCCTTGCGTCCTATCTGCTGATCGGTTTCTGGTTCAAGAAACCGTCGGCCAATGCCGCCGCCATCAAGGCCTTCGTCGTCAACCGCATCGGCGATTTCGGCTTCCTGCTCGGCATATTCGGCGTGTTCGTTCTGTTCGGCACGCTCGATCTCGGCACCATCTTCGCCAATGCCGCGACCTATCTTCCGGCTGAAGGCGCCCCGGCAGGCGACACGGTGCTGAACTTCCTTGGCTACGCGCTGGACAAGCAGGCGGCCATCACCATCGTGTGCCTGTTGCTGTTCATGGGTGCGATGGGCAAGTCGGCGCAGATGCCGCTGCATACCTGGCTGCCGGATGCGATGGAAGGCCCGACGCCGGTGTCGGCGCTGATCCATGCCGCGACCATGGTCACGGCCGGCGTGTTCATGCTGGCACGGCTTTCGCCGCTGTTCGAACTGTCGCATACGGCGCTGACGATCGTCACCTTCATCGGTGCCTTCACCGCTTTCTTCGCCGCCTCGGTCGGCCTGGTGCAAAACGACATCAAGCGCGTCATCGCCTATTCGACCTGCTCGCAGCTCGGCTACATGTTCGTGGCGCTGGGCGTCGGTGCCTATGGCGTGGCGATCTTCCATCTGTTCACCCACGCCTTCTTCAAGGCGCTGCTCTTCCTCGGTTCCGGCTCGGTCATCCATGCCGTTTCCGACGAGCAGGACATGCGCAATATGGGCGGTTTGCGCAAGCTGATCCCGACGACCTACTGGATGATGGTGATCGGCTCGCTGGCGCTCACCGGTGTCGGCATCCCGCTGACAGTCATCGGCACCGCCGGCTTCTTCTCCAAGGACGCCATCATCGAGGCCTCCTTCGTCAGCCACAATCCGGTGGCGGCGTTCGCCTTCGTGATGCTGGTCATCGGCGCGGCCTTCACCAGCTTCTACTCCTGGCGGCTGATCTTCATGACCTTCCATGGCAAGCCGCGCGCCAGCGAGGAGGTGATGCATCATGTGCATGAATCACCGTCGGTCATGCTGGTGCCGCTTTATGTGCTGGCGGCGGGCGCGCTGTTCGCGGGCGTCCTGTTCTCGACCTATTTCATCGGCGAGGGCTATGAAGCCTTCTGGAAGGCCGCCCTGTTCACCCTGCCGGACAACCACATTCTGCACGAGATGCACGACGTGCCGCTTTGGGTTTCCCTTGCGCCGATCGTCGTCACGATCATCGGCTTCCTGGTCGCCTACAAGTTCTACATCACTTCGCCGGAGATGCCCGAGCAGGTCGCCGGGCGGCATCGCATGCTCTACGCGTTCCTGCTCAACAAGTGGTATTTCGACGAAATCTACGAATTCCTGTTCGTGCAGCC
The DNA here is from genome assembly GCF_002075885.1 of Manganibacter manganicus. Classification (GTDB taxonomy): domain Bacteria; phylum Pseudomonadota; class Alphaproteobacteria; order Rhizobiales; family Rhizobiaceae; genus Mesorhizobium; species Mesorhizobium manganicum. The sequence goes on from NZ_MDET01000001.1 coordinate 186,902, forward strand.
GGCCAAGAATATCGGCCACTTCCTGTGGAAGACCGGCGACGGCAAGGTCATCGACGGGATCGGCCCTGACGGCATCTCTGCCCGCGTGGTCGATGTCACCAACCGCGTCGTCAAATTGCAGACCGGCTATCTCTATCACTACGCCTTCGCCATGCTGATCGGCGTTGCGGCTCTCGTCACCTGGATGATGCTCTAATGACCGATTGGCCAATTCTCTCGACGGTCACGTTCCTGCCGCTGGTCGGCGTGCTGCTCATCCTGTTCATTCAGGATGACAGCGAGAACGGCCGCCGCAACATTCGTTCCATCGCGCTGTTGACGACGCTGGTCACTTTCGTCGTCTCGCTGTTCATCTGGTTCGGCTTCGATAACGGCGAAGCCGGCTTCCAGATGGTGGAAAAGCATGAGTGGCTGGATTCCGGCATCTCCTATCACATGGGCGTCGACGGCATCTCGATGCTGTTCGTCATCCTCACCACCTTCCTGATGCCGATCTGCATCGCGGCGTCGCTGAAATCGATCCAGGTGCGGGTCAAGGCGTACATGATCGCCTTCCTGCTGCTGGAGACGCTGATGATCGGCGTGTTCTGCGCGCTCGACATCGTGCTGTTCTACGTCTTCTTCGAAGGCGGCCTGATCCCGATGTTCATCATCATCGGCGTGTGGGGCGGCAAAAGGCGCGTCTACGCCTCGTTCAAGTTCTTCCTCTATACGCTGCTCGGCTCGGTGCTGATGCTGCTTGCCATCATGGCGATGCTCTACCAGTCCGGAACCACGGACATTCCCACGCTCCTGGCGCATCATTTCCCGCAGAACATGCAGACCTGGCTGTGGCTGGCCTTCTTCGCTTCCTTTGCGGTGAAGATGCCGATGTGGCCGGTGCACACCTGGCTGCCGGATGCTCATGTCGAGGCGCCGACGGCTGGCTCGGTCATCCTGGCCGGCATCCTGTTGAAGATGGGCGGATACGGTCTGCTGCGTTTTTCATTGCCGATGTTTCCGGATGCCTCGGCCTATTTCGCGCCGCTCGTCTTCACGCTGTCGGTGATCGCCATCATCTACACCTCGCTGGTGGCGCTGATGCAGGAGGACATGAAGAAGCTGATCGCCTATTCCTCCGTCGCCCATATGGGCTTCGTGACCATGGGCATCTTCGCGCTGAATCCGGAAGGCATTCAGGGCGCGATCTTCCAGATGCTGTCGCACGGGCTGGTGTCGGGCGCGTTGTTCCTGTGTGTCGGTGTCATCTATGACCGCCTGCATACACGCGAGATCGCCGCCTATGGCGGCCTGGTCAACATCATGCCGAAATATGCGGTCGCGTTCCTGATCTTCACCATGGCCAATGTCGGCCTGCCGGGCACGACCGGGTTCGTCGGCGAGTTCCTGACGATGCTGGGCGCCTTCAGGGCCAACACCTGGGTGGCCGTGTTCGCCACGACCGGTGTCATCCTTTCGGCTTCCTATGCGCTGTGGCTCTATCGCAAGATCGTCTTCGGCGCGCTGACCAAGGAAAACCTCAAGGGCATGCTCGACCTGTCCGGCCGCGAGAAGGCGATCCTCTATCCGCTGATCGTGCTGATCATTTTCTTCGGCGTCTATCCGACACCGATCTTCAACGTGACCTCTGCCTCGGTCAACGCACTCGTCACCAACGTTACCGCTTCCATCGGGTCCGCGCAGACCGCGGCGGCGAACTGACCGGAGAAAAGCATGACCATGGATCTTCTCTCCAGCCTTTCGCTCTCGACACCGGAACTGATCCTTGCGGTCGGCGCCATGGTGCTGTTGATGGTCGGCGCCTATTCGCGCGGCAATTCCAGCACGGCGGTGACTGGCCTTGCGGTGGCCATTCTGGCGCTCGCGGCCGTGTGGATACTGGTGGCGCAGGCGCATGGCACGGCCTTTGCCGGCGCCTATGTGCAGGACGATTTCTCCGTCTTCATGAAGGTGCTGACGCTGGCCGGATCGGCCTTCACGCTCATCATGTATGTTGGTTTCGCCAAGGTCGAGCGCTTCGACAATTTCGAATATCCCGTGCTCGTCATGCTTTCGACGCTCGGCATGATGGTGATGATCTCGGCCAACAGCCTGCTTGCGCTCTATCTCGGCTTCGAACTGCAATCGCTGGCGCTCTATGTGGTCGCCGCCATCAACCGCGAAAGCGCGCGGTCGAGCGAGGCGGGGCTGAAATATTTCGTCCTCGGCGCGCTCGGCACCGGCATGATGCTCTATGGCATTTCTCTGACCTACGGCTATACCGGCTCGATCGACTTTGCCAAGGTCGCGGCGGCCGTCACCGGCGAGCGGCAACTCGGCGCCCTGTTCGGCCTGATCTTCATTCTTGCCGGCCTGACGTTCAAGATTTCGGCGGTGCCGTTCCATATGTGGACACCCGACGTCTATGAAGGCGCGCCGACGCCGATCACCGCGTTCTTCGCGGTGTCGCCCAAGGTGGCGACCATGGCGCTGATCCTGCGCGTGACGATGGACGCCTTTGCGCCGGCCGCTTCCGAATGGCAGCAGATCATCGTCTTCATCTCCATCGCGTCGATGGTGCTGGGCTCGTTCGCGGCGATCGGCCAGCGCAATTTCAAGCGCATGATGGCCTATTCCTCGATCGGCCATATGGGCTTCTGCCTTGTCGGGCTAGCCGCCGACAGCGAGGCCGGCATACGCGGCGTCGTCATCTACATGCTGATCTATGTGGCGATGACGCTCGGCACCTTCGCCTTCATCATCGCCATGCGCCGCAAGGAAGGGCAAGTGGAGCGGATCGACGATCTTGCCGGCTGCGCCTCGACCAATCCGTGGATGGCGACCATCCTGACCATCCTGCTGTTCTCGCTGGCCGGTATTCCACCGCTGGCCGGGTTCTGGGCCAAGTGGTACGTCTTCCTCGCCGCCATCAATTCCGGCCTTTACGCGCTGGCCGTCATCGGCGTCCTGACCTCGGTCGTGGCCGCCTTTTACTATCTGCGCATCATCAAGATCATGTGGTTCGACGAGACGGCTGGCGGTTTCCTGCCGATGGCTGGTGAGTTGCGCTTCGTGTTCGGCCTCTCCGGGGCGTTCGTGCTGTTCTATGTGCTGATCGGCGGGCCGATCAGCACCTATGCCGAAGCCGCGGCCAGATCGTTCTTCTGACCGGATGGCCTTCAGGCTCGCGCCCACGGCTGTAGCGGAAGGTTTTCGGCTGGAGGCCCACGATACGGTCGGTTCCACCAATGCGCTGGCTCTCGACCACGCCCGCGACGGCGATGCCGGAAATCTGTGGGTCGTAGCCAGGATGCAGGAAAGCGGCAGGGGCCGGCGAGGCCGCGCCTGGGCTACGCCGCATGGCAATCTGGCCGCGACCCTGCTTGTTTTGGTCGGCAGCGAGTTGCGCCTGGCGGCGACGTTGGGCTTCGTTGCCGGTCTGGCGCTGGCCGATGCGCTCGAAGCGGTCGTGCCGAAGGGGCGTATCGCCATCGGGCTGGACGGCGCCAGCCAGGGGACAAACCGTTTCGAACTGAAATGGCCGAACGATGTGCTGGCTTCCGGCGCCAAGCTGGCCGGCATCCTGCTGGAATCGGCTGCACTTGGCGACGGGCGCTTTGCCGTTGCCATCGGCATCGGCGTGAATGTGGTGGCGTATCCGCCCGATCTGCCCTATCCAGCCACATCGTTGCAGGCGTTGGGCGCGGCTGGCGATGCCGAAACCCTGTTCCTGGCGCTGTCGGATGCGTGGAGCGCCAATGCCCGGCTTTGGAACGAGGGCAGGGGGCTGGGCGCAATCCGCAGGCGCTGGCTCGACCATGCAGCCGGGCTCGGCGGCGAGGTTGCTGTCAGGATTGACGGGAGCGTGGTGCGCGGCACCTTCGAGACCATTGACGAGGATTGCCGTTTCGTGATCCGCGAGCACGGCGGCAATTTGCTGACGATAGCGGCCGGCGACGTGCATTTCGGCGCGGTCGCCAGCGCCGGTGCCGGCTAACCGCCAGAAAGGAATATCGATGGCAAAGAACGATCAGGCCGAACTCGTCTTCGTGCCGCTTGGCGGGGTCGGCGAGATCGGCATGAATTTCGCCCTTTACGGCTATGGACCGGCGCATGCGCGCGAATGGCTGGTCGTCGATGTCGGCGTCACCTTTCCCGATGCGGCGCATCCCGGCGTCGATCTCATCCTGCCCGATACCCGTTTCCTAGAAGACAATATCGACAGGCTGCGCGGTATCGTCATTACGCATGCGCATGAAGACCACTATGGAGCGTTGCTGGACATCTGGCCGAAGCTGAAAGCGCCGGTGTGGATGACGCCGTTTGCCGCCGGCTTGCTGGAAGCCAAGCGGCAGGGCGAACAGAACGCACCGAAAATTCCGGTCACGGTCTATCGGGCTGGCGAGACATTCACCATGGGGCCGTTCGAAATCGAGGCGATCCCGGTGACGCATTCGATCCCCGAGCCTATGTCGTTGGCAATCACCACGCCGGCCGGCACGGTCGTTCATACCGGCGACTGGAAGATCGACCCCGCGCCGACCATCGGACCGATGACTGCGGAAGCGCGTTTCAGGGCCTATGGCGACAAGGGCGTGCTGGCGCTGATGTGCGATTCCACCAATGCATTGCGGGATGGCGACTCGCCTTCGGAGGAGGCGGTCGGCGAAGGCTTGAAGGGGGTGATCCAGCAGGCCAGGGGCAGGGTGGCCGTCACCACTTTCTCGTCCAATGTCGGGCGTGTCGTTTCGATTGCCAAGGCGGCGCGCGATGCCGGGCGCCAGTGCCTGCTGCTCGGGCGTTCGCTCAAGCGCGTCGTCGATGTGGCGGGCGAACTCGGCTATATGGACGGGCTTCCCGACTTCATTTCGGAGGAGGATTACGGTTTCGTCCCGCGCGAGAACCTTGTCGTAATCTGCACCGGCAGCCAGGGCGAGCCGCTGGCGGCGCTTGCCAAGCTATCGCGCGACGAGATGAAATCGGTGGCGCTCACGGCCGGCGACACGGTGATCTTCTCCTCGCGCACCATTCCCGGCAACGAAAAGGCGATCCTTGAAGTCAAGAACCGCCTGATCGACCTCGGCATGAAGATCATCGAGGATGGCAACGCGCTGGTGCATGTCTCCGGCCATCCGAGGCGCTCGGAGTTGAAGCGCATGTATGAATGGGTGCGCCCGCAAATCGGCGTGCCGGTGCATGGCGAGGCGGCGCATCTGGCGGCGCAAGGCTCGCTGATGGCGATGTCCGGCATCGGCCAGGTGGCGCATGTGCGCGACGGCGACATGCTGCGGCTTTCTCCAGGTGCTGCTACAGTCATCGACAAGGTGCCTTATGGCCGGCTTTACAAGGACGGCCGGCTGGTCGGCACCGACGAGGCCATGGGCGTTCGCGACCGGCGCAAACTTTCCTTTGCCGGCCATGTTGCGGTCAATGTCGTGCTCGATGATCGCTATGAACTGTCGGGAGACCCGGATCTTGTGGCCATCGGCGTGGCTGAAGCGGATGCGCAGGGCGAACTCATTGAAGACCTGATGGCCGATGCGGCAATCGGCGCGGTGGACTCCATACCGCGCCAAAGGCGAAAAGACCTGGACCTTGTGCAGGAAGCCGTGCGCCGCGCGGTGCGTGCCGCCGCCAACGAGGCCTGGGGCAAGAAGCCGCTGGTGACGGTGTTCGTGACGCGGTAGAAGCGGCAGTCGGCAATGGACAGCCGGCAGCAGGAAAAAGACAACGGGCCTGCGTTCGCCCCGCTCGATCCGACTGCCGATTGCCCAGTGCCGTTTCGACCGCAGGGAGAGACTTATGCTCAGGCGGCTGAACCATATCGCCATAGCGGTGCCGGATCTCGACGCCGCCACGGCCACTTATCGTGATGTGCTGGGCGCGCGCGTCGGCGCGCCGCAGGCTTTGCCGGAACATGGCGTGACGGTGGTGTTCGTGGAACTCGACAACACCAAGGTCGAATTGCTGGAGCCCTTGGGCGAGAACTCGCCGATTGCCGCCTTCCTTGCCAGGAACCCGCTGGGCGGCATGCACCATGTCTGCTACGAAGTCGATGACATCGAGGCGGTGGCCGCGCAACTCAAGGCGTCCGGCGCGCGGGTGCTTGGAGACGGCAGGACGAAGATCGGAGCGCATGGCAAGCCGGTGCTGTTCCTCCACCCCAAGGATTTTTCCGGCACATTGGTTGAACTGGAGCAGTCATGAACTGGATTGCCTATGTCGCCACCTATTTCATCTTCTGGTGGCTGATCCTGTTTCTAGTCATGCCCTTCGGGTTGAAAACCCAGGAGGAGGACCAGAACGTGACGCTAGGCACCGTTGCCAGTGCGCCGCGCGGTCCGCATATGCTGCGGGCGATGTTGTGGACTACATTGCTGACCCTGGTCTTTATCGGCGTGCTCTATCTGGTCGTCGATGTGCTGCAATTTGGGGTGAGCGACTTTCCACGCATTGTCCCGGATTACAGTTCTTAATCCGCAGGCATAGCGCCAACTCGAGCGGTTCCGGTTTTTACTGAACCGGCGAACCGCTCCACACTCGTGCTGGAAATGCTCTCGCTTGTCGCAGAAGGCGCGCCAAGGGATTCAACGGCGCGCGTTTCGGCATTGCCGTTTACACCACGGTGTGAACTTCCTTTCTGAACCGACTGATCGCGCAAAAAAAATGCAAGGCACGAAGCCTTGCAATTAAACGCGCCCGACCCGTTATCCGTTTCCGGCGGCAGCGAATTACCGCGCCTGGATCGCATCCTCCCAAGACTTGATCGCGTGGGGAAAGTAGATTGTTCTCCACTTTCTCAGTTATCGGGGAACACTAGACCAAGGCGAGACAAAAAGTCACGGAAAATTTTGCGTAGAAACAGATATTCATGTGCTGCACTGCACAATAACATGACCGTTACCGTTTGACCGGTATTCGGCCGGGAAATGCATGGTGATGAGCGGGCCGCGCGGGTTTCCATCCGGCCATGAAATCGCTATGAAGCCGGGACAGAAAAGCCTTTGCGCCGATTCAGGCGTTGCCATCCTCTCTCACGGATCAATTCATGCGTTTGTCGCGCTATTTCCTGCCCATCCTCAAAGAAAATCCCCGCGAGGCCGAGATCGTCTCGCACCGCCTGATGCTGCGCGCCGGCATGATCCGCCAGCAGGCCGCCGGCAGCTTTTCCTGGCTGCCGCTGGGCAAGAAAGTGCTGGACAAGGTTTGTCGCATTGTGCGCGAGGAACAGAACCGCGCCGGCGCGCTGGAAATCCTGATGCCGACCATCCAGTCGGCCGACCTGTGGCGCGAGAGCGGACGCTACGACGATTACGGCAAGGAGATGCTGCGCATCAAGGACCGGCACGAGCGCGACATGCTCTTTGGCCCGACCAATGAGGAGATGGTCACGGAAATCTTCCGTTCCTATGTGCGTTCCTACAAGGACCTGCCGCTCAACCTCTACCACATCCAGTGGAAGTTCCGCGACGAGGTGCGCCCGCGTTTCGGCGTCATGCGCTCGCGCGAATTCCTGATGAAGGATGCCTATTCCTTCGACCTCGACTTCGAGGGCGCGAAGGCGGCGTATAACCGCATGTTCGTCGCTTATCTGCGCACCTTCACGCGCATGGGCCTGCAGGCCATTCCGATGCGCGCCGATACCGGCCCGATCGGCGGCGACCTTTCGCACGAATTCATCATCCTGGCCGATACCGGCGAAAGCCAGGTGTTCTGCCATCGTGATTATCTTTCGCTGCTGGTTCCGGGCGCCGATACCGACTTCACCGACGATGCGGAGATCTCAAGCATCGTCAAGGAATGGACGACGCCCTACGCCGCCACCGACGAGATGCATGACGAGAAAACCTGGAACGCGGTTGCCGATAAAGACAAGGTTTCGGCGCGCGGCATCGAGGTGGGCCACATCTTCCATTTCGGCGAAAAATATTCCAAGCCGATGGGCGCCAAGGTGACCGGGCCGGACGGCAAGGACCATTTCGTTTCGATGGGCTCCTACGGCATCGGCCCGAGCCGCCTGATCGCGGCGATCATCGAGGCCAGCCATGACGAGAACGGCATCATCTGGCCGCAAGCCGTCGCGCCGTTCGATGTCGCGCTCATCAACATGAAGCCGGGCGATGCCGGTTGCGACGCGCTCTGCGAGAAGCTCTACGCCGCCTATGAGAAAGCCGGGCGCGAGGTGCTCTATGACGACACCGACCAGCGCCCAGGCGCGAAATTCGCCACCGCCGACCTCATCGGCCTGCCATGGCAGGTGATCGTCGGGCCGCGCGGCGTTGGCGATGGCACCGTCGAGGTGAAGTCGCGCGCGACCGGCGAGCGCGACGTCCGAAAGGTCGAGGATCTACTGGCTTCGCTGGAGAATGCCGCGTGAGCAGCACCGCCGCAACCGCCGCGCCGACGAAGCAGGGCAAGGCCGCCGGCGCCGGGCCGTTTTCCGGCTTCGAGCGCATGGTGGCCTGGCGCTACCTGCGCTCGCGCCGCAAGGAGACGGTGATCTCCGTCATCGCCTCGATCTCCTTCCTCGGCATCATGCTGGGCGTGGCCACGCTCATCGTCGTGATGGCGGTGATGAACGGATTTCGGGCCGAGCTCCTGACCCGCATTCTCGGCGTCAATGGCCATGTCGTCATCACCGCGGTCGATCTGCCGCTTGAGGACTATGCGGCCGTGGCCGGGCGCATCAACGACGTGCCCGGCGTCAAATACGCCATTCCGCTGATCGACGGACAGGTGCTTGCCCAGGGCAATGTCGGTTCCGGAACCGGCGCGCTGGTGCGCGGCATTCGCGGCGAGGATCTGGCCAAGGTGTCGATCGTCTCCAGGAACATCAAGCAGGGGTCGCTTGCCGATTTCGATAAAAGCGACGGCGTCGCCATCGGCAGCCGGATGGCGGAGAATCTCGGCCTCGGCATCGGCGATTCGATCACGCTGATCTCGCCCGACGGCGACGTCACGCCGTTTGGCACGACTCCGCGCGTCAAGGCATACCCGATTGTCGCCATCTTCGAGGTGGGCATGTCGGAATATGACAGTTCCATCATCTATATGCCGTTTTCGGAAGCCCAGCTCTATTTCAACATGGCAGGCAAGGCACAGGCCATCGAGGTCTATGTCGACAACCCCGATAATGTCGACGTGCTGAAACCGAAGATCGAAGCGGCGGCGCAACGCCAGATCTACATGACCGACTGGCGCCAGCGAAACCACACCTTCTTTTCCGCGCTCGAGGTCGAGCGCAACGTCATGTTCATGATCCTGACGCTGATCGTGCTGGTGGCGGCACTCAACATCATTTCGGGCCTTGTCATGCTGGTGAAGGACAAGGGCCACGACATCGCCATCCTGCGCACCATGGGCGCGACACGGGGGGCGATCTTGCGCATCTTTCTGATGACGGGCGCGGCGATCGGCGTGGTGGGCACGATTGCCGGTGTGGCGCTCGGCGTCGTTATCTGCATGAATATCGAGCGCATCAGGGAGTTCTTCTCCTGGATTCTCGGGACGGTGCTGTTCAATCCGGAGCTTTATTTCCTCAGTCAGCTGCCGGCGAAGATGGATGCCGGCGAGACGATCTCGGTGGTGGCGATGGCGCTGGTGCTTTCCTTTCTGGCCACTCTTTTCCCGGCATGGCGGGCCGCGCGGCTCGATCCGGTCGAAGCTCTAAGGTATGAATGATGGCCGCTTCGGATGCCGTGATCGAGTTGAAGGGTGTCGAGCGGCATTATGTGCAGGGCTCGGACAAACTCACCATCCTGAGCGGCGTCGATTTTTCGCTGAGACGCGGTGAGATCGTCGCCCTGGTGGCGCCGTCGGGCACGGGGAAATCCACCTTGCTGCACACGGCCGGGCTGCTGGAACGGCCCGACGCCGGCGACGTGATCCTGGCGGGGCGCGCCTGCGGCCGCCTGTCGGACGACCAGCGCACCTCGATCCGCCGCAACGATGTCGGTTTCGTCTACCAGTTCCACCATCTGCTGCCGGAATTCTCGGCGCTTGAAAACCTCATGATGCCGCAACTCATCAGGGGCCTGCCGCGCGAGGAGGCGGCAAAGCGGGCGGCGCAACTGCTCGACTATATGCAGATCGGCAAGCGCGGGCATCACCGGCCGGCCGAGCTTTCCGGCGGCGAACAGCAGCGCGTGGCGATTGCCCGCGCGGTAGCCAATGCGCCGCTGGTCCTGCTGGCCGACGAGCCGACCGGCAATCTCGACCCCGTCACGGCGTCCTATGTCTTCGAGGCGCTGGAGGCGCTGGTCCGGCAATCCGGCCTCGCGGCGCTGATCGCGACCCACAATCACGAGCTTGCCGCGCGCATGGACCGGCGCGTCACCCTGGCCGACGGCAAGGTCGTTCCGCTTTAAGCGCGCCTTATGCGCCTGCCGCCGGACTTTCCCATAGTCGCAGCCGTTTGACGCGGCTCTCTCTGCTCGTCTCCATAACTGATTCTTAACCGTGCCGGCGCGTTACGCCGGCGTGGCGTTTCCTGCCGTTGACATTTGAACAAAAATAGAACAAATTACGAACATACTAAAAACAGGAGAGAGTTATGGCCGATTTCGTTCAGGACGTTGTCTCGCTGGTCTGCATGAGCACCTTCCTCGTTTCCATGGCGATCTGGATCGGCGCGATGTGATTCAGCCGGCTTTCTGAAGCGTCGTGGAGGCTATGGCGGAGGCCGGACCGAACACCTCTTCGAAGGCCGCTTTCAATGCCGCATCGAGATCCGCCATGGTTACGGGCAGGCCGAGATCGACGAGGCTGGTAACGCCATGGTCCTGTACGCCGCAGGGCACGATGCCGCCGAAATGGCCGAGCTCCGGCTCGACATTGATGGCAATGCCGTGGAAGCTGACCCATTTGCGCAGCCTGATGCCGATGGCGGCGATCTTGTCTTCTGCAGGCGTGCCGTCGGACATCTGGGGCCGGTCGGGCCGCACCACCCACACGCCGACACGGTCCTCGCGCCGTTCGCCACGTACATTGAAGGCGGCGAGCGTTTCGATGATCCATTGCTCCAGGGCGGCGACGAAGGCCCGCACGTCCTCGCGCCTTCGTTTCAGGTCGAGCATGACATAGGCGACCCGCTGGCCGGGACCATGATAGGTGTATTCGCCGCCGCGCCCGGCGGCGAAGACCGGAAAGCGATCCGGCTCGATGAGGTCTTCCGTGCGGGCGCTGGTGCCGGCGGTGTAGAGCGGCGGGTGTTCCACCAGCCAGATGAGTTCGCCTTGCGTGCCGGTGCGGATGGCTTCGACACGCGCTTCCATGAAGGCCAGCGCGTCAGGGTAGGCGGTGAGCCCCGGCTCGATTCGCCATTCGACTGCGGTTGAGCCGGGCGCTGGAAGGAACGACGTGGCGATCTGGCTGCGGTCGGGCATGGGAGACTCCGGATATCTTCCCCATATGGCGGCAATGCGCTGAAACGTCCAGTTCAGGCTTAAAGGCGGCGCCATATTGGAGCCGGCGGGGAAGCGTTCCTGAAACCGCGGCAAATGCATATTCGGCTGCGAATATTGCGCGCGGCACCCTTGTTTCGTGGAGAGCGATTTGCTACACGCCGCGAGCCGGATGCTTCCGGCTTCTACCGCGTGCGGTCGTGGCGGAATTGGTAGACGCGCAGCGTTGAGGTCGCTGTGGGGCAACCCGTGGAAGTTCGAGTCTTCTCGACCGCACCAAAGACTTTCCAGCGATTTATCCTGTATCCGTGCGAGCTATGACAGGCTTGGCGGCGGCCGTGGATAATCGGCGCAGACAGGGCAGACTGCCCGCCCTGTCTGGCCCATGCCCTTATTTGCTCGGCATATGGTGCTTCGGGCCATGCCAGCCGTGCTTGCCATGGTGCTTTCCATGCCAGCCATGCTTGCCGTGATGCGCGGCCCGCAGTTCCTTGCGGTCGATCTTGCCGTCATCATTGCGGTCCAGAGCAGCGAATTCCTTCGCCTTCTGCTTCTGGATTTCATCCAGCGTCACCTTGCCGTCACTGTTTACATCGAGCCGGTGTTCCAGGCGGTCGGCCCGGCGCTGGACAATCTGCTTCAACACATGCGCCTCGATCTCCTCGCGGGACAGCGTACCGTCACCATCGGTGTCGGCGCCTTTCAGTGCGTCCATGCGCGAGAATTTCTCCAGGTCGATCGGGCCGTGCTTGAAGTTCTTGCCGTCTTTGGGCGTATCAACCGAAACCTGGTTGGTCTCGGCCTGATTATTATCCTGAGCGAAGGCATATCCGACCGTCGCCATCGAGGCCATAAAAATAACGGAAGCAGCGATACGTTTCATTACTTAAACTCCATTTCGTTGTTTCAGGCACGCCTTGGGAGAACGCACGGGAAATATCGAGTTTGGGGCATGAATACCGGATGAATGCGGGGATTAAACATTCGTAATGTTCAGGAGGACCTCGGGTGACTTCCGCCTGGGAGGCTGCAAGGGGGCCTTTTGTCGAGGACGTCGACGGGATAGCATCTAGGCGGCACAGGTGGCAGGGACGTGACCGACAGACTTTTTCCCAAAGCGAGGTTGGATTCTTTCGTGGATGGTGTCTTCGCGTTCGCGATGACTTTGCTCGTGGTGAATGTCGAACTTCCCGACGATTTCAAACCTCGCAACGCCGCTGAACTTGCTCAAGGGCTCTTCGACCTCAGCGATACCTTTCTCGCCTATGTCATAACGTTCGTGGTGCTCGCGGGCTTCTGGATATGGCGCGTCAAGGGAGACGACCTTCCGGCGGCCAGCCGCCCATTTGTGTGGATGGTGCTGGCTCACCTGTTCTTTGTAACACTTATGCCGTTTTCAATGCTCGTCATTGGACGATACGACTTCGCGCCGGCGATCTGGACGTATAGCGGCAACATGATCTTCCTGGCGTTGACGGCTATAGGCACCGGGCTGGTATCGGCGCGTGATGCAGGCCGCCGATTCTCGTTAAGCGATGTTTCCGGCTATCTGGTACTGATCGCGTCAGCCATTCTTTCGATCATGATCGCGCAGATCAATGTCGACTATGCGATGCTCGCCTATCTCGTCAATCTTGCGTCGCCGGTTCTGGCAAGACGTCGCGTGACAGATAAAGCACCGCCCGCCTAAAACCGAAAACCCCGCCGAAGCGACGTCTTACTTGTTTCCAGTCTCGCCAAAGTTGCCTGCTTTGCCGTGGCCTTCGGCGCGCCGGTCGCGGACGTATGACTAGTGCCAATCGTCCATGGTTCGCCGCCTGTAGCCGGATCGGGATTGGCGGTCACTTCGTACCTTCACGGCGACCGATAGCGGCCCGCCCTACTGGGCTGGTTCTCATGTCGTTTCCTTTTATTCAGCCGGCGCGGCTATGCTTGCCTTGGCCGGCGTTGCCTTCTAGGCTTCGCTCTGCTGTTAAGGACTCTCATATGCGCCCTCTTCTTGTTGCATCTATATTTCTGGCCGCATGTTCTGCCGCTTATTCAGCCGAGTTATCCGACGCTGCACGGCAGTCCATCGCCAAGGAAATTAAGATCTACGAAGATAGCAAGATGGTAGCCGGATCGTTCGACTATTCGAGCGTCGGGCCATATCTCAGTTATGCCAAAAAATCATTCAGGACAGCAGGGAGGATCAAGCTCGATGCCGATGGTCTTCCCATGGTCCGATATGGAGAAGAATTTCAATACAATCCAGTCACAATCGCGCAGTTCGGCCTCGCAAAGGACGCGCAAGGCGACATCTCCGGTCTCAAGAAGGCGGCAGACAAATTGATTGATCTGCAGCGGAGTGACGGGGCTTTCCCCTACTATTTCCAATTCAGGCCATATATGATGACCGCCAACTATGCACCCGGATGGGTTTCAGGAATGGCGCAAGGACAGGCGTTGAGTGTACTTTCCAGGGGATGGAAGAAAACAGGCGACAATAGATACCTTAAGGCCGGGAACGCTGCCCTTTCGTTCCTTCAGGTAAAGCATCCAGATGGTCCAATGACGACTCTTGCGGATCTCGACCCGGCATTATCCAATTACATATTTTTTGAAGAATATATAACAGATCCTCATACATACACTCTAAATGGATATATGTTTACCCTTATTGGATTATACGACTGGTCTACAATTACAGGATCAAAAACCGCCAATAGATTGTTCAAAGATGGAATAAAGACCCTCGAGAAAATTTTACCCCTGTATGACCTCGGTAATTTCTCGTCTTACGATCTATATTATATAACACAGCCAAAATATCTGGTCCAAGTCCCGCCGCACGTTGCGGCGCGATATCACAAAGTCCACTTGGAACTACTGAGCGCGCTGTATAGCGTAACCCACGTCCAATTATTTCATGAAGTAGATAGCCGCTGGCGGAAATACGTTAATCAAGCGCCTTAGTGTCCGTTCCAAAAAGGGTTGAGTGATTTCAGTAGGTTGTGATTCCGTCGGATTGCTGAGATTCGATGGAGATCACGATGCCTTAAACCGAAACCACTCGGCCGCACTATGAGCGGCGTTGCCGTCGCTATGCAAGCGCCCTGACCGATGAAGAATGGGCGCAGATCGAGCCGCTGATATCGTCACCGAACCGCATTGGGTGTCCGCGCAAGACGAACCTGCGCAAAGTGGTGAACGCGCTTTTGTACATGGCGTCCTCGGGCGGCGCGTGGCGGCTTTTGCCTAAGGGCTTTCCGCCGTCCTCGACCGTGCAGAAATACTTCTATCGTTGGCGTGACAAGGACCTGGCGCACACGATCAACAACGAACTGGCGGTGGCCGCGCGGGAAAGGGAAGGCCCAGAGGTCAGTTCCACCGCCGGCGTCATCGACAGCCAGTCAGTCAAGACCACCGAAAGCGGTGGAATTCGTGGGTTTGATACCGGCAAGAAGGTTCTGGGCCGCAAGCGCCATATCATCACCGATACCCTCGGCCTGCTGGTGGGGCTGGTCGTCCATTCCGCCGATATTCAAGATCGGGACGGCGCACTGGCTGTCCTGAAATCGATCCTTGAACGTTGGCCGTGGCTGCGTCATGTCTTCGCCGATGGCGGCTATGCCGAGCCGAAGTTGAGGGAGCGGCGCAACAGGTCGGGACCTTGACGCTGGAAATCATCAAGCGCTCGGACAGTGCAAAAGGCGTCGAGGTGCTGCCGCGACGGTGGGTCGTTGAGCGCAAATTCGCGTCGCTTGGCCGCTGCCGAAGGCTGGCTAAGGACTTTGAATGAACCATCGCGTCCGCCGAGGCATGGGTCTTCATCGCAAATATCCGCCTGCTCACCCGCAGGCTTGTAAGGCCTTGAAAACACCGCGCTCATTTTGATTCAGACACTTAGATATACATAATCCAAATATCATTTTGTACGCTCGTCCCCGCATTGGTGTTGCCGGCAAGCAGGATGATTTTCCCGCTGTGGGAAAATACGGTTGGTGCATGTCGGGCCGGCGGGCGGTGTTTGGTCGGAACTCTTTCCCACATTCCGCCATCTTTGGAGCGCCAGATATTTCCCACGTTCTCGCCAATCTGATTGACGTAGCCACCGATGATGTAAAGCCACCCTTCATGGCTAACAAAACCAGGCCACATGCGGTCACGCCATTCCGCATTGGCGGCCAATCTCTCCCATGATTTAGGGTTCTCGGGATCATCCGAGGCCCACACCTCGTTGAGCGAGGTCATCTTATCGTATCCGCGTTCTGGCACCTTGTTTGGAATCTTCAAGGCGCCGCCAACAACGATGATTCGGCCACCATGCACCACAGATCTGAACGCAAGCCGGTTTTCAAATGGGCTTGAGACGCGTTTCCATGTGTTTCCGGCCAGAATGAAGTTTCCCTTGTCGGTCAGCAATACAAGCTTGCCGTTGAACGAGAGGATCGGCTTTTCCGAGCCGAGCGGCGGCAGATCGCCGGTGCACTCATGCTCTTGCCACATTACCCCGTCAACCGAGGTCATCACGGTCGGGTAGGTCGCGACCATCTTTCCTTCGTGAGCCGTGATGGGCGAATAGGCCGCGAAGGGCGTCGATGGATTTACCATTGTCCAGTTGATGCCGTCGTCGGACGAAAGCAGATCGCGGCGCGGAACATTCCCAACCATGTAGCCGCCGCATAGCCACAGCTTGTCTTGGTAGATGAAGCCCCGCGCCGAATCCCTTATCTCGAACTGATCTTCGTCAGGCGTCACTTCGATCCAATCCGGATCGTGTATGAATTCCGCCCCAACCCCGCCGATGATCGCCGTGGTTCCCGCGCCTGCCAAAAATGTGAGAACGTCCCGCCTATTCACGGGAAGCTTCATACCGTTCAGATACTGAAATTGCCAGCACGGATTACGACGGTTCCTAACGGACACGAGCCTTTTCTTTTCCCTGCGTCGGGGGCGACTGTCGTCGGGCCTTGGCTTTCACTAAGGCTGTTGTACGAGCCACTTCACCCGCCGCCCATCCGAACAGCTTCGGGTCTCGCTGTTGCAAAACGGCCTCTGCGTGACACCTGCGGCTCGCGGTTTCCTGCGGCTGTAAGAAGAAACCCCGGCTTGGTTCGGCCGGGGTTTCGGAGTTGGTCATCCGTAGCGCCAGACCCATACGCGTTCGCGGCGGCAGCGCCGGTGCCAACGGCCATGGTGCCAGTAGCGACGGCAGACGCGCCGCCATACACGCCGCCGGTGCCGCCGGCGATGATGATGACGATGCCTGCGGTCACGCCAGTGGCCCCAACGATGGTCGACCAGTTCGACCGTTGCTTCCTCGCCATTGTCGGCGGCGTTGGCCGGTAACGCTTCCAGTTCATCGAGAATACCGCGCGTGTTCGGCACACCGGCAAGGGCATCCGCAGGTCCTGCAATCGTCGCGACTGCCGCGGCTCCCGTCAGGCCGAGAATTCCGGTGAGGAATGTTCTCCGATCCATTGTAGACTCCTGTCCTTTCGTCCCGCCAATGACAGTCAACGAAACAGCGGCTGAACGGTTGCTGAACAGCTCTGTTCGAAATGCGGGACGCTGTTCCTTTTTCCTCTCTTGCGTTGGGGCGCAAACGGTGGCGGCGTCTGCCGTCTGTCACATGGCTGGAAAAAGAGCCGGCCAGAATGAACGTGAATTGGCGACACGCGTGTATTTCGTTTGAAATGCCCGCGACTTACGGGCTAATTCCTGCTTTGTTTATGAACTCCGGCAGCTTGCATCATGATGGACGGCCAGGAAGCGCAAAATCCCGCTCCATATGTCTCAGAGCGTGGCGAAGCCGAAATCTATGATGAGGACGGCGTCGTCCTTGCGCCTTTTCTCGCCCATATCGGGGCGGCCATCGCCGACAGGGACACGTTGACCCTCAAGCATGAGGTCGGCGACCTGCACCAGTCGGAACTGGGCGACGTTCTGGAGGCGCTGCAGCCCGAGCAGCGGCAGGCGCTGGTCGAACTGCTCGGCGCGGATTTCGACTTCTCGGCGCTGACCGAGGTCGATGACACGATTCGCCAGGATATCGTCGACAGGTTGCCCAATGCGCAGATCGCGCAGGCGATGCAGGCGCTCGATTCCGACGACGCCGTCTATATTCTGGAAGACCTCGACCAGCAGGACCAGGACGAGATCCTGGCGCAACTGCCGTTCACCGAACGCATCAGGCTGCGGCGCTCGCTCGATTACCCGGAAGAAACCGCCGGGCGGCGCATGCAGACCGAGTTCGTTGCCGTGCCGCCATTCTGGACCGTCGGCCAGACCATCGACTATATGCGCGAAGACAACAATCTTCCCGACCGTTTCACCCAGATCTTCGTCATCGACCCCGGCTTCAAACTGCTGGGCGCGATCGATCTCGACCAGATATTGCGCACCAAGCGGGCGGTGAAGGTCGAGGAAGTCATGCACGAAACCCGCCATGCCATCCCGGCCACGATGGACCAGGAGGAGGCGGCGCGCGAGTTCGAGCAATATGATCTCTTGTCCGCCGCCGTGGTGGATGAAAACGAGCGGCTGGTCGGCATTCTCACCATCGACGACGTTGTCGATGTCATCCAGCAGGAGGCGGAAGAAGACCTGTTGCGCATGGGCGGCGTCGGCGATGAGGAACTGTCCGATTCGGTTTTCTCGACCTCGCGCTCGCGCGTGCCGTGGCTTCTGGTCAACCTGTTCACCGCTTTTCTGGCGGCGTCGGTGATCGGCCTGTTCGACCGCACCATCGAGCATATCGTGGCGCTCGCCGTGCTGATGCCGATCGTGGCCGGCATGGGCGGCAATGCCGGTTCGCAGACCATGACCGTCACCGTGCGGGCATTGGCGACGCGCGATCTCGACATCTACAATGCCTGGCGCATCATCCGCCGCGAGATGGGGGTCGGCTTCATCAACGGCGTGATCTTCGCCGTGCTGATCGGCATCGTCGCGGCGACATGGTTCCAGGACCCCAACCTTGGCGGCATCATCGCAGCCGCCATGATCATCAACATGTTCGTCGCCGCATTGGCCGGAATCCTGATTCCGCTTTTGCTCGACCGGTTGCATGTCGATCCGGCCGTGGCCTCGGCGGTCTTCGTCACGACCGTGACCGACGTGGTCGGCTTCTTCGCCTTTCTCGGTCTGGCGACCTGGTGGTTCGGGCCGGTCTGAACCACGCCTTGCTGTTTGACTTTTACGTAAAGTGCGTGCGAAGTGGCGTCCATTCGCCGGCAGAGGCTCGTCGATGTCCGGCCCGCTCCGGGCGAGACGGGAACGGAGGCGCTGGCGCCTGGAGAACCATGCGGGAATATTATTCGATCACCGAACTCACGCGCGAGTTCGGTATTTCCACACGCACCCTGCGCTTTTATGAAGACGAGGGGCTGATCCATCCGGTGCGGCGAGGGCGCACAAGGCTGTTTCGGCCTTCCGACCGCCATCTCGTGCGCCAGATCCTGCGCGGCAAGCGGCTCGGCTTCTCGATCAGCGAGATTCGCGAGATTGTCCAGATGTACAAGGAGCCGCCGGGCGAGGTCGGCCAGCTCAAGCTGATGATCCGGCGCATCGAGGAAAAGCGGGAGGATCTGCGCCAGAAACGGCGCGACCTCGAGGAGACGCTGGCCGAACTCGACCACGCGGAAGAGGCTTGCGTCGAGCGGTTGGCGGAGCTTGGCGTCAACACCTGAGACGCAACAATGTCTGCAACAATGCCGGGACGTGGTTCGGCGTGCTTTTCGTCAGATCCAGCGGCGGACACGCCTGGAATAGTCGCGGTAACGCTTGCCGAATTTGGCGGCGAGTATGTGTTCCTCGCCGGCAATGGCCAGTTTGGCGGTCAAAAAGCCAACAATGAAAGCCAACAGTAAGAACCACGGATTTCCGGTCATCAGGCCGAGGCCGAGCAGCAGGACAACATTGCCGAGATAGATCGGGTTGCGGCTGACCGCGAACGGCCCATTGGTCAGGAAATGCTCGGGCGTTCCGGTCGGGTTGAGCGTCGTGCCGGCGCGGATCATCAGGCGGATGGCGGTGAACCAGAGCGCGAGCGTGGCCAGTATCATAAGGCCGCCGATGGCAAAGAGCAGGTCGGCCAGCACGCCGCCAATCCACGGCAGCGGATAGAACAGGCCAAGGACGATGCTTATGACGACACCCGCGAGGGAAATCAGCGGCGGCCACGGAATATGAGCCGATTTTGCGCCTGTTTCCGTCATTTGGACTTCCCTCCGATGTCTACACCCATTTCGGCGCTGTCCGTCTTCAACGTGCATACGCTGGCCATTTCGCCGATATGCGTCTTGAATTGCGCACTTGGCTCTCCGCCATAAAGCTTGTCGAGGCTTCCTTCGCTTTGCAGCGTCTCCAGCATGCAGCCGCAATAGCGGTTGCAGAACGCGCTGTCGCGTTTCTGCTCGCACGAAGCCTGGCACGAACTGAGGAAGTTTACCTGCCGGTTTTCGGCCGGGGCCGGCACCATCTGGGAAAACAGCCAGACGCAGCCGATCAGCACCGGCTGGTGGATAAGGTAGAAGGCGAGGCTGTGTTTTCCGATGAATGTGAGCGGTTTTGCCGCGCGCGGCGCCGGCACCTTGGCCAACCGATCGAGAATGCCGGCGGCATCGGCCAGCCTGGTGATGCCCAGCCCGGCCAGAACGGCGCCGAACCAAGGAAGAACCGGCACAAAATCGTTTGAGCGCGGCGGAATTGTCGAAAGGCCGATCCACCATAGCGCGGGATGATCGAAGGCGGTCGAGCGCAGATAATGGGGCGCGGCAATCACCAGGGCCGCGATGATCAGCGTCAGCAATGCCGGAAGCCGCAGGAAGGCCAGCCCAAGCAGGCTGGCCAGCGCGATCTCGTGCAGGATGCCGAAGAAGATGAAGCCGTCGGGCACCGCGATGCGGGTAACGATAGTGATTGCCAGCGCGGCGGCAACCACCATGGCAAGCCGCTTCCAGAAGCCGTTCCAGCGGATGCCTCTGGCATGCGCCAGATAAAGACTGACTCCGACAAGGATCAGGAAACTCGAGGCAATGCCGCGCGCATAGAGCTTCCAACCGCCGAATTCGGTAAGTCCGGCAGGGGCATAGCCGAAAAATTCAAGGTCCCAGGTGAAGTGATAGCTGGCCATCGCCAACAGAGCGAGGCCGCGCGCGATGTCGATGACGGCGATCCGGCCGCGCGACCGCCGGGAAGTTTCGACCTGATCGGAAGCCATGCCTGTCCTGAATCGCTGCGATGATGCTGTGCCTATCGTCTAGCACGGCCTTTGGCGGGAATACAGAAAGGGAAAGCCGGGCATGGTTGTGTCATTGCCTTGGGCCACAGCCTGGAAGTCTTTGTCCAACTTCGCTTTTTGGGCGTGGCGCGTCGGTTTCCCGCTACCGGACGCATGGCTGCAAAGGGCACTATCGCCCGGAAAATTCAGTCCGCGAATCGGCCTCGGAGGGCCAATGGCCACTCACGTTCGCCACCCGATCTGGCTGCCGGCGGTCAAGCCGGCGGGCGCGCGCACCTTCGCTTCGCTCTATGCGACCGAATCGTTCGCGCGGGCCACCGTCACCAGCGTCATTCCGATCCAGGCTTACGAGATCCTGCACAATGAGCAGGAGGTCTCGGTTCTCTATACCGTCGTTTCGCTGCTCGGCCTGTCGGTGACGTTGTTCATGCCGATGCTGATCAAGCATTTCGCCCGGCGCTGGGTCTATTCGGCCGGCGCGGTCCTGCTTGCCGTCGGCTCGCTGTTCTTCGTCACGCATTCGCTGGCGGGGCAGTTTCTCGGCATGTTGTGCCGCGTCATGGGGGCGAGCGCGCTGTCGATCACGCTCAATCTCTATATCATGGACCATATCCGCAAGACCGATCTGATCCAGGCGGAGTCGCTGCGCATGGCGTGGTCGATGATCGCCTGGACCACCGGGCCGACGCTTGGCATCTTTCTTTACAGCCGTTTCGGCATCTACGCCGCGCATGGCGCCGTCGCAATCTTTGCGCTCGCTTTGCTGATGCTGTTCTGGTTCTACCGGCTGAGCGATAACCGGATGATAGCCGCCGGCAAGACGCGGGCGGTGAACCCTTTCGCCAATATCGGCCGCTTTATCGCCCAGCCGCGCTTGCGGCTGGCCTGGCTGATTGCCTTCGGGCGTTCCTGCTACTGGACGACCTTCTTCGTCTACGGGCCACTGTTCATGGTCATTACCGGACAGGGCGAGCTTGCCAGCGGCTTGCTGGTCTCGGCCGGCAATGCGCTGCTGTTCGTGGCGATCTACTGGGGCAGGGCCGGCAAGAAATTCGGAGCGCGCCGCGTCATCACGCTGGCGTTCGCCGGCATGTCGGTGATGTTGTTCATCGCCGGCGCGATCGGCACGGCGGCACCGCTGGTGACGGCAGGCTTCCTGCTTGCCGGCGCCTTCTTCACCATTGGCGTCGATGCCGTGGGTTCGACCACATTCATGCGGGCGGTGCGCACCTATGAGCGGCCGCAGATGGCGGCGGTCTATCGCACCTATCTCGATTTTTCGGAACTGACGCCGCCGTTGGTCTATTCGGTCGTGCTGTCGTTTTTCGGGCTTGGGTCGGTCTTTGCCACGCTCGGCATATTGACGGCGGTCTGCGGCGTAGTCACTTGGCTCTATCTGCCGAAACGCCTATAGCCGGCCCGAACGAGCCAGGACTGGAGAGACGGATCTTGTCCGACGAAAAAGCACTCACTCTGCTGATTGGCGGCGCGCGGTCGGGAAAGAGCGCATATGCGGAACAACTCGTCACGGATTATGCCGCTCCCTGGACCTATATCGCCACGGCACAGGCCTATGATGAAGAGATGGGGGAGCGTATCGCCCATCATCGCGCCCGGCGCGGCCAGGGCTGGTCGACGCTCGATGCGCCGCTCGATCTTGCCGGGGCGCTCGACGCCGTGCCGGCGGGCAGGCCGCTAATGATCGACTGCCTGACTCTGTGGTTGACCAACCATATGCTTGCCGGCCACGATGTCGATGCCGAATCCGCGCGGCTTGCAGACGTGCTGCGGCACCCGCGTGGGCCATGGTTCGTGGTTTCCAACGAAGTGGGGCAGGGGATCGTGCCCGAAAATGAACTCGCACGCCGTTTCCGTGACACCGCCGGCCGGCTGAACCAGCAGGTCGCTTCGGTTGCCGATACGGTGCTCATGATGGTGGCGGGGCTGCCGCTCAGGGTAAAATGATGACGGATACGGATATTGCCACGGAGGAACGACACCGCGCCAAGATGGCCAAGCGCAAGGCTGTCCAGGATGCCGAAGTGGCGAAAAAGACCATCGAGAAGGGCTTGCTCATCGTCAATACTGGGCCGGGCAAGGGCAAATCCACCGCCGCCTTTGGGCTGGCGCTGCGTATGCTGGGCTATGGCAGACGAGTCGGCGTCGTGCAGTTCATCAAGGGTGCATGGCACACCGGGGAGAAGGACGCATTCGCCGCCTTCGGCGATCAGGTCGCCTGGCACACGATGGGCGAGGGTTTTACCTGGGAAACGCAGGATCTGAAGCGCGATGTGGCGGCGGCTCAAGCCGCCTGGGCAAAGGTGCTCGAGCTGATGGCCGACCCGACGATCAGCCTTCTGGTGCTCGACGAATTGAACATCGCATTGCGTTACGACTATCTCGACCTGGACAGCGTCGTTGCCGATTTGAACGGCCGGCGCAGCGAGCTTCATGTCGTCGTCACCGGGCGCAACGCCAAGCCGGCGCTTGTGGAAGCCGCCGACCTGGTGACGGAAATGGGCTCGGTGAAACATCATTTTGCGGCCGGCGTGAAGGCGCAGCGGGGCATCGAGTTCTAATCACGCCAGAAGCAGGATCACCGAAAGCAGGCCGAACAGCGCAATGAGCAGCGCATCGGCCACCCGGCAGAGCCTCAGCGCACGGCGGATATCGCCGGCATTGGCATCGCGCCTGCCGTCGCCCATCGTATGATCCGGCACCAGAACGCCGCCATAGACACGCGGCCCGGCCAGCGCCAGGCCCAGCGCGCCGGCCATTGCCGCTTCCGGCCAGCCGGCATTGGGCGAACGGTGCTTGCCGGCATCGCGCCGGATCGCGCGCCATGCGCCGGCGGGGTCGGCGCCGTCGACGACAAAGCTTGCAAGCACCAGCAGCAGCACGGACAAGCGCGAGGCGGGCAGGTTGATGAGGTCGTCGAAACGTGCCGCCGCCCAGCCAAAGGCCTCGTGGCGCTGTGTGCGGTGGCCGATCATGGAATCGGCGGTATTGACCGCCTTGTAGGCAACGCCGCCGGGAAGGCCGCCGACACCCAACCAGACGGCGGGTGCCACGATGCCGTCGGAGAAATTCTCGGCAAGGCTTTCTATCGCCGCGCGGCACACGCCCGCTTCGTCCAGCGTTTCGGGGTCGCGGCCGACGATCATCGAGACGGCACAGCGGCCTTCCTCAAGCCCGCCGCTGTCCAGCGCGTCGGCAACCGCCTCGACATGAAGGTCGAGGCTGCGTTGCGCCAGAAGCGCGCTCGCCAGCACGGCCACGGGCACCACGCCGATGCCGAACGGCAGGGCAGTGAACAGGCTAGATATCCAGCCGGCGAGCAAAGCCGGGACCAGAACGATGGCCAATAGCGCGATGACGCCCGACATGCGACGCGCGGAGTCGGTATCGATGGAGCGATTGAGCCGGCGGTCGAAAAAAGATATCAGCGCGCCAAGCCACGTTACAGGATGGCCGATCATGCGGAAGATGCGGTCGGGATAGCCGAACCGGACTTCGACAAGCAGTGATAGAAAGGCGATCAGGACGGACATGAAGGCATTCGGCGAAACGGTGGCGGCGGTCGATCACGGTGGAAGCCTTGGCCGGGCCCGCGCGCTTTTTCCCCATGCGCCCGAGCCTTTCGTCGATCTTTCGACCGGGATCAATCCGCACTCCTATCCGCTTTTCGATCTGCCCACCAGCGCACTGGCGCGGTTGCCGGAAGCCGCACGCTTGCAAGACCTGAAGGCTGCGGCGGTGCTGGCCTATGGCGTACCCTCCGTCGATCATGTCATGGCGGCGCCAGGCACGCAGAGCCTTTTGCCGCAAATCGCCAGCTTGATGCCGCCGGGCAGGGCCATGGTGCTGGGGCCGACCTATGCCGAACACGCGCGCGCGGCCGCCCTTGCCGGCCATACCGTGACCGAAATTGGCGATTTCGAGGCGCTGGCTGAGGCCGATCTCGCCATCGTCGTCAACCCGAACAACCCGGACGGTCGGGTCGTCTCACGCGAACATCTGCTTGCGCTTGCCGGCCGGCTTGCCGCAAAAGGCGGCATTCTGGTGGTCGATGAAGCCTTCATGGACGTTGGCCCGCGCGCCGAGAGCCTTGCCGGGGCCGTCGGGCACGCCGGCCTCGTTGTTCTGCGCTCCTTCGGCAAGTTTTTCGGCCTCGCCGGACTGCGGCTTGGCTTTGCATTGGCGCCTGCCGCCATCACCGCGCGGCTGGAGGCCCTGTTCGGGCCGTGGGCGGTGGCCGGGCCGGCGCTCGAATATGGCGTTCGGGCGCTTGCCGATGTCGAGTGGCAGGCGCACATGCGCGCGACACTGGCGAGCGAAGCCGAGCGGCTGGATGCGCTTTTTTCCCGTTTCGGCATTGTTGTGGCTGGCGGTTGCCCACTGTTTCGTTATCTTGACCTGCCGAATGCGGGGGACCTGTTCCGCGCGCTCGGCGAGCGTGGCATCCTGCTTCGCCATTTCGCCGACAGGCCGCGCGCATTGCGTGCCGGATTGCCGGGCAGCGCGGTGGAGTGGCAGCGCCTCGAAACGGCGCTATCGGAGCGGGCAGCCGCGCTGCCGGCCAATGCGGAGGAGACCGTTCGTTGATGATCCATGTCTGCCCGCTGTCGAGGCTTGAGGAAACCGTGGCGCAATCGAAGGCCAACTGGCTGCTTTCGCTGCTGTCGGCAAACATGGACATGACACGGCCGGCGGCCATCCTGCCGGAACACCACCTGCATCTGGTGATGCACGACATCATCGAACCGCAGGGTGACATGACCATGCCGGGCGAGGTGCATGTGCGGCGGCTGATAGACTTCGCCCGCCGCTGGGATGGACGGCAGCCGATGGTCGCCCATTGCTATGCCGGCATCAGCCGCTCGACGGCGTCCGCCTATATCGCCGCTGCCGCGCTTGCCCCGCAACGCGACGAGGTTGAAATGGCGCGGACTCTGCGGGCACTCTCGCCTTCGGCGACGCCCAATCCGCGGCTGATCGCGGTGGCCGACATGCTGCTTGAGCGCAAGGGCCGCATGATCGAGGCGATCCGCGCCATCGGTCGAGGGGCTGATGCCTATGAGGGAACGCCTTTTGCGTTCCCTGTCGAGGTGTAACGCCAAAAGCGCTGACGTCTGCTCCATTGTCTCTACAGTGCGCCCTTCGAGGCTCGCCCTGTGGGCGAGCACCTCAGGATGAGGACCGTTGGCGCAACCCCCTCATCCTGAGGTGCCCGCGACCCGTTCGCCGAAGCCCGCAGGGCGAAGGCGGAAGCGGGCCTCGAAGGACGCACCCAAACGCAAGGGTCGAATATGGAAACCGCCGGTATAAGCCGCGTCACGCAAGCCAGTCGGCCAGCCGCGCGTCGCGGATATCCTTCAATAGCGTGATGAAGCCGTCCGCCTGCATCTCGGCGGTCAGTTTGCCCTTTTCCGCCGTTGCAATCGCCGCTTCGCCGACCACGCCGTTGGGGTTGAGGTCCGAGGCGATCCAGGCGAAGGCATGCGTGCCGGTGTGGCGCAGCAGCGAAAAACGCTGTTCGGCGCGCGTGACGTTCGACGCAAAATTCTCGGTCTTGCCCATATCGACGAGTTCGGGGCGGAAATGCAGCATCAGCGAGGTTTCGACGTCGCCGCCATGGATGCCGTAGCGGTCTTCCTGCTCGCTATACATGCCGGCCGGGCGGCCGAAGCGCTGCCAGCTCGTCTTTACCGCAAGCATGTTCTGCCGCACGCGCAATTCGCGCGTGACGATGCCCATGATCTCCTCATTGCCGCCATGCGAGTTGACGACGACGATCTTCTTCACGCCGGCCCGCGCCACCGAAAGCCCGAGTTCGGTCCATGCTTCGATCAGCGTGGTGGCAGGCAGAGTCAGCGTGCCCGGCGCATGAAGATGCTCGTTCGACTTGCCGATCGACTGCACCGGCAGGATGCGAATGTCGAGATCGTCCGGCAGGCGTTCGATCACCGTCTCCAGCATGCCGTTCATGATTGCACTGTCGGTCGAAACCGGCAGATGCGGACCATGCTGCTCGATTGCCGCGACCGGCAGGACGGCAATCGTCGCTTCCGGGTCGATCCTGTTGTATTCGGTCGTGCGATAATCGCCCCACCAGACGCGTCTTTTCTGTCCGTTCATTCCTGTGGCCTTTCGATTGGGGCTATTGGCGCAAGCGGCATCAGCCTGCCGCGATGACTTCGATCTCGACCTTGAATTCCGGGCGCGAGAAGCCCGACACGATCATCAGCGTCGAAGCAGGAGCCGGATCGCCGAACAGGCGATCACGGACGTCCATGTAGGGCCGCATGAAAGCGCGGTCGGTGACATAGGCATTGATGCGCACGATGTCGGCGAGGCGCAGGCCGGCATCGTTCAGGATCGCGGCGATATTGGCGAAGCACAATTCGGCCTGCGCGCCGGGCTCTTCCGGCACCTCGTCGTCGGGGGCGATGCCGAGTTGGCCGGAACAGAATATCAGCCTTTGCCCTGCCGGCACCTCGATGCCGTGGCTGTAGCGGGCGAAGGGCGGCTTGATCGTCTTTGGCGTCAGAGATTTGAACACAGCGGTTCTCCTTTGGGCGCGGCAGCGTCGCGTGCATGTCTCTACGCCGGGAATGGATCGGGCTTCAAGTTCCGGCATTCATGACTGCGGCATATTGTGGACAGGCCAAAAAAAAGTTGGCACGGTGCGCCCGCAGCATGTTTTACCGCACAGTACTGCTGGGCCGATAGCGTGGCACCACGTGGTGGCGGCTAGAAATCGTGCATTTTCGGTTGAGTTCTGGCGCGCGGCGCAGATCGAGGGGATTATCGATGAACGGGAAGATGAAGATCGCGCTGGGCACCGTTGCGGTTCTGGCCGCAAGCGCATTTGGCGCCTCGGCAAACGAGAAGGTCACTTTCGGCACCAACTGGCTCGCCCAGGCCGAGCACGGCGGCTATTATCAGGCGATGCTGGATGGCACCTACGCGGCCTGCGGGCTCGACGTCACCATCATGCAGGGCGGCCCGCAAGTGAGCGGCCGGCCGTTGCTGCTCGCCGGCAAGATCGATTTCTACATGGGCGGCAACATGTTGCAGGCGTTCGATGCCGTGCGGCAGGACATTCCGCTGCGTGTCGTCGCCGCCAGCTACCAGAAAGACCCGCAGGTGATCATGTCGCATCCGGGGCAGGGGCTGGACAAATGGGCGGACCTGCCCAAGGCCGAGCAATACATCATCGGCGACGAGGGCATGCAGAGCTTCTTTTTATGGATGGAATCCGAATACGGCTTCGATCCGGAAAAACGCGCACCCTACACGTTCAATGCCGCGCCGTTCATCGCCAATCCGAAGTCCATCATGCAGGGCTACGCGACGTCGGAACCCTATGCGGTGAAGAAGGCGGGTGGTTTCGAGCCCAACGTCTTCCTGCTTGCCGACAACGGTTTCAATGCCTATGCCTCGACCATCGAGACCATGCAGGAAACGATCGACAAGCGCCCTGAGGTCGTGCAGTGCTTCGTCGATGGCTCCGCCAAGGGCTGGTACAATTACCTCTATGGCGACAATTCGGCCGCGAATGCCGCCATCAAGAAGGACAACCCCGACATCACCGACGAGCAGATCGCCTTCTCCATCGCGCAGATGAAGAAATACGGCATTGTCGATTCAGGCGATTCCGAAAAACTCGGCATCGGCGCCATGAGCGACGAACGCATCCAGAGCTTCTACGACAAGATGGTCAAGGCCAAGGCGATCCCCGCCGGCATCGACGTCAAGAAGGCCTACACGCTGATCTTCGTCAACAAGGGCGTCGGCCTCGACCTGAAGAAATAGGACCCGTGCCGGCGATCATGTTGCAAAAGGATGTCATGACCACGCCGCAAGGCGCTTCGGGCGTCGAGCCTGCCTTGCTGACGCTGCGTGGCGTCGGCAAGGCGTTTTCGAACGGCGTGACGGCGCTGAACGGCGTCGACATGACGCTGGCGGAAGGCGATTTCCTCAGCCTGCTCGGTCCGTCGGGCTGCGGCAAGTCAACGGCGCTCAGGTTGATCGCCGGACTTTCCAGCCCGACCTCCGGCCTGCTCGACTGGCGCGGCGGCGGGCTGGACCGCTCACAGGTCGGCTTCGTGTTCCAGGAACCGACGCTGCTGCCCTGGGCCAACGTCTTCGACAATGTCTGGCTGCCGCTGCGCCTCAAGGGCGTGTCTCGGGCCAAGGCGGCGCCCGCGATCATGGAACTGCTGGAGCGCGTGCATCTGGCCGGCTTCGCCACCGCCGTTCCACGCGAGCTTTCCGGCGGCATGAAGATGCGCGTTTCCATCGCCCGCGCGCTGGTGACAAAGCCGCGCGTACTTTTGATGGACGAACCGTTCGCGGCGCTGGACGAGATCACCCGTTTCAAGCTCAACAACGACCTGCTGGAACTGTGGCAGGATCAGCGGTTCACTGTGGTTTTCGTCACGCACAGCGTTTTCGAAAGCGTGTTCCTGTCGAGCCGGATCGTCGTCATGGCGGCACGGCCGGGGCGGGTCTTCGAGGAAATGACCGTCGATGCGCCTTACCCGCGCGACGAGGAATTCCGTACGTCCGCGAGCTATGCCTCTCTGTGCCGCAAGGCGTCCGACGTGCTGGTCGCCGCGATCAATGCCAAAGCGGGTGACGCCAAGGAGGCCGGGATATGACGGCGATCGACAGCCCGGCCCCGTTGGTCGATGCCGAGGAGGTGCGACGTCTGCGCCAGGAAAAGCTGGAGAGCATCGGCCGCTGGGTGCTGCCGCTCGCCATCATGGTGCTGGCGGTCTTTCTGTGGGATCGCATCTGCGTGTGGAACGAGATTCCGAAATACATCCTGCCGCGCCCCGGCGTCGTCATGCAGACCATGTATAGCGATGCCGGCCTGTTGTTTTCCTCGCTGCTGGTGACGCTCAAGATCACATTTCTGAGCCTGCTTCTGGCGGTGATCGGCGGTGTCGGGCTTTCGGTGCTGTTCACCCAGTCGAAATGGGTGGAAATGTCGTTCTTCCCCTTCGCCATCGTGCTGCAGGTGACGCCGATCGTCGCGATCTTCCCGCTGATCAACATTTACGTCGCCAACCAGACGGTGAAGCTGCTTTTGTGCGCCTGGATCGTCGCTTTCTTCCCGATCCTGTCCAACACCACGCTCGGGCTGAATTCGGTGGACCGCAATCTGCGCGACATGTTCCGGCTGAACGGCGCGACCCGCTGGCAGCAATTGCGCTATCTGCGGCTGCCGGCGGCGATGCCTTATTTCCTCGGCGGCTTGAAGATCGCCGGTGGCCTGTCGCTGATCGGCGCGGTGGTGGCCGAATTCGTCGCCGGCGCGTCCGGCCAGTCGTCCGGCCTTGCCTCGCGCATCATCGAGGCGGGCTATCGGCTCAATGCGCCGCGCCTGTTCGCTGCGCTGATCCTGATTTCGCTGGCCGGCATCGTCATCTTCCTCGTGCTGTCGCTGATTTCGCACCTCATCCTGCGGCGCTGGCATGAAAGCGCGATCAAGCAGGAGAGGTGAGGGCGTGCCGCCGATCCCGCAAAGCGGCGATTACCGCCTGACCGATGCGCGCCTGCATTCATCCCTCACACCGGGATTTGAGGTTGCGTTCGACGGCGACGGCTTCGCGCTGGCGGACATCGAAGTCGTCGATGGCAGGATCGCGAGCATTTCCAACCGCCAATCCCACCCGCAGGTAAACGCCATCGACCTGAAAGGCCGTATCGTTCTGCCCTGCTTCGTCGATTGCCACACTCATATCGACAAGGGTCATATCTGGCCGCGCTCGCCCAATCCGGACGGGTCTTTTATCGGCGCGCTTGCCGCCAATGAAACCGACCGGTGCGACCGCTGGAACGCCGAGGATGTGGCGCGGCGCATGGATTTTTCCCTGCGCTCAGCCTACGCGCACGGCACCAGGGCGCTGCGCACGCATCTCGATTCCGCCGCGCCGCAGGACGAAATCTCGTGGCCGGTTTTCGAGGCGATGCGGGATAAATGGCGCGGGCGCATCGAATTGCAGGCGGCGAGCCTGATCGGCATCGAGGACGTGCGGGAAACGGCCTGGTTCGACGGGCTTGCGCGGCGCGTCGCAAAGGCCGGCGGCATTCTTGGCGCCGTCACCTATATGGTGCCGGACCTCGATGCGCTGCTCGACCATATGTTTTCGCTGGCGATCAAGCATGGACTCGACCTCGATTTCCATGCCGACGAGACGGACAGGGTCGAGGCCGCCTCCCTGCGCAAAATCGCAGAGGCGGCATTGCGGCATCGCTTCGAGGGCAGGATGCTGGTCGGCCATTGCTGTTCGTTGGCGCGCCAGCCAGATGCCGAGGTTCTCGCCGCGCTCGATATAGTCGCGAAAGCCGGCCTGGCCGTCGTGTCCCTTCCGATGTGCAATCTTTATTTGCAGGATCGCCGCACTGAGGCCACCACGCCGCGCTGGCGTGGTGTCACTCTGTTGCACGAAATGAAGGCGAGGGGCATTCCAGTGGCGGTGGCCTCCGACAACACGCGCGATCCGTTCTATGCCTATGGCGACCTCGACATGCTGGAGGTCTATCGCGAGGCGACCCGCATCCTGCATCTCGACCACCCGGTCGGCGATTGGCCGAAGGCGGTTGCGGAAACGCCTGCCGACGCGATGGGGCTGGATGGCGCGGGGGTGTTGCGCGCCGGAGGCCCGGCCGATTTCATTGTCTTCAAGGGCCGAAGCTGGACGGAGCTTTTGTCGCGGCCGGAAGCGGATCGCGTCGTGGTGCGCGACGGGCGCGCCATCGATGCCGCGCTGCCGGATTATGCCGAACTCGATGACATGATGGTGTGAGAATGGATATTGCCGCGCTGAAACGCGACCTCGACGGGCTGAAGATCGAAGACAACGAAAAGCTCGTACAGCAAAAAAGCCGTGATTTCTACTGGTACAGCCCCGTTCTTAAACGGCAACTTGAGGAGGTCACGGCCGATCTGGTTGTTTCGCCGAAAACGGAAGCCGAGGTCGTGCGCGTCCTTTCGGCCTGCCACAAGCATGGCGTGCCGGTTACGCCGCGCGGCAGCGGCACCGGCAATTACGGGCAGGCCATGCCGCTTTCACGCGGCGTCGTACTCAATCTTGCCGAAATGAGCGCGGTGAAGGAAATTTCGTCGGGCCGGGTCGCGTGCGAACCGGGCGCGATCCTCGCCGATATCGACAGGGCGACGCGCGCACATTCCGGGCAGGAACTGCGCCTGCATCCTTCCACCTACAACACGGCTTCCATCGGCGGCTTCATCGCCGGCGGTTCGGGGGGCGTCGGTTCGATCAATTTCGGCGGCCTGCGCGATTTCGGCAATATCATCCGGCTGCGCGTCGTCACCATGGAAGCCGAACCGCGTGTGCTGGAATTGACCGGCGAGGATCTGCACAAGGTCACCCACGCCTACGGCACCAACGGCATCATCACCGAAGTCGAGATGCCGCTGACGGCGGGCTATGACTGGGTGGACGTGATCGTCGGCTTCGACACATTCATGGACGCCGCGCGTTACGGTAATGCGCTCGGTTGCCAGGACGGCATCCTCACCAAGCTGATCACGCCAATCGCGGCGCCCGTACCGTGGCTCTATTTCAAGCGCCACCAGAAGTTTCTGGCTGAGGAGCAAAGCGTGTGTCTCGTCATGGTGGCGCCGCATGCGCTCGACGCCTTCCTCGCTTTCACGCGCAAGCAAGGCGGAACGATCGCCTATAACGCCGCCGACCATGCGCCGGAGGAGAAGAAAGGCCTGCCGCCGACCTATGAGTTGGCGTGGAACCACACCACGCTGAGAGCGCTGCGCGTCGATCCGTCGATCACCTATCTGCAATCTCTCTATCCGTTCCCCAACCAGTTGGCGCTGGTGGAGAAGATGGACGGGATGTTTCCCGACGAGGTGTTCTCGCATCTGGAATTCGTGCGCTTCGATGGCAATGTCACCTGTTTCGGCCTCAATCTGGTGAAGTTCACCACCGAGGAACGGCTGGACGAGATCATTCGCATTTTCGAGGAGAATGGCTGCCCGATCTTCAATCCGCACCGCTACACTCTGGAGGAAGGCGGCATGAAGCAGACGGACAAGGTGCAGCTTGCCTTCAAGCGCGAGGCCGATCCGCAGGGGCTGCTTAATCCCGGCAAGATGATCGCCTGGGAAAACCCGGACTACGATTATCACAGCGGCCGCACCTTCCTGTTCAAGGGGCTGGAAAGGGCGGGATGAGGTAGGGTCGTCGATGAAAGTCCTCGTCGTCTATTGTCATCCGGTGCCGGAAAGTTTTTGTGCGGCGGTGCGTGACACGGCGCTTGAGGCGCTTGCCGCGAAGGGCTGGGAGGCGCGCGTCGTCGACCTTTATGGCGAGAATTTCGACCCGGTGATGCGGGATCAGGAGCGGCGTATCTACAATCAGCACGCGCCGGACGATCCTGCGCTACAGGCTCATATCGATCATCTGAAATGGGCCGAGGCCATCGTTTTTATCTATCCGACATGGTGGTACGGCCTGCCGGCCATGCTCAAGGGCTGGCTTGACCGGGTCTGGGCGAACGATGTGGTATTCGCACTTGCACCGCAAGGCGGGATCGTGCCGCTGATGGGGCATATCCGCAAGATCGCGGTGTTGACCACATGCGGCGCGCCGCTGTGGTGGTCCTATGTTATGGGGCATCCTGGCCGCAACACCATCCTGCGCGGCATCCGCGCCCTGTGCGGCTGGCGCTGCCGCACATTGTTCCTGGCCCATTATCGCATGGATACTTCAACGCCCGAAAGCCGCCGCCGGTTTCTCGCCAAGGTCAGGCGGCGGCTTGAGGCATTCTGAAATTCAGGCGCGCACCCGCTCGGACTTCGGATCGTACATCGGCTTCAGCGAAGCTTCTGCCGCAAACCGCTCGCCGGCGATCTCGATCTCATAGCTTGAGGCCAGCACGTCATCCGCGCTTTGGCCTTTGCAGGGCACATAGCCCATGCCGATAGCGCCACCGAGATAATGCCCGTAATTGCCACTGGTGATCGTATCGACGATCCTGCCGTCGCGCACGATCGCCTCATTGTGGAACAGAAGCGGCTCCGCATCCTTCAGGCGGAACTGGACAAGCCGGCGATTCAACCCGGTTTCCTTCTTCTTCAGCACCGCGTCGCGGCCGATGAAACTGCCCTTGGCCGTCTTCACGGCGAAACCGAGTCCCGCTTCCAGTACGTTGTCCTCGTCGGTGATGTCGTGGCCGAAATGGCGGAAGGCCTTTTCGATGCGGCAGGAATCCAGCGTGTGCAGGCCGCAGAGTTTCAGGCCGAGGTCGGCGCCGGCCTCTTCCAGCGTCTCGAAGACATGCGCGGTCTGGTCGGTCGGCACGTAAAGCTCCCAGCCGAGTTCACCGACATAGGTGACGCGATGGGCGCGGGCGAGGCCCATGCCCACTTCGATCTGCTGCGCGGTGCCGAACGGGAAGGCCTCGTTGGAGAAATCGTTCGGGCTGATCTTTTGCATCAATTCACGCGCTTTCGGCCCCATCACCGGCAGCACGCTTTCGGCAGCGGTGACGTCGGTGATGACGGCGAATTCGTCGCCGAGATGCCGCCGCAGCCAGGCGAGGTCGCGTTGCAGCGTGGCGCCCGGCACGACGAGGAAGAAGGCGGTTTCGGAAAGTCGCGTGACCGTCAGGTCGCTTTCGATGCCGCCGCGCGCGTTGAGCATCTGCGTATAGACGATCTTGCCGGGTGCGACGTCCATGTCGTTCGCGCACAGTTTTTGCAGGAAGGCCAGCGCGTCACGGCCCTCGACCCGGATCTTGCCGAAGGACGTCATGTCGAACACGCCGACGCCGGTACGCACGGCCATGTGCTCGTCGCGGGCATTGTCGAACCAGTTCTGCCGCTTCCAGCTATAGCGGTATTCACGCTCCTGGCTTGGCCGAGCGAACCAGTTGGCGCGCTCCCAGCCGGCGGTCTCGCCGAAGACGGCGCCGCGCGCCTTGAGGTGCTCGTGCAGTGGCGAGCGGCGCACGCCGCGCGCCGTGGCCGGCTGGCGGTAGGGAAAATGGTCGGCATAGAGCAGGCCGAGCGTCTCGACCGAGCGGTTGTAGAGATAGGTCTTGTTGCCCTGGAAGGGCTGGACGCGGCGGATGTCGACGTCCCACAGGTCGAACGGCGCCTCGCCGTCCTGCATCCACTCAGCCAGCGCCATGCCGGCACCGCCGGACGACTGGATGCCGATGGAGTTGAAGCCGCAGCAGACCCAGAAGTTTTTCAGGTTCGGCGCTTCGCCGAGATAATAGCGGTCGTCCGGGGTAAAACTTTCCGGGCCGTTGAAGAAGGTGTGGATGCCGGCGGTTGCGAGCAGCGGCATGCGCTTCACCGCTTTTTCGAGGATAGGCTCGAAATGGTCGAAATCCTCCGGCAACTGGTCGAAGCAGAAGTCTTCCGGGATGCCGTTCATGCCCCAGGGCTTCGCCACCGGCTCGAAGGCGCCGAGCAGGATCTTTCCCGCGTCCTCCTTGTAGTAGGCGCACTCGTCCTGCACGCGCAGCACCGGCAGGCGGCCGAGATCGGGGATCGCCTCGGTGACGATATAAAAATGCTCGCAGGCATGCAGCGGCACGGTCACGCCCGCCATCGCCCCCACGCCATGCGCCCACATGCCGGCGCAGTTGACGATGTGGTCGCAGGTGATGCGGGTCGTCTCGCCTTCATGCTCGACGGTGACGCCGGTGATGCGGCCTTTGTCCTTGTGAATTTCCAGTACCTTGGCCTGCTCGACGATGCGGGCGCCGTTCATGCGCGCGCCCTTGGCCAGTGCCTGGGTGATGTTGGCCGGGTCGCCTTGGCCGTCCTTCGGGATGAAGACGGCGCCGACCACGTCGGAGATTTCCAGGTGCGGGTATTTTTCCTTAGTCTCGGCCGGCGAGATCTCCTCGACATCGACGCCGCGGGCGCGGGCCATGGAAGCTCCGCGATAAAGTTCCTCCTTGCGCGCCTCGGTCAGCGCGACCGAGATCGAGCCGCACTGGCGCATGCCGGTGGCGACGCCGGTCTCCTCCTCCAGCCTGACGTAGAGGTCGGCCGTGTATTTGGCGAGCCGCGTCATGTTGGAGGACGCGCGCAACTGCCCGATCAGGCCAGCGGCATGCCAGGTGGTGCCGCTGGTGAGCTGCTTGCGCTCAAGCAGCAGGATGTCGGTCCAGCCGAGCTTGGCGAGGTGATAGGCAACCGAGCAGCCGGCGACGCCGCCGCCGATGATGACGACACGAGCTTTGGAGGGAAGGGAGGTCATGCTGAACAACTCGCTTCGAGGGAAAACACCCCCTCACCGTCACACTGCGCGTGCCACCTCTCCCCCTGCCCGGGGGAGAGGTGGCTCGGCGAAGCCGAGACGGTAAGGGGGAGATTGACTGTCACGCCGCCTTGCTCCGATAGGTGGAGGCAAACCGGCGCAGGCGTTGCGCTGCCTCGCGCAGCACGTCTTCCGGCTGGCACAGGCTGATGCGGATATGGCCGGCGGCCGCCTCGCCGAAGGAGGAACCGGGCATGACGGCGACCTTCTCGGCATCCAGGAAGGCCCAGGCGAATTTTTCGTCGTCCGGCTCGACAGCGGAGATGTCGAGCATGGCGTACATGCCGCCTTCCGAGCCGCGCACGGTGACGTCGTTCATGCCGCGCACGGCGTCGAGGAACACGGTACGGCGGCCGGCATAGCGTTCGGCGATCTCCCTGACGCCATAGCCGTTGTTCAGCGCCTCGATCGCCGCATGACTGACGAAATCGGTCAGGCCGTAGGTGGTGACCAGATTGAGGTTGACGGTCAGCGCGATGAAGTTGGCCGGACCGGTCAGCCAACCGAGCCGCCAGCCGGTCATGCCGTGGCTTTTCGACATGGAATTGATGACCAGCGTGCGCTCGGCCATGCCGGGCAGGGCACGCGGCGAGACATGCTCGCCGCCGCCGAGCGTCCAGTAGACCTCGTCGGAGAGCAGCCAGAGATCGTGCCGGCGGCAGACATCGGCCAGGCCTTCAAGGGCCGCGCGCGTATAGACGGCGCCGGTCGGGTTGTTCGGCGTGTTGATGAGGATGGCGCGGGTGTTGGGCCTGACAGCCTTTTCGATTGCCCCCGCATCCGGCTGGAAGCCGTTCGCGGCGCGCGTCTCGACCACGGTGAAGTCGGCTTCCGCCGCGCGGAAGGTGCCGGGATAGGTGGCGTAGTAGGGCGCCACGACGATGGCATGGTCACCCCGGTCGAGCACGCCCTGCACGGCGGCGTAGAGCGCGGCCTGTCCGCCCGGCGTGACGATCACCTCGTCGGCGCCGGTTTCGACGCCGGTGCACTGCGTTGAAATGCGCGCCATGGCATCGCGCAGCGCCGGTATGCCGGGCAGCGGCGTATAATGGTGATGGCCGCCGCGCACGGCGCCGACGCAGGCTTCCACCGTCTCGGCGGGCGTATCGAAATCGTGGTCGCCGACCGACAGCATGACGATCGGCTCGCCGGCCTCCTTGCGCTGCCAAGCGGCGAAATGCACCTCCCAGCCGTCCTTGCCGGACGGAATGATGTTGGAAATGCGGGATGAAGGGTGGGGCATCCTAGCTTCTCAACCGTTCGTTTTTGGGGTCCCACAGCGGCTCGTCCTTCTGCACGACCGCCTTGAAACGATCGCCGAAGATCTCGACCTCGACGGTGGAACCGGGCTCGGCGAGGTCGGCCCGGATCATGCCCAGCGCGATCGACTTGTCCACCCGGTGCCCCCAACCTCCTGACAGGGTTTCGCCGACGATCTTGCCGTCGTGCCAGAGCGTCGCCATGTAGGGCGCGTCGCACTCGCCGGGGTTTTCCACCACCAGCGTGACGAAGCGCTTTTTCACGCCCTGCTGCTTTTCGTTTGCCAGTGCCGCCTTGCCGCGGAAGTCGGGCTTGTCCCACTTTACGAAGCGCTCCAGCCCGCCTTGCAGCACCGTGTAGTCGGTCGAAAGGTCCTGCTTCCAGGCGCGGTAGCTTTTCTCGAGCCTCAGCGAATCCAGCGCGAACATGCCGAAGGGTTTCAGGCCGTGCTTCTGCCCAGCGGCCCATACGGCGTCGAAGACGGCGGCGGTGTCTTCCACCTTGGTGTGCAGTTCCCAGCCGAATTCGCCGGCGAAGGAGACTCGCACCAGTTGCAGCCAGCGCCCGGCGATCTGGCATGACTGGTGCGTGAGCCAGGGTAGGGAAAGGTCGGCGTCGCTCACCTCGGCCAGAATGGCACGAGAGTTCGGCCCGGAGAGGATCTGGCAGGAGAACCGCTCGGTGACATTTTCCAGAGTCAGTGCCGTGCCTTGCGGCAGATGGCTGCGCAGCCACTCGAAGTCGTGCAGTTCGGCGACCGCGGCGGTGATGAGGAAGAACAGGTTTTCCTCGATCGCCATGATCGACATTTCGGTGACGATGCGACCCTTGTCGTCGGCGAAATAGCCGAGGCCGATGCGGCCGGGCTTCGGCACGATGCCGGTGATCTGCGTCGCCAGCCAGTCGCGCGCGCCGTCGCCGGCAAGGCGGAAGCGCGAGAAGCCGGGCAGGTCGAGGATGCCGGCGGCGTCGCGTACGGCATGGCATTCCTCGCGGATGCGCTTTTGCCAGGGGCCTTCGCGGCGGAATGTCTGCGTGGCTTCCTCGGAGGTGTCGTCGCCCGGATGGGCGTACCAGTTGGCGCGCTCCCAGCCGTTGGCCGCGCCGAACTCAGCGCCCAGCGCCTTCAGCCGGTCGTGCAGCGGCGAGAGTTTCCGGCCGCGCGCCGCCGGCCAGGCGTGGCGGGGGAAGGAGATGGCGTATTCGTGGCCGTAGATCTCCTTGCCCTTGGCCACTGCGTAGTCGGGCGCCGAGGCGAAGGCGGTGAAGCGGCGTGGATCGCAGCTCCACATATCCCATTCGGTGGCGCCCTGCGTGACCCATTCGGCCAGCACCTTGCCGGCACCGCCCGCCTGCGCGATGCCGAAGGTGAAGACGCAGGCTTCGAAGGCGTTGGGTACGCCGGGCATCGGGCCGATCAGCGGGTTGCCGTCCGGTGCGTAGGGGATGGGGCCGTTGATGACTTTGGAAAGCCCCGCCGTGCCGAGGATCGGCACGCGCTCGACGGCGTCGTTCAAATACCATTCCAGCCGCTCCAGATCGTCCGGGAAGAGCTGGAAGGAGAAGTCGACCGGCATCGGGTCGTCGGCATTCGCCCAATGGGCGCGGCAGTTGCGCTCGTAGGGGCCGAGGTTCATGCCGTTCTTTTCCTGCCTGAGATACCAGGAGGTGTCGACGTCGCGCAGCAGCGGCAGCTTGTGGCCGGCTTCCTTCGACCACGCGGCCAGCTCGGGGATTTCCTCGAACAGAATGTACTGATGGCTCATCACCATCATCGGGATGTCGCGGCCGAACATCTTTCCCACTTCGGCGGCGCGGTAGCCGGCGGCGTTGACGACGATCTCGCAGCGAATTTCGCCCTGTTCGGTCTCGACGACCCATTCGTCGTTCTCTTGCCGCACGCCGGTGACGGGACAGAAGCGCACGATCTTCGCCCCCATGTCGCGCGCGCCTTTGGCCAGCGCCTGCGTGAGCTGTGCCGGGTCGATATCGCCGTCGTTGGGGTCGTAGAGCGCGCCCTTCAGGCCGTGCGTGTCGATGAAGGGATAGCGCTTGACGATCTCGTCGGCGCCGATCACCTCGATGTCCATACCCTGATAGCGGCCCATGCCCTTGGCGCGCTGGAATTCGCGCATGCGTTCGTCGGTATGCGCCAGCCTGAGCGAGCCGGTGACATGGTAGTTCATCGGGTAGTCCACTGCCTTCGCCAGCCCGCGATAAAGCTCGGTCGAATAGCGCTGCATGTTCATCAGCGACCAGGAGGTGGAGAAGGTCGGCACGTTGCCGGCGGCATGCCAGGTCGAGCCGGAGGTCAGCTCGTTCTTTTCCAGGAGCACGCAGTCGGTCCAGCCGGCCTTGGCGAGATGATAGAGCGAGGAGCAGCCGACGGCGCCGCCGCCGATGATGACCACGCGGGCGCGTGCCGGAAGATCAGCCATTTTTTCCTCCCCGTTCCATTCAACAAACGGCCATTCAATAAACCGGCGGCGACACGACCCAGATCACCACTGCGGGTTCCGTGCCGGGATTGCGCCAGCGGTGGGGTTTCTTCTCGAAGCGGAAGCTGTCGCCGGCTGTCAGCCGGTGCCATATGCCGTCGATCTCGATCTCGAAGACGCCGGACACGACGTAGCCGGCTTCCTCCGTCTGGCGCAGGTTGGGCGCCGCAAGCTCGGCGCCGGCGGCGAATTCGGAGCGAACCATCTCGAAGGAGCCGCCGAGGTCGGGCGACAGAAGCTCTTCCACGAGGCCGGTCTCGCTGGTGCCGAGCGCGCGGCGGCGACCGGCGCGGACGACGACGCCGCGTTCGCGCTCGTCTTCCACGTCATGGCCGAAGAACAGGCTGATCGGCACGTCGAACAGGGCCGCGAAGGCGCGCATGTCGGCCAGCGAGGGCATCGACAGGCCGCGCTCGACCTGGCTGACCCAGCCGACCGAGCGGCCGAGCTTCAGCGCGATTTCGGACAAAGTCAGCCCGCGCGCCTTGCGCAGCGCGCGGATGTCGCCGGCGAGCAGATGCACGCCCTGCTGATCCGATAACGCTGTCGCGGAGGTCACGATCGCCGCCTCATGAAAAAATCTGTCAGGATTTCATGTGATGGCAGTTGCATGAAAAAATCAAGGGTAATTTCATGTCAACCAAGATTTACTTGCGCCCTTTTCGCTGTTCGTGCCAAGGCAGCGCACAGTTGGCGTGGGGGACGCCCGTGCAGATATCTTGGTAGGGCACGACCCATGCTGGCACCGCAAAACTCCCCGCAATTGGACGAGACGGCAATTGTTGACGAGGCTATTGCCTCGCGGCGTTCCGTGCGGGCTTTTTTACCTGATCCGGTGGACGATGCGGTTATTGCGGAGATTCTCGACGTTGCCGCGCGGGCACCGTCCGGCACCAATATGCAGCCATGGCGGGTTTATGTCGCCAAGGGAACCGTGAAGCAGAAGATCAGCGAGGCGATTCTCAATTCGGGCATTCGCGCCGAAAAGGCCGAGTGGGACGAATACAAATATTATCCCGATCATTTCTTCGAGCCGTATCTGTCGCGGCGGCGGGCCAACGGCTTCGGCCTCTACAGCGCGCTGGGCATCGGCCGGCGCGAAGTGGATCGGATGCGCGCGCAGCATGATCGCAATTTCGTCTTCTTCGATGCGCCGGTCGGCATGATCTTCACCATCGACCGCAGGCTCAATCAGGGGTCATGGATCGATTACGGCATGTTCTTGCAAAACATCATGATTGCCGCGCGGGCGAGGGGGCTGCACACCTGCCCCCAGGCGGCGTTCGCACCTTACCATCGCCAGATCAGGCCGGTGCTCGGCATTGGCGAAGAAGAAGTCGTGGTGTGCGGCATGGCTATCGGCTTGGAGGACACCAGCAAGCCGGAAAGCGAATTCCGCACCGACCGCGCACCTCTGGCGGATTGGGTGACGTTTGCCGGATAGGTGGTAGGCACTCCGGCGCACAGGTGCATGCTCCGACGGCAGTTTTCGCCGGCTCAGCATGAGGAAGGTTGGCGCGAGGCATACCCCCCCTCTGGCCTGCCGGCCATCTCCCCCACAAGGAGGGAGATCAGCAGCTTCGCCCACCCGCCAACTTCCCAACCTTTGTGATTGGCGAAAGCCGTCATGAAATCTGATCTCCCTCCTTGTGGGGGAGATGGCCGCCGGGCCAGAGGGGGGTGCTGTCCCGCTGACGGTCGCGATTGGCGTGGATGAAAAATCGTCAGCGGTTGCGGCTGATGAGAATAATTCCGTTGCCGATCAGGCGCTTGCCAAATCAGAGCGATTTCTTCCCCGCTCCTTTATCCACACCCTCCATCCCTCGCGCATAATCCTCCTCAGCAGCTTGCTATCGGGAACGGGTGTGCACACTCGAGCATCCAGGCAAGTGTGGCGCCGGGTGTGTTATCCGTAACAGTGAACGGAACCGCCCGGCCCGAACCGGACCTGCGTTGCTCGCGCCNCGCAAATGGGCGATGGGCCGGGAAAGGCAAGGGTAGAAACGCCGGCGGGCGCGGACAACCGTGCCATATCATTAAACTTAGGAGGTACGGCCCCGCGCCCGCTTCCCGACCTTTCAGCCAGAAAGGTCCGTTCTTTTACAATAGCCAGACGGCATTTGCCGGGCGTGGCAGCGATGAAGCGCGAGCGTTTGTTATTGCACCTCGTAGCCGACTTCCTCGCTGCTGTGGCAAAGCAGTTTCCAGAACGCCCGTGCGAACGAGCGGAAGACATGAATGTCGAAGCTGTCGTTATCGGTGCGCTGGATCTGCGCGAAGATGTCGTGATGGACGGTCGAGCGCCCCGCGCCGATGGGGAAGGCGGGGAGCGAGAAATCGATGGCAAAGAGCTTCGCCAGAACCCATTCGGCCTTCTCGCCTGAAATACGAATGATCGTGCGCCCATGCGAAAGGTCGGTCACGGTGCCGATGGCGGGCTTGAGAGA
Organism: Manganibacter manganicus; assembly: GCF_002075885.1. Classification (GTDB taxonomy): domain Bacteria; phylum Pseudomonadota; class Alphaproteobacteria; order Rhizobiales; family Rhizobiaceae; genus Mesorhizobium; species Mesorhizobium manganicum. The sequence goes on from NZ_MDET01000001.1 coordinate 229,046, forward strand.
TGCGGCAAAGGCTTCGGCCAGTCCTTCCTCCTCGGCGGTGACGGTGAATTTCCCCGGCGCGATACCGAAGGCGGCTTTTCCGTTCTTGACGATGCCGCCGCCGGCGCCGTCCGGCACGGCAAGGCGAGCGACGGAGCGGATCGCGGCAATCATGCGCTTTTCTTCACCCGGCCATGCGGTCAGTTGCAGAATGGAACCCTGTTTTGCTTCACAAAGCGTGACGCCGGCGCCGTGTTCGCTCTGCCCGTGGAGGCCGGGTTGATAGACTGGCTCCAGCGGTGAAAGGCGCTCGACCGTGTTTCGACTAGCCATGCATGCGGCTCCCTTCGGGGTCGAAGAAATGGTGGCTGACGATCTCGACCGGGCCGTAACGATTACGCAGCGGATCGGAGATGAAGGCGCGGCTGCCGTGGCGGGCCTTGCCACCCTCGACCAGCGCCAGCGCGATATATTTGCCGAGCGCCGGCGAATAGCAGGCGGCGGTGATATGCCCGATCGAGCCGTGCGGGTTTTCCTGGTCGACCGCCTCGACGATGTGAGCGCCGCCGCCGAGCGGCCGGCCATCGAGCGAAAGCAGGCCGACCAACTGAATGCGGCCGGAAGCGATCAATCCCTCGCGGTCCATCATGGCAGAGCCGATGAACGGCTTCTTCTTCGAAAGCATCCAGTCGAGATGGAGATCGCGCGCCGTTGTCCGGCCGTCGATTTCGGCGCCGGTGACATGACCCTTTTCGATGCGCATCGCGCCGAGCGCCTCCATGCCATAGGGCACGAGCCCGAACGGCCTGCCGGCCTCCATCAGCGCCTCCCAGACATGGGTGCCGTAATCGGCGGGCGAATAGACCTCGAAAGCCATCTCGCCGGAGAAGGACAGCCGGCAGATCATCACCGGCACATCGGCAATCGTGCCGTGGACGATGCCCATGAAGGGCAGGGCCTTGTTATCGACACCGGTTTTCCTCACGCAGGCTGCAAGAATGTCGCGTGCGCTCGGGCCGCCGATGGCCGCGCCGGCCCATTGGTCGGTGACGGAAACGAGGCTCACCTTCAGTTCCGGCCAGATGACGTCGAGGAAATATTCCAGATGCTGCATCACCTTGCCGGCATTGGCCGTGGTGGTGGTCATCAGGAAGTCGTTATCGCCGAGACGCCAGGTCGTGCCGTCGTCGAAGGCAAGGCCGTCCTCGCGCAGCATAAGGCCGTAACGGGCTTTCCCGACCGGCAGGAAAGAAAACATGTTGGTGTAGACGCGGTCGAGGAATTCCGCCGCGTCCGGCCCCTGCACCGCGATCTTGCCAAGTGTCGAGACATCGACAATGCCCGCCGCCTCGCGGGTTGCCGCGGCCTCGCGCACATAGGCCTGTTCGATGGTCTCGCCGGCAAGGCCGTAGATTTGCGGGCGAAACCAAAGCCCGGCCGGTTGCATCGTGGCGCCGTGCTCGACATGCCAGTCGTGCATCGGTGTCAGGCGCTCGGGCCTGAGGTCGCCATAACGTTCGGCGGCGAACGCACCGAGCGATACCGGCGAAAAGGGCGGGCGGAACCGCGTGGTCCCCACGTCCGGTATCGGCAGGCCGCGCGCTTCGGCCATGATGGCGAGACCCGCGACGTTGGACGTCTTGCCCTGATCGGTCGCCATGCCGAGCGTGGTGTAGCGTTTGAGATGCTCGACCGAGACGAAGCCCTCGCGATGGGCGAGCCGCACGTCGTCGACGGTCACGTCATGCTGGAAATCGACGAACGCCTTGCCCGGTGCCTTGATCTCGAACACAGGCGCGGGTTCGGGGCTGCCGAGCGTGGTTTCGGCCGTGGGAAGGCTTGTTTCACCCGGTTCGGCTCCGCAGGCGGCGAGACCCGCGGCATGGCCTTCGGCCAATGCGCCCCCGGTGGAGAAATTGCCGGTAAAGGCTCCGGCACCCAACCAGCGCGAATTCCGAGCGGGGGCGGGAGGGAGGAAGGCCTGCAAACCATTGTCCCACTCGGCCTTTGCGCCGGCCTGGCTGGCGAGATGGATGGCCGGCGACCAGCCGCCCGACATCAACAGGCCATCAGCGGAAAGCGAGCGGGCTTCGCCCGACACGGTGCCGCTCGTCATGTTGAAACGTTGCACCTTGACGCCACGCAGCGCCTTGCCGCCCTCGGTCGCGACGACGGCGTGGCCGGCAAGCAGTTCGGCTCCGGCCTCACTGGCCAGAATACGCATGGCCTCGCCCACGTCCTGCCTCACATCGACGATGGCCGCAATGTTGGCCCCCGCTTTCTTCAGGCTGATGGTGGAGAGATAGGCGCTGTCATTGTTGGTGAAGACGATGAACGTCTCTGCCGGCAACACGCCGAATTCATTGGCGTAGCGCTCGGCGGCGGAAGCCAGCATGACGCTTGGCCTGTCATTGCCGGGAAATACCAGCGGCCGCTCGAATGCGCCGGTCGCCAGAACCACCGACCTGGCGCGGATGACCCAGTGGCGGTGGCGTGGCTCGCCCGGTCCGGCCTTTGCCTTGTGATCGCTGACGCGCTCCACCGCGACAAGCGTGTTGCCGTCATAGCAGCCCCAGACGGCCGTGCGGCGCAGCAGGCGAACATTGGGCCGCTCGCGCAAGCCAGCCGCCATGTCGGCCGCCCAGTCGGCGGCCAGCATGCCGTCGATCGTCTCGCCCGACCAGTTGGCGCTGCCGCCGGCATGTGCATCGGCTTCCGCGAGAATGACGTTGGCACCATGCTCGGCGGCGGCGCTGGCGGCCATCAGGCCAGCCGGGCCGGAGCCGACGACGAGCACGTCGCAGAAGGCGTTCATGCGTTCATAGCGCGATGTATCGGGTGCTTCGCCGGCACGCCCAAGGCCGGCGGCACGGCGAATGACATGCTCGCACAGCATCCAGAAGCGCGTGCCCTTGAGCGGGCCGATCGCCGGCCCCATGAAGGTCTTGTAGTAGAAGCCTGCCGAAATCAGCTTCCCCGCAAGCTGGTTGACGGCACCGATGTCGAACGCCAGCGAGGGAAAACGGTTCTGGCTTTCAACGGTGAGCCCGTCATGGATTTCGATCATGGTGGCCGGCACGTTCGGCTCGCGGACCTTGCCGCGCATCACCGTCACCAGCGCGTTCGGTTCATCGAGACCGGCGCTGAGCAGGCCGCGCGGGCGATGATATTTGAACGAGCGCCCGGCCAGGACGACGCCATTGGCCAGCAGTGCCGAGGCAAGCGTGTCGCCGGCGTGGCCCGTGTAGGCGGTGCCGTCGAAGGTGAAGCGGACGGGTCTCTGCCGGTTGACCCGTCCGCCAGTTGCCGTGCGGCGTGGGTTCATTTGCGGGCTCCCGGCTTGCGTGCATGCGCGTCGCCACGCACGAAGCCGACGCTGGAAATCTCGTGCGTCAGCGTATTGCGCACCACGCGCAGATGCGACCGGCAGCCACCGGAATGCTGCCATATCTCGTTGTGATCACCGGCCGGGTTCAGCCGATCATAGACATAGGCGTTCCAGGCGTCGAGGTCCTGCGAGGCAGGGGCAGGGCGCGTGCGGTTGCCGTCCCCCTGGTAGGTGAACTCGGACAGGTCGCGCGGGCCGCAATAAGGACAGGTGATGAGCATCGTTTGTATCTTTTTATTCGGCCATGATCTTGTCTGAATACCGGTGCCTATTTTTCGCCGGCGTGGCCCTTCGGTTCGGGATCATGGCTTAATGCAACCGAGGCGTTGCGCCCTGGCCTTTTTCGTCGATCAGGATGCCGTGATGGAAACGGTCGAGCGTGAATGCGGCATTGAGTTCGTGCGGTTCGTCCCTGACGATGGTGTGGGCGAAGCACCATCCGGAAGCGGGCGTGGCCTTGAAGCCGCCATAGCACCAGCCGCAATTGAGATACATGCCGGGCAGGGGGCCGGTGGTGATGATGGGCGAGCCGTCCATCGTCATATCGCACAGCCCGCCCCAGGCTCGCAGGACGCGAACGGGGCCAAGACCGGGAAACAGGGCGAGCATCTCGCTCATCACATCCTCGACGATGGGTAGATTACCGCGCTGGGCATAGGAATTATAGCCGTCTATGTCGCCGCCGCAGACAAGACCGCCCTTGTCCGACTGATTGACGTAGCAGTGGCCCATGCCGAAGGTGACGACCGTATCGAGGAAGGGTTTGAGCGACTCTGTGACGAAGGCCTGCAGCACATGGCTTTCGATCGGCAGCCGCTCGATCCCGGCCATCTGCATGACGCGGCCGGTGCTGCCGGCCACGGCGACCGCCACTTTTTTGGCGCGGATGTCGCCGCGCACGGTTGTCACGCCCACGATGCGTTCGCCTTCGCGCAGGAATCCGGTCACTTCGCAATTCTCGATGATGTCGACGCCGCGACGGTCGGCTCCTCGAGCATAGCCCCATGCGACTGCGTCGTGCCGTGCGGTGCCTGCGCGCGGCTGCATGAGACCGCCGAAGATTGGAAAACGGGCCTTGGCCGATATATCGATGGCCGGCATCAGACGCTTGATCTCAGAGGGCGTCATCAATTCGGCATCGACGCCGAGATGGCGCATGGCATTGCCACGCCGTGCGTAATCGTCCAGTTGCGCCGGCGTATGGGCAAGGTTGAGGCAACCGCGTTGCGAGAACATGACGTTGTAGTTGAGGTCGTGGGAAAGCCCTTCCCACATCTTCATCGAATGCTCGTAGAAGCGTGTGTTGGACGGCAGCAGATAGTTCGATCGCACGGTGACGGTATTGCGGCCGACATTACCCGAGCCAAGCCAACCTTTTTCCACCACCGCGACATTGGTGACGCCATGCTCCTTGGCCAGATAATAGGCAGTTGCCAGGCCGTGGCCGCCGCCGCCGATGACAATCACGTCGTAGGATGCTTTGGGCTCGGGCTTACGCCATGCCGGCTTCCAGTCCCTGTTGCCGTTGAGCGCATTCCTGACCAGCGCAAGGGCCGAATATTCCGCCATGTTTCACGCATTCTGTTTCAAAGGATGCCGCACACTATAGGTCAGCGGAGCCGGTCAAGGTCAATTTTGCGCCATGCCTTTTCAGAAGACCGACTCGGCCGATACTCAGCGCCGTGACTTGCTCCGCGCCTTTGGCATCTTTATCAATAACAGGCTTTCAGGTTCCAGCCTCCATGCAGGACGGCCGACATATCATGGTTTTGCGATTGCTTCGCCTGCTTGCCGTTCTCGCGTTGGCCGCGTTCGCATCGCCGCCAAACTCGGGAGCCGCACAGGAAGTCGGGCAAAGCATTGCCGGTATGATCGCCGAGCAGCAGAAGGTGCTGCAGGCACTTTCCAGCAAGACGGATGCGTTGGAAAAGAAAATCCCGGCAGACGCCGATGAAGATTCCGGCCTGCTCGATGACCGCTTGCAACTGGAGGCTCTTTCGAGCCAGGCATTGCAAAGCGCACTGGCGTTTCGGCCGAAAGTTGCTGAAATCAACCGGCGCCTGGAAGAGCTTGGCCCGGTGCCGGCAGAGGGAAAGCCTCCGGAGCCCGCAATCGTTGCCACCGAGCGCAAGACGCTTGAGGCACAGAAAGCGCAGATCAATGCCGTGCTTTCCGTGGCGGAAACTCTGTCGCTGCGGATGAACAGCTTGATCGACAAGACAACGGCGATGCGCAGCGAGCTTTTCCGCAAGGTGCTGACACACCGCTTTGAACTGACGACGGCATTCAGCGAGAAGATCGGCGTCGATGCGAGGACGGAATTTTCACGCTTCTACGACGCGGTTTCTTCCTGGTTGATGTTCGCTGTTAAATTCAAGCTCCAAGCCATGCTCATGGCGACACTGCTCGCGCTCGCCGCCGCAGCTATTCTGTTCTTCGGAGGGCGGCGGCTTTTTGGCCACATGCTCTATCCAGACAAAAGTGTGGAAGACCCGCCTTATCTCGCCCGCTTATCGGTGACGTTCTGGACAACACTGGTGCCGACCGCATCTCTCGCGGCTTTCTTCGCGGCGGCCTATTACTTCTTTGACCGTTCGAATGTACTGCGCGGCGACATCGGCGTCTTCCTTCAGGGGTTCATGATCGTCGTTGCCACAATCTTCTGCGTCAACAGGCTTGCGAATGCCGCCCTTTCGCCTCGATTGCCGAACTGGCGTTTGATCCCTGTCGAGCCGCATGCTGGGCGCTGGCTGATCCGTCTGGCGACCGCAATGGCTGTGATTATCGGCATCCATATTTTTCTTGGCGTGGTGAACGAACAGATGGGTTCGCCTTTGTCGCTAACGATCGCCCGCAGTTTCGTCGCGGCGATCGCCGTGGGCATTATTCTGCTTCTGATGGGTTTGGTGAAACCTTTCCGGACCCGCACCGGCATACGGCGCCCATGGCCGACGTGGTTGCGTAGCACGATCTTTGCCCTGGGCGGTTTCATCATCGTTGCGGCGCTTCTCGGTTATGTCCGGTTGGCGATGTTCGCCTCGATCCAGGTGGTAGTGACCGGCACGATCCTGCTTATGGCCTATATTGGCTTCCTGAGCGCACGGGCGCTCGGCGCGGAAGGTGGTTTCGGCGCATCTGCCTCCGGCCGCTGGCTGGCCGCCCGGACGAATGTGGAAGACATCACGCTCGATCAATTGGGGCTTGCGGTCAGCGTCGCGCTTAACATTCTTATCGTGGTTCTGTTCCTTCCCCTCATTCTTCTGATGTGGGGATTTCATCCCGGCGATCTGCAAAGCTGGGCCTACGGAATGGCTCAGGGCGTGACGATTGGATCGGTGACCATTTCGATTACCGGTGTCCTCAGCGGTATTTTGGTCTTCGTCATCGGCTATTTCGTTACACGATGGTTTCAGGGCTGGCTTGACGGATCGGTCATGGCCCGCGGGCGTGTCGATGCCGGCGTGCGCAACTCGATCCGCTTGGCAGTCGGCTATGCCGGCGTGGCCATCGCTGCACTGATCGGCATCTCGGCTGCGGGCATCAATTTGTCGAGCCTCGCACTCGTGGCTGGTGCGCTCTCTCTCGGGATCGGTTTTGGTCTCCAGAATGTCGTGTCGAATTTCGTGTCAGGACTGATCCTGCTTGCCGAACGGCCGTTCAAGGTTGGCGACTGGATCGTAGCCGGCGCCGTGAGCGGCACGGTCAAGAAAATCAGCGTGCGCGCGACCGAGATCGAGACGTTTCAACGCCAGACCGTGATCCTGCCAAACTCGATCCTCATCAACGATGCCGTTGGCAACTGGACGCACCGAAACAAGTTGGGTCGGGTGGAGATCAGGGTCGGCGTGGCCTATGGCTCCGACGTCAAGCGAGCCTATGAATTGCTGTCCGACATTGTCCGCGGACACCCTATGGTGCTGAAGAACCCCGAACCGTTTATTCAATTCATCAATTTCGGACCAGCGGCGCTTGAATTCGAGATCCGCTACTTTCTGGCGGATATTTTGAACGGCGGTGCGGTGCAAAACGACATACGCTTCGCGATCATCGATGCTTTTGCCAAGGAAGGCATAGAGATTCCTTCGACAGTTCAGGCTGTCGTTTCGGCCAGGAAGCCGGCCCCATGGCCGACCGACGATGACAAGGTCGAAGCGGAATTCGCAGCCCGAGCAGAGGCGCGTGAAAAGGCAAAGGAGCAGGCCGGCAAGCGCAGGCGCAAGTTGAGAGGCCCTGACCCACTTTGATACAAGCAACGTCGCTGAGCCGGTTGAGGTGTGAGTGGGGCGTTCAGTTGCGGTTCATTCGGGTTCTCCTATAAGCTGCCTCGCATGGAGCTACCATGCAAAGCGCAATAGGGACGGTGGAACACCGGAAACGCTGATGTGGAAGATTCTTGTTGCCGCCGTTGCTCTGTTGTCGGCAGTAAATGCCGGTTTCGCAGCCAGTGCGATCAATAAGGATTCCGAGCCGCGTACGCTGGTTGTAACACAAGGCAGCAGCAAGACAGATTTGCAGATCAATCCTGGAGAGACTGTCCAGTTCTGCCCTAAAGGTTGCTTCGTCACCTTGCCGAATGGTGACCTTGAAGCATTGAACGGCTCAGAAACCATCGAGATTTCAGGTGGCGTGGCGCGTATCAAGTAAGTTTTGATCTCGGTGTCGATTTCTCCGGCATTTTAGCATTCGCAGTAATACGCGTTTAACGATGTCTGGCGAATTGCGGCCATCGCGGCTTTCCAGTCCATTCGTTTTAACGTTCGCTAGTTCCTTCCTCGCTATAGCCTTTCCGGGGACGCCGAAACGGTGTCGGGAATGGGCAGGGCAGAGTTTATGGACGCGCGATCGGATCGAAACGCGATACCTCTTGCAGTCGATCTAGACGGTACGCTTATCGCCACGGATTTGTTGTGGGAGGGGTTATTCAGCCTCCTCAGAAAGAATCCATTTTATCTTCTTCTGGTGCCAGTCTGGCTCGCCGGTGGAGCGGCCCGGTTGAAGTGTGAAATTGCCAGTCGTATCGATATCGATCCAGCCGCCTTGCCTTATCGGGGGCCGCTTCTTGCTCGGTTGCAGACTGAACGCGCCGATGGCCGCAAGCTCATTCTGGCTACAGGAACGCCACGCAAGTTCGCAGAGGCGATTGCGGCGCACCTGGGTATTTTTGATGAAGTGCTTGCGACCGACGGGCGGCACAATCTGACCTCCAGCCGCAAGCGTGAAGCTCTCATTGCTGCATATGGTGATGGTGGTTTCGACTATGCTGGCAACAGCAGGCACGATCTTGCCGTGTTCGAAGCGGCTCGCTCGTCGATCGTCGTGGCACCAGACAGAAAAGCTGCGCGCTATCAGATTGCGCATAGCTGCGAGACTTTGCCGGGGCAGAAACCTGGTATCAGCGCCGTGCTCAAGATGCTGCGTGTGCATCAATGGTTGAAGAACGGGCTGGTCGCCGTTCCGGTGGTGGTTTCGCATCAATATCTCGATGCAAATCTAATCCGACAATGCATTTTGGCGTTTGTTTCATTCAGTGCGGTTGCCTCGGCAATCTACATACTTAATGATTTTTTTGATCTGGCGCTTGATCGACAACATCCCACCAAGCGACATCGACCCTTTGCCAGCGGCGCGCTTTCCATTCCGTTCGGCCTTGTTTCGATAGCCGTACTGCTGGTGATCGGCATTTTGACGGCGCTGTTTTGCCCGCCACCGTTTCTTGGCGTGCTTGTCGGTTATATGGTTCTCACGACAGCTTATTCGCTCTGTTTAAAGCGAATGCTGTTGATCGATGTGCTGACGCTGGCAGGACTTTACACAGTGCGGGTTCTGGGGGGTGCGGCGGCCACGCAAGTCGGGGTCTCGTTCTGGCTGCTCGCCTTTTCGATTTTCTTCTTTCTGTCATTGGCCCTCGTGAAACGCTATGTCGAACTGCGGACGTCGGCGTTGTCTCCAGGCGAGCGTATTGCAGGGCGGGGGTATCGCACGGAAGATCAGGAAATCATTGCGCAGGCGGGAATGGCTTCGGCGTTTTCGTCGGCTCTGGTTCTGGCTCTTTACATGAACAGCGAAGCTGTTCGCGAGCTTTACCCCCACGCATGGGTGATGTGGCCGCTGCCACCGATCATTCTCTACATGACCATGCGCGTATGGATCCTGGCCCGGCGAGATGAAATGCATGACGATCCCGTCGTTTTCATCGTTCGCGACTGGCGTAGCCAGATCGTCGTGGCCATCGGCGCGATGCTGCTGGTTGGCGGGGCATTGTAATGACGGCTGGCGATTACCACAGCTTTGGTCGAATACGGCCGGCCACGCCGAGCGTGATAGAGCCGCCCGAAGCAATTGCCACGCTTGAGACAGAAAATGCTGCCAAGGGGTCGCTGCTCGCATTCGGTAACGGGCGTTCCTATGGCGACAGCTGTCAGAACATGTCTGGCGTGATCGTCGATATGCGGGCGATGGATCGCATTCTTTCCTTCGATCCGCAAACGGGGATCATTGAGGCTGAGTCGGGTGCATTGCTGCGCGACATCATTGCCCACGCTGCGCCGTTCGGTTTCTTTCCGGCCGTCGTGCCCGGCACGCAATACGTGACTCTCGGCGGCGCAATCGCCAACGATATCCACGGCAAGAACCACCATCGCCGCGGCACTTTCGGCTGCCATGTCGAATCATTTGTACTTCTTCGGTCGGATGGTCGCCGCCATGTTTGTTCAGCCTCTCGCAACGGCGCCTTGTTCCGGGCGACCATCGGTGGGATGGGGCTGACAGGCCTCATGCTGTCGGCATCGATCCGATTGATGCGAGTGCCTTCTTTGGACATTATCGAAAAGGCGACCCCCTTCCGCGATCTACGCGAATTCTTTGACATCGCCGCACAGGCCGACACGGCCAATGAATATGCCGTCGCGTGGATAGACCAGCTTTCAGCCGGCGGACGTGGGATTCTGCTAACGGGCAATCATGCCGAATCTGGCGCGCGCACGACGACACGTTCGGGCGGCCGATTGTCGGTCCCCATTCAGCCGCCTTTCACTGTGCTCAATCACCCGTTTTTGCGAGTATTCAATTCTGCGTATCAGTGGAAGAAGTGTCGCGAGAAGAACGTTCGACACACTGGTTATCGAAGTTTCTTTTTCCCGCTGGATAAAGTGCGGAACTGGAACCGCCTCTATGGACCAAAAGGATTGTTTCAGCACCAGAGTGTCATGCCGCCAGAGGGGGCAAGCGGGGTGGTGGAAGCCTTGCTTGCTACGGCGCGCAGGTCTGGGCAGGGCTCCTTCCTGACCGTGCTCAAGCGCTTCGGCGCAGTCAAATCGCCGGGCCTGCTCTCGTTTCCACGCGCAGGCTACACGCTGACGCTCGATTTTCCGAACCGTGGCGAGAAAACGCTTTCGCTCTTAAGGCTTCTGGACCGTATTGCCATTGATGCCGGAGGGGCCGTCAATCCCTACAAGGATGCGCGGATGGAAGCGAATGTTTTCGCGGCTTCCTTCCCGAATTGGCGCCAACTCGATGTCTGTCGCGACCCTGCGTTCATGTCTGATTTCTGGCGCCGCACAGCAGGCAGTCTGAGGCCAAATAACGAGAACTCCATGCAGGCGGCAGAATAAGCAATGAAATATCTACCGTTCATCCTCTTCACGGTCATGACCAACGCGGCGGCGCAATTGATGCTCAAGCAGGGCATGATATCGCTTGGGGTAATCAGTTTTGAAGGCGCCAACCCGCTTCTTAAGCTCCTCCAGGTGGTGGTCAACCCCTGGGTGTTTTTTGGGCTGTGCACCTTCGTCATTTCGATGGCTTCGCATCTCTATGTGCTTTCCAAGGTGGAGCTTTCTTTCGCCTATCCGTTCCTAAGCCTGGCTTATGTCGCAGTCGCCGTGTTTGCCTATTTCCTTTTCCGCGAGGATCTCAATGCTTGGCGCATCGCCGGTATCGCGCTCATCTGCGCTGGAACTGTCCTAATTGCGCAAAGCGGCCATTCGAGCCACGAAGTTGGCACGAATGTTGCTTCAACATCCTTGCAAACAAGCGAGATTTCAGAATGAGACACATAATTTTCGGCGGTGACGGCTTCGTCGGTCGCCACCTTGTCCCCAAACTGATTGCCGACGGCGAGGAAGTTATTGTCGCAGATATCGCCAGGAGCGATCTCCGGCATTATCGGTCGGTCCGCCATGTCCATTGTGACGTCACCGATCCGCGTTCTATCGCGGCGGTAGGCATTAAGAGCGACGACATGGTTTATAATCTGTCGGCAAAAATGCTGTCGCCGATTCAGATTCGGGCCAAGCGCCACGATTTCTTCTTTCCGGTGAATTTCCATGGGACCGAGCATATCATCCGGGCCATGGACAAAGCGGGTGCTCAAAAACTCGTCCACTTCACAACGGACATGATCTACGGCCATACGGTCACTTATCCGATGACGGAAGAACATCCGGTTGCGCCGCTCGGTGAATATGGATGGTCGAAACAGAAGACCGAGGATCTGGCGGCCGAGTGGCGTAAACGCGGTATGATGATCTCGCTGTTTCGGCCGCGCCTCATCATCGGTCCCGGACGGCTCGGTATCCTCGAAAAATTGTTTAAGCTGATCGACTGGAATCTGCCGGTGCCGATGATCGGTTCGGGCAAGAACCCCTACCAGTTCATCTCCGTTTTCGATTGTGCCGAAGCCTGCCGCGCGGCCTGGAAGACCGGTGTTCCGAACGAGGCTTATAATCTAGGCTCGCTCAATCCGCCGCCGGTGCGCAAGTTGCTCGGCGACCTGATCCGGCATGCCGGCTCGAAATCGATCCTTCTGCCGACGCCCGGCTGGGCGGTGAAGCGCACGCTCGACCTGCTCGACTTCATGAACATGCCGATCATGGACCCGGAGCAATATTTGATCGCTGACGAAGAATGCGTGCTCGACGTATCCAAGGGTGAGCGTCAACTCGGCTGGGTACCGCAATATCGCGACGAAGACATGCTGATCGCGGCCTATAGCGAATATCGCGCGGCCAAGGAAAACCGCACGCTTGCGGCCGATCAGGTGCCTGCCGAATAGCTGGCCGAAGGAGTTGCTCGAATGACAGTCATGACCAAACCTGAACACATCGCAGACCGCGCGATGGTAAATGCACCGCCGCTATCGCCGATTCGTATCACCAAGCCAGACCTGCTTGGTGTCGAGGATGCCAAGGCATTGGATGTGGCGCGCATCACCGATCTGTTCAAAGCGCATATCAATCCCGGTCAACTCCATTTCATGAAGTTACTCGGTTTCCACAAGGTCAAGATCGAACGCGCTGAAGGCATGTTCTATATCGATCAGGCCGGCCGCAAGATCCTCGATTTCTTCGGCGGTTTCGGCTCGCTGGCCTTCGGTCACAACCACCCTCGCATTATCGAGGCGCGCAAGAAATTCCAGGACGAGAAACGTCAGGAAATCGCCATTGCGTTCATGTCGCAATATGCGGCCGCGCTCGCCCACAATCTTGCGGCTTGTTCGCCCGGCGATCTCGATATGGTGTTCCTCGGCTCTTCAGGCTCCGAGGCAATGGAAGCCGCGGTTAAACTTGCCGAACGCGCTGCCGGGACAAAGCGTCCCAAGATTGTGTATGCGGAGAATTCCTTCCACGGCAAGACAAAGGGTGTTTTGGCCATTACCGATGGAGCGCTTTATCGCGGCGAGTTCAAACTGACCGACAACACTGTCCGCGTGCCGTTCGGCGACATTGACGCCACCGAGCGCCTGTTTCGCGCTGATCCAGAGATTGGCGTCATTGTGCTGGAGACCATCCAGGGAGGCGGCGGTATCGTCCAGGCGCCGGCCGAATATTGGCAAAAGCTTCGTGCGCTATGCGACCAGTATGATGTCTTGTGGGTCGCCGATGAAGTGCAATGCGGTTACGGCCGCTCAGGCCGCTTCTATGCGTTCGAGCATTACGGCGTGGTGCCTGACATCACTGCCTTGGCCAAATCTCTGGGTGGCGGCAAGGCGGCGGTCGGCGCGATGATTGCCAAACTTGACGTTTACATGAAGGCCTATGGTGCACCCAAGACCGCGATGATCCACGCTCAGGCAACTTTCGGAGGCATGGGCGAGGCCTGCATAACGGCGATCGAAGCTCTCAACGTGCTTTATGACGAAGGTCTGATCGACAATGCCGCCGATACCGGTGCCTATCTGCTGGAGCGACTTGAGGCGCTGCGTGTGAAATATCCCAAGATCATCAAGGACGTCCGAGGTCAGGGTTTGATGATCGGGTTGGAATTCCATGACTTCTCACAGACCTTGCCGATGGTGTTGCGGCCAATGGTTTCGATGCTCGATGACAAGTTGAAAGGCTCGTTGTCCGGCTTTGCGGGGGCGCTGCTATTGCGCGATTATGACGTGCTGGTCGCCTTCACCGAATATAATCGCAACGTCATCCGCTTGGAGCCGCCGTTGATTTGCCAGCGAGAGCATGTTGATCGCTTCGTCGAAGCGCTCGATAGCCTGCTTTCGCGCGGGATTGTGGCGATCGTGAAGGACTTCGTCAAAAGTCAGGTCAGATAGGGAACGTACGCCTGCTCACTGACGTGGCAGCCTTGCTGCCAGGCGGGGGTTCACGAGGGCGTCCGCGCAGTCGTTAAGTTTGATGCGGATGTGCTGCGCCAAACCCTGCTGGTAGATTTTCAGAAGCTGAAGGTTGGCGTCGGTAAGTGGGCAGGTGGGCAAGATTGCGATGTCCACGGCGCGGACCGCCTTCAGTTCCTGGGAATCTGGATTCGGGACGGCGCGGAAAGGATCTGCTCCGATAGCAACGTATTTCGGTGCGTTGCGATTCATCAGCCATGGGTAGGGATTGACGAACTCCAGTGTCATGATCGTCGAAAAGTGAATGCCGCTTTTTTGCTCCAACTCAAGTAGGCTGCTGATGTTACGGTCCATTTCGATGAGCTGTCCGATCTGGAAGCCGAATTCCGAGTAGAGCGCCGGCGAGGGCAACTCGCCGACTTTGGCAAAGCTTGTGAACGCTTCGTGGTGTGATGTCAGAATGGGCAAGACGCGCTGTGTCCGCTCCATGACGCGTGGGCGCAGGTTTACGGCTCCCAGCGTTTTCAGATGCTGGTTCGGCAGGTCGACGTTTTTCACCGAGCCGATATAGGCACGCGCGGCGCGCTCGACCGTATACACCAATGGCGGCAAAACACAGGCACCAGCGAGAGCCATCGTGGCGACGAGTGTCTTTGGCTTCGCAGTAGCGGGCTCCAAGTGGAGGAGCAACGCAAGCACGGCAGGCCAAATCAATATCATAGCCTGGCTTCCCGTGTTCTGCGTTTCGAACAGGACGCCGGCGAACAGCACGACCACCAACCATAGTGCGTCGTTATCGAGCAACCGTGAGACGCTGTGAAGCGTCTTTTCTCGCCGGATAAGACCCAAATCAGCGCTGAGATGCCGGCTGTTGGCGATGGCGCTCAATGCAGCCAATAGCAATCCGCTTGCAAGTACGCCGAAATTGAGTGAGGCCGATTGTACGAAGCGGGGTGCCAGTGTCTCGTCGTTCATTGCCACCAGTGAGAAAATATCTTTCAGGTAGCTCGTAACCAGCCCGCTGCTGAATTCGACAATTGCCAGAACGGCAAAAAAGCCAAGTGCAGCGATAACTGCGTGGCGAAGTGATAAACGACCGGCGAGCAGCGCGAAAAGGCAAAGTATTGCACCCGAAACCGCGCCAGTGATCTTTCCGAAGAACAAGGCCAGCATCGACACCGCAATGACGATGCAAAGAAGGCGTGCGCTGCGTACGAAGATGAGTGCTGCGACAAGGACGTAGAGCAGTTGACTGGTGTGCCTGTTGTATATGCCGAACCCATCGGAGCCAGGAAATGGATAGAAGGAGCGGGTGTTAAACGGCAACACTGCAAAAACCAGAAACGGGATCAGCAAGGCCAAGGCAGTGTTGCGGGAGCGCCGGTCCACATCCATGATGATCAATGCGATCAACGGGGCGGTGACAACAAGCCATGACCAGTGGGCAAGCAGCACGGGTTGGGCGCGGGGAAACAGAATTGTGCCACCAGTGAAGATATAGTAGCCGAGCGGTCCGACAGGGGCGAAGAAATCGTTGATCGGCACTTGCCCGTTCAAGATCCGGTTTGCCGCGTCGAAATAGATGAAGACATCCCAATACATCGGGCCGATGGGGGCGGTGAGCGGCAGCATAAGCAATACAGCCAGCCCGGCGATGACGACAAGGAGGATTGCGATCGGCGACGTCCTGATCGAGCCACGCAAGATTTCTTGCGTGTTTTCCCTTGCTGTCGTCATATTCGTTGTTCTTCCGCCCAGAATCCCGTTCATTGGCGCGTGCCACCTTTCGGGACGTTCATATTTGCCGGGCAGGGTTAACAACCGGTTATATCGATCGTGCGTAATATATGCCGGAAACCGCAGGTCGCGCTGCTTCTTTGCCGTGTCGCAAACAGGCTGCAATCGCACCGCCGCGCTCTATACTGTGCCCCGAAATCTTACGTCGGAGTCGCAGGCATGGCAAAATTTCCGGAGAAAGCGAAAGTCGTCATCATCGGCTTGGGCGGCATTGTAGGTGCATCAGTCGCCCATCATTTGATCGAGCGTGGTTGGGACGACATTGTCGGCATCGACAAATCCGGTATTCCGACGGATATCGGCTCAACTGCGCACGCCTCCGACTTCTGCTACATGACGAGCCACGATTTCCTGTCTTGCTGGTCGTCGCTGTATTCCATCGATTTCTATGAAAAGATGGGCCATTACGCGCGTATAGGCGGCCTCGAAGTGGCTCGGGTCGGTGACGATGGGCGCATGGACGAGATCAAGCGCAAGGTTGCGTCGGCGAAGGCTTTCGGCACCCGCGCACGCTTGGTCGATCCGGCAGAGATCAAGGAAAAATTTCCGCTCATTGAGGAGAGCCTTGTGCAGGGCGGTATGTGGGACCCGGACGCCGGCCTCGTCATTCCGCGCTCGCAGACGGTCGCTGGCAAATTGGTCGAACAGGGCGTGACCGCCGGCAAGCTACAGGCGTTTGCCAATACCTCTGCCAAATCGCTCGTCATCGAGAATGGCCGTCTCAAAGGGGTGGTGACGGATCGGGGCACGATTTATGCCGATTATGTTGTTGTATGTGCCGGCCTGTGGGGCCGCCTGATCGCGGAGATGGCAGGCGAGGACCTTCCCGTCATGCCGGTCGATCACCCGCTGACTTTTTTCGGTCCCTATGATGAGTTTGCCGGCACCGGCAAGGAGATCGGCTGGCCGCTCATGCGCGACCAGGGCAATTCGGCCTATATGCGCGATACCGGCGATCCGAAAACTGCCGAGGGCGGGCAGATCGAGTGGGGCTACTACGAGGAAACCAACCCGCGTCTGGTGCACCCGCGCGATCTGCTGGAAAAGGATCAGGCGCGGCTTTCTCCCTCGCAACGCGACCTCGACATGGAGCAGATCCTCGCGCCGCTGGAGCGCGCCATGGAGTTGACGCCGATTCTCGGCGAACTCGGTTACAATGAAAGCCATTCGTTCAACGGCTTGCTACAGGTGACGATCGACGGAGGTCCCTCCATTGGCGAAAGCCAGAAGGTGAGGGGATTGTGGTATGCGGTGGGCATCTGGGTCAAGGACGGCCCCGGCATGGGCAAACTCGTCGCCGACTGGATGACGGACGGGCGTACGCCTGTCGACCACCACGCCATCGATTATGCGCGCTTTTATCCGCATCAGATGACAGAACAGTTCATCTGGGACCGCTGCACCGAAACGGCGATGAAGATTTACAATCCGGCGGTGCATCCACGCGAACCCTTCTCCAAGGGACGCAATGTGCGCCGCTCTCCATTTTGGGAACGTGAAAAGGAACTCGGCGGCTATTTCATGGAGCTTGGCGGCTGGGAGCGCGCGCACGGCTATGCAGCCAATGAGAATCTTCTGGAGAAATACGGCGAGCGCGTGCCAATGCGCGAAAATGAATGGGATGGCCGTCATTTTTGGCGTGTCTCCAATGCCGAACATCTGGCCCTGAGCGAGGATTGCGGCATCATCAACCTCTCGCATTTCGCGATGATCGATGTCGAAGGGCCGGATCACGTCGCACTAATGGAATGGCTGTGTGCGGCCAGGATCGGCGGCGATAAGCTGATCGGCAAGGGCATCTACACTCATTTCCTTGACGAAGAAGGCATGGTGCGCGCCGACCTCACGGTCATCCGCATGGCTGATCGTTGCCGCGTTATCGACGGGGCGGATGCCGGCCCACGCGATTATCACTATATCCGCCGGGTGGCTCAGGATAAGGGCTTCGATGTTACAGTCACTGACGTGACCGAAAAATATGTAACCATCGGTATCTGGGGGCCGAATGCACGCACCACCTTGCAGAAGGTGGTTGAGAACCCGGAAGGGCTGAGCCAGGAGAATTTCCCGTTCGCCGCAATCAAGCCGATCCGCATTGCCGACAAGGACGTTACGGCATTCCGACTGTCCTATGTCGGCGAGCAGGGCTGGGAGTTGCATATGCGCTATGAGGACGGCCTGGCTGTATGGGACGCGTTGCGTTCGACCGGCGTCATTGCCGTCGGCGTGGAAACCTATGCCAACACGCGGCGTATGGAAAAGAGCTTGAGATTGCAGAACGCAGATCTGCTGACCGAGTATAATCTGTTCGAGGCCGATCTGGCGAGGCCTAAGGTCAAGGAAGCGGATTTCTGTGGCAAGGCGAAGCACGAGGAATACAAGGCGCGCGCCCACCAGCCGGCGGTGCTGTGCACGCTGATCATGACCGACAATGTCGATGCCAGGGGCGTCGCGCGCTATCCGGTCGGCATCATGCCGGTCATGGATCCTGCAACGGGTGAGACACTGGTCGACGAGCTTGGCCGCCGTTCCTTCACCAGTTCGGTGGCTTACGGTCCGACCATCGGCAAGAACATCGCGCTTGCTTATCTTCCTCACGCCTATTGCCAGGAGGGCCGCAAGTTGCAGGTCGAATATTTCGGCGAGACTTATCCCGTCGAGGTGGCGGGGGTTGGCTACAAGCCGCTCTACGATCCGGAGAATCTCAAGCCGCGGAGTTGACAGCGCGAATAAAGACCTGAAAACACATCTCTTTTGGCGACTTGAGCGTCGGCAACGCCTTTGCCGATTTGTCAATCGCTGGAAGAGTGCTGTGGGAGACGGGAATGGAGGCGGCGTTGTCAGGCGACCCCCCCTTTGTTTGGGGTATTGTTGGCTCCGGCGCGATAGCCACCCAGTTCGCGGCCGACCTCGCTTATGCACCTCAAGCCAAGGTCGGCGCGATTTGCGCACGCACGGAGGCATCGGCCGTCCCCTTGGCGCGCTTGGTGCCGGAAGCCACCGTTTTCACGGATCTTCCGGCTCTACTTGCCGAGCCGGCTATCGACGCCGTCTATATCGCGACGCCGAACGTCCTTCATGCCGAGCAGGCATTGGCGGTCATCGCGGCGCGAAAGCCGGCCCTGATCGAAAAACCGATTGCCACAACGACTCGTGACGTGCAGGCGATTGCTGATGCTGCGGCGCGGAATGGTTGTTTCGTCATGGAAGGGTTATGGAGCCGCTTCCTGCCTGCGGTCGAAGCTACGGCAAGGCTCGTGCAAGAGGGGACCGTCGGCCGGGTAACAGGGCTTCGGGCAGAGCTTGCCTATAGCCATGATGAGCGAACTGGCGGCCGACTGTTCGATCCCGCGCTGGGCGGCGGAGCTGCGCTGGATCTTGGAGTTTACCCGCTGTCGCTTGCGATTCGCCTTTTGGGAACGCCAACCATGGTGGAGGGAACGTGGGAAGCAGCCGCTAGCGGCGTCGATCGCCGTTCTCGTTTTCGGTTGCAATTTGGCGATGCCACAGCGGACCTTGCCTGCGGGCTTACCCACGACGGAGAAAACAGCTTCACTGTATTCGGCACGGAAGGTGCGCTGAGGCTGGAGCCGCCATTTCTGAAAGCACGACGATTGACGGTTTTCAGCCGCAGGCTGCGCAATCTGCCACTGTTGGGGGGAGGTGCTTCGGCGCCGGGGCTTATCGGCCGGATGTTTTCACGCCTGCCTGTTCCCGGCAAGAGAAGTGAAACTTATACTTTCCCTGGCGGCGGGCTGCAGTTTGAGGCGCTGGCCGTAATGGCGGCGGTGCGAGCCGGAGCGACGGAGAGCCCGATCATGCCGCTTGCCGAAAGCGTTGCAGTCCTCAAGGTCATCGAAGAGGTGCGGAACCAGCCGGCGCGAACGTTCGGTTGAAGCCGGAGCGCGGGCGGTAGGAACCGCCTCGGCCACCCGCGTCGGAGAGTGCCAATGCTATTTCAGTAATATGCAGGGCGAC
This sequence comes from Manganibacter manganicus, assembly GCF_002075885.1. Taxonomy (GTDB): domain Bacteria; phylum Pseudomonadota; class Alphaproteobacteria; order Rhizobiales; family Rhizobiaceae; genus Mesorhizobium; species Mesorhizobium manganicum. The sequence continues at coordinate 248,755 of NZ_MDET01000001.1, forward strand.
GTCGCCGGAGAAAAACGGCTTGCTGCCTTGTTCAACCGCTTCCGCCATCGCGGCGATGCCGGCGCAGAAATCGATTTGTGACGGAAAGCCCGGCAGGCGCAAGCTTGACGTTTCGCCAAGGCGTAGGCGGCGGCCGCGCGGCAAATTGAAAGGGAGCGTCGTGCCGAGGCTATGCTCGACGCGGCCCAGCACCTTGGTCAGCAGTGAGCGGGGTTCTCCGACTCTTTCCATATGCACCGGCGAGTTATGATCCCACAAATCGCGTACGACGATAGAACCGGCATCGCCCAGTATGGTCAACGACCGGCTTTTGGGAGCGGCGAGACCGCAGGTGAGCCGTGCCACCGGCCCTGAACGAAAGTTCAGACAACCGACCGAAAAGTCCGGCCCGAGCGATGCCGTATTGCCGATGCCCTTGTCCGGGAAGGTCAAAGCCGAGAATGCTGACAAGCTTTCAACAGGCCCAAACAGCGAGACCAGCCAAGACAGCGCATAGCCGGCATGTTCGAGCGTGCAGCCGATTTCGAATTCATGCCGGCCAGGCCACGAAGCACCGGAACGCGAGCGCCACGTTCGCCAGTTCTGACGGAAAACCGGGCCATCTTCCATCTCGGCATAGACAAGGCGGACTTGCCCGATCGCGATATCGGCAAGTGCTGCGGCCACTGCCGTATGGGCCTCACTCAAGCCATTGGCGGGCGCGGCAGCTAGGCAGAGGCACCGTTCGGCAGCAAGCTTCACCAACCCCTCGGCTTCATCGAGATTCATGGCGAGGGGCTTTTCGCTATAGACGTGCTTTTCGGCTTCGAGCGCGAGGCGAGAGATCGCGTAATGACTTTCGGGGTTGGTGAGATTGACAACGATAGCGACTGCCGGGTCGCCCAGCAATTCTTCCATGGAAGAATAGCGTCGCACCTTGTGGAAGGTCGAGAATCGCGCGGTTGCTTCGGGGTTCTCGTCGAACACGCCTGCCAGCCGAAGCTCCGGATGGTTGGCAAGTGTAGTCATGTAATAGTCGGCGACGAAGCCCGTCCCGACGAAGGCAATCCCTGCCATCTCAGTTCCCTTGTGTGGCGCCGAGAAATAGGCTGGAATGGCTTTCATATTCGTGAATGGCTGGCCAATGTCTGAAATCAGGCGGCCAGCAACTGTTTGCGGTCCACGCGCTCCTGCTGCGGCGAGCGAGCATAGAGCTCTCGATAACATTTGGAAAAATGAGAGGCCGAAACAAAACCGCAGGCAACCGCGACCTCGACCACCGGCATCGACGACTGGATCAGAAGATGCCGAGCGCGATCAAGGCGGATTTCCAGATAGTAGCGGGCAGGAGAGCGGCCCATTTCCGTTCGGAACAAGCGCTCGATCTGCCGACGCGACAGGCCAACATGATCGGCGATTTCGATAAGCGAGAGTGGTTCGGAAAGGTTCGCCTCCATCAGTTCAATGATAGTGAGAACCTTGGAGTTCTGCACGCCCAGGCGGGCACGCAACGGTAGACGTTGGCGGTCGGTCGGACTACGTACGCGATCTGTCAGAACCTGCTCGCAGATGCGGTTGACGAGGTTGTCGTCGAAGTCTTCGCCAATAAGTTTGAGCATCATGTCAAGCGCGGCGGTGCCGCCGGCACAGGTGTAGATGTTCTGCTCAACTTCGAACAGGTCGGCGAAAACATTGGCCTTGGGAAAGGCCTCAGAAAATCCGGGCAGGTTTTCCCAATGGATGGCGCAGCGCCGGTTCGACAGAAGCCCGGCAGCCGCCAGCACATAAGCGCCAGTGCACAGGCCGCCAATGGCGACGCCGCGATTGTATTCTTCGCGTAGCCAAGCAAAGACCGACTTGTTCTGGTATTTCTCGATATTTACGCCCGTGCAGACTACGGCCATGGAGGGACGGTCGGACCCGCCCATTTTGCGGCGTTCATCGTCCAGCGACGTGTTGACGGCGCACTCCACTCCATTGGACGCGCGCACTGGCCTGCCGTCGAGGCTAGCCAGTCTCCAGCGATAAGCCTCATAGCCGAGCATGCGGTTGGCGATCCGCAGCGGGTCGAGCGCCGTAGCAAAGGCGACCATGGTAAAATCTGGAACAAGAAAAAAGACCAGCGATCGCTTGATCGCTTGTTTGTCGGCGTTCACGGGACCCTCCCGAGGTCAAGACGCGAACAGATGTCGCTATCAGTATAGCGTCATCAGGAAAAGCGTTTCTTGTCAATCGGCTAGATGTGTTTCAGCAAATTAAATTTTGATATGAGCACACGTAAAACACCGCCCGGCCATGTTGGCCAGGCGGCGATAATGATGCCGGGTTTCATCGCTGCCGAATCAATCCGGTCAGGCTATAATTCCCAAGCGGGCGGCCGCAACAGCACCGGTCTGGCCTGGCATGGTCTTTGCCAGGCGCTGACGTTCGAGTGCGGTCGTCAGGTTCGTTTGACGACGGGAAAAGAGGCGCGAAAAAAGCTTCATGTCAGTCTCCATAAGGTGGCCAAGACGGGTCGCCTTCGCGTGATGGAGTGGGGCAGCTCGTTGACGTGCATATAGGCGTGCCATTGTGGGAATCCGATCGGAAATGCGAAGCGCTTCATATAAAAAGCGACATTTGGTGGTGTCGTTTTACTTGGGGCGAGGTTTTTTCTCTTATTTTCAAAGTATTAGCCAAGCTTTGAGCCTGCGATGCGTCGGCTTCATAGGACATTTGCAATTTACGCATGGCTCGATCGGCTGTTCGTATGTCGTTGAAAATGCGAGCGGTTTTTCGATCCGATAGGGATGTGTAGTGCTTTGAACCCTTGAGCCTGCATCCGCAAATCGTCGGATTCCGGCCAACCGATGTCTTTTTGTAGTTCGATCGGCAGAGCCCGTATGGCCTTTTCAGTGCGATATCTGCTGCGTGTGACGAGGTATCGCCTTGCGAGTTGGCCGATAGAGGGCAGGCTTTTGGGGTAAAGAATGGTCATCTCACTCTCCCTTGGTTCGATTGACGGCAACTGCGCCGATTGAGGGCTGCGTTCCTACCTTGACGTGTTGACTATGAGGTTGGATTTGTATTCAATCAAACGAAATGAAATGATGTTTTGTGTTAGAATAATTGAAGGTAGGTCGTGATGAATGCTCCTCTCAATCACCCATTGCCTCTGCTTGATCTCGACGTTCTGCGCACCTTTGTTGCAATTGCCGAAACGGGCAGTTTCACCACGGCGGCAGGATCGGTGTATCGCACGCCATCGGCGGTCTCCATGCAGATCAAGAAGTTGGAAGATATACTGGGCCGTTCTGTCTTTGCGCGCGATGCCCGCTCGGTGGCTCTCACCACCGATGGTGAAATGCTGCTTGGCTATGCGCGCAGGCTGCTGTCGATAAATCGCGAGGCGGTGTCAAAATTCATTGTACCCGACATTTCGGGCGTGGTGCGCCTTGGCTCGCCGGACGATTATGGCGAGCGCGTCTTGCCGCATGTCTTGAAGCGGTTTGCCCAGTCGCATCCTTCGATCGCCGTCGATGTGGTGATCGACCAGTCTGCCAATTTGCGCCGGCGCATGGATGACAGGGCGCTCGACATCACGCTTCTGACGAATTCATGCAATGCCAATGCGGCTGGCGCTGAAGTTCTCTTGACCGAGCCGATCGTCTGGGCCGGCGCCAAGGGAGGCTGTGCGCATCGATGCGAGCCGCTGCCGGTGTCGATGTGGGAGGAGGGGTGTGTCTGGCGGGCCGGCGCGCTGGAGGCGCTGGGGCGTGAAGGCCGCAACTACCGCGTTGCTTATATGAGTGCCCACACGGCGGGCCAACGCGCCGCGATCATGGCCGACCTGGCTGTCGCGCCATTGCCGAAATCGTTCCTAGGCGATGACATGGTGGAACTCACGCCTAAAGACGGCATGCCTGAGATTGGCAATTACAGTCTCGCGATGATCGTTCCAGCCGACGCCAATGCGCCGGTCAAAGCTGCCGCCGACCATATCAGGGCGACATTCGACGTGTTCCGTGAGACCGGGAGGTTCTGATACAGAGTGTTTTGGCGGCCTGGGCCGTATCTGAAACTCAGGCGCGACCGCGCCTTGCAGCCCGTTCCTCGCGGGAGCGGCGGCGCGGGGTGGCCTCTCCTGTTTCAGCTTCGGCAAGAACCTTTCTAGGCGGCAGCTTGACCGCTTCAGCCAGTTTGGGGAAGGGGTCGACCTTGTTTGGCAGGGCCATGGCATCGATGAAAATCTGCTGGAAATGCGGTTCCAGCGCAGTCTCGATCTTTTCGATCCGGTGAACTTCGTCCTCGATTTCGCGGCGATGGCCGCGATTGAGTAGCGCCATCAGCGCACCGGTGCCGGACGCGTTGCCGACCGCCTTGACTTCGGCCAGATCGCAATCGGGGATAAGGCCCAGAACCATCGCATATTTAGGGTCGATAAATGAGCCGAAGGCACCGGCAAAACGGATCATGTCGACGTGGTCGACGCCCTGCTTTTCCATCAACAGCTTGACACCGGCATAAAGCGCGGCCTTGGCCAACTGGATGGCACGCACGTCGCGTTGCGTGATGACTAGCCGGGGTTCGCCCTCGCGCAACAGATAGGAGAAGGTGCGACCGTCTTGAAAGACCCGTGGCGACCGAGCCGCCATTTCACCGTCCACGACGCCGTCTTCTGAGATGATGCCGGCGAGATACATCTCCGCCACCACCTCGATGATCGCCGAACCGCAAATGCCGGTGACGCCCACGGCCCCCACCGCTTCCTCGAAGCCGGACTCGTCGGACCATTTATCCACGCCGATGACCCGGAATCTTGGCTCCAGAGTATCTGGATCGATGCGCACGCGCTCGATTGCGCCGGGTGCGGCACGCTGACCACCGGAAATCTCAGCGCCCTCGAAAGCCGGCCCGGTAGGCGACGATGCAGCGACGACGCGCGCGCGGTTTCCCAGAATAATCTCGGCATTGGTGCCCACATCGACGAGAAGCATCATCTTGTCTTGGCGGTAAGGGCCTTCCGACAAGGTGGCGCCGGCAGCGTCCGCGCCAACATGCCCGGCGATGCAGGGCAGGGTATAGAGACGCGCGCCCTGATTGAGGTCGAGGTCGATCTCGTGTGCCCAATATTGCAGGGCGCCCGAGACGGCAAGCGCGAAGGGCGCTTGGCCAAGTTCGGTTGGATCTATTCCGAGGAACAGGTGGTGCATGATCGGATTGGCGACGAATACGGAATCGAGAATATCGTGACGGTCAATGCCACCTTCCTCGCAGACCTTGCCGATCAACGTATTGACGGCCTCGCGCACGGCCTTGGTCATGGCTTCGCGCCCGTCTGGATTCATCATGACATAGGAAACGCGACTCATCAGGTCTTCGCCGAAGCGGATCTGCGGGTTCGACGCGCCCGAGGATGCGACGATGCGGCCTGACAGAAGCGACACCAGATGCATGGCAATGGTGGTGGAACCGATATCGCAGGCGATGCCATAGGCTTCGTTCTTCAGCCCCGGCCACATGGCAATGATGACGGGTTGCGAGGTTTCGGTATCGCGATGAATGGCAACGGTGACGCCCCAATTCTCCTTGCGCAGGATGCCCTGGACCTGCGGGATCAGATGTGGCGTGGTCAGAAGGTCCTTCCAGCCCCAATCCTTCTCCAGGACATGTTTCAGCCGATCGAGATCGCCGAGCGGCTTGTGCATGTCGGGCTCGTCCACCTCGACATAGCAGAGCTGGACGGCCGGGTTGCGCTCGATATGGCGGTCCACAGCCGCCTTGCGCACCACCTGGGCGTTGATGACGGTGTCTTGCGGCACGTCCACCACGAGGTCGCCCTGGACGGTGGCGGAGCAAGACAGCCGACGCCCTTCGGGCAGGCCGCGCACGCGCTCGTAGCGATCCTCCTTTGGGCCCTTGGGCGAGATGTGCTCAAGCGACGAGATGATCTTGTGCTTGGCGAAATTGCCTTCCTGCACCTCGATCTGACAACGTCCGCAGGTGGCGCGCCCGCCGCACACACTTTCGACATAGACGCCAAGCTGGCGTGCCGCATCGAGCACGCTTGTGCCAATGGGAAAGCGCCCGCGCTTGCCCGAAGGCATGAACAGGACGAGAGGGTCACGGACTTCGACGTTCATTTTCTCACACCGCTTAAAAAGCCCTGTCTTGGCTTAAGTGATTGTTGTGAAAGCGGGCGGAAAATCGGACCTGTAGGTGAGATAAATGTCCGAACTGCTTCTTTCCGCTGTCCTGGGTTCCTTCTTCATGGCCCGCCTATTCAGGGGCTCTTGGCTCAGGAATCCGCAATATCTCGCCGCATCCATTGCCGGATCGGTCGCGGGCTCGCTGTTGCTGCATGCCTTCTGGCCTGCCCTCGACGGCGATTTCATCGCTGGAGCGATCATCGGCGTTGCCGGCCCGTATGCCGGCATGACGCTGTTCGACCTGCTGCTGAAATCGGCCTGACATGGGAGCCTATCCTCGCGCCATGCGCGCCTCGCGCCCACCACGGCGACGCCCACCATTGCTACCTGCTGCGCCGTCAGCCGAAGGAGACGTAATAGCCACCGGCGGTGGGGCGACGTGTTCGCCCGGCTTGAAATCCTTGTAGGTCTTGATCCAGGTCATGCAATCCTTGTCGGTCCCAGCCAATACGTTGGCGCCGCGCACGGCTTCCATTTCCTGTGGGCGGCACGGATTCATGATGGCGGAGGTCATGCCGGCGCCGATCACCATTGGAATGAAGGCGCCATTGATGCCATGGCGATGCGGCAGGCCGAAGGAAATATTGGACAGGCCGCAGGTGGTGTTAACTTTCAACTCCTCGCGCAGGCGACGCAGCAAGGCAAAGACCTGACGACCAGCGTCACCCAGCGCGCCGATCGGCATAACCAGCGGGTCAACCACAACGTCATGGGCGGGAATGCCAAAATCGGCGCAGCGCTCGACAATCTTCTTGGCAACGGCGAAGCGTACGTCCGGGTCCATTGAGATACCGGTTTCGTCGTTAGAGATGGCAACGACCGGCACGTTATACTTCTTGACCAACGGCAGGATCTTTTCGAGTTTCTCTTCCTCGCCGGTCACGGAATTGACCAATGGCCGGCCCTTGGCGACTTTCAGTGCTGCCTCGATGGCGGCCGAGACCGAGCTGTCGATCGATACCGGCAGATCGACGAGGTTCTGCACGATCTCCAGCGTCTGCACCAAAAGTTCCGGTTCCGTGGCGTTCGGGTCAACGGCGGTGACGCCAGCATTGACATCCAGCATGGTGGCGCCTGCGGCGGCCTGCTCGAGCGCGTCTTTCTTCACAGTGTCGAAATTCCCGGCAACCATCTCGGCAGCGAGCTTCTTGCGGCCGGTCGGATTGATGCGCTCGCCGATCACGCAGAAGGGCTGATCGAAGCCGATTACGATCTCACGGGTCGCCGAGGCGACGATGGTGCGGGTCATGAAGGGTCTCCATATGATATAAAGAGTTCTTTATATCGTTATTGGTTGTCGATCAAGTGAATGGCCGTCGTGGCGGTTTCAATGCGCGCTCTTGACCATGTCCACCTGGGTTTCAGTGATACCGTCGTGCAGGATCTGGTCCAGACGGTCGGCAACGATCTTGTCGTCGGCACGGGCCTCGCGGTGCCACGGCCTGCGGCCCTTGAGCACGCCCGATTCATCAACGATCTCGGCGACATATTCCTCCTGGCGATAGGCCATGACATGGATGCCTGACACGCCAGGGATTTCCTTCACCTCCTTGATGATGTCGATGCAGATCTGCTTGCCTTCCTTTTTCTGGTCCTGAGCGCCTTCGAGGCGCTTGATGATGGCGTCAGGAATGTGAATGCCAGGCACATTCGAGCGGATCCATTTTGCCGTCTTTGCCGAGGCAAGCGGGCCGACACCGCACATGATGAAGACCTTTTCGGTATAGCCGAGATCGCGCACGCGCTGCATGTAGGTGCGGAACATCGGCACATCGAAGCAGTACTGGCTCTGCACGAACTGCGCGCCGGCGGCGATCTTCTTTCCCAGACGATGCGGACGGAAATCGTGGGGTGGGGCAAACGGATTAATGGCACCGCCCAGGAAAAGCTGCGGCGGCGTCGTCAGTTTGCGCCCCGACAGGAACTTGCCATTGTCGCGCATGATGCGAATGGTCTCGAGCAGCGACATGGAGTCGAGATCGAACACCGGCTTGGCACCGGGCTGATCGCCTGCCTGCACGCCGTCGCCAGTCAGGCACAGTATGTTGGCAACGCCCATGGCGGCTGCGCCGAGCACGTCGCCCTGTATGGCGATGCGGTTCTTGTCGCGACAGGCGATCTGCATGATCGGCGCATAACCCATGCGGGTCAGAAGCGCACATATGCCGACCGACGACATATGGCAGTTGGCGCCTGATGCATCGACGGCATTGATGCCGTCTACCCAGCCGTCAAAAATCTGGGCACGATTGTAAACGTCTTCCGGATCGGCGCTGTCGGGCGGGTTCAATTCGGTTGTCACCGCGAATTCGCCTCGGCGCAATACGCGCTCCAGCCGTCCGGGCGAAGTATGGCCGGGCAGAGGATCAAGCGGCAGATCGATGCCGGATGGATTTTCATCTTGCTGGGGAGGGCGGGCCGCACTCATGCGGATGCTCCATCGCTCGGAGTCTTGCGCGCCGCTGCCGCCTGCGCGGTAACGCGCAACCATGCAGAAGTTTCGCGCAAGGATTGATCAACCGGCTTCTGGACGTTCAAAATAGCGTCGCCTTTGACCATGTTGCGCGAACCTTCCCATGCCTTTACCCAAACGCAAGGCATATCGGGTTCGACCTCGCAATTGCCGTTCGCGCGCACGCCGCCACAAGGGCCGTTGCGCAATTGCTTGGGACAGTTCATCGGGCACGACATGCCGGTTGACGAGAGGATGCACTGGCCACACATGCGGCAATCGAACATGATGCCCTTGACCCGCTTTTCGACGAATTTCACCGGGGCTTCGACACGGGCATAACCGATGCCATTCCACAGGGGATGGAGCATCAGGAAGACATCGGCAAAGCGGGCGTAGAACCATTCAAGCAGGCGCGAATGACGTATCGCCCACAGGCGCACTGTATAGCTGCGCTGTACGCGTCGCTGCGGCGACACGTCCGCCGGCTTGTAAGCCGTTTTGGGCGCTGCCTTCTTGACCATCGCGGCCTGGGTCATGCCGGCCGGAGCGCTCGGAGGCGTGCCGTTCAATGGCGTGGTGGAGCCTGGCTCGATTGGCTTGATCTCAGTCATTTTCCTTGCCGCCAGCCTTGGCGAGAGCGACAAGTCGCTCCCGATGATATGTCTCTTCGAGATTCGTCGCCGCTTTTTCGACCTCGACCTCGAGATCGTCGCCAACAGGAATCGGATCGGCCCTGCGCCATTCCGACAAATAGGCGTCGGTTCCGGCCGCGCCGGAACGCATGGCTGCCATATCGATCGCCTCTGTGAAACGCAGTGACAATTCGCGCTTGGCGCTTTGCCTGCCGCGTTTGACGATGACCTGCGCGGGAATATCGCGCCAATAAACGACAATTAGGTCAGCCATGTCTTTCTCCTCATATTGTTGAGCTTTGACGTAACGGGCGAATGCCCGCTTCTCATGGGACGACGCGCGTGCATTCAAAAACGACGCGCGACGATGTCACAGAATGAAGCGATGTGCGCGCCGATGCGAAAGCATATGCTATTTGGAAGAAAACGCCGCTTCAGCGCGTCAATTCGAGAATGTCCAGCTTGGACTCGTAATAGGGGGCTGGAAATTCGATACGCCACTTATCGGGGCCGCTGCGGAACGCATAACCGACCTGATCTGTTTTCGGGCCGCTTCCATAAGGCTTGATCGGCTCATCGGCGACATGGAAGGAGCCCAGATAAATGGCGCGCTTTTCGCCATCGTCATAAAGACGGCCTTCAGTGCGCTGTGAGCCAGTGCTTTTCGTGAGTTGCCAGCCAGAGCCGTCATCCGTGACCCTGCACTTGAACCAGTCGTAAACGATCAATTTGGTATCACCACCAATCTTGATAGTGCGACAGCGCCAGTTGCCAGTCAGATCCTGATCGGAAAAGGCGACGGGCGGCTTCGACAGAACTGTATCTAAGGTGCGAATGGCAGCAGGATCACCTGCCTCTGCTTCTTTTAAAGCCGCTTCACGCGTCTGTTCATAATTTTCGAGCCGGGTTTTGTCGGCCGGTGTCATGCGCTTCTGCACGACGCCATCGGCGAGAGCGTAGCTTGGAATGGCGACAGCAAGGAGGACGAGAGCCAAGGCAGAGGGATGCATCACGATTCTCCGATTCATGCGCGGCGCACTGTGCGTCAGCGGAAAAATCAGATCAATGCGATTGAAGTTCGGCGGCGCGCGCAAGGCCGGCCGGCAGATCGCCATAGCCAGTTGGCCTTCGTTCATAAACCAGGCCGAGCATATCGGCTGCCATCTGCGCTACCTTGTCCAGTTCCGGATCGTCGGTCTGCGCGAGATAGATCAGCTTTTCGTAATTGCCGAAATAGTCGGCGATCAGTTCAGGGTGCTTGTCGAGACCGAGCGGCTTGATGAAGAAGGCGTCGAACTGGCGGCACAGAAAATCGGTCATGTAGAACGACATCATGTCGTCGTCGGCGATTTTGCGATACGTCTCCATACGCTGGTAGAAGGCAAAGCAATGCGGGCCGGCCATGCGCTGAACCCCATGTTTCTCACAAACCACGTCGAGATGCCCGCCGGTTCCGCAATCGGCATAACCGACGAAGATGTGTCGGAAGCCTTGCGCCTTGGCTTCCGTGATCGCTTCATCCATGGCAGGCGCGATGCGGTCAGGGTAGAAATGATACTCGGCCGGCAGGCAGTTGAGTTCGAGATGGTCAAGGCCAAGTTGCGCCTTGACGGCAAGAATCTCTCGCGCGATCATCCCACAGGCGATGACGAGTAGCCTGTCCTGCTTATCCAGTTTCTGATTTTGCTCGGCAGCCATGGAACCACTCGAACGGGCTTTCGTTGCTGGGGCGTGAACCTTTAGAGAGAGGGACTTTCCATCCATGAAATTGTCAAGATTAGCACCCCTTGCCGTTCTTGCCTGCGCATTGGCCCTTGCAGCTTGTGCGAACACCGTCCGCGGCGCGGGCAAGGACATTAACAACACCGCTAACGCGGTCGAAGATTCGATAAACCAGTAATCTGACTGGTCTCTGATTTAATTGGCCCAAAGCTTAGCTGGGCCACGATCTAATCTGGGGACGAGCGGGCATTTGCACAAGGCAATGCCCGCTTTCCGGCCTCAGGCGGTTGCGCGCACATTGTGCTTGCGCTTCATGAAGTCCTTGGCGGTTTCCACCGCCACGGCGGCATCACGGCAATAGGCATCGGCACCGACCGCTTTGCCGAACTCCTCGTTGAGCGGCGCACCGCCGACCAACACGACATAGTCGTCGCGGATGCCCTTTTCCTTCATCGTATCGATGACAACTTTCATGTAAGGCATTGTTGTCGTCAAAAGCGCCGACATGCCGACGATATCAGGCTGATGCTCTTCAATCGCCGCCAGGTATTTTTCGACCGGATTGTTGATGCCAAGGTCGATGACGTCGAAGCCTGCGCCTTCCATCATCATGCCGACGAGGTTCTTGCCGATGTCGTGGATGTCGCCCTTGACCGTGCCGATCACCAGCTTACCTTGCTTGGGTGCGCCGGTAGCGGCGAGCAGCGGGCGCAGGATCGCCATGCCGGCCTTCATCGCGTTGGCGGAAAGCAATACTTCCGGTACGAACAGAATACCGTCGCGGAAATCCTCGCCGACGATGCGCATGCCTTCGACCAAGGCCTCAGTCAGCACCTTGTAAGGGACCCAACCGCGCTCGAGCAGGATGTTCGTGCCTTCCTCGATCTCTTCCTTCAGGCCGTCATAAAGATCGTCATGCATCTGCTGCACGAGTTCGTCGTCGGAAAGCTCGGAAAGGATAATTTCGTCGTCGGCCATGTCCACTAACCTCATTGCGCCGGGCGACATTATTGCCGCGCCAAAAGCTTTGCCCAATACCTATCCTCTGGAAGGCGTGTACCCATAGCTGATTTGCGACTTTCTGCAAAAGGAAAGCGACCGGAAATCTAAGGGATTTCTTGTCGATTTTGAGACAGGCGTTGGCGCTGGCTGGCCGTTTTTAGTAAAGTGCATGACTACGATCCGGCAAGGCGCCGCCGCATGGGTGGCCGGCACGGATTCAGGGAAGACGAATATGAGTGAGAACGCGGCAGTTGATAACCATGAGGGCGATCATCACGCGGCTAGTGGTCGGCGCGGGCGCGGCGCAAGCGGTGGCGCGGCTGCGCGGCGCGCGGCGCGTTCTGGCGGCGGGCCAGGCACGCAGCTCACCTACATCAGGCGCAAAATCAAGGTCTATGAGGTGCTGGACGAGGAAGGTCTGGCGCTGATCGAGAAGAATGCCGACACGGTGTTGGAAGAGACCGGCATCGAGTTTCGCGACGATGAGGAGGCACTGGAATTATGGAAACAGGCTGGCGCCGACGTCAAAGGCCAGCGTGTGCATTTTCCCAAAGGCCTATGTCGCTCGTTGCTCAAGACCGCGCCGCCGATCTTTACCCAGCATGCGCGTAATCGTGACCGCTCCGTTCAGATTGGCGGCGATGCGACCGTCTTTGCTCCCGTCTACGGCCCGCCCTTCGTGCGCGATCTCGACGGCAACCGTCGCTATGCCACAATCGAGGATTTTCAGAATTTCGTGAAGCTTGCCTATATGGCGCCTTCCATCCACCATTCGGGCGGCACAGTGTGCGAGCCGGTGGACGTGCCGGTCAACAAGCGCCATCTCGATATGGTTTACAGCCATATCAAATATTCCGACAAGCCGTTCATGGGCTCGGTGACCGCGCCCGAACGCGCCGAGGACACAGTGGCTATGGCCAAGATCGTGTTCGGCGACGAATTTGTCGAGAACAATACGGTGCTGACCAGCCTCATTAACGCCAATTCGCCGATGGTGTTCGATGAGACCATGCTGGGTGCGCTCAAGGTCTATTCGCGCCATAACCAGGCTTGCATTGTCACGCCGTTTATTCTTGCAGGCGCCATGAGCCCGGTGACGGTGGCGGGAACGCTCACGCAAGTGTTAGCCGAAGTGCTCGCCGGTGCTTCGTTCACGCAGTTGGTGAACCCGGGGGCGCCTGTGCTGTTTGGCACCTTCGCCTCTTCCATTTCGATGCAATCGGGCGCGCCGACTTTCGGCACGCCGGAGCCGTCGCTGGTTTCCTATGGCGCTGCTCAACTTGCCCGCCGTCTCGGTCTGCCGTTTCGTACAGGCGGCTCGCTCTGTGCATCCAAAACCGAGGATGCGCAGGCGGCCTATGAAAGCGCCAACACGTTGAACTCCACCATTCTGGCCGGCACCAATTTCGTGTTACATTCTGCTGGCTGGCTGGAGGGCGGGCTTGCTTCGAGCTATGACAAGTTCATGATGGATATCGACCAGCTCGGTATGCAACAAAAGTTCGCCGAAGGGGTCGATCTGTCGGAGAACGGCCAGGCGATGGACGCCATTCGGCAGGTCGGGCCGGGCAGCCACTATCTCGGCTGCGATCACACGCAGGCCAATTTCCAGACTGCATTCTATCGTTCGAGCATCGCTGACAACAATTCGTTCGAGCAGTGGCTGGCCGAAGGCGAAAAGACTGCGCCGCAACGCGCCAACCAACTCGCGCGTCATTGGCTGGAAAGCTATGAGGCGCCGTTCCTCGATCCGGGCATCGACGATGGCCTCAAGGACTTCATTGCCAAGAAGAAGGAGTCGATGCCTGACGCCTTCACTTGAAAGGAGCCCGATTCCGGCCGGGCTAAAGTGGCCAACATCATCCATAAGGAAGTCTGGCGCAGCGCCTTCAAGCAGCCGGATGGAGAATGACGTGCATTTGGACGGGGATGCGGGCTGGCTGAAATCCTGCTTGCAGGTGCGCCGGCCAGATGAAATCCTCATCGGGTTTCGGAGGATTTCGCCATGCACCCGGCCGTCGTTCTAATCAGCGTTTTTGCCATTTTCATCCCGGCTCTTGTCCTGCCCGGGCCGGATTTCATCGGCGTGGTGCGCTCTTCGATGACACACGGAGCCAAGGCGGGGCTGCTTACGGCCATTGGGGTCTCGATTGGGCTGGGCTTCTATGCGACGCTCGGCCTTGCCGGCCTGTCGGCTGTACTGATCCGCTTCGAATGGCTGGCTTGGCTGATCCGTATCGTCGGCGGCGCCTACCTTATCTATCTCGGCATCAAGCTTCTTTTGGCCAAGCCCGAACCGGTTGAACTCAGTCAAAAGGCGAGGCGCGGCAATCCGCTGATCTTCGGGCTTGGCGTGACGCTGACCAATCCCAAAGCCATCGTTCTGTTCGCCTCCGTTTTTGCTACTTCAGTCACGGCAGCGACGCCAGGTTGGCTTATGGCGGCCATGATAGTGCTGATTATTGCAAGCTCGCTGATCTGGTATTCCATCGTCAGCCTGTTCATGTCGTCCGGCCCGGTCGTGCGTCTATTCAGTCGAACTCGACACTGGATTGAAAGATTCGCCGGAGCCTGCTTCATTCTGGTCGGCGGCCGCATTCTTGCCGGCAGCCGCACGCCGTTGATGCCGTGACCGATTGCGCATCGGTCGCCAGACTATTTGCGCCGCATGGTCTGATCTTACGCGGCGGCTTTAATTTTGGCGCTTCGGAAGACGCGCCGCCCGGCCCTTCGGGGGAGCCGGCAAAGGCGGTTCTTCTGGTGGGGCAGGCAGGCGCGGCGCCTTGGCCGCATTTTCAGCGTTGGCTGGCCGACCAACCGGAAAACATCGAGAACCCGCTCGATACCTGGTCCAACCTGGTTATCGGTGAGGTGGCGGCGCAGGTCGGAGCGAGGGCAATTTCGCCCAGTGAGAGGCCATTCATGCCATTCCAGCAATGGGCCATGCGGGCGGAGGGGCTTCGGTCGTCCCCGCTCGGTATCCTGATGCACCCGGAATATGGCCTGTGGCACGCCTATCGCGGAGCGCTTCTGTTCGACCGGGAAATAGTGGTGACGGCACTTGAGAAACCGATTCATCTTTGCGACGCATGTGTTGGAAAACCTTGCCTGAAGGCCTGTCCGGCTCGGGCCTATTCGTCCTCCGGTTTCGCCTATCAGGATTGCCTTACGCATGTGCGAGGGCAGAATGGTGAACCCTGTCGAACAACTGGCTGCCTTGATCGCAATGCGTGCCCCTATGGCGTGGCCCATCGCTATCCGTTAGAGGTGCAGGTATTCCACATGGCGGCGTTCGCGGGCTTGCCTATGCGAGATTGAGGCCCGCTCGAAATGCCTCCGAGAACTCGACCGGTTGTTGAATGCCCGATAATGCATCCCACACTCCCTCCCAGCCGCCTTTGGCCGCCTTGGGCAGGCAACTTGTCGATGCCGAAGAAGACAGCCTTCCTCCGCCGTCAGCACCGCGGTTCCGCTCGCGAGGAACAAAATTGCTGTTCGGCGCCAGCTTAGTGATGATTGCCTTCAATTTGCGGCCATTGTTTTCGTCACTTTCCGTGCTTTTGGCGGAGGTAACCCATGCAACCGGTCTTTCGACTGCGGGAGCTAGCCTGCTCACTGCATTGCCGGTGGTCTGTCTCGGTGTTTTCGCGCCTTTTGCACCTGAATTGGCGCGGCGATTCGGCGCTGAGCGTATATTGTTGGGAGCATTGTTGCTGCTGACGATCGGCACTGCGTTGCGCGGCGTTGAGTCGGTGCCGCTGCTATTTTTCTCGACGTTATTGGCGGGCGCTGCCATCGCCGTTTCAAATGTCCTGCTGCCGAGCGTGGTCAAACGTGATTTCCCCGAAAGCGCAGCGATCATGACGGGGTTTTATACCATGGCGCTTTGTGCCGGCGCGGCTGCCGGTGCCGGACTGACGCTTCCTATTGAAAGCGTCGCTGGTTCGTGGTCGGGCGCGCTTGCTGCCTGGGCGGTGCCGGGATTGGCCGTGATCTTCATCTTTGCCCCGCAGGCGCTGTCAGCCAGGATGCCGCGCGCACGTTCAGCCTTCCGTGTGGTCGGTCTGTGGCAGGACCGACTCGCATGGCAGGTGACGTTATTCATGGGATTGCAATCGGCTTTGGCCTATTGCGTGTTCGGCTGGCTGGCCCCAATCCTGCGCGAGCGCGGTTTCGAACCTGCCGTTGCGGGCGGCATCGTCTCTCTTTCGGTGATGGCACAGGTGATTACCTGTCTTGCCGTGCCGTCCTTTGCCGTGCGCCGGCGCAACCAGCGTGGCGTCAATGTCGGTCTCGTCGCGCTTGCCACGGCCGCTCTGCTAGGCCTGATGTTCGCCCCGACATGGACGGTTCCGTTCTGGGCAGTGCTCCAGGGCATCGGGCAGGGCGGGTTGATTGCGGCAGCGATGATCGTGATCGTTCTGCGTTCGCCCGACTCCCATGTCGCCGCGCACCTTTCAGGCATGGCACAGGGTATCGGCTATGTTCTTGCGGCTATCGGGCCTCTGCTTGTCGGCCTGATCCGCAGTTGGACCGGCAGCTTCGACTGGGCGGCCGTGTTGATGGTGACGCTCGGCGTTGCCGCTGCCTGGATGGGCAGCGGAGCGGGCAGGGCACTGCATGTCGGGGCTAGGACCGTATCGGTCGGCAAGGCTGGCTGAGAAGGCAACCGTGGCTAAAGTGCCGTGCGTTCAACTGAGTGCATCTCACACTTTGGCCGGATATCGGAATAATCGAAAACGAGGGATCAGCCGCGGCCTCGCCGGCGTTCCCGGCGCCCTTCGCCGGTCTCCGTGCTCGATGGAGCCTTGTTGCGCAACGGCCCGATACGTTCGATGATCGTGTTCAGGGTCGGCCGTGTTGCTTTCTGGTGGTTGTCAAGGGCTTTGCGCATGGCAGCCAGATGGCCGAAAGACGTTCCGCAGCAACCGCCGATGATTCTGGCGCCGGCATCGACCGCAAGCCGGACGTAATCGGCCATTAGTTCCGGCGTGCCGGAATAGTGGATTTCCGATCCGTGAAATTCGGGGATGCCGCAATTGCCTTTGACGATGACGGTGGCATCCGGCTTCGCCTCCGTCATGTCGAGCAGCGATGCCAGGATGTCAGACGCACCGACGCCGCAATTGGCACCAACGCCAAGCGGCGCCTCGGCCAATCCGTCAGCTACGGCGTGGATATCCTTCGGCAAGAGGCCCATCATGGTGCGGCCCGCGGTGTCGAACGAACCGGTGTAGGTGTAAGGCAGACCAACCCGGATCGCCGCTTCCGCCGCGGCTCGGATTTCGTCCGGTGCAGACATGGTCTCGATCCAGGCGACTTCCGCACCGCCGGCCTTCAGGCCCTCGATTTGCTCCGCAAAAGCATCGACCGCCTCGTCATAAGTCATGGCGCCGAGTGGAACCAGAAGTTCGCCGGTCGGGCCGACCGAACCGGCGACGATGACCTTGCGATCCGCCTTGTCAGCGACAGCGCGGGCGATCTCCGCCGCGCGCTTGTTCAATTCGAAAACGCGATCCTGCGCATGATGGAGTTTCAGTCGATGACGGGTACCGCCGAAGGAATTGGTCAGGATGATGTCGGCGCCGGACTCGACAAAGTTTTTATGCAGGCTGGTTATTGTCTCAGGCGCCGTTTCGTTAAGAAGTTCAGGGGCCTCGCCCGCTTCCAGGCCCATGGCAAACAAATTGGTCCCGGTAGCGCCGTCTGCGAGAAGCACGCCTTTTTCGGCGATCAGGGCATCGATCGGATTGAGCATTGATGGCGGGCCTTTGGGTGAGTGTTTTGACTAATCATATAAAGAAATCTTTATATGATGTCAATGTCTGCGGTGTCTGTTGCAATCACCATTTCAGCCAGTTGGCGGGCGAAATTCCCCGCTTCATGGGCGTTGATGTCGGCGGCCCGGATCAGATTGTCGAAATGACGGGTGAACTTCTGGATCGGTTGTGCGGCACTCAGCACCAGATACATATCGCCGACATAGATGGCCGCACGATACGGTCCGAAAATCGTGTAGGGGATCGAATAGCGCGCGCGCCCATCATAAAGAAACAGCCGGAACGTCGGATAGAGATCTTCCAGGAGATGCGCCATGTAGAGGAGTTGAGCCCGCCGTGCGGCCGGCGGAAAACCGCTCCATATGCCCAACCCGCGCGCGAAGATTTCCAGTGTATGGCGCGGCATGCATACTTCCATGTCCGTCTCGGGGCGGCGGTTGTAATCGATGCGATATTGCGTCTCGTCGATCTGCGTTTCGCGGCTTCGGTTGGTGATGCCGGATTCATATTCGACAAGCGCTTCCGTGCGTAGCAGATCGGGAATGCCCGCCGGCACATAGCGAATTTTGGTGCCGATCGCCTCAGCGTGCCATTTCGCCAAAAGCGTCTGGTCGAAACCGCCTGACGCTTCCTCGATCTCCAGGCTTTCCCGGATCTCGCCGGTAACGCCTTCATCGTGACTGAGGCCGAGCATCCAATCCAGCGAGACCTCGAACCTCGCGGCGATATTGAGCAGTGTCTCGGCGCGCGGCAAGCGTGTGGAGGTGCCTGACAGCAATTGCGACAAGGCTGAGCGATCGATACCGACCGTGGCAGCAAACGCCGACTGGTTGAGGTCGGAGCGTGTCAGAAGGAGCCGAAGCCGATCACGGAAGACGCCAGAGAGGTCGCGCTTGTCCATCTTAGTATTCCCTTCTGGCAGTAAAATATTCCATTGCGGAGGCATGGTAGCCACATTCGCCCCAAGGTTATTCTATCCACGAGTTGATAATTCACAACATAAGATGACTTAGGTGCGCATAATAAACGTTATATGCGCATTGTCGCGTTGTCGGCGAAAATGTGTCCTGACACCATGTTGTCAGCATTCAATGATTCCGGAGATTGACGACGATGACGAGCAGGCAAGGCAGGGCAGGACAGGCACGAGCGGTCGAGTGGCCGACTGTCGCGCTTATTCTGTTCTGCTATGGGCTGTGGTTGGTCGCTGGCCTGTTCATCTGGCCGGCGTATCCGCTCCTCGCTCTTGGCTTGCTGGCCTTGACCGTAGCGTTGCACTCATCGCTCGTTCACGAGGTGCTGCACGGGCATCCGACACGCTATGCACGCATCAACGAATGGCTGGTCTTCCTGCCTCTCGGCATTGCATGGCCGTATCGCCGATTCAAAACGCTGCATCTACGCCATCATTATGACGAGCGGCTGACCGATCCGTTCGACGATCCTGAAAGCTATTATCAGGCGCTATGGCGGCACGACACAATGCCGCGAGCGATGCAATATCTGCTGCATATCAACAACACGATGATTGGCCGCCTGATCTTCGGGCCATGGCTTGCCTTCGTCGGCTTCTTCATTGCCGATGTGAAAGCCATACTGGCCGGAGATCGCAGCATCCGCAAGGCATGGTTCCTGCATGTCGCGGGGTTGGTTCCTGTGCTGGTCATCGTGCATTTCAGCTTCGGCATGCCGATCTGGCTCTACATTCTCGCACCGACATGGATCGGCCTGTCGTTGATTTCCATCCGCACCTTTGCCGAACATCAATGGTCGGAGCGTCCGGAGGGGCGTACTGTGATTGTGGAGCATTCACCGCTGGCGCTTCTGTTCCTCAACAACAATCTTCATTTTGTTCATCATAAGCAGCCGACTGTCGCATGGTATCAGTTGCCGAGGCTGTTTCGTGCCCGCCGCGAGGCGTGGCTGAAAGAAAACAACGGCTATATCTTTCCTAATTATTTCGCCATGTTGAAGGTGTATGCGTTCCGTGCCAAGGAGCCGGTGGTGCATCCTGTGCTGCGCCGAACCCCTGAATCAGGCCGGGCATTCAAGCCTCGTATTCGTGCCCGCAGCCTGAATGGGCTGGGCAGTGCGCCAGTGCCGGCCGAACCGCCGAAGGAATGAACGTAATCTTCGGCCGAGACTTGCATCCGCAACCGGAAACTTGTCCTTCATACTATGAGCCAATGGATCGCGGCGCTGCCGATGTATGACTGGCCCGAAACGCGGGCGGCGACGGATGCGGAGTGGGCAGCGCTATGCGTGGCGCTTCATAACAAGGGCGTTGATGCGCCAAGTAAGCTAGTGCGCCGGAATGCCGACCTGCCGCCCGTTCCAGGCGGGATTCGTGATCAGGCGGGTATGACAATTGCGCCAGATCCCGCAACGCTGCCGCCAAATGAGTTCGATTTGCACGCGCTCTGGTTACATCCGGCATTGTTGTTTGCGCAGACATGTTGGGGACCGATGGGGCTCGGCCTTGCCGCGCATGTCTCGGTCATCGGTCAGCCCGATTATTCGGCCTTCGAAGGAGGTGACGGCGAACTTTATTCCAGTGCACTCGTCATGCGCTCGGACATCTGCGATCAAGCGGTTGTGCCACCGGTAAGTGGTGGTTCGCTCCTTTCGCTGGATCTGCTGCGCGGCAGGCGCCTTGCCTATAACAGCGTGGACTCGATGTCTGGCATGCTCGCAATCAGCCGGGATATTGAATCGCTCGATGAAACACTGGGATTGTTTTCCAGTTGCATCGAAACTGGAGGGCACCGCGCCTCGCTCCGTGCGGTCGCACGGGGCAAAGCGGACGTTGCGGCAATAGATTGTCGTTCATGGAGTCTTTTCAAACATTTCGAGCCGACCGTTTCAGCCGGACTTCGGGTCGTTGGGTGGACAGCGCGCCGCAAGGGCCTGCCTTTCATTGCGGGCAGGGCGGTATCGCAAAGAGATCGGCTCGTTCTGCGTGAGACGCTGCATGAACTCGGCATGACGACGGATACAGACCCCATCGACTGAGGTCGTTCTGCGTGCTTCGCATCTTATTGCGGCGTGGACGCGATCTTTTTCAGACGCATAGTGAAAACCTGTCTTGGCTCGCCATTGCCGCCGAATATCTGCTTGATCTCGAACGCTCGGCCGTAATCCGCAGGCTCATAACCGGCCTTTGCGGCCACCTCCAGCATGCCCGGTCTTGGGGTGCCTGTATCGAGCAGGATAAGCATCACCGGTTCGCGTAGCTGGTGTGAAAAATCTGGCACTTCCGGGCTCAAGACAACGAGTTGCGGCTCGACAAGCCGCAGATTGCCAACCCAGTGCCAATCCGAGACCACGGTATTCACTGGCCCGTTGACGGTCATGTCCTTGTAAAGTTGGCTATAGTCGATGCGCGCAATGCTGCCACCGCTCGTTCCACCATAAACCTGATAGTACCAGGTGAAAGGAAGGGCGAGCAATGCAAGCACGGCGCCCGTACAGATCAGAACCTTTTGGGCCACAATGCCGCGCTCGCCCAATCTGTCTGCGTACATGGCGACGGCGACGGGCAGAAAGAGCAGGACCGGTAGAAACCAGCGATCGCGGAATTTAGTCGCGCCGCTCGCAATCATCAAGATCGCGATGATGCCGAAGCCGATGGCTATAGTGCGGACGGTGAGTTTTTCCCAGATGGCTGGCGGCAGGGGTTCGGACCGCGGTGCGGACCGCGCCAGGAGAAAAGCCAAGGCACTGACCAGAATCGGTACTCCGGCGAAGTTCAGTGCAGCATCGAGAAATCGCGCAATGCCGGCCAGGCGAGTCGTCAGGCCGTTCGAGGCAAGACCGAATTTATAGCTGCGAGCCATGAATTCACCCGGATGGGCGACGTTCCAGTATAGCGTTGGCAGGCAGACAAGCAGCGCTACGGCAAGGCTTATTGTCATGCGTGGGGTGAAGACGACCCTGCGCGCCTCTCTCAGGGAGAGCGCAGCCGTGAACAGGGCGGCGATCAAGATGAAATTGTTGTATTTGCCGAGGATAGCCAAACCCATCGCCAGACCGAAGGCAATGTAGGCGAGATTGGAGCGGCTGCGCAGCAATTCGAAATATGCAAGCAGCAGAACTGCGGAAAAGCACACTGCGGCAACTGAATGCGACAGGCTGTGCTGCATTTCCCAGAGGAATTGCGGGAAGAGGAACAGGCCGAGCATTGCGGCGGTTGCCGCGCGCCGGGAATAACCGGAACGTAGAACAGCGGCGAAGATTGCAAGCAGTGTTGCCAGGTACAGTGTGTACTTCACGATCTTGAGGGTGAGCACGCTGGTGCCGAAGATCGACGAGACAAGCCACAGCAGCCAGGTGAACAATGGCGGTTGCGAGCCGCCATAGCCGGCCCACAGAAAGCGCATATACATCAGCTGTTCGGCATCATCGACGCCGACTCCGGTGCCCATCCAGACTGAAAGAAGCGGCATCATGACGACCTGCACGACGCAATAAAGCGCAAGCAGCACAGTAAGGGCGCCGAAGGGGCCGATTCTGGCGATACTCAGCCAGTCAGCGGATTTGTCGGCAAAATTCAATCGGCACTCCATGGCCACGCAGGATCGTGCCCCGCTACCATGAAGCCGCCCTGCTTCACAACCAGCGGCTGCTAATACTTGAGGGAGGAATTTGACGTTTGAATCCCTGTTTGCTGCGAGCATTTCCGGACGTCGGAATCGCTGGAGCTTTGGACCGAAAAGTGGAATTCGTTTTGGGTCAATCCGATGCTCCGTCAAAGTGTTAGAGCGTCGTTTGTGCGTTCGATTGAACGCACGGCGCTCTAGCAGCCGGTTCAGCTCCGCATCTTTGCGCCGGTCGGATCGAACAATGGCTCGATATTGATGCGGGCAGGGCGCCGTGCCCCGAGAATCTCGATCTCGAACAGGCCTTCACCGTCGTTTCCAGCCAGTGCTGCCGGCACATAGCCTTGCGCCATCGACTTTTGAACATGATGGGCGTAACCGCCGGACGTCACCCAGCCGACGACCCGCCAATCGCCGTCGATGATGCCGCGGATCGAGGATGCACCTTCGTCGGCTTGCGAGGTGCGTACTTCCTTTCCGGTTTCGTCGAAACGCTGCGCGCCATAGCCATGCGGCTTTTCTATCGTGCCGTAGTCGGTGGAAACCTTCGCCCAGATCGGCTCGTCACCCATCACGTCGGCGTCGAGTGCGTCAACGACGAAAGAGACACGACGCAGTTTCGGACCTTGTTCCCGCTCTTTCGCTGCGGCCTCGCGACCAATGAAATCGTTCTTTTCCATGCGGATGAAGCGGTCCATTGTGCCCTCGAACGGACCGTAGATCGGCCGCAGTTCACGAAACCACGTGGGAAAATTCTTTTCCAGGCGCATGGAAAGCAGCGCGCGCATGCCGAAATCGACAATGCCGAATTCCGAGCCCGTTTCTTTGATGCTCTCGTAGACGAGACGCTGATAAGCCGGCTGCATCCAGATCTCGTAGCCGAGATCGCCGGTATAAGTCACCCGGTTAACGATTGCTGGTGCGCCGCCGACCGCCATCTCGCG
Organism: Manganibacter manganicus; assembly: GCF_002075885.1. GTDB lineage: Bacteria > Pseudomonadota > Alphaproteobacteria > Rhizobiales > Rhizobiaceae > Mesorhizobium > Mesorhizobium manganicum. The sequence goes on from NZ_MDET01000001.1 coordinate 272,055, forward strand.
ATAATCCATGAAGCGGAAGGCGGTGTTGGAAACGTCGGTGTCGACCAGTTTTTGCAGCAGATCGCGTGATTTCGGACCGGCAATCGACAGGCCGACAAGCGTCTGATCAAAGCGGTGGATACGGACGGAACCATCCTTCGGCAGATGTTTTTCGAACCAGCGCATATGATATCTGGCGGCGGCCGACGAACCCCAGACCATGAATCGGTCGGTATCCGCATGCGCGATGGTGAAATCGCCGATCAACTTGCCGGATTCATTGAGCATCGGAGTAAGGACGATGCGTCTCTTCCTCGGCATGCGGTTGGTCATCAGCCGGTTGAGAAAATCTTCCGAACCTGACCCTGACACCTCATATTTGGCGAAATTGGCGATTTCGGTGACGCCGACGCCTTCGCGTACAGCTCGCACTTCGGCACCGACATGTTCGAAATCGTTGGAGCGGCGGAAGGAAACGCTGTCTTTCGGCTCTGTTCCTCTCGGCGCGAACCATAGCGGAGTTTCGAGCCCCCAGCTATCGCCCATCACCGCATTGTTGGCGAGCATGGTGTCGTAGAGTGGAGTGGTCTGCGCCGGTCTTGCAGCCGGCAATTCCTCGTTTGGAAAACGGATCGAAAAGCGCCGGGAATAGTTTTCGCGCACCTTGGCGTTGGTGTAACGGAGGGTCGCCCATTCGCCGAAACGGGCAACGTCCATGCCCCAAACATCAAAGCCGGGATCGCCGTTGACCATCCAGTTCGACAGCGCGAGGCCGACGCCGCCGCCTTGCGAAAAGCCGGCCATGACCGCGCATGCGACCCAATAGTTGCTCAATCCAGGCACCGGGCCGACAAGAGGATTGCCATCCGGTGCGAAGGTGAATGGACCGTTGATGATTTGCTTGATGCCGGCCTTTTCGATGCCAGGGAAATGCCTGAAGCCGACTTCCAGCGAGGGCGCGATGCGGTCAATGTCGGGCTGCAAAAGCTCGTGGCCGAAATCCCACGGCGTGTTGATCGGCGACCAAGGCTTGCAGGCCTTTTCATAGGTGCCGAGCAGCACGCCGTTGCGCTCCTGACGCGTATAAATCTCGCCCTTGAAGTCGAGCACGCCGACCATCTCGCGGCCCGTGCGAGCGTTGAATTCCTCGACCTCCGGCATCGGCTCGGTCAGCAGGTACATATGCTCCATGGCGAGCAGCGGCAATTCGATGCCGACCATGCGCCCGACTTCGCGGGCCCATAAGCCACCACAGTTCACCACATGCTCAGCCTTCACGGTGCCCTGTTCGGTGACGACATTCCAGGTGCCGTCCGCCTCCTGCGTCAGTTCCACCACGCGGTTGCGCAGCACGATTTCGGCGCCGAGCTTCTTGGCTGCCTTGGAATAGGCGATGGTCGTGCCGGACGGATCGAGATGACCCTCGACAGGATCCCACATGGCGCCGACGAAGTTCTTCTCATCCATGAGCGGGAACATCGCCTTGGCTTCCGCAGGCGTGATCAGTTCCGTGTCCATACCGAGATAGCGCCCTTTGGCATGGGCGAGCCTGAGGAAGTCCATGCGCTCGGGGCTGTCTGCCAGCATGACGCCGCCAGTCAGGTGCAACGAACAGGATTGGCCGGAAAGCTCCTCGATCTCCTTATAGAGTTGCACCGTATAAGCTTGCAGCTTGGCAACGTTCGGATCGCCATTGAGTGTATGGAAGCCGCCGGCGGCATGCCAGGAGGAACCGGACGTCAATTCCGAACGCTCGATGAGCATGATGTCGTTCCATCCCGCTTTGGCGAGGTGATAAAGAACCGAACAGCCGACGACGCCGCCGCCGATGACAATAACTTTTGCATGGGATTTCATGGAGATAGGTCCGAGAATGGAGTAAATGATTCAGATTGATCAGAAATCCGTCGGGGCGCCGCCTTCGGCTTTGCGCCGCGCGACGAAGGCATCGATTTCCTCACGGATAGCGGGATCGATATGTGGCTCCTCATAGATCGCCAGTCGCTCCTTCCAGACACGGTTCGTGCGCTGTATCGCTGTCGGAGAGCCGTGTTCAACCCATGTCTCGAAATTGCGCCAGTCAGAGACGATGGGTGGATAGAAAGCCGTCTTGTAACGAGCCTGGGTATGCGGCGTGCCGAAGAAGTGACCGCCAGGTCCTACATCGCGGATGGCGTCGATCGCCAGCGCTTCTTCAGAGAAATCGAGCGGTGTCAGAAACTCAGCGATCATTTGCAACAGATCGATGTCGAGAATGGTTTTCTCATAAGAACAGGTGAGGCCGCCTTCCAGCCAACCGGCGGCGTGCTTGATGAAGTTGCCGCCGCCCTGGACGCAGCCCCACAGCGAAAACACGCTTTCATAAGCTGCCTGTGCATCGAGTGTATTAGCGGCGCAAACATTCGACGTGCGGTAGGGAATTTTGTAGCGGCGGGCCAGTTGGCCGCCGATGAGTTGCGCCTTCATATATTCCGGGGTTCCGAACGCCGGCGCGCCTGACTTCATGTCGACATTGGACGTGAAGCCCCCATAGCCCACCGGCGCGCCTTTCCTCACCATCTGTGCGAAGGCGATGCCGGCGAGCGCTTCGGCATTCTGCTGAACCAGCGCGCCAGCTACCGTTACCGGCGCCATTGCTCCCGCGAGAGTAAAGGGCGTGACTATGACAGCTTGCCCGTGCGATGCCATCTGGATGATCCCTTCCATCATCGGGATATCGAGTTTTAGCGGCGAGTTGGTGTTGATGATGGTCAGAAGCGAGGGCTCTTCGACGAATTGTTCCATCGCCACGCCACGCCCGATGCGGGCGATTTCAATACCGTCCAGATTTCGTTCGCGGCCCAGAGAATAGGCGTGGAAGACTTTGTCGGTCAGGATCACGAAGTCGCGCAAACACTCCAGATGGCGAATCGACGGATGAAGGTCGACCGGTTCGACCGGATAACCACCAGTGACATGAAGAATATTGTGCATCTGGCCAAGCTTCACCAGATTGCGAAAGTCCATCTGGTTGCCGGGGCGCCGTCCGTGGTCAGCATCGGAGCAGTTCGGCGCCGACGCCATCTGCGCGAAAATGATGTTGTCGCCACCCAGTCGAACATTATGCGCCGGATTGCGGGCATGCAGTGTGAATTCGGACGGCGCATGCGCAATCAAGTCAAGTACCATATCGGCATCGAAGCGCACGCGTTCTCTACCATCGCGGACGTCGGCGCCGTGCGCTTTCATGATGCGCCGGGCCTCATCGTGCAGGACGTCGACGCCGATCTCCTTCAGCACGCGCAATGAGGCTAGGTGGATCGATTCGAGTTGATCGTCGGAAATCAGCTTGGTTGGCTGGAACGGCAATCTGGGTTGGCGAAAGGCAGGTTGCTCGAATGCCGCGCGATCATGCGAACGCTTGCCGGCCCGACCGCCGCGCCGTACATGCTCGGCCGCCGAGGCCGGTTTGTCGGGAGGAAGCTCTGCATTCATGTCTGTTCCTGTGCCTCGAGTGTTGCGCCGGCATAATGAACCTGAGTTGATGCGACCAATGCGGAGGCTACGACCCGTAGGACGAAGGAAACGACATGACTGCTGGGCTTTCCGCATACTGGTAATTGCTCGCGCCATGTCTGTGCCCACTGTCGAGCGGGCCATGATTGCGGACTGGGAAGGAGGGTAAATTGAGTTTTTGTGACGTGGCCGTCGTCGGTTTGGGCGCGATGGGAAGTGCCGCACTGTTCCATCTTGCGCGGCGTGGCGTGCGAGCCATCGGAATCGAGCGTTTTGAGATCGGGCATGAGCGTGGCTCCTCGCATGGCGAATCGCGCGCCATCCGGCTCGGTTATTTCGAACACCCTTCCTATGTGCCGCTGGCTCGAAAGGCCTATGAGAACTGGCGCGCACTGGAGACGCTAACCAACGAAACAATACTTACCGTCACCGGTATTCTGGAAATGGGTAAGCCGGGCAGCATGATCGTGAAAGGTTCGCTGGCGGCAAGCCGCCTGCATGGTCTGCCGCATGAGGCCTTGGATGCGCGGGCGATCGAAAAGCGGTTCCCGCAGTTTCACCTGCCGGACGGCTACAGCGGTGTATGGCAGCCGGACGGCGGTTTCCTGCAACCCGAGAAGGCCAATGCGCTGCATGTTAAATTGGCACAAGCGACAGGTGCGCGCGTGGTGATGAACAACCCCGTGCTTGCCATTGAATCGAACGCGACGTCCGTTCGCATTATCACGGAGCAAGGAACTTTCGAGGCCGGATCGGTGATTGTCTCAACCGGTGCCTGGGTCGGAGAGTTCGTGCCGCAACTCAAGCCCGTACTGACGCTGACACGGCAGGTTCTGTGCTGGTTTGAGGCGCGCGACCCAGCCGATGTGGCGCTCGGCAGCCTCCCGGTTTTCATCATCGACGGCGCCGATGGCGAGGTTGGTTACGGATTCCCGCAGTTTACCGCGTCCGGTTTCAAGTGCGCCTTTCACAACGATAGCGGCGTCCTTGCTGATGCCGCAAGCGCCACACAGGATGCCGGTCCGGCTGACGAGGCGCGCATGCGCCGTTTTCTGGAGCGGTATTTGCCGGCAGCGGCGGGACCGCTGAAAAAGATGCGGACCTGCATCTATACCAAAACGCCGGACGAGGATTTCATCATCGACCTGTTGCCAGCCGATCCGCGCATCGTAGTGGCTTCTCCCTGTTCCGGCCACGGGTACAAGTTTGCCAGCGTGATCGGAGAGGCGCTGGCCGATCTTGCGACGGAGCGCATGACTGCGCATGACCTGTCGCGTTTCACTATTGAGCGCTTCGCAAGCTAAGTGCGCATCGGTTCAGGCGAGGGCCTTCGATTGGTCCTGGCCCCGTACGAGATTGCTTTTGGCAAATGGCCCTGATCCTGTTGCGGCATGAGCGAACAGAGCCATGAATCGAGACCCGTCTCCTGGATGGTTATTGCGGGCGTCATTGCGACGGTCTCGGTGTTCGCCATTGCGCAGGGTCTGACCTATCCGCTGCTGTCCTTCATTCTGCACCGGCAGGGCGTTGCACCGGCGCTGATCGGCCTGTCAGCCGCGATGACGCCGATCGGCTTCATCTTGTCGTCGCTCCTGGTGCCATGGCTAGCGCGGCGCTTCGGAGCTGGGCGCACCGCGCTCGCTTGCGCCGTTCTTTCGGCGGTGATGCTGGTGGCGATCGGCTGGACCTACAATCTTTATGCCTGGTTTCCACTGCGCTTCCTGATGGGCATGGTGACGAACCCGCTCTACGTGCTGAGCGAGGTTTGGATCATCGCGCTGGCGCCGCCCGCAAGACGTGGTCGCATCGTGGGCATCTATTCCACCTCGACTTCGGCTGGCTTTGCTTCGGGTCCCCTCTGCCTGCTTTTCGTCGGCGCGGAAGGTTGGCCGCCTTTTTTGATTGGCATCTGTGCTTTCGTTATCTGCGGCGCGGTGCTCGCCTCGGTGGTGCACCGCTTGCCGCAGGTGCACAAGTCCGACCCGAAAGTGTCGGTCCTGGGCTTCATTCCGCTCGCCCGGCTGTTGCTTTTCGCTGTGGTGGTGGCAGCGGGTTTCGAGCAGACAGTGCTTGCCTTGATGCCGGTCTATGGTGCGTATTTCGGTATCACGGAGGGGCGGGTTTCGGCGCTGCTGTCGGTTCTTGTTGCCGGCAATATCGCCATGCAGGTGCCGCTCGGCCTGTTGGCGGAGCGAATGGGAGCCCGCATTGTTCGGCTGGGCTGCGCGATTTTGACTGCGCTTGGTTGCCTGCTCCTGCCGTACTTGATGGAAACACTGCTGGTGTGGCCTTTGGTCTTCGTCTGGGGCGCCGTGTCCTTCGGCATCTACACCATGACGATCATTGAACTCGGCGAGCGCTTCTCCGGCCCGGCGCTGCTTGCCGGCAACGCGGCTTTCGCCATGACATGGGGCGTCGGCGGTGTTGCCTTGCCGCCGCTGACCGGCGCCGCGATGGAGCTTTTTGGAGCACCGGGCCTGCCGCTGGTGATGGGTGCGATGTGCGTGGCGCTGGTGCTTGCCAGCATCGTGCGGCGCCCCGGCTTGAATGGCCGCACGCCTTCCGGCTAGATTGGCGCATGGTTTTTCCGCAAGTCGATCGCAGCAGGTTCGATGTTGCCGTGACGCCTTCGCCGCGTACGCGCCACGCCGAACTTTTGCGGCTGTGCGCACGCATTGGTTATTCGCCGCCGCCGCTCACCTGAAATCCGCACCGGCGCTTGCCGGATCGATTCAGGAAAGAGGATCAAATCCATGACTTATCAGAACTATTCGCTGAAGCAGCTTCAGCATATCGATGCGGCGCATCACCTGCATCCCTTCACCGACCACAAGGAATTGCGGGCGGCCGGCTCGCGTATCATCACACGCGCCGAAGGCCCGTTCATCTATGATCTTGAAGGTGCCGAGATTCTCGACGGTATGGCCGGTCTATGGTGCGTCAATGTCGGCTATGGCCGCGATGAACTCGCGGATGCCGCTTACAGGCAGATGAAGGAATTACCCTACTACAATTCGTTCTTCAAATGCTCGACGCCGACGCCGGTGCTCTTGTCCAAGCGGTTGGCCGAAATCGCACCAAAGGGCATCGACCAGGTATTTTATGGATCTTCCGGTTCGGAAGCCAACGATACGGCGCTGAGGCTGGTGCGTCACTACTGGGCGCTGGAAGGCAAGCCGGAGAAGAACCGCATCATTTCGCGCCAGAACGCCTATCACGGCTCGACCGTGGCCGGCACGTCGTTGGGCGGCATGGAGCCGATGCATCAGCAACTTGGCGGTGCCGTTCCCAACATTGTGCATGTGATGATGCCTTATGCCTATGAACTAGCGTTACCGGGTGAGAGCGATCATGATTTCGGCCTGCGCGCCGCCAGGGCCGTTGAGGACGCCATTCTCGAAGCCGGCGCGGACAAGGTTGCGGCTTTTATCGGCGAGCCGGTCATGGGTGCGGGCGGGGTGAAGATCCCGCCGGCGAGTTACTGGCCGGAAGTGGAGCGCATCTGTCGCAAATATGACGTCCTGCTGATGCTGGACGAAGTTATCACCGGTTACGGCCGCACGGGCGAATGGTTTGCCGCGACGACCTATGGCATTTCGCCCGACACCATCACTACAGCCAAAGCGTTGACGTCAGGCTATCAGCCGCTTTCGGCGCTGCTGGTCGGCGACCGGATCGCCAGGACGCTGGTGGAAAAATCCGGCGAATTCAATCACGGTTACACCTATTCGGGGCATCCGGTTGCTTGTGCGGTAGCGTTGGCGAATCTCGATATTATCGAGAAGGAAGGGCTGGTCGAGAGAGTGAAGACCGACACTGGTCCCTATTTTGCGCAGGCCCTGCAGGAACAGATTGCCGGTAAAGGGCTTGTCGGGGAGGTGCGTTCCGTCGGGCTGATGGGAGCGATCGAGATCGTCAAGGACAAGGCTACGAAGGAGCGCTTCGAGGGCAATGGTAAAGCGGCTGTCGTGGTGCGCGATCATGCCATTGCAAATGGCATGATGCTGCGGGCAACCGGCGACACGATGATCCTGTCGCCGCCGTTGATCTGGACGCGCGCCACTATCGACATGGCCTGCGAGCGCATCGCCAAGGCGCTCGATCTTGCCGAAGCCGATTTACGGGCCATGTGACCCGGTTGCGGCCGACAACGGAAAAGCCGCGCTCTCCAGGAGCGCGGCTTTGCCAGATACGCATGGCGCTTCGCGACGACAAACCTGCGAAACTTGGCTGCTCCGGTACGCGAGACCTGATCCGGAGCGCTCAGCGGACTGCGACTTCCGCCTCGCGTTCCGTTCTACAGGCACATCGTTACCGCGTGGTTAGCGAGAGCTTAATCAAACCTAAATTTTGAAGTTTTTATCCATCGCGTTTTAGAACATGGTAATAAATACTGATATTTACGCCGAATGACCGCGCAGGAATCCGATAATGCCGGAGAAGTCCACGCCACCATTGCCCTGCTGGTTGAACAGATTGTAAAGTTGGGCCGCTTCTGCGCCGAGCGGTGTGGCCGCGCCGGCTGCCTGTGCCGCCTCTTGGGCAAGCTTCAAATCCTTCAGCATCAGAGCTGCCGCGAAGCCTGGCTTATAATCTTTGTTGGCAGGCGAGTTCGGCACCGGCCCCGGCACCGGGCAATAGCTCGTCAGTGACCAGCATTGGCCGGAGGCGGTGGAGGCGACATCGAACAGCGCCTGATGTGACAGGCCGAGCTTTTCGGCGAGCACGAAGGCTTCCGAAACGCCGATCATGGAAATGCCAAGGATCATGTTGTTGCAAATCTTGGCGGCCTGTCCGGCGCCATCATCGCCGCAATGTACGATGCGACCGGCCATGGGTTCGAGAATCGGCTCGGCGCGAGCGAAGGCGTCCTTGCGGCCGCCGGCCATGAAGGTCAGCGACCCGGCCGCAGCGCCGCCGGTGCCACCGGAAACCGGCGCGTCGATCGAGGCATGGCCGTGTTTCTGGGCGATGGCGTGCGCCTTGCGCGCCGATTCGACGTCGATGGTCGATGAATCGATAAACAGGGTGGCCTTTTTCGCTTTTGCGGCAATGTCCTCATAAACCGAAAGCACATGTTTTCCGGCTGGCAGCATTGTGATGACGGTTTCGGCCTCTTTCACGGCTGCTCCTGCGTCGGCCATGATGGTGACGCCGTGCTCCTTTGCGACGGCAAGATTCTCCGGCATGAGGTCGAAGCCGAGCACCGTATGGCCGGCCTTGACGAGATTGGCGGCCATCGGGTTGCCCATATTACCGAGGCCAATGAAAGCGATGGTGGTCATTGCTATTTTCCTATCAGATGCCGCGCGACGATGACGCGCATGATCTCGTTGGTGCCTTCCAGGATCTGGTGAACGCGCAGGTCTCGCACCAGCTTCTCGATGCCGTAATCGTGCAGGTAGCCGTAACCGCCGAACAGTTGCAGCGCCTGATTGGCGACCTCGAAGCCGGTGTCGGTGACGAAGCGCTTGGCCATGGCTGACCATTTGGAGGCATCGGGAGCTTTGACATCTAGCTTCGAAGCCGCCGCATAGAGAAAGATGCGTGCCGCCTGAAGTTCCGTTTCCATATCGGCCAGCCGGAATTGCAATGCCTGGAACTGGTCGATGGTCTTGCCGAAGGCTTTCCGCTCGCTGGTATAGGCCAGCGCCTTTTCCAGCGCCGAGTGCGCGCCGCCGAGCGAGCAGGCGGCGATGTTGAGGCGGCCGCCATCAAGGCCGGCCATGGCGATGGAGAAACCCGCACCTTCCGTCGAGAGCAGGTTTTCTGCCGGCACCATGCAATCCTCGAAGATCACTTGGCGGGTGGATTGCAGGTGCCAGCCCATCTTGTGCTCGAGCGCGCCGAAGCCGAGGCCGGGCGCATCCTTGGGCACGACAAAGGTGGAAATGCCCTTCGGGCCATCGGCGCCGGTTCGCGCCATGACGACATAAACATCGCTGTCGCCGGCGCCGGAGATGAATTGCTTGGCGCCGTTCAGCACATAATCCCCACCGCTGCGCACGGCCTTGGTCTTCAGCGCGGCGGCATCCGAGCCGGAACCTGGTTCGGTCAGGCAATAGCTTGCCAGCCATTCCATCGACGTCAGCTTAGGCAAGAAGCGCTGGCGCTGCTCCTCATTGCCGAAGCGGTCGACCATTGAGGCCGCCATATTGTGAATGGAGATGAAAGAAGAAAAGGCCGGGCAGGCTTTAGCCAGCGCCTCGAAGATCAGCACTGCGTCCAGCCGGCCGAGCGCGGAGCCTCCGACATCCTCGCGGACATAGATGCCACCGAGGCCGAGCGGCCCTGTCTCGCGGATGACATCGCTGGGGAAATGCCGGTTGCGGTCCCAGTCAAGCGCGTTGGGCGCGACACGCTCGGCCGCGAAAGCGCCGGCCATGGCCTGGATCGCGCGCTGGTCTTCGTTGAGTTCGAACTGGCCGCCGGCCGCTTGCACAACGCTGTCCATGGCCTTCTCCCGAATGTCGTTTTTGGCTATGCGCGAAAATCAATCTAGACCAATGATGCGCCCGCGCAACCCGACGATGAGCGCAGCCGCTGTGCGTGGATTGGTGTTCGGCGACGGGTATGGCTGCAAATTTTGGTGATCAGTGAGGTCAGGTGAATGGCGCGTGCAATCATGCTGCAAGGCACGGGGTCCGATGTCGGCAAGACGGTGCTGGTGGCCGGGCTTTGCCGGGCTGCGGCGAGGCGGGGGCTGAAAGTTCGGCCGTTCAAGCCGCAAAACATGTCTAACAATGCGGCGGTTGCGGATTTGCCGGGAGAGGCGGGGGGCGGCGAGATCGGTCGGGCGCAGTGGCTCCAGGCTGTTGCGTGCGGTGTTGAGCCAACGGTCCACATGAACCCGGTCCTGCTCAAGCCCCAGACCGATATTGGCGCGCAGGTGGTGGTGCAAGGCAAGGTCATAGGCGAGGCGCAGGCGCGCGATTACCAGACTCTCAAGGGCCAACTGATGGATGCTGTACTCGATTCATGGCAGCAGGTCGGCGAGGGTGCCGACCTCGTCATCGTCGAGGGTGCGGGTTCACCCGCGGAGATCAATTTGCGGGCGCGCGACGTCGCCAATATGGGCTTCGCCACGCGCGCCAAGGTGCCGGTGGTTCTTGTCGGCGATATCGATCGGGGTGGCGTCATCGCTTCGATTGCGGGGACGCATCTGATCCTGCCGGAAGAAGACAGGCAAATGATTGTCGGCATTCTGATCAACAAATTCCGTGGTGACGTTTCGCTGTTCGACGACGGGATCGCCGCAATCGAGAAATTCACCGGCTGGCAATGCTTTGGTGTCGTGCCGTGGCTGAAATCGGCGGCGCGGCTGCCTTCGGAGGATTCGGTGGTGCTGGAGCGGCTGGCTTCCGGCGAGAAGCGTGCGTTGAAGGTGGCGGTGCCGATGCTGTCGCGCATCGCCAATTTCGACGATCTCGATCCGCTCAAAGCGGAGCCGCAAATCGAAGTCGTGTTCGTGCCGCCCGGCAAACCGTTACCGCCGGATGCCGGACTGGTTGTTCTTCCCGGCTCGAAATCCACCATAGGCGATCTCCTCATGCTGCGCGAAAACGGCTGGGACGGCGACCTTGCCGCACATCGGCGGCGCGGCGGTCACATTGTCGGCATTTGCGGCGGTTTTCAGATGCTCGGCCGCCGCGTGCGTGACCCACAGGGAATTGAAGGTGGCGTCACCGAAACGGAGGGGCTTTGTTTGCTCGATGTGGAGACGATCATGGAACCGGAGAAAACCGTGCGCAATGTCGAGGCGCGCTCAGCGGCGTTCGACGTGCCTTTGTCCGGTTATGAAATCCATCTTGGTCGCACGACCGGGCCGGATTGCCGGCGTCCCGTCGCGCTGATCGAGGGTATCGAGGATGGTGCGACGTCTGCCGATGGAAAGGTGTTCGGCACCTATCTGCACGGAATTTTCGGTGCGGACCGATTTCGAGCGATGTTCCTCAAGGGGCTCGGCATCACTGAAGCGGGCACCAGTTACCGTGCCGAGGTTGAAAAAGCCTTGGACGAGATTGCGGTCGAACTGGAGCGCCACCTCGACTGCGATGCGATCTTCGCTGCGGCCCGGTAATGCCGGTTACATACCGACCAGGACGCGCAATGGATTCGCGGGATCGGAGAGAAGTTTCATTGCCAGCGCTACACACATCAGAACCAGAAGCGGTTTGATCAGGTTCGCGCCGTTGCGGATGGCCAGTAGCGCGCCGGTGCGCGCGCCAAGGAACTGCGCTGCGCCCATCAGCAGGCCGATCTTCCAGTAGATCACCCCGACAACCGCGAACACGGCAAATCCGCCAAGATTGGAGGCGAAATTGAGCAACTTGGTGTGCGCGGTCGCCTTGAGAACGCCGAAGCCTGCAAGCGTGACAAAAGCCAACATATAGAACGAGCCCGCGCCGGGGCCGAAAAGGCCGTCATAGAAACCGACCAGCGGTGCCATTGTCAGGCCGAACAACACCGGAGACATGCGCTCGGTCCTGTCCACGTCGTTCATATTCGGCTTGAAGGCAAAAAACAGCGCAATCAGGATGAGCACGATCGGCAGTGCCGCACTCAACCATGCGCCGGGTATCACGGTCGCGGCCAATGCACCCAGTGCACTGCCCAGGAAGGCCATCACGGCGGACCGAATCTGGCGGCGCGGCTCGACCTGTCCCTTGGAAGCATAGGTCAGGGTGGCCGAGGCGGAACCGAACAGGCCCTGAATTTTGTTGGTGCCGAGAGCTTCGACCGGCGAGAGGCCTGCAAGCAGCAGGGCAGGGACGGTAATCAGCCCTCCGCCACCGGCAATCGAATCGACGAAGCCGGCGATGAAGGAAGCCACGGCCAGCATCGTGACGGTCTGGAGTGCGAGGTCGAACATGATGAGCCGGGAGCAGGGCGAAGGATGCCCTGCTTCGACCACAGCGGCCACGATTGCACAATGCCGATTTCAAGATAATGATATGCTTTCGCTGGAGAAGTAGCCCATGGCCATTGCCCTGCTGGATCAGATGCTTGCTCTTTTCGAGGGCGATCCGGGCGTGCGCAAGGTGGCGGACGATCCCGCACTTTCGGCCGAACTCCTGATGCTGTTTCGCATGATCCTGGCCGATGGCACGGTCAGCGAAAGTGAGATGGATGCGTTCAGGCGCATTTGTCTGGAATCCTTTGATATTCCCGAAACCAGTATTGACGATGTGATCGAGTATCTGAACGATTTTGGTTATGAGACCGATGGAGTTCAGGCGATCGCAGTTTTTCGGGATCTCAGCATGGATCGACGCAGGTTGCTCGCCCGCCATATGGCCGAGATTGCAAGAGCAGACCGGCATCTTGCCGAGAACGAGGTGCGCTTGTTGCGTCGTACACTGGAAGTACTCGGCATCAGCCCTGTGTCGGCGGTGGACGAGCAACAATAGATCACTTTTTACGGGCGGGGCGCTCACCCTTGCTCTTGCAATTTTCTCGCCAAGGCTCGATGCAAATCGGGAGCGGCGGCCACGAGCGCCTGAGCGGCTTCGGATTGGGGATGGTCGAGTATCTCCTTGGTCGCGCCTCGTTCCACGATCCGCCCTGCGTGCATGACCATGACGTCGTCGGTGATGGCGCGGGCGACTGTGAGATCATGGGTGATGAACAGATAGGCAATGCCCAGCCTGCTGTTCAAATCGGCCAAGAGGTCGAGGATTTGCGCGCGGATCGATACATCCAGGGCAGAGACGGGTTCGTCCGCAACCACCAGCTTCGGGCGCGTGATAATGGCGCGGGCGATGGACAGGCGCTGGCGTTGGCCACCCGAGAATTCGTGCGGGTATTTATCCAGGTCGGAAGGGATGAGCCCGACCTCGGCAAGTGCGTCCTCTGCCATATTACGACGCTCGGTGCGCGACGGCGCTTTTTCCAGAAGGTGCAACGGTTCGGTGACGAGCCTTTCCACCTTCTGGCGCGGGTCGAAGGAGCCATAGGGGTCCTGAAACACTGCCTGCATGCCACGGCGGGCCAGTTTCAATTCGTGCTCTCGCTTGTCGGTAATGGTTTCATCACGAAACCGGATGGTTCCGGCACTTGGACGATCAAGCGCCAGGATCATTCGCGCCAGGGTGGACTTGCCGCAACCGGAGCGACCAACCAATGCCGTCGATTGGCCGGCGAGCATTGAAAAGGAGACATTATCCACTGCGCGAAGGGGTTCTCCATGCCGCAACCATGCGGTGCGTGAGCCTGGATAGTCGCGGGTCAGTGATTCCACGACAAGCAAGGGCGTGTGGTTCTTCTCCTGTGCAGGAGAGACAGGCCGTTGCGGCACATGCATGGAGGCCTGGGCCAGTTGCCGTGTGTAGGGATGGCGTTGCCTGGAGAGGGTCTCAGCCGTCTTGCCGGCTTCCAGCACTTCTCCACGGCGCAGAATGGTGATGCGGTCGGTCATTTCAGTGACGACGGCGAGATCGTGCGAGATCAGTAGCAAGCCCATGCGGTTTTCAGTAACGAGATCGCGCAGCAGATCGAGGATTTGCACCTGCAGGACCACGTCGAGCGCCGTGGTTGGTTCATCGGCGATCAGCAATTTGGGTTTGAGCGCGCAGGCGATGGCGATCACAACGCGCTGGCGCTGACCACCCGACAATTCGTGCGGATAGCGCGAGAGCGGAAATTTTTCCGCGGGCAGACCGACGCGGTCGAGCATGATGCGCGCCTGCTCTTCTGCTTCGGCGCGGCTTGCCCTGTTGTGCCAGCGTATGCCTTCCGCCACCTGCTCACCGATGGTCTTCAGCGGGTTCAACGCGGTCATCGGCTCCTGAAACACCATGCCGACCTCTTTGCCACGCAAGAGGCACATGCGTTCCTCGTCGGTGGCGAGTATATCGATGCCGCCCAGCGTCACGCGGCCCGTGGTGTGGGCGCCAAAAGGCAGCAATTGCATGATGGTGAGTGCCGTCAAGGACTTGCCGGAGCCGGATTCACCGACAAGCCCCATGATCTCGCCCGGCGCTACGGAAATATCTATGTCCTTCAAGATCGGCTGGTCACCGATGTTCAGCGACAGGTTGTCGATTTCAAGCAGGCTCATTGCCGTCGCCTTGATCTCGGATCGAGGATATCGGCGAGCCCGTCGCCGAGCAGATTGAACCCAAGCACGGTTATGGCAATGGCCATGCCCGGAAACATGGCCATCCATGGCGCGACTGTCATGCGCGTCTGGGCGTCGAACAGCATGCGGCCCCAACTTGGCATGGGCGGCTGCGCGCCGAGCCCGACATAGGACAGACCTGCTTCAGCCAAGATGCCAAGTGCGAACTGGATGGAGCCCTGCACCAGAAGCAGGGTGGCGATGTTGGGCAAGATATGCTCGATCGTGATCAGTATCTTGCCTTTCCCGGCAGTACGGGCGGCAAGGATGAATTCGCGCGGCCAGATGGAGAGCGCGCCCGCTCGGGCGACACGCGCGAAAACCGGAATGTTGAAAATGCCAATGGCAATAATTGCGTTGAGCGCACCCGGTCCGAAAACTGCGGTAATCATGATTGCCGAAAGCAGGGCTGGAAAGGCAAAGACCAGATCGTTCAGGCGCATGACCGCCTCGTCCAACATGCCGCCGCGTGCCGCCGCAAGGCAGCCAAGTGGCACCCCTATGCCCATGCCTATGCCTACCGCCACCAGTGCGACGGCGATGGAGTTGCGTGCGCCCACCATGATCATGGACAGGATATCGCGGCCGAAATGATCGGTTCCGAACCAATGCGCCAGAGAAGGCGGCCGTGTTCTGTCGGCGATAACGAGCCTGGTTACGTCATAGGGCGTCCAGACATAGGAAATCAAAGCCACGGCCGCGACAGCCACGGCTATCACCAGACCGATCACGAACGAACGGTTGGAAAGCGCCCTGCGCAGCAGGGAAGCCGACCTATCGCCAAGCAAGGAAGCATGGAGTGTCATGGCCGCCCCCTGAGGCGCGGATCGACAAGAGCATAGGACAGATCAACCAGAAGATTGACGACAATGACAATGGCGACCAGCAGCATGACGACACTTTTCACCACGATCAGATCGCGCTGGTTGATGGCCTGGAACACCAATCGGCCGAGGCCAGGAAGATAGAACACGTTCTCAATGATGATGGTTCCGGCAAGCAGGAAGGCGAATTGCAGCCCCATGATGGTCAGCACGGGGATCATGGCGTTGCGCAAGGCATGTCGCCACAGAACGGCGCGGCGCGGTATGCCCTTGGCGCGCGCGGTGCGGATGTAATCCTCTGACAGCACTTCGATCAGCGCAGAGCGCGCGACACGCGCCAGGATTGCAGCCTGCGGCAGAGCGAGGGCTAACGCTGGTAGCGCCAACGATTTAAGGGCAAGGCCGATGCCGGCATCCCATCCGGGAAAGCCGCCGGCTGGCACCCAATGCAGCCAGACCGCGAACAGGTAAATCAGAAGTAGGGCGAACCAGAAATTCGGAACGGCAACGCCGAGTTGCGCCGTGCCCATGGCGATGGTGTCGCCGGTACCGCCTCGCCGGCTTGCCGAATAGAGGCCGACGGGGATGGCGATGATCGTGGAGAGCGCCAGCGCAATCAGTGCCAGCGGCAGCGAGACGGCCATGCGTTCGGCCACCAGATCGATGACCGGGACCGAATAAGTGTAAGACTGCCCGAAATCGAGCTTCAGCAGGCCCCCCGTCCAATGCAGATAGCGCAACAACAGAGGTGCATCGAGCCCCATCTGGTGACGCAGTTGCGCGACCTGTTCGGCGCTGGCATTCATACCCAGCATAATGCGTGCAGGATCGCCCGGCACGATTTCCAACATGGTGAAGACGACGATGGAAGCCAGCACCAGGGTCACTATGGCGATGGCAATGCGCCGAGCGGGGTAAGCTATCATGAGCTGACTTACTCTCCCCACAGGGGGAAAGCCTAATCCGTCCATTTCACCTTGGTGAGATCGTTGGCCTGGATGGGCGCGTTTTTCCAGAAGCCCTGAAGATGCTTGTTCCAGACGCCGACTTTGGGCAGTTCGAACAGAAAACCGACCACGGCGTCGTCGGCCAGTATCTTTTGTGCTTTTTCCAGCAATTCGTCGCGCCTCGTTTCATCGGCGGTCAGGTTCAACTCATTGATACCCTTGTTGAACTCCGGGTTCTGGTAATTGAAATAATAATCCCTGCGCGAATAGATATCGATGTCGTTCGGCTCGGTATGGGATACGATGGTCAAGTCGTAATCCTTCTTGGTAAAGACCTGATCGAGCCATTGCGCCCATTCCATCGGGATGATCTCAAGGTCGATGCCGACATCGCGCAATTGCGACGCGACGATCTCGCCGCCGAGGCGAGCATAGTCGGGCGGCGGCAGCTTCAGTGTCGCCTTGAAGCCATCTGGCATACCGGCTTCCTTGAGCAGTTCTTTGGCTTTGGCGACATCATGCGGATATTCGCCGGTCAGATCGAGATAGGCTTTACTGGACGGCGACATGTGTGAGCCGATCGGTACGCCAAGACCGCCTGATGCGCCCTCGATGATCGCCTGACGGTCGAGTGCGTAGGAGATGGCCTGGCGCACCTTGAGATCGTCCAAGGGCTTTTTTTTGTTGTTCATGGCAAGGATCGTCTCGCCTTCGGTCGAGCCGACCTCAACTTGCAGATTTGGATCATCCTGAAGTTGGGAAACGGCATCGGGCGGGAAGAAGGGAAACGCCTGGACATCGCCGGAAAGCATTGCCGGAACGGCGGCGGCGGGATCGGGGATGATGCGAAATTGCACCTTGTCGAGGAACACCGGGTCGCCCCAATAGTGATCCGATTTCACCAATGTGATCGA
Source organism: Manganibacter manganicus (assembly GCF_002075885.1). GTDB lineage: Bacteria > Pseudomonadota > Alphaproteobacteria > Rhizobiales > Rhizobiaceae > Mesorhizobium > Mesorhizobium manganicum. The sequence continues at coordinate 289,333 of NZ_MDET01000001.1, forward strand.
AGAGCCCTTGGCCCAGTTCTGGAATTTGAACGGGCCGGTTCCGATCGGCCTCTGCTTGTTGGTAGCGGCCGATTCCGGCGCCACCATCACCGCGTCGCCCCAACCCATATTGTAGAGGAAGGCGCCTTGGGGATGCTTCAGCGTGATCTTTACCGTGGCGGGATCCACGATTTCGACCGTATCGATTGCCGCGAACAATTGCTTTTGTGCGTTGACCGAATTGGTCGCGCGGGCACGGTCGAGCGAAAATTTGACGTCGCTCGCATCAAAGTCGGTACCATCATGGAATTTCACGCCGCTGTGCAGCTTGAAGATGTAGACTTTTCCGTCATCTGAAATCGTCCAGCTTTCGGCAAGATCCGGCAATACCTCGCCGTCAGGACCGATGCGGGTCAGCCCCTCGAAGACGTTGGCGTAGAGAACTTCGTCTATGGCCGCGGCTGCGCCGGCGGTGGGATCGAGATGCGGGGGTTCGAGCGTCACTCCGAGCACGAGATCGGTCCGTACGGCAAAGGCTGACGTGGTCCCTGAAACGCCAATTGCCAGGGCCAGAGCGCCAGCGGCCAAAAGGGCCTTTAACAGTCCCATCGTCAACTCCCGTTTCCCGGACTCGGCGGATAGAAACCCGAAATGGCTATTGAGTAAACCGGCTTGTGGCCGCGCTATGACGAACTGAAGGCGGTTCTTCAACCTGAACATAATCGTCAGCCCAGCCGCGCAAGAGATATTCAGGCCGATTCCTGATCGTAGCTGGCGAAATGACATGATCAGACTCGGGTCGAAGACCTCCAAGCCATGCCTGTGTAAGCAATGCGGCTCGGTGCCGATCGTTCAAATTCTACCGATACGATTTTCGGTTTGCTCAGCCGTTCCGAGTAAATTTCGCTTCATGACTTCAAAAATTATACAAACCGCGCAACAATGGCTGTGGTGGGAGAATAAAGGGGGCGATCTCATGAAGGGCGCTGTAATCGTGGCGGCTGCTTTCGCGGCAATTCTGTTTGGTGTTTCGAATGAAGCGACGGCGGCCGATCTTGTTGCGAGAATCGATGTCTCAAGCCAGACGATGACTGTGAAAAAACATGGGCGAGTTCTCTATACCTGGCGAGTCTCCACAGCGCGGAAGGGCTACATAACACCGCGAGGCACCTATCGTCCGCAGCGTATGCATCGCATGTGGTACTCACGCAAATATCATATGTCGCCGATGCCGTACTCCATCTTCTTCCGTGGCGGTTATGCCATCCACGGTACCAATGCGGTGAGACGCCTGGGCCGGCCAGCCTCGCACGGCTGTGTACGCTTGAAAACCCCGAATGCCGCGCGCTTCTACGCGATGGTCAAGGACGTCGGGCCTGCCAACACGCGCATTGTGGTGGTAAACTGATCCTGGCAAACGGTGAGCATTATTCAGTGCCGAGAGCTTACATTGCGCGGCCGCCCGTTGATCTGCCAACGTTTATGGAACCACATCCATTGGCCAGGATCCTCGCGTACCCATCGCTCGACCACATCGCATAGGAGTTGCGTGGTGTTGACGACATCGACGTTGCCGCGCGGTCCGCGCGGCAAGACCAGCTTTTCCTCGATTTCCAGTCGGAAGCGGTTGTCAGGAAGGCGTACGCAGCGGGCGGGATAGACGTCGCAGTCGAATTGCCGGGCAAGCATGCCGAGCACTGGGTTGCTCTGGCATTTTCTACCGAAAAAGGTCGTTTCCACGCCGCGTGTGAATTTCTGATCGACTAGAACGCCGATATTGCCGCTTTTTTCCAACACTGAAGCCAGCGCGAAGGATGCGCCGGTCGAGGACGGCAGAAGACCACCCATCGAGGCGCTACGGGTAGAGTTGATATAATTGGCCAAATAGGGATTGTTTGGCGGGCGGAACAGCGCCGTTATGCTCATGCCGAAGGTTGCGGCGGCCACCGGCAGAAGTTCGAAGTTGCCGAGGTGCCCAGTGAATAGAATGTGGGGCTTGTCTTCGTGGGCTATGCGCTCGAAACGCTCGATACTGGTATCGGAAACTTCGATGCGGCCGGATGTTTTGGTGTGAGGAACATAATCGAACAATTGGTCGAGAAAGATGTACTCTGCGGCTAGCCGGGCCATGTTGCCCCACATGTCGAGCGCGATGGTTCTGATCTCGTCTTCGCTCTTTTCCGGATAGGCATGGCGCAGATTGTTGAGCGCGACGCGATGTCGCCCAACTAGCGGGCCGATCCGGCGCGCGGCCCCGTCGGCGAAGGCCAATGCCTTGTCTGGCGGCAGGCGTCGCAGCATGGCCATTATGGCCATGGCGACCTTGGCGGTCAGCCAATAGTTGAGCTTGCGCAGCCGTAGACCGAGGCCGAACCCAACGTCCCTTCGCAGTTTGGTCAGTGATCGTTTCGCCAAGTGTCAATCAACTGTGAGAATGATCTTGCCGAACACGTCGCGGCCTTCCATGCGCTTCAGTGCAGTATCGATGCCGTTGAAGTCGACCATGGTGTCAATAACAGGATGGACTAGGCCAGCCGCCATTTTCTGCATGGCATTTGCCATATTCTCCATCCGGCAACCGAAGGAGCCGAGCAGTTTCAACTGTTGCTGGAACAGTTGCATCAGGTTGATCTGAGTGGAGACGCCCGAAGTTGAGCCGCAAGTGACGAGGCGACCGCCGCGCTTCAGGCAGAGCATCGAGCCGGCCCATGTGTCGGCGCCAACATGCTCGAAAACCACGTCCACGCCCTTCTTCTTGGTGAGCTTGCGGGTAACGCCCTCGAAGCGGTCCTCGCGGTAGTTGATGACATGGTCCGCGCCGAGTGCCTTGGCCTTTTCCATCTTGGCTTCGGACCCTACTGTCGTAATGACTGTGCAGCCCATCTTCTTGGCGAGTTGGATCGCGGCAGAGCCAATGCCGGAACCGCCAGCATGGACGAGGATCGTTTCACCGGGTTCGAGCTGCGCGTTGTCAAACAACATATGCTCAACCGTGCCGAACGTGACCGGCGCGACGGCTGCCCCGATGGCATCGATACCGGGGGGGGCAGGCACCAGCAGGCGTGCCGGTAGGTTGATCTTCTCCTGCGCGAAACCGTCGAGATGAAAGCCATGCACGCCAGAAACATGCTCGCACAGATTGTCACGCCCTTCACGGCAGGCGCGGCAAAGTCCGCATGTGCGTGCGCCGTAAATAGAAACGAGTTGGCCCGGAAGCAGATTCGATACGCCGGGGCCGACGGCCTCGACTTCGCCCGAGGCCTCGGCGCCGATGGTGAGCGGCAACCTGCGTTTGGCAAACGCCATGCCGCGCCATCCCCAGACATCGATATGGTTCAGCGCCACCGCCTTGATGCGAAGCGTCACCTCGCCGAGCGAAGGCGGTGGGGGCAGGGCTACGTCGACGGTTTCGAGCCGGCGATCCTCGATGAGTTGCAATGCGCGCATGGAGCCTGTCGGTTTGTTCGGCTGCGATGCCCGTCGCTTAAACGGGTTCCCGCGCCATGACAAGGCAGGTATTCTGGCCGCCGAAGCCGAACGAATTGGATAGTACGGTGCGGACGGTAGCTTCACGCTTCACATTGGGCACCACGTCGAGCGCGATCGCAGGATCCGGATTGTCATAATTTATCGTCGGCGGAATGACGCTTTCCCGCATGGTCAGCAGCGAGAATGCAGCCTCGATGGCGCCCGCTGCCGACAGGGTATGACCGATCATGGATTTGTTGGACGAGATTGGCATCTCTGCGACACGATCGCCGAAGACCGTCGATAGCGACAGATGCTCCATCTTGTCGTTTTCCGATGTTGATGTGCCGTGCGCGTTGACATAATCGATCTGGTTCTCGGCAAGGCCCGCATCGGCAAGCGCGGCGCGCACGGCAGCGATTGCGGGTGAGCCGTCCGGCTTTGAACGGGTACGGTGGAAATCGTCGGCTTTCTCTCCGCAGCCGCGTAATATGCCGATCACCTTAGCGCCACGGGCAAGCGCTGCCTGAAGGGATTCCAGCACGAGCGCTGCCGAGCCCTCGGCCAGAACGAATCCGTCACGATCCTTCGAGAACGGCTTCGATGCCTTTTCCGGAATGTCGTTGCTGGTAGAGAGGGCAGAAAGTAGCGAAAAGCGGATCAGTGCTTCCGCAGTTGCCGATCCATCCGCGCCGATGGCGAGTGCACGCTCGCATTCTCCACGCCGTATCGCTTCCACACCAAGCTGAATGGCGGTTGCGCCTGAGGCACAAGCGGTCGAAAGCGTGATCGGCAGTCCGCGTGTGCCGAAGCGATCGGCCAGCCTGTCGGCAACGAAACCGAACTGTGACGTGTCGAACATAGCGGATGAATTGAGGTTGCGTGCCACTTCCAGCAACCTCCTCGGCGCTTCACCGTCCTTACCATCTTTGTAGAGTCTCAGCCTGTCGTGCCAGTCAAGCTCGACTGGCGGAGAGGCCAGGAATAAAGGCCCGCCAAAATCCGCGTCATCTATACCAGCCTCGGCAACGGCCTCCTGTGCCGCTATTTCGGCCAATTCATAGGTGAGGGCGCTGGCCCCTTTGGAACTCGATGGAAGGAAATCGACCATCCCGGAAATGCGGGTGTTGAGGTGGTCCACAGGGAACCGCGTGATCGGATGAATACCGGATTTTCCTGCCGTCAGCGCCGCCCAATTATCAGCCTTGCCGCGCCCAAGCGATGTGACAACGCCGATGCCAGTGACGGCAACGACCGGTCTGCCCAGATGATCTTTCAGATTGGCCATGTTTGACACCTCAATCGGCAGCGCCGACCAGCGCCATACCCTCGAATTGGTGATAGCCGACCGTCGTTGCAAGCACCTTTCGCGGTGCGCCCTCGAACGGCTTTTCCTCGACCGGGTCCAATGCCGGATAAGTGGATTTATGGCTGACCGCCAGCGCCGCCAATGCTACGGCGAAAGGAAACTGGGCTTCCTTCAGGTGGCCGGTAAGGCTTGAGAAGGCACGTACTGCCAAGCCCGGCCTGTGTTCGAGAACGGCCTTTTCGGTCATCGTCGCCTTGTGACCACCGGAAGCGCCAGATATTGTGAGCAAATTGCCTTCCGGCAAGTTCGTGGCCTGAAAAAGGGCTTCGAGGCTATCCTTCAGTTCACCGCGCGACCGGCGCGCACGGCCGGAAAAAACGGGTCCGAGTTCAGTGTAAATTTTTGCGCCGCGACCTTCGGCGTGCGCACGGCTCTCCAACACCAGAAATGCGCCGCCGGAGCCGGATACCACACCGCCACCTTCCGAATTCTGACGCTGCCAGACCGGCTTCCAGTCGCCACGATGCAGATAACCGGCAAGTTCGTAGCCGAGCAGCATGTCGGGATGTTCCGTCTGAAACGCGCCGCCGACCAACATGTGTGTGGACTGGCCTGAGCGGATGCGCGCCGCCGCCGTCTCCACTGCCGCGACGCCGGCGCCTTCCTCGCCCATGAAGGTGCGAGATGAACCCGTGACCTTGTGAACAATGGAAATATTACCCGCCAAAAGATTGGAAAGCTGCGCCAGAAAAAGGGTAGGGCGCAATTCCGTAGTAAGTTTCTCATTAAGCAGCACGTCGAAATCGCTGCGCGCGCCGGAGGCTGCGAGAATATCCGAATCGACCGCAATATCGCGTTCGCCTCCACCCGCAGCCACCACCATGTCCATGCTGGAGCAAAGCGCCTCGTCGCTCTTGATGCCTGCGTCGTCGAGCGCGAGGCCCGCAACATAGGTGCCAAGACGCTGCCAGGTTTCCATCTGGCGCTGATCGCCTCGCTTGGCGATTTGCAGGGTCCAGTCGATTTCAGGGAGCGGATGAACGGTATAGGGCGCGAAACGTTCGGCATCGAGTACCGGCGCCATTCCGGGCTTCGACAATTTTTCCCAATGCGTGTCTGCGCCTTCTCCAAGTGAGGAGACAAGGCCGATCCCGGTAATGACGACGTCGTTCGCGTTCATGGAGAAGGTTGTCAGGCGTTCTTGGCTGCGACCAGTCCGTCGATCTTGGCGCAAAGGTTCTTCATTACGAAGTAATCGTCCGTCGATGCCTTGCCATCATTGACTTCCTGTGTCCATTTCTCCAACGGCACTTTGATGCCGAATTCCTTGTCAATGGCGAAGACGATATCAAGGAAGTCGAGGCTGTCGATGCCCAGATCGTCGATCGTGTGGCTGTCCGGCTTGATCGTGTCGATATCGATCTCGCTGGTATCGGCAATGATCTTGGCGACTTTTTCGAACGTGGTGGACAAGGGCTTTTCCTTTAATAACAGGGCGGAACCTGTCCGCAGATATTGGCGCTGTCTAGTCGGTTTTTGCTGGCAGGAAAAGGCCGAATATGGTGGTCAATTTCTTACGCCCAACCTGCACCGCCAATCCCGTACCGCTTCGTGCTATATGTGATGCCTGTTAATGGAGAGCAAATCATGCTCGATCTTGATGTGACGGAAATCGACGGAGCCTGCCATTGCGGTACGGTTCGCTTCCGTGTGCGGCTCGCCGACGGGTTGCGTTCGGCGCGCCGTTGCACCTGTTCTTATTGCAGCATGCGCGGCGCGGTCGCGGTGACCTCCAAACTCGATGACCTGGAGATATTGGCGGGCGGGGACGCGCTGACGCTCTACCGGTTCAATACCGGCGCCGCGCAACATTATTTCTGTTCGGTATGCGGGATTTATACACATCATCGGCGACGTTCAGATCCCACGGAATATGGCATCAACGCTGCCTGTCTCGATGGAGTCAGTCCGTTCGATTTCGATGAAGTGGTGGTGATGGACGGTATCCACCACCCTTCGGACAGTGCCAGTGCTGGGGTTCGTGGCTCCGACGTGGTCGGCACGCTTAAATTCATCAGACGCGAATAAATTCCACGGCGGCTTCGGTCAGAACCTCACGCGGCCCAGCACACGCAGACCATCGCCATCGGGAGTGACGATTACGACCTCGCCCGCGTGCGGCGATATGCCGGTCAGATTCTGAATATTTTGGCCGTGCGTGATCATGATCAGATTGCCTGAGCCGGAATAATCGCGAATGCGGCCGATGATCTCGGCCATCTGCGCAGCCTTTTCGACTGTGTCGCCTTTCGGAAGATCAAGAGCCGGAAATGGTTCAGGTTCCGATTCGAAGGCCATGCGGGCGGTGTCCAGGCAGCGGCAGTAATTGCTCGATAGAATCAGGTCCACGGGTGCGGCCCGTGCACCGAACAGCGCACCGATCTTGCGCGCCTGTTGCTTGCCGCGCGCCGAAAGGTTTCTCTGAGTGGTACAAACGGCGATGTCGAAATTTGCCGGATCGGTGGTGCCATTGGCCATGGCGTGGCTTAGGAGAACGACATGACCGCCTTCGCGCAACGCGGCCCATCCGGCCTCCGTGGCTTGGGCGACGACCGGCATGACCAAGAAAAACAGGGCAAATATTATTCTCGGCATCGACATCCTCTTGCGCCCCTGGACGCGGACAACTCTTGCGCCCGCGGGCGCAGGCTTACTGGTAAGCGCCGCGCTCAAATCGTAAATGTCCATCAGTTCTAAGGCTCTGGCCGAATCTGTATAGGGATAGCAAAGTCGGGCGCACACAAGGTGACACCCGTATCGCGGTACAGGTATCTTGTCACGGCCATGGGGCGATACGGCTGCCTGATTGGTCCATGAGAATACCCGGCGCGGCCGCTTGTTCGCTATGGCGCGCTCCCTTATCAGGTCGTCCATGTCATCGCTCACCGAAACCGTCGTCTTCATTTTCGGCCTTGTGGCGCTTGGCTATCTTGCTGGTCTCACCGGCTATCTCAGCGCCAACAGCGGAGCGGCAATCGCGGAATTCGCGGTCAATGTGGCGATGCCTCTACTGCTTTTCCGCACCATGACCGAGGTCGATTTCCACGGCGCGGCTCCATTGACGCTCTGGTCGGTTTATTTCGCGGCAGCCGCGGTGACGTGGACCATTGGCCATTTTATCGTGACCCGCTTGTTTGGACGCGATTCACGTGCCGGCGTGGTGGGCGGAGTTTCATCGGCTTTCTCCAACCTCGTTCTGCTCGGTATTCCTTTCGTCTCCGGTGTGTTCGGCAAGCCGGGCGTGGAAGTGCTGTCGCTTCTGGTTTCCGTGCACTTGCCGACCATGATGATGGCGTCGGTGATCCTGTTCGAGATGTTTGGCCGCAGCGAAGGCGACGGTGAAGTGGATGCTTTGCGCGTGCTGCGCAGCTTTCTACGCAAGATTTTCGCCAATCCTCTCATCATCGGCATTCTAGCTGGGCTCGCATGGCGCTTTAGCGGAGTTCCGCTGTCCGGGGTCGGTGCACGATTGGTTGACGCGCTTGGCGGTGCCGCCGGTCCCGTCGCGTTGTTTTCCATCGGACTGGGCCTAAGGCGCTTCGGCATTTCCGGAAATCTCAGGCCGGCCCTGTTGCTTTCCGTTCTGAAGCTTGGCCTGATGCCGGGCTTGGTGCTGGTGTTTGCCTGGTTTCTCGGATTGCCACCCTTGACCGCCAAGGTCGCGGTTGCCGCTGCGGCGATGCCATGCGGCGTCAACGCCTATCTGATCGCCGCGCAATTCGGCACAGGGCAGGCGCTTGCCTCCAACCAGTTGACCCTGTCGACCATCTGCGCGGTCGCCAGCACAACTTTATGGATCGCCGTTGCTGGATTAGTGTGGCCTATCGCTTAGATAGAAGCGAGCGATTGATCGTTGGTCTTACCTTAGGGTAAGAGCGCGGTCGAAATCGTGACAGCGGCGCTGCCAGCGTCCAGCGGAGGTTTAAGCATGCTTCAGAAAACAAGCCATTTCATGCGCGAAGCGAACCTGATCGACGGCGAATGGGTGCAGGCCGATTCCGGCAAGACGATCGATGTCATCAACCCGGCTACCGGACAAAAGATCGGAACCGTACCGCGTTCTGGTGGAGCCGAGACACGTCGCGCCATCGAAGCGGCAGATCGCGCGTTCCGGACTTTCCGCAAGACCTCGGCGCTCGAACGCTCCAAACTGTTGCGAAAGTTGCATGACGCCATCATGGACAATCAGGAGGCGCTGGCCGAACTGCTGACCATCGAGCAAGGCAAGTCGTTGACCGAGTCGCGCGGCGAAATCGGCTCTTCCGCCGCTTATGTGCTGTGGTTCGCCGAGGAGGCGCGGCGCGCTTACGGCGATGTGGTGCCTTCGCCATGGACCGATCGGCGCGTGCTGGTGACGCGCGAACCGGTGGGGGTGATCGCGGCCATCACGCCATGGAATTTCCCGTCCTCCATGCTGTCGCGCAAGATCGGTCCGGCCATTGCGGCTGGTTGCACGGCGGTGGTCAAGCCGGCCTCGCAAACACCGTATTCGGGCCTTGCCTGGGGTGCTCTGTGCGAAGAGGTCGGTGTGCCGAAAGGCGTGGTGAACATCGTCACCGGCGCGGCCGGTGAAATCGGCGATGAGCTGTGCGCCAACCCCTTGGTCAAGAAGATCACCTTCACGGGCTCGACCGAGGTCGGCAAGATGCTGATTCAGAAATCGGCGGCGACGGTCAAGAAGGTCTCGATGGAACTTGGCGGTAATGCGCCGTTCCTGGTCTTCGACGACGCCGATCTCGATCGCGCCGTGCAGGGCGCGATTGCCGCGAAATTTCGAAATTCCGGCCAGACATGTGTGTGTACCAATCGGTTCTTCGTACAGGCTGGCATCCACGACCAGTTCGTCGAAAAACTGGCGGCTGCCGCTCACGCACTGAAAGTGGGGCCAGGTCTGGAAGACGGCGTGCAACAAGGCCCACTGATCGATGAAAAAGCGGTGGAGAAGGTCGAGGAGTTCATCGGAGACGCGGTGGCCAAGGGCGGCAATGTGGTTGCCGGCGGCAAGCGCCATGAACTCGGCGGCTCCTTCTTCCAACCGACGGTGATTTCAGGTGCCACGCGTGACATGAAGTTCATGAAGGACGAAATCTTCGGACCGTTGGCGCCTGTCTTTAAATTTGAAAAGGAAGAAGATGCAGTGGCGCTCGCTAATGACACTGAATTCGGCCTTGCCTGCTATTTCTACACCGGTGATCTCGGCCGCGCCTTCCGGGTCATGGAAGGGTTGAAATACGGCATGGTCGGCGTGAACGAGGGCGTTATCACCACTCCGGAGGCGCCATTCGGCGGGGTCAAGGAGTCCGGTCTCGGTCGGGAGGGCGGGCATCAGGGCATCGATGACTATCTTGATACCAAATATGTGTGCATCGGCGGTCTCGGTCTCTGATTCAAAGCTGTGGAATTTGTTAATGTCGGTGCGGATGCCGTGATGGCGCACCGGCGGGTATAATCGATGAAAGACGGCGAGGTTTTCGGGACTACCGAGGCGGGGGAGGCTATCCGCCGCTTCACCATCCGTGGTGGCGGCTTGAGCGCCAACATCGTCAATTGGGGTGCGATAATTCAGGATCTGCGCCTGGTCGGCCATGATGCGCCGCTGGTGCTTGGCTACGACCGCTTCGAATTATATGAGAACGATACGGCGCATTTCGGCGCTCTGGTCGGACGTTACACCAACCGTATTCGCGAAGGCCGTTTTACCATCGGCGGGAACCGGTATCAGACTGAACGCAATGCGCATGGTCGCCATACATTGCATGGCGGCTCTTTTGGCTATTCGCGGCGGCCTTGGACAGTTGTCCTGCATGGGCGCGATTTCGTGACACTTTCCCTGCACGATCCGGGCGGCACGATGGGTTTTCCCGGCGCTTTGGAGGCGACTTGCACCTATCGGGTCAAACTGCCCGGAACGCTTTCGGTCGAACTGACCGCGACGTGCGACGAGCCCACCATCTGCAATATGACCCAGCATTCCTATTTCAACCTGAACGACGGCGGGGTAACCGATATTCTCGGGCATCGGCTGATGCTCAATGCTGGCGCGTATCTGCCTGCCGATGGCGACCTGGTTCCGACCGGTGTGGTGGAACCGGTTGATGATACGCCCTTTGACTTCCGCCAGGCACGACCGATCGAGATGAAGATCGAAGGCGAACAGGTTGCTTATGACCAGAATTTCTGCCTGACATCGAGTCATGGCCCGCTGAAGCAGGCTGCATGGGTGCAGGGGGCGGTTTCAGGCGTTGAAATGGAACTTTGGACGACCGAGCCCGGCGTTCAGTTCTACACCGGCCAATATGTGACCCCAACCGGTCCCGGCTTGAGCGGGCTTGGCTACAGGCCGTTTTCCGGCTTTTGCCTCGAACCGCAAGTCTGGCCGGATGCCCCTAACCGGCCCTATTTCCCGCAGGCGCAGCTTCTTCCCGGCGAGACCTACCATCACGTTACCGAATATCGGTTTCGGATGGGGTAAAAAGCGAGCCGCTTTTAGCCCTCAAACGCCGCTTGCAACACATCGAAAGGCGCCAGCGCGCCACGAACCTGCACGACCGCTGCGGCTACCTGATGAGCGCGGCGCGCGGCCTCTGCCGGCGCATACCCGGCAAGGCGGGCCGCGAGGTAGCCGCCATTGAAGGAATCGCCGGCACCGGTGGTATCGACTGGCGTCGCCACTTGGATAGCCGGAACTTGTTCCTGCTGGTGGGCCGCCAAAACGAGAGCCGGTGCCTCGCCATTCTTGACGACAATTTCATTGACTGTTTTCGCCAACCGCGCGCCGGTCGCGGCTGGCTCGACGTCACCAAACAACATCTGTTCATCGGGAAATGTCGGCAAGGCAATATCCGTGACAGCCAGCGCCTGTGAGACGGCTGCCTGCGCGACCGCCAGGCTCGGCCAGAGCCGTGGTCGGTAATTAGGGTCGAAGGCGATCAGCGAGCCGGCGGCACGGGCAGCAGCGATTGCCGCCAGAAGCACTTCGCGCGCAGGCGCGTCCAGAATTGCCAAAGTGATTCCGGAAAAATAGACAAGAGACTGATTTTTAAGGCTTCTTTCAAGGGCTGACGGGTCGGCCGCCAATTGTCGTGCCGCCGCGTCGTTGCGCCAATAGGTGAAAGAACGCTCGGCTCCGGTCAGCGTGATGGCGTAAAGGCCAGGCCGGGCGCCTGCGATGATCGGGCTCGCGCCGATACCGATTCCATGACCGGCAAGAAAGTCGATCTGATCGCGGGAAAACGGGTCATCGCCGAAGGCCGAAATGTACGTCGCCGGTCGTTCGCCGCTCAGCGCATGCAACGCCCAAAGCGTGTTGAATGTATCGCCGGCAAATCCCATCCGCCAACTGTCGCCTGACCGGCCCGACAGTTCCAACATGCATTCGCCGATAGCGGCGACGCCCTTGACGGTCATGTCTTTCATCTCCCTGTGATGTAGCTGCTGTAGCTTTTTGCTGACCGCAACACCATGTTTGACAAATGACGATTTTCGCGAGTTCACTATTTTTGAGGCCACGGGCGCTCATACGATGAGGAAAGCGGTTTTTACCTCGCTATGGCGATATCTTGTGAAGGCCGGCGCTGTTGCGCTGGTTCTGGCCGGAATCGCCGCTGCAGTGCATTTCAGCGGTCAAGGCAGCGAGCCTGGGCCTGATTTGGCGCGATCGAAGAAATCCGGGGCTGGCCTGTTTCTGGTCAGCATCCGTCCTGAAACTGGGGCGGTGCGAGTTGGCGGCGTCCAATCCTGGCTGCTTACCGTCAAGACGCGCGCCGGAAAGCCGGTGATTAATGCGGCAATCGATATTTCAGGCGGTATGCCGCGCAGTAACCGCCTATTACCGACCAGTCCGCAGGCAACAGCCTATCTCGGCGGCGGGCATTATCGCATCGAAAGGATCAAGTTCGACGCTAGCGGCTGGTGGCAGATGCGCTTTACCGTCTCGGCTTCGAACGGCTCCGACACTACCGTGTTCAACCTCATGCTTTGAGGTTCTGTCGGACTATTTGTCCTTCACCGTCTCCATCGCAACAAAGGTGGAGGTTTGCGCGACATGCGGCAAAGCCGAGATGCGCTCGCCGAGTACGCGACGATAGGCGGCAATGTCGCGAGTGCGGACTTTGAGCAGATAATCGAAACTTGCCGCCATCATATGGCACTGCTCGATTTCCGGCACGTTGCGAACGGCGCGATTGAAGGCGTCGAGCGCGACCGAGCGGGTATCGGACAGTTTCACTTGCACGAAGGCGACGTGACCTTCGCCCATGCGCGCGCGGTCGATGATGGCCGCGTAGCCGCGAATGAAGCCGCCCTTCTCCAGGCGCTTAACGCGCGCTTGCACCGGCGTCTTGGATAGACCGACCTTTGCGGCCAGTTCCGACATGGATAGCCGGCCATTGCCGGAAAGCGCCGCCACGATGCTCTGGTCTATGCGGTCCAAACGGTCTTCGGATGCCAGGATTGTAATCCATTTTCAGTGTTCAACTGCGATTTCCTAGATCGATTGGGCCTCCTTGTCTATCTCTTTGGACCGCTTGACGATCGGCTTTGTGCTAGAGACTGTTGTGGACTTGGGCTGGAAGGTGCTTCCGGCCGGCCGTTCAACACGTGATTGATCAGGATCGCCCATGCCTATCCTAGATTCCATTCGCCAGCAGATGCGTGCCAATTACTTGCCCGAAGAAGCGGCTGCCCTGACTCGCCTGATCGAGACAGCCAACCTGTCGGTGCAGCAACGCAAGGCGATCATGGCGCGCGCAGTCGATCTGGTGAAGGCGGTGCGCGGCTCCTCCGATCCGCGGCTGATGGAGGTATTTCTTTCCGCCTACGGCCTTTCCACCAAGGAGGGCGTGGCGCTGATGTGCCTCGCCGAAGCGCTGTTGCGCGTACCGGATGCCGAGACCATGGACGACCTGATCGCCGACAAGATCGCGCCGCACGACTGGTCGGCACATTCGGGCGAATCGAGTTCCATCTTCGTCAACGCCTCGACATGGGCGCTGATGCTGACCGGGCGCGTGCTCGAAGATGGCGAGGGATCGATCGATCGGACGCTGCGCGGCATGGTGAGGCGTCTCGGCGAGCCCGTCATCCGCAAGGCGGTGGCGGCGGCGATGCGCGAGATGGGTGAGCAGTTCGTGCTTGGCCGTACCATCGCCGAGGCCGTCAAGCGCGGCCGCTCCATGACCGCGAAGGGATATCTTTATTCCTTCGACATGCTGGGCGAGGCGGCTCGCACCGAACAGGACGCTTTGCGCTATCTGAAAGCCTATGCCGATGCCATCGCGGCGCTCGCCGGCAGTGCGGGCAACGCCGACATCCGCTTCAATCACGGCATTTCCGTCAAGCTGTCGGCGCTGCATCCACGCTACGAGGTAGTGCAGAAGGAAACCATGCTGCCTGTAATGATCGAGCGCCTGCTGTCACTGGCGATGGCCGCCCGCGAGGCCCGCATGGGCCTCAACGTCGACGCAGAAGAGGCAGATCGTCTCGATCTGTCGCTCGATGTCATCGAGCGCGTGCTTGCGGACGAGCGGCTTGCCGGCTGGAACGGTTTCGGCGTCGTGGTGCAGGCTTACGGCCCGCGTTGCGCATTCGCAATCGACTGGCTGTATGCGCTGGCCAAGACACTGGATCGCAGGATCATGGTTCGCCTGGTCAAGGGCGCTTATTGGGATACCGAGATCAAACGAGCGCAGGTGATGGGGCTTTCCGGCTATCCGGTGTTCACCCGCAAGGCCAACACCGATGTTTCCTACATCGCCTGCGCGCGCAAGTTGCTTGCGATGTCCGACCACATCTACCCGCAGTTCGCCACCCATAATGCGCATACCGTAGCCGCCATACTGGCGATGGCGGATGACAAGGACAGTTTCGAGTTCCAGCGCCTGCACGGAATGGGCGAGCAACTGCATGAAGCCGTGCGTAAGGTCGAGGGCACGCGCTGTCGCATTTATGCGCCGGTTGGCGCGCATTCGGACCTGCTTGCCTATTTGGTGCGCCGCCTGCTGGAGAACGGTGCGAACTCTTCCTTTGTTCACCAACTGACCGACAATGCGGTGCCGCCGCAAGTGATTGCGCGTGATCCGCTGGAGATTGTCGAAACGCAGGGATCGGTAGCCAATCCCAACATTCCCAGGCCGCGCGAGATCTTCGGCGATGGAAGGTTGAACGCAAAGGGCTGGGATATAACCGATGTCGTAACGCTGGCCGAGATTGAAAAATGCAAGACGATCTTTGCCGGCGCGAATCGCTGGCAGGCCAGGCCGTTGACCCGCGCTGTCGGAGAGGGCGGGCAGCACCCGGTGTTGAACCCGGCCAAACCTTCCGAGTTGGTGGGCACCGTCACGGAAGCCACGCCTGCCCAGGTGGCGAAGGCGGTTGGCCTTGCCGTCAAGGCGCAGCCCGGCTGGGCCGCCAAGCCCGTCGCGGAGCGGGCTGCAATATTGCGCCGCGCCGCAGATCTTTATGAAAAGAATGCGGTGGAGCTTTTTGCTCTTGCTACGCGTGAGGCAGGAAAGACGCTGGCCGATGCGGTGGCCGAGATACGTGAGGCGGTCGATTTCCTGCGCTATTATGCCGGCGAAGCGGCGCATGCCGAGCATGGTACTGAAGCGCGTGGCGTCATCGCCTGTATTTCGCCGTGGAATTTCCCGCTTGCCATCTTCACCGGACAAGTCGCGGCCGCGCTCGTCACCGGCAATGCGGTGATCGCCAAGCCGGCTGAGCAGACACCGCTGATCGCTCACCGCGCCGTCGAACTGCTGCGCGACGCCGGCATTCCGGAAGATATCATCCAGCTTTTGCCCGGCGATGGGCCGACGGTCGGCGCACCACTGACTGCCGACCCGCGCATCGCGGGTGTGTGCTTTACCGGTTCGACCGAGGTGGCAAAGTTGATCGAAAGGCAATTGGCTGACACGGCCGTGCCGGATGCGATGTTGATTGCCGAGACCGGCGGCCTGAACGCCATGATCGTGGATTCCACCGCTCTGCCGGAACAGGCGGTGCGCGATATCATTGCCTCGTCTTTCCAGAGCGCCGGCCAACGCTGCTCGGCCTTGCGCGTGCTTTATATCCAGAAGGATGTGGAAAAGAAGGTACTCGAAATGCTGATCGGCGCCATGCAGGCGTTGAAGGTCGGCGACCCGTGGGAAATTTCCACCGATGTCGGCCCCGTTATCGACGAGGAGGCGCGGCAGGCGATCGGTGATTATTGTGCCGAGATGGAAAGGAACGGCAAACTAATTGCCCGGCTCGACGTACCAAAAGACGGCCGCTTCGTCGCGCCGCATGTGCTGCGTGTCAAAGGTATCGAAGAGATGGAGCGCGAGGTGTTCGGCCCGGTTCTGCATGTCGCGACATTCGACGCCGAAAAGATCGACGCGGTGATCGCCGCGATCAACCGCAAGGGCTACGGGCTGACCTTCGGCCTGCACACCCGCATCGAGGGCCGCGCCCAGCATTTCGTCGACGGTATCGATGCCGGCAACATCTACGTCAACCGCAACCAGATCGGAGCGGTGGTCGGCTCGCAACCTTTTGGTGGCGAAGGGCTTTCGGGCACGGGGCCGAAGGCGGGTGGGCCGCATTATCTGCGCCGTTTCCGCAAGGGTCCGGAAGCAGGCACGGTCGCTGCCGAAGGCCGCATGGCAAAAGCCAGGGAACTGGCCGACAACATGCCTGACCCGGCTCTCGGCGGTTGGGCGATGCGCGCCGACCGTGTGACGATCCTGAGGAAACATCTGCGGGGCAAGGGCGCTGCTGCAATTGCGGCCGCGGCCGCGCTCGACTTCGGCCAGATCGACCTGCCTGGCCCGACGGGAGAGGCCAACACCCTCTCATTGGTGCCGCGCGGGCGGGTTCTTGCACTCGGCCCGGATGCCGAGACCCTGCTCACACAGGCGATTCAGGCGCTGGCTGCCGGCAACGCGGTGCTTGCCGTCGCGCCGGGTGCTTCTGCCGCCCTGTCGGCGCTCACCGGCAAGGGGCTGCCGCTTGCAGCCGTCGATGCGCGGGTTGATCCGGATGGTCTTTCCTCGCTCGAGATCGATGTTGTCGCCTTGTCGGGCGACGCAGACGGCGTGCGTCAACTGCGCCGTGCTCTAGCCGAACGGGCGGGGCCGATCGTGCCTGTGGTTTCGGAAGTTCTGTATCCGGTGGCCTATGCGCATGAGCGCGCCGTCTGCGTGGACACGACGGCTGCCGGTGGTAATGCCAGCCTGCTGGCGGCGGTTTGACACACGGCTACCGCTACCCGAAAGACAAAGAGGCGGCCGATCAGCGTGATCGACCGCTTTTTTCTGATTTATCAATGCGTTGAGCAGCAGGCTTACGCGCCTTCCACTGCCGAGAAACCCTCGAACTGCGGGTGGCCATAGGTGGTCAATTTGCTGGTGCCGGCATTCTTGTGCGACTCACGGAAATTGTCGGATTTCGTCCAGGTGACAAAGTCTTCCTGGCTATCCCAGACCGTGTGCGAGGCGAAAAGAGTGTACTTCTCCGCCTCGTTGAAGGCACCACGCAGCAGATGAAACTGCCGAAAGCCTTTCATTTCATCGAGGGTGGATTTCCGGTTCTTCCAGATATTTTCGAATTCCTCTTCCCGGCCGTTCTGGACTTTGAAACGGTTCATGGCGATGTACATAGCTATCCTCTTGTTTTAGTGAAGAAAAATGTGGTTCAGAATGGGCCGATCGGTAAGGTGAAAGCCCACGTTGCGCGATCCGCTTCCGGCGGTATCGGCGGGAACGGCGCCGCCCGGCGGATGATGGCGACGGCGGTCTTGTCGAGATCCGGGGAGCCGGAACTTCTGACGAGACGCACGGACGAAACATCGCCATCGCTCCGCACGACAAAGGACACCTGCGCGTTGCTGTCGGCTTGTCGGCGCGCCGCGCGTGAAATGTTTCGGGCCGCGCGCCGCAGCTTTGCGGCGATCTTGCCCGGATAATTGGAGACGGCGGCGTTGCCGATGCCTGAACGGCTTGCGCCCTGGCTGGCGAGAGCGGCCTGGGCGGCGTCCCGCCCGTCGGCTTCGCCGCGCTTGGAATCCCTGGAGCCTGCGCCGCCGGAACCGGCGCTGGGCTTGTGTTTCGCTGTCTTGACCGCCTTCTTCTCTGGCCGAGGCGGCGCCGGCTGCGGTATCGGAATATCCTCGGCGACGATCAGATCTTCGATTTCCTGGGGAATTTCCTCAATCTTTTCCGCAGCTTCCGGCGAGTGTGCGGGTTGTGTCGCTTCCACTTTCTCCGTCGTGGCGGATTGCTGAATTACATTGTTGGCATTATCGGGCTCGACCCGTTGCACAGCAAGGATTTCGTGGCCCGGTGTCGCCGTTTCCATTGTTGAGTCGATTGTTGCAGGCATTGTTGGTTCCCGCGCCGGCTCCAACGTTTCCGTGACCGGCGCCGCGGCTGCCGCTTGCTCGGTCGGCTTGACGGTCCGGGCCGGATCGACCGGCTCGGCTTTTACCGTCTCGACCGGCTTCGCGCTTATCATGGGAACGAGCGTCACATTGGTGATATCGCCGGCACTCACCTGATCTTCGGCGGCGTTGCCGGCAATCATCTCTCCGGCCTGATCCACTCCCTGGATCTGTGACAGGTCGGCAGGGTCTATCATCGAGCCCGGCACAGTCAGGAATGCCAGAGCCGCGGCGGCGTGGAGACAGCAGGAGACGACGATGGCCGCAGGCCATTTCCTTTTGCCTTCGGTTTTGGAGCCGCCAATTCGTTCCTTGAGTTCAGGCGGAGCGACGGGAGCATTCCGGTTGCCGGCGATGAAATTCTCGTTGGCAGGCGTGCGCACAAATGGCCGGAGCGCGCTCGGCGGAACCGCGATGGCAGGATCGTCCGGCTCCAGCGGCAATACGCCCGTCCCGGCTGGTGGCCAGGCTGAGACGTTGCGTGAAAATGCCGGTTCCATGCCCAAGACTTCCGTCTTTCCTATCAGAGTCCGAAGGCGATCTTGCCCTTTGTATCGGTCTTGAGAGCGCTCATGCACGCGTCAGGCTTGATCCCCTTACCGGAACATTTGGTGGCATTGTTGACAAGAACACGGCTGACCTTGGCGCAATCGGTCCCTGGAAGATCGAAGCGCGTGACCTTGGTCTTGCCGGCTGGCAGTTCCTTGAAATCCAGAACCGTCAACCGATCGACAACGCCATCCATGTTGAACAGAGCGACCTCGAACGCCGCACTGTCGAGATCGGCGCCGAGATCATTGAGGATGACGAAGGTGAAGCGGCAGCCCTTGTCGGAGGGCTGCACCGCGTTGAGTTCGAGGGAAAGTGCGGGGGCGGACTTGGCGGATTCCTGGGCCGTATCCTGCGCCACCGCACCCCACGACATCGCTGTCATCACGGCTGCCGAGAGAAAAAGGGTTGCCGTTTTCATGATTGCATCAGCCTCCAAATCGCATGGTTGCACCGAGTTTCAACGTGATGCCGGGTTCGTAGAGGACTCCAGTGGATGGATCCGAAAGTGCGTTTACATAGGTCACGTCAAAGAGATTATCCACGCGGAAATCGACCTTGAGATTATCGTTCACGTTGTATTGGGCAAACGCGTTCACCAGCGTGTAGTCACCGGCAACGGTGTTGCCTCTGGGTGCGGCATTGTATTGCACTTCGGTGCCGACAAGCAGCCTGTCCTCAAGAAAACGAAGGCCCAGTTGCCCGGTTACCTGAGCGGACGGAATAGTATCAAGTTCCTCTCTTATGCCGCTTTTGTCCGTTTTGTGTCCGTTGATGACCGAAGCGGAAAGGCCGACGTAACCCCAGCCTGCATCATAAAGGCTCTGGAGTTCGAAGCCTTCGATTTTCGCATTGGCGAAATTTTGATTTTGTTGGGAGCAGGGCCAAGGCGTTGAACAGGTTGGATTACCCTCTTGGAAGCCGATGAAGTCATCGACGTCGTTGTGGAAATAAGCTGCTTTGAGCCGAATATTGTCGTCGCTGTTGAAAATGCCGTTGAGCCGATAATTGGTGCCGAACTCCCAGGTTTTTGCGGTCTCGGGCTTAAGATTTGGATTGGGCAGGAACGGGAAGGGCGCGCCTCCCGGATGTATGCCGCTGATCAGCGTTTCGGCGACGGTTGGTGCGCGATAGCCTTCGGCATAGGTTCCGTAGAATTGCAGGCCGCTCAATGCCTCGCTGTCGAAGGGTGAAACCCCGACCGTTATGCGCGGGGACACACGATCACCGGAATTGTCCACGCCATTTCCCTTGAGGCTATAATTATCGTAGCGAAGCCCGCCGATCACCTCCAGCCAATCATATGTAACCTTGTCCTGAATGTAGGCTCCCCATAACCGGCGCTTGCCGGATGGATTGAAGAAGTCACTTCCGCCGCCGGGAGCGTGCGTGGCGACATCGTCCATCAGCCAATCTCCACCATAGGTGACTTCGTGAGAGAACTCACCGGTGTCGAAGCGGGATGTATTCCAGATATCCAGGCCGTATGTATCGAGGCCGTAATTGGTAATGCCGCTGGCTCTTTCGCGGTCCATATCGACCTTGCTGAACGACGTGTTGATGTGCAGGTCGAGCCATTTCCTATCTTCGTCCGTGATGTTGTAACGGGCGGTGAACGTATTCTGCTTCACATCGTAGTTCTCGTCACCGCCGACGCTGCTCCAATCATCCTTCGAACCGATCCAACCGAGCTTCAATTCGCTGTTTTCTGTTGGACGGATCGTCGTCTTGACCAATCCGCTGAGCATGTCGAAGCCGGTGCCGCCCACGCGATCGCCGTCGCCATCCTTATACTCTCCGTAATCACGCCAGACGATGTTGGCGATGATATCCGCTGCGTCGTTGAAGCGGTAGGCGCCGGTGGCGCCGGTGGTCCAACCTTGTCCATTGGTCTCATAGCGACCCGTGGTCGACGCCGCCCATGTTTCGCCATCGTGCAGAAAATCCGAGGCGTCTTTGGTTTCGAAAGCAACGACACCGCCAATGGCTCCCGAGCCGTAGGTGTTTGCGACCGGCCCGCGAATGACGTCTACCTGCTTCACGAGGTCGGGGTCGATGAAAAGCAGGCTTTCGGCGTCATGGCCCATGATTCCGAAATTCTGCCGCGCGCCATCGACGAGCACGGCGACGCGTCCGGCATCCTGCAATCCGCGTATGTTGATGGTGGATCTCACCCGCTGGGCGCCCGTCTGTACCGCCACGCCAGGCACGCCGTACAGCATTTCGCTCACCGTCGAGGCCATCCGCCGGTCGAGCTGTTCCTGGTCGATATGGCTGGAAGACGACAGCGATTCGATCGCCGTCTCACCGGTGCGGCTCAAGAGCAGAACCCTGTCGAGCAGGGTCGCGCCTTTCGCGTTCTTTTCGGCGGCGGCTTTTGCCGTGCCCGCGTCATCGACGTTCTGGCCGGCAACCGCCTGCTGGCCGGAAATATCCTGCGCCATGGCCGGCGTGCCAGCCAATGCCGCCAGCGCCACGCCTGACAAAAGGGCCGCGCTCGCTCGCGCTGTTGCGGGCGCTCGCCCGGTTCCGAACGACCCCATACGCATACGAATCCCCAACCCCATGCTCAACTCCAAAATCCTGTTGGACGCTGGCTGGCGCGGACGCTCGCTTGCGATTGAAATTTTCCAGACCTTTAATCTTGACTCATTTAGTCCGGTATTGCACTGCTAGTAAACATGATTGATATAGTCAAGAAATGAATCGGCGTTCTCACCAGACGCCGGCAGGGGCCGCGGGGCGGTTGAAAAGAGGGACTTGGCAAGATGAATTCGCACACGCCCGACGGTTTCCGTCATCGCTACCGCCGCTCGGAAACGGAGCCGGCTCCGCGCTTCGAATCCATGCCTCTTTCGGTGCGCACTTTATCGAGCAGCGCGCTTTTCCAGGGCGAGCACGAGATCGGCATCGAGCATCACGGTGCGCTCTACCGGCTGAAGATCACCCGGCAGGGCAAACTCATTCTCAATAAGTAACCACGGTCAACACGTAATTACAGCCAGCCGCAGGGCGGGCCAGCAGACAGGTGTAGCGATGGATCAGCGCGTAAGGCCCGGCCCACAGGAAATCAGGCGGGCACGATCGGAAAATCCCAAAATGCGCGAGCGCGATCTTGCGGCGCAACTTGGCATTTCGGAGGTCGAACTGGTGGCCGCGCATTGCGGCGACGGTGTCAGGCGGCTGGAGCCGCGCGTCAACGACCTGCTGAAAGGCCTTGAAGCGGTTGGCGAAGTGATGGCGCTGACGCGCAATGAAAGCGCCGTGCATGAAACGATCGGCGTTTACGACAAGGTCGTGACCGGCGATCACAGCGCCATGGCGCTCGGCAGGGATATCGATCTGCGCATTTTCCCGAAAGTCTGGGCGCATGGCTTCGCCGTGGAAAAGCGCGGCGAAGGCGAGGTGCGCCACAGCCTGCAATTCTTCGACAAGGCAGGCGATGCCGTGCACAAGATCCATCTGCGCGCGTCGTCCAATCTTTATGCCTATCAGAAACTGGTCGGCGAGCTTCTGTCTGCCGACCAGAATCCGGGCATCGAGGTGATCGCGGCGGATCGTGCCGAGCCGGCGGAAATTGGTGAGGTCGACATTGCGGATTTGCGCGCTCGCTGGAGCCGGCTGAAGGACGTTCACGAATTTTTCGGCATGCTGCGCACATTGAAGCTCGAACGGCGCCGGGCGCTGCATCTGGTCGGAGAAGACTATGCCTGGCGGCTTGCTGACGGCGCTATCGCGACCATGCTCGATCAGGCTGTCGCGCAGGAACTACCGATCATGTGCTTTGTCGGCAGCGGCGGCTGCGTGCAGATCCATTCGGGGCCGGTTCAGAACATCAAGCCCATGGGGCCATGGCTCAACGTGCTCGACGAGACGTTCCACCTGCATTTGCGGCTCGACCATATCCATGAGGTCTGGGGCGTGCGCAAGCCGACCGGCGAGGGCCATGTCACCTCGCTGGAAGCCTATGACGCGGCCGGCCGGCTGATCATCCAGTTCTTCGGCGAGCGCCATGAGGGCGAGCCGGAACTGGCGGACTGGCGCGCGCTGGCCGAAGGGCTGCCGCGTCCATGAGCAGATTCCTGCAACTGGCGCGCATCGCCGCATTCGGCCTTTCCATCGCAATCGGGCTGCCGTTTGCCGCGCATGCCGCCGATGGCGTGAAGGAATTTCCCGACAAGGCAAGGATCGTTTCGATCGGCGGGTCGATCACCGAGATCGTCTATGCGCTTGGCGAACAGGATCGGCTCGTCGCCCGCGATTCGACCAGCACCTATCCGGCGGCGGCGCGGGAACTGCCCGATGTCGGCTATATGCGCCAGCTTTCGCCGGAAGGTGTGTTGTCCGTCAATCCGACCGGAATATTGGCGTTGCAGGGCAGCGGGCCGGCCGAAACAGTCGATGTGCTGAAGAAGGCCGATATCGCCTATATCGAGGTTCCCGAAAGCTTCGACCATCAGGGCATATTGGGCAAGGTTCGTGCTGTCGGTGCCGCGCTCGGTGTCGATGACAAGGCCGAAGCGCTGGCCGGCGAGTTGGATAGCGAGTTGAAGGCCGCCGAAGACCTGACGACGGGTATCGAGAAGCGCAAGCGGGTATTGTTCATCCTGTCGGTGCAGGGCGGCAAGGTCATGGCGTCCGGCAGCGGCACCGCCGCCAACGGCATCATCCAGCTTGCCGGCGGGGTCAATGCGATCGACGGGTTTTCCGGCTACAAGCAATTGTCGGACGAGGCGATCATCACGGCAAAGCCGGATCTGATCCTGATGATGGACCATGCCGGCCCGGCGGTTCCGGACGACGCCTTGTTCGCCAATGCCGCGATTGCGGCCACGCCGGCCGGTGCCGAGCGACGGGTCCTGCGCATGGACGGGTCCTACCTGCTGGGCTTCGGGCCGCGCACGGCGGGAGCGATCCACGATCTGGCCGTCGCGCTCTATGGCGACGAACTCGCCAACTGACGGGAGCAGGCGCGAATGGCCGATCAGTCGGTGGCCGGGCTTTCCGGGATGGCATCGGGTATGGCTGGGGACCGGTCCGCCCGCGCGCGTCTGGTCATTGCCGGCCTGTGTGTCGCGCTCGGTGCCGCGATGCTGTTCAGCCTTACGTCCGGCGCATCCGATGCCTCCGCATTGGCCGTTCTTCACGACGGGCTGTTCGGGGCCTCCGGCGGTATGGATGCGCTCAGCGCCCGTGACCGGCTGATCGTCTATGATATCCGCCTGCCGCGCGTGATGATGGGCGTGCTGGTGGGGGCAGCACTTGCCGTATCGGGCGCGGTCATGCAGGGGCTGTTCCGCAACCCGTTGGCCGATCCCGGCCTGATCGGCGTTTCGGCAGGGGCCAGCCTCGGGGCGGTTGCCATTATCGTGCTCGGCGGCAGTATGCTTGCTCCGCTCATGGCATTTTTCGGGACTTTCACACTGCCGCTGGCGGCTTTTTGCGGCGGCCTTGCGGTCACGCTGGTGCTTTACCAAGTGGCGACGCGGCGCGGGCAAACCTCCGTCGCCACCATGCTGCTTGCCGGCATCGCGCTTGCGGCGCTGGCCATGGCGGCAACCGGGGTTCTGATTTTCGTCGCCGATGACAGGCAATTGCGCGACCTGACCTTCTGGTCGCTCGGCTCGCTGGCGGGCGCGACGTGGCAGAAGATCGGCGTCGTGGCGCCGGTGATCGTGCTTTCGCTGGCGGCAATGCCGTTTCTGGCGCGGGGCCTGAATGCGCTTGCGCTGGGCGAAGCCACCGCAACCCATCTGGGGATCGCCGTGCAGCGGCTGAAATATGTCGCCATCGTCGGCGTGGCGGCGGCTGTCGGTTCGGCCGTCGCTGTCAGCGGCGGCATCGGCTTCATCGGCATTGTCGTGCCGCATCTGCTTCGCCTCGCCATCGGGCCGGACAACCGCTATCTGCTGCCGGCTTCGGCGCTTCTGGGCGCCACGCTTCTGCTTCTGGCCGATGCCGTGGCGCGCACCGTCGTTTCACCGGCAGAACTGCCGATCGGCATCGTCACCGCCTTTGCCGGCGCGCCGTTCTTCCTTTGGATATTGCTGCGCAAGCGCGGCATTCTGGACCTTTGAGCGCCATGATCGAAGCCCAGGACCTGACGGTTGAAATCGGTAGACGGCGCATTGTTTCCGGCGTCGATTTCCAGGCGCGAGCGGGTGAAATCACCGTCATCGTCGGGCCGAACGGATCAGGCAAGACGACCTTTCTCAAGGCGCTTTGCGGCGAACTGGCCTATGGCGGCAGGGTCAGCCTCAACGGGCAGGACCTTGCCGCGATGAAGCCGGTGAAGGCGGCGGGCCTGCGTGCCGTGCTGCCGCAGGCGGCCGTGCTGGCCTTTCCGTTCACCGTGCGCGAGGTCGTTCGGCTGGGATTGGTCGGTGGACGGTCCGGCGTCTCGGCGGGCGAGGAGGGCCGCTTGCCCGAACGCGCGCTGGCGCGTGTCGATCTCGACGGCTTCGCCGGCCGCTTCTATCAGGAACTTTCCGGCGGCGAACAGCAGCGCGTGCAACTCGCCCGCGTGCTCTGCCAGGTCTGGGCGCCGGTGCTGGATGGCCAGCCCCGCTATTTGTTCCTGGACGAGCCGGTATCGAGCCTCGACATCAGGCACCAGTTGACCATCATGGATATTGCCCGCGATTTCGCCGGCCAGGGCGGCGGTGTCGTCGCCATTCTGCACGATCTCAATCTGGCGGCGATGTATGCCGACAGGCTGTGTGTCATGCACCGTGGGCAGCTTTCCGCAACGGGAGCGCCGGGCGACATCCTCGACGACAGGCTGGTCGAGACGGTATTCGGCTGCCGGTTGCAGGTCGGCAAGCTCCCACCGAAGGGGATGCCCTTCGTCCTGCCGCAATCCGTCTACTGAGAATTATCTGGCGGCTTACCGGAAATATCAGGCGGCCGGCGCGTGCCGTTCCAGTTGATCGATGCCGAGCAGATCACGCATCAGCGGCCGCTTGGCGGCGAGTTCGGCAATGGTGTGGCGCTCGAGGACCGCGAAGAACGCGCCGAGCGCCTCACGCAAGGCCGAATTCAGGCCACAACTGTCGATGAGCGGGCAGTCGGTCGCGTCGTTCTCGAAACATTCGGCCATGGCGAAGCTTTCCTCCGTCACGCGCACGACATCAAACAGGTTGATCTCCTCGGCCGGCTTGCCGAGCCTCACGCCGCCATGGCGGCCGCGCACGGTCTTGACGAGGCCGTTTTCGACCAGCGGCTGCAATATCTTGAACAGGAACAGTTCCGAAACCGAGTAGGCCGCGGCGATTTCGGGAATTCGGCTGAGTTGCCCGTCATTGGCGGCGCAGTACATCAGGATACGGATGGCGTAATTGGTTTGGCGTGTCAGTCGCATGGGACGTCCTTTCGAAGCGAGCCCGCAGGCTGCTTTGCCGAATATGGCCTATACCTTGGAATAATTCCAGACAGGCCCGGCATTATAGGTGATTTAATTCGTCACCTTTGCGTGTCGGACAGGGCTGCTATCCGCCAACGCGGCTTGCAGGTGATGTTGCGAGGCACGATATCACGCATGTCGAGATGCGACTCGGGGAGGACCCACGAGGACGACGACATGGAAAGCCACATCATTCATCTTCTCCCGGCCAAAGGCGTTATCCGCCAGTTGCGACCGTCCGACCTGCCGCGTTTTCGCGCGCATCTGCTGCGCCTTGATGCGCAGAGCCGCCGGGACCGATTCAATGGCCTGACCAGCGACGAATTCATCGTCTGCTATGCGGATCGCTCGTTTGCCCAGGGCACGGCGGTGATTGGCTATGTCGAGGATGACGAGGTGCTGGGCGCGGCCGAACTGCACGAGCGGGCCGAAGAAGCGGAGCCGACTGCCGAGATTGCCTTTTCGGTCGAGCATCATTTGCAGCATCGTGGCATTGGCGGCAAATTGTTCGAGCGGCTGATCGCGCAGGCAAGGGGACTTGGATATACGAGATTGCGCGTGACCACGCATGCCCAGAATGCGGCGATGCGGGCACTGGCGCGGCGCTTTAGCGCGACCCTCAGCTTTGAAGACGGCGAGGCTGTCGGCACGATCGATCTGGAACCATTGAGGCCGGTGTTCGAGAGGGCCGCCGGGCGAGCTCAAGGCAGAGTCTGAGGAAAGGCCGCGCCATCGACGCGGCCCGTCGGGCACTTTGTTTTTATCCGGTCAATCCTGATTTGCCGTGACCGAAACGCCCAGCGTCTTGGTCAGGGTCTTCGGGTCGGACATGGCGCCGGCCGCGATCATGGCGAAGGGCACCGGCGTCGCCGGCTTCGCCGTGATCTCGATGCTTCTGGGGTCGTCGAGATAAGCGTTTACGGCTTTGGAGGCCTGAGCGGTCAATTCGGGATTATTGAGTTGCGCCAGCCCGAAGGGCACGATCGCCTTGGCCTGGTTGGCGATGTCCTTGCCGGACATGCCCTGCTGCTTGCCGACATAGTCGAGGATCTTGTTGGTCAGCGAATCGTCGTCGAAACGAATTGACGCGCTGGTGAAGGTCAATTGCTGCATCAGGCCGAGCATGGCCATGCTTTGTGCGGAAGAGTCCGCGCCTTCCGGCTGCGCCGCCATCTTCTTCTGGAGATCCTGCAGAGACTTGATGAAATCCAGCGTGTAGCCGCCGATGCTGAATGTCAGGCCGAATGTGCCGGCATTGTCCACGGCGATGTCGTATTGGGACAGGACCATCTGGCCGTCCGAAGGCTGCCAGGAACCGGCCATCTTCATATTGCCGGAAATGGTCTGGTAGCCGAGCGCGTCGATGGCCTGTTTGGATTTAGGGTCCTTGACCAGTGAAAGATCGCCGGTGAACTCCTCCACGCTGCCCTTGAATTCGAGCGGATTGCCGTCGGCCGGCAGGGTAACGTCCACCGTGAAATTCTCGAGTGAAAAGGCGGTCTTGTCGCCCTTCTTGACGGTGAGATGGTCGAGATTGGCCGATTTGTACATCATGATCGAGGCAAGCGGGTCGGTGCTGCCTTCCGCCGGCAGGCTGACGCCATGCATGACGAAGGGGCTCAACTCGATGGTCGTGCCGTCCTTGGTGCGCGTGAAATTTCCGGTGGAGGCGGTGTCGATGGTGTAGCCGCCATTATCCTCGCTGACGCCTTCCAGAACGATGTCGCCGATCGGCAATCCGTCCTTTTCACCCGCCGCTTTCACCATGACGCTTTCAAGCGTCATCTTCGAGGCGTCGCCGTCAACGCCGCTCCAGGTGAGTTCGAGGCCTTGCCCGGCCAGCAATGTCTTGAGACGCTCGGCAACGGCGGTCGCATCCTGCGCGAAGGCCGAGTGCAGGGGCAGGACGGCGAGAAGACCTGCGAAGGCCAGTTTGCTGACAGTTGCGGGAATGGTCCTCATTGCGTGCTCCTAAGAGTAGCTGAAATCCTATGCATACCTGCACCGTGCCTGCCTTGAAAAAATACCGGCCGGCGCAAAGCGAGACCGAGACAAATGGCGAAAACCGTGGGAAAAGGCAATCGACGATTTTTCATGCCGAGCCGATTTCATCTTGCCCTTGCCGCGAATCACCCTCTCGGCTAGTTCCAAGCCATGGGAAAAGGGCTTTTGCCGCCAGGAGGCGGTGACGACGACAATATCGAGCCGGTCGATCTGAAAAAGGCGCTCGAGGAGCGCTATCTCGCTTATGCGCTTTCGACGATCATGCACCGCGCTCTGCCGGATGTGCGCGACGGGCTGAAGCCTGTCCACCGCCGCATCATGCATGCCATGCGGCTGCTTCGGCTCAATCCCGACCAGGGCTTTGCCAAATGTGCCCGCATCGTCGGCGAGGTGATGGGCAAGTTCCATCCGCATGGCGACCAGTCGATCTATGACGCGCTGGTGCGGCTGGCGCAGGATTTCTCCATGCGCTACCCGCTGGTGGACGGGCAGGGCAATTTCGGCAATATCGATGGCGATAACGCCGCTGCCATGCGCTACACCGAAGCGCGCATGACCGAGGTGGCGACCGGCCTTCTGGAAGGCATCACCGAGGATGCCGTCGATTTCCGCCCCACCTATAATGAAGAAGACGAGGAGCCGGCCGTGCTGCCGGGCGCCTTCCCGAACCTGCTTGCCAATGGTTCGTCGGGCATTGCCGTCGGCATGGCGACCTCGATCCCGCCGCACAACGCGGCGGAACTGTGCGACGCGGCGCTTCATCTGATCGATCATCGCGACGCTTCCGTGGCCGACCTGATGCAATTCGTGCAGGGGCCGGATTTCCCGACCGGCGGCATCGTCATCGACAGCCGCGCGTCTATCCTCGAAGCTTATGAAAGCGGGCGCGGCGGGTTTCGCGTCCGGGCGAGGTGGCATCAGGAAGATCAGGGTCGGGGCACCTGGGTCATCGTCGTCACAGAAATCCCCTACGGCGTCCAGAAGGCCAGGCTCATCGAGAAGATCGCCGAGCATCTGATCGCCCGCAAACTGCCGCTGCTCGAAGACATACGCGACGAGAGCGCGGAAGACATCCGCATCGTGCTGGTGCCGAAGAGCCGCACCGTCGATGCCGGCCTGCTGATGGAGTCGCTGTTCAAGCTCAGCGAGCTTGAGAGCCGTTTCTCGCTCAACATGAACGTTCTGTCGCGCGGCAAGGTGCCGAACGTGCTGTCGCTCAAGGCGGTGCTCGTCGAATGGCTGGAGCATCGCCGCGAGGTGCTTTTGCGCCGTTCGCGTCATCGCCTTGGCGAGATCGAGCGGCGGCTGGAAATCCTTGCCGGTTACCTTATCGCCTATCTCAATATCGATGAGGTCATCCGCATCATTCGCGAGGAGGACGAGCCGAAGCAGGTGATGATGGCGCGGTGGGACCTCAGCGATGTCCAGGCCGAGGCGATCCTCAATATGCGCCTGCGCGCTCTGCGCAAGCTGGAGGAATTCGAGATCCGCAAGGAGTTCGACGGACTCAGCGCGGAAAAGAAACAGATCGAGGAACTGCTTGGCTCGGAAGCGAAGCAGTGGAAGACGATCGGCTGGCAAATCCAGAAGGTGCGCCGGGATTTCGGCCCCGAGGACAACAAGGAACTCGGGCCGCGCCGCACGACCTTCGCCGAAGCGCCCGAGCATGATCTCGCCGACATCGCCCAGGCGATGATCGAGAAGGAGCCGGTCACCGTCGTTGTCTCGCAAAAGGGCTGGCTGCGCGCGTTGAAAGGCCATCTTTCCGATTATTCGCAACTCGCCTTCAAGGAGGGCGATGCGCTGAAAACCGCCTTCCATGCCCAGACCACCGACAAGATCCTGATCTTCACCACCGGCGGCAAATTCTACACCATCGGCGCCGACCGCCTGCCGGGCGGGCGCGGCCATGGCGAACCGGTGCGCATCATCGTCGACATGGAGAACGATCAGGATATCGTCACGGCCTTCGTGCATGAGCCGAAGCGGAAATTGCTGCTTGCCTCGCATCAGGGCAACGGTTTCGTCGTGCCGGAGGACGACGTCGTCGCCAATACCCGCAAGGGCCGGCAGGTGATGAACGTCAAGGCGCCCGACGAGGCGCGCTTCTGCTTTGCGATCGAGGGCGACCATGTCGCGATCATCGGCGAGAACCGCAAGATGCTGGTGTTTGCGCTGACCGAGATCCCGGAAATGACGCGCGGCAAGGGCGTGCGCCTGCAAAGATACAAGGACGGCGGCGTCCTCGACATCAAGTGCTTCACCATGGCCGAGGGATTGAGCTGGCGCGATTCGGCAGATCGCACCTTCACGCGGCCGCAAGCCGAACTCACCGAATGGATCGGCAATCGCGCCGCTGCCGGGCGGATGGTGCCGAAGGGCTTTCCGAGAACCGGCAGGTTTGGCTGACTGACTTGAAAGGCCTTGTTTCAGGCCGCCATGTCCTTGCCGCTGGATGAGGTTTCCGCCGCCTGATCGCCGGTGCGCCGAGACAGCGGCCCGTATTGCTGCGACCACGCGATGACCGCCTGGAAAACCGGCTTCAGGCCGTGTACCGCCTCGCTGATTTCATATTCGACGCGCAGCACGTTTTCGGGATAGACGGTGCGTTTGACCAGCCCTTCCGCCTCCAGTTCGCGCAGCCGCAGCGAGAGCATGTGCTGGGTGATGCCGGGCAGGGCGCGCCGCAATTCGCCGAAGCGGCGGGTCTGCTGTGCCAGCGCCCACAATATCTCGATCTTCCATTTTCCGGTCAGCGGTTTCATGGCTTCCAGGAAGGTTATGTAGGGGGCGGCATCACCACAGTCGTTGTTTTCCCGAGTCGGATTGTCTGTCCCGTTCATCGTTTTCCAACCTCGATTTGTAGACGCCCCGAGACCCGCCCGGCCTGATGGTCCTGCCCATGTAGTGGCTGCGGGGCGCCTTTTCTATTGCACCGCAATAAGGAGGTCCGGTCTCCTGCCGGCTGGTGACAAACGCGCTTCATCATCGCCACGCTGCCTTGCGGCCCTGGGTGTGGATAAAGGGCGGAGCGGAAAATCGTCGTAAATTGGGCAAGCACTTGTTCGATAACGGGATTATTTTCATCGGCTGCGGCAGGCGACACATTTCCATCCACGCGAACTGGAGCCGCCCTGGTGGTTCGAGGCTCCGCTACGCTGCGCGCCTCACCATGAGGGCTGATGTAGCGCCCGTGTCGTTGCTTTGAGGCGGCGACGTTACACAAATCTCCTCATCGTGAGGAGGCAGCGTGAGCTGCCGTCTCGAACGACGCGCTGCTCAAACTGGAGCCGCCCCCGCCCTTCGAGGATCCGCTTCGCTGCGCACCTCACCATGAGGGTTGATGTAGCGCCCGTGTCATTGCTTTGAGGCGGCGACGTTACAAAACCTCCCTCATCGTGAGGAGGCAGCGTGAGCTGCCGTCTCGAACGACGCACTGCTCAAACTGGAGCCGCCCTCGTGGTTCGAGGCTCCGCTTCGCTGCGCACCTCACCATGGGGGCTGATGTAGCGGCATTGCCTCCGCACGCACCCATTCCGGTCATTCGTCAGGGTCATGCGTTCACCGCCTGTTCGCAATATGAATGGTATCAATCGTTTCGCGTCGACGTTATTGCGATTCCGTCCACATTTGCCGCCGCGTTGACTCGATTGGCGGACCGCCATGAATGCGGCACTATGATAGCCGATAGGCTTGGGATATGGCGATAAGCCCGTGTCTATGAATATGGAGCGCAGCGTTTGAAAGAACCGCAGATCAACAAGGCGCGGCGCGAGCCGAGGCTTTTCGGTGTGACGACGCCGATCCGCTCGGCCGTCATCCCGCCGCTGTCGGCGGCGCGCTGGCTGCTGGTGCTGATCGTGGCGGCCGGCGTCTATTTCTTCCACGGCTTTCTGTTCCCGGTTCTGGCGGCCCTTGTCGTCGCCTTTGCAAGCTGGCCGCTTTATCGCAGGCTTCTGGCCGCGGTTGACGGCAATCGGACCCTGGCGGCGACGCTCGCTATCCTGCTGATCCTCGCTTTTCTTGTCGTTCCGGTTTCGCTGGCCGGAACCTATGCCACCAACGAGGTGCATGAATGGGTGACATGGGCGGTCGAGGCCAATCATAGCGGCGCGCCGACCCCGCATTGGATTGCCACGCTGCCCTTGATCGGCCCCTGGCTGAACGAGCTATGGACCGTCAATCTCGGTCATCCCGGCGGTGTCGGCGAGGTGATCCAACTAGTCAGCGGCGCCAATATCGGCAGCATCTACCGCACCGTCCTGGCCGCCGGCGGCAGCGCCTTCGGGCTGCTTTTGACGATGATCTTCATGATGATCGCGCTGTTCTTCGCCTATCGTGACGGCGAGGCGTTCGCAGCACAGGTGGACCGGTTGGGCGAGCGCATCCTGCCGACACGTTGGGAGCGTTTCTCGCGCGTGGTGCCGGCGACGATCTCCTCCACCGTCACCGGCATGACGTTGATCGCCATCGGCGAGGGGGTCGTGCTGGGTTTCGCCTACTGGCTGGCCGGCGTGCCTTCGCCGGTCACGCTCGGTGCGCTGACCGGCATCATGGCGCTTATCCCCGGCGGTGCGCCGCTGTCGTTCACGCTGGTGTCGATCTATCTGGTGGCCAGTGGTTCGCAATTCGCCGGTGCGGCGCTATTTGTCTGGGGCGCGCTGGAACTGTTCATCGTCGACAAGACGCTGCGGCCCAAGCTGGTAGGCGGGCCGATCAAGCTGCCATTCCTGCCGACCTTTTTCGGCCTGATCGGCGGTGTCAAGACGATGGGCTTCCTCGGCCTGTTCATCGGCCCGGTGCTGATGGCGTTGCTGGTGGCGATCTGGCGCGAATGGGTGCATGAGGCCGAGGAGGCGGACAATCTCGCCGCCGCGTCAGCCGTTCCGGAAAACGAGGATGAGCCGCGCCGCATTGCCGGCAGCGCGAAGCTGGAGCGGCAGCGTTCTCAGGCCGGATGACGGACGATCGAGGCGGCGCGCCGTTTTCGCCCCTGATGCAATTGCCACATGGAATGGGCGATCAGCGTGACGATCAGGATCGTGCCGCCGACAAGGCTGGAGCGCGAGGGCTGTTCGGAAAAGATCATCCACACCCAGACCGGCGCCAGCACCGTTTCCAGCAGATAAAACATCGCCACTTCCGGGCCTGAGATATATTTCGGGCCATTGGCCAAGCAGAAGAACGAGATCGGCATGACGACCGCGCCGTTGAAGATGATCCAGCCCGGCACTGAGATATAAAAGCCGTTCTGCGCGACCATGAACGCCGCGACGGCGAAGGGGAAGACCACGCCGACCAGCGCGGTAAAGCCCATATCCTTGCCGCTGGCGCGCGAGATGGTGATGGCGGCGGCGATGCAGAATGCCGAACTCAGCGCCATCAGATTGCCGAACAGATTGCCGGTGCCGAGTGAGGCGCCGACGATGATGAGCACGCCGACGATCATCACCGCCATGGCTGCCAGCGTTACCGGCTGCGGCCGCTCTTTCAGGAAAAGCCAGGAGAGCAGGGCGGCGAACATGGTGTTGAAGGCGAGGATGAAAACGAGATCGGCCGTCGAGGTGTGGAAGACGGCGGTGACGAAAGTGATCGAGCCGAGGCCATAAAGCACGCAGGACGCGACACCGGCGCGGCCGGGGATCAGTTGCGGCGCCTTCGGCGTCAGCAGCCGCCATACGACCCAGATCACCAGCGCCATGAGGAAGGTGGCGCCGGTGCGCACCATCAGGATCGACCAGGCTTCGCCGTCGGCAAGCCGGATCAGCGGGATATCGACCGTGAGTATGAGGCCACCGAAAGCGGTCAGGGCGAGGCCCTTCGCGTGATCGGAAGTTTTTTCGGACACGGGGGAGCACTCCGGAAAGAACGGGAATTGTTGCGCGGCTGCGCCCAAAAAGCCGATCAGACGGCTTCGTGCGCATAGCGCTCCCAACCTTTCGGCCCGAGATGCTCCTGCGGCTGGAAGCGCATCTTATAGTTCATCTTACGCGAACCATTGACCCAGTAGCCGAGATAGACATGGGGCAAGCCGGCGGCACGCGTGCGCTCGATGTGGTCGAGGATCATGAAGGTGCCGAGCGAGCGGTCGCCCAGTTCCGGGTCGAAATAGGAATAGACCATGGACAGCCCGTCGGCCATCTGGTCTGTCAGCGCCACGGCGACCAGTTCGCCGCTTCCCTGTCCGGTGACGAAGGTGTCCGGCCCACGCCGCCGGTATTCGATGATCCTGGTGTCGACATGGGTGTCCTCGACCATCATGGCGTAGTCGAGAACGGTCATGTCCGACATGCCGCCGCGTTTGTGACGGGCGTCGAGATAGGCGCGAAACAGCGAATATTGCTCGGTCGAGGGTTCGGCGTCGTGCATGGTGCCGACGAGATCGTCATTGAGCGAAAGCACGCGGCGCATGTTGCGGCTGGGCTGGAATTCTTGCGCCAGGATTCGCACCGACACGCAGGCCCGGCAGGTCTCGCAGGCTGGCCGATAGGCGATGTTCTGCGAACGACGGAAACCGCCCTGGGTGAGCAGGTCGTTCATCTCCGGCGCTTTCTCGCCGACGAGATGGGTGAAGACCTTGCGCTCGAACTGCCCTTCCAGATAAGGGCACGGCGAAGGGGCTGTCAGGAAAAACTGCGGCGACTGGGTCGGGTGCTGCGTCATTGAGTCGAAAGATGCCTGCCACCAATACCCCTACCTTGGCGTGATGGCAGAAAAATTCAAGGGCTTTGCACGGCTGCGGCTCAGAGATCGTCGCGCACGACGACGGTGCCGAGCAGAAGATCGTGCAAAGTGCGCTTGCGGTCGGAAAACAGCGTCACCAGAAGGATCAGCGGCGTCAGGATGACGTTGCCGGCCCAAAACAGCACCGAATGGATGACGGCGGTGGGCGCATCGAGCGGCTTGCCGTCGAGACGTTCCAGCCGGATGCCCATGACGCGCATGCCGGTGGTCGCCTGACGGGCGCTGCCCAGCGTGTTCCAGATATAGAGGATGGCGACCGCTGGCACGAGGATGCCGTAGAGCAGCCAGCCCAGCCCGAGCGTCAGGACGCCAAGCAGGAACACCAGAATGGCAAAGGGAATGGTGAGCAGGCCGATAATCACATAGTCGACAATGCAGGCGAGGATGCGCCGTGTGCGCACGCCGTCATAGGCGCGAACATCGTCGAGCCTGGAATTGATGATCTCGCCGTCGAGAACGCGGGCGTTCATGGGCTCTCCCAATCGGTCTTTCTGTTGCGGCCCGCAGGTTGCGAAGCCATCCGCCGCAAAATGGTGAGGGCGGGCGGCTAAATCAAGCCCGGCGTTGAGAGCAGGATGATTTCGGCCTGAAGCATATCATGCTCTCATCTCGTTGTTTGAGCATGATCTTTTCGGAAAAACCGGCGTCCGCTCCGGATCACGCTCTTGCGAGTGCCGAAAGCGCGATGCCCAGCCAGCCGAGAATTAGCAAGGTGCCGCCGATGGGGGCGGCGAACGCAAACAGCCGCGCGCCGGCAAGATCGCGCATCAAGAGGTCGCCGCAAAACACGATCAGGCCGGCCAGCAGGATCAGGCAGGCGGTGCGCAGCATGCGCCCAGTGCCGAGCAGGCCGGCGGCGAGAAAGACCGGCGCGTGTATAAGCAGGAAGTTCGCCGCCGTGCCGGTGAAGGCGCCGCCCTTGTGCGCGGCCAGCGCCGAGAGCGCCACGCCGGCGGCACCGGCAAGCCCGGCGGCGAGGATCAGCAGGCGGCTGGCGTAGCTTGATTCTGGCACTGTCGCGGTCCGATTCTGGTTATTTTTCGGATCGAATCAGGTTTCGCCGGTCTCGGCAAGCGCGGCCTGTTGTGTGAAGCGCGTGCGCACCAGCCAATTATAGGCCGCGCCCGCCGCCATCAGCACGCAGGTGCCGAGGAAGACGGCGCGCATGCCGAAATGGCCGCCAATGAAGCCGCCGGAAACCGGGCCCACGACCTGGCCGGCATACTGCGCCGAGATCGACATGCCGAGCACATTGCCGCCGACACCGTCCGGCACGTTATGGCGGATGACGCTGACGATGCAGGGCACAAGCCCGCCCAGCGCCAGTCCCATCAGAAAGCGCAGGCCGACCAGTTGCCAGTTCTCGGTGACGAAGGCCTGCGGGATGAGCAGCAGGGCGGCAACGGCCAGCGCGCCGATGATGACGTTCCAATGGCCGATGCGGTCGGCAAGCTTGCCGAGGCGCGGCGCCGACAGGATTGCGCCCAGCGCCGCCGCCGACATCACAATGCCGGACGCCAATGTGACGCGGCTCTGATCCTCGACCAGTTGCGCAACATAGACGGTGATGATCGGCTCGATCGACATGTTGGCGAACATCAGCAGCATGCCGGTGACGAGCATGGCCACCACCGGCCGCTTGTCGGGGATTTGCGCCCAGCCGCCTTTCGGCGCGTCTTTGGCCGCTTTTCCCCCTTCCGCGACCGTCTGCTTTTTTTCCCTGATCAGGAAGGTGGTGGCGAGGAAGGCGACGAAGATCACCGCACCCGACAGGAAGAAGGTGGCGCGCGTGCCGATCAGCGGCGGCAGGATGCCGCCGATCAGCGGGCCGACCAATGCGCCGGCGGTAATGCCCGTGGACAGCGTGCCGAGCGCCCAGCCGGAGCGGTCCTTCGGCGTCTGCATAGCAACCAGTATGGTCGAGCCGGAGGAATAGCCGCCGGCGAGCCCGATCAAGAGCCGCAGCGCCACCAGTTGCCAGACATTCTGCACCAGCCCCATGGCCGACATGCACACCGCCATGCCGAAGGAGGCGCGCACCAGCATCAGTTTGCGGCCGTAAAGATCGCCGAGCCGCCCCCATAGCGGCGCCACCAGAGCGGCGGCGAAGAAGGTGGCGCCATAGGCGATGCCCGACCATTGCACGATGGCCGCATGGCCCTTGACGCCGAGTTCCTCGACATAGATCGGCAGGAAGGGCAGCAGCAGCGTCATTGCCACCAGCGTCGAGAACGAGCCGCCGAGGCAGACGAACAGATTGCGCCGCCAATGGACGCTCTCAATCGCGCCGCCGGTCGAGGTCGTGTCCGTCATGCAGGTGTCCGCTCCCGCCGGCGTGCAAGGTCGCGGTGATGCAGTCTTCTCATTCGGGTATTTCTTCGCGGCCGGCCACGATGTCGGCAGGACCCAAGCGCCGGTGCGCCGTCTGTTGCTGGTGCCAATAGGGATAGATGGCGGGCGGGCGGCTGACTGCGTCGAGCCTGACCTTTTCGTCGTCGCTCAGCGCCAGGCTGGCGGCGGCGATATTGTCCTTGAACTGGGCCTCATTGCGCGCGCCGATGACCAGCGAGGTGATGGCCGGACGGGTGAGCAGCCAAGCCAGCGCCACCTGGGCCGCCGAAACGCCGCGCTCCCTGCCGATCTCGCTGAGCGTATCGACGATTGTCCACAGCCGGTCGGCATCGCGGATCGGCGGTTCGTGCCAGCCCGCCAATTGCCGAGCGGTCGCCTTGTCGCGGCTGTATTTGCCCGAAAGCAGGCCGCCGGCGAGCGGGCTCCACACCAGCACGCCGAGGCCCTGATCGAGCGCGATCGGCAAAAGCTCGTATTCGGCTTCGCGCGCTTCCAGCGTGTAGTGAATCTGCTGGGTGACGAAGCGCGGATAGCGGTCGCGCCCGGCAATGCCCAGCGCTTTCATCATGTGCCAGCCGGCAAAATTGGAGCAGCCGACATAGCGGACTTTGCCTTGCCGCACCAGCGTGTCGAGCGCGGCGAGCGTTTCCTCCAGCGGCGTTACGCCGTCCCATTCGTGCAGGAAATAAATATCGATGACGTCGGTCTTCAGTCGCTTCAGGCTTTTTTCGCATTCGCGGATGAGATGATGGCGCGAAAGGCCCTCGTCATTGGGGCCGTCGCCAACCCGCATGCGCGCCTTGGAGGCGATCAGAACGTCGTTCCTGCGCTTGCCGTCGAGCGCGTCGCCGATGATTTCCTCGGAAAGCCCGTCCGAATAGACATTGGCGGTGTCGATGAGATTGATGCCGGCGTCGAGGCAAAGATCGATCTGCCGGCGCGCGCCTGCGAGGTCGGTGGTGCCGACCCTGGCGAACTTGCCGGCTCCCCCAAAGGTCATGGTGCCCATGGTCAGCGTCGAGATCTTCAGGCCGGAACGTCCAAGCGTGCGGTATTCCATTGGATGCCTCCTATTGCGGACAGAAAGAGGCGCTGAGGTGCGTCAGGGTTATTGTAGGATAAAATATCGCCGTATATAGCCCGCTCAAGTCATCGAACGGGCATTACCCCTTGAGCACCTCGGCCACCTGCGGGGCGAAATAGGTCAGCACGCCGTCGCAGCCGGCGCGCTTCAGGGCAAGCAGGCTTTCCAGCATCACCTTTTCGCCGTCGATCCAGCCATTTGCGCTTGCGGCTTTGACCATCGCGTATTCGCCCGACACCTGATAGGCGAAGGTCGGCATGGCGAATTCGTCCTTGAGGCGGCGCACGATATCCAAATAGGGCAGACCGGGCTTGACCATCAGCATGTCGGCGCCTTCCGCCAGGTCCTGTTCGGCCTCGCGCACCGCTTCGTCCGAATTGGCGTGATCCAGATAATAGGTCTGCTTGTCGCCCTTGAGCAGGCCGGCGGTGCCGATGGCGTCGCGGTAGGGGCCATAGAAGGCGGAATGGAATTTCGTTGCGTAGGACATGATTGCCACGTCCTGAAAACCGTTGGCGTCGAGCGCGTCGCGGATCGCGCCGATGCGGCCGTCCATCATGTCGGAGGGGGCGATGATGTCGGAGCCGCTTGCCGCCTGAAGCACGGCCGCCGCCGTCACCTGCTCCACCGTCTCGTCGTTGACGATGATGCCGTCGCGCAGGATGCCATCGTGCCCGTGGTCGGTGAAGGGATCGAGCGCGGCATCGGTGATGATGCCGATTTCCGGCACGGCTTCCTTGATGGCGCGGGTGGCGCGATTGATGACGTTGTCGGGATCGAGGATAGCGGCACCGGTCCTGTCGCGCAGGCCCATCTCGACCTTGGGGAAGGTGGCGAGCGCCGGAATGCCGAGTTTCGCGGCGCGTTCGGCTTCCTTGACCGCCTGATCGACCGAGAGGCGAAACACACCCGGCATGGCATCGACGGGTTCGCGCCGGTCCTTGCCCTCGATGATGAAGATCGGCCAGATGAGATCGTTCACGCTGAGGCTGTTTTCCCGCACAAGTCG
Organism: Manganibacter manganicus; assembly: GCF_002075885.1. Classification (GTDB taxonomy): domain Bacteria; phylum Pseudomonadota; class Alphaproteobacteria; order Rhizobiales; family Rhizobiaceae; genus Mesorhizobium; species Mesorhizobium manganicum. The sequence goes on from NZ_MDET01000001.1 coordinate 328,710, forward strand.
GCGCGACCAGTCGGCCTTGCGCATGCGCCGCAGGCGGCGCGAGGCGGTGATCTCATCGACGCTGCGCGCGCCGGCTGGCTTGGCGGGAGTGAATTTGTTCATGGCGTGTCTCCGGGATCGCGGCCTTCCTATCACGCATGCCGGGCGGGACCAATGCGGCATGGTTGTGCCAGCGGCATTGACGCATTCCTCCACCGTCTTTAGCACTTTCATGAACCGATGGGATGAGAGAGATTCTTGTGCGCATGGATTTCGGCGGCGGCGATGAAATCCGCTTCGAGCGGCAGGGCAGGGTCGGCATTGCCACGCTGGCGCGGCCGCGCGCGCTCAATGCGCTGACGCTCACCATGGTGCGCGGTCTCGCCAAAGCGCTGGATGCCTGGGAGGCCGACGATGGTGTCGCGGCGGTGCTGGTTCGTGGTGAGGGCCGTGCGTTCTGTGCCGGCGGCGATATCGTGCAGGTCTATGAAGCGCGCGGCAGAGGTAATCCGCCAGTCGGCTTCTTTGCCGAGGAGTACCAGCTGAATGCCCGCATCGCGCGCCTCAAGAAGCCTTACATTGCGCTGATCGACGGGATCGTCATGGGCGGCGGGGTCGGCATTTCCGGCCATGGCTCGCATCGGGTGATGACCGAGAACGCGCTTTTCGCCATGCCGGAAGTCGGCATCGGCTTCTTTCCCGATGTCGGCGGCAGCCATCTTCTGCCGCGTCTGGCTCACCATTTCGGTTTCTATCTCGGCCTGACCGGCAACCGCATCCCCTATGGCGACGCGCTGTGGTCGGGGTTGGCCACGCACACGATCAAGGCGGCGGATCAGGAAGCTTTCGTCGCCAGCTTGGCCGAGAGCGGCGATCCGGATGCGGTACTTGCCGATTATCATGCTCCGGCGCCGCGTGAGAGCGAACAGGCGGTTCTGGACGCCATCGACGATCATTTCTCCAAAGATTCCCTGGTTGGCGTGGTCTCCAGCCTGGAAGAAGCGGCGGGGCGTGATGAATTCGCGGCCAGGACACTCGCCACGATGCGTTCGCGCTCGCCGACCAGCCTCAATGTGGCGTTCCGGGAAATTGCTTCGGGTGCAGCCCTTTCCATGGATGACTGCATGCGCATGGAGTTCCGCATTCTCAACCGCATGCTTGCCGGCCACGATTTTTATGAAGGCATCCGCGCTGCCGTTATCGAGAAGGGGACGGCGCCGGCCTGGCAACCGGCCCGGCTGGAAGACGTCGACGAAGCTGAGATCGACGCTTATTTTGCCCCATTGGGCGACAGGGAACTGACGCTGTGAACGGCTATGCGGCCCATCCGGTCGTGCTTCGACCTCTGCTGGGCGAGGTCGCGCTCGCCTGGTTCATGCGTATCGTTGCTGCTTATTGCCTGCTGTTCGGCGTTCTTTATTGGGTGCGGCTGATCGGCTTCTATCCCGGCCCGCTCTGGCGTTTCGACCTGATGCCGGTCCATTGGCAGGTCGCCGCTTCCATGCTTGCCGTGCTTTTCCCGTTCGCGGCGGCGGGGCTGTGGATGCTGGCGTCGTGGGGGCCGGTCATCTGGTTTTTGTGCGCGGCGACCGAGTGCATCATGTATGCCGGCCTGCCGCAGCTTTTCGGCCAGCACTGGTCGATCGTCTTCACGCATTGCGGCGTGGCGATTGTCTACGTCGCTCTGCGTCTTGCCGTTCATTGGCAGAAGAAGCAGGCCGCGCGGTAGTTTTGCGGGCCTTCGGCCATTCGCTCATTATTTAGGTTAATTTTCCCGATCGGCGTGACCGTTCGTTAAGCCTCTTATCAAGGTCGTTACCGGTAAGCTCTTGTTAGCCTTGGCGTTTAAGTCGAATTTTATAGGTATTGGGTAGTGTCGCGATCAAGGTGAAAGACACAAAAAGTCACCAGGCGACAAACGAGAGGCAAAGACAATGAACACTTCGAGCCAGGCTGCCAAGCCCGCCAACGCTGCCGACGAGCGCCGCGAGTCGATCCGCATGCTCTACATGGAATCGCTGCAACTGGTCGAGCGGCTGCATCGCCGTCTGCTCGATGTCATCAAGGACGAATTCGACCGCAACAGCCGCTCCGACATCAATGCGATCCAGGCGCTGCTTCTGTTCAACATTGGCGAAGCTGAACTGACAGCGGGCGAATTGCGCTCGCGCGGTTACTATCTCGGCTCCAACGTGTCCTACAACCTCAAGAAGCTTGTCGATCTCGGCTTCATCAACCATCAGCGCTCGCGCATCGACCGCCGCTCGGTCCGGGTCAGCCTGACGGAGAAGGGGCAGGAGGTCGCCGATGTCGTCGCCGGGCTGTACGAGCGCCATATCGGCTCGATCGAGCATGTCGGCGGCATCAACCAGGACGAGTTCAAGCAGATGAACAAGGCCCTGCAGCGCCTCGACCGCTTTTGGAACGACACCATCGCCTATCGCATGTAAGCCCGGCGAAGCGCCGGTTTTCTTCATGCCTCCAGTCAGGACCGATGTATCCCTGCATCGGTCCTGAGCTTTTTTGGGCGCGCGCGCCGATGGCCGGGCGGATCGGGGATTGATTTGCACCTGCGCCACGTTGCGGCCATATTCAGGTGAAAGCGAGATGATCGGTACCGCGCCCGAACCCGGCATCGTCCGGTTCTGCGGCGTTGAGAATATCGTCATGGTTGGCCAATTGTTAAGATTGGGGGCCGTACAGTTCAGGCAATTCGGATTGCCGAATTGCCGATTGCACAGCATCAGAAATGTCTGGAACGTCCATGAAAACCAGTCGTCGTATGTTTCTTTCCGGGGCAGCCACGCTCGCAGCGACCGCGATCGCAGGCAGGGCGCGTGCGCAGGATTTCCTCGGTGACGTGCTTGGCGCGACCGCTCGCGGCGATTGGCAGGTGCAGTTCGACGCCCGCGTCAGCAATGGCGGGCAGGTCGCTTCGACGCTGCCGATCTTCAGCCCGCAGACGGTGAGTTTCACCGAACAGGCCATCGGACAATACCAGAATATCGCCGCGCAGGGCGGCTGGCAGCAGGTTCCCGATACCAAGAAACTCGAACTCGGCGTGGTCGACCCGGACGTCGTGCCATTGCGCAAGCGTTTGATGGTCGGCGGCGACCTGCCGCAAAGCGCCGGCTTTTCGCAGTCCTTCGATTCTTATGTCGATGCCGCGCTGCGGCGCTTCCAGGCACGGCACGGCCTGCCTGACGACGGCGTGACGGGCAAATACACCTTTGCCGCCATGAATGTCCCGGCGCAGATCCGGCTCAACCAATTGATGACCAATCTCGGCCGCCTGCGCGATAAGGTCGGCAAGCTTGGCGATCGTTACGTGCTGGTCAACATTCCTGCTGCCGAAATCGAGGCGGTGGAAAACGGACGCGTGGTTTCGCGCCATACGGCGGTCGTCGGCAAGATCGATCGCCAGACCCCGATCGTCAATTCCAAGATCAACGAGATCATCGTCAATCCGTACTGGAACGCGCCGGTTTCGATCGTACGCAAGGACATCATCCCCTTGATGCGCAAGAATCCGAACTACCTCAAGGACAGCCATATCCGGCTGTTCGCGCCGGATGGCAGCGAGGTCGATCCGATGACCATCGACTGGTCGACTGAGGAGGCGGCGAAATATCGCTTTCGGCAGGATCCGGGCGCCAATAACGCGATGGCGACGGTCAAGATCAATTTCCCGAGCCCCGACGGCGTCTATATGCACGATACGCCGCAAAAGAGCCTGTTCGGGCAGTTGATGCGCTTCGATTCCTCGGGCTGCGTGCGTGTCCAGAATGTGCGTGACCTTGTCACCTGGATCTTGCGCGACACGCCCGGCTGGGATCGCCAGCATTTTGAGGCCGCCATCAAGACCGGGGAAAGCCAGTCCGTGCCGGTGACAAATCCGGTGCCGGTGCATTTCCTCTACGTCACGGCCTGGTCCACCGGTCCCGGTGTCGTGCAGTTCCGCGACGACATTTATCATTGGGATGGAGCCAAGGAACTTGAATTGACCTCGGCGCTTTGATGCGAGTGTCCCGAATCCGAAATTCGCATCATTTCCGAGAGACGCCTTACGAATTTCGGATTCGAAAGGAACACTAGCAAATATATGACTCTAGTGTGGTTTCAGGATTTGAAATTCGTTCGGCGCCTTCGGTTCATTGTGCGACGAATTTCAAATCCACCACACTAGGGTAAGCAAGGTTTTGAGGGTCGCCTTCGGGCGGCCCTTTTTCATTTGTGCCAAAGGCGGCACGCCGACAAGCATGGTGCCGCAATCGGGCCAGCAAATTTCGCGCGGCAAACGTGGCGAGGCAAGGCCAATCGTGTTAATGGCGCGACGCATTTTCCTCGCAGCAAGGATGTCACGCCATGGCAATCGCAACGGCCGCTTCGAACGGTTCCTCGTCATTTTTCGAAACCACGCTTGCCGATGCGGACCCCGAAATATTCGGCTCCATCCGCAACGAACTTGGCCGCCAGCGCCATGAGATCGAATTGATCGCTTCAGAAAACATTGTCTCGCGTGCGGTGCTGGAGGCGCAAGGGTCGATCATGACCAACAAATATGCCGAGGGCTATCCGGGCAAACGCTATTATGGCGGTTGCCAGTTCGTCGATGTGGCCGAGGAACTGGCCATCGAGCGGGCGAAAAAGCTGTTTTCCTGCAATTTTGCCAATGTGCAGCCGAATTCCGGCAGCCAGATGAACCAGGCGGTGTTTCTGGCGCTGTTGCAGCCGGGCGATACCTTCATGGGGCTCGACCTCAATTCGGGCGGTCATCTCACGCACGGTTCGCCGGTCAATATGAGCGGCAAGTGGTTCAAGGTCGTATCCTACGGCGTGCGCAAGGACGATCATCTGCTCGACATGGACGAGGTGGAAAAAAAGGCGCGCGAGACGAAGCCGAAGCTGATTCTGGCCGGTGGCACCGCTTATTCGCGCATCTGGGACTGGAAACGCTTCCGCGAGATCGCCGATTCGATCGGCGCCTATCTGATGGTCGATATGGCCCACATCGCCGGCCTGGTGGCCGGTGGCGTGCATCCGTCGCCGCTGCCGCACGCGCATGTGGTGACGACGACGACGCACAAGAGCCTGCGCGGCCCGCGCGGCGGCATGACCCTGACCAATGACGAGGAAATCGCCAAGAAGATCAATTCGGCCGTGTTCCCCGGCCTGCAAGGCGGCCCGCTGATGCATGTCATCGCCGCCAAGGCGGTGGCGTTAGGCGAGGCGCTGAAACCCGAATTCAAGCTCTATGCCGAGAATGTCGCGGCCAACGCCAAGGCGCTGGCATCGAGCCTCCAGGAAACCGGGCTCGACATCGTTTCGGGCGGCACCGACAACCATCTGATGCTGGTTGATCTGCGCCCGAAGAACGCGACCGGCAAGCGGGCCGAACAGGCGCTGGGTCGCGCCAACATCACCTGCAACAAGAACGGTATTCCCTTCGATCCCGAAAAGCCGTTCGTTACCTCCGGCGTTCGCCTCGGCACGCCGGCCGGCACGACGCGCGGCTTCGGCCAGGCCGAATTCCGCGAGATCGGTCATCTGATCGCCGAAGTGCTGGACGGGCTGAAGGCGGCCAATTCCGATGAGGGCAATGCGGCCGTGGAAGCCGCGGTGAAAAAGAAGGTCGGCGCGTTGACGGACCGTTTCCCTATGTATTCCTACCAAGGCTGATCATCGGCATAGAAATTGTTGTGCGGCCTCGCTATCTCCCGATAGCGGGGCTGTTCTCGTATTTGCACTCGCGCCGAAAGGCTTTAAGCCTTCGCTATCGCCAGAAACGTAAGGCAACATCGATCATGCGCTGCCCCTATTGCCAGTCCGAAGACACGCAGGTGAAGGATTCGCGCCCCGCCGAGGATGGCACTGCCATTCGCCGGCGGCGTGTATGCCCCGATTGCGGCGGCCGTTTCACCACGTTCGAGCGTGTGCAGTTGCGCGATCTCGTGGTGGTCAAGAAATCGGGCCGCAAGGTGCCGTTCGACCGCGACAAACTGCTGCGTTCGGTAGAGATCGCCGTGCGCAAGCGCAACGTCGATCCGGAACGCATCGATCGGGCGGTGAGCGGCATCGTGCGCCAGTTGGAAAGCTCCGGCGAAACCGAGGTTCCGTCGGCGGAAGTCGGCCGTCTTGTCATGGATGCGCTGAAATCGCTGGATGATGTCGCCTATGTCCGTTTCGCCTCGGTCTATCGCAATTTCCGCGAAGCCAAGGACTTCCATGACGTGCTCGGCGAACTGAAGGGCGAAGAGGACGCCGAATGACCAGCGCGGACCCGGTGGCGCAGGAGGCGCTTGACCGCCGATATATGGCGGCCGCGCTTCGCCTTGCCCGCCGCAATGCCGGGCGCACCGGCACCAATCCCTCGGTCGGCACGATCATTGTCCGCGACGACGGCTCCGGCCCGATGATCGTAGGGACCGGCGTGACCGCTATTGGCGGCAGGCCGCATGCCGAGACCGAAGCATTGGCGGAAGCCGGAGAACTGGCGCGTGGCGCGACCGCCTATGTGACGCTGGAGCCTTGCGCGCATCATGGCCGCACGCCGCCCTGCGCCGAGGCGCTTGTTCGGGCCGGTATCACGCGTGTGGTCGGCGCGGCCAGCGATCCGGATTCGCGTGTTTCCGGCAAGGGCTATGCGATCCTGCGTACCGCCGGCCTGACGGTGACCGAACGGGTGTTGGCGGATGAGGCCGCCGATCATCTCGCAGGCTATCTCATCCGCTCCGTGAAGAAGCGGCCTGAAGTCATTCTCAAAATGGCATATTCGGCAGACAGAAAGATCGGTCGTGGCGGCGCCGGGCAGGTGGCGATTACCGGTGAGGTCAGCCGGCGTATCGTGCATATGATGCGGGCGGAGGCCGACGCCATCCTGGTCGGCATCGGCACCGCGCTGGAGGACGATCCGGCGTTGACGGTGCGGCTGCCCGGCCTCGAAAATCGTTCGCCGGTTCGAATCGTACTGGACAGCCGTTTTCGGCTGCCTGCGGATGCAAAACTCCTTGCCGATATCGAGCGCGTGCCGCTGTATCTCGTCGTCGGCCACGATGCCGATCCGCAGAAGCGGGCGGCGTTCGAGCGGCTTGGCGTACGCTTTATCGGTGCCGAGATACATGACGGCCATATCGCCCTGCCGGAATTGCTGGAAGATATCGCCGCGCTCGGCATGACGAGCCTGTTCGTGGAAGGCGGTGCGGCTGTGGCTAAATCCCTGCTCGAAGACGAACTGGTCGATCGTATCGTTCTTTTCCAAGGGGAAGTGGAGATCGGCGAAGGTGGTATTGCAACTCCCGTGGACGCCGCCCACATTCCTGCCGGTTTCCGCAAGCTGCGCGACATGCGCTTCGGTGACGATAGCTGTGCGGAATGGATCAGGGATATAGAGGCGGGTTGATGTTTACGGGAATTGTCACCGATGTCGGGACGGTCGCGCGGGTCGTGCCGCGCGATGAAGGGGTGGGGCTTCGAATCGAGACAGCCTATGACCCTGGAACGATCGACATCGGTGCCTCGATCTCTTGCTCCGGCGTATGCCTGACCGTGACCGCGTTGCCCGAAGCGGGCTCGAATGCCCGCTGGTTCGAGGTCGAGGCCTGGGAGGAGGCGCTGCGCCTTTCCACCGCGTCCGGCTGGCGGAAGGGCACGCGCATCAATCTGGAGCGGGCGCTGAAAATCGGCGACGAACTGGGCGGCCACATCGTCTCGGGTCATGTCGATGCCACCGCCGAGATCGTGGCGCGCGAAGAGGAAGGCGAGGCGGTGCGCTTCATTTTGGAAGCGCCGCGCGAATTCGCGAAATTCATCGCGCCGAAAGGCTCGGTGGCGCTGGACGGTACGTCGCTGACGGTCAACAAGGTGGAAGGCACGCGCTTCGACGTGCTTTTGATCCACCATTCGCTGACCGTGACCACCTGGGGCGAACGCAAGGTCGGCGACCGGGTCAATCTGGAGATCGACACCATGGCCCGTTACGCCGCACGACTTTCGCAGGCGGCGAGCGAGGGGCTGTAAGGCCGCGACACCAAACCAGCCAAGTTGATGCAGGAGGACGCTTGCGGTCAGCGTCACTTCGGCCTAAGTCACGCGCTTCTCGGAGATCGACATGGCAGGCACTTCCCAGCACGGCAAGGCATTCATCCGCCCTGAAAAGGCGCATGTGCTCATTATCGAGGCGCGATTTCATGACGGGCTGGCAGATGCGCTGCTCGAAGGCGCGATTGCCGCGCTGAAAGAGGCGGGCGCGAGCTACGACGTCGTGACGGTTCCGGGTTCGCTGGAAATTCCGGCCGTGATTACCTTCGCGCTCGATGGCGCCGCCGAGGGCGGCACGGCCTATGACGGTTTCGTGGCGCTGGGTACGGTCATTCGCGGCGATACTTATCATTTCGATATCGTTGCCAATGAATCGAGCCGCGCGCTGATGGATCTTTCGGTGCAGGAGGCCGTCTGCATCGGCAACGGCATCCTGACCACCGAGAATGAGGAGCAGGCCTGGACGCGCGCCCGCAGATCGGAAGCCGACAAGGGCGGTTTCGCGGCGCGTGCCGCGCTGACCATGATAGCGCTCAAGCAGAAGCTGGGAGGCGACGCGCGTTGACCGAACCCGTCCCCGTCACTCCACCCATACGCCAGGCGAACAAGCGCGGTGCTGCGCGCCTTGCGGCCGTGCAGGCGCTCTATCAGATGGATGTTGCCGGCAGCGGTCTTCTGGAAACGACGGCCGAATATGAAGCCTTCCGGCTCGGCAAGGAGGTCGACGGCGCGGTCTATCGCGAGGCGGACGCGCAGTGGTTCCGCGCCATCCTGGCCGGCGTGGTGGAAAACCAGAAAACGGTCGATCCGGTGATTCGCCAGGCGCTGACCGAAGACTGGCCGCTGTCGCGGCTCGATTCGACGCTGCGCGCTATCCTGCGCGCCGGCGTTTATGAGTTGATGAAGCGTGCTGACGTGCCGGTCGCTGTCATCGTTTCCGAATATGTCGATATCGCCAAGGCCTTCTATGTCGAGGACGAGCCGAAACTGGTCAATGCGGTGCTTGATCGCGTGGCGAAGCAAATGCGCGGCGGGAGCCGTGGCAAGGGCGCGTCATGACCGCGATCACCGCTGACCACACGGCAAGCGAGGCGCGTCGCACGGCGCTGATCCTGGCCGCTGCGCAAGCGGTTCTGGGTTCGGCGGCTCCTGTCTGCTTCGCCCTCGGCGCGCTCGCCGGGCATTTCATGCTCGGCGCCGACAAGTCGCTTTCGACGGCGCCGCTTACCGGTTTCAATGTCGGGGTCGCTCTTGGCGCGTTGCCGGCGGCAGCCATCATTCGTGCGCTTGGCCACCGCAACGGCTTCCTGACCGGCACCTTGCTGACAGCGCTGGGCGGCTTGATCGCGACGATTGCACTGTTTCAATCAAGCTTCTGGCTGTTTGCCGCCGGCCTTCTGGTGGTTGGCTCCGGCAGCGCCTTTGTGCAGCAGTTCCGCTTTGCCGCCGCCGACAATGCGCCGCCCGAATTCAAGGCGCGCGCCATTTCCTTCGTGCTGGCGGGTGGTATCATCACTGCGGTGCTCGGCCCGCAAACGGTGATCTTCACCCATGATCTCCTGATGCCGGTGCCGTTTGCCGGCTCTTTTGCCGCCATCATGGCGCTGGCCGCGGTCGGCGGCGGCATCCTGTTCCTGCTGCGGCGCGCCGCTGGCCATGGTCGGCTGCGGCTTTTCTTCCGATCAGGCGACACTCGGCATTTCGTGGCACGTCATGGCCATGTACGGGCCGAGTTTCTTCACCGGCCGCATCATCCACCGAATCGGCGCCGCCACCGTGGTGGCAATCGGCTTCCTGCTGCTGATCGCCTGCGCGCTGGTGGCGATGTCCGGCATCCATCTGTGGCAGTTCTGGAGCGCCTTGATCCTGCTCGGCCTCGGCTGGAATTTCGCCTTCATCGGCTCCACGGCCATCGTCGCGCAATGCTACACCCCCGAAGAAAAGGGCCGGACGCAGGGCTTCCACGATTTCGTGCTGTTCTCCAGCGTCGCCTTCGCGTCATTGATGTCGGGCGCGGTCTATAATGGCTGGGGCTGGGACGCGCTGGTTCGCATCGTCCTGCCGGTTGCGGGCCTCGGCCTGGTGGCGATCGTCGCACTTGGGTTGAGCAGCCGGCGTCGCCCCGCCTGAGCCTTCGCGACCGTGAATGTCATCGGGCAAAGATGCCCGAGTGCCATCCGTTCGGCCTGAAAGTACGCGCAAAGCCCGACACCGTCTTGACGTTCTCGAACGAACCTGCTCGCATGCGTCCCATCGACGCGGCGCCCGGAGGAAACGACGCCGGTCGGAGTCCAATGTCCGGGGAGGGGTCTTCCGGACCAGCAGTCGAGGAAAAATCCGCAAATGACTATGCTTTATGTCGTCATTCTCTGCGGCGTGCTTTCCGTTGTCTATGCGATATGGGCAACGCAGTCGGTTCTTGCAGCCGACCAGGGCAATGCGCGCATGCAGGAAATCTCAGCCGCCATACGTGAAGGCGCGCAGGCCTATCTCGCCCGTCAATACACCACCATTGCCGTTGTCGGCGTGGTTGTCTTCCTGCTCGCCTGGTGGCTGCTTTCCGGCACGGCCGCACTCGGCTTTCTGATCGGCGCCATACTTTCGGGGGCTGCCGGCTTCATCGGCATGCATGTTTCGGTGCGTGCCAATGTGCGCACCGCGCAGGCTGCTTCCAACAGCCTCGCGGCCGGTCTCGATATCGCCTTCAAGTCGGGCGCCATCACCGGCATGCTGGTGGCCGGCCTCGCGCTGCTTGGCGTGTCCGTCTATTACTGGTTCCTCACCGGGCCGCTCGGCCATCCGCTGGCCAGCCGCGAAGTGGTCGATTCGCTGGTGGCGCTGGGCTTCGGCGCTTCGCTGATCTCCATCTTCGCCCGCCTCGGCGGCGGCATTTTCACCAAGGGGGCCGATGTCGGCGGCGATCTCGTCGGCAAGGTCGAGGCCGGAATTCCCGAGGACGATCCGCGTAATCCGGCGACCATCGCCGACAATGTCGGCGACAATGTCGGCGACTGTGCCGGGATGGCCGCCGATCTGTTCGAAACCTACGCGGTGACAGTGGTGGCGACCATGGTATTGGCCGCCATTTTCTTTGGCAGTGCACCCAATCTGGCCGATGTGATGCTTTATCCGCTGGCCGTCTGCGGCGCCTGCATCATCACGTCGATTGTCGGCACCTTTTTCGTCAAGCTCGGCTCCAACGGCTCGATCATGGGCGCGCTCTACAAAGGGTTGATCGTCACCGGCGTCCTGTCCGTCATCGGCCTTGGCGCAGCCACGTCGCTGACGATCGGCTGGGGGGATCTCGGGACCGCCAACGACATGATGGTCACCGGTACAAACCTGTTCATCTGCGGCCTGGTCGGTCTGCTGGTGACCGGGCTGATCGTCGTTATCACCGAATATTATACCGGCACGGACAAGCGCCCGGTCAATTCCATCGCCCAGGCGTCGGTGACGGGCCACGGCACGAACGTCATCCAGGGTCTCGCGGTTTCGCTGGAATCGACAGCCCTGCCGGCTATCGTCATCGTTGGCGGCATCATTGCCACCTATCAATTGGCCGGCCTGTTCGGCACCGCGATTGCCGTCACCTCCATGCTCGGGCTTGCCGGCATGATCGTGGCGCTCGATGCCTTCGGCCCGGTCACGGATAATGCCGGTGGTATCGCTGAAATGGCGGGCCTGCCGAAAGAGGTGCGTCAATCCACCGACGCGCTCGACGCGGTCGGCAACACTACCAAGGCGGTCACCAAGGGCTATGCCATCGGCTCGGCCGGGCTTGGCGCGCTGGTGCTTTTCGCGGCCTATTCGAACGACCTGAAGTTCTTTGCCGCCAATGGCGACAAATATCCCTACTTCCAGGGCATGGGCGAGGTCTCCTTCGACCTGTCGAATCCCTATGTGGTGGCCGGCCTGCTGTTCGGCGGGCTGATCCCCTATCTGTTCGGCGGCATCGCCATGACGGCGGTGGGGCGTGCGGCGGGTTCGATCGTGGAGGAAGTGCGCAAACAGTTCCGCGAGGATCCCGGCATCATGCAGGGCACATCGAAGCCGAATTACGCACGCGCGGTCGATCTTTTGACCAAGGCGGCGATCAAGGAGATGATCGTCCCGTCGCTGCTGCCGGTGCTGGCGCCGCTCGTCGTCTATTTCGGCGTGCTGCTCATTTCAGGCTCCAAGGCCTCGGCTTTTGCCGCGCTCGGCGCCTCACTGCTCGGCGTCATCGTCAACGGCCTGTTCGTGGCAATCTCGATGACCTCCGGCGGCGGCGCCTGGGATAACGCCAAGAAATCGTTCGAGGATGGCTTCACTGACAAGGACGGCGTCAAGCATCTCAAGGGTTCCGAGGCGCACAAGGCTTCGGTGACGGGCGACACCGTCGGCGATCCGTATAAGGATACCGCCGGTCCTGCCGTAAACCCGGCAATCAAGATCACCAATATTGTGGCGTTGCTGCTTTTGGCGATTTTGGCGCATAGCGCGGCTGGCTGAACAGCCTTGGCTGGCGGGATAAAGGCCCCGCCTCAGATCTCGAAATGAAAAGCCCGCGGGATCGCTTCCGCGGGCTTTTGTCCCGATAAAGAAGGTTCGGCGCGGTCTACATGCCGTTGCCGGCGCCCATAAGGCTGCCGGCCGCGCTCGGCGTGAGCTTGCCGGCACCGGAAATGATCTGGGAGAGGAAATTCTGGTCCTTGCCGCCAGTCGGCGTCGTGCGCGAGATGAAGTCGAACACCTTGCCGTCCTTCAAGCCGTACTTGGCAATGCGATCGACCCGGCCTTCCTTGTTGAAATAGACAGCCAGGACCTGTTGATCGATGAGCTTCGGCTTTGCGAAGGCGGCAGAGCGGCGGCGGGTCTGGGAAATGTAGTAGAAGACCTCATTGTCGAAGATGGCGGTGGTCGAAGGACTGCCGAGCGCCAGCAACACCTGCTCGCGGCTGGAGCCGACGGGCACGGAATCGATCGCCTGTTGGTCGATCACATAGCCCTGGTGCAGGGTTTCGCCCGGTGTGACATCGCCAAACATCTTCGTCGAGTTGCAGGCCGAAAGCGCCGTGGCGAGCGCCACAACGGAAACGATGCCAACCGGCCGTGACGATAGTGCCGACTTGAATTTCAGCGCGCGCAACAACAACTCCATCCAATCCGCCGGCTCCGTCCGATTGGTCCTTTTTTGATAGCCCAATCGGATACCCACACCGGTTGTTTCGGCCTCGGCCGCGTCGTTTCGCCGTTGTCGCCTGGGCGCCAATCCGGATACACGCGCTTGCGCGAGGTGGCAAAAGCGGTAAACCAGCTTGGCTGCCGATGCAACAAGGCCGCACCAACAAACGGTTTCGGAGACCCTCCGCATGTTCCAGCGCCTGTTTGGCCGCGAACGTCAAGCCAACCGCGCCATCACCGAGGCCCTGTACGGTGAAATCGTGGCAGCGGCGCGGCAGCCACGCTTTTATTCCGAATGGAAAGTGCCGGATACGCCGCTCGGCCGCTTCGAGATGCTGTCGCTTATGATGCTTGTGTTCCAGCACCGCCTGCATGGCGAGAAGGGTGCGTCGCCGGAGATTGCCCAGGTGCTGATCGACGAGTTCTTCAAGGATGTCGAGCATTCGCTGCGTGAGCTTGGCATCAGCGATGTCGGCGTGCCGAAACGCATGAAGAAACTGGCCAGGATGTATTACGGGCGTACGGCTGCCTATGCCGACGCGCTCGACCGCGATGACCAGCCGGCCTTGGCGGCAGCCCTTACCCGCAATGTCTATCCCGATGCGAATGGTTGGCCCGATCCGGACGGTTGGTTGGAATCGCAGCACCTTGCCGCCTATGTGATGAGGGTGAGACAGGCGTTGGCGTCGCAGGCTTCGGAAGCAATCTGTGCAGGCCGTATCAGCTTTCCGCCGGCATCGGGAGACGACAATGCAGCATGACGAAGCCCAAAGCCCGGTGTCGTTCGCTGCACATGTCGCGCGCCTGCCGCAAGCCGGCCTGCCCGTCGTGATCGAAGCTGACGAAGCCCAGCGCGCCGCGCTCGCGGAGGCGCATGGGCTGCTTTCGGTGGAGGTGTACCGCGCCGAGCTTCTCGTCAGCCGCTGGAAGCGCAACGGCGTGAAGGTGTCCGGATCGGTGAAGGCCGACATTACGCAAGCCTGCGTGGTCACGCTCGATCCCGTCACCGCTCATATTGAAGAGGCGGTCGATGGGCTGTTCCTGCCGCAAGATTCCAATTTCGGCCGTGAAGGTTTTAGCGGCGGCGGCGAGATATTGATCGACGCCGAGGGACCGGATGCGCCGGAAACCTTCATTGGCGATACGGTTGATGTCGGGGCGCTGGCCGAGCAGTTCTTCGGCCTGGCCATCGACCCCTATCCACGCCGGGCCGGCGCGCATCTGGAAACCAAAGCCGACGACGAGGATAAGGAAGAAAGCGAATTCCAGCGAAAGCTGCGTGCGCTGCTCCCCAAAAACTGAAAGCCGGGCGATGAGAAGGAAAATTGGTTGTGCGTCGGCTTAAAACAGCTATTTTCGCCGAGCATCGCGGGGCCTTATAAGCAGGCTGTGAAGTGTTAGGAAACGATGAGATGAATATCGCGTGATCAGGATTTCCATTGACGCCATGGGCGGCGACCATGGGCCGGACGTGGTCATTCCCGCGCTCATGACGGTCGCGACCCGCCGACCTGATGCGCATTTCATCATCTACGGGCAGGAGAATCTGGTTCGCCCGATCCTCGACAAACACCCCCGGCTGGCCGAGAACAGCGAACTCGTGCATTGCGACGTTGCAGTCGGCATGGACGAAAAGCCGAGCCAGGCGCTGCGCCATGGCCGCTGGAAGTCTTCCATGTGGAAGGCGATCGAGGCGGTCAAGAGCGATGCGGCCGATGTCTGCATTTCCGCCGGTAACACGGGCGCGCTGATGGCGATGTCGAAATTCTGTCTGCGCACCATGGCCAGTATCGATCGCCCGGCAATTGCCGCGATCTGGCCGACATTGCGTGGCGAAAGCGTGGTTCTGGATGTCGGTGCGGGCATTGGCGCGGATGCCCACCAACTCGTCGATTTCGCCATTTTGGGCACCGGCATGGCGCGTGCGGTCTTTGGCATTGAACGGCCGAGCGTCGGGCTGCTCAATGTCGGTGTCGAGGAGGTCAAGGGCCAGGAAGAGGTCAAGGAGGCCGGGCAGATGCTGCGCGAAGCCAATCTGGCATCGCTGGATTATCGTGGCTTCGTCGAAGGCAACGATATTGGCAAGGGCGCGGTGGACGTGGTGGTCACGGAAGGATTTTCCGGAAATATCGCGCTCAAGACCGCCGAGGGCACGGCTCGCCAGTTTGCCGCCTATCTGCGCGAAGCGATAGGCCGAAGTCTTTTGTCACGGTTGGGCTATATTCTGGCAAAGGGGGCTTTCGATCGTCTGCGGGAAAAGCTCGATGTCGGGCGTTCCAATGGCGGCGTATTCCTCGGGCTCAACGGCATTGTGGTGAAAAGCCATGGCGGGGCCGATTCGGACGGGTTCGCGGCCGCAGTCGATCTTGGCTACGACATGGTGCGTAACCGGCTGCTCGACCGCATTGAGGCCGATCTCGACCTTTTTCATGCGCGTAATCCCAAGGCCGCCGGGGCTAGGCGATCCGACGTCGAAACCGACGAAGAAGGATAGGACAAAACCCTTGATCAGATCAGTTGTGCGCGGCATCGGTTCCGCGCTGCCTCGCCGAATCATGAAGAATGCCGATTTCGAGGGCATGGTCGAGACCTCTGACGAGTGGATCGCCCAACGCACCGGCATCCGCCAGCGCCATATCGCCGGCGACGACGAGACAACGGCCTCTCTGGGTGAAGCGGCGGCGCGCTCGGCACTGGCCAATGCCGAGTTGACGCCTGACGACATCGACCTGATCGTGCTGGCGACATCCACGCCAAACAATACGTTTCCGGCAACAGCGGTCGAAATCCAAAACCGGCTTGGCATGCGGCAAGGTTTCGCCTTCGACATGCAGGCGGTGTGTTCCGGTTTCGTCTATGCGGTGACGACTGCCGATCTCTATATCAAGGGCGGGCTTGCGCGCCGCGTTCTGGTGATCGGTGCCGAAACCTTCTCGCGTATCCTCGACTGGACCGACCGCTCGACCTGCGTTCTGTTCGGGGATGGCGCCGGCGCGCTGATCCTGGAGGCGGCGGAAGGCGAAGGCACAATCGCCGATCGGGGGATCCTGGCGGCCAGCTTGCGCTCCGACGGCACGCACAGGGACAAGCTTTATGTCGATGGCGGGCCTTCGACCACCGGGACGGTCGGGCAGCTTCGGATGGAAGGCCGCGAAGTGTTCAAACATGCCGTCGGGATGATAACCGACGTGATCGAAGCGACGTTCAGCCAGGCCGGCATTGGGGCCGCCGATCTTGACTGGTTCGTGCCGCATCAGGCGAACAAAAGGATTATCGACGCGTCCGCCAAAAAACTCGGCATAGACGACGACAAGGTGGTGATTACCGTCGATCTCCATGGCAATACCTCGGCGGCATCGGTGCCGCTGGCGCTTTCCGTCGCGGCGGCGGACGGCCGTATCAGGCGTGGCGATCTGGTGCTGCTTGAAGCGATGGGCGGCGGCTTCACCTGGGGCGCGGTACTGTTGCGCTGGTAGGGCGGTGACCGTGCGTCATGCGCAGGCGTGCCGAACCTGCCGGTTCTGTCCTTGACCTTGGCGGATCAATTACTTAGGCTCCGTCGCTGCTTGTAATGATCAACAATTTTCCAACGATGGGACTCTCGGATGGGGGGAAAGACACTCACGCGTGCTGACCTCGCGGAAGCGGTTTACCGCAAGGTCGGCCTGTCGCGAACGGAATCGGCCGAACTGGTGGAAGCCGTTCTCGATGAGATTTGCGAGGCGATCGTGCGGGGCGAGACGGTGAAACTGTCCTCCTTCGCCACTTTTCATGTCCGTTCGAAGAACGAACGCATCGGCCGCAACCCGAAAACGGGTGAGGAAGTGCCGATCCTGCCGCGCCGGGTGATGACCTTCAAGGCTTCCAATGTATTAAAGAACCGCATTTTGCGGGCACATCAAAACAACAAGGCCAAGGAAGCCACATAGGTTTTTCGTGCCTGCCGACGGAATGACAGGTGTATTATGCGGTTGAAAACCGCCCCGCATCTGGCGCCGAGGGTTGAATGGAAGGTTGTAACCCGCTGAAATATGGTGCGATTCGGCGCCACGCAGCGTCGAATCCCTGTCCAGTTCGAGGATGTGACCTTCGAGGAAGTGACCATGGACAAGAGCCCCGATGCCTTCCGGACCATCAGCGAAGTCGCTGAGGAACTGGACCTGCCGCAGCATGTGCTGCGGTTTTGGGAAACGCGGTTCAACCAGATCAAGCCGATGAAACGTGGCGGCGGTCGCCGCTATTACAGGCCGCAGGATGTCGAACTGATCAAGGGCATCCGCCATATGCTCTATGACCAGGGCTACACGATCAAGGGCGTTCAGAAACTCCTGCGTGAAAACGGCAACCAGTTCCTGATCGCCATAGGCAATGGCGACATGGCCGCTGTCGAGGCGATTTCGCAACGCAAGCAGGCGGACGCCGTGCCGCTGACCCCTGGTGCGCAGCCACGCACCGACGATGAGATGTTGGTGGGACAGCCGAAGACGAAGCCGAGCCGTCGCTTCTTCAGCCTTGGCAAGGGCGAAGAGGAGGGGCCGGTCTCGGCCGATGCCGGCAAGCTTTCGCGAGACAACCGCGCACTTTTGCAGGAAGCCCTGTTCGACCTGCTGGAATGCAAGCGCCTTCTCGATCAGGTGCGCTAAGCCGGCAGTGCGCAAAGGTTGCCACAGACAGGAATGTTGTTGCGTTATCCGGTATGGATGGGCGTAACCGATTCTGTTCCGCCCGTTACCAAAGCGCGCCGCGATCTTTTAGATTCGCTCCATGCACTTTAGCCGGTCGGGTTCAGGCGAGCCGCCAACCGTAAAATCAGGGACGACGTATCGGCCGCATCGGCGTCTGGTTGCTTTCGCCCGCCGATAACACCCGCAATCGTATGCCTGCTTCACGTAAGAGCGTTCATATCGGTGCTGTCGATAGCTTTCGCTGCAGACATGATTCGAACATCGGTAAGTTGAAAATGGTCGGAGTGGCGGGATTCGAACCCACGACCCCTTGACCCCCAGTCTTAGTATATATGTTTTATAGCCATTCCTAACGTTGCACGTGACGGGCATAAACCGCAGAATTGCAACGCATTGCAACCAATGTCCTCTTGACTAATATCCCGAGTCTACCTAAACGCTGGCTACATAGTGGCTATAAAGGAGGCGGGTATGGCTACAATCAAGATCACTGCGGCGGCAGTTTCGGGTGTCATGGAAGGCGCCAAGCCGAACCGCACGACCTTTTATTTCGATGACGATCTGACGGGTTTCGGCTTCTATCGAACAACGGGCGGTACGGGCACATTCTTCGCCGAGTTCCGGCCGGTTGCTGGCGGTAGCAAGAAGCGCATGAAGCTAGGGCGCGTCGGCACACTGAAGGCCAGCGAAGCGCGCGAGGCCGCACGGAGGGCGATTGCCCACGCCGGCCTTGGCAAAGACCTTGCCAAGGATCGTGCAAACGATCGGGCAAGCGCCACCGTCAAAAAGCTGGTAGCGGACTATGTTGCCGAAAAGGAAATGAAGCCGACGACGCGATCTTTCTACGAGATCACACTGGCCAAACATATTGATCCGCAGATCGGCACAACGAAGGCGACAGCTTTGACACGCGTTGACGTGCAGCGCGCACATGCTGCCATATCGAAGCGCGGCAAATACTCGGCCAATCGTGCCGTCGCGCTTTTGTCGGCCGCGTATGGCTGGGGAGCCAAGAATGGCCACGTTCCGGAGGGCTTTAATCCCGCTGCCGGCGTTGACCGTAACCGCGAGGAAGGGCGCGAGCGATTCCTGACCGCTGCCGAAATGGCTCGGCTCGGAGACGCCATGCGAGAAGCAGAGACGGTCGGCTTCGAAGTAAACGCGGGTAATGCCAAGCACGCCCCGAAAGGCCAGCGGGTTGTGATGCACCCGTCTGTGACTGGCGCTATCAGGCTCATCATGCTGACGGGATGCAGGTTGCGCGAAATCCTCCATCTGCGCTGGTCCGAAGTCGACGCCGAGCGGGGTTTTCTGTTTCTGCCTGACAGCAAGACGGGCAGAAAAACTGTTGTCCTGTCGACTGCCGCGCAAGATGTGCTCTCCGCTCTTCCGCGTATCGGCGTTTACGTCATCGCTGGCGAGAGTGCTGGAATGCCAGATGAGAAGCCGCGCGCAGACCTGAAGCGTCCATGGTCAGCGATATGCAAGCGAGCCGGATTGGAGGGTTTACGGATACACGATCTCCGACATTCCTTTGCGTCCGTTGGCGCATGGTCGGGAATGGGCTTGCCCGTCATTGGCAAATTGCTAGGCCACGCCGATTCCGCCACCACCGCCCGTTACGCCCATATCGCAGACGACGCGTCGAGGCGGGCCGCGGACGTCATTGCTGACCAGATTGCGACCGCGATGGGGGTGAAGTGATGGCGCCGCTTCCGAAGGGCTTCAGTCTGCAGGCTTTGCCGATCTCGGCTGCCATCGCAGAAGGGCGCACAAAAGACGCCGAGAGGTTGACCTACGATATATTGAATGCCGGCAACGCGGATAAGGTCGTGCAGAAGATCGCTGCCGACATGATTCGTCGACACAAGCGACCACGAGGACGCAAAAAATCACTTCCGCAATTTTGGTTGCAAATTGGCGAGCAGTTTTCCTGGCTCCGCTCTGATGGTGTGAAGTATGAGGACGCGTTGCGCCAGGTGGCCGATGAATTTGGCTACTCTGAGACGCACGTTCGAAAGGCCATCAAGGAATATGACGATGCCCGCGAGGCATCGGAAGACGCGACCCGTGAACTTTATGAAGAATGGGAGGCGCGGGACGGACGCCGCAAGTAAATACGAT
This sequence comes from Manganibacter manganicus, assembly GCF_002075885.1. GTDB lineage: Bacteria > Pseudomonadota > Alphaproteobacteria > Rhizobiales > Rhizobiaceae > Mesorhizobium > Mesorhizobium manganicum. Next base: position 348,701 of record NZ_MDET01000001.1, read on the forward strand.
TTATTCGCCTAAATTCGCGAAACGGAAACGCGTAGGTACGTCATGCCACCACAAACAAAAGGAGGTGTTCATGGCAAACCTACGAGTACGACAAGCCGCAGAATATGTCGGCTTGTCCAAATCTTTTCTCGACAAGGCCCGCTGCTTCGGCGCTGGGCCGGCTTTCGCGAAGCTTGGCAAGACCATCATTTACAGCACTGATGACCTAGATGCATGGGTGGCCGCAAACCGTCGCGCACCAGCCAACGATAACCTGCGTGCAGCGAGGGCAGCGGCATGAATACCATTCGAATCGAATACACCTCATTCATCGTCGGCGGATTCGATGCCACACGCGAGGAATATTGGAACGCCTACGAGCCGGAGGAAATACCGGATGGCGAGGATATCGTCACCGAAGTGGAAAGCATCGAGAACTCGCCGGATGGCGGTGTCGAGATAAGGCTTGCCGGTGTTTACGCGTTCACGCCGACAAATAGACAATTTGCCCGACTTCTCAGGTCTATCGGAATCAAAGAATTACACAATGCGGAGGATGTACTGTTCCGCCCGCTCACGTGCCGCGTCGACGATGGCAAGGTGGTGCGTTGGTATTTCCCCGACATGGCAAACGTGCCTGACGACGCCACCGACATGACGACATACGGGCGCAATAAGGCATCTCAGCCGGCGTGGGCCGCAGCATGAGCCTCCATTCCGCCGCAGCCGCATTGGGCGGCGAGATATATAGCCGCAACAAAATCCTTTGCCCCGGCCCAGGTCATGGCAGGGCTGATCGTTCTCTATCGGTGACATTCACGGACACAGGGTTCATCGTCAATTCCTTCGCGGACGACGACTGGAAGGAATGCCGCGATCACGTCAAGGCAGTTCTTGGCCTGTCCGCCGATCGTCCCGTCGAGTACCGCGAGCCAGTCCCGACCTTTGACCCAGACCGCGCACGCAAGCAGAAGAGCGCCGCTGGCATATGGGCGCGCTCGGTTCCCATCGCCGGAACGCTGGCCGAGACCTACTTGCGCTCGCGTGGCCTGACCTACGAGAGCGACGCGCTGCGCTTCCATCACGGCAAGCGCATGATGGTTGCCCAGATTACCGACGCCATTACCGGCGACCCCATCGGCCTTCACCGCACGTTCCTCGACCACGAAGGCAACCGTACGGGAAAGATGATGCTAGGCGCTGCCGCAGGCGGCGTTGTGCGGCTGTCGGCAGACGAGGACGTGACAGCGGGCCTTGCCGTTGCGGAGGGCATCGAAACCGCCCTGGCGGCGCCCTTTCGGCCAGTCTGGGCATGCTTGTCGGCCGGCAACATGGCTCGGTTCCCGGTTCTTGCGGGCATCGAGACTTTGACCATCTTCGCCGATAACGACCGCAGCGGAACCGGTGAACGGGATGCCTTCTCATGCGCCGAGCGGTGGCATGCGGCGGGTAAGGAGGTTGAAGTGCGGATGCTGGCGGAAGTCGGCAGGGACTATGCAGATTTGAAGGAGGCGGCATGAACGCGCAGGAGAAGTCGTGGAAATTTGAGCCGGGCCAGGAGGCTCCGAAGCGTGAGGCGGCGAACGACAATAGCCCTGAATGGGAATTTGACGACGAGCAGCCGGCCGAGATTCCGGAATTTCTACAGCCAGACAAGGTGCTGGCCGACTTCACGCGCCCCGGCGGCTTTGTCGAAGAATGCGTGGACTGGATTGTATCTTCGGCTGAAACCCCGTCACGGGAGTTGGCGCTGTCGGCTGTTCTGCCCTTCGTTGCCTCGCTGATTGGCCGGCGCTACGGCACCACCACACGCGACACGCGGGCGAACATGTATGTTGTGGCGCTCGCGCCGTCTGGATTCGGCAAGGACCATGCGCGAGGTCAATTGAAGCGACTCCGACAGGCCGCAGACGGGTGGCTGGACAAATTTTATGGCCCGGAGCGTATCATGTCCGCGTCAGCGCTTCGGAATGCGCTTCAGGATTGTCCGAACAGAATCTGCCTGATTGACGAGTTTGGGGGATTCGTACGTGATATCACTGACCGTAAATCGGGTGCGCACCTGCGTGGAATTTCGACGGACCTGCGCGATTTCTTCTCCGCGTCGTCTTCACTGTTCGGGGGCGCCGAGTACGCGAACACGAAGGCCGTCACCATCCATAACCCGAACCTGAATATATATGGCACCGCGACACCCGGCCAGTTCTGGTCAGCCATGCGCAATGCATCGGCTGAGGACGGGCTACTTCCGCGTTTCCTGTTGTTCAGCCTGGAGCGGGCAGCGGAAGCCGAACTGGTCGTACCGGACATGCCGGTCGGGACCGTGCCCGAAAAAATCATCGATCGCGCAATCAAGCTTGCTGGCATCAATCGTCACGTCGACGACAAACCCAACGTTAGCCAAGTGCTTGAACGCACCGCGCAGGAGGGGGGCAAACTGCCATTGCCGGTAATTGGCGTCGCATGGACCGACGATGCAATCGAGGCCCTGAAAGTATTCAAGCGCGCCGAAATCAAAGCCACGCGCGAGGTGAGCGAGCAGACCGCGCCGTTCGTCGCACGCACGGCCGAGTATGCGATTAAACTTGCACTCATCCTGGCGGTTACGAGCACGACCAAAAGCGAGCAACGGATTGCCCGTGGTCGTACCAAACACACGTGGTCGCGTCCGCTGGTAGACGTGCGCATCTGGGAATGGGCATCCGGCCTTGCGCGCCGCTGTATCGCTGACATGGTGCAGGCCGTCGACCGCTTTGTTGCCGAGAACGAAAAAGAGGCAATTTCCAAGACCGTGCGCGACGTCATTGCCCGCGCGAAGGATAAGGGCATCACTGAAGGCGGCATCATCCGTGCGCTACCAGAGGGACACACCTCACGCATACGCGCTGAGGTGCTTTCCGACCTGATTTTATCCGGTCGCGCTCGGCACGTCGAAAAGGAACCCGGACCCAGGGGTGGCCCGAAATCGAGCAGGTACTTCGCGGGCCGAGGGTTGTGAGGAGTTATAACTGGGTTACGTCGGAGTTATTTTTCCGTAACTCAAGCCAAAAAGGCAAGCAATATCATATAGATATAAGACTATAGTAGGTTACGTTAGTTATTTGATGGGGGGTCCAGTTTTGGATCTGGAATGGATACCCCCCCAAAATAACCGTCGTAACTGTTTTGACCTGTCAAGTTATTGAAAACAAACGGAAAAAAGGCCGAGGTTACGTTTTACGCAACCCGGTTACTAACTCACGTTACTGGAGCTTCAGCATGACCACCACCACCGAGACCACCACCGACGAACCCATCCGCGATGTGACCGGCCGCCCCGTCACTGTGGCCAAGCCGCGGCTCGGCAGAAGGCTTTCATGGGAGGCGTTCTATCGTGAATTCCCGCACCTCCAGCCCGACAACCAGAACGACCAGACGGACGCGGCGGCATGACGGGGGTATTCCAGTCTCCAGGCCGCCAGCCCTGCGGACCGGTGGGGCAACACGCAGCGAACGCTATTACAGTTTTTCCTCGCGCGTGCGCGCAAGCGCGCGAGGCACCGGGGGCACTTCGAACTCAAGGCGGGCTTTCTCCCTGACCATCGCGACTAGGAACGCTTACGCGCGTGCAAAATGGGGAGGGAAAAGTGGGTACTTTTCTCTTTTCATTTTGGCCACGGATTTCTCTTCCTGGATGCGTCGGTCATGGGAGATGCGGCCCCCGACTTTTTCGCCCGCCGGTCGGGGTACATGCAACTCGACATGCCCGACCTCAGCCAGACCCGCCGTGTTCGCATTCGCAACTAAAAAAGCAGCTTTGATTTTTAATCAGAGGCCGGGCCTATCAGAAGTCTAGCACCTGCTCAGGCCCACACCGGTCGGGCTCAGACGCACGAAACGCCGCAGGTTTCCATCTCTTTTTTCGGGGGGGCGTTATCAAAAGTCCAGACCCTCACCAGCCCGTACCGCCGCCATCCAGACGTTGTGCAAAACGTGTAGAAAAAAGTTTTGCGCCTAACCCAAATTTGAGCCGCGCCAAGACGGCAATCCAAAGGACAGACAAAAAGATGACGAAATTCCGAGGCGGAATGCCGGCACTGCGCTGGCTGGCAAAAAAGGATCCTGCCGCCGCGCTCGCTGTGCTGGAGGAAATCCGCGACTCCCGCCACCAGACACACCGTGGTGCCGAGCCGGGATATCTCGACGCGCGTGACCGCAGCACTGACGATGCAGAGCATTTCGTGCGGGACGGAGCAGACGACACTGACGCGACATGCGCGCCAGTGACTCTCGCCAACATGTCGGAACCTACGCAAGACGGCCCGGATGAGATCCACGCCGAGTCGTTGCACGAGATCAAACCCAGCGAGCGTGATATCTGCCGCGCCCTCGGCTGGATCGAGTTCCCCTATACGGGGCGCTCCGCACCGCTAGGCTGGTGCATGCATTGTGCTTGTGGGTCATTGTCGCCAACGGAAGGCGGTCACCTTCGACCGACCTTTGACGGCCCGCGCGCGCACTTGGCCGGTTTGGTGTTCGCTACCGGTAAGGGTGCCGTCAAGCAACGCGACGGTCTCATGATCAGCTATATCGACGCCAGCGGCAAGGAACAGCGACCATCGTATACCACCAGCAAGCCGCGTGGCGGCAAGCGCCCCCACAGGACCAAAGCCGCGATTGCCGGCTATCTCGCCATGCCCGCGGCTATCTCGTCACCACTGCGCGTTGATGGCTACCGGCGTCCAATGAGCGGCCAGCCGGCGCTCATGCCAATGCGGACACCCCTGCAGCGGCGCGCTCCTGATAAATCGCTCGACGTCTGTGGGCAGCTTGATCGCGTTGGTCGGTACGGCGTTGCAGAAGCGCGGGCGGAATTAGTGGCATTTGGCGTTGACGGTTCCGTTCCTTTCGAGATGCTACCATTCCCGGCCACACGCTGCCCGACCGTCATCGCCCGAGGCTCCCGCTTTGTTGCTGGCATCACAGGCGCAAAACAGACGGCCAGCGTTCCAGCACCATCGTGGCAAACGCCGGCAACGAAGGCCCTGTCGCCGATCCTTCAGGAAGTGGCCAGCCGCGGTAATCTGGAATCGATTGGCGCCGTCCTTGGCTATAAAGGCGGCTCTCGTGATCGTGCCGGAGGAAGGGCTTTACTTGCGGCCGGCAGAGCATTGCTTGCGAGTAACGACAATCGCCCACAGCCCGCCGCACAGGCGGCCTAAGCTTGTTTTTGGTATTGCCCTAGCCGATCTAGAAAGATCGCGTAAGCGCCGATGTATGGCTTAAATAAGCGGTGCCAAATAGCGTAGCGTGGGCGCGTATATAGTGACAGCGGATTTCATCACTCTGTTGTTGTCCTTAGCACTTGGGTCGCCGTTACTGGCGGCCCATTTTTCTATCATTTGCGAAAATAAAGGAGGCAGCCGTGAAACTTTCGGAGGCCGTTGAACTACTTGCGCGCCGCCTCTCCTTGAAGCGCGGGCGCGTCGCGGCGATTGCCAATCGGCTTCAGCACGCTGGCATGATCGCACTGGCCGAGGCCAAGAAGACACCGCCCGACCTTTCGGACGACGAAATGGCCAGCCTTACGCTTGCTGTGCTGGCTGAGAACGGCGTCGAAACTGCCGCCAGCCGCGCACGCGACTATGGCGGTATGACGTCCACTGACGGTTACAGGTTAGCGGAATCACTGCGGGCAGTGCTGTCCGGCCAAGCGCAGCCGGGCGACATCATCGTCCGTGAAGGCGGTGCCCACGCGACTGTGAACGGCAGTTACATCGTCTTCGGCTCACCCGCAGAAGACGGCCCTGCGCGGTTCTGCACGGGTGCAACCCTGTCGGCAATCGTCGCCGAGATACAGGGTCTAACACCCGGCACAGCAGACGCTGTGGCAGCAATCACAAGGATCCACAATGGAAATTACTGAATTGATCGACGCAGCCGCTAAGGCCGCGGTCGAGCATGTAGAACTGCCGCCCCACGTTGCCGAGTTGCTGGCAGGGCGGAGGCAGGACGGGACGTACGCTCTCACTGACTACGCCTTCGGCGTCTACTTTCCCGAGGAAGACCGCGCGGCAAACCTTGCCAATCGCCGCAATGCCCAGACCGAGGGGCGAAACCCCGACGACTACACGGGCTCGGCGTCGCTCGCGCAGATGCGTGAGTCAGCGTTCCGGCAGGTTAATTACGCGCTTTTGACGAGCGGCGGGGTTCCCCCCGTAACCGCCCGCGAAACAATCAACGCCGCCATCGAGCGCGGCAATATCTAGGAGACTACACACATGGCCGATCTGGCTCACATGATTACCGAACTCGGCAACGGCTTCAACGAGAAGACCGCTGACCTTTCCACCCGCCTCAGCGAACTTGAAAAGCGGGCTGCGCGCGAGCCTGCCCGCGATTATGTTGCTGCCAACGACGACTTCCCGCTTTCCGCCGCCTTGCTGGATTCGAAGGACGTTCAGAACCTGACGTCCACGTTCCGCGGTCGCGCTGTCGTCAAGCTCCAGGACGAACGCGCCGACATTACTTCCGGCAATAGCACCGTTGGTGCGGGTCGCTCCGCGGGCACCAGCCTTGTGCCCGGCCATCGAGTTCCGGGTATTGTGTCTCCTTACCAGCGAGAGTTGCGCCTTCGCGATGTGATCGGCTCCGCTCGCACCACGTCCAGTTCTGTTGAATGGGCGAAGGAAACGGGCTTTACCAACAACGCCCGCCCGGTCACCGAGGGCACCACGAAGCCCAAGTCGGACTTGGAATTCAATCTCGTTACGTCGCCCGTGCGCACTATTGCGCATACCTTCAAGATTTCGCGTCAGATGCTGGATGATGCGCCCGCCCTGGCTGCCTACGTAGGCCGGCGCGGTACATATGGGCTTCAATTCGTTGAAGAACAGCAGGTGCTTTCTGGTTCTGGCACGGGCCAGAATCTGAACGGCATCATTCCGCAGGCTACCGATTACGCCCCCGTTTTCTCCGACACGGCTGACACCGCGTTCGATCGCGTGAACCAGGCCATCAGTCAGGCTGAAGACGCTGAGGTTCCCGTCAACGCTATCGTCCTCAACCGCCGTGATTGGCGCCGGATGCTGGGCATCAAAGATGGTGACAAGCGCTATATCAGCGCCCAGAGCCCGTTCGGCCTGCAGGACCAGCGCCTTTGGAATCTTCCGGTGGTCGCGACCAACGCAATGGCCGCCGGCGAGTTCCTCGTTGGTGCCTTCCAGGACGGTGCGACGATCTTCGATAGACTCGACGTCGAGGTGCTGCTGTCGACCGAGAACGAGGACGATTTTGTTAAGAACCTCGCGACTGTCCGGATCGAATCAAGATTGGCCCTCGCCGTGTTCAGGCCCGAAGCCTTTATCTACGGCGATCTTTATCCCGCAGTCAGCGGCTAACCAATAGGGCGGCGGCTTCCTTGGGCTTAAAGCGCAAGCCTACAAGCGCGCAGTGGTGCCGCCCAACATGAGTCATAATCACTGCCGCAGCGCACCTCAGCTGATCCGGGCATAATCCAGCCGCGCGAGCGGTTCCCGTACAGCTATTGCCGGCGCCTTCGGGCGTCGGCTTTTCTTTCCCCGGACAGTCATAGAAAGACAGGACAAACAATGCCAATTGGCACCTTTCAATTTTGGAATGAAGATCGCGGCTTCGGTCGGATAACGGATGACGCGGAGCCTGATGGCCGTGGCGTGTTCGTGCACGTCTCAGCAATACCCGACCGGCGATCACCGGAACACGGTGCGCGCTATCGCTACGGCCTAGAGCTTGGCGTCGATGGTCGCACCAAAGCAGTCAACCTGCGTCTTGTGACGGCCGAGGAAGAAGAGGTCGCGCGTGTGTTCGGGTGATCTCGTTGCGGAGCTTGAGCGCATCGCTCTAGCAGTGCAGTTCCTGTTCCCCAGCCATACCGATCCAGAGCGCTTCCACGTCGATAAGTCAGAGATCGTCCGTAGCCTCCGCGACCTTGCTGCGCAGTCGGACGGCGGCGGCCACAGGTGGTGGAGCAGCGACAGGCCGGGGGTATCCGAAAGTGTAGGCATGCGTTGACCCCACACCGGTTAGGCCCCAACGCGCGCGCATCCGCAATTGAAAATATGGGGGTCGCATCCGACGCCTAAAGTCACCATGCCCGCCATCGCGCGGGCTTTTTCATAGGAGACACATGGCAACCGCATTCAAAATCGAGGGGCTCGCCGACCTGAAGCGAAATCTCGAACAATTCAAGAAATCCACACAGCGCGGCATCCTCGAACGCGCGCTCAAGCGGGCCGCCAAGCCGATTGTCGAGGACGCCAAAATGCTCGCGCCAGTCGATGAAGGCGACCTCAAAAGGTCCATCGGCACGAAGGTAATCCGCAGCAACGCGGGCAAAGCGGCTTATGGAAAGGCCAAACGTGGCGGGGCGTCGGATGCAGATGCGGTGTCCGCGGCACGCGCAGCCAACCGTGCCGCCGCAGGCCGCGGGGCATCCGCCCTGGTCCGGGTACAAGCAACGGCACCGCACGCAATTTTTGTCGAGTTTGGCACGAGCAATCGCAATTATCCTCGCCAACCCTTCATGGGGCCGGCGCTGAGGCAAGGCGAACGGACCGTGCCACGAGATATCGCGGCCGACCTGAAAATCGAAATGGAAAAATCCGCCAAGCGCATTGCAGCGCGTGCGGCGAAGAAAGGTATCAAATGAACCTCAAAATTAACGCGAACGCCATATGCGCCGCTGAGCGGGCGCTTGGAAAGCCATTCGTCGAGATCATCACCGAACTGGAAGCAAAGGAGGGTCCGGCGCTGTCGACGCTACGGGCGCTGCTTGCGGCTGGCCTTGCCACCGCCCGTTGGCCGAACTTCCCGGTATTGTACATCGACGAACACGAAGCCGGCAGATTGATCGACGAGCACGGTATCGACGCCACCGCAGCCGAGATTGGCGGCGCCCTTCGAGGCTATTTCGATACGGTAAGGGCTGCAACGAATGGCAAATAATATTGGCGGCATTTACGTCGACCTTGGGCTGAATAGCGCAAACTTTCAAAAGGGCGTGCAGCAGGTTCAGCGCCAGGCTGACGGGCTTGGCCGTCGCCTTCGTTCCTCACTTGGTGGCATATCGCGCGAGTTCAATGTCGGGCTCGGACGCGGCCTTCTGGGCGGCATCGCAGCCGGGTTCAGTGCGAATGCGGTGAAGGGGCTGCTGGACAGCGCGACCAAGATCCAGAACGCGCTCAAGGCTGCTGGCCTGTCGGGTGATGAACTAACCAAGGTCTATGATCGGCTTTTCGCATCCGCCCAAAAAAATCAGGCGCCAATCGAAGGCTTGGTGACGCTCTATAGCCGCGTGTCTTTGGCGCAGAAGGAATTAGGGGTTACCTCCGCGCAGATCGTCGGCCTCGTCGATACGGTCGGCAAGGCCATCAAACTGTCTGGCGGTGATGCAGCCCAGGCATCCGGCGCGCTTTTACAGCTTTCGCAGGCGCTTGGCGGCGGCAAGATTCAGGCCGAAGAATATAATTCTTTGATCGACGGAATGCCCGGCATCCTGCAGGCTGCGGCGGCCGGCATCAAGGAAGCTGGCGGCTCGGTTGCGAAACTCACCGCGCTGGTAAAGTCCGGGCAGGTATCCAGCAAGGCGTTCTTTGACGGCATACAGGCTGGTGCGGGCGTAATTGACCAGCGCCTTGCCGGCGCGGAGCAAACCGTTTCCGGGGCCTTCGTGCGCCTACAGAACGTGTTGGTCGACACCGCCACCCGCATCAATGACTCCACCGATGCCAGCCAGATCCTCGCAAACTTTCTGAACGGGCCATTGACGCAGGCGATCCAGGAGATCGGCGGCGTGTTCACCGGAGTTGGCGATGGCCCAATTGCTGGCTTTGTCGGATGGATCAACAAGGCGGTGGATGCGACTATCCAGGCGGCGGCCGACTTGGGGCAGGCAACCGGTCTGGCGAAAATCGGCGAGTCATACGGGGCGAAACCGTACATTGGTCCTGGTCGGATTCAGGACCGCATCGACGGCGCGTTTGCGGGCACCGCAGCACCAAAGGGCGATAGGAAGCCTGCTGAGGTCACCGTCAACAACGGTACGGTCACCAAACCGATCTCGCTGGCGGACTATGCCCTGCCAAGCAGCAGCGGCAAAGGCGGACGTGGCGGTCGCGCTCGACAGGACGATTACGCTCGTGAAATTGAGCAGATAAAGGAGCGCACCGCCGCCATTCAGGCCGAGACGGCGGCCATGCTGGGCATCAATCCACTGGTCGACGATTACGGCTATGCGATCGAAAAAGCCAGGAGCAAGCAGGAACTCCTCACCGCTGCCCAGAAGGCGGGCAAGGCGATCACACCGCAACTTGCGGCCGAGATCGAGAACGCCGCTGACGCCTATGCCAGCGCCAGCGCAGAGGCCGACCGGTTGGCGGAAGCGCAAGGCAAGATCAGGCAATCGGCTGAAGATGCGCAACAGGCCGCGCGAGACTTTGCCGGCACGCTCGTTGGCGGCTTGCTTGAGGGTAAGGACGCCAGCGACGTGTTGTCTGACGCTCTGAAGCAACTGGGCAGTCGGCTGCTTAATTCCGGCCTCGATCAGCTTTTTGGGATCGGTGGCAGCGGCGGCGCCATCCTTGGATCGACATTCACACTCAACATTGGAGGCACTCGGTGAGCGCGTTTTATGCATTGGCCCATGACGACAAGATTGAACTATTGACCGATGGGGCCGTGTACGAAGATGACGGCACGCTGACCGCCATCAGGCGCAAAGTTTGGTATTCGGACAAAATACCGATGGCGATCACCGGGCGCGGTGCGGCGAAGGCAGTCGAGCTTGTGGCCTACGCCTTCCTGCTCACCGATATGATCGGCAGCGTCGACAACACGATTGATGGGATTACCAAGGCGCTGGACAAGCTGGCCGATAAGGCGGCCGCGACCGAATCGGAACCGGCGATGATCGAGATGCTGGTGGCAACCATCAGTGAAACACGCGGCCCGATGTTGCTCTATGCGTCGAATGCTAACGCCTACGGCTTGGACTGGCTCGAGCCTTTCAAGCTTTACGACGTTGGCCGCGAGTGGGGAGGTGGCGCACCCATCGATCCGGCGGGCCTCGATCTCAGCGCCGGCCTACGATCTTGCGGTGTTGAGCTATTCGAGCGGATGCGCCGCGTGAGCGACATAAACCCGGCAAGGCCAGACTTGCCCGCGATTCACGGCATAGGCGGCCATGTGGACCTGACGACGGTCACGGCGTCCGGCATTACTGTGGAGCGGCTGCGGACCTGGCCCGACATCATAGGCGAGAAGATCGATCCGTTTCGCGGTGACCTTGCCGAGGCGGCATAATGCGCCCCGTAGTTGCCGACTGGCTTGGGAGGCGGGCTGTGTTCCGCCTTCCCTTAGCCGGGCTGTTCGCCATCGAAGATGAATGCGGCCGCCCCGCATGGGACGTTCTCAGCGACATGCTTGCCGGGAAGACGCGCATCGAGCAACTAGAGGCCGTTCTATTCCACGGCCTACTTGGCGCCGGCGTGTCGCTTGCGGACGCTTGCGCTGTGATCGACCGGACGCGCCAGTCTGGTGGGCAGGTTCATGCCGCTGTGGCGCTTGCGGTTGCGATCATCGCGAATGCGCTAGAGGCACCATCCGCAAAGGGCGGTGGCGAGGGTGAGCCGTTCAACCGGAAGTCCGCGTACCGCTCCGGCTTCGCCATGGGCCTACGGCCGGCTGACGTCGACGCAATGGCGCTGTGGGAGTTCCTGGCGGCCGTGGAAGCGTTTTCGTCGAAGGGCGGCGGGCTGTCCGAGGTGGAAAAAGATGAGTTGTGGGAGTGGATTAGGCAGGATGCCAGGTGAGATACGAAGGTCGGGGCAACGTTGCGGATAGTCGATGGAATGAGAGGCTGATTGCGTCAGTTAATGAAAGCTGGGTAGATAATTCCAGGGTGGCCAGTGCGATTCGCGCCAAAAGGGGGAGGCAGATGACCGTATGTGTGTGCGTAAAGGTCAACGAATGCATGGTATTTGCTTCGGATAGCGCCACATCCATGGATGGATCTGGGAAACTGGACCAAGACGGAAATCCGATACAGCAAGTCTATCGTTATGGAAACAAGCTGTTTCAGATCCACCGTACTCATCCCATCATGGCGATGACATGCGGTATTGGTAACTTTGGAAAAGCGTCGATTGCTACGCTAGCTAAAGAGTTTCGATCAATGATTTCCGACACTGGTGAAACGCCTTTAGGTCCGGGCTATAAGATGAGCACTGTTGCGGAGATGGCTCATGACTTTTTCATAGAAAACCGCTTCAAAAAGGCAAATGAAGCGGCGGATGGTGCAATTACCGGTGGGTTCGAGCTCTGGATTGGCGGGTATTCCGACGGCGAGGAAACACCCGAACTTTGGAAGATTTCAGTCTTCAAGGGCGTACCCAATCAACCAATCCTAGTGGCGAATTCAGATACGGCGGGAGTTTGGTGCGGCGGACAGCCAGACCCGATACTACGGTTGATAAACGGTTTTGGTTGGCGGCTGGACAGCATTCTAAAGGAGAACGACATCACACCAGAATCTCATCCAAAACTCTATGCTAATCTGCCGGCCGCGCTCCACCTCCCTTTAGCTCATCCCCTTATGCCAATCCAAGATGCGATTGACCTCGCCGATTTTCTTGCTGATATGACGAAGAAGGTGTTTCGCTTTCGCGCAGTTCCAGAGTACGTTTCCGGTGATATCGATATTGCAACGGTTACCCGATTTGAACGTTTCCGATGGATAAGGCGAAAGCATTATTATCCACCACAGCTCAACCAGGAGACCGACCATGTCTGACAGAGAGCAGCTTCGACCAGAGCGTGAAGTGATTGGTAAGCCTGATAACGACTCGCCTCTCGTTGTATCTCAGGACGACGCGCAACGCCTGATGTACGAGCAACATTCACCCTTTCCGACCGAAGACGAGCGCGAGCATAATTATCTGCTCAAGAATTCTTGTTGGCACAGTTGATGGAACGATCGTTCCCACCGTCATGGCCTCTTGAAGTCATTTAAAAAGAGGGCGGCCCGACCGTTAGGCTTGGGGGTTGGCGGGGAGACGGTCGGGCCTTACTGCAGGCAAGGCAGTGCGAGAACAATACAAGAACATTGACTGGTGTCAAGTCGAAGCTTGTCAGGGTTCGGAACTGCGGAGAATGTGCGGAGTGGCATTACTTCACAAGCGCTAGGAACCTGACGCCACCAATCGCGAGGCAACAAATCGATGTCGTTACAGAGAGGATCGCCATCCAGCGGACAATGTTTCCGGCTAGTCGCCACCGCTTAGATTTTGGCGTGTCCCTAACGAATGGAACCTCCCAACAATACTCCTCTTCAGACATGGCTTCTGAGAAAAATATCTGACTGAAATACGCGAGGCCGGGTGCAATGACGGTCAAAAGCAAGCTGCAAAACAGCCAAAAGAGAATATCGTTGAACGTGGCTAGGTTCCCCGGCGAACTGGACAATCGCGAGTAGTTAGCGCTGTAGAAGCCTAAAGCAGCGGCAACGCCACCAGCCGCCACTAAAGCTGGCGCTCGCATAGCTCCGTTGGAAAATGCAAGCACTTGTCCACCTGTCTGCTCAAGCGCATTGCGACGAGAATCGTGCGCGCGCTCGGCAGCGCGTATCCGTAGGTCGTATGTTTTTTCGTTTTCAGTCATCGGTGCTAGCCCCCCACGCGTATATCCGGCCCTACCTTCAGCTAGAACGTTAGGACGCTGATAAATCAGCTTCGATCCCGCAGCCTCACGCCCGGCCCGTTGCCATTTTGGTCGATGAACAGGACGCCGGCTGATTCGAGGGCGACTCGGATGGCGGCGAGGTTGTTAACTGAGGGGATCCGGCGACCCTTCTCGAAATCCCGTATGGTGCTTTCGCTCAGATGCGATGCCACTCCAAGCCGCATTTGCGACCAATCCAGCAGACCACGTGCCGCCCTCGATTGTTCTGCCGTGATTGTCATGTTGGCTCCATTGCTCCGAAAATCGTGTAGCACAAACGAAAACCGTTGACATCGTGTAAAATTCACGCTTTACAAGAATCGTAAACGTTTTTCGTTAAGGAGCCAAAGTACATGACTACCTCCGTCACCGCCAAAAACAGGAAAACCGCCAAACGCCTGCCCTGCGTCGAGTGCACCGGCCTTGGCGAGCGTGACACCGGCAACTGCACATGCAGGGAATGCAACCCCGGCAAGCGCTCTGCCGTTCGGGCTATCTTCGATAGCAACGGGCGCTGGCTCGTTCATTGGCGCGAAGCTGACGGGGAGGAGTGGGTTGGCACGTATCGCTTGATCCCGTGTTAGGGTGATCGCCATGGCCAACCATCCGTACTTGAAGGCCGAGGATTTCCGCGATCCAGTTTTTCTCAAAGTGCGCCGCCAGGTCGCATTGCTGCGGCTTCCCTATGCGGAAGGGAAGATGCGGGAACTGCTTCTAGAGTCGGTTCGCATCTACACCGACATGATTGAGGGTCGGTAACGAGATTGCCCGCGTATCGGTGCGCTCTTCTAAAGCGCCAACCGTAGAGGATCACGCCAGTTCGAATCTGGCCGCGGGCTCCATCATCCAGCGCACCAGCCGGGGTCACCACCCGCGCCGCGCTGGCTAGGGTCGAGGGTATGCCCAAAATTGGGCACACCCTGCACCACCGGCCCGCAATGAACCCCTGTTGCAGCGATGCGGCAGAGGTTCTAGCTATATACTGGCTACAATGTGGCTAAAAACTTTATAGCCATTCTGGGGGAATCGGCTAAGTCTTTGTTTTTAATGGTCGGAGTGGCCGGATTCGAACCGACGACCCCTTGACCCCCAGTCAAGTGCGCTACCGGGCTGCGCTACACTCCGGACCGCGCAAAGCCTTAGAAGAACAAGGCTTTGAGTGCAAGACCAAAATCCTGCCTGAAGAACAGAAGCCGATCATTTGTGCTGAATTGACCAGAACCGCGTTGAAATGGTCACGCACGTTCCCGGCGCGTTCGTAGATGAGGCAGCCTCGTCCCGCCAGTTTGATCCAGAATCCTCGTCCTGCTCGAATCCCATCCTGCATTGCTCCGGCAGCCTTGTCACAAAGTGCCCGCGCCAGATCGCCTGGATTGAATCATTGACAAGATCAAAATGGTATGAAATCAACTAAACTATAAGTTGAATTAGCGTGACATAAAACTCTAGATGTCGACATTGTATGTTGATATTATTGATAAATATGTCAGATAGAGCAACTTATGATTGATTTCGATTTGATGCCATGTGATCCCTTAGTCGGTATGAAGGCCGAAAGGGTTCTTTGCCGTAGCGGACATGGCTGCAACATGCGCGGGGCATCAGGAATGGCAAACCGGGTCAGATTTCGCGAATGCCGGCAAGGCGGGATCTGAGGCGGCAGTCGAGCCAAATGTCGGAATCGCTCAACCTTGACGATATTGCAAAGTGGTTTGTTGTTGCCACGAAACCTCGAAAAGAGGTTTTGGCTGCGCGCAATCTTCGAAACCAGGGCTTTGCGGTGTTTCTGCCTCAGATGCGCCGGACCGTTCGGCATGCGCGTCAGATATCCGTGCGTACGATACCGTTGTTTCCCGGCTATCTCTTTCTGGAGGCTCTGTCGGCGGTGCGTTGGCGATCCGTCAACGGCACATTCGGGGCGGTCGGCATCATCACGAGCGGTGAAAGCCCGGCGATCGTCGAGAGTGGTTTCGTCGATGCGCTGAGGGCAAGGGCCGACGCCGGGGGTATCGTCGATTTCAGCGGCGGATTGCGGATCGGCGACCGGGTTGAACTGGTGGCCGGGCCTTTTGCCAGACAGATCGGAAATCTCGCTGCCCTCGATGATAGGGGTCGGGTGACCGTTCTTCTGGAGTTTCTGGCCACGCATGTGCCGGTGCGCACGACGGCCGAGAATCTGCTGCCTGCCTGAGCAGGTGGAGGCAGGCGCGACCTCGCGCTTGCAGCATTGTTTGACGCTGGGTGCCGCTGCACCCGGTGTGCGGTAGCGTGGACGACTTTCGTTGGGCGGGGCCTGCAAATAGCGCAAGCAAGACATTGTCCGCGAGCCGTGACGGGTGACGCGGCCTCGTCGCCGTGGCTTTGTCGTGGCGCCTCGGCGTGGGAGTTCCCGCGTGCGCGGCGGCATGTCCCGATCGTCGCTTTCGCCGGAGGAGCGGGGCTGATCCTCTGGTTCGGCTTGTTGAGCACGTTCCCGGAGCCGGCCAGGAATATTCTGCCGATCCGCTTCGATCTCGCGGAACATGTGGTCGCGTTCTGCTGGCTGAGTTTTGCCGGATTACTCGCGTGGAATCGGACCTGGATCGTCGTCGTCGGCCTGATCCTGTCGGCGGGGCTTCTGGAACTCGCGCAGTTGATTGATTCGCTGCACGAAGCCAGCCTTTTGGATTGGGTGGCGAGTACGGCCGGAGTTGTCTTCGGCTGGGCGCTTTCGGCGGTGGTGCGGCGCATTCTGGCACGAAGGCGGGCATTCGTCGTGCAAGGTAACGCACTGTGAGCCATCCCGGCATGACGGGGCTTGTGTCATCCGTCGCGGATGAGCGGCCGGCGGGCAATATGCGGCATCCGCTCCTTCGGCTGCGTTATCAGCTTCTGGGCGGGATGCTTGCCGCCGTGGGGCTGCCTTTTTTCATACGTCTGGCGATCGATTGGCAGGGCGCTGTCGTGATTACCGTGCAAGTCACCATCATGGCCGGTGTGGCCGCACATCTCGTCGGCTACATGATCTACAAAAGGCTGGATGTTTTTCCCGGTGTTGCCACTTTCAGCACGATATTGCCGGCGTTTGCGATCAGCTACGGGCTGGTGTTTCTTCTCATCTTCTTCCTGCGTCTTGACTATAGCCGCTTTCAGGCGGGGGCTTCGTTCCTCATTTCCTCGTCGTGGTATTTCGGCCTGAGCGTGTTCATCCGCCGGCTGGAGCCTTATCGCCTGGCGATGATCCCGCAAGGCGATGTTGAGCGCTTGATGCAGGTCAAGGGCGTCGTATGGGAGCACCTGGCGTCACCGGATGCCAGGCTGGGGCGGGTGCAGGGTGTTGTCGCGGATCTGCGGGCCGATCTTCCCGAAGCATGGGAGCGCTTCATAACCGGCTGCGTGCTGGCTGGCCTGCCGGTCTATAATGTCAAGCAGACGCTTGAATCGCTGACGGGCCGGGTGGCGATCGAGCATCTTTCGGAAAACACGCTTGGCTCGCTCAATCCCAACCAGGTTTATTTCAGCGTGAAGCAGACGATCGACCGGCTGGGCGCGCTGGTCGTCCTCGTTCTGGCCGCACCGCTGCTTTTGATCATAGCCTTGGCGATCCGACTTGAATCGCCTGGACCTGCACTGTTTCGCCAGGAGCGCATGGGTTATCGCGGCAAGACCTTCACGCTCTACAAGTTCCGCACCATGCAGGCCGAGGACAAGCGCGGCATTTCCGACAAGGAGAAGGCGGTCACGCATGAGGGCGACCCGCGCATCACCCGCCTCGGCCGCTTTTTGCGCCGCACGCGGCTGGATGAACTGCCGCAGGCGATCAACATCCTGCGCGGCGAGATGAGCTGGATCGGCCCAAGGCCGGAGCCGGCTGTCCTGTCGCGCTGGTACGAAGTGGAACTGCCGTTCTACCGCTACCGCTATATTGTCCATCCGGGCGTCACCGGCTGGGCGCAGGTCAATCAGGGCCACGTCAACGGGCTCGATAAGGCCCATGAGAAGCTCTATTACGACTTCTACTACATCAAGAATTTCTCGCCCTGGCTCGATCTGGTGGTGGCGTTGCGCACGATCCGAACCATGCTGACCGGCTTCGGGGCGAAGTAGGCGTCATCGTTTGCCGCTGCATCCACATCTTTCGCAAGAGGCCCTGTTGGATCAACGCCGTCCAGGACGCCGCCTCGGAATGACCCTGCAGGCCCGCCTTGCCAGGCTGACCGGCAACGACATGGTGCGCGATGTCCTGCGCCTGGTAACCGGAACGGTCGGCGGGCGCGTGATCACGCTTGCGGCGATGCCCTTCGTGACACGGCTTTATTCACCGCAGGACTTTGCATTGCTGGCCGTCTACCTCGGCACGGTAACCATGATTTCGGCCATTGCCTGCCTGCGTTTCGACGTGGCTATCCCCGTTGCAGGGGACGACAGCGACGCAGCGCACCTTCTCGTTCTGGCGCTGCTGATTGCCATTGGCACGGCTTTGCTTGGGCTGATCGCAGTTCTTTTGGCGGCGGAGCGGATCGCCGGCCTTCTGGGCCAGCCAGCGCTGGCTCCCTGGCTATGGCTCGTCCCGCTTGGCGTGTTTCTGTCGGGCAGCTATTCGGCTTTGCAATTCTGGGCCACGCGCGCGCGCCGTTTCGGCAGCATCGCCATGACGCGTATTACCCAGGCCGCAGCCGGCGTCTCGACCATGCTTGCCCTCGGTTGGGCTGGCGTCGCGCCCCTTGGCCTGATGCTTGGCAATTTGCTGAACGCCAGCGCCGGCGGATTCCGCCTGGGGATCGATGCCCTGCGCGAAGACCGCACAGCTCTGGCCGGCGTGTCATGCCGGGGGCTTGTCAAGGCCTTTGCAGCCTACCGCCGCTTTCCGCTCTATTCCGCGCCGGAGGCGCTGGTCAACATGGCCGGAGCACAGGTGCCGATTTTGATCATCGCGGCATTTTCTCCATCGGAGGCGGGCTTTCTTCTGCTGGCCCAACAGGTGATGGCCGCGCCAATGAAGCTCCTCGGTTCCTCCATCTCGCAGGTCTATGTCTCACGCGCGCCGGAGGAATTTCGCGCCGGGCGTCTGGCCGATTTCACTCTATCGACGATGCGCAAGCTCGTCGTACTGGGCATGGGACCGCTCATCCTGGCTGGAGTGCTTGCACCGATCCTGTTTCCCATCGTCTTCGGCGCCGAGTGGAGCCGCGCCGGCGAAATCGTGGCCTGGATGGTGCCATGGATGGCGCTGCAATTCATATCCTCTCCCGTGTCGCTGGTGATGTATGTAGTGGGCCGCCAGCGGGCGATGCTGGTGTTGACGCTTTTTGGCGCGATCGTGCGTATCGGAGCAGTGAGCATCGCTGCGCAGTCCGGCGGCGGCTTGATGATCGGCGCGATGATAGGCGCGTCCGCAATTTTCTATGGCGTCTGCCTTGTGATCTTTATTATATCTTCCAGATTAAAATTGCTAAATATTATTAATTAGTATTATGAAAGAATATATAAAAATCGCCATTGTATTCATTTCTCCTATAATAATATTTTTTTTAATATTATTCTTTGATCGGCGTTACCTTGTTGGGCGTCATTTTGCCGACTCGCTCGATGGATATATCTGGAGTTTACGGGCGATATGGCAACGAAACATCTTGCGGCTTGATAGGCCGATGCCCTTTCCAGTTGGGCTGACTTGCCGAATTTCCAACGGGAAAAGAATCGAGTTTCATCCGGATGACCTGAATAATTTCCAGAGTCCGGGCGTGTATATGCAGAATTTTTCTGGAACGATTCGGCTCGGACGTGGGTGCTATATTGCTCCGAACGTCGGAATAATTACATCTAATCACGATCCTGAGAATCTCGATAAACATCTTCCTTCAGAAGACGTCGAGATCGGGGAGAAATGCTGGATTGGGATGAATAGCATAGTTCTCCCTGGCGTTATCTTGGGACGGGGCACAGTCGTGGGGGCGGGATCGATTGTGACGAAATCATTTCCAGAAGGAAACTGTGTAATAGCGGGAGTCCCGGCGAAGCTTGTCCGCGTTATTTCCCGGAAGAACGATACATCCGAGGCGGCGAGATTATAACAGTTCTGTTCTCGTCGGGCGCTCGTTGACAAACTGCGCACCCGCTATGGGAGTGTCCGCAGCGGACGCTTTGGCCTCAATTCCTATCATGTGTGGTTCGAGTGCGAGTGATATTTCACTCAGACACGATCTGCGCATCCGCTCATCGCAGTAGCTTCGGCACGTTTACAGGACAGGAACCAATAAGCACGTGATTGAGCCTGAACATCATGGAATTGATTGGTCGGGGGAGATTGGTAACCAGGCACTGATTTTCCATTCACCGCTGCCAATTGCGCTCGATCCCATTTCTGGCAGCGCAGTTCGGCCGGCGGCCATGCTGCGTGCTTTCCGGGATCTTGGCGTTAAGGTCGCAGTAATCGATGGAGATTCACGGCAGCGGCAAGATAAATGGGCGGCCACCCTGTCGTCGGGACAGTCGATTTTCGGAGTTTATTCTGAATTCAGCACATTGCCGATTGCGCTCGCCGACCCGGACCGCGTGCCCCGCGCTCCATCCCAAGATTTCAGGCAATTTACCCGCTTGCGGGACATGGGTGCGCCAGTGAGTGTGTTTTATCGCGATGTCTATTGGCGTTTCCCGCATTTATCTCGACGCCTGCCGTTCTACAAAAAGCCTGCATTGGCATTTTACTGGCTGGAGGCTTGGCAGATCGCGCGGCATGTCGATCATGTATTTCTGCCTTCCATGCGGATGAAGGACTATATTCCGTTTGTGCGCGGAAGAGCCGGTGTATCCGCGCTGCCGCCTGGCGGAAAATTGCAGCAAATGATGCGTTCTATAAAAGCGGATCAGCCCTTGCGCCTCTTTTATGTCGGCGGTGTTGGTGGAGAGCAATATGACATTGATCCTATGCTTCGTGCCATTGAGGTTATGGGCGGAGTCAGACTTACACTCTGTTGCCGTGAAATGGATTGGCTGAAAGTCCGCGCCCGTTATGGCAAATTGCGCAACGTTGACGTCGTGCATCACAGTGGTGCGCAACTCGAGCAGCATTATCGGGAAGCTGACGTATTCATCATGTGGCGGCGAATGGGAGAGTATCTGCGTTTTGCCATGCCGGTGAAGCAAGGAGAAGCAATCGGCTGGGGCCTACCCATCGTCACCAATGCTGATTGCGAGATGGGCGACACCGTTGAACGTGATGGCCTTGGCTGGGCCGTTCGCACAGAGAATGAATTGGCTGCGCTGCTAAAGCGGCTTCGCGATGATCGCAAGCTAGTGGCGGCCAAGCAGGCAGAAATCATGGATGTGAGAGAACAGCATAGCTGGGAATCTCGCGCGCGAGCAGTTCTCGAAACACTGCAAGCCTATCGGATCAGATCCGAAATGTCTACTTTTGGCGATCTGCGGGCAGCCGTTTCATCTACCGAGTACAGGTTGCCATCTTCGCAGTGACGTTGACAATCATCCACATCATCACCGGTCTTTCTGATGGTGGCGCGGAAGCGGTGTTGTATCGCCTTCTCACCGCCGACAGATCGGGGGCGCGGCATGCCGTAGTGTCGCTTGGCGATACCGGTAAATATGGACCGATGCTGCAAGCGGCCGGCGTGACCGTCCACGCCCTCGGCATGCCGAAGGGACGGCTCACATTGCGCGGACTGGCGCGGCTTTACCGCCTATTGCGGCGTGAGCGACCCGATGTGGTACAGACATGGATGTATCATGCGAATCTTGTCGGTGGCGTTGTCGCGCGTCTGGTCGGTTGCCGGCGCGTGGTCTGGGGCATTCACCACACCACCCTGGTGCCGGGCACGACGGGGCGTAGCACGCGCATTGTCGATTGGCTCTGCGCCCGGCTTTCGTATTGGATGCCCAAGGCGATCATTGCCTGCGCGAACGGGGCGCGTCAAGTTCATGTCGCTAGTGGCTATGACGCACGCAAATTTGAAGTCGTTCCAAACGGTTATGATATTTCCGTGTTTTCGCCCGATGCCGGTTCGCGCACACGTGTGCGACGGGAAATCGGCATTCCCGCTGAGGCCAGCGTTATCGGATTGGTTGGCAGATGGGACCCGCAAAAGGATCACGCCAATCTCATCCGCGCCACTGCGATCCTGCGCGCGAAGCATCCTGGGCTGCATCTGGTTCTGGTCGGCAATGAATGCGATGAGAATAATGCAGCGCTTGGCCGGTTGCTGCAATCATCAGGCGGTCCCGACAAAATTCATCTTCTGGGGAGGCGGGCAGACGTCCCCGCCGTCATGAATGCGTTGGACTTGCATATTTTGTCATCCTACAGCGAAGCCTTCCCAAATGTCGTGGCCGAGGCCATGGGCTGTGGTACGCCCTGCGTGGTGACCGATGTCGGCGATGCGGGTTTGATTGTCGGCGATATCGGCTGGGTGGTGCCGCCGAAGAACTCGACCGCGTTGGCTGAGGCAATCGCCGATGCACTCGACGAATTGCAGGATGCGCCGCGTTGGTGCGCCCGGCAATATGCGGCGCGTCAAAGGATCGTCAGCGAATTCTCGCTCGACGGGATGGTGTCGCGCTACCGGCAGGTGTGGGACGCGGCATGAGCGGCGCACTGGCGACGGCATAACCATGCTGCCTTACTGGATTCTGTTCGCTGTGCCGGCACTCGCCGCCCTGCAGGAGCAACCGAGGCGGCTTGGTCGAATACAACATTCGTCACGCTATCTTGGTTTCACGCTGCTGGTTACCGGCATGATCGGCTTTCGCTATCAGGTGGGCACCGATTGGGGGGCTTACATTCGTTTTCTCGACATTGCCCATTACTTTCCTTTCAGTGTGGTGATGGCGCGCAGCGACCCCGGTTACATGCTTCTCAACTGGTTCGTCGCGCGAACGTTCTATGAAATCTGGATAGTCAACATCGCTTGTGGGCTGATCTTCGCCTGGGGTCTTGTTGCATTCGTCCGAATCCAGCCGCGTCCATGGCTGGCTTTGCTCGTTGCCGTTCCTTACCTGATTATCGTGGTCGCGATGAATTACAGCCGCCAGAGCGTGGCTATCGGGCTGACGTTACTGGGGCTGGTCGCGCTGACACGAGACCAGTCGAATATGAAATTCGTATTTTGGATCGCATTGGCGGCGACATTTCATAAGACTGCCGTTGTGCTGGTGCCACTCGCAGCTCTTGCTTCCAGGCGGGGACGCCTGTGGACTGCTGCCTGGGTCGGCGTGGCGACGATCCTATTTTACTATCTTTTTCTCGAAGACAGCCTCGACAGGCTCGTGACCAACTACGTCAAAGCCGATCTTGATTCTCAGGGTGCTATGATCCGCACGGCGATGAACGCGCTGCCGGCAGCGATTTTCCTGTTCTGCCGGTGGCGCTTCCCTCTACGTGAGAGCGAGCGAAGACTATGGACCAATATGGCGTGGGCGGCACTTGGAATGGTCGGCCTGCTTGCCATTTCATCGTCTTCGACGGTTGTTGATCGTTTGGGGCTTTATCTTATTCCTTTGCAAATTTTTGTTCTGGCGCGGCTGCCCGATGCGTTTCCTTCGGCCGGCAAGGGGATCAATGTCATCACTCTTGGGGTCGTGCTCTATTCGGCGGCGATTCAGTTCGTCTGGTTAAATTTTGCCTCTCATGCGGTGGATTGGTTGCCCTACCAACTCTACCCCCTGCTTTCATAACGCGCTCATCCTGCTGGTTGGCCATGTTGGTTGAACCGGCCTCACCACCTCGATAATCACACTCCCAATCCGCAAAGTGAACCTGAGAATGGATGCCTCTCAGTCGTTGCAGGGTCATGCCGCTATTGCCACACCAATGCGGTGCAAGATCCTCCTTTCCAGCAACACCTCCTGGAGCATCGTGAATTTTCGCTCAGGGCTGATCCGAGCCTTGGTGAAAGAGGGATGCGATGTCGTGGTGGCGTGTCCGGTTGACACCTACACCGAGCGGCTGGCGAGGCTCGGCTGTCGTCATATCCCGCTCGCCATGGACAATAAGGGCACCAACCCGTTCAGGGATGCGGTGCTGTTCCTGCGCTATCTGCGGCTGATGCGGCGTGAACGGCCAAACGTCTTTTTCGGCTGGACCATCAAGCCGAATGTTTATGGTTCGCTGGCCGCGCGCGGTTTGACTATTCCGGCCATTAACAACATCGCCGGGCTTGGGGTAGCCTTCTCGCGCCAGGGCTGGTTGAACCGCACGGTCAAGCTGCTCTATCGCGTGGCGCTCGCCCGCTCGGCTTGTGTGTTTTTTCAAAATCCCGACGATCGTGGCCTTTTCCTCCGTTCCGGGCTGGCGCATGCGGCGCAGGCACGGTTGCTGCCGGGCTCCGGCGTCGATCTTGTCCGTTTTGCGCCGGCTTTCTCAGTCCCAAGCGAGGACGGGCCTGTTTTCATTCTCATTGCGCGCATGCTGTGGGACAAAGGCGTTGGTGAATACGTCGAGGCCGCGCGGCAGGTGAGGGCGCGGGTTCCGCGGGCGCGCTTCCGCCTGCTTGGCTTTCTCGATGTCGAAAACCGCTCCGCCATCCCACGCAAGACGATGGAAAGCTGGGTTCGCGAAGGTATTGCCGAATATCTCGGCGTGACCGACGATGTGCGGCCGCATATCGCCGCCGCCGACTGTGTCGTATTGCCTTCCTATTATCCGGAAGGCACGCCGCGCAGCCTGCTGGAAGGGGCGGCGATGGGCAGGCCGCTGATCACGACGGATACGCCGGGATGCCGCACTGTCGTGGACGATGGTATCAATGGCTGGCTCTGTAAAGCTCGCGATGCCGGCGATCTTACGGGCAAGATGATGCGGTTCGTTGAATTGTCCCAGGAACAAAGAGCCGAGATGGGCCGGCAAAGCCGACTCAAGGCCGAGCGCGAGTTCGACGAGCGGCTGGTCATCAAATCCTGCCTGGAAGCTGTCCGTCAGGCGGTGCCGAAAGCCGGCTGACCGGCCATGACGCTGCGAAAGCTGACGCTTCTTGTTCTTGCCTCGCTCTGTTTCGCGACGCTGATGCTTTATCTGCTGGTAGGGCGCAGCCATCGCGAGGCGGGGCAGCGCGGGTTTGCTGCGGCAAAACCTGCCCTCGAATTCAGCGGCAGGCTCGATATCCGCACCATGACGGACCTGCGGGTTCATGGGCGCAAGATGATGCTGTGCGGTGTTTTATACGCCAAGCCGGCCTCCATGGAGCCGCTGGTGCGCGAGCAGGCCCGGCGGAGGTTTCAGGGCACCGAAGTCGAGTGCGTGCAGGTCGGCGGTGGCACGCCCTGCGACGGCCGGGCCGCTCCGAGTTTCGATGGCGCGATCGTGGCGCAGTGCCGCACGAAGGACGGATCGGACATCGCCCGAAAGCTCTCCGATTCTGGTTATTTGTGCGACCTGCCGGCGCAATCTGGAGGTGTGTATCACGCCTGTTGAGGCATATAAGTGCGAAAAAGGTTATATAACCTATGGTTGAGTAGTATGACGTATCATGCTATTGATGGTAGAAATCTAAATGAGAGATATATGATGTGGGCTGTTTCCAAGGTGATGGGTGGTTCATCGGTACTGTTGGGCTTTGCACTCGCCGTCGCGGGGAGCGTGGCGGGCCTGAGTAGTGCTTATGCTCAATCAGCAGAGTGCGGGTGCATGGTTGCTGCCGGCACTGCCGGCCTGGTCCAGAGTGCCAGCGGAAACGTGTTTGTCTCCCAGGCGAACGGGTCGGTTCCGGCGCAATCCAACATGCTGCTTCAGGCTGGCAATTCCGTGATTGTCGGCCCACAATCGACATCAACCGTCAGCTTCGGCAACAATTGCACCCTGCATTTGCGCGCCAATACGATCGTTCAGGTCAGGCCGCAGGGCGGGCAGCTTTGTCTTGCCGTCAATCAACAGGCACCCGGTGCGGCTGGCGGGTCGACGACGGCTGCTGCCGGCGGGAGCGGTGGTTTTGTGACTCCGGCCACCATTTTTGGCGGCATCGCGGCTGGTAATGCGGCCATAGCCATAGCCGACGACAATAATTCGGTGAGTAAATAGGCTTGTAGCCAGCAGGCGGCCAAGCGGAATTGGCAATAAGCCGAAGGCGTCGTGGTTCCTCTGAATCAGGCACGCGCGAGTGGTCTCTCGCCGTAGCCGCCTAATATCCGACAATGTGATTGGGTCCGGATTGGCCACTCATCTTCCAGGTTTCCCTCTCTCCGCGGTAATCGCCCTCAGCCATATGGTTGAGGCGGAAGCGGGTTTTGATCGCATCTTGGCTGGCGGCCGATACATCCCGCATGTGGACTGTTTCGGGTGATCGACCTTCATTCCCATATTCTGTCGGGGCTGGACGACGGCGCTCCCGATGTGGCTACGTCAGTGGAAATGGCACGCATGGCGGTGGCTGACGGCACGACGCAAATGGCCTGCACGCCCCACATCTTCCCCGGCAAATATCCGAACTCCAGTGAGACGATCATACCGGCGCTGCATGCCTTGCAGGCGGTGCTCGATGCGCAAGATATTCCGTTGAGGCTGTTCTGCGGCGCGGATGTTCATCTGGCACCCGATCTCATCGAACGGTTGGGCAGCGGTGATGTGCCCACCTTGAACAATTCGCGTTATTTCCTGCTGGAGCCGCCTCATGAGATCCTGCCGCCGAAGCTGGAGGATTTCGTGGACCGGCTTCTCGAAGCCGGCTTTGTGCCCATTATCACGCATCCGGAGCGGCTGCTGTGGGTGGGGCGACATTTCGAGATGATCCGGCGCCTTGCCGACAGCGGTTGCCCGATGCAGGTGACCGCCGGCTCCATTCTCGGCGCATTCGGGCCTGCGGCCAGCGAACTGGCTCATAGAATGCTGAAGGAAGATTTGATCAGTTTCTTTGCCAGCGACGCCCATGGGACGACGTGGCGCAAGCCGCTCATGGCAAATGCCTACCAGACCGTTGCCGAACTGGTCGGCGACGAGCAGGCGGAACAAATGTTCGTCGAGCGTCCCGCGGCAATCCTCGCCAATGCGGAGCCGGCGGCTCTGACCGGATCGGGAAGACGGGCCGGAACACGCCGGCGGGTTACCAGTGACGGGTTTGCCTGGCGCGTCGTGCATCGCATTTTGGGGAGCGCATCATGACGAAGGCACTCAGCAGTGTTCTTCCGGCACTCGTGGCATGTCTTTGGCTGCTTGCCGGCTGCACCAGCACCGCCAATACGGGTGCCGCGCCTTCGGACGTATTGTCTCTGCGATCGGGCGCGACATCGACGGCGGACGGCAGCCTGCGGCTGGTAAAGACGCTGCCGCCACCGCTTGGCACAGAGGGCGGCACCGAGCAGTTGCTGTCGCCGAACGATGTCCTTGAGATCAGCGTCTTCCAGGCCGAGTCGCTCAACAAGACGGTGCAGGTGGATGCGTCGGGCCGCATTTCGTTGCCGCTGATCGGGGTCGTGCAAGCCGCGGGCAAATCCGTGCGTCAACTGGAGCAGGAATTGGAGAAAGCCTATGGCAAATCCTACCTGCAATCGCCCGACATTACCGTGTTCTTGAAGGACTCGGCGGGGCAGCGTGTGACGATCGATGGCGAGGTTCGCAAAGCGGGCCTTTATCCGGTCACTGCCGGGACGACATTGCTCGATGCCATCGCCTTAGCCGGAGGCTTTCGCGATATCGCCGACCAGAACAAGGTTTATGTCTACCGCGATGTCGGCGGTCGCAAGCTGGTGGCCAACTACAGTGTTGAGAAAATTCGCAGTGGCCGGCTCGTCAACCCGCGCATTTATGGTGGCGATACGGTCATGGTGTTCACGTCCGAAAGCCGGGTCGCGATCAACAATCTGAAAGAGGCTTTGGGGGTTGCCGTCAATGCCAGCCGGTTGGCGGTGATCCCATAGGCGTTCTCGCCAAGGCGGGCCGGTGAGCGGTGCCGGAGCGGTGGCTGGCAATGCCATGTGTGGCGCTTCTGGAATGATGCCGTCGAGTGAAAGAAATTGGGATATGCGGGGAATGGACAACATCAATGCTTGATCGCCAACGCCATATTGGCGCCCCTCATGGGGGCAATGGGCCGCTTGCCCTGGCGGGCGGCTATGACGATCCGCGCTTGCTGATCCAGGACTACGCCTATGAGCCACCCCAACAGGAAGGGGGAATAGATGTCCTGCGCCTGTTTCTTTATGTCATTCACTATCGTTGGCTGCTTGCCACGCTGGTGGCCGTGGGATTGGTGAGCGCACTGGCGATCACCATGATGATGACGCCGCGCTACAGGGCGACCGCGCAACTGGAAGTCCTGATGCCGTCGGCCAAGGTTTTTCAGGATATCGAAGTCACGGCCGAGAGCAGCGACATGCGCGCCTTCCTGACCGCGCGTGAGAAACTGTCGAGCCGCTCATTGGCGCAGCGCGTCGTTTTTGCCCTGGGTCTGAGCGAGCGCGAGGATTTCCTGTTTCCCAATGCCAGTTTCTCACCTGTAAACCTGCTGAGCCGTGCCTTTGGCATCGCGGGGAATGGTGATGATCTTTCAAAATACACGCCCGAACAGCGGGCACGCATGGCGGTGGACAGGGTTCTCAAGAATCTGACGGTTGACCTAATTCCCAACACCAGCCTGCTTTCCATCACCTATTCCGACCAGAAGCCGAAATACGCCTATGAAGTCGCCAACCAGGTGGCGCAAAGTTATATCGACCAGCGCGTCGATCAGGCGAGCGACACGTCTTCGCAAGCCCGAAAATTTATTCAGGAGCAGGTGATACAGGTCAAGCAGCGGCTCCAGAAATCGGAAGAAGCGCTCGTCGATTACGCCAAGAAGGCGGGCATCACTGTTACGGGAAGCGATAATTCCCTGATTGCGGCAAACCTGACCGAGATCAACAAGGCGCTGGCGGAAGCTGTCCAGGAAAATCTCGATTATGGCCGTCTTGTTCAGCAGATCGACAATGGTCAGGGCGCCAGTCTGGAGCAGGTGCTCAAGAGCGAGGGCTTAGGGAAACTGCGCGAGAAGTCAGCCATACTGAATGCCGAGTACCAGCAGAAGCTGGCTTTGTTCAAGCCGGATTTTCCGGAAATGCAGCAGCTTAGCTCGCAGATCCGCGAGATCGACAAGCAGCTTGATCTGGGCGTCAAGGCGATCACCGATTCAATTCGCCTTAAATACGCCGAGACACAGACCAAGGTCAGCGATTTGAAGGCCAAGCTGGCTGAACTGGAGGATGAGCAGTCAGCTTTCCAGGATAAGAACATCCAATATACGATCCTGAAGCGGGAGGTCGATTCAAACCGCTCGCAATATGACAGCCTGATCTCCAAGCTGAACGAAGTCGATGTCGGTTCCGAACTGAGGAACCAGAACGCCGCCATTGCCGATCTCGCGGTCCTGCCGCGCGGCCCTTACTCGCCCCGACTTGCCCTCAATGTAGCCATAGGGCTGCTGCTGTCGATGACGCTTGGCGCGGCGATCATCTACATTCTCGAACTGCTCAACAACACCTTCGCCAATCCGGAGCAGGTCGAGAAGGAACTGCATCTGCCGATTCTTGGGATTGTTCCGGCCGTCGATGAGTATGAATTCAGCCGCGCCATCTCGGACCAGAAGTCCGGCCTGTCGGAAGCCTACAGGTCCTTGCGGACCTCGCTGCAGTTTTCGGGCGAGCAGGGCGCGCCGCGCACCTTGCTTATTACCAGCTCCGAGCCTTCCGAAGGCAAGTCGACCACCGTTTACAAGCTGGCGGAGGATTTCGCAGGACTTGGCGCCAGGGTGCTGGTCATCGATGCGGATTTGCGCAAGCCCAGCATCCATCGTGTCTTTAAGGTCGACAATGCTATCGGCCTCAGCAACGTGCTGACCAGCACCATCAACAAAAACGATCTGCCGAAGCTCATCAAACAGGCCAAGCCGAATGTCAGCGTCATCACCGCCGGAATGGTTCCGCCCAATCCGGCCGATCTTCTCTCTTCGACGCGTATGGGCCTGCTTTTGCAGAAGCTCGCCAGGACCTACGACATCGTGCTGATCGACTCGGCGCCCATTATCGGCTTGTCCGACGCGCCGATCCTCAGCCGGCTGGCTGAGGCGACGCTGGTGGTGGTCTCGTTCAATCAGGTGACACGCAAGGCAGCGCGCGCGGCGCTGAAGCGCCTCCGGGCTTCCGGAGCCAATGTGATCGGCGCGGTCTTCACCAAGTTCGCGGTTGGCAAGCTCGACTATAACTACAGCTACAAATACCTGAACTACCACTACTACAATTATGGCGAGGCTACGCCGAAGATCGAAAACAAGATCGGAGATGGGCTTCGGGAAGGAGGCAGGAAAGGGGGTGATGAGGGAGCGAAGGAAGGAACAGCGACCGAACATGCGAAAATCTGGTCGTTTGCTGCTATGTCTCACCGCATGCGCCGGCATATTCGCAATCTTGGTGATCGCATCAAGTCGGCGACTTGAGCAGACAAATCCGCAACTGGCACTCAAGCTTTATCCGCTGAATGCGGACGCGGTGGTGGCATGGGGCGTGGAGGCGCTCGGTAAGGGCGACGATAATGGTCAGTTCAAGACGATAGAGCAGGATGTTCGTGCGGCCATCCCGCTCAATGCCGGAGACGCCCGCATCTACAGTCTGCTTGGCGAGATCATGCGTCGGCGCGGGCAAGACGATGCCGCCTACGCCCTGTTCGACCATGCGCTGCTTCTGGCCAAGACCGAAATACATGCCCTGCAATGGGCGATCGAGCGGGATATTGGAAAGCAGAATTACAGAAAGGCGACAGATCAGCTCGACGTTCTGTTCCGGCGCTGGCCAGACCGGATCGAGCCGCTGGCGCCAGCCCTGCCGGCCATCTACTCGAGCCCGGATGCCTACGCGATGCTGCTGGCGCGGCTTGGCGATGATCCGCCATGGCGGAGGCGTCTGATCAACGCGCTGAGCGCGGGGCCGACAAAAGGGCCGGATTTTGCCGCACGCCTTATCCGCGACCTTGCCGTCACCCCCATGCCGCCGACGCGGCCCGAAACGGCGCGGGTTCTGTCGAGCCTGCTGAGGCACAAGCAATATGATCTCGCCTATCGCACGTTTCTGCTGACGCTGGCACCTGAGGAAAAGGACCTTTCCGGATTCGTCTTTGATGGCGCTTTCCGGCAAGAACCATCGGGCCGGGTGTTCGACTGGTCCATTCGCCAGCAGCCCGGCACGACGCTGACCTTGCCTGCTGGCGGCGACTTGAGCCAGTCCGGCGAGGGGCTGTCTCTGGTGTTTAATGAGACGCCGGTGCTACGGGTCGGCATCGAGCAATATATCATGCTTCCGTCCGGCGATTACGAAATCGCGTTCGAAGCGTCGGCTTTTGCCGCCAAATTGCCCAAGGGCCTGACATGGAGCCTGGATTGCCGCGATCCGGGCAAGACTATACTGCGGCTCGACGTGCCGCCTGGCGATTACAAGGAAAGGGTTGTCAGCGCGCCATTCTCGGTTCCGCACAACTGTCCGATCCAGATGCTGAGCCTGCGCACCAATGCGATCGCCGAAAGCTGGAGCGAACGCTATAGCGGCCGCATCCTGTTCCAGAACATCCGCATTTCGATGGTGCAGTCGTGAGCGCATCCGGCATGACTGAATCGGCTTTATCCGCAGCGCCTGCCGCCATCGGGCAAGAAGGGCGCAGCCGGCGCATCGTTCTGGGCTTGTGCCTGCTGGCCTGCCTGCTTGTCGGCGGCGCCACGCAGCGTGGCGTTCTGGTCGATGCCATTCTCCAGGTGCTTATCATCGCCGGCTCCACCTATGTGCTGCTGGGCGGCGCCTCATCCAGGGCCGCGCGTTGGGGCCTTTTCGTGGGGGCGCTGGTTCTGCTCGCCGGCATTGTGCAATTGTTGCCGCTTCCGGTCTCGACCCTTGAGTGGGGCCGGCCCGCCGCCCTGTTGCCATTCGTCAATTCAGACCTTCCGGCCATCGACTCCGCGCCCATCAGCCTCAGCGTGGCGCGCACGATCGAGGCGGTGATATTTGCGCTGGTGCCGATCCTGTTCTTCATGGCCGCGACCAGCCTGTCGCACGAAAACCTCGCTGGCCTGTTGCCGTTCTTCGTCATCGGCCTGATCTGCAATCTGATCGCCGCCGGCCTGCAATATTCGTTCAGCGGCAACACCACCCTGGGCGATCTTCTCGGCTACAGCGTCATGGTCGGCATGTTCGCCAATGTGAACCATTTTTCGACGCTGGTGTTTTCGAGCATCCCGCTTATCGTTTATTTCGGCTTCTTCCGCGGCCGACCGGCGCTCGCGACCATTCTGCTGGTGCTGATCTTCCTCGTCCTGCTGGCTGCCGGCTCGCGTGCCGGTATCCTGATCGGCATGGGCGTGGTCGCCGTTTCCGTCGGCGCGCTGATCTGGCGAGGCCGTGTCGGCACCATCGTCCTTTTGGCATTGGCCGCCGGTTTTATTGCCTATGGCTATGGCGCTTTCATCCATATGGGTGCCGAACAGCTCGACCCTGATTTCGGGCGCCGGGAATTCGCGCTTACCACCTGGCGCGCCATTCAGGGCAACTGGCTGTGGGGCACCGGCTTTGGCACGTTCGATCTGGTTTATCCGTTTTATGAAACCCGCGACATGGTGCATGTCCAATATGTCAACCATGCCCATAACGATTTTCTGGAACTGCTGCTCGAGGGCGGGGTCTCCGCCGGCATCATTCTATGCATCTATGCCGCTGCGGTGGTGATGCGAGCAATTCGGGTCGGCAAACGCCCTCTGCAACGCCTTGCACTGCTCTCAATCGTCGTCATCCTGCTGCATTCGCTGGTGGACTATTCCTTGCGAACCATGGCGGTCGCGATGATTTTCGCCTTCTTCAATGCCTTGTTCTTTGCCGATGTGGGGATGCAGCCGCCGACAGATGATGATCGTCTGCCGCCCGAGATCTTGCCGCCATAATTGTAATTGCCCAACATTGCGCCCCGATTGTCGTGGCATTCCGTCCCACATCGCTTCATTACTGGAGCAAGACGCATCGGGCCGAAGGCGGGGCGGTTATGAAAACCGGCGCGCGCTGTTGTATGGTCATCCGGACTTGATTCTTTCCGATCATGCTGGCTGATCGACATGAAAAAAATTGCCGCCTCGCTTATTATCGTCGCGACCGTCGCTGTCGGGCTGCTGTTCGTCCTTCCCACGCTGATCTCGACTGACTGGGCGCGCTCCGAATTGGGGCGGCAATTGTCGTCGGCAAGCGGCATGGATATCAGGCTGGAAGGGCCGGTGCGGTTGTCATTCCTGCCCGGCCTGGCGGTGGTTGCCAAGGACGTCAGCGTAGCGACCGGCGAGGGCGATGTTTCCATCGTGGTGCCCGGGTTTTCGACCGCGATCACGATGTCCTCGCTATGGTCTGACAAGTTCGAGATTCAGTCCATCGCACTCGTTGATCCGGCTGTCACGATCACTTCGTCCGCATCGAAGGCGGAAGCGCGGCAGGCGCCATCCGACAAGACGAAGATCGATCCTTTTGCCTCGCTTGTCGACACGCTGGAGCGATTGGCGGTCAATCGCATCACGATTGAAAACGGCAGTCTGACCACCGTTGGCGGTGCGGGAAACTCGAGCACGATCAGTGGGATCGATGTGGATTTGAAAGCACCGGATCTCGACCGGGAGGTCGCCTTCTCGCTGGCGGCCACGCAAGATGGGCGGCGCATGGAACTGGATGGGACGCTCTCGGCACTCAGACCCATCCTTCAGCGGCAACCGGCAAAAATTTCCCTTGAGGCGGCAATCGAGCGTGCGCCATCTCCTCTCGTTGCCGCGATTAGCGCCAGCGGTGAAATTCGTCTGAACGCAAATGGCAGCTATCAGATCAGAGGCGGGAAATTCGATCTTGGCGGTCAGGCTTTCCAGTTGGATGTGCTGTTTCAACCCGGAGAGCGGTCTCGCTTTCTGGCCGATCTGACGGCGAAACGTGTCGACATCGGAGCCTTGGCCGAGGCTGGTGACGCAGACGAGAGCGAGACACCCGCGTCCACCGGCAGTTCTGGCGAACCAAACCTGCTCATGTTGTCGAATATCGATGCCGATATTAGCGTCACGATCGAGCAACTGGTCAGCGGCGCGCTTACGGCATCCAACGTCCAACTTTCGGGAACCCTGGATAACGGGCAGCTTGAAGCGAAGCTGGAGCATCTTGGCCTCGATGCCGGCAGCATTGCCGCATCGGTCTCGACTGACGTGCGCAAGGCTGTGCCTGTCATGCAGGGCAAGATCGTCAGTTCGGGCCTTGATATCGGCGCAATGGCGAAACTGCTCGGGCAGGCTGTTCCCATGACGGGAAAGGTGACTGTCAATACGGCTTTTGCCTTTCGCGGACTAACGACCGAACGGTTGCGCGAAAGCCTCAATCTGAGCGGGACCGTAGGTATCCGACAGGGCGAAGTTTCGATGGCGGCGCTTGCCGGCAATGACGCCCAGCCGCCCGGCGACATCACCGGGCTGAACGCGGACATGAAAATCAGAGATATCGGCAAACCTGTCGATCTGGTGGGAAAACTCACCTGGCAGGGCCAGGAAGTGGCTTTCCAGTCGCAGCTCGCTCCGGCCGATTTCCTGTCCAGTTCCTCTATCGCCGAGGCATCAGGGCCGGTCAGTCTTTCTGTCGCATCGAATTACTTGCGCGCCAGCGTGAACGGTACTGTGAGCGGCGCCGGTACATTCAAGGGACAGGTTTCCGCAGCATCGCCATCGGTGGATCGACTCCTGAAATGGCTTGGCCAAAATGGTGCCGGCGGTTTGCAGGCCTTCGATTTCAAGGGCACCGTAGACGCCAGTCCACAAGGCGTGACATTTTCGAAGACGAACGTCGCTTTGAATGGGGTGAAGGCATCGGGCGAGGGATCTCTCAAACTTGGAACGCCGCTCGATATCCGCACGTCGCTCAATTTCGAGAAGCTCGATTTTGCGGCCCTTGCCGGCGAGGCAGAGGGCACTGCGGGCACAAAGCAAAAATCCTCAAGGCCTGGCGATGCGCCCCTCGATCTTTCTTTTCTAAAAGGGCTGGATGCAAAGATCGATGTTGCTGCCGACAAGATCGGTTACGGCAAGGTCTTTGCCGGACCCGTGAAAACCACGCTGGTCATCAGGGACGGAGTTGCCGATCTGACTGTGTCGCAAAGTCCGTTTTACGGCGGCACAGTCACGGCTGAGATGTCGGCGGACGGATCAGGAGAGGTTCCGGCAATCAAGCTCGACATGGCGATTGCCGGTGTGGCCGCGGCACCGCTGCTTGACGATGCCGCCGGCTTCGACCGACTCGAGGGCAAGCTCAATACGACGATCGCTATTTCGGGAGCCGGAAAAACCACCATGGCCTTGCGGCGCTCGCTCGACGGCAACGCGTCGGTGAAGTTCAGCGACGGCGCGTTGCGCGGCATAGACATTGCGGAAGTCTACAACAATCTGGTCGGACTGCTTGCCAGCGGCTTCAAGCAGGACGAAAGTAAGAAGACGACGTTCACTGAACTTGGCGCCTCCTTTGCCATAAAGAACGGCATCGCCGAAACGAATGATATCAGCTTGCTTGGCCCGCTTGTGCGAATGGACGGCGCGGGCACGATCGATCTCGCCGGGCAGACGCTCGAAATTCATCTTAACCCGCGGGTTGTCGCCTCACTGTCCGGACAGGGTGGAAATGTCGAAGCAAAGGGCATAGGCGTGCCGGTCATAGTCGATGGCTCGCTTTCGGCACCTCGAATCTATCCCGATTTGCGCAAGCTTATGAAGGATCCGAAGGGAGCATTGGAGATGTTGAGCCGGCTCGGCCTGCCGACCGAAAAGCTCAATCTCGACAAATTGCTTCCAGGGCAAGCGGGCTCAGGCAGCGGCGGCAAGGGAGCCGCCGACCTGATCGGCGATCTGATCAAGGGCGGCGGGAATGACGCCGGCAACGGCACGGGCTCGGGATTGGCCGATATCATAGGCGGTGCCTTGTCGGGGCAGCGCCAGAGCACCGGACAGCAGGACGAGGGCCAGCCAGGTGCTGGTCAAAGCGATGCCGGAAGTGCCGCCAAGGCGATCATCGGCGATCTCATCAAGGGGAAAGCTGCAAAACCAGAACCGTCGCCGGGCGTCGCCCCGAATGCAGGTACGGAGGCAGCCCAACAAGGCCAGGCCGGAACTTCGATGCAACCTGCGGCGAGCCCGGCGGTGCCACAAGAGTCGTCAGTACCGGACGCTTCGCCAAAGGGCGAAATCGGTTCTCTTCTCGATCAGCTTTTGCGTTAATTCCTTAGCCGCACAGGTCATTAACGCTGTACCTTTTGGCGAGATTGACGAAGCGGACGCAGCGCGCAACTATTGCGAGCGCAAAGGGCTGGAGGAGCGACCTTAAGTGGACCGAGAATGACAAGTAAGAACCGGATCAATCCACCTGATCATCCTCTTACTCATCCCAACTACCAAAGAGATTGCCAGTTCGCCCTGGAGCCTTCAGTCACGAAATTACTTGAACTGGCCGTGGCTGCCGGATGGGATCGAAACCATGTTGTCGACGCCGTACTGGTGCTTGTGGCGGAACAGTTAAGGCTTCGCGCTGTGGACGGGGACGAAGTGCCTGTTCAATAATCGGTCACTTCGATCTTTCTGTTTCTGACGAAAAACTGTCACCCTCCGCGCTGATAGCGGTATTCCAGTGCGATGCCGCCCCAAATCAAGCCAAGCAACAGATAGAAATGGCGCCAATGGTCGGTATCGATGATAGTGCCAAGGGCGATGTGGCCGACATAGACGATGTAGGCACACAGCACATAAGGCTGCCACGGTCGGTTTCGTAGCAAAAGCCGAAAGCCGGCGGCCAAGGTCCAGCAGGTCAGGGCGAGGTAGGAAACGAAGCCCAGCCAGCCATAATCCATCAGTGTCTTCAGCCAGATATCATGTGTGTCTTCGCCGTATATCTTGCCGAAGACCAGCGGGCCGATGCCTAAAGGGTGTTCCAGGGCCAGCATGAAACCAATTGAATAGCGGGCGAAGCGGCCCATCCGCGCCGCATCGTAGTCCTGTTCAAGTTTGGCTCTGGTCGAGAGCATGTCGGCCACGCCGGGAATTTGCAAGACGGCAATCATCGCGATCAGGATGAGGGCTATCGCGACGATCGCCATGACAATGATGCGCAGACGGAAGCGACCGCTGCGGCTTTGCAGGAATAGAAGGCCGGCAAGCAAGACCGCGGATACGGCAAAGAGACCCCAGGCACCGCGCGAGAAGGAAAAGAAGATGCCGCCGCAGATGATGAGCAGCGGCAATGCCAGCAAGGGTATGCGCCGGGCAGGGCCGGTCAACAGCAGGTAAAGCAGATAGATGCCCGGAAGCGCCAGGAATGGCCCGAAGACATTGGGGTCCTGAAAGGCGCCGGTGGCGCGGTCATATCTGGTGAAGATGTCGGAGCCGGGGAACATGTTGAAATAACCGGCTATGCCGAGCAGCGCCGTCATAACCGCCGAAGCCACATAGGCAACGAAGATCAGGCGATAGAAATCGGGACGCGCTTCGATGATGAGGGCGGAGAAGACGGCCGAAAGGGCAAGAAACAGCGATACGGCCAGATAGAGCGGTGTCTGCGCCAGGTCTGCCATCTGGGTCATGGCAAGCATGCCGCCGATGTTGAAAAGCACCAGAAGCGTCAGAAGCGGCGTGACGGGGCGTGAGATGCGCAGCCCGAACAGCGCCCATGTCACAATCAGGCCTGCCAGATAGAGGTCATAGGGCGCGGGCTCGTCGATCACGAAGCCGGACAGGAAAATTCCGAGGAATACGGCGCCGCTGGTGATGAGCGCGATCAGCTTGGCGTTGATCGCGGCCGGCGGTAGTTCATGGGTCAGCGCGCTCAATAGGCGTTTTCCGTATTGAGCAGGCGGATGGGCGTCAGGAACAGAATCTTGAGGTCGAACAGCAGCGACCAGTTCTCGATATACTGAAGGTCGTATTCGGTGCGCATGCGGATTTTGTCGTCATTATCGACTTCGCCGCGCCAACCATTGATCTGCGCCCAACCCGTCACGCCCGGCTTGACGCGATGGCGCGCGAAATAGCCTTCGACCACCTCGCAATAAAGCCGGTTGTGCGATTGGGCTGCAACTGCGTGCGGGCGAGGGCCGACCAGCGAAAGGGAGCCGACCAGCGCGTTGAAGAATTGTGGCAATTCGTCGATCGAGGTCTTGCGGATGAAGCGACCGACGCGCGTGACACGTGGGTCGTTCCTGGTGACGGCATTGCGTGCTGAAGGGTCCGCCTTGTCGGTGTACATCGAGCGGAACTTGAAGACCTCGACGATCTCGTTGTTGAAGCCATGGCGCTTCTGCTTGAACAGAACAGGCCCCTTCGAGTCGAGCTTGATGGCAATGGCTGTCGCAAGCATGATCGGTGAAAACACGAGAATGCCGAGCAGGCTGAAGACGATGTCGAAGGCACGTTTGGCCACCGAATCCCAGTCGTTGATCGGCTTGTCGAAGATATCGAGCATCGGCACCGAACCGATATGCGAATAGGCGCGGGGACGGAATTGGAGCGCGTTGGAATGCGCCGAAAGCCGGATATCCACCGGCAGCACCCACAACTTCTTCAAGAGTTGCAGAACGCGCCGCTCGGCTGTGATCGGCAACGATACGATCATCATGTCGATATGGGCGATGCGTGCGAATTCGATCAGTTCGGAGATGGTGCCGAGTTTGGGATAGCCAGCGACAATGGGCGGCGATCGGGTGTCGTCGCGGTCATCGAAGATACCGCAGATACGAATATCGTTGTAAGGTTGCCGTTCGACCGAGCGGATAAGTGATTCCGCGGCCTTGCCGCCGCCAACGATAATGGCGCGACGCTCCATGCTGCCGTTGCGTGCCCAATTTCGGATCAAGTGCGCCATGACAAGGCGTAATCCGAAGACGACAACGAAGCCGGCGACGAACCAGATGCCGAACATCAGGCGCGAATAATCCTCCGACATCTTGAGGACAAAGGCGCCGAGTGCGGTGAGTGCGAAACTGGCAGCCCAAGCCAGCAGGATACGGCCGAAATTGGTGGCGGGACGCATCAATGCCGGCACCTGGTAACACTCGGACAGTTCCAGCAGTGTTACTGTCAACGCGGACATGCCGAAAATAATCAAGGCATATTGCCAGGGAAGGTAGCTGAAGAAGCCGATACATCCGAAATAGACGACGATGCCCGAGAGGAAAAGCAGAGCGAATTCCACCAATCGGAGGATGCCGCTGACCATGACAGGCGACATGGTGTCTCGGCGATACTGCGAGGCGACCTTGCGGGCGACATTGTTTAACCCCGAGGAGGATTGATCTTCGTCCGGGATTTCGAATTTGCGCACCGCCTCCATGGAGAAGCGGCTGGCCGGATCTATCTCATTCATGGAAGTACCACGGAAACATTCGCTAGCGCTTATCGAGCGTTAGCACGGGAGGGCTAAAAAACCCTTGAAACAATCGGTCGCTTTGAATCAGTTCCGTTGCAGCGCGCCGAAGTAGGCTCGCTCGATAGCCGCCGCCATGACGTCGGTACCAAAATGAGATTTCACTTCAACGGGTTGAGGCATCATCCTGCTGTAGGCATCGAGGTCGGGCAGAGCGGCGGCGATCTTTTCGGCCAAGGAAGCAGGATCGGGCCGGACCAGCGCCGGGGAGTTGATGCCGAAGATTTCCGGTATGCCGCCAACCGCCGTTGCTATCATTGGCTTGCCTGCGGCAAGTGTCTCCAGCACGATGTAGGGCATAGCCTCCGCGCGTGAGGGAACGACGACCAGATGTGCGAGCGCAAAGGCGTCACGCGCCGGCATCGATGGCAGGAAGCGAACGCGATCGGTGAGGCCATGTTGCGCAACCCGCGCTTTATAACGTGGGAGATCGGCGCCGTCGCCGACCATCACAGCCGTGACATTGCGGCCCAACTGTGTTTGGGCCATTGCAACGGCGTCGATGAAAATGTCCGGCCCTTTCAGGTCGCGCATCGTTCCGATGTAAAGAAGATCGGCGGCGCCCGGCCGCGCGGGAACGGGCTCAAATTCGCCGGGCTGTATGCCGTTATAGATCAGGGTATTCGGCACGCGGGGTTTGCCGATCTTTCGAATATAGGTCTGTCGTTCATATTCGGAGACGAACAGCAGTGTATCGGTGAGCCGGCACATGGCGCGTTCCAACGTAAAGTAGAACTTTCCTGCCAGTGATGCCTCATCATGGTGGAGGCTGCCGCCATGCGGCGAATAAAGACGGGCCACGCGAGACCGTGGAACCCGCAACAGTGAGCCGAACAGACGGGCAAAAACGCCGCCCTTCGCGCCATGACCATGCAGCACATCCGGCCGCAATTTCCTGATGATCTGAAAGCTGCGCCATGCAGAGGCGATATCGCTTGGTCCGACATGGCGCTGCATGGCGATTCGATGGACGCCCAACGCGAGGCAGTCGCCCATGGCGGCGAACAATTTTTCCTCGAAGTCGCCGCCGGTGCTGGAATCGCAAACGATACCAACCGAATGGCCCGCCGCCGCTTGTGCCGCCGCCAAATCCCGCACATGGCGAAAGACGCCGCCAACCGGAGCGCGGAAGCAGTGAACGATCCGGAGTTTTCCGTTTGACACGTCAGAAGAGGCGTTCACGAACGTAGACGGTGTCGCCAGGCATCAAAGGATCGGACGTGGCGACGCGGCCTGTCAGGACCTTACCGTTGAGGTCTCGGGTGATATCGACGCTTTCCTGATTGGCTCGTGGGCTGTAACCGCCAGCCATGGCTACCGCTTTCTGGACGGTGAGGCCCGGAACATAGGAGTATTGACCGGCGGCCCCGACTTCACCCATGACGAAGACAGGCCGGTAGCGCGCGACCTCCACCGATACATCGGGATCGCGGATGTAGCCCTGGCGCAGTTTATTCGCGATCTCGCGTTCAAGCTGTTTCGTGGTATGGCCTCGCGCCGGAACCGCACCGACAAGCGGGAATGAAATATAGCCCGACTGATCGACGCTGTAGGTATTGGACAGTCCATCCTGCTCGAAGACGGTCACACGCACCTGATCGCCGGCGCCGAGATGATAGGGTTGCGCCAGCACTGCATGGAAGGCGGGCGGTGCCGGACGGTAACTGGAACATCCCGCCAGCAACGAGACGGCGGCAAGAGCGCGTAGCAGGGCAGCGGTGCGTTTCATGACCGGGTCATAACCTTCGGCTGGCCGCCGTGAGTGTCGCAGCAGGCTTAATAATTGCGCTTGTTATCCTCCTGTTAGGGTTAATGCCCGGTAAAGGTAAAGCGGCTACGAGCCGCCACTGCTGCGTACTCTCCGCGCCACCGGCATTAACTCGGGAGTTACCATACTTGTTTACGGTGCGTTCCGACTCTCGTCGGGAAGCAGGCAATGTCAGGCAATCAATCGGCGGCGGCCGACCTCGATGTCGATCTGGGCGCGCTTTTTGCGAGCCTTGGACGAAATTCGCTGCGTATTCTCCTGGTCGGCATCACCGTGGCGGGAATTGCCTTTCTCGCGGCGTGGTTCGCTACGCCGCAATACCAGTCCGAAGCGCGTCTCCTGATCGAGACGCGCGAGTCCGTCTTCACCCGCCCCAATGCCGGCGCTGACAGCGACCGTCCCATCCTCGATGCGGAGGGGGTGGCCAGTCAGGTTCAGTTGATAGGTTCGACTGATATACTCAAGCAGGTTGCGGAAAAGCTAGGGCTGGCAAAACTGCCGGAGTTCGACGGTGCGAAAGTGTCGGCGCTCGGTCGGTTGATGACGGCCGTCGGCCTCCAGACCGATGCGGGTGAAACAACGGCGGATGAGCGCGTCCTGAAGAAAGTTCGCGAGAAGCTTAGCGTCTATAATGTTGAAAACTCACGTGTTATCGTCATTCAATTCTCGTCGCAGGATCCCCGGCTGGCTGCCGAGGTGCCTAACGCTATAGCCGATGCCTATATCGCGATGCAGGGCCACGCCAAGCTGCAATCCAACACTGCGGCGACGGAATGGCTGGCCCCGGAAATCGCTGATCTTTCCAGGAAGGTGAAGGACGCCGAAGCCAAGGTCGCCGACTATCGCGCCAGTTCCGATCTCCTGATCGGTCAGAACAATGCGGTGCTGGCTACCCAGCAGCTTTCGGAAATTTCCAGCGAATTGTCGCGGGTGCGCGCCAGCCGAGCCTCGGCAGAGGCGACGGCCGACAGTGTGCGAAATGCGCTGAATGGAGGCAGTTCCCTGGGTGCCATCCCGGCGGTGTTGTCTTCGAGCCTCATCCAACGTCTGCGCGAGCGGCAAGTCGAGATCAAGTCGGAGATTGCCGATTTGTCCACCACGCTGCTCGACAATCATCCGCGCATTCGGGGCTTGCGTGCGCAACTTGCCGACCTTGACCGGCAAATCCAAGTGGAAGCGCAGAAGGTGCTGGCAAGCCTCGAAACCGAGGCCAAGACCGCGCAGTCCCGCGAAGACCAACTCATTGCCGAGGTCAACAAGCTGAAGGCTGCCTCGGCGCGGGCCGGTGAAGAGCAGGTCGAGTTGAACGCGTTGCAGCGCCAGGCGACCGCCCAGCGGCAATTGCTGGAATCCTATATGACGCGTTATCGCGAGGCGGCATCGCGGCAGGACCGTAATTACCTGCCTGTCGATGCGCGGGTGTTTTCGCGGGCGATCATCCCGGCTCAACCCTATTTTCCTAAGATCGTGCCTATTGTTGGTGCGGCTTTTGCTGCTTCATTGTTGCTGATGGCGGTCGGCACGCTGCTGCGCGAGCTGTTTTCGGGTCGGGCCATGCGTCCAGCGCCCGGCGCGCGTTTCGCTGATGTCGAACAGGTGAATATGCCAGTCTCGGAGCCGGAGACGGTCGAAATACCCGCCACCCCAATCATCGAGCCGAAGCCCGATTCCCGGACAGAGGTCGAATCCGAACAGGAACCGGCGGCAGCTATTGTTGAAGATGCAAGGCAGCCGGATGCCGACGCGACTCGTCAACTGGAAAATAATATCCCGCTCGCCAACTCCAGCCTTGGCGAGGTCAATATTGACGGCGCTGCTGAAAAGCTGATCTCGGGGCGCGCGCGCCGCGCGCTTTTCGTCTCGCCGGAAGGCGACGAAGCGGCGGCGAGTTCCATTCTGGTGGCGCGCGCGGTGGCTGATGCCGGCTGGCGTGTGCTTTTGCTCGATCTCACGGCGTCGGGTGCGGCATCCCGCGCCATGCTGGACAGCGCCCTGTTTCCGGGCATCACCAATTTGCTGGCTTCGCAAGCCCAGTTCAGCGACGTGATCCATTCCGATCATTATTCCGATTGCCATGTTATCCCCGTCGGCACTGCCGACCCCGTGCGCGCCATGCGTGCGGCCGATCGGTTGCCAATCATCATGCAATCGTTGGCCACAGCCTACGATCTGGTGGCGGTGGAGTGTGGCCCGACAGACGCCTGGGCAATTCGCAGGTTGGCTGATGGCGACGGCACTGTTGTGCTGGTCAGCGTGCTGGAACCAACCGATGCAGTCACCGAAGCTGCCGTGTCGTTGATCGAGAATGGCTATCCGGATTTGATATTGGTCACGCCGGTTGGCGGTGAGACACCGGGGACGCCAATACCGGGACGCTCCGCAGCATAGCGGTGTCGTTCGTCGAGAAAACGCCGGTTCAGCGAGGGCCGGTGTTTTTGCGCAGTCGCTTTACGAATCTCCAGATCGCGGGACTGTTCTTGACCATGGATTTCAGCCGGGCCGTACGACGCAGAGTGAAAGCCAGCATCTGGCCCTTTGCGGTGAGCGGTACCAGTACGTCCGTCTGCCAGGTTTCGGTGTCGCACCATTGCCGCTTGTACGGCTCGTCTCCGACCGAGAAGTCGTAAGTGTCGAAGCCCTGTTCACACGCTTCCCTGATATTTTCGAAGAACAAGAAATCGCCAGGCCCGATCGGGGTCGTTTCGTCTTCCGATATGCCTCCGAATTCGCAAATCAGGCGCTTCGCGGAGCGACTGGAGCCGGTGACGGCCCGGAGCTTGCCTTGAACTTCAAGCGCGTGCAGGACATAAGATGGCTCTGGTTCGTCGAGCGCGTCGATGAAAAGGGCGGTGAAGAAGCGGCGAATGTCTGCGCTGGCGAAGACATCCGTAATCCCCATTCGGCGAAAGCGTGCTTCCTTCATCGCAAAGAAGGTGTCGAGAAACTGCCGCACCTCTCGGGGCGAGGAGGCGCATAGCCGACGATAGCCGCCGAGCGCCTCAAATTTACGGGTCTGTGAACGATGCTTCTTGCATTTGCGCTTGCCGCTGATGCGAGAAAGCACTGCATCGAAGCCGCCCTTTAAATCGACCGCAAGCGAAACATTCGGACTGTGCTGGCCGGGCAGAACCAGCAAGGGATTGGCCACGCCATTAAGGTCGGGTTGCAAGCGCTCCAGAGAAATGAGGTCGATGTCCGGTCGTGCCCCGGCGATTGCCTTGAACAAGGGGCGCAGGGTTGTCGGCATCGCGGCGACATCGGCCCACCGCGGGTCGTTAGTCGGAAAATTGCCATTGGCATGGCTGCCGCCCATGAAGCGTGCGATCGCGAAAGGGCCTTGGTGGATAATTTCCATCGCAAGCATGAGAACCGGCTTGCCGCGGTGATTCAGCGTCGCGATCACGGCGTCTGGCGCGACCTGATCG
This sequence comes from Manganibacter manganicus, assembly GCF_002075885.1. Classification (GTDB taxonomy): domain Bacteria; phylum Pseudomonadota; class Alphaproteobacteria; order Rhizobiales; family Rhizobiaceae; genus Mesorhizobium; species Mesorhizobium manganicum. The sequence continues at coordinate 392,999 of NZ_MDET01000001.1, forward strand.
ACCCAGTGGCGGATCCATGCGGGGCTTTGCGCAGGGGCGAAATGCGCCGTTTCGCAAAATTCTATATAGGCGGCGAGCGCGGCCGTATTCACAGGGCTTGCTACGGACGCAGTAAGGGTGGCCGAAATCTCCTCCAGGGAGGTCTCGGCAAGATTCTCCAGCCGGTTTGACGCCGTCGCGCCGCTCATTCGTGTGTGCCCTGTCTCGCTGCCGGCCCGATCACCCGTCATCCGGCCAGATTAGCAGGTCCGGACTCTAGCCGCGAAATATGAAAGAATTGATCGGCATGAGAATCGTCAATTCTTCGCAGGTGGCTCGATAATGAGCCACTTGATGATGCCCATGGCCGGCAGGACCCATAGAAATCCACTTATCAGGAAAAATAGGAAATGGGCGAGGGGGCCGGCTTCGGCCAGTCGCGCCACAGCCACCAGCGTGGCCACGATGGCATAGACCACGACGAGCGCCACGAGGAGAATGGTTCCGATCAGCTTCTTCAGGCGAATGGGCATATTCAGTCATCTTGCCTTTTGTAAGGCTATCGCATAAGGCCAGCCGATGCCGGGTGCAAGGCGGTGAAACCGGCGCGACGGCGTGCCGCGCTCTATGATCTTGCCTGTGCAGGCCCTATGGTCCACTCCATTCACGGCTCTCATCCGCCGGGAAGGCTTATCCATGACTGCTCTCGCACAAACCGCACCGGAACTGGCACGCGATCGCGATCTGCACAACCGCTTGCTGGTGCGGAGTTGGCTTTATGTCGTGCTTGTTGTGCTGGTCGGGCTGGTCATGGTGGGTGGAGCCACGCGCATGACAGGGTCGGGCCTTTCGATCACCGAATGGCAGCCGATCCATGGTGTCATCCCGCCGCTCAACGCACAGGAGTGGCAGGAAGAGTTCCAGAAATACCAGCAGATTCCGCAATATCGCGAAATCAACGAAGGCATGACCATGGCCCAGTTCAAGGGCATCTTCTGGTGGGAGTGGTCGCATCGGCTTCTGGCGCGGGGCGTCGGCTTCCTGGTAGCCATCCCGCTGCTGTTCTTCTGGCTCACCGGACGGCTCGAAAACAGGCTGAAGCCGCGCCTCGTCGGGCTTCTGGTTCTGGGCGGTCTGCAAGGCGCCATCGGTTGGTGGATGGTGGCCTCGGGACTGGTCAATCGCGTGTCGGTCAGCCAATACCGGCTGGCGACGCATTTGACGACAGCCTGCATCATCATCATTGCAACGGCCTATATTGCGCGCGGATTGGCGACCTATTCGCAGGAGCCGGCGCCGCGCGGCACGCAACGCTTTGCCGGCATTCTGGTGCTGATGGTGTTGTTCCAGATCTATCTGGGTGGGCTGGTTGCCGGCCTGCATGCCGGGCTTTCCTACAATACCTGGCCATTGATGGATGGCGCGATCATTCCGGGCGACCTTTTTGTTATCGAGCCTGCCTGGCGCAATCTGTTCGAGAATCCGAAGACCGTGCAGTTCATCCACCGCATGTTTGCCTATACGGTGCTGGTGGTGATCTTGTGGCATGCAATCGCCACCAGCCGCGCCTTGCCGGGCTCGACCCATGCGCGGCGGGCTTGGGTGCTGCTGGCGCTGGCACTCGCACAGGCGGGGCTTGGCGTCGCCACGCTGCTCATGCATGTGCCGCTCGATGTGGCGCTGACCCATCAGGTGATTGCCATGGTGGTGCTGATCTTCGCCACGGCACACTGGCGCGGCACCAAGGGCGCCTATCCGCTACCGCACGAGATCGTCGTCAGAAGTTGAGCGCGCGCACCCTGGAGATAGCTGCGGCCACGGCGAGTTCACGGTTCTCGTCCGTGTCGTTGCCGTCGCTCGCATGCCAGGCCGCTGACAGGCAACCATAACAGAAGGCGAAGTCGAGCAGGCGGCGTGGGTCAAGGCCGAGCCGGCGCGAAAAGATTTTCGTCATGTCGGCGATGCGTGTGGGATCGAGGCACAGATCGTCGCGGTCCAGCGGATTATAGAGCATGTTGGCGGCATCGAAGCAAGGATCGCCGAGGACGCCCTTGGGGTCGATGGCCAGCCAGCCGCGCCTACCGTGCATGATGTTTTCATGGTGCAGGTCGCCATGTAGCGGGCGGATATCATCCTGATTCGACAAGAGCCGCTTTGCGAGGGATGCGGCTTCGCCGTAAAGGCTTTTTCGATCGGCTCTGTCGTCAGCCTGTGCCTTGGCGAACAGGTCGCGGAATCGCTCTCGCAGCGGCTGGAGATCGGGCGGGACGGGCTGGCTGGAGGCTGAATGCAGCTTCGCCATCACCTCGGCGGCAATTTCGCTGGCGGCATTGTCGCCTTCGCCTTGCAGAACATGAGTAAGCATCGTCTCGCCGGCATATTCGAGCAGCATGTTTCGGCCGTGCTGGGCGAGAATCCGTACCGCACCGACACCGTCACGCCAGGCGAGCAGATGTGCGCCGCGCAATTCGTCCTCGGCATCGTCGAACGGTTTCAGGGCCTTGACGATTGCCGGCGTGCTATCGGCCAACCGCACCTTGAAGATGCGGCTGGAAAATGTCTCGGCGATCAGGATGGCATTATCGGCATTCCAGCTTGCAGGAAAGCTGGATGCAGCCGTCACGCGCCAAGGCCCAGCATCAGGTCGAGATTCTGCACGGCGGCGCCTGAAGCGCCCTTGCCGAGATTGTCGTAGACGGCAACCAGCAGGGCCTGTGCCCGGTCGTCATTGGCGAAGACATGGAGCTTCATACGGTTGGTGTCGTTGTATTCTTCCGGCTGGAGTTCCGGCAGACGCTCGACAATCTCGAAGGGTGCGACTTCCACGGCACTATTCTTGATTGCGGCATAGTGATCGGCGATGGCCGCGTGCAGGTCTGCGCCCTTCGGCACGCGCGGCAGTTGTGAAAGCTGCAACGGCACGACGGTTATCATGCCCTGGGCGAAATTGCCGACCGCCGGCTGCATGATCGGATCTTGTAAAAGCCCGGCATAAAGACGCAGTTCGGGCACATGCTTGTGCTTGAGAGTGAGGCCGTAAGGCATGAATCCAACAGCGTTTTCACCTTTCGCCTCATAGGCCTCGATCATCGTGCGACCGCCGCCGGAATAGCCGGAGATGCCGCTCACTGTAACCGGATAATCGGCCGGTACGAGGCCGGTTGAAACCAGCGGTCGCAGCATGGCGATCGGTCCTTGCGGCCAGCAGCCGGGGTTGGCGACCCACCTGGCTGAAGCGATGTGCCCGGCCTGGTCACGGTCCATTTCGGCAAAACCATAGGTCCAGTCGTCCGCTGTACGATGGGCGGTCGAGGCATCGATGACGCGTGTCGTGTCATTGGCAATCAGCGCCACACTTTCCTTGGCAGCGTCATCCGGCAGGCACAGAATGGCGATATCGGCGGCGTTGAGGAACTCGGCGCGGGCGTCGCGGTCCTTGCGGCGCTCGGCGGGCACCGAAATGATCTCGATGTCGTTGCGCTCGGCAAGCCGCGCCCTGATCTGCAAGCCGGTCGTGCCGTGCTCGCCGTCGATGAAGATTTTTTGTGTCATGCCTGCCGTTCCAGTATTCAAAACCCGAGATTCAGATGTTCAGGCCCTGATCCGGCTCGGTGCCGGAGAGCCGGGCCTTGCGCTCAGCCAGAAGGCCCAGATAGTGCTGGGCCACGGTCGAGCCCGCTATGGCCGTTATATCGGCGTGATCGTAGGCCGGCGCAACCTCCACGATATCGGCGCCGACAATATCGATCTGGCCGAGTTGACGCAGCGTCGAAAGAATGCGTGCCGAGGAAGGACCGCCGGCCACCGGCGTGCCGGTGCCGGGCGCATAGGCCGGGTCGAGGCAGTCGATATCGAAGGTGACATAGGTCTTCCTGCCGCCTGTGCGCTCGACAATGGCATAAGCGATGTCGGAGGCGCGCATTTCGTCGATCTCATGGCCATGCAGGATCTTGATGCCGAACGTGTCGGGGGCATGGGTGCGGATGCCGATCTGGATCGAGCGGTCGGCGTCGATGATGCCTTCTCTGACCGCGCGGGTAACGAAAGAGCCGTGATCGATGCGCTTGCCGTCGTCCGGCCAAGTGTCCTGATGCGCGTCGAACTGTACCAGCGCCAGCGGGCCGTGAATGGCGGCATAGGCTTTCAGCACCGGATAGGTGACGAAGTGGTCGCCGCCCAGTGTCAGCAGGAACGCACCGGATTTCAGGACTTTAGTCGCTTCGCGCTCGATGGCGGCGGGTGCCCCGGCGTGATTGCCGCTGTCGAGCAGGCAGTCGCCATAATCCACTACGGCGAGGTTTTCGAACAGGTCGCGGGCAAAGGGATATTGCGGGTCGTTGTCGAAGATGGCGGAGGCGCGACGGATGGCTTGCGGTCCGAAGCGCGCGCCCGGCCGGTTGGTGACGGCGGCGTCGAACGGGATGCCCCACACGACCGCATCCGCCTCCTTGACGTTCTTGGTGTAGCGGCGGCGCATGAATGACAGCGCTCCTGCATAGGTCGGCTCGTATGAAGCCCCCTTGCTGCCACGGGCGGTGAAGGCGTTATCGATGTTGCGGTTCGCCATCGGGCTCGTCTCCATTTGGTCGGGGTGGAACAACTACAGTCCCGGCCGACGACTTGCCAGCCTTTTGCCGACCTTTCCTGAGAAAAGGACGAAAGGCTTTTGGTTGTCGAAATGCTATTCGGATAGGTTCAGCCCGTCAGGGAAAGCGGAGCAGTGACCGTGCCAGAATCGATTCGAAATCCAGCCGATGTGACGGTTGACGCCGACAGCATGGCGAAGCTTGCCGCGCTGCGACGCACGAAAATCGTTGCGGCGGGCGCACTCGGCCTTTGTGCGGCGTTGTTTATCGCCGCGAAAATACTGGAAGGGCGCTATCCGGGACTGGGCTTCGTCGCGGCGTTTGCGGAAGCAGCCATCATCGGCGGGTTGGCAGACTGGTATGCGGTGGTCGCGCTGTTCAAGCGCCCGCTCGGCCTGCCTATCCCGCATACCGCCATTATTCCGGCCAACCGGGACCGGATAGCGGACAATCTCGGTCGCTTCATCGAAATAAACTTCCTGGCACCCGGTCCGGTGCGCGAAAAGCTAGAGGAGGTCGATTTCGCGGTCCTCGTCGCAGACTGGCTGACGGATGAGAAGCGGTCCGCCGGGCTTTCGCGCTTCGTCGCGCGTTTGGTTCCGCAAATGCTCACCGCAGTCGAGCAATCCGGATTGAGCGACTTTGTCGCCGCCCGCATGAGGGCGCAGATCGAAAAGGTACAGGTTGCGCCGCTGGCTGCCGAGCTTTTGTCCACTTTCACGGATGAACGCCGCCATCAGATGTTATTCGACGAATTCATTAAGGTGATCGGCCGCTTTCTCAATGACGAGCAGGCGCTGACGGCAATGCGCGACAAGGTCCGGGAGGAATTGCCGTCGCTGTTCAACCTGTTTCGTGCCGATGCCTATCTTTTGAAAAAGATCGTTGCCTCCGCAAGTTCGCTGCTGGAGGAGGTGTATGCCGATCCCGTTCACCCCATGCGGCGCGAATTTGATCATTTCGTCAGGCGTTTTGTCGAGAAGCTGAAAACATCGGAAGAGTATGCTCGCCGCGCTGAATTGCTGAAGCGGGATTTTATGGCGCGCCCGGAATTCACCGGCCTGGCCGGTACGATGTGGGAAAGCCTTCGGCAGTTCATCGAACAGGATGCGGCGGCCTCCGATTCGACGATTCGCAGACAGATGACCGGCATGTTCGTGGAGATCGGCAAGCAACTCACAGCCGATCCGCAAATTCGGGACGACATGAACCAGGGTTTCGTTGTAGCGCTGGGTTCATTCGTGGAAAACCAGAAGAGCGGCGTGTCGAAATTCATCGCCGATCAGGTTAAGAGCTGGGATTTCGCGCAACTTACGCGGCTTATCGAGATCAATGTCGGTCGCGACCTGCAATATATCCGCTTCAATGGCATGATTGTTGGCGGTTTGGCCGGAATTGTACTCTATGGATTGGAACGGTTTGTCATCGATTGACGACAGGCGTTTGTTGCCTATCCTGTGGCGGTTTTGGCGATGAGACTGGAAGGAACCAATTGATACGCGGACGAATTGAGAGGACCTATGCCATGCAGCCGACGACGTTGATTGTGGCTGCCATGCTGGCTGAAGGAGACGTCCAATGACAACTTCGCCACCGACCTATGAACAACTTAGGACAATGGTGGGTCAGGAATTGGGCGTGTCGCCATGGATGACGGTCGATCAGGAGCGAATCGACCAGTTCGCCCAATGCACTGGCGACAAGCAGTGGATTCACACCGATCCGGAGCGCGCGCACAAGCAAAGCCCGTTCCGCACCACGATCGCGCACGGCTATCTGACACTGTCGATCATCGGCTGTCTCTCCCAGGAAATGAACGTCATCCCTGAAAACACGCAGGCGGCTTTCAATTACGGGCTTGATCGGGTGCGCTTCATCGCTCCCGTCAAGGTTGGTTCGCGCGTGCGCCTGAGCGCCAGACTGCTTTCGATGGAGGATAAGGGGCCGGGTCAATATCTGATGAAATTCGCCAACACGATCGAGATCGAAGGCGAGGAAAAGCCGGCACTGACAGCCGAGACGCTGGCTATGCTCTATGAGCGGCGCAGGAAGGTCGTGAAAGAGGGCTGACCTCGCTGGCAATCGCCAGTCGGGTCAGAAGCGTGTCACCACGCCGATGCCGATGCCTTCGAAATCGCTCATTGCCATCAGGGCCGCCGGTGCATCTTCAAGGCCGATCCGTTTGCCGATCAGGCGCTCGGGTTGCAAGCGGCCAGCGCGGATCATGTCCAGCATGGCACGATAGCGGAAAGCCTGCATGCCATGGCTGCCGCGGATTTCTAGTTCGTAGGCAATGACCTTGGCCATAGGTATCGCGGCGCTCGTATGTTCGCCCAGCATCAGGCCGACCTGCACATGGCGCCCGCGCCGGCGCAGGTTCGAGATCGAATTGTTGCAAGTTGCAGGATGGCCGAGCGCGTCCATCGACATATGCGCGCCGCCATTGGTGATCTGCTTGACCGCCTTGACCACATTGGGTGTAGTCGAGGCATTGATGGTCGCGACGGCGCCGAGCTGTTTGGCAAAGTTCAGCTTTTCTTCGGTCAGGTCGATGGCAATGACATTGGCGCCCATGGCCGAGGCGATCATTACGGCCGATAGGCCAACCCCGCCGCAGCCATGCACCGCTACCCATTCGCCCGGCGTCACGCGGCCTTGATCGACAATGGCGCGGAAAGACGTGACGAAGCGGCAGCCGAGGCTGGCGGCGGTGGCGAAATCCATGTCTTCGGGCAGAGCGACGAGATTGGTGTCGGCAAAGTCGATCGCCACATATTCGGCAAACGAGCCCCAGGCGGTGAAACCGGGTTGAAACTGGTGCTCGCAGACCTGATGATTGCCGGACGCGCATTCGACACAACGCCCACAGGCGGCGACGAAAGGCACGGTCACGCGTTGGCCGGGGCGCCAGCGAGTAACCTGCTTTCCAGCCGCAACGACGATTCCGGCAAGCTCATGGCCCGGCACATGCGGCAAGCGAATATCGGGGTCGTGTCCCATCCAGCCGTGCCAGTCGCTGCGGCAAAACCCGGTTGCCTCGACCTTGATGACGACGCCTTCGGCAGACGGCGTCGGGTCCGGCACCGTGCGAATTTCCGGGGCTTCCCCGAATCTTTCGAACATGACGGCTTTCATGGCAGCCTCCGCGAGATCAATGATGAAATGGCTATTCGATATCGGCGAGCAAAGCTATTCCGTTTATGCCTGTTGCTCGAAGGTGATCTCGATGTCCCCGATCCCGTCCACGCCGCCGGTAAGCCGGTCACCAGGCAGGATCGGTCCGACGCCTGCCGGCGTGCCTGTGAAAATGAGGTCGCCAGGCCGCAATTCGATGGACTGGCTGCAGATAGATACAATGTCGGCAACGGGCCAGATCATTGCCGCAATGTCGCCATCCTGCTTCACTTCGCCATTGACGGCGAGCCATATGCGGCCTTGTTCCGGATGGCCGGATTTGCTGGCCTCGACCAGAGAACCACAAGGCGCGGAACGGTCGAAGGCCTTTGCCCAGTCCCATGGCCTTGCCGCCTTCTTGGCAATGTCCTGCAGGTCGCGGCGGGTGAGATCGATGCCGACACCGTAGCCCCAGATGTGGCCGAGTGCGCCGTCACGCGCGATATCGCTGCCGGCCTTGCCGATAGCCACAACCAGTTCGACCTCGTGGTGAAGATTTTCGGTCAGCGGCGGGAAGGGGATTGTCGTTCCCGAATCCACTACCGCATCCGCCGGCTTGGTGAAGAAGAAGGGCGGATCGCGCTCGTCATTGCCGAGTTCGCGCGCATGGGCGGCATAATTGCGCCCAACGCAGACGATACGCCGCACTGCGAAGCGTTTCTCACTGCCGGCAATCGCGACGGACGGCGTTTCGGGGGGCTGTATGATAAAGGCGCTCATGAACGATCCTGTCTGTGTGCGACACGCGGCCACGATTTTGAAGACGGCGGGTCCGGCCGTTTGCAAGGTGCTGGCCATGTCGGTGCTGCGGTGTACTATTTTCCTATGATCGCCGCCAAGCCATATGGTTAGTATGAACGGATTCGAGCCGAGGCCGTCACTATGAATGCCAGCAACGAAACCGCCCGATTTCTGATCATCGACGATCATCCGCTGTTTCGCGAGGCGCTTCATAGTGCCGTGCAGATGGCTTATCCGGAAGTCGATACGGTCGAGGCCCGCACCATTGCCGAGGCGCTCGACATTCTGGCCGATCCAAAACCCTTCGATCTGGCACTGCTCGATCTGTCCATGCCGGACGTGCATGGTTTCGAAGGACTTCTGCAATTGCGGACGCGTTATCCGAGGCTGCCGGTGGTGATCGTGTCCGGTCACGAAGAACCGAAGGTCATCACCGAGGCGCTATCCTATGGCGTGGCCGGCTTTATTCCCAAATCGGCACGCAAGAGTGATCTGGCTTTCGCCATCCGTTCTGTGATGGAGGGCCAGATTTACGTACCGGAGACTTACGAAAGCAGGCCGCCGGGTGACGAGGAACTGGATCGTGCCGACATGGTGCAGCGACTGGCGAAGCTGACACCCCAGCAATTGCGTGTGCTTCAGATGCTGCGGCAGGGTCTGCTCAACAAGCAGATTGCCTATAAGCTGCAAGTCGGTGAGACAACTGTAAAGGCGCATGTTTCAGAAATACTGCGTAAGCTCAATGTCTATAGCCGCACGCAGGCCGTGATCGAGATTTCCAAGCTCGACAACGCCGATCTGTTTCGGGATCAGACGGGATTTTGAAAGGCCGAGGCTGAACCGACAGGATTCGGCCCCGGTTTATTCTGACAGAATCAGAAATCGAACAGTTCGCCGAGAAGAGACTTCTTTTTGTAGGGTTTTGACCCGTAATGACGGTCGTCACGATAACGGCCGTCGTCCCGCGGGCGCTCATGGCCACTTGAACGAGGCGCCTGTTCAGCTGCGCTACGCTCGATGATCTTGTCTAGTTCCCCGCGATCCAGCCACACGCCGCGGCATTTGGGGCAATAGTCAACCTCGATGCCCTGGCGATCGGCCATTGCGAGGTCGGTGTCGTCGATTGGGCATTTCATGCGCTGTTTCCCTTGTTGTTTGTCTTTGACCTGCCGCATGTGGTGATGCTTGGCGAGGCTTCAAGCAAGAAACAGGTGCGGCGGGTTGGCGCTATGCCAGAAGATGCGCCAACAGCGCGCGCAATTGCGCTGGTTTGAGCGGTTTGAGCATCAGGTCGATGCCAGCGGCGCGCGCCGCCTGGATCACGGTTTCGGAAGGATCGGCAGTCACGATAAGCGCCGGTACCGGGCGGCCAAGATAGGCGCGGACCTCATCGATCGTGGCAGAGCCCAGATCTCCACCGTCCAGATGCTGGTCAGCTATCACGATGTCAGGTGTCCAGGCGGTGTCGCCGAGGGTGTCGAGCGCCTCGCTCGTGGAACTGGCTGCGCGTACGGTGCAACGCCAGCGTTCGAGCAATGACGCCATAGCCTGAAGAACATCGGGGTCGTTCTCCACCAATAGCACTCTTGTTCCAAACAGGCCGTAGCCGCGTGGCCGTTGCATGTCCGGCAATGCGCTCATGCTATGGGCAGTAACGGTTGCTGCGACCGGAACATCGATATGGAAAATGGTGCCGCGACCAACAGTCGAGGAGAAAGTCACAGGGTGGTCGAGCGTATCGGCCATACGGCGCACGATCGCCAGGCCCAGGCCAAGTCCGCCGCCGGCGAGTTCGGCATCGGCGACACGAGGCCCGCGGTGGAATTCCTCAAAAACCGCCTCGCGCTGATCGTCGGGGATGCCGCAACCGGTATCGGCGACATCGATGCGCATGGTTTCGCCCCGGTTGCGGGTTCCCACCAAAACACCGCCCGACCGCGTGTAGCGTAGGGCATTGGACAGAATGTTCTGCAAAATGCGGCGCAGAAGCGTCCGGTCGGAGCGCACCATGGCGTTGACGGGACGAAATTTCAGCTTGAGATTCTTCATCGCCGCCACCGGTTCGAAGTCGGAGCGGAGCGAAGAAAACAGTGTTTCAAGATGGACGTCGCAGATATCGGGCCGGGTCACGCCGGCATCCAGCTTCGAGATATCGAGCAGGGTGTGCAGCAGATCGCCCATGGTTTCGAGAGAACGCTCGACCTGGCGCACCAGTTTGCGGCCTTCCTCACTGGTCTGGATTTCAGCAAGAGCGGATACTGAAAGATGCGCGGCATTCAATGGTTGCAATACGTCATGGCTGGCGGCCGCGAGGAAACGGGTCTTCGACAGATTTGCCTGTTCGGCACTTTCCTTGGCGGAAATCAGATCGAGATTCGATTGTTCCAGCCGGCGCAAGGTCGAGTGGAGTTCTTCCGTGCGTGTGCGAACCCTTTGTTCCAGCGAGATCGCCGTCTGGAACAGTGAGAAGGCGTTGCCTTGTTGCTCCATCGAACGCTCTACCCTGCTGATCAGGGCGGCGTTGATCTTCTTAAGCCGCTCTATGTCGTCGATTTCACGCAGCGGCATCTTTGTCTCGTTGCTTCACGGGCTGTCTCTGTCCGAAGGCTATGCCGATGAAGGTCTGGTTGAGGTGCATGGAACGGTACTGTTCTCCATAGGTGCCGAAACCGATCACCCGGTTGGTCCGGTATAGCTCGGAGATTTCACGAAACACCTGTCGGTTCAGCGCATCGAGCCGGCGCAGCACGCAGTCGAAGCCGAGCACCATGTCGATGCCACCAAGTCGCGTTTCGACCTCCTCCAGCGCAGTTCGCGTCGTCTCTACCATGCTTTTGGGCTGCGCCACCGAAAGTACGACGCCATCGTCGACTGCGCAAAAGAAGGACAGCCCTCCGTCTGGAAGCACTTTCTGGATCGAACGGCAGTAATATTCGCCGCCGACTTTGACCACGACGGGATGCGAAGCAAAATTGAGCGGCGCCAGAGCCCGCGGTTCGATGCCGGCGGAAGCAGCATATTCGCCAGCGGCGCTGGAAGCGTTGAATTCCAGCACGATGCGCTGGTCGGGGTCGGACGCTGTCACCACCAGTTTGTCGTCGGTTGGTTCGAAATTGTCGGTCTTGAAGACATGGAAGGGGATTTCGGTGGAGATCAGCACGACAATAGCCGAGTCGGACGCGACGCGACCGTTTGAGATCAGTCGGGTGGTCTCAAATTTAAGGTTGTCGCCGGCCGAACCGCCAATCAGGGGAATATCGTCCAGTCCCCAATGGATCGCCGATGTGACGGCCTCTTCTGCGTGAGAAAGCCCATCGATGAAGCACAGCGCGAAGGTATGGTCCCTGGCTTTCTGTGTGCCGTCTCCCAATGCGCGTCTCAGTTTCTCGACCTCGCTGGTAATCGTGTCCATGCTGGTTGCAGCCAAGCTCTCGACCATTGTGCTCACGGCGGCAAAGGTGGCGCCGGGAAAGAGCATGGCCAGCATGTGGCCTTCGTCCAGCCCCTGCGGCGTGATCTCGCCGGCCGTAGAGCAGCCGGCATAAAGCAAGGCCGGTGCGTGGCGCTGGATGGCTGCCGTCAGAACGGATGCCTCGACGAGGCTTTGCGAAAAGAAGATCAGAGCAAAGCCGGCGCCCATCGCGGCGGCTTCGGCGGCGACGGCTGCGGCAAAGGCATCAGCATCGGGCTCGTCGGAACTGAGCACCGAAAGACCGCATGAATAACTCGCATGCGAGCAAGCCACGGGCTCCTCCCTTGGGCGTTGCGGCTATTCTCAACGGCTTCTCGCCGCGCAGAATATTGTTCACGGCAATTGGCGGTTTGGCAATGGTGTCTGGTGCAGGCATCGCATCGCGGCGTGGCCGAAAGTACAATATACGGTTTTCAGGGCGGGCTGCATTCTCGGAATTGGAGGGGCTGGCCCCTGATGTTATGCCGTGCAAGAATAGTGCTCGGCAGGCATATGCGAGCGCTTGCGATCAGCACCAAGGTTTCAGACCCAGGGAGGTTTCATGTCGGACGTTTCGTTGACGGTGAACGGCAGACGGGTGAGCGGCACTGTCGAAGATCGCACGCTTTTGGTCCATTTCCTGCGCGAGAATCTCGGGCTTACGGGCACCCATGTCGGATGCGACACCTCCCAGTGTGGAGCGTGCGTAATCCATGTGGATGGCAAGGCGGTGAAATCGTGCACGATGCTGGCCGTCCAGGCGTCGGGATCTGAGATCCTGACCATCGAGGGACTGGCGAATGGCGGCGATCTGCATCCGGTTCAGGCTGCTTTCAAGGAGCATCATGGTCTGCAATGCGGCTTCTGCACGCCCGGCATGATCATGACGGCTACCGACATGATTGCCCGCCATCCGGAAGGTCTCGACGAGGCAACGGTGCGCACCGAACTGGAAGGTAACATCTGTCGCTGCACCGGCTATCATAACATCGTCAAGGCGATCCTCGCGGCGTCCAAAACGATGGCGAAGGGATCGAAAACAAGGACGAAGAGGGCGGCGTGACCGGCAGTCGACATTAGGCCGTCGGCAATATCGGGTTGGCGCGAGGAGATCGGGAGCGGCTCGGCACAAAGTTTTTGACCGCCGGCTGCAATTGCCGACTTTCTCGCCACGGAGGAGAATTCGCATGGGCGTTGAAGGCATAGGCGCACGGGTCGCGCGCAAGGAAGACAAGAGATTTATCACCGGTGGTGGTCGCTATGTCGATGACATGGTGGTGCCCGGCATGAAGCATGCGGTTTTTGTGCGCAGCCCCTATGCGCATGCGCAAATCAGGAAGATCGACGTGAAGGCGGCGCAAGCCATGCCCGGCGTTATCGGTGTTCTGACCGGCAAGGAACTCAAAGCAGACGGGATCGGCAATCTCATTTGCGGCTGGATGATCCATTCCAGGGATGGCACGCCGATGAAAATGGGTGCCTGGTCGGCGCTCGCCGTCGACAAGGTGCGCTATGTCGGTGATGCTGTCGTCGTCGTCGTCGCCGACACCAAAGGACAGGCGCGCGACGCCGCGGAGGCGGTGGAAATCACCTATAAGGAATTGAAATCGGTTACCGATGCTTCCAAGGCGATGGACAAGGGCGCGCCGCAAATTCATCCCGAAGCCGAAAACAACCTGATTTTTGACTGGGATATCGGCAATGCCGATGAGACGGAGGCTGCCTTCAAGAAGGCCGCTCATGTCGTTGAAATGGACATCATCAATAACCGTCTGGTTCCAAACGCCATGGAGCCGCGAGCGGCCCTTGGCCACTATGACAAGGCCGAGGATCACTATACCTGCTGGACGACGTCGCAGAACCCGCATGTCGCGCGCCTGGTGATGAGCGCCTTCTACAATGTCGCGCCTGAAAACAAGCTGCGTGTCATCGCCCCCGATGTCGGCGGCGGCTTCGGCTCGAAGATCTATATCTACCCGGAAGAGATCGTCTGCCTGTGGGCCTCCAAAAAGACCGGCGTGCCGGTCAAATGGGTGGCCGACCGTACCGAAAGCTTCCTGTGCGATGCGCATGGCCGCGACCACCACAGCCATTGCGCCATGGCCTTCGACGAGGATCACAAGATTCTCGGCTTCAAGGTGGAGACCAAGGCCAATCTCGGAGCCTATATGTCGCTGTTTTCATCGGCGACGCCAACCTATCTCTACGCGACGCTTTTGTCGGGGCAGTACGATATTCCTGCCATACACGCCAATGTGAAGGCGATCTACACGAACACGGCGCCCGTCGATGCCTATCGCGGGGCAGGGCGCCCCGAGGCGGCCTTCAACGTTGAGCGGATGATGGAGGTGGCTGCGCGCCAGTTCGGCATGTCGCCGGCGGAGCTTCGCCGCAAGAATTTCATCACCGCCTTCCCGCACCAGACACCGGTCATCATGAATTACGATGCCGGTGATTTCGCCACCTCGCTCGATGCTGCGATGAAAGAAGCGGACTATGCCGGGTTCGAGAAGCGCCGGGCGAAAGCGAAGAAGGCCGGCAAGCTGCGCGGCATTGGCTTTTCCTGCTACATCGAGGCATGTGGCATCGCTCCCTCTGCGGCAGTGGGCAGTCTTGGCGCCGGCGTCGGCCTGTGGGAATCGGCCGAGGTTCGCGTGAACGCGGTCGGCACTATCGAAGTGTTGACCGGCTCGCACAGCCACGGTCAGGGCCATGAGACGACATTTTCGCAACTTGTGGCGCAGCGCCTTTCCGTGCCGCTGGATTCCATCTCCATCGTTCATGGCGATACGGACAAGGTGCAGATGGGCATGGGCACCTACGGTTCACGATCCGGAGCGGTCGGCATGTCGGCCATCGTCAAGGCTCTCGACAAGGTCGAAGCCAAGGCCAGGAAGATCGCGGCACATCTGCTTGAAGCCGATGAGAGCGACATTGTCATCGAGAACGGCGAATTGAAGGTTGCGGGCACCGACAAGTCAGTGCCGTGGTTCCAGATGGCGCTCGCAGCCTATACCGCACACAATCTGCCTGCCGGTATGGAGCCAGGCCTGAAAGAAACCGCGTTTTACGATCCGGCCAATTTCACCTTCCCGGCGGGTTGCTATATCTGCGAAGTCGAGATCGACCCGGAGACGGGCCATACCGACATTGTGCAGTTCGTGGCTGCCGACGATTTCGGCAACATCATCAATCCGATGATCGTCGAAGGCCAGGTCCATGGCGGCGTGGCGCAAGGCGTCGGCCAAGCGCTGCTGGAAGGCGCGAACTACGACGAAACGGGACAGTTACTGACGGCAAGTTACATGGACTACACCATGCCACGTGCCGGCGACCTGCCGTCGTTCAAGGTGTCGACCTCCAGCACGCCGTCGCCGTCCAATCCGCTCGGCCTCAAGGGCTGCGGCGAGGCAGGCGCGATTGGTTCGCCGCCGGCGGTCATCAACGCCATTACCGACGCGATCGGTACAGAAAACATCACCATGCCGGCAACGCCCCAGAAGGTCTGGGCTGCGATCCGGACTGTGAAACACTGAGGAGGCGCAAACATGTATTCCGTCCATTATCATCGCGCCATCTCGGTCGCGGATGCCGTAAAGCTCCTGAAATCGGGGGATGCTCAGCCGCTTTCGGGCGGCATGACACTGATCCCGGCCATGAAGACGCGCTTGGCTGCGCCATCGGATCTGGTCGACCTGTCGCATGTTCAGGAACTCAAGGGCATCAAGGTGTCGGGCAAGACGGTGACAATCGGCGCCGGCACGACACACTTTGAAGTCGCCAGTGACGAAAAGCTCAAGAAGGCCTGTCCGGCGTTGGTGCATCTGGCTTCGCTGATCGGCGATCCGGCGGTGCGTCATCGTGGCACGATCGGCGGTTCCGTGGCCAACAACGATCCGGCCGCGGACTATCCGTCGGCACTTCTCGCACTTGGCGCGACCATCGTCACCAACAAGCGTGAGATCGCGGCGGACAAGTTCTTCAAGGGCTTGTTCGAAACCGCGCTCAAGGATGGGGAAATCATCACGGCAGTCACATTTACCGCACCTGCCAAGGCCGGTTACGAGAAGTTTCGCAACCCGGCTTCCCGCTATGCCATCGTCGGCGTTTTCGTCGCTAAGGGCAAAGATGGGGTCAGGGTTGCGGTAACGGGCGCCGGTGACGACGGCGTCTTCCGTTCCAAGCCGATCGAGGCGGCACTGGCGAAATCCTTCGAAGCCTCCGCTCTGGATGGTGTTAAGGTGCCGGCAAGCAGCCTGATGAGCGACATTCATGCGTCGGCGGATTATCGCGCGCATTTGATCAGCGTAATGGCCAAACGTGCGGTCGTGGCAGCCAACGCTGCCTGAGTTCTTTATTCGAATCTGAAAAGCCGAATAAAAACAGGGGAATCGGCGCGAATGCGCCGGTTTCTTCACATCAACTAAATTAAACCTTCGTCGTATATCCAGTAGTATGGTTTATTGTATCGCTCTGCGACCTAATTCCTTATCATCCCGCCCGTTGAGTATCAGACTCATTGCTCTGGGAGGGAAGCATGGTAGCGCAGACGCAGGAGGCGGGGACGAACTGGTTCAGCCGTGCCCGGACGGTGGCAAAGCCCGGCTATAGCCGATGGATGGTGCCGCCAGCCGCACTTTGTGTGCATCTTTGTATCGGTCAGGCCTACGCATACAGCGTGTTCAACTTGCCGATGACCAAGCTGATCGGCATCACCGAATCGGCACCTGACGACTGGAAGTTGACGGAACTGGGCTGGATCTTTTCGCTGGCTATCTTCTTCCTCGGCGTTTCGTCGGCAGTGTTTGGCCGATGGGTGGAGGAGGGCGGCCCGCGCAAGGCCATGTTCACTGCGGCCTGCTGCTGGGCGGCCGGCTTCTTCATTTCGGCCATCGGCGTTTCCATCCACAATCTGTGGGTGATCTATCTCGGCTATGGCGTACTGGGCGGCATTGCGCTTGGAATCGGCTACATTTCGCCGGTTTCGACGCTGATCAAATGGTTCCCCGATCGGCCGGGCATGGCGACTGGCATGGCCATCATGGGCTTCGGCGGCGGTGCCTTCATCGCTTCGCCGCTGTCAGTGTGGCTGATGAGGAAATTCACCACTGACACCCATGTCGGCGTGATGGAAACCTTCATCGTGCTCGGGGTGGTCTATTTCATCTTCATGGTCGTCGGTTCGATTATCGTGCGTGTTCCGCCGGCTGACTGGAAGCCTGAGGGTTATGTCGCACCGAAGGAGAACAAGCTCATCAGCAAGAACGACGTCTTTGTCTATGACGCGCTGAAGACGCCGCAGTTCTGGCTGATCTGGGTCATTCTGTGCGTGAATACGACCGCCGGCATCGGCGTTCTGGGACAAGCCTCGGCCATGAGCCAGGAAATGTTTCCGGGCCTGATTACTCCGATCGCGGCGGCGGGCCTTGTCGGCCTGATGAGCCTGTTCAACATGGGCGGCCGCTTCGCCTGGGCGACGACGTCGGATTTTATTGGCCGTAAGAACACCTATTTCGTGTTCATGGTGCTGGGTTTCATCCTATACTGTCTGGTGCCTTATACTGGTTCGATCGGCAGTGTTGCTGGTTTTGTCGTCTGCTTCTGCATCATCATCTCGATGTATGGCGGCGGTTTCTCGACGGTTCCGGCCTATCTGCGTGACATGTTCGGCACCCGCTATGTCGGTGCCATTCATGGCCTGTTGCTCACGGCCTGGTCGGCAGCCGGCATCTTCGGCCCGGTGCTGGTGAATTATATTCGCCAGTACAATATCACCCACAATGTGCCGAAGGCGCAGGCCTACAACACTACCATGTACATCATGGCGGGCCTGTTCGTGATCGGTTTCATCTGCAATCTGGCGGTACGCGCGGTCAATGAGCGCCACCATATGAAAGCCGAGCGCGAAGCGCTTGCGGCGGCCAACTGAAAGTGAGGAGGCTTCCATGAATGACATGAACGAGAAAAGGACCACGCCTCTTCAACTCATCCTTGCCTGGGGCTTCGTTGGTATTCCTTTGGTCTGGGGGGTGCTGCAAACCCTCGCCAACGCGATGAAACTGTTCATCCACTGACATGATGCGGCGTCGCCCTTGAGGCGACGCCGCTTGCTTCTTATCCCGGCAACAATTCGTGGGCGAAATAACGGACGGTTTTTCTGCCGCCATGAATGTCCGCGGTGCCGACTTCGCGAAAGCCGAGTCGTGCGTGAAAGGCGTCCGAAGCCGGATTGGGTGGCGCGGCATTGACCTCGCAGACCACGATCTCGTGCCCTGCCTGAACTGCGTATTCGAACAGGTCGCCATAGAGATTGCGGGCGTGGCCACGTCCGCGTGCAGCGCCATCGACGGCTATCCGATCGACATAGACGAAGCGGTCAAAACGCTGCCGGAACCACTGGAAGTTCGGGCTGTCATAAGCCGCATCCTGATCGAAGGCGATGATGAAGGCTTCGAGGGAACCGATGCGGCGGCTGTAGAAGGCCGCGCCGAGCATGGATGACAAGCGCAGCGGCTCCAGCCATGAGAGTTCTTCCGCATGACTGTTGTTAAGTGCCAGCACGGCCGGTTCGTCCGAGGACGAGATGGGTTCGATGGGCAGCATGGTTGTCGTCCCTGGGTAACTATGAATGAGGCCCTAGCATCGGTTGAGGTCGGGTGGAAGCGGCGGTGCCAAAACCTTGACAGGTGCGCAGGTGAAACCGAATACCTGTCGTGTAGGCGGCAATTCACGGAGAACCGGGTCGCATGACAGGAGCGCAGTGAATGCCGTTCGGGATCGATCAGGCCGCCATTGCGGCCTATGTCGAGGTTATCGTCATCAATCTGGTTCTATCCGGTGACAATGTCGTGGTCATCGGCATGGCAGCGGCTGCTCTGCCGAGGGATCTGCGCAAGAAGGCGATCTTTGCAGGCATCGCCGCGGCGGCCGTCATTCGGGTGGTCTTTGCCGTTGTCGCCGTCGAACTTCTAAAAATTCCGGGCATCATGCTGGTTGGCGGCCTGCTTCTGTTGTGGGTATGCTGGAACCTCTTCAGGGAACTTTATTCCGGTGACCAGCAGGAGCTTGAACCGGACATGGCCGGCGAGGGCGCCATGGCGGTTGCCAAACCGGGCAAGAGGCTGCGCCAGGCGATCATCCAGATCGTCGTCGCTGACGTGTCGATGTCGCTCGACAATGTGCTGGCCGTGGCGGGTGCAGCCAGCGATCAACTCGATGCTCTGGTGTTTGGCCTGATTTTGTCGGTGTTGTTGATGGCGGTTGCCTCGACGCTGGTTGCCGCCTTGCTCGCGCGATATCGGTGGATCGGCTGGGCGGGGCTTGCGATCATCGTTTACGTCGCGCTGGGGATGCTCTACGACGGCGGCGGTCAACTGATGCAAATCGACTTCGGTGCGCTGCTCCCCGCATGGGCGGGCGATGCTGTTTCTGCCGGGTAAATCCCGCTGTCAAATTTGACCATATGGACAAGATCGAGGGCCCGTCCCATAGTTGTCGGGCGGATATAAAATCATAAGGTCGGCTCCGCGGACGGCCTCAATCAGAGGGTCAGGCAATGAACAATGGGAGCAAGGGCAAGGCTATGCTGAATGGTGGGCTTTCCCGGCGCGCGGTGCTGGAACTGGGTGTTCTCGGTCTTGCTGTGACGGCGTTGCCGCGCGGCGCCATGGCCGAGGACAAGAAGCTCAAGGTCGCGGCGGTTTTCGCCACACCGATTGAGGAGCCCTGGGACCATCAGGTGCATGTCGCGCTGCAACAGGCGCAAAAGGAACTCGGCATCGACTACAAATGGTCCGAGAAGGTGCAGACCGCCGATTTCGGCCGAGTCATGCGCGAATACGCGCAAGGCGGCTACGATTTGTTAATGGGCGACGCTTTCGCCGCCGAGCGTGAATCGCGTCGCACGGCCAAACAGTTTCCCAAGGTGGCATTTTTGTTCGGCTCGGGTGCAGGTCCGGCGGAGCCGAATTTCGGCGTCTTCGACAACTGGATCCATGAACCGGCGTATCTGTCCGGCATGATCGCCGGCAAGATGTCGAAATCGGGCACGATCGGGGCGGTAGCCGCGATGGGCATTCCGGAGGTCAACCGGCTGGTTAATGCTTTCTTCGCCGGCGCGCGCGAGGTCAACAAGGACATCAAGCGCAAGGTTTCCTTCAT
Organism: Manganibacter manganicus; assembly: GCF_002075885.1. Taxonomy (GTDB): domain Bacteria; phylum Pseudomonadota; class Alphaproteobacteria; order Rhizobiales; family Rhizobiaceae; genus Mesorhizobium; species Mesorhizobium manganicum. The sequence continues at coordinate 413,090 of NZ_MDET01000001.1, forward strand.
CGGCTCCTTTTTCGATCCGCCAAAGGCCAAAGAAGCCGCGCTTGCCCAGATCGATGCCGGCGTGGACGTGATCTATGCCGAGCGCTTCGGGGTCATCGAGGCAGCCCAGCAGAAGGGCATTTATGCCATTTCCAACATGTCCGACCAGTCGAGCCTTGCGCCCGAGACAGTGATTACCGGGCCGGTGTGGAACATGTTTCCGACGGTCGAGCAGGCGGTGAAACTGGTCAGGGCCGGCGTATTCACCGCGCAGGACTATGGCGATTTCTCGCGCATGGCCAAGGGCGGGTCCTCACTCGCGCCCTACCACAAGTTCGAGCAGATCCTGCCGGCAGAGGTGAAGGATATGGTGGAGAAGCGCAAGACCGAGATCATGGACGGCATCTTCCGCGTCGATGTGGACGAAAACACGCCAAGCTCGGATTGAGCCGATCATCGCGCTGAACGCCGTGCCTCAAATCGCTGACTTTCCGGCCTACGGGCCGGAAGGATGTGTCTTGAGTTTCACTCCACTATGGTTGCCTGACTCTCATATCTTTGCGCTCTTCCATGTCGCCTGATGTCCCTCTTATCGAAATGCGTGGCATTTCCAAAAGCTTCGGTGCCGTAAAGGCGAACCAGGCGGTGGATCTTGTCGTTGGGCGCGGCGAGATCCTTGGCCTGCTCGGCGAAAACGGCGCCGGCAAGACGACGCTGATGAACATCCTGTTCGGTGCCTACCAGCCCGATGCCGGTGAAATCTTCATCGAGGGGAAGCCGACTGTCATCAACAGTTCGGCCGATGCGCTGGCCGCCGGCATCGGCATGGTGCATCAGCATTTCCACCTTGCCGGACGAATGAGCGTGCTGGAAAACCTTTTGATCGGCATTCCCGGAAAAAACGGGCGGCTCGACCGGGCAGGCGCATTGGTAAAGCTTGCCGAGATTGCCGACCGTTACGGGTTGAAGCTCGACCCCGATGTCGCTGTTTCCAGCCTGTCCATCGGCGAGCAGCAACGGCTTGAAATCGTCAAGGCGCTTTATCGTGGCGCCAAACTGCTTATCCTCGACGAACCCACGGCGGTACTGGCGCCGGGGGAAGTCGAAGGGCTGTTTGCGGCGCTGCGCGCCATGACCCAACAGGGACTGGGCATTATCTTCATCTCGCACAAGCTGAACGAGGTGCGGGCGCTCACACACCGCTGCACGGTGCTGCGGCATGGGCGCGTTGCCGGCCGTGTCGACCGGCCTGCCGAGACTGCGACGGCAGAGATGGCTCGGCTGATGTGCGGTCATGAGATCGTGCCACCGGCCAAGGGGCCTTCGGTTCCGGGTTCGGCAGTGCTGCAACTGGAGCGTGTTTCGACGGATGGCCCCGGTATGCCGCTGCGCGACGTCTCGCTTTCCGTGCGCGAGGGCGAAATTGTCGGCATTGCCGGCGTTTCCGGCAATGGTCAGCGCGCATTGGCAGATGTCGTTTCAGGCATGCTACGGCCCAATGCCGGGCAGATCGAGATCGGCGGCAAGGCGGTTTCGCGTTTCACGCCGCGCGAGGTCCAGGCACTCGGCCTTGGCCGCATCCCCGAAGACCGCATGACGACGGGGCTGGTGACCAACCTGCCGCTTGCCGATTCCATGGTGTTGCCGCGCGTCGGCACGGAGGCTTTCAGCCGCAAGGGCCTGCTAAAGCCGGGCGCGATCATCGCCTTCGCCGAAGAGCAGATCAAGGCCTATGATATACGCTGTCCCGGCCCGATGATCCGGGCCGGCGCGCTATCGGGCGGTAATCTCCAAAAGGCACTGCTGGCGCGTGAACTCGCCTTCGATCCGAAGGTGCTGATCGCCGCCCAGCCAACGCGCGGGCTCGACATAGGTGCTGCGCGCTTCGTGCATGAAAAATTCCTGGCCTTGCGGGAAAGACGCTGCGGTATCCTGGTGATCAGCGAAGACCTGGAGGAATTGTTGACGCTCTCTGATCGCATCGCTGTGATGTATGAGGGACGCATCGCAGGCATGCTCGATGCCGCCGATGCCACGGTCGCACGACTCGGCATGCTGATGAGCGGCGCGGAGGGGAACGCCTGATGCTGCGTCTGGAGCCTCGCCAGCGGACACCCGGTTGGTTCAACCTCGCTTTACCCTTCGCGGCCATTATTGCCACATTGGTTCTGTGCAGCGGCCTCATCAAGATGGCCGGTGCCAGCGTCTTCCAGGCCTACGGCGTCATGCTCGATGCCTCGTTCGGCGACACCTACGCCGTCACGGAGACTCTGGTTCGGGCCACGCCGATGATCTTCACCGGGTTGGCGGTGGCGGTCGCGTTCCGGGCAAAATTCTGGAATATCGGTGCCGAGGGGCAATTGCTGGCAGGCGCGATGGCCGGTTGCTGGGTCGGCACGTTTCCGATGGCCGGCCCGCTGGCGATGCTGCTGATGGCGATTGTCGGGGCTGTCGCCGGTGCCGCCGTCGCGCTTATTCCGGCGCTGCTGCGCGTCAAGCTCAAGGTCGATGACGTCGTCAGTTCGCTGCTGCTGAACTCCATTGTCTTCTATATCCTGATGGCGCTGATCGAGACAGTGTGGAAAGATCCGCTGTCGGGTTATCCGATCTCCCCGCCGATCGAGGATGCGGCCAATCTTCCGGTACTTCTCGCTGGCACGAGGCTGCATCTGGGCGTTCTGGTGGCTCTTATCGCGGCACCGGTCGTCTGGTTCGTCATTGCGCGCACCACGCTCGGTTTCAAGATCAGGGTGACGGGCGAAAACCCTGAAGCCGCGCGTTATGGGGGTATCGGTGTCGAGCGCATCATCGTGCTCGCGGCGATCCTTTCAGGTGCGCTAGCCGGACTTGCCGGTGTTGCAGAAGTCGGCGGCGTGCATTTTCAGGTTATGAGCGACATTTCGCCGGGCTACGGTTATTCCGGTATCGTCATCGCCATGCTGGCAAGGCTCAATCCTCTTGGCGTCGTGCCGGCGGCGATTTTTCTGGCGGCGGTGATGACCGGTGCTGAAGCGATGTCGCGCGCCACCGGCGTTCCGCCCTTCCTGTCCGATGTCATCCAGGGCATGGCGCTGCTGGCCATGCTGGTTGCGCTGCTGTTTACCGCCTATCGCATACGCCGCAGGGGAGGCGCGTCATGAATGCCGTGCTGGAACAGGTCTTCCAGGTCGGATTTCTCGCCGCCATCATTCGCATCGCGACGCCGCTGGCCTTCGCGACGCTGGGCGAGATGTTTTCGGAGCGCGCCGGCGTACTCAATCTCGGCATTGAAGGCATCATGCTGCTTTCAGCGATGACCGGCTTCACGACGGCGAGCCTCACTGGCAGCTTGTGGCTGGGCATCCTCGCTGCGATCATCACCGGGGCGCTGATGGGCGCGCTTCATGCCGTGCTGACGGTGGCGCTTGGCCTCAGCCAGCATGTTTGCGGCATCGGCGTGACGCTATTCGGCTCCGGCCTTGCCTATTTCTTTTATCGCCTGGTGTTCGGCCAGCAGTCAGTGCCGCCGAGCATCGAAGGTTTCAAGCCAGTCCCGATTCCCATCCTTTCGGATATTCCGGTCATCGGCCCGCCGATCTTCAACCAGTTCACACTGGTTTATCTGGCGATACTGGCTATTCCCATCTCCGCCTTCCTGCTCTACCGCACGCCATGGGGGCTTTCGTTGCGCATGGTCGGCGAAAACCCGCGCGCTGCCGATTCCGCGGGCGTGAGCGTGATCGGCATGCGCTTCCAGGCGGTGATGCTCGGCGGTGCATTGATGGGCGTGGCCGGCGCCTTCCTGACCATGGCGCAGTTCAATGCCTTTACCTTCGGCGTGATTTCGGGGCGCGGCTGGGTGGCGATTGCGCTGGTTGTCTTCGGGCGCTGGGATCCGTGGCGTTCTGCCGGTGCCGCGCTGCTGTTCGCCTTTGTCGATGCGCTGCAACTGCGATTGCAGGCCGCGGGACTGGGGCACATCCCTTATGAAATCTTCCTGATGCTGCCTTTCGTGCTGACTATCGTCGCCATGGCGTTGATGTCGCGCAATGCGGTGGCGCCCTCAGCTCTGCTCAAGCCGTTCCGGCGCGAGGAACGCTGACGGCCGTTTCGGCGCTATTGCGCCAGTGTGCGGGCGATATCGAGGAAAGCGCGCATGGTCTTGGCCTGGCTGCGTTCGGAAAGGCAGATCAGCGATTCTTCCATCAGCATCGCCGGACCTTCGATCGGGATTTTCTTTAGTCGCGAGTCATTACCGAACTCGGCTTCCGAAACGAAGCCGATGCCGGCTCCCGAGGCCACAATCTCGCGAACCGCTTCGCGACCTTCCGCCTCGATTATCGGCTTCAGTTCAACGCCGATCTTCGCTGCGCTTTCCTCCAGCTTCTTGCGGGTGCGCGAACCGCGCTCGCGCATCACCAGGGGCAACTCGGCAAGATCGGTAAAGCTCAGGCTGGCGCGTTGCGCGACCGGCCGGCCTACAGCCGCAAAGGCAGTGATAGGAGAAGAATTCAGTGTGATGATCTCGAAGTCGCGTCCGGTCGGAACGTCGCCAAGCACGCCGATGTCGGCATCATAGCTGTAGAGGCTTTCAACGACGGTTTCGGTGTTTCCGGCCCGCATCGTTACCTTCACGCCCGGATATTTTTCACGAAAGCTGCCCAATATGTGCAGCATATGATGCGCCGCGTCGGCGACGATGCGCAATGTGCCTGCCCGAAGCGCGCGCGATTCCGACAGAAGTTCCAAGGCCTGGCTTTCGGTATCGAACATTCTGCGCGTGATGGCGAGCAGCTTTTCACCGGCCGGCGTCAACGTCACCTGCTTGCGCTGCCGGTTGAAGAGAAGAATGTCATATTCTTCTTCTAACTTGCGCACCTGATCCGAAATCGCCGGTTGGGTCAGGAACAATTCTTCCGCTGCGCGCGAGAAGCCGCCGGTGATGGCGACATAATGGAAGGCTCGAAGCTGGACGTAGCGCATGGCGGATTCCGCATTTCGAAACAACGTGCGTCCACGTTATCTAAAAAACTTATCAATGGATACAAAATAACGATTTTCCGAATACTTCGACTGGAGCGATATAGAGAGAAAGAAAAGCATCCGTTCGGAGAACACCATGCGAGCCGAAGCGACAGACAAAGTGGAAGGTTTCGAGCCGCCGGCCCTTGGTGAGCCATACCTGCTGACGCCCGGACCGCTGACCACGGCCTCGTCCGTCAAGCAGGCGATGCTGCGCGACTGGGGTTCGTGGGATGGCGATTTCCGCGCCATGACGGGCGATCTTCGCAACCGGCTGCTAGCGTTGACTGGCGACAAGAAGGGGGAATTCGATTGCGTGCCGATCCAGGGCAGCGGCACGTTCGCGGTCGAGGCCATGCTGGGCTCCTTCGTGCCGCGTGACGGCAAGGTGCTGGTTCTGGCCAATGGCGCCTACGGCCTTCGCGCCGCCCAAACGATGCAATATCTCGGCCGCGCCCATACATTGATCGACAAGGGCGATTACCTGCCGCCGCGCGGCGCAGAGGTGGCTGCGGCGCTCGATGCGGACCCGGCGATCACGCATGTCATCGTCATTCATTGCGAGACGAGTTCGGGCATTTTGAACCCGGTCGGCGAGATTTCCGAGGCCGTCTATGCCAAAGGCCGCAAGTTGCTGATCGATTCGATGAGCGCCTTCGGCGCCATCCCGCTCGATGTCAATGAAATCCGCTATGAAGTGATGGTCTCCTCGGCCAACAAGTGCATCGAGGGCGTACCCGGCTTCGGCTTCGTCATTGCCAGGAAGAGCGAACTGGAAGCCGCCAAGGGTCGCAGCCATTCGCTTAGTCTCGATATTCATGCGCAATGGGCCGCGATGGAAAAGACCGGTCAGTGGCGCTTCACGCCGCCGACACATGTGGTGGCTGCTTTCCTCCAGGCGCTCAAGCTGCACGAGGCCGAAGGCGGGGTGGCCGGGCGCGGTGCGCGCTATGCGAAGAACCGCGACGTGATGGTCGCCGGCATGCGAGAACTCGGTTTCGAAACCCTGCTTTCCGAGCAGTGGCTTTCGCCGATCATCGTTACCTTCTTCTGCCCGGCACACGAGAAATTCTCTTTCCCGCGCTTCTATGACCTGATGAAGGGCAAAGGCTTTATCATCTATCCGGGCAAGCTCACGGTGGTGGAGTCCTTTCGTGTCGGATGCATCGGGCACATGGATGAGCATGTCATGCGCCGCGTGGTAGAGGCCGCCGCCGCATCGCTCAATGAAATGGGGGTAGACACCGCTGCCCCGCCGGCCACCGCGATCGCCGAACGCGCCAAGCTCGCAGCTTGAAAACGCTTCAACCTACGAAAGAACGACTGATGAACCAGATGTCCCCTGTCAATGTTTCGGTCAATGGCCGCAATTATGCATGGCCGCGCGTACCGGCGATCGCAATCTGTCTCGACGGCTGCGAACCCGCTTATCTCGACGAGGCGATCAAAGCGGGGTTGATGCCGGCTCTGGTAAAGATCAAGGAAAAGGGCACGGTGCGCTTCGCCCATTCCGTCATTCCATCGTTCACCAACCCGAACAATCTGTCGATCGCGACGGGCCGGCCGCCGGCGGTGCACGGCATCTGCGGCAATTACCTCTACAACCCGGAAACGGGCGAGGAGGTGATGATGAACGATCCAAAATTTCTGCGGGCCCCCACTGTCTTTCAAGGCTTTTACGACGCTGGCGCCAAGGTTGCGGTGGTGACCGCCAAGGACAAGCTGAGGGCGCTGCTCGGCAAGGGGTTGAAGTTCGAAGACGGAAGGGCGCTATGCTTCTCGGCCGAGAAGTCGGATTCCACGACGAAAGCCGAGCACGGCATCGACAATGCCTCGAAGCATTTCGGGCTGCCTGTTCCGGAAGTCTATTCGGCCGAACTGTCGGAGTTCGTCTTTGCCGCCGGGGTGCAACTCTTGAAGACGTTCCGTCCGGACGTGATGTATCTCACCACCACCGACTATGTGCAGCACAAATACGCCCCCGGCGTCCGCCAAGCTGACGCCTTCTATGAGATGTTCGACAAATATCTGGTTGAACTCGACGCGCTTGGCGCGGCGATCGTGGTAACGGCCGACCACGGCATGAAGCCGAAGCACCATGCGGACGCCTCGCCCAATGTCGTCTATGTGCAGGACCTTTTGGATGAATGGCTGGGCAAGGATGCCGCCCGTGTGATCCTGCCGATCACCGATCCCTATGTGGTGCATCATGGTGCGCTCGGCTCTTTCGCCACTGCCTACCTGCCGAAAGGCGCCGACCGCGAAGCGATCATGAACAAGCTGCGCAAGGTCGAGGACATCATTCTTGTGCTTGGCCGGGAGGAGGGTTGCGCCCGCTTCGAACTGCCGGAAGATCGTATGGGCGACATCATCCTGATCTCCGGCGAGAACAAGACGATCGGCACCTCCGAGCATCGGCACAATCTGGCCGCCCTCGATGAACCACTGCGCTCGCATGGCGGCCTGACCGAGCAGACAGTGCCATTCATCGTCAATCGCGTGCTCAAGGATTTGCCGGACGCGCCAACGCTGCGCAATTTCGATGCCTTCTATTATGCAACGCAAGCGGCGGCGCAGGTGGGCTGACGAGTGCGTCCTTCGAGGCTCGCTTCGCTCGCATCTCAGGATGAGGAAGGGCGAGGCGGGTCGAGGCTGAAGAGTTCCGGCGCCGGCGCTCTTCATCCTGAGGTGCGAGCCTGCAAGGCGCTGAAGTAGAGAAAAGGACCGGATGGGCGAGCTTCGAAGGACGCACGACCGGCAAGGTACGGTGGACACAGAAATGACCAGGCAGGACACCTCCATCAAGGTTCGCCACGAGCCGATGCGGATTGCCGGCAGGGAGGTCGATGCCGACGAGACGCTGGCCGTCCACTATCCCTATACGGATGCGGTAGTGGGCACGGTTCCCGCCGGCAATGCCGAACATGCCAGGAAGGCGTTCGAGATCGCGGTGAACTATACGCCGAAGCTGACACGCTACGACCGCCAGAAGATCCTGCTCAAGGCTGCCGAACTGCTCGACGCCCGCAAGGAGGAGCTTTCCGACCTCATCACGCTGGAGCTCGGCATCTCCAAGCAGGATTCGCTCTATGAGGTCGGGCGGGCCTTCGACGTCTATACGTTGACCGGGCAGATGGTGCTGAAGGACGATGGCGAGATCTTCTCGTGCGATCTCACGCCGCATGGCAAGCAGCGCAAGATCTTTACCACCCGCGAGCCGCTGATCGGCGCGATCTCGGCGATCACGCCTTTCAACCATCCACTCAACATGGTGTCGCACAAGATCGCGCCGGCGATCGCCACCAACAATTGCATTGTCGTCAAGCCGGCCGAACTGACGCCGATGACGGCGCTGGTGCTGGCCCGGATTCTTTATGAGGCCGGGCTGCCGCCGGAAATGCTGTCGGTGGTCACCGGCTGGCCGAAGGATATCGGCGAGGAGATGATCACCAATCCCAATATCGATTTGATAACCTTTACCGGCGGGGTGCCGGTGGGCAAGCTGATTGCGTCGAAGGCCGGCTACAAGCGACAGGTTCTAGAGCTTGGCGGCAATGATCCGCTGATCATCCTCAACGATTTGTCCGATGACGATCTGGCTAAGGCGGCCGATCTGGCCGTGGCGGGTGCGACCAAGAATTCCGGCCAGCGCTGCACGGCGGTAAAGCGCATTCTCGTGCAGGAGAAGATTGCTGACCGCTTCGTGCCGCTGGTGCTGGAGCGGGCAAAGAAGCTAAAGTTCGGAGATCCGATGGATCGCGCCACCGATCTCGGCACGGTCGTGCATGAACGGGCCGCGAAATTGTTCGAGGACCGCGTGCATATGGCGGCGGAGCAGGGTGCCGACATCCTCTACCATCCCGGCCGGCAGGGCGCGCTGTTGCCGCCCATCGTGGTCGACCGCGTCCCGCACAAGTCCGAACTGGTGATGGAGGAGACGTTCGGGCCGATCGTCCCGATCGTGCGTGCGCCCGACGATGACGACGCTCTGATCGCACTTTCCAATTCCACGGCCTTCGGTTTGTCGTCCGGAGTGTGCACGAACGACTACCGGCGTATGCAGAAGTATATCGCCGGCCTCAAGGTGGGCACCGTCAACATCTGGGAAGTGCCGGGTTATCGCATCGAGATGAGCCCCTTCGGGGGCATCAAGGACAGCGGCAACGGCTACAAGGAAGGCGTCATCGAGGCGATGAAATCCTTCACCAACGTCAAGACTTTCTCGCTGCCGTGGGCGAACTGAAGATGGCGCGCATCCAATCCGCTCTGGTCCACACCGAAGGCGAATCCAATACCTCCGCTGCGCGCGGCGCCTGGGCGGCGCGGCTCGACGATCCTTCCACGCAAAAGCTGCTGAAGCGGGATGCGAGTGCCTTTCTCCATCAGAGCTTATCCAGCCCCTGCGTTTCAGCCATCGCCAGGGCGGAGGGCATATGGATCGAGGACACGGCCGGGCGTCGCTACATGGATTTCCACGGCAATAGCGTCCACCATATTGGTTATGGTCATCCGCGCCTGAAAGAAGCCATCAAGAAGCAACTTGATGAACTGCCATTCGCGCCGCGTCGCTTCACCTGCGAACCGGCGGTGGAACTGGCTGAGACGCTGGGGCGACTGGCGCCCGGGAGTTTGGACAAGGTGTTGTTCACCACCGGGGGATCGGACGCCATCGAGGTGGCTCTGAAGGTGGCGCGTGCCGCGACGGGGCGCTTCAAGACGTTGTCCTTCTGGGACGCTTTCCACGGCGCCGGTTTCGGTGCGGCGAGCGTCGGTGGCGAGGCGACGTTCCGGTCCGGCATAGCCGGCCCGCTAATGACCGGCACCGAGCATATCGCGCCATGGGCAGGCCGCAATTGCCCGTATGGCACCCATTCGCTGGAAGAATCGGCTCGCGCCTGTGCCAACATGATTTCTTATGTACTTGGCCGGGAAGGGGATTTCGCCGCTGTGGTGGCAGAGCCGATGCGGGCGACCCCTCTGGTGCCGGCTCCCGGATTTTGGAAAGCTGTGCGCGAAGCCTGCGACCGGCATGGCACATTACTGATCTTCGATGAAATTCCCACAGGTCTTGGCAAGACCGGGAAGTTCTTCGCGTCCGATCATGACGAAGCAACACCCGACATCATCGTGCTCGGCAAGTCGTTGGGCGGCGGCATTTTGCCAATTGCTGCGGTGATCGCGCGGCACGATCTCGATGTCGCGGGCGATTATGCCATTGGTCATTACACGCATGAGAAGAACCCCGTCACCACACGGGCGGCCCTGACCACGATTGCTATTGTGCGCGAGGAGGGACTGGCGGAGAGGGCGGCCGAACTTGGTGACCATGCGATGAGCCGGATGCGCGACTTGATGGCACGCTCGCCATATGTCGGCGATGTTCGGGGCAGGGGACTGATGTTTGGCGTCGAGATCGTCGAAAATAAAGAAACGTTCCAGCCGAACCATGCACTTGCCGAGCGCATCTACTACCGCTGCCTGGAGCAAGGTCTGTCCTTCAAGATCAGCCAGGGCAATGTGCTGACGCTCTCGCCGCCACTGATAATCGCAAAGGCCGACCTCGACCGTGCGCTCGACATTGTCGAAGCGGCTGTGCTTGCTGACTAGGGCGCAAGTGGCCGATGGATCGGCTTTTCTGTCGGAGGGGAGTCGATGAAGGCAATTCGCACGGATCGTGAGCTGGAATGTCCCGGCATCGATGCCGGTTTGCGGGCGCGCGGCGTCGAACTGGTAACGTTGCCCGATGGCATTCCAGAAATGGAACTGGCGCGTGCGGTCGCCGACGCCGATCTACTTCTCATGTGCTATACGCCGATCACCGCGAAGGTGATTGAGGCCGCGACCCGCCTGAAGGGTATCGTCAAATATGGCGTCGGGATCGATGCCATCGACATCCCCGCCGCGATCAGGCGCGGTATTCCGGTGGTGAACGTGCCGGAATATGCGGAGGAAACGGTCGCCGAAGGCGCCTTTGCCCTGATGATTGCATTGGCCAAGCGGCTGCCGGAGATTTCGGGCGCGGTTCAGCGCGACGGCTGGATCTGGCCCGCGCAGCGATGGCTCGGGCGCGACATTGCCGGCTCCACGCTTGGCATTGTCGGCTGTGGCAAGATTGGCCGATCGATGGCGCGCATGGCGGCCCAGGGATTTCGCGCGCGCGTGCTGGCTTACGATCCCCATGCGGATCGTATCGAACTCGCTGCGGCCGGAATCGAGAAGGTGGATAACCTCAAGACCATGCTCGGCGCATGCGATTTTGTCTCGCTTCATTGTGTGCTCAACGGTGAGACACGAGGCCTGATCGGTCGGGAGGAACTGGCCTGTCTGAAACCCACGGCCGTCCTGATCAATGTCTCGCGCGGTGCCTTGGTCGATGAGGAAGCGTTGGTTGAGGCCGTGGTGAAGGATCGGATGGGGGGCGTCGGGCTGGATGTTTATTCGCTGGAACCGCTCACCAGGACCGGCCATCCGATGAGCGCGCTATACGGGCGTGACAACGTCATCCTGTTTCCACATCTCACCTTTTTCACGGTCGAAGCCATGCGTCGGCTGGAAGACGATACGCTCGCGCGCTGTTTTGAAATTCTCGATGGACGCGCGGTTATGGTGCGCTCACTCGACAGGCGCCTCAGGGCTCAAGTGAACGGCGTCGTGTTCACTTGAGCCGTTTTGGTCAATCGTAGCGAGATCTTCCATCTTGGCGATTGTCATCGGGTCGTCATCCGCGCGTGCCACGGTTGCGGATGTTGGACGGCGGAACCCGCTTGGTAGCCAGGTGCCGTTCGTTCGGCTTTTCGGGGCCGCCTCAGGTATCGGAAAAATTTCCCCAATCATAAATTAAATAGATTTTACTTATCATTATCGTCGCAACACACTCGCTTTCAGAGGGTGGCATGGCGGTCGAAACAGACCCGAAAAGAACAATAAGCCATCAGGACACTTGAGCGCATCAAGCAAAGGAGATTCCATGAAAGCGAAAATCATGTTGACCGCAGCGTTGCTACTCGCAACTACGGCTATGCCCGCGACGGCCGAGGGGATTGTCACTATTTATAGCGCCGATGGGCTCCATTCCGGCGACCCAAGCTGGCTAGGCAAGCAGTTCGAGGCCTTTACCAAGGCGACCGGCATCGAGGTGCAGTATGTCGAAGCCGGGTCGAGCGGTGTGGTGGACCGGGTGGCCAAGGAAAAGTCCAACACTCAGGCTGACGTTATCGTCACCCTACCACCCTTTATCCAGAAGGCTGCGGCGGAGGGACTTCTGGAACCCTATACACCGGCGGATGCCGACAAGATCGATGCGGCGAACAAGGATCCGAACGGGCTCTTTACCGCAATGATCAACAACTACCCGAACTTCATCTATAATTCGGCTATTCTGAAAGAAGCGCCAAAGACTTACGACGACCTCCTTGATCCGAAGTTCAAGCAGAAAATCCAATATTCGACGCCGGGCCAGGCCGGCGATGGCACCGCGCTGATGCTGCAGACCTTCCATGCTTTCGGCAGTAAGGATGCAGGTCTTGCCTATTTGAAGAAATTGCAGGTCAACAATCTCGGGCCTTCGGCCTCGACCGGAAAGCTGACCGCGCTGGTCAATAAGGGGGAACTTTATGTCGCTAATGGCGACATGCAGATGAACCTGGCGCAGTCTGAGGCCAATCCCAATATCAAAATCTTCTTTCCTACGGGGCCGGACGGCAAGAAGACAGCTTTCTCCATGCCGTATTACATCGGATTGGTTGCGGGCGGGCCCGACCAGGAGAACGGCAAGAAACTGATCGACTTCCTGTTAAGCGAGGCGGCTCAGAAGGATGTTGCATCTGTCGCGCAGGGATTCCCGGTGCGTTCTGACATTCATCCTGACGACGAGAACTTCAAGAAACTGAATTCGCTGCTTGAAGGTGTCGAAATCTGGCAGCCGGACTGGGATAAGGTGTTGACGGATCTCAAAGCCGACGTTGCCGCGTATAATCAGGCGATATCGAGCAACTGATGGTTCAGGCGATGGTCATGGAACGGTCGCTGCCAGCGGCTACCCCTTCGGCATCGGCCGCCCCCGCAGATGCGGTGGGCGGCAGCCGGATCGGTTTCGAGAACGTTTCGGTCACTTATGGAAGCCTGACCGTTCTCCAGTCGCTGACGCTGACGGTAAACCCCGGTGAGATCGTGGCGCTGATCGGCCCGTCGGGGTCGGGCAAGACGACTGCGCTGCGGGCCGTAGCCGGCTTCGTGCGACCGTCAAGTGGCCGCATCATGATCGGCGATCGCGACGTGACCAATCTCGCCCCCTATGATCGCAAGATTGGCATGGTGGTCCAGAATTATGCCCTTTTCCCGCATATGCGGGTGGAGGAAAATGTCGCCTTTGGCCTCAGAGCGCATGGCGCGTCCGAGGCGGTCGTTCGCGCCAGGGTGCCGGAATGTCTGGCGATGGTGGGCATGGGCGCTTACGCCAAGCGCTATCCGCGCGAATTATCCGGCGGGCAGCAGCAGCGGATTGCTATCGCACGGGCACTGGCGAACAAACCGCAGGTGCTGCTGCTGGACGAGCCGCTTTCGGCGCTGGACGCGCAAATTCGACGCTCGATGCTGGACGAACTGGCCAAGTTGCATCGTGACCTGCCGGCATTGACAGTGCTTTACGTCACTCATGATCAGACCGAGGCGCTGACGCTGGCCAACCATATTGGCATCATGCGTGACGGCAGGCTCAAGGCCTTCGGCGGCGCTCAATCGCTGTTCCGCAACCCACCGAACCGTTTTGCGGCGGAATTTCTTGGCCGTGCCAACCTGCTTCCGGTCAACGATCTGCAGCCGGCCGGCGAGGGCAGGGTGAGTGTCAGGTTCGGTGCAACCGTTCTGAAGGCGCGGAACCATCACCGGCTGGCAAAGGGCAGCGACTGTCTCCTGTGTGTCCGACCGCATGATTTCAAACTCGGCAGTAGCCGGCCAGACGCCAACAGGTTGAGCGGAGTGGTGCGCTCGGTGCAATGGCAGGGCGACGTCCACAATGTGGTGGTCGAAGTGGCGGGCGAATGCATCCGCCTTTCATCCGCGCCGATGCGCGAGCCGCCGGAACCTGGTGCGTCCCTCGACGTGCACTTCGATCCCGCCGACGTGACTGTCGTGCCGGAGGACGGCGCAGATGGCTGATGCCGCCATTGCCGGCGTTCCGGCGTCCCGGCCGCGCCTCGACAGTTTTTGGGTCGTGCCGCCTTTGCTGATCCTGGCCGCGCTGTTCTTCTATCCGCTGAGCCTGATCGTACGCGAGGCGCTTGGCGGCAACGAAGCCTTCACGCTTTCCCATTTCAGCGAGGTTTTATCCTCGCGACGGTTTCTTGACGGGCTCTACAACACCATCATCATTGCGACCTGTGCCACCGCCGGCTGCATCGTGCTGGGCTTCGTCCTGTCGCTGGTCATAGCCTTTGTACCGTTTCGTGGCGCGAAATCCGTGGCACGGCTGATCGACACCTTTATCGCCCTGCCGACATTTCTTGTCACGCTTGCCTTCACCTTTATCTATGGCTCCGCCGGCCTCCTCAACGTGTCGTTGATCCGCCTGTTCGGCTTTGACTTGCCGCCGGTGGATTTCCTTTACTCCCAATGGGGCGTGATCCTGGCCGAAACCACGGTCTACACACCCTTCGTGATGCGCCCGCTTCTGGCAACCTTTTCCCAGATCGATCAGGCACAGATCGAGGTGGCCTCCAGCCTTGGAGCGAAACCGTTGCGTATCATCCGCCAGATCATTCTGCCTGCGGCGCTGCCGGCCCTCGTTGCCGGCGGAAGCCTGTGCTTGCTGCTTACCGTCAACGAATTCGGCATCGTCCTGTTTATCGGCGCCAAGGATGTGATTACTTTGCCGATGCTGATCTACAGCAAAGCGATCCAGGAGTTCGACTACACGACAGCTTGCGTCATCGCCGTCGTCAATGTCGCGCTGTCGCTCAGTCTTTATACGCTTTATCGGCTCATCATCGCGCATTTTGGAGGCAATCGTGCTGGTGTGGTCTAAATCCGGCCGTGTGTTGACATGGCTGCTGGCGATCCCGCTGTTCGTCATCATTTATGGCCTGCCGATCGGTGTGATCGCACTGGCCAGCGTCAGCGGCCAGTGGAACGATGTGCTGCCGAGCCATTTTACGCTCGAGCATTATGCAGACGCCTTCCGCGCGGCCTCATTCGATAGTTTGAAGGCCAGCCTCGTGACTGGTGTGTTGG
Organism: Manganibacter manganicus; assembly: GCF_002075885.1. Classification (GTDB taxonomy): domain Bacteria; phylum Pseudomonadota; class Alphaproteobacteria; order Rhizobiales; family Rhizobiaceae; genus Mesorhizobium; species Mesorhizobium manganicum. The sequence goes on from NZ_MDET01000001.1 coordinate 428,297, forward strand.
CCAGCGCGGCAGCCCTGGTGAGCGGAACCTGGGCAGCGCTCGCCTTGCGCCGCATACAGCCCGTGCCAAAGCGAATTCTCGATCTTTGCTTCTTCATTCCGAGTGCGGTGCCGTCGGTTTCCATCGGTCTCAGCCTGCTGGTCGCCTTCAGTCAGCCGCCGGTCCTGCTCAACGGCACGCGGCTCATCGTGATGATCGCACATTTCGTGCTGATCTCGGCCTTCACTTATGGAAATGTTGCGGCAGGACTGGCGCGAATACCGTCGGATTGCGAACAGGTGGCCGAAAGCCTCGGCGCGCGGCCCTTCTATCGGCTGCGGCGTGTGACGCTACCGTTGCTCCTACCTTATCTGATCGCCGCCTTCAGTCTGAGCTTCGCGCTGTCCATGGGCGAACTTGGCGCCACGGTGATGATCTACCCACCCGGCTGGATGACATTGCCGGTCAGCATCTTTGCTCTTTCGGATCGTGGCGCGATCTTCGATGCGGCAACGCTGACGATGATCCTCGGCATGGCGACCATGCTGGTGCTCATCGGTCTCTCCCGCATTTCGAGCAAGGCCACGGTGCGCTGAACTCTCCAGCACTGAGGCAGTTGTCTGCGCGGAGCGGCTTCAAGTCAGCGTGGCGAACTGGATGACGAAACCCAGTACGACCAGGCCGACAATACCAGCAATAAAGATGAGGCGGCGGGTGCGCGTGTTCAAAATGATTTCGCCTTGGCGTGCCTCTTCGCCGATTAATGTCGGCCGCTGTCTGGTGTCTTCGGATTTTTCCATTTTCATATCTCCGCCTCGCCTCCGCTGCATGGGGGAGCATTGGCGTCTCGCTGCGGCAATGATGGGGTCTGCTGCTGGTTGATGCTCCGCAGCTTGCCAAGCGGGCCTCGGATGAGCGCTCGTGTGCATCCAAGATTGCCTTACAGATGAAAATGCTTTCGTGGCCCGAACGTTCCGGTAGGGTGCGCGCGGGTGAAAGAGCACATCGGGAGCAGGGCGTGCCGACTGACGATTTCTTCGCGCGACCCGCGCCGATGGTTGCGTGCGATCTGCTGAACGCCCGTCTTCTGGTCGGGGGAGTGGGTGGGCTGATCGTCGAAACGGAGGCCTATGAGCCCGACGATCCTGCGTCGCATAGTTTTCGAGGTGAGACAAAGCGAAACCGGGCAATGTTCGGGCCGCCGGGCCATGCTTATGTCTATCGCTCATACGGTATCCACTGGTGCCTGAATTTCGTCTGCCGCTCCGGCAGCGCCGTGTTGATCAGGGCGATCGAACCGCAGGTCGGATTGGAGGCGATGCGGGCACGGCGGCAAACGGACAAGGTTCAGCTTTTATGTTCAGGGCCGGGCCGATTGTGCCAGGCGCTTGCTGTTGACGGGACGATGGATGGGCTTGCGCTTGACCGCTCTCCGTTCGACGTCATTCCTGCATCCGGTCTGCCGGTGGTCGTGGTAGGGCAACGCATCGGTATCACGCGGGCTGTCGATAAGCCCTGGCGCTTCGGCGTTGCCGGTTCGCCTTTCGTCAGCCGCAGGTTTACGTAGCCGAAGACGGCCACCCTTGCCGCCTCCCGGTGCCGGATGGTATTGGCGCAGCGTGGATCAAATGAAGCAAAACAGAGCCGGACCGCTGGACGCGCGGTTTGCAATCGCACCCATGATGGATTGGACGGACAAGGGTTGAATTGGTGAGTTAAAACAAAAACATAGTTGCGCTTGTCGTGTACCAAGTACCAACAGAATTCTAGAGAGTTTCTGCTGGAGTTCAGGCGTGACACGCTGCGCGATCTTCCCGACTTCGAGGTGCTGGAGGATGCCGGGCTGCTGTCGAAAAAAACTGCTTGCGGGCGACATCCTGCCGGACTTCGCTGGGGTCCCCGGAGGACATCGGGGGTCGAGCCGGACGAATAGCTCTGCGTTGGCCACCAGGGGCTCGCTCGTATTGCGTTGCGGAGGTCCCGCGCCATGCCGCTATGTGGGCTTCGCCGACAGGAGCTCGCGCAGGGATCTCAGCTTCGCTAACAGCTCGTCGAACGTGATGACGGACAGACCGGACATACTGTTGCGATACAGCTCGAAGGAACGCTTTCGCTCGGTATGAGGGATCATACCCGCCAACAGCACGCCCTTGATGCCGTGGGCCTCCAGCTGATGCTGAGGGTTAAGCGCCTTAATCCGGTAGATATCGCTGCGCAGTTTGTCGATCTGATCCAGGGTCTGTACGACGGCACCCACCAGCTCGGGGGAGGGCGCCAAGACTCCGCCGCGGTACTGCTTCCGGCTGACCAGTTCCATGCCGGGCGTTTTAATCTCCAAAATTGCAATACTGTCGGTTAGCTGGTTGGTGAACAGGAAATCGGCGATCTTCTCGCCTGACCCGTCGAGGATCTTGCCACCGACATGGGCCTGCCCCTGCAGCAAAAGCACCGGCACGTTGAATGCCATGTCCAGGATAAACGGGTTGGCCTCGAACAGCTTCTGCCACTGCAACTCGGTGGCCTTCGCGGCGAACTGCGTTTCCATATGGACTATAAGCTCATCGAGGGACGCAAGTTCTATCTCGTCATGAAGTTTTACGAGTCCGGCGCGGTGGGTTTTGATCGATTTGCGAACCGTTGCGCCGGCAAGCCCGACGACAGCCGCACGGTCCTTTTCTGAGAGGCGAGCGTCTACAATTGTCTCGCCAATCACTTCCGCCAGATCATCGGGTGCGCGCTCGAACAGCTTCAGCGGAAACTTTTCCCGGTCGAGATTGGTGAGCAGGTTGGTGTACGCGGCCTGGTGCTTCTTCTTACGGGATGAGGCCCGGGCCCTATCGTCGAATCGGTTGGCATTCCGGCGTAGCGCGTCAAACAGAGTGTAGCCCATCTCATAGATCGCGCCGTTGTCGGCGACGGCGACATCGAGAGTCCGCTCATTGCTCAGGCGTAGCTTCTGGATGCCGTCGACCTTCGCGAGTGCGTGAACGACAAACAAGAGATTGCGATCGAGCCCAAGCCCGTAGTTCGGGTCCTTGGTGAAGCCCGAAGGCATCCCCTCCGCTAGAAACGCCTCGACATCCTCCAAAGTCTTGGGAACATCGTACTCATTGAAGAACCCGCGCTCTTCCACCAGCTCGATCGACAGGATGGGAGCGTGTTTCGGTTCGAGGAAGCGCTCGGAGGTCGGCATCGTGTTGATCGGGAAGAGGGTGGTCGCGGTGTTCGCGGCATCGAAGCGCAAAAGCAGAACGCGGGTCGTTGGGTCCCCTTCACGGCCTGCGATCCTTAATCGGGTCGCTGAAGGTTGGAAAAGCACCTCGACGAGGCCTGGTCCTCGTTCCTCGAGGGACAGGGTGCCTAGGTCGTCCTCTCCAAATCGTGGGCCGAACGTTGCCATGCCGATCCTAGGGGCGCGCCGAAGCGTCTGCAGCGGCTAGCAGGTCCGACTGTGGATCCAGCGGCGGCGTGACATAGGCGTCGCAATCAAGACCATGTTCCCTCAGGAACGGAGCCTCCTTGAGCTTCTCGCGAAGGCCGAGCATTCGCTTTTCCGCTCTGCGGATGAAAGTATTGTAGGTCATGGGAATGATGGTAACGCGCCCGTCCCACTCGGTTCGACTTCCGCCCTCGGCAGCATCGATCTTCGATCCGAGGATGTAGCAGGTCGTCACGGTCGCTTCGGTCAGAAGCCCCTTGCTCCTGAGCTCCTTCACATACCGCCACGCCTGATCTTTCTGCTCGGACCCAAGGCCCACACCGGGTCTCTTGATCTCGGCCACGACCAAGCGGGACACGCCGTCCACCTCGTGTCCCAGGTCATGCGCGTCACGGCTGTACAGCCCAACGCTGCCGTCAGGGAGCATCACAAAATCGGGCCGCTGTCTGCTGCCGGTCTCATTCGATCCAAATATCTTACGAATGACCTCCGTCATGCCTTTATTGCTCGTGAACTCGAGGCTCTCGAATTCGGGGCCGAATACCCACAGCGATCGCTCGAATAGCGGCTGCAGGTCGCCGACCTCGTCCATGGTCTCGTCGCGAAGCTTTTTATCCAGGTCTTCGATCAACTTCAGGCGCATCTGGATCTCATCAAGGGCGTCCTTGGCCAGCCTGAGGGTCCAGTCGTCGAGGAGTTCGTACAGAGCATCGAGATCGCCCGGCTGCAGCTCATTCAGTTTCCCGACCAGACTGAATTTCGAGGTGCTCAATTCGAGATTGGCGAGGATGCCGGCGACCTTGCCGACCTCCTCCGTCGAGATTGAGGGGCAATTGTCGATCACCTCATCCACGAACTGATTCCAGCGCTCGCGCCCAACGGGAGGCAGCTGGCGCACCGTTTTGACCAGGTGTTCCTTGACCGAATGTTTTGCCTCGCGGCGACGATCGGCAGAAAAGGTGGAAAGGTACTGCTTGATCTGTGCATGGACTGCGGGCCGGGTCGCCTGCCATGTTGGGTCGGTGGGATGGAACCCACTCCAATCCGGCTGCACTGCATTCTCAAGGATATCTGCCGAGACGATGAACTGGAAACGCTTCGCTTCGGTGCTTCGCCCGTCGACAATACGTTCATGGTCGAACCCGACCCAGCCCGGGTTTCCGACCAGCCGCGAATTCACGCGCCATGCGATGCCATGCTGCCTCGTGGTCCGATCGGCCTTCTGGCTATCGATCATGACGATCTGGACCATCCCGAAACCGGACACGTCGACGTTGACCTTCCGGATGTTGCGCGTCGGAATGTCATCGAATGTGACCAAAGTCCCGTCGAGCGAGACCACGAAATTCGGGTCCGCGAGAAAGCGCGTTCCGATGATCTCGCGGGCTGTGTCGGCATCCATGGAGGTGCCATCGGAGGCGGCCGCCGCTATCTCCGTGCCATGCCCCGGGACCTTGTCGCGTGAGCTGATCACCGTGACGTCGAATGGCTGGGTCACACCGCGACGGACTTCGTAGACGGTTTCGATGCCGTCTCGCCAAGTGCGCACGGTGTAAGGATCGGAGAACTTGAAGGCCGCATGGCGGCCTTTACCGTTGCGGCCATACGGGTTTCGGGGAGGGGAGTCTGACAGATCCGCCGGCGGCGCCGACTTGGTGCCCTCGTCGGCAAGGCGATTGTAGTCAAGCGTCTTCCAACGCCTCTCGAACTGTTCGGGCGTCATCCCTTTGCCGTTGTCGGTGATGGAAAAGGGGATGTTCTCGCCGCGCTTCGGCCAAACTATATCCACTTTAGTCGCATAGGCGTCCCAAGCATTCGCGACAAGTTCAACGATGGCCACTGCAGGATCGGAAATGATGGGCCCCGCATACTTGTCCAGGAATCGGTCATCGAACAGGACGCCCTGGTTTGGTACTTCTGTATCCATGGTGTTGCCCCCTCCTTATATTACACAGGGATTTTCCGCTTGCGTCCACAGCTATGCGCTATGGCCCGGTTAGCTCCGGATCGCGTGCGTCGCGGCGGTTCCAAGCGTCGTACGAATTTGCTCCGTTCCCTTGTGACGACGCCACATGAAGGCACGGCCTTGATCCTTCCGGCGGGAAAGACATCCCGGCGCTATTGACGCGAGATTCCGGGGAATGGAATCCTGTAGAGACGCTGCCAGCGGCCGTGTCGACTTGATGCTAGCAGTCGCGAAAACGCCGCCAGCCAGCTGAACTCGAACGGCTCCACGACACAGCTTGAACGAACCACAACGAGGCGCCGATCGGCCCCTTCTTTACTCCGGCCCCTGGAATCCGCGACGGCCAATCGCGGCGAGGATCTTCTCGTTGATAGCCCTTCTTTTTTGGAGTTGCGCAGCAGACAGGTTTCGCTTGGCCATAGTGTCCTGTGAGAATGTGTACTCCCAATCGTTGAGCTGACCGCGCTCGTGAAAAAAACTGATCGCATCGGCATTCAGGCTCTTGGTAATGTCCTTTCGGATACGTTTGATCGCGGTGAATACCAGATCCGATCTAAGGCCAAGGAAGCGCTTAACGCATTGATTGCCAACCTCGGTTCGACGCTTCGTCACCCTGTTGTAAATCTCGCAGACTTCAACAATCGGAAAATGCCCGCAAATACAGGTCTCGGGCTCGTCCGCCTCGTGGATGCCTACAAGGCTCCACTCTTTCCGTGCGACCTCCCAGTCCGTCGCAAGGCTAAGGGCGAGAATACGGTCTTTTAGTTGTTTGAAATTATGGCCGTCGCCCATAGATTTCCTCCACTACAGAACCCTCAGCTCCTCCAGATCACTCATAGTCTTGGCGATAATCTTCTCATAACATTCGTCGCAACAACGTTTCGAATCCGAAAACCCGGTGCCCAACTTCGGGATCTCAATGCATTTCGTGCCGGAGAGCAATGTATCCCCACAGCGGTAGCATTTGCCTTTGCGCAAGACATCGACCCTGCGCGGCCGCCCATTGGTACCGCCAATAAGCGATGGGGTCGGCCCCCTAGGTGTCTTCTTTGTCATAGTCAGACTTCGCCTTTCGAACTCGGCGGGCAAGCGTTTGTAAGATATCGTCTAAGTTGTCGAGTATTTCCCGGAATTCTTCGATCGACGCCTCACCCCTCTCTTTTCCGAGGCGTTTATTAATCTCATGATTGACCATCGTCAGCGCCGAGATAAAATTCGTCCGCCCCGAGAGCTTGAGCGAGCGGTACTTGTAGGTCAGTTCCGTTCCATTCACATTGAGCTCAACATGATTGAGCAGCAACGTTGCCAACCGTTTCGATTGCTCGTTAAGTCTTTTTCTCGCCTCTTCCCACTCCCGCTGTGGCTGAACTAGAAACGGCGCCGTCGGCGCCTGTTTTCGAAGCGGTGACTTGAGCGCCCGCTTAACCATTTCTTCGACTTGGCTAGGGTCAAGGCCTAGGAGTTTGAAACGCTCGCGAATGTCTTCCACGATCTGAGCGTCTTCGAGGCTCGTGAAGTCCTCCTCCCAAAGCGATTCAACGATCTCGCCATGGACGACCACGTTTTCCCCGGCGCGCAGCCGCTTCGTTCCATCCAACACCTCCTGCGGAACTTCGGGCTCCTCGCCACCGATCACCTTGTCCCAGAATGCCTGGTCGTCATTCTCGAAGTCCTTAAACTCCTTCAGCCGCTGATCGAGATTCATGCCGAGATGCGTAACGATGTGCCCCATATTGTCCGGGTGTGTGGGATCGTTCTGCACCACCACGCGCATCACTCGGCCGACGAACTGGATGTACGGCGCGAGTGTGCGGAAAGGCCTGAAAATGGCGGCGACGCTCAGTTTCGGGTGGTCAAAACCCTCGCCGAGCATCTGAACCTGGATAATGCAATCAAGCGTCCCATTTCGCAGTGCCGCCAGAATGTCGGCTTGCTCATCAGGGGACTGCTTGCTGTGTATGACGTCTGCAGTGAATCCGCGCTCCCGGTACAGCGAGCGGATTTCCCTCGCGTGATTGATCGAGCACGCGACTGCGATGAGCTGATGTTGCGTCCCGCTCTGTCGAAGGTCCTCTAGTTTCTGAAGACTGCTGTCGACTATGTGCTGATTACAAACTCGCGCCAGAGCAACCCCACGGCTGAACCAGTCCTCTTCCTTAAGCTTCTCGACCTCTGCGAGCGTGTAGGTTCTTCCGCCCTCATCGGTGAAGCCAAGCTGGATGGTCGATGGCGCGACATAGCTCGCCTTCAATCGCTTGATGTAGCCCTTCAAAGTCGCGTTTCTAAACGGGTACCGGAAAACGAGCTGGCCATCCAACTCCTGACGATCGCTGCGAAATGGCGTGGCGGTCAGCAAGACCACCTTCGCCTTCGGGAACCTCTCAATGACCTGTTGCCAACTTGCCGCGGCACTGTGGTGCGCTTCATCGACGATGATCATGTCAAAGAAATCATCGGGAAACTGCGTCAGCCACTTGTCCACGTTGGTGGCGAGCTGCTGCACGTTCGTGATCACCACGTGTGACTTGGTAGCGACCGTAATGTTCCCGCTATCCAGGGTCGTCGCCAAGGGACCTGAGATCATCTGATCTTGGCTCAGCACCGCCGCTTTCCGCCAGAAGCACTTTTGACGGTTGGTGATGTCCATCGCCTCGTATAGGCCGTTACGTATCGTCAGATTCGGCGCGATAACGATGACTCGGCCCTCTGCGAGACCCAGAGGCAAGATTGTCGCCAAGCCGGTTTTTCCGCACCCGACGGGTATTTGCAGAATCGCCTTGTTCTTGCCCTCTCTGAAAAATTCATAGGTCCGAAGGTAGCCCTCCCTCTGCGGATCGCGCAGATTCTCGTTTCCGTCGATCTTGAACTCCAGATCGAGAAAGAATGCCTGAAGCGGGCGGCTCGACCGGACCCAGGCATCGAGACCTGCTTTCTCAAACGTCCACTTCTTGCCCAATTTGCGCGCCGGAATCTTGCCCTCGCGCGCCAACGCATAAAGCGCGGTCTTCCCCATACCGAGGTAGGAAGCGGTATCTTCGAGCGAAAGCCAAGTCGTCTCTTCCGTCATGTGTAAACCCACCATTTGATACCTAACGATAGCAAACGACAGGTAGTATGTCAAAGTGGGATCGCGCTTGGCCTATGAGGCTCTTCGATCAAGTTCCAACGGGAGGTGATTTTTCCGGCAGCGTTAGTATCTGCGGTGAGCACGAATAATGGCGCCGGTCACCTTACCGGATGCCCCATTAACGCCGACTAATATCTGAATGCGAGGCTTCTGCAGTTCTTTGACTGCAATACCCAAAGGCGTGGAGTCGTCCATGGCTGCCCAGCGGTTGGTGAGATCGAAATCCGCGAGAAGATCCGAAACCTTGTGATCGGGAAGCGCGATCATACCGTCTAGTTCCTTGGCGCGGGCCGCTATGAAACGTGTGACGTCGATAGACGTGAAGGCGGCGATCGGCGACCCGTTGGCTTTCAGACATACGATCGCCTGATGCCTTTCATCGGCTTTCTCGATCAGCTCTAGCAGTGTGGTATCGATCGAAGTGCTCACAAACGACTTGTCGAGTTTCGTCGCGAGGCTGTTGGCCATCGTGCCATCACGACGTGGCCGGGTTCTCACGATGCTGCCGACGGTGGAATGGTGCTTCATCCACGCTGCTGTTTCCGGGCACCGCAATTCGGTGAGCTGAATGATTTTCGCATAGATGTCGTTGATATTGAGGTCCAGAACAGGCTCGTGATGAGCAACACGGTTGCGAAACGTGTTGATCGCTTTGACCAGGATCTGAATCTCGTGTCGACCTTCTCCATGCTGGAGATAAGGGAAGGCACGATTGACGTGGGTGCGCCAGAGGCCACCATACTCTGGCCTGAACAGGTTCGACCAGAAATCAAATGTCAGCGTCGCGACAACCTGGTCTCGGGGAGCATTCTGGCCGGCCCGCTGAATAGCCTTGTCAAGGGTCGCGAGCCCAGCAGGAGTCAGGGTCTGGTCCCGGAAGGTAGCCGTCTGATGCCAATTATCTTGGAACGTGGCGACCAGGATCTGATCGACGGCGTTGCGCAGGGTCACTTCCGCCACATTGAGCGGGTAGAGGAACGCCTTCGCGACGCGAGCGTTGTAGAGGTATAGCGCTAGGGCGTACGCTTCATGATTGCCGCCCTTTTTCAGATATGTCGCAAATCGAGGTTCGGAAATCGACGCTCTGATGGCTTGCAGTTGTTCGTGCGTATATGGATAAGGAACGGGACTGTCAGGAGTTCTGTGCGCGAGGCCGGTTTCGTCATTGGCTGACGAACCTCTCGCCGAAGACGACGGCGAACTGGGTCTTGGCCTCGAACCATTCGCGCGGCGGTCGTTTCCATTCCTCGGCCGCGTGGTTCAGCACCAAGTATAGCAGCTTCATGGCCGCGTCGTCATTCGGGAAATGGCCCCGCGTTCGCACGGCGCGCCGCAGCTTGGAGTTCAGCGCCTCAATCTGGTTCGTGGTGTAGATGATCCGACGCACGCTTTCGGGGAAGGCGAAGAACGGCACGACGTGGTCCCAGTTGCGCCGCCAGTTTTGCGTGATTGCCGGATAGCGTTGACCCCAGTAGCCGGCTTCGAAATCCTCAAGGGCCTTCATGCCGGCTTCGGCGTCCTTCGCCCGGTAGATCGCCCGCAGCGCCGGCACAACGGGCTTGCGATCCTTCCAGGACACGAACTCGAGCGAATGGCGGATCAGATGCACGATGCAGGTCTGGACGACGGTCTGGGGAAAGACCGCGTTGATGGCCTCGGGAAAGCCCTTCAGGCCGTCGACAACGGCGATCAGAATGTCGGCGGCGCCACGGTTCTTCAGCTCGTTCATGACGCGCAGCCAAAACTTTGCGCCTTCCGTCTGCTCGATCCAGATGCCCAGAATCTCCTTCGCGCCGTCGGGCAGGATGCCGAGCGCGATGTAGACGGCCTTGTTGCGAACGAAGCCTTCGTCCCTGATCTTGACGCGGATCGCATCGAAGAAGACGAGCGGATAGCAGATGTCGAGCGGCCGGTTCTGCCATTCGGCAACCTCCTCCAGGACGGCGTCGGTGACAGCCGAGATCAGGTCCGGCGATACGTCGATGCCGTAGAGTTCTTCGAGGTGACCGCGGATCTCGCGCACCGTCATGCCGCGTGCATACATGGAAATGATCTTGTCATCGAAATCGGGGAAGCGGCGCTGATATTTGGCGATCAGCTTCGGGTCGAAGGTGCCGGACCGGTCGCGCGGGATCGACAGCGTCATCTTCGATGTGCCCGTCAGCACCGACTTGCGCGAATGTCCGTTGCGCCGATTGGCGTTGCCGGCATCGCCTTCATCTTCAAGGTGCTCGTCCAGCTCGGCGTTCAGAATGCGCTCTGAAAGCGCCTTCTTCAGATCGTCGAGCAGCCCATCTCTGGCAAACACCTCATTGGGATCGCGGCCAGCAAGGAGCTGGTCCAGAAGTTCTTTCTCGATAGCCATGTGATGATTCTCTCCTTTCCATCACTATGGCCTCGCGCACAGAATTCCTGACAGTCCCATAAGGAACTTGACTTTCGGCCATAGAACGACGATAACTCCCTCCAAGCAGTCGACTAGGCCCCACTGGCTTGCCAAGCGCCTTCGACACCAGTCATATGTTCACCAGGTCAGGCCAGTCCTCACCTGGTGTTTCATTTTTAAAGCCCCAGTATCACGGCTGAGCTAGCAAGACGAATTCGTCGATAAAAAGCGCCCAACTCATTCCGTGTCCTCACCATCAACAACACCATCGATACGTGTAGCCGCTATCAGCGCATCGAGAACCAACTCCTTCCAGATTTGGTTGAGGCCGCTTTCAACGGAACGACGCGCAGCATCGAGACTCTCGTTGGTTCGGAACCACTCTTCGAGAATGCCTGCGATATCGTCGCGATATCCGGCACCCCGGCCCCAGCGCTCAACGCAAGCCCGCCAAAGCTCGTTGGCCTCATCGAGCTGCGGCTTAAATGCGGCGCGGCCGAGCGCGAGCGCCTGCGCGAGGAATTCCTGCTCCCATTCCTTCATTTCTTCCCGCAGGCCTGCAAGCGCCTGGGCCACATCCGGAAGGTGCGCAAACTGGCCTTCAAGGTCACGGATGATCTCTTCGATGCCGACAAACGCCCTCATGCTGCGCGCCGCGGCATCCGACCGGACGCCGACGCCGAGCAAATGATGGACCGAAAACTGCGTCCAACCGCCCCGTCTGTTCATGGAGGCGGCAATTGAACTCGCGGTGCCCACCCGAGTTTGCTCGACAAGGTTATGATGCGCCGACTGCACCGACATCGGCAGCTCTGCCTTGCGCTCAACAAAGCGGTCCATAGTGTCGGCAATCTGGCGCCGGGCTTCAAGCGATGCGGCGGCATGGGCGTCCGTTACCAGCGCGCGGGCGCCTGCAGGGCGCAGCCGCATGTCGGTTCATCCGCCCAATTTGGCCCTTGGCTCGAGCTGCAAAGAATGTCGGCTTTCGCGAAGAGGTCTATACCCAGGAAACGTCCGATTTATGGGCGCGAAGCGGCCACTATGCATGAGATTCCGGCAGGTTCGTCAGCTCCTGGGGCCTCCGTTGTATCGATGCACCGTTCGATTGGGCTGGTGGAGAGTGGGTCTGTGCGTTACAAAACCTGGGTGTCGAATAGAATAGACCCAGGAATTGTCACGCGCGATTGTGTTACAAAACCTGGGTGAGAATCAAGTTAGACCCAGGATATGTAACGGCATGACCCAGGCAGGGCGAACCCAGCGTGATCAACTGTCGGCTCTTCTCCGATCAAAGCCGATCGTGCGCGCGTACGAGCTCCGCAAGGTGGGAATCGCCGGTCAGACGATCAAGCGCGCCGTCGATGACGGCGAGCTTGTTCGCATCTCCCGGGGTCTCTACCAGCGCGCCGACACCGATGTGGACACGGAACAGGCACTGGCCGAAGCTGCAAAACTGGTGCCGAAAGGGGTCATCGCGATGGTCTCGGCACTTGCCTTCCATGGGCTGACCGATCAGATGCCTAGGAAGATCTGGGTTGCCATCAGCACGAAGGACTGGGCGCCGGCGCCCACCTATCCCCCGATCCGCATCGTCGAATTTCGCGACAAGTACATGCAGCAGGGAATCGAGCATCACCGGATATCAGGTGTCGACGTGCCCGTATTCTCGGTAACAAAGACGCTTGCTGACATCTTTCGCAACAGCAAGCTGGTCGACCGCTCGGTTGCCGTGGAGGGCCTTCGTGCGGCACTTGAACAGCGCAAGGCCACGCCAGGTGCGATCGCAGAGGCGGCAATGGGGGCAGGGGCCTGGCGGATCATGCGACCCTATCTCGAGGCTTTGACGTCGAATGGGTAATACGCCTCCGGCAAATCAGGCCGCATCGATCAAGCAAAGGCTGCTGAACCTCGCACGCAAGGAGGGGCGCGTGTACGAAGTCGTGCTCGTCCGTTACGCGCTCGAGCGACTGCTCTATCGCCTTTCGATATCGGATCACAATGACCGTTTCGTTCTGAAGGGCGGCATGCTCTTGACGCTTTGGATCGAGGGCGGCAACCGCGAGACACGGGATGCGGACTTTCTCGGGTTCGGGGACGCCAGCACAGACAACCTCAAGGCCACGTTTGCAGAAGTCATGGCCATAGATGCGAACGATGGACTCATCTTCGATACCGAGGCGCTGACGGCAATGACGATCCGGGAAGACATGGAGTACGAGGGCGTGCGTCTGCGGACGACGGCATTTCTGGAGAAGTCACGCATTCCGGTCACGGTCGATATCGGGTTTGGAGACGCGATTGCCGCCGGCGCACAGCCATTTGCCTATCCATCACTGCTTGGCATGGAAACGCCGAGAATACGGACTTATCCGCCTGCAACGGTAGTCGCCGAGAAGTTCCAGGCGATGGTTGCACTTGGCGTCGCCAACGGACGCATGAAGGATTACTTCGATCTGTGGGCGATCGCGAGGGCCGTTCCCGTTTCCGACGGTGAACTTGATGCCGCGATACGAGCCACCTTCGAACGAAGACGAACTGCCGTTCCCTCTGAACGACCACCGGGTCTCTCGAAGGCTCTGTCGGCGGACGAGGTCAAGCAACGACAGTGGCGCGCCTATGCACAATCGATCGACCTCCCGGACCTGTCGCTGGAGGAAGTTGTGGATGCGGCCTGGGCTCTGGTTGGGCCAGCATGCTCTCGAATAGCTTCATCCGATGACGAATGATTCCAAGCGCATCTGACATTCGTCCTGCGCTTTTGCGACGCTGTATCGGCAGAGAAAACGTGTAATCCGACGGGGCGGGCCGACATGACAGGGAAGAACAATGAGGAGGATGCGGCACTAGCGCATCTCCGGAAGGGGCTGGAGGATCAGCGATCCTATCTGTTCGGCTACGAGCAACCTTCGGAGGTGCTGGCATTCGAGACGCTGAGGGCGCTCGATGATCTGTTTTTCCGCGACCTCATGGAGCCGAGGTGCGCATTCCGACGAAGCCGGCCAGTGATTCCGATCAATTACCGGCCACCCATTCCAATTTCATTCCGGCCGGGATTCCGATTTGAAGCCGGCCACTTTTTTGGATCACCTGGGTCGTTGTTGAGATTTGGTTCGAGTTTCGTTTCTGGTCAAGCCTGAGCTGTTTCCGGGTTTTGTGGCGCGCGCCGTTTTCGCATGCTTTCGCCGGTCAGTTCGATGCGATAGGCGTTGTGCACGAGGCGGTCGAGGATGGCGTCGGCGATGGTGGGATTGCCGATGATCTCGTACCAGTGGTCGACGGGCACCTGGCTGGTGACGATGGTCGATCGCCGCTCATAGCGGTCCTCGACGATCTCGAGGAGATCGCGGCGCTGTTCGTCGTTGAGCTTTTCGGGTCCCCAATCGTCGAGGATGAGCAGGTCGGTTCGGGCCAGCGCCTTGAGCATCCTGGCATAGCGACCGTCTCCCCTTGCGAGAGCGAGCGTGGCGAAGAGCCGTGGGGCGCGGTGATAGACGACGGAGAAGTCCTCGCGACAGGCCTTGTGCCCGAGAGCGCAGGCGAGCCAGCTCTTGCCGACACCGGCCGGGCCCGTGATCAGGAGCCCGTGACGCTGGCGAATCCAGTCGCAGCCTGCGAGCTTGAGGTACAGGGAGCGGTCGAGCCCGCGTTCGGCACGGAAGTCGGCATCTTCGACCTGCGCATCATGGCGCAGCCTGGCAGCGCGGGCACGCGCCTCGAAGCGCTTCTGACGGCGCAGCGTCGCTTCGTTCTCGAGCAGGATGGCAAGCCATTCGCCATGGTCGAGGGCGCGTGCTTCCGGCTGCGCGTCGAGATCCTGGAAGCCTTTGGCCATGCCGTGCAGTCCGAGGTCGCGCAACATGTCGAGGGTGGGATGGGTCAGCATGATCTTTATCTCCTCAATGGAAGTAGCCGGGACCACGCAGATTGGCGTGGTCGATGATGGCGCCGGGATTGCCGGCAGGCCGGGCGGCCTTGTGGTTGATGATGAGGGCGGCGATGCTCTTGCAGGTCAGCCCGCCGATCTCGACGGCGCGGGCTGATATGGTCTCGGCACGCTCACGACGGAGATCCCGGTAGAGGCGCAAAACGCCAAGGCATGTGCGGAACCCCTGTTCCGGATGCGGTCGGCTGGCCAGAATGGCGATGATCAGCCCCTCGGTCTGTGGCCCGATCGATGCCGCCCAGCGGCGGAAGCGTGCCGGCGTCCACTCTGCATATCGACGGTGGGAACTGGGCATGTGCTCGGGGTTGGTGCCGTAGCGGCGTCCGCCATAGCGGCGCTGATGAACGGCGACGCGCTTGCCGCGGTGGAAGATCTCGATCGTCCTGCTGGTCGCGCGGATATCGACCTGCTGGCGGATGAGGCTGTGCGGCACGGAATAGAAGAAGGTCTTGAACTCGACATGATAGTCGGTGGCGACGCGAGCCAGGCGCCATTCGGCGAACTCGTAATTCTGCACCGGTAGGCTCGCCAGGGTCGGCCGTTCCACCGTCTCGAACAAATGGCGGCGGCTGACGCCAAGGCGGCGCATGACATGGTCATTGATGCGGTCGAGCGCCCCGGCGATTGCGGCATTGGCCTCGGCCAGCGAGAAGAAGGTCTGTCGTCGCAGCCGGCCGAGAATGCAGGTCTGGGCGAAACGCACGCCGTTCTCGACCTTGGCCTTGTCCTTCGGGCGACGCGGCCGCGCCGGCAGCACGCCGACGCCATAGTGCGAGGCCATCATGCCATAGCTGCGGTTGATCTCCGGATCATAGAAGGAGGCATGATTGACGCCGGACTTCAGGTTGTCGGGCACGATCAGGCGCGGGACGCCGCCGAAGAAGCTGAACATGCGTACATGCGCGCCGATCCAGTCCGGTAGCGCCTGCGTCCAGGTCGCTTCCGCATAGGTGAAGCCGGATGCACCCAGGACGCCGACAAAGATCTCCGCCTCGCGGATCTCGCCGGTCAGCGGGTCGACGATGGCGATCTTCTTGCCGGAATAATCCACAAACACCTTGTCGCCGGCGACATGCTCCTGGCGCATCGTCGGCGACAGACGCTTCTCGAAGCCGCGGAACAGGTCGCAGAAACGGCTGTAGCCATAGCCGCCGGAATGGACGGCGCGGTACTCTTCCCACAGAAGCATCAGCGTGACGCCCGGCTTCTTCAACTCCAGCGCAAGATCCGCCCAGTTCGGCTCCGGCAGCCGGCGCAGGCCCTGCTTCACCCCGGCGCGGGCGAACAGCCGGTTCTCCAGCGCGTCGTCGGTCAGGTCGCCTGGCAGCGGCCAGATCAGTCCCGCCGCGGTCGCGCGCTTCAGATTGTCCTGCACGGTGCTGCGCGCGACGCCCAGCCTCTGTGCGATCTCGCGGGCGCTGGTTCCATCACCGGCAAGCCGCAGCATCTGTCGTAATTGTCTCATGGTCAGCCTTCTCTTTGCCGGCATTACGCGTCCCTTGTTCAAAAGGACCGTCATGCCAAAGTTGCTGACCCTGGTGCTCCTGCTCAGACCTCAAAGCGGCCGGATATTGATCGGAATGGTGGCCGGCTTCACGTCGGAACGATGGCCGGCTTCAGGTTGGAATGCCCGGCCGGATAATGTCGGAATCCGCA
>NZ_MDET01000002.1 GCF_002075885.1 Manganibacter manganicus
CGGCTCGACGGAATGCAGGGTTTGATGCCGCGTGCTTCGAGTTCGGTCCGGAACCAGGCGCTGTCGTAGCCGCGATCGGCGATCAGGTGTGAAGCGCTCGGCAAGGCGTCGAGCACCATGCGGGCGCCCTTGTGGTCGCTCATCTGGCCTTCCGACAAAAGCAGGATGATCGGCCGGCCTTCACCGTCGCAGACGGTGTGGAGCTTGGAGTTCAGCCCACCCTTGGTTCGCCCGATACGACGGGGAACATCCCCCTTTTGAGCAGGCTCGCCGCCGTGCGATGAGCCTTCAGATGCGTCGCGTCGATCATGATGCGCTCGGGTTTCGGTCCTTCTCCGGCAAGCCCTGCGAAGATACGGTCGAACACGCCCATCAGACTCCAGCGGATGAAACGGTTGTAGAGCGTCTTGTGCGGGCCGTAGCCAGCCGGCGCATCCTTCCACTGCAGCCCGTTGCGGATCACGTAGACGATGCCGCTCACCACCCGCCGGTCGTCAACCCTCGGCACCCCGTGCGACAGCGGGAAGAATGGTGATATCCGCGCCATCTGCCGCTCGCTAAGCAGAAACAAATCACCCATCACGGCCTCCAATCGGAGACCGTGAATCACATCTCAATCGGAATTAATAGGTCCTGAGCCTAGTGGAGCATATTCGACATTTGAACCCCGGTTTGCATCGAGCATCGTTTCGCGGGGGCGACGGCTTTGCATGACCCGGAAAAACATGCAGACATGGCCGCCGGGACGGCGCATGGAGTGCAGATGACCGATACGATCGTTGAACGCGTTTCGCGGCGCGGCATCTGGGGCTGGATGGCGTTCGACTGGGCGGCGCAGCCCTTCTTCACCGTCGTCACCACCTTCATCTTCGGTCCTTATGTCGTCTCGCGCATGGCGAGCGATCCGGCAACGGGACAGGCCGCCTGGGGCTATGGCATCGCCGCCGCCGGCTTCGTCATCGCCGTTCTCTCGCCGGTGCTCGGTTCGATCGCCGACCAGACCGGACCGCGCAAGCCGTGGATCGGCCTGTTCTCGGCGGTGCAGATCGTCTGCCTCTGCCTGCTCTGGTACGCTACGCCCGGCAGCGCGCTTGTTCCGGTGGTGCTGCTGTTTTCGCTGGCCACGGTGGCGGCGGAATTCTCCGCCGTGTTCAACGATTCCATGATGCCGCGCCTGGTGCCGAAGGAAGAAATCGGCCGCATCTCCAACCTTGCCTGGGGTTTTGGCTATCTCGGCGGCATGATCGCGCTGATCTTCGTCGTCGCCCTGCTTGCCGGCTCGCCGGAAACCGGCAAGACGATCGTCGGCGCTACGCCCCTGTTCGGGCTCGACCCGAAACTGGGCGAGGATGCCCGCGCCACCGGCCCGCTTTCGGCGCTGTGGTATCTCGTCTTCATCCTGCCGATGTTTTTCTTCACGCCCGATGCCGCGCGCGGCATGGCGATCCGTCCGGCGGTGCGGCAGGGTCTGACGGAGCTGAAGGCGACAATCGGCGAAGTGCGCCGTCGCGCCGGCATCTTCCGTTTCCTCGTCGCCCGCATGATCTATCAGGACGGCGTCAACGCGTTGCTGGCTCTGGGCGGCACGTTCGCGGCAGCCATGTTCCACTGGTCGATCACCGAGATCGGCCTGTTCGGCATCATCCTCAACGTCGTCGCCGTTTTCGGTTGTCTCGTTGCCAGCTGGCTCGACACCGCCTTCGGCTCCAAGGTACTGGTGATATTGTCGCTCACCTTCCTGATCGTCGCCACCATCGGCATCGTCTCGACCGGGCCGGGCTATACGCTGTTCGGCGCGTTGCCGCTTCCGATTGCCGATTCGGGCGCGCTGTTCGGCACGGCGGCGGAGAAGGCCTACATTCTCTACGGCCTGCTGATCGGCCTTGCCTTCGGCCCGGTGCAGGCCTCCTCGCGCTCCTACATGGCGCGCAGCGTCACGCCGCAAGAATCCGGCCGCTACTTCGGCATCTACGCGCTGGCCGGCCGCGCCACCAGCTTCGCAGCGCCCTTTCTCATCGCTACCGTCACCGCCGCTACAGACTCGGCACGGCTCGGCATGGCGGTCATCATCCTGTTCCTCGCCGGCGGCATGGCGATTCTTCTCGGCACGCCCTATCCGGCGGACAGGCGGGAGAACTGAGTTTCAGAGCATCGGACCGAAAAGTGGAATCCGGTTTTCGGATTATTCCGACGCTCTATCAAAGTGTTAGAGCGTCCTTTGTGCGTTCGATTGAACGCACGGCGCTCTAATGCCGGAAATGCCGCACGCCCGTAAACACCATGGCGATGCCATGCTGATCGGCTGCGGCAATGACATCGGCATCGTTCATCGAGCCGCCCGGCTGTATCACCGCCGTCGCGCCCGCCTCGATCGCCGCCATCAGGCCATCGGCGAAGGGGAAGAACGCGTCCGACGCCACGACCGAGCCTTTGGTCAGCGGTTCGGGCAACCCGGCAGCCTCGGCTGCATCCCGCGCCTTGGATGCGGCGATGCGCGAGGAGTCCACCCGGCTCATCTGGCCGGCGCCGATGCCGACGGTCGCGCCGTCCTTCACATAGACGATGGCGTTCGACTTGACATGCTTGGCCACGCGGAAGGCGAATTTCAGATCGGCCATTTCCGCTTCGCTCGGCGCGCGCTTCGTCACCACCTTCAGATCAAGATCGTCCACGGCCGCATTGTCCCTGCCCTGCACCAGAAGACCGCCGGCCACCGACTTGACCAGCGTGGCGGCGGCGCGCGGATCGGGCAGGCCGCCGGTGACGAGCAGGCGCAGATTCTTCTTCGCCGCAACGATTTCCACCGCCGCCTCGTCGGCTTCCGGCGCGATGATGACTTCGGTAAAGGTCTTCACGATTTCCTGCGCGGCTGCCGCATCGAGCTTGCGGTTCAGCGCCACGATGCCGCCGAAGGCGGAAACCGGATCGCAGGCCAGCGCCTTGAGATAAGCGTCCTTCAGGCTCGCGCCCTCGGCCACGCCGCACGGATTGGCATGCTTGATGATGGCCACCGCCGCTATGCGCGCCGCATCGAATTCGCCGACGAGTTCGAAGGCGGCGTCAGTGTCGTTGATGTTGTTGTAGGACAACTGCTTGCCCTGCAATTGTCGCGCCGTCGCAACGCCGGGCCGCTTTTCGCCAGTGACATAAAAGCCCGCTGACTGGTGCGGATTCTCGCCATAGCGCATGACGTTTTCGAGCTTGCCGCCAAAGGCCCGCCATGCCGGATGCTCGATGGCAAGCTCATCGGCGAACCAGCCGGAGATCGCCGCATCATAGGCGGCGGTGCGGGCAAAGGCCTTTGCGGCCAGCTTCTTGCGGAAATCCAGCGACAGGCTGCCGGTGTTCATCTCCAGCGCGTTGAGGACGGCGGAATAATCCTCCGGATCGGTGACGATGGCGACATAGGCATGGTTCTTGGCCGAAGCCCGCACCATCGCCGGCCCGCCAATGTCGATATTCTCCACCACCGCGGCATAGGCGGCGCCGGAGGCGCGCACCTCCTCGAACGGATAGAGATTGACCACCACGAGGTCGATCGGCTCGATCCTGTGTGTCCGCATCGCAGCCGCATGATCGGGATCGTCGCGCACGCCAAGCAGCGCGCCATGCACGGAAGGATGCAGCGTCTTCACCCGCCCGTCCATGATCTCGGGAAAGCCGGTGAGTTCACAAACGTCACGCACCGCAATCCCCGCATCGGCGATGGCCTTTGCCGTGCCGCCGGTCGAGACCAGTTCGACGCCGGCACCGGCCAGCGCGCGGGCGAAATCGACAAGCCCGGTCTTGTCGGACACCGAAAGCAATGCGCGGCGCACCTGAACCAGATCGGGTGCCGGAATGTTCTTGGAGGCAACGGCCATGAGGCAAGCCTTTCCGCTGTGTGTGGGAACAACGGGCCGGCCGTAGCACAGGCGGCTGGCAATTCAAACGGTATGCCGGCCGCCCATCAGAGCGCCGTGCGTTCAACTGAACGCAAAAAGGACGTTCTGACACTTTGATGGAGCATCGGAAACACCCGAAAACCGGCAACCACTTTTCGGTCCGATGCTCTGGTAATGTTGACTCTATTGTTGGATATCCGGCTCGACCAGCTTCGCCAGATTGCGCAATGAATCCTGCCAGCCGAGATAGCAGGATTCGGCCGGGACGATGTCAGGCACGCCGGCCTGCGTGATCTCCAGTTCCGTGCCGCAGGAGACTTTCTTCAGCGTCACCGTCACCTGCATTTCGCCGGGCAGATTCGGATCGTCGAACCTATCGGTGTAGCGCAGGCGCTCGCCCGGAACGAGTTCGACATATTCGCCGCCGAATGAATGGCTCTCGCCGGTCGTGAAATTGCGGAAGGACGCCCTGTGCGCGCCGCCGACCTTCGCCTCCAGATGATGGACCGTGCAGACGAAGCCGTTGGGCGGAAGCCATTTGGCGAGCGCGTCCGCCTCGATGAAGGCGCGATAGACTTTTTCCGGGCTTGTCGCCAGGACGCGATGCAGGCGAATCGTGCTGGGCATATCTCTTCTCCCTACGGCGGAATTGCCGCCAGATGCTCAAATGACGAATGGGGTCCGGCCGATCCGACAAAGCGCGAGATTTTTTTTGATCTGGTCCTTCAATCCATTTCGCGATGGCCGATCCGCTCGAACTGCCAATGCACTTCGGCGATCTCGGAAGCCTTGAAGGAAAGCACGATCTGCCGGCTGCGCTGCGGACCGGCAAGCCCGGCGAAATAAATCGATTCCTCGACACGCGGCGCCACCTCGGCCGAATTGAAGCTCCAATGGTCGGCGCCGGGCGCCGTCAGCACCAGACGCCCGGCGCCATCCTGATAGAGATTCGTGTCCGGATGGATGTGGAAGCGCAACACGACATCATTGTTGCCGCCGGCACGCGCCGGCCGGCCGCCAGAAGGCAGGAAGCGGTCACGGCCCGAAAGCACGCCGCCCTGGCCCGACAAGGTCAGTTCGCGCTCATGCAGCAGGCCGAAGCGCGCCAGATACCCATCATGGCTGGCGACGAAGCCCTGGCTGCCATTGCCGTCCTGCCGGCGGCACGACACCTGCCGCGGCCCGCCGACCAGCGGCGCGCCGACAAGATCGCTGAAACGCGGCGAATGGCTGAAACGAGCCGACGACGTGTCGTTGATCGTGGCCGTGGAATGCGCCGCCGTGGCCCGCGCCAGCGGCCGGAATTCGGCCGCACCGAACGTATCGACCCCGGCATTGACCACGAAATGTTGCCGCCCCGACGAAAACTCGAATGAAAGGCAGCCGGCATGGGCGGCGCCGGAAACCTCGAGCGGCGGCGCGGCGCCCGTATCGGCAATCACCGTCACCCCGCCCATCGACAGGCGCTCATAGCCGGAATGCGGCGCATGCAGCAGCGGCGCGCCGTCGGTATCGTCATGCCGCAAAATCGCCGCGACGCGGTCATGGATGGTGGCACCCATGCCGTTGAAGCGCGCCATGGCGCCGTCCTGATGACGAAAGAAGCGCAAGGCCGGCAGCATGCGGTCGATGGCGCCCATCAGCGCGGGCGGCGGCGTCTCCGCCTGATTGGCATAGGTCTGGCGCAGCGGCAAAAGGTCGGAAAGGATTTCCAGAACGGCCATCGGGTTGCGCGAAATATGGCCTCCGTCGGGAAGTATCTGCCGCTCCAGTTCGTCGCTGAGATGGCGCGTGGCGGAGCGCAGCGCCGATGGCGGCACCGGCAGGGACAGCGCCGAGAAAGCCAGCGCGACGCGCGCCCGCAACCGCTCCTTGCCGACAGGCAATTCGCGCGCCACCGAGCGCAGATAGCGGATCTGCATGGCCAGTGACTTCAGGAACGCCCGGTAGAACGGGAACTCCGCGCCCTGCAGCACGACAGAGGAATGCTGCAACCAGGCGACGATACGCTTGGCCGTGGTGCCAGGCTCCCACGCCACGCCGGCAATGTGGCTGCCATGATGAGCGATCCAGTCTGAAACCAGCGCCCGCGCATTGGCCGAGGCGAGTTCGGTGCCGGCGGCGCGCATATGGCGCAACCAGCGGAAGCCGTGCAGCGATCGTTGCCAGCCCCGTTCATGCACTTCGATCTGGAACGGCGACTGGCCGCCTGTCTCGACCAGGTGGCCGGACAGCGGATAACGGCCGTAATAGATCTCCATCGCGATCTGCGGATCGGCCA
The DNA here is from genome assembly GCF_002075885.1 of Manganibacter manganicus. Taxonomy (GTDB): domain Bacteria; phylum Pseudomonadota; class Alphaproteobacteria; order Rhizobiales; family Rhizobiaceae; genus Mesorhizobium; species Mesorhizobium manganicum. The sequence continues at coordinate 6,166 of NZ_MDET01000002.1, forward strand.
AGCGGAGATCGGGCGGCGCGATCAGCACGCGTTCAGGCGTACGTCCCGAATAGCGCCAGCGATAGGCCGGACCGGCGCGCAGCCGACGGCGCGCCCGCCGCCAGAAAGCCAGGGCGGCGAGCGTCCACAGACGCGTCGAATTGTCGGCGGCGATTGTCAATCGACCTCCTGAACCCCTTTGCCTTCCAACAAGATTAGATGATTCAAGAACTTATGCGAAGATGAATTTGCCTGCGGCAGAATCGCGGCCGGCGTGTTTTCCACCATCTTTGCCGCGTGGCATAAGCGCCGCAGGTTCCCTGCCGGCAGGCAAAGGCCATGCAAATCGCTTTGCGATTTTGCCGCGATCGGCTAAAGACCGGGCCGACCAGACCAGCGCCAGCCCCGAAAGAGCCCCGCCAGCCGGCGTCGACCGAGGGGCCATGCCATGCAAACCGACACGCTTTCCTCGCCAGACCAGCGCTACGCCGCCTTTCGCCACCGGTCATTCCTCAGCTATTGGCTGGCACGTTTCCTCGCCAACTTCGCCACCGCCATCGTCTCGGTCGCCGTCGGCTGGCAGATTTACGACATGACCCACGACCCGCTCGATCTTGGCATTGTCGGGCTCGTGCAATTCCTGCCGGCGCTGCTGCTTGTGCTTGTCACCGGCGCCGTTGCCGACCGCTTCGGCCGCCGCTTCATCATGGCGCTGGCGATCCTTGTCGAAGCACTGTGCGCGGCGACCCTGCTGCTGCATAGCTGGCGCGGCGGCGGGCCGGGACTGATCTTCGCCGTGCTCGGCCTGTTCGGCGTCGCCCGCGCCTTCTTCGGCCCGGCCTCGTCCTCGCTGTTCGCCAATCTCGTGCCGGCGGAGGATTTTGCCAACGCGATCGCCTGGAACTCCTCGGCCTGGCAGACGGCCACCATTGTCGGCCCGGTTGTCGGCGGCCTGCTCTACGGGCTCGGTCCCGAAGCCGCCTACGGCACGGCGACCATGCTCATGCTCTGCTCCATGATGCTGATCCTGACCATCCCACGCCCGGCCCGACACAGCGCGAGCGAGCGGCCGACTCTGCAAACGCTGTTTGCCGGCTTCGGCTATATCTGGAACGAGAAGGTGGTGCTCGGCGCCATCTCGCTCGACCTGTTCGCCGTGCTGCTTTCGGGCGCCACGGCGCTGCTGCCGGTCTATGCCCGCGACATACTGGACCTCGGGCCATGGGGGCTCGGCCTGTTGCGCGCCGCGCCCGGCATCGGCGCGATTTCAGTCGCCGTCTGGCTGGCCGGCCATCCGATCCGCGATCATGCCGGCAGGATCATGCTTGCCTTTGTCGGTCTGTTCGGCGTGGTCACGGTGCTGTTCGGCCTTTCGACCGTGACGTGGCTGTCGATTATCGCCCTCGTCGCCCTCGGCGCGACAGACATGTTCAGCGTCTATATCCGCGAGACCCTGATCCAGCTCTGGACGCCAGACCGGCTGCGCGGCCGCGTCAACGCGGTCAATCAGGTGTTCGTCGGCGCCTCGAACGAACTCGGCGAATTCCGCGCCGGCACCATGGCGGCCGTCATCGGCACCGTGCCGGCGGTGGTCGTCGGCGGGATCGGCGCGATCGCCGTCGCCGGCCTGTGGGCGGTACTGTTTCCGCAATTGCGCAAGGTGCGCCACCTGAACGGCCGCGCCTGATCCAGATCGCGCTACCGGGTGAGCGCCGGCTTGCCGAACACCGTCTTCAAAAACTCGTCCAGCCAGCGCTTCAGATGCATATCCCAGATCAGCCGCCCGCCGAGATGGTCGCGGCCGGGCTGCGCGCCAGGCAGTTCGAAACGATGTGCGCCGCGCACCACCCAGCGATGCATCATCAGCCGCGTCAACTCGCCATGAAACTGGATGCCCCAGGCATTGTCGCCATAGCGGAACGCCTGGTTGGGATAGGTCTCGGCGGTCGCCAGCAGCGTGGCGTCCCTGGGCAGCGAAAAGCCTTCACGGTGGAATTGGTAGACCATCTCCGGCCATGGCATCAGCCGCGCGCCCTCTTCGGTCGCCTTGAGCGGATACCAACCGACCTCGACCAGCCCCTGCCCATGACCCTCGACCTTGCCGCCGAGATGGTTGACCAGCATCTGCGCGCCAAGGCAGATGCCGAGCAAGGGGCGATTCTCCCTGAGCGGCACGGAAAGCCACTCGGTTTCCCGGCGCACGAACTCATCCTGGTCGTTGGCGCTCATCGGTCCGCCGAAGACAACCACGCCTTCGTGGCCGTCCAACGTTTCCGGCAACGCATCGCCCAGCGGCGGGCGGCGAATGTCGAGATCGAAACCGCCCTCGATCAGCATATGCCCGACGCGACCGGGGCTCGAACTTTCCTGATGCAGCACGATCAGGATTTTCGGCCGAGGTCTGGAGAGCATGGGGAAAAGCCCGTTTATTCGTTGCCTGAATTTTTCTTGACGCTGGCAGCGGCCGCGCGCCGTGCCTCGACGCGGTCGCGCCGCTCGACGCCGATCAGCTCGGCTACCCGCCACACGACGTTGTCTTCCAGTTCGTGCAACTCGCCGTCTGCATAGACCAGTTCCCACATCAGCCCGATAAAGGCCTTGCGGGCGTCGAGATCGAGATCGCGCTTGAGCACGCTGGTGAAGGCATAAAGGTCGATTGCCTCGCCATCGGCTCTGGCGCCGGCCTCCGCCAGTTCTTCCAGTTCGTCACCGCTGACGCCATAGGTCTCGCGCAACAAGGCCTTGAAGCGCTCCCATTCGGCGTCCTGGCGCACGCCGTCGGCATCGATGACATGATAGAGCAGCGCCGAAGCGGCGACGCGCGGATCGTCCCCGTCCAAGCCGCGGCGCTCCGCGCCACCCGGCAAATCCTTCAAAAACGACAACATACGTTCGAACATCGACTGGTTCCCGCTCGGCATGACAAGCTACGCTATCGCGGCAAATGTGGAGAAAGCAAACCGGACACGATCAAAATAAACGGAAGCGGCGTTGCGGCTTGTCGTCGTCCTCCAGCGGTTCGACGCCGGGATCGTCCGGCAGCCGCGCCGGTTCAGGCCTGGATTCGGGTTCCGGCTCGACCGGTTCGGCATCGGGTATGATCGGCGCGCTTCCCTGCACCTCGTCGGCCCCCCCCACCTTCGCATCGCCCACCTTCGCATCGCTAGCCTTTTCTGGGTCGGCCATGCTTCCCGCATCGATATGCGGCCTCGCCGTTTCTGCCGGTCTGGCGACGCCGTCCGGCGAATTGCCGGCCTGCACTGGCGATGTCTCATCCACCTCGGCAACCGGAGGCGCAACGAGAATGGGCGGCACCGGGGTGTCGCCATCCCGATCGCGCCCGCTCTCGATCATCTGGCCGAGCCGCTCCACCGGCCCGCGCCATTCGAACGCGTCGAAGCGGCCCGTCACCGGCGACACCGGCATCCACCGCTCCGATTCGACTCCATCGGCAATCCATGCGGGGTCGCGCGGCCCCCGCACCGCGTGCGACAGCAACTGGCGCACCTTGCCCTCATTGCCGGTTTCGGCCTCCTCGATATCGGCCAGAAGAAGATAGGCGCCCTCGCGCCGGTCCATGCGGATCGCCGCCTCGGCCTCGGCCCGCGCTGTTCTGTAATCCTTTGCATCCAGCGCCGCGCGGGCGACGGCGAGCGAGGATTCGGCGTGGTTCTTCTTCATCTCCTGCAAGCGTCTGGCGCGTCCGAGGCGGTCAAGCGCGGCATCGCCCGGCCGCGCATGGATATAAAGCTCGGCGATCTCCGGATGCGGCTCGGCCTTCCATGCCGCTTCGAGGATTTTGGAGGCCTTGCGCACATCGTTTTGCCGAAGCTGCGCCCTGGCCGCGACAAGCGCCGCCGGCGAAAAGTCCGGCAACAGCCTGTTCGCTTCCAGCGCGGCAACGCGGGCGGCGGCGGGGTCATGCTCGAAGAGTGATTCGGCCTTGGCCGTCAAAAGCAGCGCGCGGCGGCGGTTGGCTTCCGATTTTTCAATCTGGCGCGTCGATTTCTGCGCCTCGACCAGTTTCAGCGCCCCGTCCCAATCGCCATTGCGGGCGAGATCTTCCAGCGTCGATTCGGCCGCCCAGGCAAGCTGCGGCGCGCTCTCGGCGGCACGGCCGGCATAATGGCGCGCCGCATTGCGGTCGCCCAGCCGTTCGGCCTCCAGATAAAGCCCGCGCAGGCCGAGCAGCCGCATCTCGGGATCGTCGAGCATCGCCTCGAATCTGGCGCGCGCGCCTTCATGGTCGCCCTCGAGCAGCGAGGCCTGCGCATTGAGCAGATGGATCAGCGGCTCCTGGTCCGCACTGATGAGCTTTGAAGCTTCCTTCGTCTTCCTGCGCGCCAGTGCGCCATCGCCCGAGCCGGCGGCGATCAGCCCGGTGGACAGCGCCTGATAGCCACGGTCGCGCCGCCGCACCCGAAAATGCCGCGCAATCGCATAGGGGCTGTTCCAGATCGATTTCACCAGCCACCAGACGATCATCACCGCCGCGACCGCCGCCACCAGCGCCGAGGCCGCGACCATCAGGCTGACCTGATACTGGTAGCCGTCCAGCGTCACCACCATGTCGCCCGGCCGGTCCGCCAGCCACGAAAAGCCGAAAGCAAGCACGAAGACGACGAGAATAAAGAACAGCAAGCGGATCATGGTCTACCCTTGCGTCTTCATGGCGTCGGCAACCAGCGCGTCGATCTTGGCCTGCGCATCGAGGCGGGCCTTTAACTGGGCGGCAAAGCCGGCGCCCGCAACCTTCGCCGCATCGGGCAGCGTGTCGTATTCCGAAAGCGCCTTGGCGTAATCGCCGCCCTTCACCGCAAATTCCATCCTCGCCACCGTTTCCGGCACGCCCTTGCCCGCTACCGCGCCGACGGGCCGCACCTTGACCAGTGAACGCGCGCTGTCGGCGAGCTTTTCCAGGAAGCCGGCATTGGGGTCTTCGGGCGTGGCCGCCGCCACCATCGCATTGGCCGCCTCATCGGCCCCGGCGTCGATCTCGGCTGGCGTCGGCACGCCTTTCGCCGCATAGGCTCGCAAGGCGGCAAGCTGCGGCGCGTCGGGCGAGACGGCGGCGAAGGTTTCCAGCTCCGCCTTGAACGGCGTGCCGCGCTCGAAGGCCGATTTCAGCGCCGAGGCCGAGATGGCGAGCGCGATCTTCGGCTGTCCGGCCGCCTGATCGACCTTGCCGGAAAGCTGTCCCACCGATTGCTCGACCGCCGCCAGCCGTTCATCCTGCTTGGCCACGGCATCGCCTTGCGCCTTTACCGTAGTGTCGAGCGTACCGATCTCGTCCTTCAGCGGGCCGAGATCGACGGGCGCGCCCTTGTCATCCTGCTGCTGAAGCACCGAAAGCGCGTTCTCGATCGCCGTCACCTTTTCACCCAGCGCGGCGGCCGCCTGCGTGTCACCGGTATTGGCCTGCATGTCGGATTTCAGCGCCGCGACATCGGCCTTCACCTTGTCGAGCGCATCGGAAAGGGTAGCGATCCGACCCAGCGCGTCGCCATTGTTCTGCGATTGGGAAAGCGAGGCCATCTGGCCCTTCAACGAGGCAACCGTGCTTTGCAGATCCGTCACCGCACCCGCTCCCGGCGCGCCGAGAACCCCGCCATATTGCAGCGCGCCAGCCCCCAGAAGCGCGATGATTGCGCCCGCAAGGCCGGCCACGATGGCGTTCGGGCCGCGCCGATGCGGAACGTCGGCGGGCGCGGCAGTTTCAGGACCGGCCTGCGCCTGCTCCTCGCCATTTCGCACGCGCCCGTCTTCTTCCTGAAATCCGTCCGGCTGCACGGATGCCGGCGCCGCCTGTTCATCGGCGACGCTGGAAGCGGGATTTTGCGGGTCCACCGCCGCTTCGGCGGCCGATTCGGCCTGTTCCCACGGCTCGAAATCGGCCTGCTCGGCCCGCATCTCCGTCTCCGCCGCCGTTTCCGGCTCGGGAGCGGCGTCGGGGGCATCAGCCGCGCTTTTTTCCTCGCCGATGCGCGAAACCTCCTCCGGCCCAAGCTCGATGGTCACCGGATCCCGGCGGTTCTTCGAATGGCGCGTGTTGGGCGTCTTGACCATACCCGGCTCCGCTTTGTTGTCCCGACAATCGCCAGGCGGCGCTAATATTCCTCAAGGTCTATCACACCTCAAACCGGTGAAAAGGGGCGCTGTGATGACGCGGACGCATCGCCCGCCGGCAGAAGCGCCAGCAGGGCCGCCTCATCGGGGCGTCGTGCAATCTTCACATGGCGTTGATCGAGTGCGGCAAGCCGCGCCCCCACGCGCTGCGACAGGCACAGATAATCGGTGCCGCCGAAATGCCCCGACAGCGCCGGCCGCGACATCATGGCAAGCACGGCATCGGCGGCGGTCGCCGAATATAGCAGCACCGCATCGACCGGCTGGCCGCCGAGCAATCCAGCCATTGCGCTATCGGTGTAAGCAACGGGAACCGTATCGTAGCTTTCGAGCGCGTGGACCTGAACGCCGGCAGCAGCCAGCTTCTCTTCAAAGGCGGGAAAACGCACGCGTCCACACAGATAGACAAGCGCCTTTCCCGCCAGCGATGGCGCAATCTTGTCGGCAAGCGCGACGGCGTCGCCCGCCCCTGTCTCGACATGGGTAAAGCCGGCCGCGCGCGCGGCCTGCGCCGTCTTCTCGCCGACCGCATGGCAGGGCAGCGCAGCGAGCGAGGCGATCAGCGCGGGTGGCGCGTGACGCAGGGCATTGGCGCTGGTGATGGCGACGGCAACGCTGTCTTTCGGCGCAGCCGCGCCGAGCTGCAAGGGAAGTGTTTGCGTCAGCGGCAGAATGATCGGCTCGTGCCCCATTCCCGCAAGCTCGCCTGCCGTGCGGCGGGCGGAAGGTTCAGGCCGCGTCACCAGGATGCGGAGCCGGCCCATTCACCCCCATCCCTCAAAAAATTTCTCGCCGGCCTCGGCGCGGATTTCGGCCCCGGCCTCGGCCCCGATCCTCGCCGCGTCCGCAACCGGGCCTTGCACGGCGATCTCGTGCCACGCACTGCCGTCCGGCTGCAGGACCATGCCCTTGAAGCGCAGTTGTGTACCGTCGACGACGGCATGACCGGCGATCGGCATGCGGCAGGAGCCATCGAGCGCCGCCAGGAAGGCGCGCTCGCAGGTGAGCGCATAGCCGGTTGGCTTGTCGTGGATCACTGCCAGCAACGCATTTGCCGCATCGTCGTCGCTGCGGCTTTCAATGCCGATGGCCCCCTGCCCGGGCGCCGGCGGGAAAAAATCCTCCGCCATGATATCGGTGGCGACATGCTCCAGTTGCAGGCGTTTCAACCCGGCCAGCGCCAGGATCGTGCCGTCGGCAAGGCCCTCGCCCAGCTTTCGCAGCCGCGTATTGACGTTGCCGCGAAACAATATCGTCTTGAGATCGGGGCGCATGCGGCGGATCAGCGCCTGCCGGCGCAGCGATGCCGAGCCGACAACCGCACCCTGCGGCAGATCGGCGATGGAGCGCGCGTCGCGGCCGATGAAGACGTCGCGCACGTCCTCGCGCGGCAGGAAGATGGACGCCTGCAAACCCTTCGGCAGAACCGTCGCCATGTCTTTCGAGGAATGCACGGCGATATCGATGCGCCGGTCAAGCAGCGCGTCTTCCAGTTCCTTGGTGAACAGACCCTTGCCGCCGACCTCCGAGAGCGGCCGGTCCTGAATGCGGTCGCCGCTGGTCGTCAGCGGCACGATCTCGAAGGCGGTTTCGGGCAGGCCATGCGCCTGCATCAACCGCTGGCGCGCTTCCCGCGCCTGGGTCAGCGCCAGTTCGCTGCCGCGCGTTCCGATTTTCAAGGCTGTTTGCATGACGCGCTGTCCGTGATAACCCCCGGCAGGCTGGCTGCCGTCCATCGGGCCTGTTCCTGTCGGGGCCAGCCTGTTCCTATCGGGGAAAGCCGCGTCGGGCAACGTTCGAGGTTTGCGACCAATTGATCCGCGTTCTGGGTATTGAGACGAGTTGCGACGAAACGGCGGCGAGCGTCGTGGCGCTGGATGCTGCCGGCACGCCTGAAATCCTTTCAAACGTCGTGCTCAGCCAGATCGCCGATCATGCGGTGTTCGGCGGCGTGGTGCCGGAAATCGCCGCGCGCGCCCATGTCGAGGCGCTGGACGGCATTGTCGAAGCCGCGCTTGCCGATTCTGGGGCCGATCTTGCCGAAATCGACGCCATCGCCGCCACCGCCGGGCCGGGCCTCGTCGGCGGGTTGATCGTTGGGCTGATGACGGCAAAAGCCATCGCCGCCGCCGCCGAAAAGCCGCTGATGGCGATCAACCATCTGGAAGGCCACGCGCTGACGGCGCGGCTGACCGACGGCATCGCATTTCCCTATCTGTTGCTGCTGGTTTCGGGCGGCCATACGCAGATCGTCGCGGTCAGGGGCGTCGGTGATTACCAGCGCTGGGCGACAACCATTGACGACGCACTGGGCGAGGCCTTCGACAAGACCGCCAAGATGCTCGGCCTGGCCTATCCCGGCGGTCCGAATGTCGAGCAGACTGCCCTGCACGGCGATGCCTCGCGCTTTTCCTTTCCGCGCCCGATGAAAGGCGCGGCACAACCGGACTTTTCGTTTTCCGGGCTGAAGACCGCCGTGCGACAGGCGGCAACGGCGATTGCGCCGCTTTCCGATCAGGACGTGGCCGATATCTGCGCTTCGTTCCAGGCGGCGGTGGCCGATGCGCTGGCCGACCGTGTCGCCCGCGCGCTCGACCGCTTCAAGGCCGAGTTTCCCGACAAGGCCGATCCGGCACTGGTGGTCGCCGGCGGCGTTGCCGCCAACCGCACCTTGAAGGCGGCGTTGCAGGCCCAATGCGCGGCGGCCGGTTTTGCCTTCGTCTCGCCGCCCTTGAAACTGTGTACCGACAATGCGGCGATGATCGCCTGGGCCGGCATCGAGCGGCTGCGCGCAGGGCTCGCCGACAATGAGGACGCCTTTTCCTTCGTGCCGCGCTCGCGCTGGCCACTGGACAGCGTGTCCACGCCGGTGATCGGCTCGGGCAGACGGGGAGCCAAGGCATGAATGAAAGCCTGATGCAAAGCCGGCGCATCGCCGTTCTCGGAGGCGGCGCCTGGGGCACGGCGCTGGCGCTCGCCATGCTGCGCGCCGGCCATCACACGGCACTTTGGGCGCGCGACGCCGACATGGCAGCCGCCATCCGCAAGGGCGAGAACCCGCGTTATCTGCCGGGCATCGCGCTCGATACCGGCATTGCCGCGACGACCGACCTGAAAACGGCGCTTGGCGATGCCGACTGCGTTCTGGTGGCGACACCCGCGCAATCGCTGCGCACCGTGCTGGCCGAGGCGCGCCCGCATCTGCCCGCAAACGTGCCGCTGGTGCTGTGCGCCAAGGGCATCGAACGGGAAACCGGCACGCTGATGTCGGGCATCGTCGAGGCATTGCTGCCAGATCATCCGATTGCAGCACTTTCAGGACCGAGCTTTGCCGCCGATGTCGCGCGCGGCCTGCCCACGGCGGTGGTCGTCGCCGCGCGCGAGGAAGCTTTGGCCGCCGAGCTGGCCGCCGCCTTTTCGGCGCAGAACCTGCGCTGCTATTCGAGCGACGACCTCACCGGCGTCGAAATCGGCGGCGCACTCAAGAACGTCTTCGCCATCGCCGCGGGCGCCGTCACCGGCGCGGCGCTCGGCGCCAGCGCCCAGGCCGCCATGGTAACGCGCGGCTTCGTCGAACTGCGCCGCATCGGGGCGGTCTTCGGCGCGCGCCCTGAGACGCTGATGGGGCTTTCCGGCCTCGGCGACCTGCTTTTATCCTGCGCCTCCGTGCAATCGCGCAATTTCAGCTACGGCCTGGCACTCGGGCGCGGCGAGGAACTGACTGGGCGGCCACTGGCCGAAGGCGTGCCGACGGCGGCGATTGCCGCCCGCATCGTCGCGGAACGCGGCATCGAGGCACCGATCATTTCGGCTGTCGCCGCCATACTGGACGGCACCGTCACCATCGGCGAAGCGGTCACGGCGCTGATGACGCGTCCGCTGAAATCCGAAGCCGACGAATGATTTCGCAAAACGGGAGTTTGAAATGCTTTTTGCCCTGATCTGCACGGACAAGCCGGGACACCTCCAGCTCCGGCAGGATACGCGGCCCGACCACCTTGCCTTTTTGGGCAAGCTGAACGATGAAAACAAGCTGGCCTTTGCCGGTCCGTTCCTCGACGCCGAAGGCAAGTCGAACGGCACTCTTTCGGTGATCGAGGCCGCTGATCTGGAAGCGGCGAAGGCGATTGCCGCGAGTGACCCTTATGCCAGGGCCGGCCTGTTCGAGAATGTCGATGTCCGGGCATGGAACTGGGTCGTCAACAAGCCGGACGCGGCTTGACGCGGCGGGAGGGGCACCATGAATTACTGGCTGTTCAAATCCGAACCGTTCAAGTTTTCCTTCGACGACCTGAAAAAGGTCGGCGAGGCGGGCGAGCAATGGGATGGCGTGCGCAATTATGCGGCGCGCAACAATATGCGCGCCATGCAGATCGGCGATCTGGGCTTTTTCTATCACTCCAATGAAGGGCTGAACATTGTCGGCATCGCCGAGGTCTGCGCGCTCGCCCATCATGACACGACAACGGACGATCCGCGCTGGGACTGCGTCGATATCCGCGCCGTGCGCGACGTGCCCAACCCGCCGACGCTGGCCGACATCAAGGCCAATCCGAAACTGTCGGAGATGGCGCTGGTGCGGCTTGGCCGGCTGTCCGTACAACCGGTGACGGCTGAGGAATGGCGCGAGGTTTGCCGCATGGGCGGCCTCGACCCGATACCGTGATCTTGGCCCCTGACCCGATATCGTGACCCTGGCGGAAGCCGAAAAGTTCATTCTTGCCAATACGGCGCTGACTGCACCGCCGCATGTGCCGGAAATCCGCCTGTATCTGGCCGATGAGGCGCATGATCTGTGGCGGCGCACCGAGGAGGAACTGGCCGAGATCGGCCTGCCGCCGCCCTTCTGGGCATTCGCCTGGGCTGGCGGGCAGGGCCTTGCCCGCTTCGTGCTCGACAATCCGCAGATGGTTCGCGGCCTGCGCGTGCTCGATTTCGCCACCGGCTCCGGTCTCCTTGCCATAGCGGCCGTCAGGGCCGAAGCCGCTCATGTTACCGCCGCCGACATCGACCCGTTCTGCCGCGCCGCGACCCGCCTGAACGGCGAAGCCAACGGCGTTGTCGTGAACTTCGATGGAAACGATCTGATCGGCAGCGATGGCGGCTGGGACGTGGTGCTGGCGGGCGACGTGTTCTACGACAAACCCTTCGCGGACCGGCTGCTGCCGTGGTTTCGCGATCTCAAGGCGCGCGGCGCCGAAATCCTGATCGGCGACCCCGGCCGCGCCTATCTGCCGAAAACCGGCCTTGAAGAACTTGCCGTCTACGAGGTGCCGGTGACGCGCGCGCTGGAAGATTCCGAAATCAAGCGCACGACCGTCCGGCGCCTGACCTGAGCACTGTACCGGAGGTCCTGAACGTTGACACATCCACGACGCCTCAATCGCCGGCGCGGCGCGCAGTCGCGCGCTCCAACGGTCATTCAAAATGACCGTTGGTATCAGACTTCCGTTTTCGCGGCTTCTTCAAGAAGCCACTCGCGGAACGCCGCAATGCGCGGGTCGGACGCCGCATTGTCGGGGTAGACGAGAAAATACGCGAACTCGCGCGCCATCCTGATGCCGAGGTCGAAGGGACGGATCAGGCGGCCTTCCGAAAGGTCGTTCGCCACCATGGCGAAATCGGCCAAGGCCACGGCATTGCCCTCGAGCGCCGCCTGCACGGCATCCGACGAGGTGCCGAACACCATCACCCGGCTGTCGTCGAAATCGTTGATGCCGGCGGCCGCCATCCACATGCGCCAGTTGGGCCAGGTGACACCCTGGCGCGACCATTCGATATGGGCGAGCGTATGGTTGAACAGGTCGCGCGGCGCGTTCAGCGGCGGGCCACAGGCCAGCAGGCGTGGGCTGCAAACCGGAATGATGACATTGTCGAACAGCCGGTCGGCTGCAAGTCCCGGATATTTTCCGGCTCCGAAACGAATACCGACATCGATATCGTCCAGTTCGAAATCGCGCAGGCTGTAGCAGATGTCGAAACGCAACTCGATGCCGGGATGCCGCTCACGGAAGCCATCGACGCGCCGCATCAGCCATTTGGTGGCGAAATGGGCATCGGCCGTCACTTTCAGCAGCGTCGTTCCGCGCGCTACCTTGCGCGCCCTGGCGGCCGCGCGGTTGAGCAGATCGAGCGCATCGGCCGCCGCCTCGAACAGGACATGGCCGCTTTCGGTAAGCCGGATGGCCCGGCTGGTGCGCGTGAACAGGATCAGGCCAAGCTGATCCTCGATTTCCTTGATCTGATAGCTGACCGCCGCCGGCGTCAGGCCGAGCTCATCGGCCGCGCGCGTGAAATTGAGGTGCCGGCCCGCCGCTTCCAGCGTCCGCAAGGCACGGGTACCAGGCAACAGGCGAGCCATCGTCGTCTTCAAAGGAAACTATACAATGGAGCAAAAACTACTCGTTTCCCCCAAATCTTTCAACGACGCATCATAGGGCCAGCAATGAGATGCCAAAGCCGGCTTGACGCCGCCAAAGGATGCACCGATGTCCGATTTCGCCCTTCACACACCCCGCTGCCAACCGACCGGCCTGCGCGCCGCTTTTCGCCGCCTCTTCACGCGCAAGCCGGACACATTGCCGGTTACCGAACTGCAGCCGCTCCCAGATCGCATGCTCGTCGATATCGGCGTCGATCCGCGAACCGTGCGGCGCCCCTCCTACGAGGAAGCCTCCAAGCTGTCCCTGCTTGAAAGAGGCTGGCGGGGCAACGATCCGCGCCGCAGTTTCTGAACTATCGGACCACCTTGACCATCGTGCGGGCCGACAATAGCGGCAAAAGCCGCGCCATGGTGCGTTCGCTCACCGCCACGCAACCTTGCGTCGGCGTATAGCCGGGACGCGCCAGATGGAAGAAGATCGCGCTGCCGCGCCCGCGCAGGCGCGGGCGGATGTTCCAGTCGAGCACCAGGCACACGTCATAAAGCCGGTCGTCGCGCCGCATACGCTCATGGCTGGCACCGTAGGGAATGCGCACCGGCCTGTTGTAATTGCGGTCGTCGGGCACCTCGCACCAGCCGAGGTCCGGGCCGATCGTCGTCATGGCCAGCCGCGTGCGCCGTGCGCCGGCGAAATGATCGTTGCGGAAATAGCCCGACAAAATACGCATCGTCGCCAGCGGCGTCCCGCCATCGCCTTCACGCTTGGCGGAAACGATTCCGCCGCGGCCCAAAGCGCAGGGAAACACCAGCTTTCCGGCCCGCAGAAGCCCCTGTTGCGGCTTGCCGGGCCGGGCATGCACCGTCAGCATGCGAAGGCCTGTTGGTAAACTTGCATCCGAAGCGTTACGCTGGCGTTTTTTCTTGTATGATCGCATGGAGGAACAAATCACTGTGATCGGCTGTTGTGCCGGTCAGCTTCCGCATAAACGGACGACGGTCAACAGGTGACGACGATTATTCATTTCGAAACAACGGATTGATCCATGACTTCACGCACCATACTGATCGTAGACGACGACGAAGACCTGCGCACGATGCTGGTCGAGCAATTGTCGCTCTATGAGGAATTCCATGTGATTCAGGAGGCGACGGCCGCCAAGGGCGTGGCGACGGCCCGCAATGGCATGATCGACCTGCTGATCATGGATGTCGGCCTGCCTGATATGGACGGCCGCGAAGCGGTGAAGATGCTGCGCAAGGGCGGCTACAAGGCGCCCATCATCATGCTGACCGGCCACGATACCGATTCCGACACCATTCTCGGCCTCGAAGCCGGCGCCAACGACTATGTGACCAAGCCGTTCCGCTTCGCGGTGCTGCTGGCCCGCATCCGCGCGCAGCTCAGGCAGCATGAACAGAGCGAAGACGCCACGTTCTCGGTCGGTCCCTATACGTTCAAGCCGAGCCAGAAGCTGCTGGTCGATCAGCGCGGCGGCAAGATAAGGCTGACGGAGAAGGAAGCCTCGATCATCAAATATCTCTATCGCGCCGAGCAGAAGGTCGTGACCCGCGACGTGCTGCTGGAGGAAGTGTGGGGCTACAATTCAGGCGTCACCACCCATACGCTCGAAACGCATGTCTATCGCCTGCGCCAGAAGATCGAGCGCGATCCCTCCAATGCCGAAATTCTCGTCACCGAAAGTGGCGGCTACAAGCTGGTTCCTTAAATTTTTAATCATTCTCCCGGATTAGGATCGAAACCGTAAGGTGTACCGCGATCTTTCGGTTTTGTTTCGTACGCTTTAGGTTGTTGAATTTATGCGGTCTTTATCCTGAGATCGGAATTCTATGCCGGGATATGGACCCCAAATGGCCGCATAGCGATTCGGGCGGGATCGTGCGAAGGAGGACCGGGCTGGGCAGTCGGGGACGCGATGGCGCTCGATGACGATATACGTATCTTGTCTGCCGTGGGACTCTTCGAGGGTTTCACGCGCGAACAGTTGCGCCTGCTCGCCTTCGGCGCGGAAACCACGGCCCTGCCCGCCGACAGGAAACTCTACCGCGAGGACGATACCGCCGATTCCGCCTATGTCGTGGTGTCGGGCTGCATCGCGCTTTATCGCGAAGGCAGCGGCGAGCGCCAGATCATCGGCACGGCCGGCCCCGGCGCGCTGCTCGGCGAACTGGCGCTGATCGCCGACACCAGGCGCCTGACCAGCGCCTCCGCGGCACTCGATTCGCAGATCATGCGCCTGAACCGCGCCATGTTCCGGCGCATCCTGGAGGAATATCCCGATCTGGCGGTGCTGTTGCACCACCGCATTTCGGAGGAATTCCAGGCCATGATCCGGCGCATCGAAAGCCTGGCGCCACGCTTCTCGGGGTGAGGAGCGGCCGGCGCGGTCAATTCAGGTCGAAGCGGGCGATCACCGGCACATGGTCGGAAGGGCGCTCCCAGCCGCGCGCCTCGCGCAGGATCTCGTAGCCGGCAAAATGCGGCACCAGATTGGCCGAACACCAGACATGGTCGAGGCGCCGGCCGCGATTGGAAGCCTGCCAATCCTGCGCCCGGTAACTCCACCAGGTATAAAGCTTCTGATCGTCGGGCACGCCATGGCGCATCAGGTCGATCCAGCCGCCGGCCTTGCGCATTGCTTCGAAACCGGTCGTCTCCACCGGCGTATGGCTGACCACGTTGAGGAGTTGCTTGTGCGACCACACATCATGCTCGAGCGGCGCGATGTTGA
This sequence comes from Manganibacter manganicus, assembly GCF_002075885.1. Taxonomy (GTDB): domain Bacteria; phylum Pseudomonadota; class Alphaproteobacteria; order Rhizobiales; family Rhizobiaceae; genus Mesorhizobium; species Mesorhizobium manganicum. The sequence continues at coordinate 21,403 of NZ_MDET01000002.1, forward strand.
GGTCGCCGACCAGGACCGAGCCCGAAACCTCGTCATGCTCGGCACGGATCGCATTCATCTCGGCCACGAAGTCCAGCTTGTGCCGGAATTTCCGGTTGATTTCCGGATCGGGCTCGTCGCCGCCGGCCGGCACGTAGAAATTGTGCAAAAGCAAGGATTTACCGCCGGCGTCGAACCGCACCGAGACATGCCGGCAATCGTCGTTTTCGCAGAAGCGCCGCCTCTCGACAATCTCGATGGGACGCCGCGCAACGGTCGCCACGCCGTGATAGCCCTTCTGGCCGTTGATGGCGATGTGCTCGTAGCCAAGCTTCCGGAACGCCGCCGCGGGAAATACGTCGTTCGCGCATTTGGTTTCCTGCAGGCTGAGCACGTCGGGCGCATATTCGAGCAGAAAACGCTCGACCAGCGGCATGCGCAAGCGAACGGAATTGATATTCCAGGTAGCGATCGAAAAGGCCATGAATGATTCCGCGACGGTGCGCCGCCTGACCGAGCCGGCATGCACGATGAAAGGTCTCATTCATCTGCCAGCATGCGGCATGGAAAACAACCCTTGGGGCCGCGCATGGCCTGTCCGGCAAAAAAGCATACGACCTTTCGCGGTCCGGTCTGTCTGTTCAGCCGCATTTGCGGGCGCAAACCCGCTCATACTTTGCCGGGATGTCCTAACGGTGCTTGGTATTCCACTCGCGATTGAGCGTGTAATTGATCTCGAACGTGTTGTCGGCGAAGGTCACGCCCTTCTGGACGTTGAAGATCATCACCGTGGTGTCCTTGCCTTGCGCGTCGGTAATGGTCCATTGCCGCAAATCGTAGGTTTTCGGGTCGAACATCATGGTGATCTTCGCATTGCCGAACACCGACTTGTCGGAGAGCTGGATGGTGGTGAGATCGTCCTCCTGCTTGACGCCGGTCACCTTGTTGCCGGAAAGGTCGATATGGTCTTCAAGCAACAATTTCAGCGGCGTCTTGGAGAGCGGATAGAGGTCGGACGTGCGCATCTTCTCGTTGAGGATGACCACCGATTTGCCATCCGAGATGACCTGGAATTTGGAAGACCCGTTGTAGTTGAAGCGAATCCTGCCCGGCCGTTCAAGATAGAACTTGCCGCCCGTCTGCTCGCCGCGCGGGCCGAACTGGACGAACTCGCCGGTCATCGTCTTCACCGAGGAAAAGTGGTCGGCGATCGCCTGCGCCGCCGCAGGAACCGCGGCCTGCGCCGCCGCCACCAGAGAAAAGCCCGGTGAAAGGTTGAGCGCCGCCGCGCCGCCAAGAGCCAATCCGAAACCGAACAGGGCGCGACGCGTGACGGGCGCGTTGCCGGCTGGGTCGAATCGATTGTCTTTCATGCCGCTCACTTGTCCATCTCTCGAATTCAAACCGTTTTGAAACGCCAGTTGGGCTGAAGTTTGACGCTTGCCAAAACACGCCGGCCGCCGCCTGGTTCCCGTCGAACGATCGAGATCAGAATTTGTCGTCCTCCGTCGGCACCAGGATCTCGCGCTTGCCGGCGTGATTGGCCGGGCCGACGACGCCCTCCTGTTCCATCCGTTCGATGATCGAGGCGGCACGGTTGTAGCCGATGCCGAGGCGGCGCTGGATGTAGCTGGTCGAGGCCTTGCCGTCGCGCAGCACCACGGCCACCGCCTGGTCATACGGATCGTCGGAATCCTCGATATTGCCGCCGCCGCTGCTGCCGCCGCTCTTCGAGGAACCCTCGTCATCGTCCTCCTCGTCCTCGGTGATGGCGTCGAGATATTCCGGCACTCCCTGCAATTTCAGATGCGCGACGATCTTCTCGACCTCGTCGTCGGAGACGAACGGCCCGTGCACGCGCTGGATGCGCCCGCCGCCGGCCATATAGAGCATGTCGCCCATGCCGAGCAGTTGCTCCGCGCCCTGCTCGCCCAGAATGGTGCGGCTGTCGATCTTCGACGTCACCTGGAAGGAGATGCGCGTCGGGAAATTGGCCTTGATCGTGCCGGTGATGACGTCCACCGAAGGACGCTGCGTCGCCATGATGACGTGGATGCCGGCGGCGCGCGCCATCTGCGCCAGGCGCTGCACCGCGCCTTCGATATCCTTGCCGGCCACCATCATCAGATCGGCCATCTCGTCGATGATGACGACGATATAGGGCATCGGCTCGAGATCGAGTTCCTCGGTCTCGTAGATCGCTTCGCCGGTCTGGCGGTCGAAACCGGTCTGCACCGTGCGCTGGATCTGCTCGCCCTTCTTCCTGGCCTGGGCGACGCGCTGGTTGAAGCCGTCTATATTGCGCACGCCGACCTTGGACATCTTGCGGTAGCGGTCTTCCATTTCCCGCACCGTCCATTTCAGCGCCACCACGGCCTTCTTCGGATCGGTGACGACGGGCGTCAAAAGGTGCGGGATGCCGTCATAGACGGAAAGCTCCAGCATCTTCGGATCGATCATGATCAGGCGGCATTCCTCCGGCTTCATCCGGTAGAGCAGCGACAGGATCATCGTGTTGATGGCCACCGACTTGCCCGAACCCGTGGTGCCGGCCACCAGAACATGCGGCATCTTGGCGATATCGACGATGACCGCCTCGCCGTTGATGGTCTTGCCGAGCGCCAGCGCCAGCCTGGCCTTGGTCTGCTCGAAATCGCGGCTGGCGAGGATCTCGCGCAGATAGACCATTTCACGCTTGGCGTTCGGCAGTTCGATGCCGATGGCGTTGCGGCCGGGCACGACCGCGACACGGGCGGCGATCGCGCTCATCGAGCGAGCGATGTCGTCGGCCAGGCCGATGACGCGAGAGGACTTGATGCCCGGCGCCGGCTCAAGCTCATAAAGCGTGACGACCGGACCCGGCTTGACGTTGATGATCTCGCCCTTGACGCCGAAATCCTCCAGCACGCCTTCGAGCAGGCGGGCATTCTGCTCCAGCGACTCGTTGGAAAGGCTCGGGTCGCGCGCCACGTTCTTCGGCTCGGACAGGAAATGCAACGACGGCATCTCGAAGCCACCGGATGTAATCAGCGAGGTCTGGGCCTCGCGCTGCACGCGCACGCCGGGGGTGGGCCGCGGCGGTGGCGCGGCGACGCGCGTCGCCGCGTCGGAGCGAAACTGCCGGACCTGCGGAGCCTGTGCCGATCCGCCGGCGGCTTCGCCGTCGAAGCTGGCGTCAAACTCGTCGTCGAAAATATCCGCATCGCGCGGGTCGAGCGTCGCGGAACCCGCATGCGCCGGCTCGGCGAAGAATTCCGGCTCGACACGCGCGCCAGCATCCAGCCGCGCCTCGGCAAGTTCAGCCGATTCGACGCGTTCCGCCGCGCGCCGCCAGCCGCTGGAGCGCGACTCCATTTCAGGCTCGAAATCGTCATGCTCATGACGCCGCGCCGCGCGACGGCGCATATAAGCCCGCGCCGACAGCCACCAATGCGCGAGCACCCCGAAAGCAAGGCCGAACCGGCTTTCCTCGTCATCGTCCTCGTTCTCGAACAGTATCTGGTCGCGATCCTCGGCCTGGGCCGGCTCCGGCTCCTCCATCACCGCGAAGCCGTTGCGGCGCGAGATCAGGGCGGCGCCAAAGGCAAACAGCCACAAAGCCGGCGCAATGAGCAAAAGCGCGATGACGGCGCCGATGATACCGGTAGGATAGCCGCCAGTGAAGGCTCCCGGCACGCTCAAGACCATATCGCCGGCGACGCCGCCAAGGCCGGCCGGCAGCGGCCAGGTGGGCGGAGCGGTGATGCAGCCGGCAATCGCGGCCGCCAGCAGCGCAAAGCCGAACCAGGCAAAGCCGCGCTTCGGCAATTTGTCGACACCGCGCGCCGAAAACAGAAGAAATCCCCAGATGACGGCCGGCACCAGCGCCGCCACCGCCGACAGGCCGAAGAACTGCATGGCAAGGTCCGAAAAGACCGCGCCCGGATAGCCCATGGCGTTGGTCACGACATTGTCGGTGGCATGCGAAAAGCTCGGATCGGCCACGTTCCAGGTTGCCAGGCTGGCAATGCCGAAGGCGACGAACGCAAACAAGGCGCATCCGATCACACGCCCGACCTGGCGGCGCGCGAACGCCTGTAGGCCGTGCCCCGTTTCTGCCAGCGCGAGCGGTGCTGAAGCCCCTGAACGCATGCGTTCTTCCCCGTCATTCAAATGCATTGCCGCCACGCAAGCGCGCGCCGGCGGATTCGGCTGCCAGACTATCGGGGTGAAGGTTAAGAGCGCTTTAACCATGAGCGTTTTCGCGAGCCTCGACGCGGTGCCGGGCAGGCCCGTCCACAAATCGTCTGATTGTGCATGGCCGGCGACAGCCATTCGGTCGCGGATTACGCCCAAGGGATATGCCGTTCAGCCCTCAGCGGGCATTTCTGCCCGCCCCCGCCCGCTCTATCACTGGACAAGTGAGTTTCAGGAGGGGAGGTCGCCTGTCACTGCCATGTTTGTCGATGCACGAAAATTGCCGAGCGGCACCAGCTTTGACACCGAGATATGCATCGTCGGAGGCGGTGCCGCCGGCATTACGCTCGCACTCGAATTCGAGCGCTGCGGCATCGCGACCTGCGTGCTGGAAGGCGGGCAGCGCGACTTCACCCGGACATCGCAGACCCTTTACAAGGGAGAGAATGCCGGCCTCCCTTACAATCTGCGCACCAGCCGAACCCGGCAATTGGGCGGCAGTTCGAATTGCTGGGGCGGCTGGATACGCCAGTTCCTGCCCATCGATTTCGAGACGCGCGACTGGATGCCGAACAGCGGCTGGCCGCTCGATTATACGGAAGTGGCGTCTTTTTATCCGCGCGCCAACCGGCTCGTTCAGGTCAACGATCACGATTTCGACCCGCAATTCTGGTATGACCGCCTCGACCACAACCAGGTCAAGCTGCTCAGATTGCGCGGCGGATCGCTTGAAACGATGGTCAACAAGTTCAGCCCGCCGACGCATTTCGGCTATGCCTATGAGCGGCAACTGGCCGAGGCCAGGGCGGTCAAGGTGCTGCTCAACGCCAATGTGACCGAGATCGCCACATGCGACGCCGCTGCGACCGTAACCGGTGTCCACTTCGACAATGGCGCGCAGCAACGCTTTTTCGTGCGCGCCAAGCAGACGATCCTGGCAGCCGGCGGAATTGAAAATGCCCGCCTGATGCTGCTGTCGAACAGGGTCGATCATCGCGGGCTCGGCAACCGGCACGACGTGGTCGGGCGCTATTTCATGGAGCACCCGCGCGTGCGCATCGGACGCATGGTCTCGCCGCGCGATGCCGCCGGTTTCCGCTTCTACGACACCAGCTACACCTATCACAATCCGAGCCTGGCGGTGGATGGCACCAGCAGCAGCGCCTATGTCGGTCTGGTCGAAAAGGTCCAGCGGGAAGAGAAGCTGGTGCAGTGCCGCACCTATTTCCGGGCCTGCTGGTCCGGTGAGGACCGCGATCTCACCGAGGATTTCCATGATGTCTGGGATGCCGTTCGCTGGCGGCTGTTCGACGAAATCAAACCGGGCATGTTGGCATCCGTTGCCCAGCGCAGCCCGCGCCTGATCGCGTCCCTGCTTTACCGGCGGCTGAAACTGGCGGCCAGATCGACCTACTTCCAGGTCGAGAGCATCATCGAGCCGGTTCCGGACCGCGAAAGCCGCGTCACCCTGTCCGCCCTGCGCGACAGGTTCGGACTGAACCAGGCGCGGCTCGACTGGCGGATCGGCGATCTGGAAAAGAAAACGCTGCGGCGCATGATGTCGCTGGTCAAACAGGAATTCGAAGCCTCCGATATCGGGCAGATCGACCTCCAGCAGGCCGACGAAGGCCGGCTGCCGCGCATCTACGGCTGCGATCATCATATGGGAACGACACGGATGCACACGGACCCGCGCCTCGGCGTGGTCGATGCGGATTGCAAGGTGCATGGCATGCACAATCTCTACATCGCCGGCAGTTCGGTGTTCCCGACCTGCGGCAACGACATGCCGACCCTGACGATCGTGGCACTTGCCCTGCGGCTCGCCGATCATGTCGTCGCCCAGCGCAGGCTGGCCGCTCCGACCCGGAACCACAATGGCCATGCGCGCGCCGGTGAGATGGATGAGACCCGCGTTTCAGTGCCTATCGCAGCTTTTTCACCACATGCACACAATGCCGCGGCAGGCTGGGATGACGCAATTCCGCAAAGCCGAGTGCGGCATAAAACGAAAGCGCGCCGCGATTTTCCGGCATGACCTGAAGGTGCAGGCCGGGTGAGCCGGCCTCGACCAGCTTTTCCTCGAGGAAACTCATCGCCTTGCGGCCGATGCCACGGCCACGGGCCGGCGGCAGGAGGTCGATATGACCGTGCGACGGATAGGCGTCGAGAATCACTGGCATGTCGAGTTCGGGATGATGGATCCAGTGCCGCGCCCAGTCGCTGCCTTGCCAGCGTGAGGCGTCGGCGCCCGGATCGGCGAAGCGGGCCTGAAGCGACGGATACCAGCTTTCACGCAGCCGCGCATTGAAGGCGCGCGTGTCGGCCGCGCCCAGAAGGTAACCGCACACGCCTTCCGGCCCCTCGACCATGAAGGCGAGGCCCGGCTCGAAGATCTGGTAGGGGATGGTGTAGATGAGGCCGAGCAGGTCGGGATCGTCCTCCAGCGCGCTGGCGTCCTTGCCGGCATCGCCGGTTTTCAGGCACACCATGGCCAGCGCCACATGATCGGCGGTACAGGCGCGGCGCAGGGTGAACCCGCCGCCGAAGTCGAGAACGATGCCGGACCCGACCATCGCCTTCTCACGGCGGGTTGAGGCGGAAATCCTGGCCCTCGGGCAGCAATTGCCCGCCATCCACGACGATCGTCGTGCCGGTGATATAGGCGGCATCGTCGGAAGCGAGGAACAGGAAGGCGTTGGCGATGTCGCGCGGCGTGCCGAGGCGGCCGAGCGGGATCGCCGCCTCCATATTCTTGATGAAGGCCGCGCCGCGATGCTCCTGGATGGCTTCGGTCAGGATGTTGCCCGGCTCGACGCCGTTGACGGTGATGCCATAGCCGGAAAACTCCAGCGCCGCCGAGCGGATGAAACCGTTGATGCCGGCCTTGGTCGCCGAATAATGACCGTGGCCGGGGCTGGTGACATGCGGGCCGGTGATCGAGGAGGTGAACAGCATGCGTCCCGCACGCTGCGCCTTCATCGGCTCAAGTGCCGCGCGCGCGGCGTTGAACGTGCCGCGCAGATTGACCGCCATCACCGCGTCCCAATCTTCCGGGCTGGTGTTTTCGATCAGTTGCCACGGATAGATGCCGGCATTCTGCACGATGATGTCGAGCCGGCCGTGGCGTTCCAGCGCCAGCGCCACCGCAGCCCTGGCATCGGCGATTTGCGAAATATCGGTGGCAAGGAAGGCGGCATTCAGTTCGGTCGCGCTCGCCTGGCCCGCCTCGGTATCCATGTCGGCCAGAACCAGCTTCGCGCCCTCTTCGGCAAAACGCTGTGCGATGCCCTTGCCGATGCCGCGCGCCGCACCGACGACCAGCGCCACCTTGCCTTCGATCCTTCCAGCCATGCCTGCCTCCTAAGCCAGCTTCAGCCGCAGCGTCTGCTTGAAGGAATCGAGCAGCACGGCAGCGAGCACCAGAAGGCCATGGATGACCTGCGTGTAATTGGCGGGAAGGCCCATCAGATTGATCGCCGTGTTGATCGCCGACAGAAGCAGCACGCCGGCATAGACGCCGGGCAGCGCGCCGACGCCGCCCTTGAGGCTGACGCCGCCGATGACCACCGCCGCGAAGGCGTTGAACAGAAGGCCGATGCCGAGATTGGCCGTGGCCCCGGATGTACGGATGGTCAGCAGCCAGCCCGCCAGCCCGGCAATGGCGCCGGCCAGCATGAAGGCGATGATGAGATTGCGCTTGACGTGGATGCCGGCGCGAAACGTCGCCGTTTCATTACCGCCGATCATGACCAGATGGCGGCCGAACGGCGTCTTGGCCATAAGCAATGAGAAGGCGACGAAGCAGGCAATGGCGATCCAGGCGGTGAGCGGCAGGCCGAGCAGCCGCTGAATGCCGAACCAGCGGATCGCCGGCGCGAGATCCTGTGCAGAGCGCCCGCCCGAAATGGCAAGCACCAGGCCGCGCACCCAGATGTAGGAGGCCAGCGTGATGATGAAGGCATCCATCTTCATCTTGACGATGAAATAGCCGTTGGAAAGGCCGATCAGGCCGCCGACGATAATGGCGATCAGCAGCGAGATCGGCACCATCAGCCATGCGGGCTGGATATCGAGCCCGATGCCGATGCCCGCCGAGCAGAACAATATGCCGACCGCCATGGCGCTGAGCGCGGCCACCGATTCGACCGACAGGTCCATATGGCCGGCGATGATGACCAGCGCCAGGCCGATCGACATGACACCGAGCACGCTCGACGCCTCGATGATATTGGCGAAGATGCCGAGCTGGAAATAGTGCGGGATGAAGAGGGAAAAGACCACCAGCACGAAGAGCAGCATGAACCAGACGAGATGGTCGAGAACGAACTCGAGGGCGCGGCGTGTGCGAGGATTCATGCGGGCGATCCTGGTTTGCGCAGTTTCCTGTATGCGCCTCCGACAGAAGCGCAGCTTGGCAATAAAGATGCTCCGGGCGCGCGGCCCGGAGCGGGAGCGACAGGCTTATTCGACCGGTTTGATGGTGTCCGTCGGGGGCTTCAGATTGCCCCAGAAAGCCGGATTGTCGACGTTTTCCTTGGTGATCGCGGCACCCGGAATCTTGAGATTCGGGCCCCACGCTTCATTGGTCAGCGTCGATTTCAGGCCAAGCACGTCATATTCGCCGGGCTTGAGTTCCTGCTTGTTGACGATCTTGTCCATGAACATGGCAACGGCGGCGGCCTGTGCGTAGAGCGGCTGCTCCACCTCGACATTCAGCCAGCCCTTGCGGATCAGGTCGAGACCCACCGGCGCGCCATTGGAGCTCATCATCATCACGTCGCCCGGTTTCTTGCCGGCCGCTTCAAGCGACGCGACGCCAGCCACCGAAAGATGTGCCGCATGGCTGAAGATCAGGTCGATATCGGGATTGGCGAGCATCTGGTCGGCAACGATCGTGCCGGCATTGCTGGCTTCCCATTGCAGGGCCGGAAGCGAGATGATCTCGACATCCGGGAACGCCTTCATCTTCTCCTCGAAACCCTTCTGGATATCGAGCGTATAGGGATCGCCGGGGTCGCCCAGCACCTGCAGGACCTTACCCTTGACATCGCCATTCTTCTCCTTGAGCAGGCGTTGCGCCTGTTCGGCGGCGATATGGCCGATTTCGATCGTACCGGCGACAGAGGTGAAGTCGGACGGCGTCGAGGTGATCTGCCGGTCGAACTCCACCACCGGGATGCCGGCGGCGCGCGCCTTCTCCACCGAAGGCTTCAGCGCGTTGAAATCCACCGCGGCCAGGATGATCGCCTTCGGCTTCAAGGCGATGACGTCATTCATCTGCGACTGCTGGCGGTCCGTCTTGTTGTCGGCGTTGAGCGTTTCCATCTTGTAGCCGACCTGCTTCAGGAACAGCTCCAGAGCGCTCACCGAGCCGGTCTGGAACTCGTCGAGCAGGGTCGGCACCAGATAATAGACGGTGCCCTTGGTCTGGGCGAAGGCCGGCTGCAGCATGGCGAGGCCGAGGGCCACCATGCCGAGTACGGCCAGAACTGTTCGTTTCATGTCCTTCCTCCCTGTTTCACCGGATACTCTCCCGTTTCACCTCGCAACACTTGCCGCTCCGGCGCCGGCAAGCGTCTCGCCGGTGATCATGTTGATCACCGCGTCTGGACTGGTCTGACTGGTTGCGACATCGCCGGCCACGACGCCCTGCCGGATCACCACGATCCGGTCGGCGACCTGGAAGGCCTGCTGCATGATATGGGTGATGATGACGACGCCGATGCCCTGGCTGGCCACCTTGCGGATCATGTCGAGGCCGCGCCGCGTCTGCTCGACGCCGAGCGCCGCGAACGGCTCGTCAAGCAGCACCAGCTTGCCGCCCCAATGGACGAAGCGGTTCAATTCGATCGCCTGGCGCTGGCCGCCCGACAGATGCTCGACATTGGCGCGCAACGAGGGAATGCGCGTGCCGGCATCCGCGAGCGCCTTGGCGACGACGCCTTCCATCGCCCGCTCGTCGAGAACCGGGACGCCAAGCACCTTGCGGGTGATCTCGCGCCCCATGAAGAAATTGGCCACCACATCGACATTGGTGCACAGGGAAAGGTCCTGATAGACCGTCTCGATGCCGGCGTCCTTGGCTTCCGATGGCGAGCGCGCCAGAAATTCCTTGCCCTCGAACAGCATGCGCCCGGAGGTCGGCTCCAGCCCGCCGGAAATGATCTTGACCAGCGTCGATTTGCCGGCGCCGTTGTCGCCCAGCAGCGCCACCACCTCGCCGCGGCCGATCGAGAAGCTGATGCCTTTCAGCGCCTGGATGGCGCCGTAGTTCTTGGTGACATCGTCGAGGACGAGGAGAGGTTCGCTCATGCCGCCATTCCCTTTCCGCGCAGGACATCGTTGTCGCGTTCGCGTCCGGTAGCAAACATCCGGCCGAAGCGCGGCGAAAGCACGCCGGAAACCGCCAGCGCGGCAGCCCCGCGCAGCACCGCATGCGGCCCGCCATGCGCCACCGTAATGCGCGGTGCCGTGCGGTCGCCGCGCGCCGAGACCGAATTGGGCAGGCGCTGCGCAGCTTCAGCCAGCCTTTCGAGCAGGCTTTCCGGCGCCAGCCCGCCGAGAATGACCGTCTCGGGGTCGAACAGGTTCTCGATGATGGTGATGGCGGCATGGAAGGCCGGCGTGACCTCTTTCACCCAATCCGCTTCGCTGCGCCCGCTGCGCCCGTATGCTTCCAGCGAAAGATAGCGTTCAAGACAGCCGCGATTGCCGCACGGGCAAGGCTCGCCGCCCGCCACGAGCGGAATATGGCCGATCTCGCCGGCATTGCCCCAGGCGCCACGCAGCACGATGCCATCATGTACCATGACGCCGCCGAGTCCGACGCCGAAATAGAGATAATAATAATCCGAGAACCCGGCGCCGAGGCCGTAAAGCCGCTCACCGAGGGCCGCCGCCGCCATGTCCGTTTCCAGGAAAGCCGGCAGGCCGGTCGAATCGGAAAGCCGTTCGGCAAGCGCCACGTCGTTCCAGCCTGCCATGGTGGTCGGGCCGATGAAACTCATCTTCTCCACGCCGAACGGACCGGGAAGGGCCAGGCCGATGCCCAGTATCCGCTGGCCGGCCTTCATGCCGGCCAGTTCGCTCACAAGATTGCCGATCTGCTCGAAGGCATGGTCGGGCGTGGGGTTCGGCGCCTCGCGGCGGCCGCTGGCCACCACCTCGCCGCTGAGATCGACCAGCGCCGCGTCGATGCCGATGGGCGTGACATGGATGCCGACCGCATAGCCGCCGCCGGGATTGATGCTGAGTGTCGCCGGCGGCAGGCCGCGCTTCTTCGGCTCGGCGCGGGCGGACAGCACATAACCGCCCTCCTCCAGTTCGCGCACGATGGTCGAGACGGTCTGCACGGTGAGGCCGACGCGCCTTGCAATGTCGCGCCGTGTCGTCGGGCCGTGCAGGCGGATAGCCTCCAGCACGATGCGCCGGTTGTAAGGCCCGCCGAACTCCTGATTGGTCCCACGCAACGCCATGCGTCAATGTCCTCCCGAGGAACAGAGTGGCACCGCTTATTTATTAAGTCAAATGGAATTCAAAAATAAATGAGGGTAGCAAGCCGCAGGATATTCCCGTCCTCTCATGCGGAGGAGGTGACGTGCACAACGGCCTCAAGGCAAAGAGATGTGCGCTGCCTCCCGCTCTCATGGTGACTCGACCCACAAGAGTTGCTCCGGCCGGCGTGGACGAAAACTCACCGCCAACCGGCACGATCGAAAATGAAGCCGTTGCCGAACAAGGGCTTGCCCGGTTCGCGGCGATTTCCTCTGGTCTCGTTTGTCCACACCCGCGAAACCTCATCCATACTTTACGCAGCCGAAGCGGAGGACAGGATGGCTGGCTGGGACAAGGACGGGAATGGCGAGCGCGATGTGCTGGAGCGCATCGTGGCGCTGCTGTTCGCGCTGGCCCAGCTGGCCGACCGTGCCGCCGGCGCTCCTTTCCTTCGCCGCAGGCATGTTCTCGGCATTCTGAGCCGCGGCGAGGCCGAGGCGTGGGCCTTCCTGTTCGGCAGCGCGCCGGTGCCGCCAGTGCCGGCGGATGCGCCGGAACAAGCCGGCGATGCGGCACGGCTTGCGGCGCGTCTGCGCGTTCTGGCGCTTTTGCTGTGCGCCATGCTGACGCGGCGGGCAGCACGTCCCGGCACGGCCGGTCAGCGCGCCAGCCAGCCGCCGCACGAGATGTCCGGCCCGACGCCTCACCGGCCGGACGTCCCGGCGCCGCCGGCGCCCGACACGTCGTAGATGTCAGGTCCGGCGACCCACGTCCCGATTTCCTCTCCCCGGTGCCGGAGAAGCGTTCCTTGACAATAGCCAGACGGCGAAAAGCCGGGCGTGGCAACGGTGAAGCATGTCCTTCCTTCTCGACAAGGGAGAAGGCAAGCCCCGATACGACAGCGCCCGAACCGTCGAACGATCCGGGCGCAGCTTTGTCGAAGACAATGGTGTGGCCTATGAACCGACCATGGCGAAGCGGATGGCGAACAGGACCGCCACCAGCCAGGTCGCCAGATGCACCTCGCGCCAGCGCCCCGTCAGCGCCTTCAACACCGCATAGCTGATGAAGCCGAAGGCAAGGCCGTTGGCGATGGAATAGGTGAACGGCATGATCAGCGCGGTCAGCGCGGCCGGCGCCGCCTCGGTGATCTCGGCCCATTCGACCTCGACCAGTTCGCGCATCATCAGGCAGGCGACGTAGAGCAAAGCGGGAGCCGTCGCGTAGACCGGCACGGCACCGGCCAGCGGCGAGAAGAACAGCGCAGCCAAAAACAGGATGCCGATGACCAGCGCGGTCAGGCCGGTGCGCCCGCCAGCCTGCACGCCCGACGCGCTCTCCACGTAAGCGGTGGTGCTCGACGTGCCGAGCAGCGAGCCGGCGAGGATCGCCGTCGAATCCGCCAGCAGCGCGCGGCCGAGGCGGTTCGGCTTGCCCTCGTCGATCAAGCCGGCGCGCTTGGCGACGCCGATCAGCGTGCCTGTGGCGTCGAACACTTCCACCAGCACGAAGATCAGGATGACATGGACAAGGCCGCCATGCAGCGCGCCGACGATATCGAGTTGCAGGAAGGTCGGCGCGATCGAGGGCGGCATGGAGATGATGCCGCCGAACTGGCTGACGCCGAGCGCCATCGAGGCGATGGTGATGATGAGGATGCCGAGCAGGATGGCGCCGCGCACCTTGAGTGCGTCAAGGGCCGCGATGATGAAGAAGCCGGCAATCGCCAGCAGCGGCCCGGTTCTGGTCAGATTGCCGAGCGTGACGAAGGTCGCCTTGTCGGCAACCACGATCTCCGAGCTTTTCAGCGCGATGATGGCCAGGAACAGGCCGATGCCGGCGGCGACCGCGCTGCGCATGGAATGCGGAATGCCGGCGATCAGCCAGCTTCGCACCCCGGTGACGGTCAGGATCAGGAAGATCGCGCCCGAAATGAACACCGCGCCCAGCGCCTGCTGCCAGGTAAAGCCCATGGCGCCGACGACGGTGAAGGCGAAGAAGGCATTGAGCCCCATGCCGGGCGCCATACCGATCGGCCAGCGCGGCAGGAAGGCCATGATCAGCGAGCCGATGGCGGCGGCAAGGCAGGTGGCGACGAAGACCGCGCTGCGGTCCATGCCCGTCGTGGACAATATCTCCGGGTTGACGAAGATGATGTAGGACATCGTCAGAAAGGTCGTGACGCCGGCGATGATTTCGGTACGGACCGAAGAGCCCTGCTCTCGCGGCTTGAAAAATGTCTCGAGCACTGGCGCTCCTCCTCGTTCAGCTTCCGGCGGCGGTTGACGCCGCGCCAGCGCCATGATCGGCGCCGGCCCCTCCAGCAGCGCGCAATTTCCGCTGCTTGCGGAACCGGCGCAAGGGGCAACTCGCCCCCGTTCGTTCGAAGCTGTTTCGTATTTTTCCATAAAAAAGAGGCCCGGAATCAACCGGGCCTCAAGGCGTGGGCGCCGCCGAGCACCCACGGTGGGAACGTTATTGCACCACCTCGCCATGCAGCGTCACGTCGAGCCCTTCGATCTCCTGCTGCCTTGTCGGGCGCAGGCCGCCGACGGCGATCTTCACCACTTGCAGGATGACGAAGGTGGCGATCGCGGTCCACGCAACGGTGAAGACGACACCGTAAAGCTGGGTGCCGACCGAGGCGTTCTTGCCAAGCCCGTTGATCGCCGGATCGGCGAACACGCCGGTCAGGAGCGCGCCGACAAGGCCGCCGACGCCATGCACACCGAAGGCATCGAGCGAATCGTCATAGCCCAGCGCATGCTTGAGCTTGACGGCCGCGACATAGCAGACGAGGCCCGACGCGATACCGATGAAAAAGGCGCCGGTCGGGTTGACGAAGCCGGCCGCCGGCGTCACCGCGACGAGGCCGGCAACCGCGCCTGAGATAATGCCGAGCACGCTGGGCTTTTGGGCGATCACCCATTCGGCGGCCATCCAGGCGAGCGCCGCCGCGGCGGCGGCGATTTGCGTATTGAACATGGCAGCCCCCGCGAGACCGTCGGCGGCAAGCTCCGATCCGGCATTGAAGCCGAACCAGCCGACCCACAGCAGCGAAGCGCCGATGACCGAATAGACGAGATTGTGCGGCGCCATGTTGACCTGGCCGTAGCCCTCGCGCTTGCCGACAACCAGCGCGCAGACGAGACCCGCGACACCGGCATTGATATGCACGACCGTACCGCCTGCGAAATCGAGCACCCCGGCCGAGCCGAGAAAGCCGCCGCCCCACACCCAATGCGCGATCGGGGCATAGACGACAAGCAGCCACAGGCCGGTGAACAGAAGCAGCGCCGAAAACTTCATCCGCTCGGCAAACGCGCCGGCAATCAGCGCCGGCGTGATGATGGCGAAGGTCATCTGGAAGGTCGAGAAGACGAATTCGGGGATATTGGCCACGCCCGGCGCCCACAGTGTCTCGACCGTGATGCCCTGGTGCAGCAACTTCGACAGGCCGCCGACCCAGGCGTTCAGCGCGCCGCCGTCCGAAAAGGCCAACGAATAGCCGACGACGAACCATAGCACGGTGACGAGACAACACACGGCGAAGCTCTGCATCACTGTCGCCAGCACGTTCTTCTTGCGCACCATGCCGCCATAAAACAGCGCCAGTCCCGGAATGGTCATCATCAGCACCAGAACCGTCGAGACGAGCATCCAGGCGGTATTGCCGCTGTCAAGTGCAGGTGGTGGCAGCGAGACGGCTTGCGCCTCCTGCGCAGTGGCAATGGCAGGCCACAACAATGCCGGCAGCAGGCTGGCGGCCATCAGCCGCCTGTTCGCAACAAAAGCAGATTTCATCGACGTCTCCGTTCCGTGGCTCGACCCGATATGCGGGCCAATTGCCAGCAGACAATCAAGCTCCGTGCCAATTGCCGGACACGGGCTCTAACGCCTTGTCATGGAATGATTTTCGATGATGCGCGCTGCGGCGCAGCTTCCCGCCTAACCGCATGGCTGCCCAAAATAAGTGCAAGCCTATCGAAATGCCTATTCCTTGAGCTTACGCCTCAGACGGATCAACCCCTCCTGCGCGACCGACGCGATCAGCGTGCCGTCACGCGCAAACATCAGCCCGCGCGTGAAACCGCGCGAACCTTGCGTGGACGGGCTGTCCTGCGTGTAGAGCACCCAGTCGTCGAGCCTGTGCGGCCGGTGGAACCACATGGCGTGGTCGAGGCTCGCGGCCTGAATATCGCGGTCAAAAACCGCACGGCCATGCGCGAAGGTCGACGTATCGAGCAGCGTCATGTCGGAGAGATAAGCCAGCACCGCAGCCTGCGTGGCGCGGTCGTCCGGCACCGGCCCGCTGGTGCGAATCCAGATATGCTGCACCGGGTCGAGCTTTTCGCGGCTGGTATAGTGCTTCAGCATCACCGGTTTCATTTCCAGCGGCCGCTCGCGCTCCCAATAGCGGCGCACGCCTTCCGGCACCGCATCGCCATATTTGCCGATCAGTTCGGGCTGCGAAAGCAGCGTATCGGGATCGGGCACGTCGAGCGGCATCTTCATTTGATGTTCCAGCCCCGGCTCGTCGCGCTGGAAAGATGCCTCGAGCGAGAAGATCGCATGGCCATGCTGGATCGCCACGACGCGGCGAGTGGTGAAAGAGGTGCCGTCGCGGATGCGATCGACCTCATAGACGATCGGCAGCCTGGTATCGCCGGGCCGCATGAAATAACCGTGCAGGGAATGAACATGGCGCGCCGGCTCCACCGTGCGCTGCGCCGCCACCAGCGCCTGCGCGACAGTCTGGCCGCCGAACACGCGCTGCCAGTCGAGATTGGGACTGCGACCACGAAACAGGTTGTGCTCCAGCCGTTCGAGGTCGAGAATGGCGAGCAGTTCGTCCATGGCTGCCGTCATGCTTTTTGCACCTTTCGCAAACAGGATCGCGGCTGGTGTCGGACAGGGGCGATGCCCCGTCAAGACAGTGACGCAAGGGAACGGCATCAAAGGTGCGGAAAATGGCAACTTCAAAGCTGCAGACGGCAGATCCCGGCCCGCTCGACGTGCTTGTCGCCGGCGCCGGCTATGTCGGCCTGGCCGCCGCTGTCTCGCTGAAACAGGCGCGGCCGAGCCTGAACATCACCATCGTCGACGCAGCCCCCGCCGGCGTCTGGCAAAGAGACGGCCGCGCCTCGGCCATCGCGGCGGCGGCCAGCCGCATGCTGGACCGGCTCGGCGTGTGGGAGGCAATTCTTCCGCAGGCGCAGGCGATCACCGAAATGATCATCACCGATTCGCGCACCGCCGACCCGGTGCGGCCGGTGTTCCTGAGCTTCGGCGGCGAGGTCGAGGCGGGCGAGCCCTTCGCCCATATGGTTGCCAACAAGGATCTGAACGGGGCGCTGCGCGCCCGCGCCGCCAAGCTCGGTATCGACATGATCGAGGGCATGGCGGTCGAGGGGTTGGAGCCGGGCGGCGCCTTCGCCACCGTGCATCTGGCCGATGGCGCCACGCTCAGGACACGCCTTGTCGTTGCCGCCGACGGCGTGCGCTCGAAGCTGCGCGACATGGCCGGCATCAAGACCGTGCATTGGGAGTACGGCCAGTCTGGCATCGTCTGCACCGTGGCGCATGAGCGCCCGCATGACGGCCGCGCCGAAGAACATTTCCTGCCCGCCGGCCCCTTTGCCACCCTGCCGCTCAAGCCGGATGAAAAGGGCCGGAACCGCTCTTCCATCGTCTGGGTCGAGCGCACCGAAGATGCCGAGAAGCTGGTCAATGGCGACGATCTCGTCTTCGAGACCGAACTGGAACAGCGCTTCGGCCTGCAACTGGGCGGAATCCGCGTGGACAACAAGCCGCGCGCATGGCCGCTCGGCCTGACCCTTGCCCGCGCCTTCGTCGCACCGCGCGTCGCACTTGCCGGAGACGCCGCACACGGCATCCACCCGATCGCCGGCCAGGGCCTCAATCTCGGCTTCAAGGACGTGGCGGCACTGGCCGAAGTGATCGTCGAAGCCGACCGGCTCGGCCAGGATTTCGGGGCCATGAACGTGCTGGAACGCTATCAGCAATGGCGGCGTTTCGACACGGTGCAAATGGGCGTCACCACCGATGTGCTCAACCGGCTGTTTTCCAACGATATCGCCCCGCTGCGCGCGGTGCGCGACATCGGCCTCGGCCTTGTCGAGCGCATGCCGCGCCTGAAGGATTTCTTTATCCGCCAGGCGTCGGGCCTCTCCAGATCGACACCGCGCCTGCTCAGGGGCGAAGCGATATAGCCGGCTGCGTTTCGCCTGCCCATGTAAAGGGGTTGCCCGACCAGCGGGCCTGCCTTTATGGTCGCTCCATGAGCCTTGAATCCGTCCGCCGCTATTTCGCAACCCATGCTCCCGACATCGAGGTGATCGTTACCGAAAAAAGCTCGGCGACGGTGCCGTTGGCTGCCGAAGCACATGGCGTGGAACCGGAGCAGATCGCCAAGACCATATGCCTGCGCGCCGGCGAGCAGGCCATGCTGGTGGTGGCCTGCGGCA
Organism: Manganibacter manganicus; assembly: GCF_002075885.1. Lineage (GTDB taxonomy): Bacteria > Pseudomonadota > Alphaproteobacteria > Rhizobiales > Rhizobiaceae > Mesorhizobium > Mesorhizobium manganicum. Next base: position 39,543 of record NZ_MDET01000002.1, read on the forward strand.
CCGCACGGCTCGACAACCGCAAATTCAAGGATCGCTTCGGCGGCAAGCCGCGCATGCTCGACGCCGAGGAGGTCGCGACGCTGACCAGTCACCCGGTCGGCGGCGTCTGTCCTTTCGGCCTACCGGCGCCGATGCCGATCTATTGCGACGTGTCCTTGCGGCGCTTCGATATTGTCGTGCCGGCTGCCGGCGCCACCAACGCGGCCGTGCGACTTTCCCCGGAGCGACTGGCCGCGCTGACCAGCGCGCAATGGGTCGATGTCTGCCGCGAGCCGGTTGCAGCTACGGCTTGACGAGGCCGCTCTCCGCACGTTCCTGCCCATTGGTTGACCTCGCGCAAAGACCGCCATGGCCTTGGCACCTATGAGTCCTATAATCATGCAAGCTGCTACGCGGCCCGTCATTTTGCACAGCCAATAAGGAGAAGGCCATGAACCGTCACGCCACCGCCGTCTGGAAAGGCACGCTCACCGCAGGCACGGGCACGCTCGACACGCAAAGCGGCGCCCTTTCCAAACAGCCTTACTCGTTCAAAGGCCGATTCCAGGATGAAAGCGGCAAATCAGGTACCAACCCCGAGGAATTGATCGCGGCCGCCCATGCCGGTTGCTTTGCCATGCAGCTTTCGCATTTCCTCGCCGAGAACGGCACGCCCGCCGAAGAATTGAACGCGGAAGCAGTCGTGACCTATGGGGCGGCTGCCGAGGGCGGGTTCGAGATCACCGAAAGCGCCATCAAGCTCACCGGCAAGGTGCCTGGCATCGATGCGGCAAAATTCAACGAGCTGGCCGAGCAGGCCAAGGCCGGCTGCCCCGTCTCCAAGGCGCTGGGCGCCATCAAGGTGACGCTCGACGCCAGGCTGGCCTGATTATTCATCGGCCGATTTCCGGGGCCGATTTTCGGGCGCGTCGTCGGTGACGGCGCGCCTCCGCGTAACGGCATCAGCCGCCGAGGGCGTCAAGCCGTGCGGTCAACGCCGCCATCTGCTCTTCCAGAGCCGTGATGCGCGCTTCCAGTTCCGCGATCGCCGGTGAACCTGTCGTCCGGCTTGTCGGCGCGGGAACATAGACCGAGACCTCCACATCCCCGCACAGCAGGTGGGCGTAGCGATCCTCACGCTGGCCGGGTGCGCGGCCGATTTCCTTGACCAGCGGCGGGCGGCGCCCGATCAGCATGTCGAGTTCGGAACGCACCGCATCGGCATCGGCGAAGTTCGCCATGCGCTCGGTGCGCGCCAGCAACTCATGGACCGTCTGCGGCCCGCGCAGCAAAAGCAAGCCGAGCAGCGCTGTCTGGTTGCGGGTGAGCGAAAATGCCTGCGCCATCAAATGCTCGTAGCGTTCGACGCGCGAAGCGAATTGCTGGCGCGCCAGACCTTTCGTTTGCAGCGTGGCGAGGGCGCGATTGATGTCGGTCACCTCCAGCGCCATGACCGGATCGCGCGAGGTCTTCTGATTGGCCGCCGTGACCAGCCCGTTGGATGTCATCGGATAGACATCCGGCGTCAGTTCTTTCTTCTCGATCAGGCAGCCGAGCACACGCGCTTCTGCGGGAGACAGGATTGGCAGTTCGTTCTGGTCGCTCATACGCGCCGTTCAACCATCGTCTTCTTGATTTCGGCAACCGCGCCGCCGCAGGCGCGCTGAAACAAGGAACCGATTGCCGTCACACCCTTCTCTCCACCATCATCTTCTTGATCTCGGCGATCGCCTTCGCCGGATTCAATCCCTTGGGGCAGGTCTGGGTGCAGTTCATGATAGTGTGGCAGCGATAGAGCCGGAACGGATCCTCCAGATTGTCGAGCCGGTCGCCCGTCGCTTCGTCCCGGCTGTCTATCAGCCAGCGATAGGCCTGCAACAGCACCGCCGGGCCGAGATAGCGGTCGCCATTCCACCAGTAGCTCGGGCAGGCGGTCGAGCAACAGGCACACAGGATGCATTCATAAAGCCCGTCGAGTTTGGCGCGGTCGTCATGGCTTTGCAGCCATTCCTTGGCCGGCTCCGGCGAAACAGTTTGCAGCCAGGGCTGGATCGAGGCGTGCTGGGCATAGAAATTGTTGAGGTCAGGCACCAGGTCCTTGACCACCTCCATATGCGGCAGAGGATAGATCTTCACCGGCCCTGAAATCTCGTCGGCCCCTTTGGTGCAGGCGAGCGTGTTGGACCCGTCGATGTTCATTGCACAGGAACCGCAAATGCCCTCACGGCAGGACCGGCGCAGTGTCAGCGTCGGATCGATCTTGTTCTTGATCCACAAAAGTGCGTCCAGAACCATCGGTCCACAATCGTCCATGTCGACGAAATAGGTGTCGATGCTCGGATTCTCGCCATCGTCGGGCGACCAGCGATAGATGCGGTATTCCCGCAGATTCGTGGCGCCTTCCGGTTTCGGCCAGGTTTTGCCCTGCCTGATCTGCGAATTCTTGGGGAGTGCGAGTTCGACCATTCTGTCCGCCTCAGCCTTTCGCAGCCGAAGCCGCATTTCGTGTTTTCGGATAGTCTTGCGGCAGCCACGGCGCGGGCCGTGCAGCAAAAATCGCCCAGGGCCGGCCATGCAAAGCAGACCACCAAAGCCGCCAGCGCGAGAAGAGCCGGCGCCCCACCTGCAACAACAGATGAACCGGATCGCGGCGCTTGACATGGCGGTGCGGTGCCCGGTCGGGCACCATGGTGCTGACAATGCCGGACTGCATGACCAGCCATGGCGACACATGGGTGACATCCAGACCGTGCAGGCCCGAACTCCACAAAAAATCGTCCACCGGCATCATCACCTTGTCGATCCGCTGCAAGAGCCGCTCGGCGGCGGTCCGGGTAAGAATATAGGCGGCACCGCCGGAACGCGGCCGCAATGAGCGCACCAGTTGATGGGCTTTCCCAAGCGGCCGCACAGGGATAGCCAGCCGGCCGCTTGCCCGCGCGGGCGTGCCTTCCAGCTTGACGACGTCGATCGCCGGCCCGTCTTCCAGAAGCGCACGGACAACGCCCTCGAAATCGCCATAGGGTTGGGCGTCGTCCTCCAGGATCAGGCCACGTTCATGACCCGACTGCAGAAACTGCCGCCAGGCCAGCATATGGCCGGCGAGGCAAGCCTCCTCCACTAGCGAGAAAACACGGAAGCGATACGGGTTCCATCCGACACCCTCCGGAGGCAGCGCCAGCTCCTGGCCGCGCATAGCGAGCACGGCACCCGGATCGCGCCGCGCATCGAGCGCGGGCGTGCGGTAGAGCGGCCAGGGCAGATGACCGAAATGCTGCTCGATCGCCGCCCAGCGGTCTGGAGAACGCTCGAGATTGACGGCAAAAATGCCGAGCTTCGACGTGTTGGGCTGGATGGCCACCCGACCGTCGCTATCGGTGGGAGAAAATACCGCGTCAGACACTCCCGCTTGCAGGATCGAACCGGCAAGCATGCCATCCACCGCCCCATGGGCGGCTGCGCCGGGAATATCCGGTTCGCCGACAAATGGGCGCGGCGCGGCCATGGCCTAATACACCCGCGCCTTGGGCGCGATCTTGGCCAGGCTGATGCCGCCGTCTTCTTCCTTGAGCTGCGGCTCGGTATGCACCGGGCGATAGCTTAACGTCACCCGGCCGTCGGTCTCTACTCGGGCCAGTGTGTGCTTGCGCCAGTTCACGTCGTCGCGATCGGAGAAATCCTCGCGGGCATGCGCGCCACGGCTCTCCTTGCGAGCTTCGGCGCTGTAAACCGTGGCGACGGCGTTAGCCATCAGGTTTTCAAGCTCGAGCGTCTCGACCAGATCGGAGTTCCAGATCATCGAGCGATCGGTGACATGCAAGTCCTTGAGTTCGCCCCAGATTTCGGAAACGCGGCGGCAACCTGCCTCAAGCGTTTCCTGGGTGCGGAACACGGCGGCGTCTTCCTGCATCGCGCGCTGCATCTTTTCGCGCAGCACAGCGGTCGGCCTCGTGCCATTGGCATGCCGCAATCCATCGAACCGGTCCATGATCCTGTCGAGGCATGCGGGATCGGGCGTTGGGATCGCCGCGTCGCGGTCGATCACCTGACCGGCGCGAATGGCGGCAGCGCGGCCGAACACGACAAGATCGATCAGCGAATTGGAGCCCAGCCGGTTGGCGCCATGCACCGAAGCACAGCCTGCCTCGCCCACGGCCATCAGGCCGGGCGAAATCTGGTCCGGGTTCATCGCGGTCGGATTGAGCACCTCACCCCAATAATTGGTCGGAATGCCCCCCATATTGTAATGCACGGTCGGCAGGACCGGGATCGGCTCCTTCGTCAGATCGACGCCGGCAAAGATTCTCGCCGATTCCGAAATGCCCGGCAGCCGCTCGGCCAAAACGGCGGGGTCGAGATGGTCGAGGTGCAGGAAGATATGGTCCTTGTTCTTGCCCACGCCCCGGCCTTCGCGGATCTCCATCGTCATGCAGCGCGAAACGACGTCGCGCGATGCCAGATCCTTGGCCGAGGGCGCGTAGCGCTCCATGAAGCGCTCGCCCTCGGAATTGACCAGATAGCCGCCTTCGCCGCGAGCGCCCTCGGTAATCAGGCAGCCGGCGCCATAGATGCCAGTCGGGTGGAACTGCACGAATTCCATGTCTTGCAGCGGCAGACCGGCACGCGAGGCCATGCCGCCGCCGTCGCCGGTGCAGGTATGCGCCGAGGTGGCGGAGAAATAGGCCCGGCCATAGCCGCCGGTCGCCAGCACCACCATCTTGGCCGAGAAGCGGTGAATGGTGCCGTCGTCGAGGTTCCAGGCTACCACGCCGGTGCAGGTGCCGTCCGCATCCATGATGAGATCGAGCGCGAAATATTCGATAAAGAATTGCGCGTGATGCTTCAGAGACTGGCCGTAAAGCGTATGCAAGATGGCGTGACCGGTCCGGTCGGCTGCCGCGCAGGTGCGCTGCACGGGCGGACCGTCGCCGAAATTCATCATATGGCCACCGAACGGCCGCTGATAAATCTTGCCTTCTTCAGTGCGCGAGAACGGCACACCGTAATGTTCAAGCTCATACACGGCCGCCGGCGCCTGACGCACCAGATATTCCATCGCGTCCATGTCGCCGAGCCAGTCCGACCCCTTGACGGTGTCGTACATGTGCCATTGCCAGTTATCCGGACCCATGTTCGAGAGCGAAGCGGCGATGCCGCCCTGCGCCGCCACGGTATGCGAGCGGGTGGGGAACACCTTGGTGATGCAGGCGGTCTTCAGCCCCTGTTCGGCCATGCCGAGCGTGGCGCGCAAGCCCGCGCCGCCGGCGCCCACCACTACCACGTCGAACTGATGGTCGACATAAGTGTAGGCTGCGGCGCCGCCGCTCGTCTTTGCGTCCTTGGCCATGCTCAAACTCCGAACGCCAGCTTGGCGAGCGCGAAGAGCGAGACGACGCCGACGATTATTGTGAAGAAAGTGTTGAGGATCAAAAGAGCCAGCTTGCCGCCATCGCCATGAACGTAATCCTCGATGATGATCTGCATGCCGATCCGCATATGGATGAGCGCTGAAATCAGCATCAGGGCGATGAGCAGCGCCACCAGCGGATTTGCCAGCGCCGCACGCATTTCCGCATAACCGGCGCCATTCATCGCGATCAGGAAGCCGATGAAGAGCAGCGTGAGCGGGATGCTGGCGATCGCCGTTACCCGCTGGCGCCAGAAATGAATGGTGCCATCACGCGCCGAGCCCAGACCTTCGACCTTCTTGAGAGGTGTGCGCATATCCGCCATGGTCAGCCTCCCCGCACCATATAGCCAACGACCCAAACCAGGATCGTTAGCACGACAGAACCGACGACGTTCGCCCACGCAATCTTCGAGGCGGTGTGCTTTTCAAGGCCGGCACCGGTATCCCAGATCAGATGGCGGATACCGCCGAGCAAATGGTGCAGGAGTGCCCATGTGTAGCCGAACAGAACCAATTGGCCGATCCATGAACCGAAGATGCCGTTTACGAATTCGAAATAATCTTGCGGGCCTGCGGCCGCTGTCAGCCACCAGGCCACCAGCAGCGTACCGAAATAAAGCGCACCGCCGGTGATACGATGAACGATCGACGTCGTCATGGTGATCGGCGGCCGATAGATGGTAAGGTGCGGTGAGAGCGGTCTTTCTCGGGTGGCGTGTGAGTGGCTCATGGCTCCCCCAGCTCAACATCCTGCGGGCGACGCAAATGCAGCATCGCCGGTCGCGGATACGACTTCGAATAGGCGGGTTCTAAAACTCTTTTTGCAGCGCGTCAAAGCCGGAAAACCCTTCCCGACTCGGAATTTAGTCCAAATTTGCCAGCTTTGCCGCTTCAACCGATTGAAGCGCAGCTCATAGCAACTGCCTGTCCGACATTCGCTTCAGCGCGTACAGTTCAGGGGCATCTGGCCGCTCTTCATCACCAGCGCATCCTTGCCGTCGAGCACGATCGCGTCATGCTCCGCGCCATATCGGCTTCGCTGGCTGGGCGGTGCGGCCGGCAATTCTTCCGATACACCGTCCGGCCCGAGAAGGCGTATGGCCGTGCCGACATTCTCGATCGTCATCATACCGCCATCGGAGCAACTATAGGTCGCCGTGCGCGGCTGAGACGATGCCCGAACCGCCGCCTGCTGAGACGCCTTGTTCGACGTGCCCGGTTGCGACACGCACGCGACGACGCTGAAAAGCGGCAGGAGGGCGAGCGTCACCGGAACCATGCGGCGTAACGCCATGCGAGAATCTCCGTTTACAGCGAACACTAAGGCTTCGGGCCGAAGCGGAATCGGATCAAGTTATTCCGATGCCCGATCAAAGCGTTAGAACGTCCTGCGTTCGATTGAATGCATGGCACTCTAACGGTCCGGGAACGCCAGGATCAACCCGTATTTGGCGTGTTAACCACTGCGCAAAAATTCGCGCCGCGTCAAACGCGATGCCTCTTAACAAAGGTTAAGGAAAGGTTAATCTTGCGATTCGAGGAGGCTTGCCGCTGAAAGGAGACATGCCATGCGTTCCAGATTAGCTCTGTCAGCTTTCGCCGCCGCCTTGGCTGCTTTCATAAATGCGGCTTTTGTCACATCTGCCGTCGCCGGGACTTACGACCATGATCACGTCTATGCCGATTCTTTCGGCAATCTCGTTATCGAAAGCGCCGCCGGCTACAAGCGCATTCTCATCGGGGAAGGCGCAATGGCAAAGAAACTGGCCGCTTATACAAACGCCGGTCAGATCAATGAAAGCCATGGTGGGGCCGCCCGTTTGACCGATGCACGCGATTGCTATCGCCCGCCGGTCTTCGTCAAAGGCCGCAGCTATATGTACGGCCTGTCCGATGGCGAGATGCCGGAACTCAATCCGTGCCGCTGAGATACGAAGAACATCTAAAGCGGCGTATCAGCCACGCCCGCCAAGATCGACACGCGTAGACAAAGCGGAGCGCTCGTAGACCACACGCACGCCATCACGGCCGCTCTGCTTGGCCCTGTAAAGCGCGTCGTCGGCCCGCTGCATGAGCCGATGTAGCGGCTCATCATGGCTCAGCATGGCGATCCCGAAACTGGCCGTCACACGCATACCGCCGGATTCGCTGAGTCCAAAACCGGCGCGAACCGTCTCGGCAAACAAGCGTGCGGCGGCTAGGTCGGCCAACGGCAGAAGAACGGCAAACTCCTCACCGCCGATGCGGCCGGGAATACCCTGCGTGCCGGCAACCCGACGCAGCACTCCAGCAAAATTGGCAATCACGCGATCGCCTTCCGCATGGCCGAAACTGTCGTTGACCGCCTTGAAATGATCGAGATCGGCCAGCACCAGACTGACAGGGAGGCCAGTGGGAGCGCAACGTGCCAGCGCTTCCAATGCCTGCTCCTCAAAACCGCGCCGGTTGAACAGGCCAGAGAGCGCATCGGTATGCGAATCGGAACGCAGCGCGGCCACGACATCAAGTGCCGCAGCGGTAAACAGACACAGCGCCAGCATCAGCGTCAACACCGCGTGTGACAGCATCGCTGTTGTCCAGTAAGTCGAATGCAGGAACCCCTGATGATCACCGATCGGGCCCTCGATCTTCAGGACGATCAGCGTGCGCACGATGAAGTTCATACTGGCCAGAAGTGACAACACGAGCAGAACCGTCTCCGCAGGGCCTCGTTTGCGCACGCCCCACAGTTCTGCCGCGACCACCAGGCTGATTGCGCCGAACGCGAAGTTCAGGACCAGGATTCGGCGGATCAGATCCTGGTCGACGAACATGAACCAGCCGTAAAGCGCGGCACCCACCGAGGCCGCGATGCCGATGCCCACCAGAGGCAAGCGATTTCGGTATCGCGAAACGATGGCACCGGAAATCAAGCAGACGGCCACCATGAAAGCGAGAGACGACGCAATCTGCGACGCCTTCAAGCCGAGCGGCTGGACAAAATGCTGCAGCAGGAAGCCGATGGCCGTGGCGACATAGCCGATGGCGAGCACGGCTAGGTAAGACCGGTTTTTCTGATAAGCCCATAGCGCACCGAACGCCGCGGCAAGCACGAGCGCGATTGACGGGTTCAACAGTGCAAGAAAAAGGCCGGTATCCAACAGTGCGCCTTCGTTGATTGCCGTTGGAGAACAACCTAGCCGCGAAGATCAAACAACGCGTTAAACTGTTTTGCGGACAGTCGGACAGTGGTCTGGAACCAGAGAAGAGGTGCCGCGTTGCCGCAATCGAACCCAGGGAGATTCCGCAATGCCGGAAACAGTCACTCTTACCGATCATCAGGCGATCCGCGACTGGGCAGCCGCCAGAGCGGGACATCCGGCGATCATCGACGTTTCGCCAGAGGGCGGAACGCAACCCATGCTCTCCATTGTATTCGGACAGGAGGCTTATGAGGATTTCGACCAACCTGAGCGGCCGCCCAATGCCGGCGGCTATGAACTGGTCGAATGGGATGAATGGTTCCGCCTCTTCGACAAGGAGAAACTGGCGATGGTGGTCGAAGAGGACCAGCCCGGCAAACGCGAGCAGTTCCACGAGATCATTCGCCGCCCTGCATGAAAAAGCCCAGGCTGTTGCAGCCCGGGCTTTGCTTGATCGCCACGCCGCAGAACGGCGAAATTACTTCCAGTCGCGGATATCGACGAAATGGCCGGCAATCGCCGCCGCCGCCGCCATGGCCGGCGAGACCAGATGGGTACGGCCCTTGAAGCCTTGCCGGCCCTCGAAATTGCGATTCGAGGTCGAGGCGCAGCGCTCATGCGGGGCAAGCCGGTCGTCGTTCATGGCCAGGCACATCGAGCAACCCGGCTCACGCCATTCGAAACCGGCCTCGATGAAGATCTTGTCCAGCCCCTCGGCCTCGGCCTGCGCCTTCACCAGGCCGGAGCCCGGCACGATCATGGCGTTGACGCGCGGGTTGACCGTCTTGCCTTTGGCCACCGCTGCCACGGCGCGCAAGTCCTCGATGCGTCCATTGGTGCAGGAACCGATGAACACGCGGTCAAGCTCGATATCGGTAATCCTGGTGCCTGCCGTCAGTCCCATGTAATCCAGCGCGCGCTTCTTGGAATTGCGCTTGGCCTCGTCCTCGATCAGGTCCGGATCGGGCACCGCACCGGTCACCGAGACCACGTCCTCAGGCGACGAGCCCCAAGTGACGATAGGCGGCAGTTTGGCGGCATCCAATACCACCGCCTTGTCGAAATGCGCGCCTTCGTCGGATTTCAGCGTCTTCCAATAGTCAAGCGCCATGTCCCAAGCCGCGCCTTTGGGCGCGCGCGGCTTGTCCTTGACATAGCGATAAGTCGTCTCGTCCGGCGCGATGAGGCCGGCACGCGCGCCGCCCTCGATCGACATGTTGCAAATCGTCATGCGGCCTTCCATCGACAGCGAACGGATCGCCTCGCCGGCATATTCGATGACATAGCCGGTGCCGCCGGCCGTACCGATCTCGCCGATGATGGCGAGGATGATGTCCTTGGCGGTAACGCCTTCGGGGAGTTTGCCATCGACACGCACCAGCATGTTCTTGGCCTTGCGCTGGATCAGCGTCTGCGTCGCCAGCACATGCTCGACCTCGGATGTGCCGATGCCGTGCGCCAGCGCGCCGAACGCGCCATGGGTGGAGGTGTGGCTGTCGCCGCACACGATGGTCATGCCCGGCAGCGTAAAGCCCTGCTCCGGCCCGATGATATGGACGATGCCCTGTCGGCGATCCTTCTCGGAATAATATTCGACGCCGAAGTCGGCGGCGTTCTTCGCCAGCGCCTCGACCTGGATGCGGCTTTCCTCGTTTTTGATGCCGTTCACGCGGTCCGCCGAGGTCGGCACGTTGTGATCGACCACGGCGAGCGTCTTTTCCGGGTGACGCACCGGGCGGCCGGCCATGCGCAAACCTTCGAAGGCCTGCGGGCTGGTCACTTCATGCACCAAATGCCGGTCGATCCACAGAAGGCAGGTGCCATCGTCCTGCCGGTCAACCAGATGGTCGTCGAAAATCTTGTCGTAGAGGGTGCGCGGTGCGCTCATTTGCGTAAATCCGTCGATGCGAGACATGGAAAGACCCGGCCATAGCCGGTAAACCGGTACGGAACCGGGTCAGATAAGTCGGGCGGTCGGCACACCGCAGACGCGCGCGAAGAACCGTGCCGGCAGGCGCTTCTTGTCCTGCAGCACGAAGCCCTTATAGGACGGGTCTCCGAACAGCTCTTCCATGACCGTCAAATAGCAATCTTTTGGCACTTCGGCAATCGGAGCATTCGCCTTTGCAGCGCGATCAGCAGCCTGTTTGAGCTGGGTCATGAAAAAGGCGGCCCGAAGCCGCCTTCTCAAACAGTTCTGCCGGAAATCTTATTCCGCGGCCTTTTCCGCCTCAGCGGCATCGGCTTCGGCAGCCTTCTTCTCGGCGGCTTCCTGCGCGGCCTTCTCGGCGGCAAGAGCTTCGGCAGCCGCTATTTTCTCGGCCTCGATCCGCGCCTTTTCGGCGGCCAGCGCATCACGCTCGGCATCGTTCAGCTTGCGGGCGCGCACGCCGGTGTTTTCCGAGATGCGTGCCGACTTGCCGCGACGGTCGCGCAGGTAATAGAGCTTGGCACGACGCACCTTGCCGCGACGCACGACCTCGACGCCCTCGACCATAGGCGAATAGACCGGGAACACGCGCTCCACCCCCTCGCCATAGGAAATCTTGCGCACCGTGAAGTTTTCATGCAGGCCGGCGCCGGAACGGGCGATGACGACGCCCTCATAGGCCTGCACGCGTGTGCGCGTGCCTTCCGTAACGCGTACATTGACGCGCACCGTATCGCCGGGCTGGAATTCGGGAAGCTGGCGCTTGGCTTCGATCTTGGCGGCCTGTTCGGCCTCGAGTTGACGGATTATATCCATCTTGAAATCCACTTCTTGTTCTTCCGACAGTCAGAGCGTCCTCGGCTCGCCTTGCAGTCGCTTCGACCGCTTGGCTATGCCCTCGCCAGCAGGCTTGGGCAGGGACGGCTACACCGCCATTGTTGACGGGTCCATATCTTTAGTCCGCCGGGAAATTCCCAGCGGGTCGGGCGCGCTCATACAGCCATTTCATCGCTTTGTCACGCCTTGGCCCGAGACTTTTTAGCCATTGAGCCTAGCGCGGGCCGTCTATATCGAAGATTGCGCAACAAAGTAAGGCGTCGGGTCGGCGCAATCTCACCTCCTCCACGCGCGGTGCGCCTTTCATGTCCATAGTCGATGCGATCATTCTTTTCCTTGCCGGCTATTTGTCGGGCATCGTCAATGCGATGGCCGGCGGCGGTACTTTCCTCACTTTCGGCGCCATGTCGCTTCTGGGAACACCGCCGATTCTCGCCAACGCGACCTCCTCCGTCACCCAATTTCCCGGTTACATCACCTCGACGCTCGCTTACTGGAGCGACATAAAGCTGTTCTGGCGCGGCGCGCTGTTGCTCTGCGCCATCTCGGCTTTCGGCGCGCTGGGCGGCTCGCTCATCCTGCTGGCGCTGGACAGCGCGTCGTTCAAGGCTCTGGTGCCGTGGCTGCTTTTGGCGGCAACAGCCCTGTTTGCTGTTGGACCATGGCTGAAACCCAAGCCGAAGACCGGCAATCAACCCAAGGTGGGATCGCTGGTCGGCGCAACTGCACAATTCTTTACCGCTATCTATGGCGGCTTCTTCGGCGCCGGCATGGGCGTGATGATGCTGGCGACGCTGGGCCTCACGGAAAGCGGCGACTATCACCGCATAAACGCGCTGAAGAACATGCTGGCCATGGTGATCGCCTCACTTGCCATCGTGGTCTTCGTCGTCGGCGGCGTGGTGGCCTGGCCGGAGGCGATCGTGATGATCCCGGGCGGCGCGCTTGGAGGCTATTCGGGCGTCTGGATCGCCAAGCGGGTTCCGCAAGGCGTTGTACGCGGCTTCGTCATCGCCGTCGGCCTGTTTCTGGCCGTCTATTATTTCGTCAAGCCCTGAGCCGCTGCCAGCAGTTCGGGCCGCCGCTCGCGCGTCAACCGCTCGGCCTCGGCACGGCGCCACGCGGCGATCTTTCCATGATTGCCTGAAGTCAGCACCTCGGGGATCGTCATGCCCTCGAACACCTGCGGCCGCGTGTAATGCGGATGCTCCAGCAGGCCGTTTTCAAAACTCTCCTCCTCGCCGGACACTTCGTTGCCCATGACGCCGGGCAGAAGCCGCACCACCGCATCAAGCAATACCAATGCCGCCGGTTCGCCCCCCGACAGGATGAAATCGCCGATCGAGACTTCCTCCAGCCCGCGCGCCTCGATGACACGCTGGTCGACGCCCTCGAAGCGCCCGCACAGGATCGTCGCGCCGGGGCCGGCAGCTAGCGTCCGGACCTTCTCCTGTGTCAGCGGCTTGCCGCGCGGGCTCATCAAGAGACGCGGGCGCGTATCACCTCGCGGCGAAGCCTGATCGATGGCGCGCGCCAGCACATCGGCGCGCATCACCATGCCGGCACCGCCGCCGGCCGGTGTGTCGTCCACCGTGCGGTGGCGGTCGACAGCAAAATCGCGGATCTGCACCGTCTGCAAGTCCCAGGTGCCGGCGTCGAGCGCGCGACCGGCGAGCGACTGACCGAGCGCGCCCGGAAACATCTCCGGATAAAGCGTCAGCACCGTGGCGCGAAAACTCATTGTTCGGTGCCCTTTGACTGCTGCCGAAGCATCTTATCCTCGTCTTCGACAAGCCCGGCAGCTATCCGATCGACGCGGATATAGCCGCCGGCAATTGAAATTTCCGGCACCGCAGCCTTGGAAAACGGAATCAGCACGCCCTTGCGGCCGCCAAGCGTCAGTTCGAGAATGTCACCGCCGCCGAAATTCTGCACGGCTGCGACCCTGCCGACCGCCGCGGCCGTCTCGTCCCTCACCGCCAGCCCGACGAGATCGGCATGATAGAACTCATCCTCGTCTTCTTCGGGCAGGGCGGCGCGGTCGATGAAAAGCTCCGTACCGGCCAGCGCCTCCGCCGCATTGCGGTCTCCCACTCCCTTGAAGCGGACGACGACGACATTGCCGGTTGGCCTGATATTCGCCACCTCGAAAATCCTGCCGTCACGGGCGTGCAGTGGCCCGTAATCGCCGAGCGCCAGCGGATCGCCGGTAAAGGTTTTCACGCGCAACTCGCCCTTGATACCGTGGGCTGCGCCGATCACGGCCATCTGGATGAGATTTTCGGGCTTACCCATGAATACGCTTCACCGCTTGCTAACCTGCTTCGGTCAACATTGACTTATTCAATCGGAAAGCGGCTGCCAATGCAGGAATTCCTCATATCGGCCAGGCCCGACCTGCAAGACGCGCGTCAGGCATGGCTGAAAGCACTGGCCGGCGAGCGGCGGCTGGCGGGAAAAACCGTCGAGGCCTATGAGCGCGACACACGCCAGTTCCTGCAATTCCTGACCGGCCATTGCGGCGGCCCACCCGGCATTGCCGACATTGCCGATCTGCGCCCCGCCGATCTGCGCGGCTTTCTTGCCGCGCGCCGCTCGGACGGCGCAGGCGCGCGCACGCTGGGGCGCGGCCTTGCCGGCATCCGCTCGCTGCTGCGCTATCTCGAACGCCGCGGTCTCGTCAATGCAGCAGGCGCCGCTGCGCTTCGTGCGCCGAAACAGCCGAAATCGCTGCCCAAGCCGCTGACAGCCCACGATGCGAGACGCGTCGTCTCGGCAGGCGAGCAACTGGTCGAGGTGCCATGGGTTGCCGCGCGCAACGCCGCGGTGCTGACCCTGCTTTACGGCTGCGGCTTGCGCCTTTCCGAGGCGCTCGGCCTGTCCGGCACCGAATTGGCATCGACCAGCGACACCGTGCTGCGCATTATCGGCAAGGGCGGCAAGACGCGTCTCGTACCGGTTCTGCCTGTCGCACTCAAGGCTGTGACGGAATATCGCCGGCTCTGCCCCTATGATCTCGATACCAACGGTCCGCTGTTTCGCGGCGCGCGCGGCGGTCCGCTCAATCCGGCCATCCTGCAACGCGACATGGCAAAGCTGCGCTCTGCGCTTGACCTGCCGGATACAGCGACACCACATGCCTTGCGCCATTCCTTCGCCACCCATCTTCTCGGGCGCGGCGGCGATCTCAGGACCATTCAGGAACTGCTCGGCCATGCCAGCCTGTCGACCACGCAAATCTATACCGGTGTCGATACGGCGCGCCTGCTCGATATCTACGACGCCGCCCATCCGCGCGCGTGATAGCACCCTGCGAACAATTGTGCGCGATCAATTAACCGTTTCGCCGCTTTTGAAGTCTAGATGAAAGACATGAAACGCATCGTCGCGCTTGCCGAATGTAGCTCCCTTGCCTGGCTTGGCCTCCTTGCCGGCCTCAACCTGCTATTCTTCATGTCTTTCCTTGTCATAGCGCTGCTTGCCGCCGGCAAGGCGCAGGCGCAAACTCCGGCCTGTACCGGAATAGATCTTGCAACGGAAATGCAGAAGAACGATCCGGCCGCCTTTGCGAAAATCACTGCCGAAGCGGCCAAGGTGCCGAACGGCAAGGGGCTGTCGTGGAAACTGGAGAAAGCCGGTCAGCAGCCGTCTTTCCTGTTCGGCACCATGCATATGACTGATCCGCGGGTGATCACGCTGCCTCCCACCGCACAAAAGGCCTTTGACGGCGCCAACACGCTGGTTATCGAGACCACCGGCGTTCTGGACAAGAAGGCTATGATGGCGAGTCTCGCCAGCGACCCCGAACTGACCATGTTCACCGGCAAGACAACGCTGCCGTCCCTGCTTTCACCCAAGGATGCCGCACTGGTTGACAAGGCGCTCGAAGCTCGCGGCATTCCGCCGGCCAGCGTCGCCAGGATGAAGCCCTGGATGCTCGCCGCCATGCTGGCGGTGCCAGAATGCGAACTGGCGCGCAAATCCAGGGGCGAACCGGTGCTCGACATCAGCCTCGCACAACAGGCCAGGGCAGCAGGCAAAACGATCGAGGGCGTCGAGACGGTCGCCGATCAGCTTCGCGCCATGGCATCGTTGCCGCTTTCCTTCCATGTGAAGGGGCTGGTGCAGACGCTGGAACTTGGCGATCGCGTGAACGATCTCAACGAGACGATGATCGCGCTTTACCGACAGGGCGAGATCGGCATGATCTGGCCATTCCTGCGGGCAGCCGTCCCTGAAGAGCCGGGCGACGGCGACGGCTATGCCGCCTTCGAGGAAACCATGGTCACCAGCCGCAACAAGGCGATGGCCGAACACGCGCTGCCGATCCTTGGCCAGGGCAATGTCTTCATGGCGGTGGGTGCGCTGCATCTGCCCGGCGCGGAGGGCCTTGTCGAAGATTTCCGCAAGGCCGGCTATACGGTTACCATGGCAGACTGAACGGCCAACCTATTCTTTTTCCATCTATTTTCTCGGCCATGAAACCCAACCGCGCCTCGCGCGTTGATGGGTGTTGATTGATGCTGTTCATTCATGGAGGACTTGATTATGGCAAATCCGCCCAACAGACCGGACCCTACCGATCCGTTGCACAACGATCCGCTCAATCCTACCCCGCCTCTGACGCAAGACCCGCCGGCGAACACTCCGCGCGGCCGTTCAGGAGGGGGCAGCCCGTGGCTGATCGCGCTGGTCGTGGTCATTCTGGCGATCGTCGCCTATTACATCTTCGCTCGCGGCCCGACAGAGACAACGCCCCCCGGCGAGCAGCCGACTGCTACCGAGACGGCTCCCGCGCCGACCGCGCCTGCTGAACCGACCGCGCCTGCTACGCCGGCGCCAGCGGAACCTGCCGCACCGGCAGAGTCGACAGAGCCTGCTGCGCCGGCAGAACCTGCCCCAACCACTCCGGAACCAGCCAATCCGGCTCCGGCAACGCCCGCTCCGGCTCAATAGTATTGAGAATAGAAAGGCCCGCATCCCTGCGGGCCTTTCATCCGATCTGGCGATTTGCCGTGATCAGAGATGGATCGGCTTGAAGAAGGTCGCCAGCGCCGCTTCCTTGACCGCTTCCGACATGGTCGGATGCGCATGGCAGGTACGGGCAAGGTCTTCCGCCGCCCCGCCAAACTCCATCAGCACGGTTGCCTCATGGATCATCTCGCCGGCGCCGAAGCCGACGATATGAGCGCCCAGCAGTTTGTCGGTCTTCTTGTCGGCAAGGATCTTCACGAACCCGTCGGTGTGCAGCATGGCACGCGCGCGGCCATTGGCGGTGAATGGGAATTTGCCGACCTTGTATTCAACGCCTGCCTTTTTCAATTCCTCCTCGGTCTTGCCGACCGAAGCCACTTCGGGGCTGGTGTAGACCACGCTGGGAATCACCTCGTAGTTCACATGGCCGGCTTGACCGGCTATGCGCTCGGCAACCGCCACACCCTCATCTTCCGCCTTGTGAGCCAGCATCGGACCTGCGACCACATCGCCAATGGCCCAGATGCCG
Source organism: Manganibacter manganicus (assembly GCF_002075885.1). Classification (GTDB taxonomy): domain Bacteria; phylum Pseudomonadota; class Alphaproteobacteria; order Rhizobiales; family Rhizobiaceae; genus Mesorhizobium; species Mesorhizobium manganicum. The sequence continues at coordinate 56,384 of NZ_MDET01000002.1, forward strand.
GGCACATTGGTGCGAAGATGATCGTCGGTCTTGACCCGGCCGCGCTCGTCAATCTCGACGCCGGCTTCCTTTAAGCCAAGCGCATCCGAATAGGGACGCCGCCCGGTCGCGATCAGCACGATTTCGGCGTCGATGGTTTCCGCATCGCCGCCCTTCACTGGTTCAAAGGTCACCGACGCGCCCTTTTTGGCCTTGGCCACGCCCGTCACCTTGGCACCGAGTTTGAAGTCGAATCCCTGCTTGGCCAGCATGCGCTGGAACTGTTTCGACACCTCGCCGTCCATGCCGCCTAAAATCGTGTCGAGGAACTCGACCACTGTGACCTTGGCACCAAGCCGCGCCCAGACCGAGCCAAGCTCCAGCCCGATAACGCCGCCGCCCACCACGACGAGACGTTCCGGCACCTTTTCCAGCGCCAGCGCCCCGGTGGACGACACGATCACCTTCTCGTCGATATCGACCGCTACACCGGGAATGCCGGCGACATCCGAACCGGTGGCGATAACGATGTTCTTCGCCTCGATCTCCTGGCTCTTGCCGTCTTCACCGGTAACGCCCACCTTGCCGGTGCCAAGCAGCTTGCCGGTGCCTCGGAACGTGTCGATCTTGTTCTTCTTGAACAGAAATTCGACCCCTTTGACATTCGCCTCGACGGTCGAGTCCTTGTGCGCCATCATCTTTTTCAGATTGAGCCTGGGCTGCACCTCGACGCCCAGCGTATCGAAGGAATGGCTGGCTTCAGCCAGCATCTCCGACGCATGCAAAAGAGCTTTAGACGGGATGCAGCCGATGTTCAGGCAGGTGCCGCCAAAGGTTGCACGCTTCTCGACCACAGCCACTTTCAGACCGAGCTGCGCCGCCTTGATGGCGCATACATAGCCGCCCGGCCCGGAACCGATCACTACGACATCGTATGCCATTTTTCTTCCCTTCCTTCCGGTCTTACCGTGCACCGCTCACATCAAGCAGCGCGCCGGTCGTATAGGATGCTTCGTCCGATAGCAGCCACAGCACGGCCGAGGCGATCTCCGCGGCCTTGCCTTCGCGCTTCATCGGGATTGCTCCGCGAATCCGCTCCAGCCGGTCCGGCTGACCGCCGGATGCATGGATTTCGGTGTCGATCAGGCCGGGTCGCACCGCATTGACACGCACGCCCTCGGTGGCCACCTCGCACGCTAGCCCGATCGTAAATGTGTCGATAGCGCCTTTAGAAGCAGCATAATCGACGTATTCGCCGGGACTGCCGAGCCGCGCGGCGGCGGAGGATATGTTGACGATGGCGCCGCCCTTGCCGCCATGCAGCGTGGACATGCGCCGGACCGCTTCACGGGCGCAAAGGATCGAGCCGATGACATTGATGCGCATCATGCGTTCCAGCCGCGCCATGATCAGCTCATCGACCCGCGCCTTCTGATCGACCACCCCGGCATTGTTCACCAGAACATCGAGGCCGCCGAAGCGGCTATCGACCGCCGCGAACATGGCCAGTACATCGGCTTCGTTGCCGACATCGCCCTTGATGGCAAAAGCCTCGCCGCCGCCGCTTTCGATCTCTTTCACCAGCGCCAAAGCCGCCGCCTCGTTCGAGGCGTAGTTCACGGCCACGCGATAGCCGCGTTTTGCCGCCAACCGACAGATTGCGGCCCCGATACCGCGACTGCCGCCAGTGACGAGCAGGGATTTTTTCGCTTCACTCATTCCTGACAGCCTTTCAGGAAAAAGACGTCCCATGGGGTCTTTGCCGGTGCGGCATCGCCGCGACCATTCGCGAGAGCCGGCCCCAAACCGGAGAAAATCAGGTTCCGCGGAGCAGATTCGCCTTGCCTCGGCAGCAGGCCGACCGCGCCCATTTCATCCGCCGTATAGACGACGCCGCTCCACAGCGTACAAGCAGCCAGTTCGTCGTCGGTGACGTCTCCCGACGGGCAGTTCCTCGTCAGCGTGCCATAGGGCCGCGCTGCATTGTCGCTCCACTCCACCCGTCCGTCGAGAATGACGGCATCGGCAAAGATCATGCGGAATCGATTGGTGATGGTGGCCGACTGATCGACCGGCGTGAAATCGATCTCGGCCACGCCATCACGATCGTCATAAACGGCAAGTTCGATCGGGCCGGCAGCGAACGCGGGCGCTGCCGGCACCACGGCGCAGACTGCCAGAGCCAGCCGGACGGCAGCCGGGCGCATGTGATCGCCAAGGGAACGGACCCACACGATGACACTACAGGTCCAGGACCAGGCGTTCGGGGTCTTCCAGGCTTTCCTTGACGCGCACCAGGAAAGTGACGGCTTCCTTGCCGTCAACGATGCGGTGATCGTAGGAAAGCGCCAGATACATCATCGGCCGCACCACGATCTGCCCGCCGACAACCACGGGCCGCTCCTGAATCTTGTGCATGCCGAGGATGCCCGACTGCGGCGCGTTCAGGATCGGCGTCGACATCAGCGAGCCGTAAACACCGCCATTGGAGATGGTGAAGGTGCCGCCCTGCATGTCGGCGACAGAGAGCTTGCCATCGCGCGCGGCCAGTCCCAGCCGGCCAATCTCCTTTTCGATCTCGGCAATCGACATAGCGTCGGCATCGCGCACCACCGGCACGACCAGCCCCTTATCTGTGCCCACCGCCACGCCGATATGGGCGTAGTTCTTGTAGATGATGTCGGTGCCGTCGATCTCGGCATTGACCGAAGGAATTTCCTTCAGCGCATGCGTGACGGCCTTGGTGAAGAAGCCCATGAAGCCGAGTTTCACGCCATGCTTCTTCTCGAACAACTCCTTGTATTTCTTGCGCAGGTCCATCACCGCCGTCATGTCCACCTCGTTGAAGGTGGTGAGCATGGCGGCTGTCGCCTGTGCGTCCTTCAGCCGGCGCGCGATCGTCTGGCGCAGTCGGGTCATGCGCACGCGCTCCTCGCGCGGCGCGTCGGCGGGAGAGGGCGGAGTACGCGGAGCGGCCGGCGCCGGCGCCTCTGCCGGTTGTGAAGGCGCACCCTTGGCGATGGCCTCCAGCACGTCGCCCTTGAGCACCTGCCCGCGCTTGCCGGAACCCGTCACCTGGTCAGCCGAGATGTTGTGTTCGGCAAGCAACTTGGCCGCCGAAGGCGCCGGCGGCATCTTGCGCTCTTCGATCGGGCCTTCGCCTGCGATCTTGGCGCTTTGCGCCGCCGCTTCCTTGGATGTCGCTGCGGCGGTGGGCGCGGAAGCTTGCGCCACGGCGGTTTCCTGCTTTGGTTCGGGCGCCGCAGCTTTGGCAGTGCCCGATCCGGCCTCGATGCTGCCCAGCAGCGCACCGACCTCGACCGTCTCGCCTTCCTTGACAACGATTTCGGCAAGCGTACCGGCTGCTGCGGCCGGCACCTCGATCGTCACCTTGTCGGTTTCGAGTTCGACCAGCGGCTCATCGACGGCAACGGCATCGCCCACCTGCTTGAACCATTTGCCGATGGTTGCCTCCGTGACGGATTCGCCAAGTGTGGGAACGCGGATTTCGGTAGCCATGTGCCTGTCCGTTCTCTTGGTTTATTTGCCGAGTGCGTCTTCGAGGAACGCCGCAAGCTGCGCAAGGTGCTTCGACATCAATCCGGTGGCGGGCGATGCCGCAGCCGGACGCCCGGTATAGCGCACCCGCTGATGCTTGGCGTCGATATGGGCGAGTACCCATTCCAGATACGGGTCGATGAATGACCAGGCCCCCATATTCTTGGGCTCCTCCTGGCACCACACCATCTCCGCATTGCGGAAGCGCGACAGTTCGTTGATCAGTGCCTTGGCCGGGAACGGATAGAGCTGTTCCACACGCAGCAGGTAGATATCGTCGACGCCACGCTTTTCGCGTTCTTCGTAGAGATCGTAATAGACCTTGCCCGTGCACAGGACGACGCGGCGGATCTTGGAATCCTTCACCAGCTTGATCGCCTGATCGGGCAGCATCTGCGCATCGTCCCACAAAAGCCGGTGGAACGTGCTCTCGCCGGACATTTCGGCAATGGTCGAGACCGCCCGCTTGTGACGCAGGAGCGATTTCGGCGTCATCAGGATCAGCGGCTTGCGGAAATCTCGCTTCAACTGCCGGCGCAATATGTGAAAATAATTGGCCGGCGTCGAGCAATAGGCGACCTGCATGTTGTCTTCGGCACAAAGCTGCAGGAAACGCTCCAGCCGGGCACTGGAATGTTCCGGCCCCTGGCCTTCATAGCCATGCGGCAACAGGCAGACGAGGCCGGACATACGCAGCCATTTGCGTTCGCCCGACGAGATGAACTGGTCGAACAGGACCTGCGCGCCATTGGCGAAATCGCCGAACTGCGCCTCCCATAGGGTCAGCGCCTTGGGGGCGGCAAGCGAATAGCCGTATTCAAAGCCGAGCACAGCCTCTTCCGAGAGCATCGAATTGATGACCTCGTAGCCGGCCTGCGCCGCCGAGAGATTGTTGAGTGAAATATAGCGGTTCTCGTCGCGCTGATCGTAAAGCACAGAATGGCGCTGCGAGAAGGTACCGCGTTCCGAATCCTGGCCGGAAAGCCGTACCGGATTGCCGTCGAGCAGAATCGAGCCGAAGGCCAGAGATTCGGCGGTAGCCCAGTCGATCCCCTCGCCCGTCTCGATAGCATGACGGCGATGATCGAGGAATCGCCGGATCGTCTTGTGAACCTCGAAATCCTTCGGCACTTCGGTCAGTTTCTTGCCGATATCCTTCAGAACCTTGACCGGCACGGCGGTCTTGCCGCGCCGCTGTTCGTCCTCATTGTCGGCAGTCCGCAAACCCGACCATGCGCCGTCCAGCCAGTCGGCCTTGTTGGGCTTGTAGGATTGGCCGGCTTCCCATTCCCCCTCCAGGCGTTCACGCCAGTCCGCCTTCATCTTGTCGAAATCGGCCTGGCTGATATGGCCCTCGGCGATCAGCCGGTCGGCATAGACCTGTACCGTAGTCTTGTGAGCACGGATCGAGCGATACATGATCGGCTGGGTAAAGGCCGGCTCGTCACCTTCATTGTGGCCGAAGCGGCGATAGCAGAACATGTCCACCACCACGGGCTTGTGAAACTTCATGCGGAATTCGATCGCCACCTTGGCGGCGAAGACCACGGCTTCCGGATCGTCGCCATTGACGTGGAAGATCGGCGCCTCGATCATCTTGGCCACATCCGAAGGATAGGGCGACGAGCGCGAGAAGCGCGGATTGGTGGTGAAGCCGATCTGGTTGTTGATGATGAAATGCAACGTTCCGGAAACACGATGCCCACGCAGGCCGGACAGGCCGAGTATTTCGGCAATCACGCCCTGGCCGGCAAAGGCGGCATCGCCATGCAGCAATAGAGGCAACACCCTGGCGCGCTCCTCCAGCGGCACCATTTCCTCACGACCGCGATTATACAGCAGATCCTGCTTGGCGCGCGCCTTACCCATCACGACAGGATCGACGATCTCCAGATGCGAAGGGTTCGCCGTCAGCGACAGATGCACCTTGTTGCCGTCGAATTCACGATCCGAGGAAGCGCCAAGATGATACTTCACATCACCTGAGCCTTCCACATCGTCGGGCGCATAGGAACCACCCTTGAACTCATGGAAGATGGCGCGGTGCGGCTTGGCCATCACCTGGCTGAGAACGTTGAGGCGGCCGCGATGCGCCATGCCAAGCACGATTTCCTTGAGACCGATCTGGCCGCCGCGCTTGACGATCTGCTCCAACGCCGGAATCAGCGACTCGCCACCATCGAGGCCGAAACGCTTGGTGCCCTTGTATTTGACATCGAGGAACTGTTCGAAGCCTTCGGCCTCGATCAGCTTCGACAGGATCGCCTTCTTGCCTTCGGCGGTGAAGCTGATTTCCTTGTCGGTGCCTTCGATACGTTCCTGGATCCAGGCTTTTTCCTCCGGATCGGAAATGTGCATGAACTCGACGCCAAGCGTCGAGCAGTAGGTGCGGGTGAGAATGTCCAGCATCTGCCGCACCGTGCTGAATTCCAGGCCCAGAACATTGTCCAAGAAGATCGGCCGGTCGTAATCGGCTTCGGTGAAGCCGTAATTCTCCGGCGACAGCTCATTATAATCCTCGAGCTGCGAAGCAATGCCGAGCGGATCGAGCTTGGCGTGAAGATGGCCGCGCATGCGAAAGGCGCGAATCATCATGATGGCGCGCACCGAATCGCGCGTCGCCTGATGCACATCCGCCTCCGACTGAGGCGTGCCGTCACCGATCGCGGCCTTGTCCCTGATCTTCTTTTCGATGACCTTTTCGGCCATGCCCCAATTGCCATCGAGCGCCGAGACCAGTTCGCCATTGGCGATCAGTGGCCATGACGGCCGCGCCCAGGAGGCGCCGCGCGCGTTCTTCTTCACATCGGCTGCGTCGTCCTTCAGCGCGGCGAAGAAGCTCTGCCATTCAGGATCGACCGAGGCCGGATCGTCCTCATAGGCGGCATAGAGCGCGTCGATATAGTCGGCATTGCCGCCATAAAGAAAGGACGTGAGGGAGAATTGGTCGTTGGTTTGATCTTGTCGAGCCATATTACCACCGGAGCTTCGGCTCCGTCTCCTATCGCGGCAGTCGACAACCGGAAAGAACGACTGCCGACTGCCTAATTCTTGATCGCTTCCACCAGCGTCGTACCGAGACGCGCCGGAGACGGCGAAACCTTGATACCGGCGGCTTCCATCGCCGCGATCTTGTCCTCCGCGCCGCCCTTGCCGCCGGAGATTACGGCACCAGCATGGCCCATGGTGCGGCCGGCCGGCGCCGTGCGCCCGGCAATGAAGCCTGCCATCGGCTTGCTTCGGCCGCGCCTGGCCTCGTCTTTCAGGAACTGCGCGGCATCTTCTTCCGCCGAACCGCCGATCTCGCCGATCATGATGATCGACTTCGTCTCGTCGTCGGCCAAAAACATTTCCAGCACGTCGATGAACTCGGTACCCTTCACCGGATCACCGCCGATGCCGACAGCCGTGGACTGCCCCAGCCCCGCATTGGTGGTCTGGAACACGGCCTCATAGGTAAGCGTTCCTGAGCGCGAAACAACGCCCACCGAACCCTTGCGGAAGATGTTGCCGGGCATGATGCCGATCTTGCATTCGTCCGGCGTGACGATGCCGGGACAGTTCGGCCCGATCAGCCGCGATTTCGACTTTTCGAGCCGCGCCTTGACCTTGACCATGTCCAGCACCGGGATACCCTCGGTGATGCACACGATCAGCGGAATTTCCGCGTCGATCGCCTCGATGATGGCGCCTGCCGCACCTGCCGGCGGCACATAGACCACCGAAGCCGTAGCCCCGGTCTTTTCCTTGCCTTCGGCGACGGTGGCGAAGATCGGCAACGGCGCGCTGCCGTCCCAGGTTTCGCCGCCCTTCTTGGGGTGGATGCCGCCGACCATCTGGGTGCCGTGATAGGCGAGGGCCTGCTCGGTGTGAAACGATCCGGTCTTGCCGGTCAGGCCCTGAACCAGGATCTTGGTGTTCTTGTCGATGAGAATGGACATCCCGCTCAGTTCCCCTTCACGGCCTGGACGATTTTCTGCGCAGCATCGTCGAGATCGTCCGCCGGCGTCACGTTGAGCCCGCTCTCGCGAATGATTCTCTTGCCGAGTTCGACATTGGTGCCTTCGAGGCGCACCACCAGAGGAACCTTGAGGCCGACCTCCTTGACCGCCGCAACCACGCCCTCGGCGATGACATCGCACTTCATGATACCGCCGAAGATGTTGACCAGAATGCCTCTCACATTCGGGTCGGCAGTAATGATTTTGAACGCCGCCGTAACCTTTTCCTTGGATGCGCCACCGCCGACATCGAGGAAGTTTGCCGGCTCCTCGCCATAGAGCTTGATGATGTCCATGGTCGCCATGGCAAGGCCCGCGCCATTGACCATGCAGCCGATATTGCCATCGAGCGCGACATAGGCGAGGTCGTATTTCGAGGCTTCGATTTCCTTGGCGTCCTCCTCGGTGGTGTCGCGCAACTCGACCATATCGGGATGACGAAAGAGCGCGTTGTTGTCGAACGACACCTTGGCGTCGAGCACACGCAGATGCCCGTTCTTCATCACGATCAGCGGATTGACCTCAAGCAGGCTCATATCCTTCGTCGTGAAGGCATCGTAGAGCAGCGGAAAGAGCTTCTCGCCGTCTTTCGCCGCATTGCCGGAAAGGTTCAGCGCCGCGTTCAACTTGCCGGCATCTTGTGCCGTCACGCCCTTTTCCGGGTCGATCGCCAGCGTGACGATCTTTTCCGGCGTATCATGCGCCACCGTTTCGATGTCCATGCCGCCTTCGGTGGAGACGACGAAGGCGACACGGCCGACCGAGCGGTCGACCAGAATCGACAGATAAAGCTCGCGCTCGATGTCGGCGCCATCCTCGATATAAAGGCGATTGACCTGCTTGCCAGCGGGGCCGGTTTGCTTGGTCACCAGCGTGTTTCCAAGCATCTCATTGGCATTGGCCACGACTTCGGCGACCGACTTGGCCAGGCGCACGCCGCCCTTGGCATCGGCCGGCAGTTCCTTGAACTTGCCCTTGCCGCGGCCGCCGGCGTGGATCTGGCTCTTCACAACATAGAGCGGGCCGGGCAGCTTGTTGGCCGCCGCTTCCGCCTCGCTCGCCCTGAACACCGGCACGCCGTCGGCCACCGGCGCGCCGAATCCCTTGAGGACCTGCTTGGCCTGATATTCATGGATGTTCATGGCAGGCTCCGATCAGTTCTTGCCGAGTTGCGGGGCGATGCCGGCGCACGCCTCCTTCAGCGCCTGCACGGCCGCCAGGGACTTGTCGAACATCTTCTGCTCGGCCTTGTTGAAATCGATCTCGATGACACGCTCGACGCCGCCGGCGCCGATCACCACCGGCACGCCGACATAGGTGTCCTTGACGCCATACTGGCCGGAAAGATGCGCCGCACAGGGCAGCACCCGCTTCTTGTCCTTGAGGTAGCTTTCGGCCATGGCGACGGCGGACGTCGCCGGCGCATAGAAGGCGGAACCGGTCTTGAGCAGGCCGACGATCTCGCCGCCACCCTTGCGGGTGCGCTCGACAATGGCGTCGAGCTTGTCCTGGCTGGTCCAGCCCATCTTGACGAGATCGGGCAACGGAATGCCGGCAACGGTCGAATAGCGCACCATCGGCACCATATCGTCGCCGTGCCCGCCGAGCGTCATCGCCGAAACGTCCTCGACCGAAACCTTGAATTCGTCAGCGAGGAAATAGCGGAAACGGGCTGAGTCCAGCACGCCCGCCATGCCCACAACATGCGTCTTCGGCAAGCCGGAGAACTTCTGCAGTGCCCAGACCATGGCGTCGAGCGGGTTGGTGATGCAGATGACGAAGGCCTTCGGCGCATATTTCCTGATGCCGGCGCCGACCTGCTCCATGACCTTGAGGTTGATGCCCAGAAGATCGTCGCGGCTCATGCCGGGCTTGCGCGGCACGCCGGCGGTGACGATGCACACATCCGCGCCCTCGATGCCGGCATAATCGTTAACGCCGACATAGCGGGCATCGAAGCCTTCGACCGGTGAAGATTCGGCAATATCGAGACCCTTGCCCTGCGGAATGCCCTCGGCAATGTCGAACAGCACCACGTCGCCGAGTTCCTTGAGACCGATCAGATGAGCGAGCGTGCCGCCGATCATGCCCGAGCCGATAAGCGCTATCTTGTTGCGTGCCATGTCAGGATCAATTCCCTTTGCTGTGACGGGGCCATGATTGGCGCCGAAGAGGGTCGAACATCGCGGCGGGGCGCGAGATTTCGCCGCACCCATTAGCCCTGCCTTGAATGAAGTTCAACCGATTATTTCCAGCCCTTTATTTTCAATCGGTTAGATCATGTGGGATTTACGTAAACGTAAAAATTTTTCAGCCTCACATAGAACCTCCACCTTGGCTGGAACGAAACCAGAAGAACAAGACCGTACGATGACGTGCTTGTGATGGCTACGCCTAAAGCGTCGTGCGTTCAATGAGCGTACAAATGACGCTCCAACATTCTGGATGAAACATCGAATGGCTTATGCTTGTGCCTGTTCGGCCGCGTTCGTCTCGGAGTGAAGCTGGCGCCGTTCCATCCAGTCTTCAAGCCAGTCCCGGCTCCGCATCTCGATCAGCCGCGAGGCGGTGCGCTCGAACTCGAACGCTTCCGTCACGCCGGGGCGCCCGGCATAAAGCGCGTCCGGTGCCGCATCGGCGCTCACCACCAGCCGCATCTTGCGGTCGTAAACCGTGTCGATCAGCAGGATGAAGCGTTTGGCGGGATTGCGGCGTGTCTGGTCGAGTACGGGGACGCGGTCGATGAAAAGCGTGTCGAAACGCTTGGCGAGTGCCAGGTAGTCGCGTGCGCCAAGCGGCTTGTCGCACAGCTCAGTGAAGGTGAAGCGGGCCGCCTGTCCGCAAGCCCGTGGGATATGCAGCTCACGCCCCATCAAGGCTAGATCGGTCGTATTTTCCGGACGGCCTTCGGTTGCAGCTTTCCACGCTTCATCCATCCGCCGATCGGCCTCTTCACCCAAGGGCGTGATATAAACCGGCATGCGGCCCAGCTTTTCCAGCCGGTAATCCTTCTCGGCATCCAGCGACAGCACATCGGTATTGCGTTCGAGGATCGGAATGAAGGGCAGGAAAAGCTGGCGATTGAGCCCGTCGCGGTAAAGGTCCTGTGGCGCGACATTGGAGGTGGCGACCAGGGCCACACCCGCCGCGAACAGCGCCGAGAACAGGCGCGACAGCACCATCGCGTCGGCGATGTCGGTGACGGTGAACTCGTCGAAGCACAATACCCAGGCTTCCTCGGCCAGCGCGCGTGCCACCGGCGGAATCGGATCGTCTTCCTTGACCGTGCCGTCCTTGCGCGCGCGCCGATGCCTCTGGATACGGTCGTGCACCTCAGTCATGAAATCGTTGAAATGAACTCGACGCTTGGCGCGGGCCGGCACAAGCTCGAAGAACATATCCATCAACATCGTCTTGCCGCGACCGACGGCACCGTGAATGTAAAGCCCTCGCACACCTTCACGCGTCGAACGTCTCTTGCCGAACAGCCAGCCGAGCGCGCTCGATTTGTCGGCAAGACGTCTGGCGGCGATTTGGTCGATCAGCCGGTCGAGCCTTGCGACAATGCGTTCCTGCGCCGTGTCGCGCTCGATCGCCCCGGTGTCGACCAGATGCTCGTAGCGCTGCCTGACGGTCACATGGGTTTCTAGGCCGTCACGCAGATGCATCGTTCTAAACTGTTATCGGCTCAGCGAAATCGGCAATCCGGTCGACGTCTGGCCGTCGAACTTCGAGGCGCCCGATGAATAGAGGCGGGCAAGCGTCACGCCGTCCTGATCGTAAAGCACGAGTTGCTTGCCGTTGACAGCCCACGACTTGATGCTCTCGAGCGGTGGCGGGCAATGCAGAGGCCCGGCGCGATAACCCTGGCCGTATTTGGTCTGCGGCGTCGCAATCTTGCAATTCTGACCCGAGACGCTGGCGCTCCACACCCCTGCCACGCTGGAAGCGGTGATGTCCTGCGACCCTGCCGGCGCAGAACCATCCGGCGGGAGCGATGCCATCTGGGTGTTCTGGGGCGCTGTCGGGAATTGCGATGAATCCGGCGCGGCAGGCGGCGGCAACTGGTTGCTCGTCACCTGACCCGAGGGCGCAGCCGGGAGCGGCGCCGGCTGGGTGGAATCCAATGAGGAAAAGCGCGAGCTGGAACAGCCACTTGCGAGCAGCACGGCCAGCACTACAGCCGCCAACCCTGTTCCCGAAAACGTTCCCCTGCTGAAAAGTGTCATAGCAACCTCCGCGCGTCCATCATGGACGCCGTCCTGAAAAATCGACACCTCCAACAAAGAAGGCGATGGCGACAGAATTTCAACCCGATATGATTAAAATAGGGTTTGCAATGTCTTCTGTTGCATTTTTATCGCAACCGAACCGAGCCACCGGATCGTGCGGTTGCATAACATGGAACCCGGCTTTGCAATTCGGCGTTTGGGATCGGTATCCAACATCTGTCTCAAGGTTCCGTCGCATGCTCAAATGGATCATCATTCTGCTCATCGTCGCTGCCGTCGCCAGCCTTCTCGGCATGCCGTCTCTGGCAGGCGCGGCCGCGACAGGCGCGCGCATCCTGATTGGCATCGTCCTGATCATCTTCCTGCTGATCGCGCTGGGCGTCTTCGCACTGACGTGAACCCCGTATTCCGCAGCCACACTGGTAATTCCTGCCCGTTTCCGCCATATAGCGCCCAACGCTAACGGAAACGCCCCTTGCAATGGCAGGCATGGCCCCCTTCGCCCGCATGAACGGCGTCGGCAACGCAATCCTCGTTGCCGACATGCGCGGTCGTGCCGACAAGGTGACGCCGGAGGCGGCTCTTGCGCTCGATGCCGATCCGGCAACAAAGTTCGACCAGATCATGGCGATCCACGACGCACGCACGCCGGGCACCGACCATTATATCGTCATCCTCAATTCCGACGGCACGGCGGCGCAGGCCTGCGGCAACGGCACGCGTTGCGTGGTGCAGGCGCTGGCTGCGGAAACTGGCCGCAAGAGCTTCACCTTTGAAACGCTCGCCGGCATTCTCAATGCCAGCCAGCATGAAGACGGCCTGATCTCGGTCGACATGGGCAAGCCGCGCTTCGGCTGGCAGGATATTCCGCTCGCCGAGGAGTTCCCCGACACCCGCATGATCGAATTGCAAATCGGCCCGATCGACGCGCCGGTCCTGCATTCACCTTCAGTCGTTTCGATGGGCAACCCGCATGCCGTCTTCTGGGTGGATCACGATGTATGGTCCTACGAACTGGGACGTTTCGGCCCGCTGCTTGAAAACCATCCGATCTTTCCCGAACGCGCCAACATCACCATCGCGCAGGTCACATCACCATCCAGCATGGTGATCCGCACCTGGGAACGGGGCGCGGGGCTGACAAAAGCTTGCGGCTCCGCAGCCTGCGCCGCCGCAGTTGCCGGCGCGCGCACCAAGCGCACCGGCCGCAGCGTCGATCTCACGGCGCCGGGCGGCCCTTTGCATATCGAATGGCGCGGCGACGACCATGTCGTGCTGACGGGCGCCGCCGAATGGGAATTTTCCGGCACCTTCGACCCTGCCACCGGCGCATGGTCACGCGACACCGAAAGCGCAGCCTGATGGGCACCGACGCAAAAGGCATAGAGATCGTCACTTTCGGCTGCCGCCTCAACACCTATGAATCTGAGGTCATGCGGCGCGAAGCGCAATCAGCCGGGCTTGGCGAATTGGATGGCGGCGCCATCATCTTCAACACTTGCGCCGTCACTGGCGAAGCGGTGCGGCAGGCCAAGCAGTCGATACGCAAGGCGCGCCGTGAAAACCCAAACGCCCGCATCATCGTCAGCGGTTGCGCCGCCCAGACCGCGCCGCAGGACTTTTCCGCCATGGGCGAGGTCGATCTCGTGCTCGGCAATGAGGAGAAGCTGAAGGCGCATAATTACCGCGCCCTACCGGATTTCGGCGTCAACGATTTCGAGAAGGTACGCGTCAACGACATCTTCTCCGTACGCGAAACAGCCGGCCATATGGTCGATGCCATCGAAGGCCGCGCGCGCGCCTTCGTGCAGGTGCAGAACGGCTGCGACCATCGCTGCACGTTCTGCATCATTCCTTTTGGACGCGGCAATTCCCGTTCGGTGCCGATGGGCGCCGTGGTCGAGCAGAGCAGGCGGCTGATCGAGAACGGCTATGCGGAAGTCGTGCTCTCCGGCGTGGACATGACCAGCTACGGTGCCGACCTGCCGGGAGCGCCACGCCTCGGCAAACTGGTCAAAACCATTCTGAAACAGGTACCCGAGGTGAAGCGGCTACGCCTTTCCTCCATCGATTCCATCGAGGCCGACGAAGATCTGCTGGACGCCATCGCCACCGAAAGCCGACTGATGCCGCATCTGCATCTGTCGCTGCAATCGGGCGACGACATGATCCTCAAGCGCATGAAGCGCCGCCATCTGCGCGCCGATTCAATTCGTTTTTGCGAAGACGTGCGCAAGCTGCGACCCGACATCGTTTTTGGCGCCGACATCATCGCCGGCTTCCCGACCGAAACAAAAGAAATGTTCGAAAACTCGCTGAAAATCGTCGAGGAATGTGGGCTTACCCATTTGCATGTCTTTCCGTTCAGCCCGCGTGAGGGAACGCCAGCCGCCCGCATGCCGCAAGTGAAGCGAGAAATCGTCAAGCAACGCGCGGCACGCCTGCGCGCCGCAGGCGACACCGCCTATCGCCGGCACCTCGAGACACTTGTCGGCACACGCCAATCGATATTGATCGAGCGTGAAGGAATCGGCCGCACGCAAGACTTCACGCTGGCAACCGTTGCTGCCGGCCAGCCCAGCGAAATCGTTGTCGCGACCGTCACCGGCCATGACGGCGAGAAGTTGACGGCAGCATCAGCCGCCGCGCAAGCGGCCTGAGGATAGCGAGCGCATGGCATTCGGCTTCATCAAGAAGGTCTTTTCGTTCGGCAAGAAGGACATCGTCGAGGAAAAGCCCGACGAGACGGCACCCCTACCGCCGCTCAATCTTGAGGCGCTGAACCCACCTGCCGAGCGGGTCGAACCGAAGAAACCGGACATCGAACCAACCCCGACGCCTGAGATAGAGCCTGAACGGCCCGCAGAACAGCCGCTACCGGTTGAACCACCTGTCGAGGTGCCCGAACAGGCTCCGCAGGGAGTGCCGTTACCGGCTGAACCACCACCCTCGCCGGCGTCCGAGCCCCAATCCTTAACGGAGCCCAAACCAGCGGAAATTCCCGCACCAGAGGCGGCTCAACCGGAACCGGAGCCTGTGCCGCCGGAGATTCCGCCCGCACCGCCCGAGGCTGAGCCTTTGCCGGCATCGGAATCGTCTCCCTTCCCGCAGCGGGAGGATAGCGAGGCGAAAGCCGAGCTTCCCAAAGCAGACAGCAGGGCCGGCAGGGTCACGGTCACCAAAAAAGTCGAGCAGAAGGCCGAGCCGCAAAAAGCGCCCGAACCAGCGCCGCCGAGAAAATCCTGGTTCCAGCGCATGCGCGAAGGGCTGGCACGGTCCTCGCGCGAGCTTTCGGGCAACATTTCCGGCGTCTTCACCAAGCGCAAGCTGGATGACGATACGCTGCAGGATCTCGAAGACGTGCTGATCCGCGCCGATCTCGGCGTCGAGACGGCGCTGCGCGTTACCGATACGCTGGCCGCAAGCCGCTATGGCAAGGACGTGTCCGACGCCGAAGTGCGCGCCGTCATGGCGCAGGAAGTGGAAAAGGTGCTCGGCCCGGTGGCATTGCCGCTGGAACTGGACCTTTCTCACAAACCACATGTCGTGCTGGTCGTCGGCGTCAACGGCACCGGCAAGACCACCACCATCGGCAAGCTCGCCGCCAAGCTCACCGAAGGCGGCCTTTCCGTAATGTTAGCCGCCGGCGACACGTTCCGCGCGGCGGCCATCGAGCAGTTGAAGATATGGGGAGAGCAGACCGGCTCGCCGGTCGTCGCCACACAACTCGGCGCGGATGCTGCCGGCCTCGCCTATGACGCCTTTGAAAAAGCGAAAGCTGCCGGTTCCGATGTGCTCATCATCGACACCGCCGGTCGGTTGCAGAACAAGGCCGAACTGATGGCCGAACTGGAAAAGATCGTGCGTGTGCTGGGCAAGCTGGACCCAGAAGCGCCGCACACCGTGTTGCAGACGGTGGACGCCACCACAGGCCAGAACGCACTCAACCAGGTCGAGATCTTCCGCAATATCGCCGGTGTCAACGGACTGGTGATGACCAAGCTGGATGGCACGGCGCGCGGCGGCATTCTGGTCGCCATCGCCGCCAAGCATAAATTGCCGGTCTATTTCATCGGCGTCGGCGAGCAGGTGGACGACCTGGAGCCATTTTCAGCCAACGAATTCGCCAAGGCCATCGCAGGGGTGGAATAAGCCCGAATGCGCCTGTTTTTATCGCCTGTCCTCCAGCTTGCCCAATTCATCGTTCAGGAACCCGCCCATGAACCCCATTCTTGAACGCGATCCCGCCGATCCCCGCAAGGAGAAGAAGGAAGCGATCAATCCGGTGCTGAAACTGGCGCTGGAGCTTGGTCCACTGATGGTCTTCTTCTTCGCCAACGCGCGCGGCGCATGGCTGGCCGAGACCTTTCCGGCGCTTTCCACATTGGGCGAGCCGATCTTCATCGCCACCGGCCTGTTCATGGTGGCCACTGTCATCGCATTGGCGATTTCGTGGCTATTGGTGCGCACGCTGCCGATCATGCCGCTGGTGTCGGGCGTTGTCGTCATCGTCTTCGGCGCCCTGACGCTCTATCTGCACAATGACGTCTTCATCAAGATGAAGCCGACCATCATCAACACGATGTTCGGTACCGCACTTCTCGGCGGACTGGCCTTCGGCAAATCCCTGCTCGGCTACGTCTTCGACAGCGCCTTTCGTCTCGATGTCGAAGGCTGGCGCAAGCTCACCCTGCGCTGGGGCGTATTCTTTTTGTTTCTTGCCGTACTCAATGAGGTGGTGTGGCGCAATTTCTCGACCGATTTCTGGGTTGCCTTCAAGGTCTGGGCAACGATCCCGATCACTGTTCTGTTCACCGCAAGCCAGATGCCGCTGATCATGCGACATTCGCTCGACGACAAGGCGGAGGAGGCGAGCAGGCCCGGCGAGTAGACGATCTCGCACGCTCCGATGGGCTTTGGCCATGCGCAAGGTGCAATGCTGCGTTGCAGCATATTGTTTTGCATCGCACACTGATTATGTCATGTTGCGTAAAGGAAAGGGAGGAACAACCGCCGCAGCAATGCGGCCCTAGCGAAAGAGAACTTCGCCATGATCCTCGATCTTGTTTCCCGCGCTCGCAACAGCCTCGACAAGCGCCGCCGTTACAACCAGTTGGTCAATGAAATCCAGGGCCTGTCGGATCGCGACCTGGCCGATTTCCGCGCCAGCCGTTCCGAGATGCTCTATCAGGCTCGCAAGCAGATTTACGGCTGAGCAGGAAAGCGCACTCGGCTGATCAGGCATCCCGCTGTCCGTGCGATCAGCCTTGTGCGTTGAGGGCTTTCTCTATTTCGGGCAGAAGCCGGGTTCGCACCGAATCCGGCGTCAACGGCCCGACATGCTTGTAAGCGATTTTGCCGTCCTTGCCGACGATGAACGTCTCCGGCACGCCATAGACACCCCAGTCGATGGCCGCGCGGCCGGCCTTGTCGACGCCGATCTCGCGATACGGATTGCCGAGGCTGCCAAGGAAACGGCGTGCGTTTTCCGGCTTGTCCTTGTAGTTGATCGCGGCCAGTACAAAGCGCGAGTCACGCGAGAGTCCGAGCAACACTGGATGCTCCTCGCGGCACGGCGCGCACCATGACGCGAACACGTTCAGCACCGTTACCCGGCCCGAAAACGCCTTCGGGTCCAGGCCCGGCAGGCCGGTGCCTTCCAGCGGCGGCAGGCTGTCCGCCGGCGCGCTCTCGCCAATCAGCGCCGACGGCACTGCCGTAATGTCGCGGCCCGACATCAATTGCGAAAGAAACAGGCCGGCCAGTCCCAGAAAGACCAGCAGCGGCACCAGCACCAGAACGCGCCTGCGACGAACCGGCGTCGGCGTTTCGGTCTCCGTGCTCACGGCTTCGTGCTCCCTTTGACCGGGCCTGGCTTCTTGTCAGAACGCCGGCGCACACCGGCGGCTTCCAATTCGGCCAGTTCCTTGCGGCGCTGGCGCTGGTCGAGCAGAATCCATCCGACCAGCCCGGCCAGAACAACGGCCGTGATGCCATAGGCTGCCGTCACGTAAAGCGCATGTGCGCTCATGCGTCGTCTCCTGCCATGCAATCGACAATCGTGCCGCTGAAATCGATCATTGCCCTTCCTTAACCGCGCCTTTGCCGCCGTGCAATCGGGCGCCGCGCCGCAGGCTCAATCCGCACCATGGCGCAGCGCCAGGGCCGCCGCGACCGGACCGATGACGGCAAGAAACAGTGTCAGCGCGGCGAGAATGAGGAAAGGCTGCATGAACGGGTCGGGATCATGCACCGCGCCATAGCTGGCCGACACGCCGAAGATCAGTACCGGAATGGTCAGCGGCAGCACCAGAACCGAAATCAGCAAGCCGCCACGCGGCAGCGCCACGGCAACGGCGGCACCCACCGCGCCGATGAAAGTGATGGCCGGCGTGCCGACGGCCAGCGTCAGCATGGCGGCGCCGATGCCGACAGGCGCGATATTCATGAACAGGCCGAGCAGCGGCGCGGCAATCACCAGCGGCAGCACGCTGCCGGTCCAGTGCGCCAGGCATTTGACCAGCACGGTCAGCGCCAAAAAGTGCCGGTCGGCCGAGAGCACCAGCAGATCGAGCGAACCGTCTTCGCGGTCTGCCTGGAACAAGCGGTCAAGGCCGAGCAGGCAAGCCAGAAGCGCCGCGATCCACAGGATTGCCGGGCCGATGCGGGAAAGCAGGTTGAGGTCCGGCCCGACGCCGAACGGCACGGCAACGACAACGGCAAGGAAAAAGATGATGCCGGTCAGCGCCCCGCCGCCGGCCCGGATGGAAAGGCTGAGATCGCGCAGATAAAGGGCTAGCATATGCCACCCGCGATGACGGTCCTCTCCTTAAAACCCATCCGCAATTCCCGCGCGCCTTCCAGTCCCAGCGGTAAATGGGTGGCTGCCACGATCATTCCGCCGGCCGCGCAATGTGCCTGCATCAAGCCGGCAAACCGCGCTTCCGATGCCTTGTCCAGCCCCGCGGTCGGCTCATCGAGCAACCACAGCGGGCGATGCGCGACGAGCAGTTTGGCGATTGCCGCGCGCCGCCTTTGGCCGGTTGAGAGATAGGCGAAGGGTAAATGGCCGATGCCGCCCAGACCGACCTGCTCCAGCGCCTCCGATACTGGCAGGTCGCGATCCGTCTCGCCGAGAAAATCGCGCCAGAAGGCCAGGTTCTCGACCACCGTAAGCGCCGTCTTCATCGCATTGCTATGGCCCAGATAATGACAGGCAGAGGCAACGGTCGGGTAATCTTCGCCACCGCCTTCCAGCGCAATGCGACCCTCGGCGACCGGCAGAAAGCCGGCAACGACACGCAATAGCGTCGATTTGCCCGATCCGTTCGGGCCGGTAACGGTCAGCGGTTCGCCCACCCCAAGCGTGAACCCGATGCCTGAAAAGACCGACTCGCCGCCGCGTTCCCCGCCAAGTTCATCGGCGATCAGCCGCATCTTCACTCCTTCGCCGAAAGTCGGACAGCACCGCGATGCGATGCAGCAAAATTGCCGATTCCGTGTCTAGAACTATCCGACAAGTTTCTCTATATCCACCAGTACCAACCCCAGCGGTCGGGGAAGGCAAACTTTATCGTGCCGGACCAGCGCGCCCCTAACAATGGTGCGCTCGGGAGCGGACAGCGGAAATGGCCGTACCCGCACCTTTGCGCGTGATTGCATGCCCATCGGAGTCCGTTTCCTGGAAGGCAACAGACTAGATGGGGTCCAACGTGTCCAAATCACTCGACAGTTTCAATTGCCGCCGTACCCTGACCGTGGAAGGTACGGATTACGCCTATTTCGACCTCACCGAGGCTGAGAAGAACGGCCTTGCCGGCATCGCCCGGCTTCCCTACTCGATGAAGGTCCTGCTGGAAAACCTCCTCCGCAATGAGGATGGCCGTTCCGTTACCAAGGAATCGATCAAGGCGGTCGCCGGCTGGCTGGCCGACAAGGGTACCGCCGGTGTCGAGATCGCCTATCGGCCGGCGCGCGTTCTCATGCAGGACTTCACCGGCGTTCCCGCCGTCGTCGATCTCGCCGCCATGCGCGACGGCATCGCCGCTCTTGGCGGCGATCCGCAAAAGATCAACCCGCTGGTTCCCGTCGATCTCGTCATCGACCATTCGGTCATCGTCGATGAATTCGGCTCGCCCATGGCCTTCGCTCGCAATGTCGAACTGGAATACGAGCGCAATGGCGAGCGCTACAAATTCCTGAAATGGGGCCAACAAGCGTTCCACAATTTCCGTGTCGTGCCGCCCGGCACCGGCATCTGCCACCAGGTCAATCTCGAATATCTCGGCCAGGTCGTCTGGACCAACGATGAAGACGGCGAGACCACCGCCTATCCCGACACCTGCGTCGGTACCGATTCGCACACCACCATGATCAATGGCCTTGGCGTGCTGGGCTGGGGCGTCGGCGGCATCGAAGCCGAAGCCGCCATGCTCGGCCAACCCGTTTCCATGCTTCTTCCCGAGGTCATCGGCTTCCGCCTGACCGGCAGGCTGAAGGAAGGCGTTACCGCCACCGACCTGGTGCTCACTGTCACCCAGATGCTGCGCAAGAAGGGTGTCGTCGGCAAGTTCGTCGAGTTCTTCGGCCCCGGCCTCTCCAACATGACGCTGGCCGACCGTGCCACCATCGGCAACATGTCGCCCGAATACGGCGCGACCTGCGGCTTCTTCCCCGTCGATGCAGAAACCATCCGCTACATGACCATGTCCGGCCGCGCCGAAGAGCGGCTCGCACTGGTCGAGGCCTACACGAAGGCGCAAGGGTTGTGGCGTGAGGATTCCTCGGCCGATCCGGTCTTCACCGACACGCTTGAACTCGACCTCGGCAACGTCGTGCCCTCCATGGCCGGGCCGAAGCGGCCGGAAGGCCGGCAGGCGCTGGAAGACATTCCGGCCGGCTTCGCCAAGGCGATGGAAACCGAATACCGGAAGGCCGCAGAAATCGACAGGCGTTATGCCGTCGAGGGTGCCGATTACGATCTTGGCCATGGCGACGTGGTGATCGCCGCCATTACCTCCTGCACCAACACCTCAAACCCGTCCGTCCTGATCGCCGCCGGCCTGCTGGCGCGCAACGCCAACCGCCTCGGCCTGAAGCAGAAGCCATGGGTCAAGACTTCGCTGGCGCCTGGAAGCCAGGTCGTTGCCGAGTATCTGGAGAAATCCGGATTGCAGAAAGAACTCGACCAGATCGGCTTTAATCTTGTCGGCTTCGGCTGCACCACCTGTATCGGTAATTCCGGCCCGCTGCCTGGCCCGATCTCCAAAACCATCAACGACAAGGGCCTGATCGGCGCGGCGGTGCTTTCCGGCAACCGCAACTTCGAGGGCCGCGTCTCGCCCGACGTGCAGGCGAACTATCTCGCCTCGCCGCCGCTGGTGGTGGCGCATGCGCTGGCGGGCACCGTAACGAAGGACCTCACCACCGAGCCGCTTGGCGAGAGCAAGGACGGCAAGCCGATCTACCTCAAGGACATCTGGCCCTCGAGCGCGGAGATTCAGGAATTCATCGAAAAGAACGTCACGCGCGAACTCTTCGCCCGCAAATATGCCGACGTCTTCAAGGGTGACGAGAACTGGCAGAAGGTGCAGGCGCCGAGCGGCCAGACCTATGCCTGGGACGACAGCTCTACCTATGTGCAGAACCCGCCCTATTTCGCCGGCATGGGCAAGAAGCCCGGCCATATCGGCGACATCAAGGGCGCGCGCGTGCTCGGCCTGTTCGGCGACAAGATCACCACCGACCACATATCGCCGGCCGGTTCGATCAAGGCGGCTTCGCCGGCCGGCAAATACCTCACCGACAATGGCGTCGCCGTCACCGACTTCAACCAGTACGGCACGCGGCGCGGCAACCATGAGGTGATGATGCGCGGCACCTTCGCCAATATCCGCATCCGCAACCACATGCTGGGCGAAAACGGGCGCGAAGGCGGCTACACCATCCACTATCCATCCAAGGAGGAAATGTCGATTTACGACGCCGCCATGGAGTACAGGAAGGATGGCGTACCGCTGGTCATCTTTGCCGGCGTCGAATACGGCAACGGTTCGTCGCGCGACTGGGCGGCCAAGGGAACAAATCTTCTTGGTGTCCGCGCGGTCATCGCCCAGTCGTTCGAGCGCATCCACCGTTCGAATCTGGTCGGCATGGGCGTCATCCCCTTCGTCTTCGAGGAAGGCACTTCCTGGGCCTCGCTCAATCTCAAGGGCGACGAACTGGTCGAAATCGACGGGCTGGAGACAATCAAACCGCGCCAGAAAATGGTGGCTAAGATCACCTATGCCGACGGCGCGGTGAAGAACGTACCGATCCTTTGCCGCATCGATACGCTGGACGAGTTGGACTACTTCAAGAACGGCGGCATCCTGCAATATGTGCTGCGCGATCTGGCGGCATAGGCCGGCTGTCCAAGCCTGAAACCGAAGCCGCCGGGTTCGCCCGGCGGCTTTTTCTTTATGTCAGCGGGTCGCTTTTGGCCCACCATAGCGCGCCGCCGCGGCCAGCAGGATGCCAAGCGTCAGCCCGTCGAAGACGTGCCACAGAAAATGTGTGCCGAGCGGAAAGCCGGCGCACACCATCGGGTCGACCATCCGGAAGATGATGGCTAACAGGAACACAGGGAATGCGCCGAGCACATACCACCCGGCGAGGCAACCCTTGAAAGCGATCATTGCGCCAAGCAGCGCCAAGCCCAGAAAGGGCGGCAGATAGCTTGTGGTGCCGTTGGAGGCCTCGCGCAGCCATCCGGGCAGCGACCAGGCAAGCAGGCCGGCAACGACATAGAACCCGATGACAAGGGCGATGGCCCTGTCCCATGGCAGGGCCAGATAACGACGCATGCTGAACAGCGTATAGGCCAGCACGAAACCGGCGATCGGCAACACGTCGAACCAGATGGTGCCGCGCGTCGCGAAAAGATGGAAAATGCCGGAGCCGATGCCAATGGCGACCACCCACCACGAAAGGACACTGACGGCCGCCCCGGCATTGAATCGTCGCGCCTGGAAAAGCCCCCAAAATCCGGCGGCAACGATCACCAGATTGGTCAAAAGATTGACCGGCTCGGACAACAATTCCGGGCCGGTGCGTTCGCAGTAAAGGTCGATAGGCGTAAAAAAGCCCTGCCACATGCCCGCCCCCTATGCTGGCGCATTATCAATCTCCGCTAATCGAAAAATAAAGGCAGGGCCAAGAAAAATTTCACCGCAACGTGACTTCCGGTTGACTGCCGCTTCTGCCACATAGTCTGTCAACCAGAATAAAAGCCGGTATCACCGGCGGGAATAGAAGCGGTCATGGCGTTTCTCAGGATATTGCGGCTGGTTGCCATTGCGGTGGCTGCCACGGCGATTGTTGGTCCGTCATTTGCTGGCGAGTCCGATCAGACTGGATCCGGTACTGGCATGTCGGCCATGCCGGTTGGCGTGGTCGAACTGTTCACCAGCCAAGGCTGCAATTCCTGCCCTCCGGCAGACGAGTTCTTCGCCGATATCGCTGCCCGCAACGATGTCGTGGCACTGGCCTATCACGTCAATTACTGGGACTATCTCGGCTGGCCCGATACGTTGAGCAGCGAAAAAAACACCGAGCGCCAGTATGATTATATGCGCGCCTTCCGCAGCCGTTCGGTCTATACGCCGCAGGCGATCATAAACGGCCGCACCCATGTCAACGGCGCCAACCGCGCGGCCGTGGACGGTGCGCTGAATACTCTGGAAAAATCCGGCCAGGGCATGCGCGTGCCGATCAAGGTGGCGCGCGCAGGCGACGGCATCGTTATCGACGCCGGCGATGCCGCACCCGGTCCGGCCATGCCGACGGACGCCCATCTCATCGTGATCTATTTCGACGCACCGCAGACGATCCGGATCGGCAAGGGCGAAAACAGCGGCCGCCGGCTGACCTATTGGAACGCCGTCTCCGATATCCAGACCGCCGGCATGTGGCACGGCAGAGCGCAGCGGTATGAACTGCCGACCAGCGAAGTCACGCGCAAGGGCGGGTGCGCGGTGCTGTTGCAAGCGGTCAGCAAGGATGGCTTGCCCGGCCCCATCATCGGCGCGGCGTTCGTACATAAGCCATGATGTCGAAGGGGTAATGCCGGAACGAAAAAGCCGGCGTCGCATTCGACACCGGCACTTGCGGATCGCTTATTGTGGGATTGCCGCTCCCGGTCCCTTCGTGTGGGAACCGAGGTTGGTTCGATCCGACTCAGACCCGTGGGCGGGGGGCTTGGGGTTTACGAGCCAGTGCCGGACCGAACCGTCTCAGGCAACACGCGCAAAGTCGTCGGACATTGAGGCGAGAGCGCGGGTAAAAGACGGCAGGAATGTGGCAGGGAATCACCAATTCCAACAGTGCGTTCGCAAACGTGACATGCCGGCCGGGAGAACAGCTGAAATCCGGTCGTCGGCCCTCCTCTTGCATTCGGCGGCTGAAAAGGCCAATTTCTGAATCGATGAGCAATTCGGAGGTCAGGCATGACCGATCGCGGCGGCGCGGAGGACGCAGACGCATCCGCAATATTGATCCCGCTTCACCCCGCCGGGCGCGAGCGGGCCGATCCGCCGATAGCCTTCGACCGGCGCGAACTTGATCTTATCCTGAGGCTCTACGGGCGTATGGTCGCGGCCAATGAATGGCGCGATTACGCCATTGACCATCTGGCCGACCGGGCCGTCTTTTCAGTCTTTCGCCGCGCCAGCGAAGTGCCGCTTTTCCAGATCGTGAAGGATCCGAAGCTCGCCCGCAAGCAGGGCGCATTCAGCGTCATCGCCGCTGGCGGCCGCATTCTCAAGCGCGGCCACGAACTGACGCGCGTGCTCGGCGTCTTCGACAGCCATCTCAAGCTGATCAAAGCCTGACCGGCCTTCTGACCGTCACCGGCCCCGAAACCTCCGCTCCGGCAGTGACGCAGGATCGGGCGGCGTCGCCGTACCACCATTCATCGCAAACTGCATGAACACGGTGTCCAGCCATCGGCCATGCTTGTAACCGGAGCCTTCCAGCCGCCCGCAATGGCTGAAGCCCAGCTTTTCGTGCAGCCTCACCGACGGGCTTTGCGCATGCCCATCGCCTATCACCGCAATCATCTGGCGAAAGCCCGATTCCTGCGCTGCCTCGATCAGCCGCCGCATCAGGGCCAGGCCGATACCCTGCCCCTTCGCCTCCGGCGCGACATAGACGGAATCCTCAACAATGAAGCGGTAGGCGGGACGCGGCCGGAACGATCCGGCATAGGCATAGCCCAGAACCATCCCTGCCGTGTCGCGGGCCACCAGATAGGGGAAACCGCCCGAAACAAGGGCTTCGTAGCGAGCCTGCATTTCGGCACGGTCCGGCGGCTCCAATTCATAGCTGGCGGTGCCACTGGTCACGGCTTCCGCGTAGATGGCGGTGATACGACCAAGATCCGCCGCCGCCGCCCTATCTATGATGATCGCGTCGGCAGTCACTTTGCTCATAGTTTTGGCAAATCTGGTTTCTGCCTGTCAGTACAGCAGATGCCGAACCAAAAGAAAAGGGCGGCATTGCTGCCGCCCTCCCGAACTTTCCTCGGTCCTGCGCTGTGTCAGCGACGGTCGCCCATGAACTGCAACAGGAACATGAACAGGTTGATGAAATCAAGGTAGAGCGTCAGCGCGCCCATGATCGACTTACGGCCGGCGGCGGCCTGGTCATCTCCCTCGAAATACATTTCCTTGATCTTCTGCGTGTCGTAGGCGGTGAGGCCGGCGAAGATCAGCACACCGAGCGCCGACACGGCAAACGACAGCGCGGAAGACTGGAGGAAGATGTTGATGACCATCGCGATGATGAGGCCGAACACGCCCATGATCAGGAACGAGCCCAGCGCCGTCAGGTCGCGCTTGGTGGTGTAGCCATAAAGCGACAGCGCGCCGAAAGCGGCCGCCGTGGCAAAGAAGGTCTGCGTGATGCTGGCGGTCGTATAGACCAGGAAGATCGACGACAGCGACAGGCCAACCAGGCCGGCATAAACCCAAAACGTGGTCTGCGCCGCCGAAACGCTCATCGTCTGCACTTTGAACGACAGGAAGAAGACAGCGCCCAGCGGCGCCAGGATCACCAGCCATTTCAGCGGCGAAGCGAAGATCGCGTAGCCGAAGGAGGTGAGCATCTCGCCGCTCGGCAGCGTGGCGACAGCCGCCGACGGGTCGCTGGTCGTTGCCATCATGATCGTGGCGACGGCAGCAAGGCCGGTAATGAGAAGGCCAAGGCCCATCAGGTTGTAGACCCTGATCATGTAGGCGCGCAGGCCCTCATCAATCGCCGCGTCCGAACGGCTATAGGGCACCGTCCGGGTTTGGGTATTGCGAAGGGGTTCAGCCATGGAATTCCTCTATTGCTTCTGCCCCGTCCGGTGTCGGGTTTTCGCTCGACCCAGGCGCCGCTGGCGGGGCTCCAGCATGCCTGTGGCAAAATATGATGCTTCTTTCGTTGAAGAACAAGGCCGTAACCGGCTGCAATGTATCGTGAAACGACCCAAAATCTGCTTTTGCCGGGATTTTCCGGCAAAGATTAACGCGAATTAATCCAAAAATCGCGGCTGGGCGGCCTGAAGCAGGTGTCATGCACAAGGCCCGCAAGGGTCATGCGACAAGATATCACGGAATGACGCCGGCTGCGGCAGGCGGCAACAGACGCAGGAACCAGACGTCGACTTGCCCGTTGGATCGCTTATCCACCGGCCGATGCCATGTCCGACAAAAGCACTTGCCCTTACCGCCTTTCGATGATTCGCTGGGGATACGGTTCGATTCGAGGAAGGGAGGCTCTATATGCCGCGTCTTTTCACCGCCCTCGAAATTCCGCGTGATGCCGCGCTATCGCTCTCGCTGCTGCGGGGCGGATTGCCCGGTGCCCGCTGGATCGATGTGGAGAATTATCACATCACGCTGCGCTTTATTGGTGACGTCGAAGGCCATGTCGCCGACGAGATCGCCGATGCGCTCGACCGCATACGGCGCCATTCCTTCATGCTGACATTATCGGGAGTCGGCGCTTTCGGCGGAAAGAAGCCGCATGCAGTATGGGCCGGCGTAACGGCTTCGCCCGATCTTTGCGCCTTGCAAGGAGAGATCGATCGTATCTGCCAGCGCCTGGGCGTTATCGCCGATCCGCGCAAGTTCATGCCGCATGTCACGCTTGCAAGATTGCGCAACACCAGCCCCCTCGATGTTGCGCAGTATCTCTCGGGGCGCGGCAATTTCTCGGCCATGCCGTTCCGGGTTTCGCGCTTCGTCCTGATGTCTTCGCGCGAGTCGGTCGGCGGCGGCCCTTATGTTATCGAGGAAGCGTGGCCGCTGGCCGGAACCGACATGCGCGGCAGGGTCAGTCCAGGCCCCGCCTTGGACATGCCTCGCTTCATGCGGTGAAATGCCGGCGTGATCCAGTCGCATTTCGGCGGAGCACTTGCGGCGGCGCCCGCCGCTTCCCACATTTCCCCGGAATAAGGACGATTGGCTCCAAGGGTGAGCGGATATGGCAGGACAAGGCAATTTCGATTTTTTCGCACGCGGCGCCAAAGCCGATGAGAGCGAAGTGCGCGCCAAATTCTGGCACACGGCCAAGAAGGCCACGCGCTCCATCCCCTTCATGGAGGATGTGGTCGCCGCCTATTATTGCGCTCTCGACAGAAACACGCCGCTGCGCGCCAAGGCCATATTGCTGGCCGCGCTCGGCTATTTCGTGCTGCCGGCGGACGCTGTCCCCGACATTCTCCTCGGCATCGGCTTTACTGACGACATTGCCGTGCTGAGCGCCGCCGTCGCCGCCGTGCGTGCTCATATCACGCCGGCGCACCGCCTCGCCGCCAAAGAAGCACTCGCCGAACGCGGCTGACCGGCGCTTATCGGCAAGAAGTCAAATTCTCGCCTTTTTCGTCCTCTCCTTTCCGGTCAGGGACATCGTGCCTTCGCAATGAAGCGGCGGCACGGAGATGGCGGGGTTTCCTTTGGTCGTTCGCCTTTTCTGGCGGAACTTCATCCTTTGGTAACCCAGATTAAATCAAAATGAAGCGGAAGGGCGGGACGGGACACGATCTGCCTCCCGCACCATTTGGGAATACGGGAAAGTTTGATGCGCGGATTAATTGCTACAATTTCAAGCCTGGCCCTGATCGCAACGGCGGCGCCGGCGCTGGCGCAGCAGGCGACCAAAATCGGCCAGCACAATGCCTGGGGCACCTACAGCTACCAGGCATCGGGCGGCAAAGTCTGCTATGTGCTGACGGTGCCCACGGAAAAGCTTCCGGCCAGTCTCGACCATGGCGACATTTTCTTCTTCGTCTCGCAGCGGCCTGGTCAGCAGGTTTCATATGAGCCGCAATTCATTGCCGGTTACGATTTGCAGGCCAATTCAAAGGTGACCGCCACGGTCGGCGACAAATCCTTCACCATGTTCACACGCGGCAAGTCGGCCTGGGTGGAGAACGCCGCCCAGGAACCGGTGCTGATCGCCGCCATGAAAGCCGGGGCGGACATGAAGGTGAAGGCCAAATCCGGCCGCGGCAACGACACCAGCTACACCTTCTCGCTGAAGGGAATCACCGCCGCGCTGGACTCCATCGCCAAGTGCAAGTGACGGATCCAACATCAACGTGCCGTGTCGCTCTCCGCACGCCGGCGACGAATCGACTCGGCGATGAAGATGCGCGATAGCGCATGGTAGAGCGGCTCGCGTGAGATCAATCGCGCCGTGCCATAGCCGAGCATCGAAGCGCACATCAGTGCAATGACATTATCGTGATTGCCAGTCATCTCGAGGATGATGACGAAGGCCGTCATAGGCGCCTGCACGACACCTGCGAAATAGCCGGCCATGCCGAGCAGCGCGGCAATGCCGGCGCTGCCTCCGAACAGCAGGCCCAGCGCGCTGCCGACTCCGGCGCCGACTGCCAGGGAAGGCGCAAACAATCCACCGGGAATACCGGAAATCGTGGACAGGACGCCCGCCGCCAACTTGGCGACGAAGAAATACCAGGGCAAGGGCGTGCCTTCTATGGCGCCGCGCGCCTGGTCGTAACCGGTGCCGAAAGTCAGGCCGCCACAGGCGACACCGATGATCGCGACGCCCAGTCCACATGCCGCGGCAACGATCAATGTACGTTTCAGAGGTTGCAGCGTGTTCCAGCGTCTTATGCGACGTGTCGCCTTCAGAACGAGCAACGAGAACAGCGCCCCGAATGCGCCGCCGACGACCCCGCAGCCGAGGATCAGCGGCCATTGCGAGGAGAAAGAGACGGTTTCTTTCGAGACGCCGAAATAGGTGTAGTTCCCGCTCAGGCCGAGCGAGGCAAGGCCGGCGAAGATCACCGCCGTGAGGACGAGCCCGTTTGTGCGCGCCTGATAGGTGCGGCCCATCTCTTCGATCGCGAAGACGATGCCGGCGAGCGGCGTGTTGAAGGCGGCAGCGACACCGGCGGCGGAGCCAGCCAATATCAGGCCCTTAGCCTGGGTGATACCGCCCCATCGCGCGACCTGCAACATCACCGAGGCTCCCACCTGTACTGTCGGTCCCTCGCGGCTGATCGAAGCTCCGCAAAGCAGTCCGGCCAAGGTGAGGCCGATCTTGCCGACGATCATTTTCAGCGAGAGCAGGCGCACACGCTCTTCTTCATCGCGCAGGTGACGTGCCGCAATAGCCTGCGGAATTCCGCTGCCCTGCGAGTTGGGAAAATAGATATGCGCAAGCCAGGCGCAGACGACGAAGCCGGCCGGCGTCATCACCAGCGGCAGCAGGCTGCGCCAGCCGGTGCCGTTGCCGACAAGCGCGTGAAACCCCGTCTGGGCGACATCTGCGAGCCTCGCAAACACCACGCTGATCACGCCGACCGCAACGGCCCCGCTCCAGAAGACCAGCCGGGGCCGCCACACTCGTCGCGAGCCCCACAAAGCGCGCGAACGCCGCAAGATGGGATATCGTGTCAGCGCGCCGGCCATGAAAAACGTCCTCGAAACGTGAGACGGCTTGCCGTAACATGGCAGCGCGTCCGGAGAAACTGCCGGAGCGCTCCACTGGCGGCCCCCGTACATGACTCCGCCGCCATCCTGTGCTATGCGCCGCGCTTGACCGCACGCGGCGTAATGAATTCAGCCGCAAAACGCTTATATTGGCGCAGCCATGACCCTTTCGCTTGATCTCACCGCCCAGAGCGCGCGCGATGCGCTGCGCCCCGTCACCCTTGAAAAGCCGTCGTTGATCGGCCTCACCCGTGAGGAGATGGCGACGAGCCTGATCGAAGCCGGCATCGTGCCCGAACGCCAGGCGAAGATGCGCGTCAGTCAACTCTGGCACTGGCTCTATGTGCGCGGTGTCTCCGACTTCGCCCATATGTTCAACATCTCCAAGGATCTGCGCGCTGCATTGGCCGGGCATTTCACTGTCGCGCGGCCGGAAATCGTCGAGGAGCAGATTTCCACCGACGGCACGCGCAAATGGCTGTTCCGGTTTCCGCCGCGCGGAGCCGGGCGTCCCGTCGAGATCGAAACCGTCTACATCCCCGAGGAAGGGCGCGGCACGCTCTGCATTTCCAGCCAGGTCGGCTGCACGCTCACCTGCTCCTTCTGCCACACCGGCACGCAAAAGCTGGTGCGCAACCTGACGACGGAGGAAATTCTCGCTCAATTGCTCACCGCCCGCGACAGGCTAGGCGATTTTCCTGATCGCGATACGCCGGCCGGAGCCATCGTGCCGAGCGAGGGCCGCAAGGTTTCCAACATCGTGATGATGGGCATGGGCGAGCCGCTCTATAATTTCGAAGCGGTCAAGAAGGCGCTGCTGATCGCGTCGGACGGCGACGGGCTGGCGCTTTCCAAGCGTCGCATCACGCTGTCCACCTCCGGCGTGGTGCCTGAGATTTACCGCACCGGCGAGGAGGTCGGCGTCATGCTGGCGATTTCGCTGCATGCCACCAACAACGATCTGCGTGACCTGCTCGTACCGATCAACAAGAAATTCCCCCTCGAACAATTGATGGAAGCCTGCCGCAAATATCCCGGCCTTTCCAATGCGAGGCGCATCACTTTCGAATATGTGATGCTGAAGGACATCAACGACAGTCTCGACGACGCGCGCGCGCTGGTGAAACTGCTCAAGGGCATTCCAGCCAAGATCAATCTGATCCCCTTCAATCCGTGGCCCGGTTCGAATTATCAGTGCTCCGACTGGGAGCACATCGAGAAATTCGCCGATTTCATCAATGCCGCCGGCTATGCCTCGCCGATCCGCACGCCGCGCGGCCGCGACATTCTCGCCGCGTGCGGCCAGTTGAAGTCGGAATCGGAGCGGATGCGCAAATCCGAGCGCCTGGCGCTGGAGGCCATGATGATCGCCGGCCATGGCGAGGCCTGATGGGCGCCGTCGTCAACCTGATCGTGCGCTGCGTGAGAATCCTTGCCGGCTATGCTCTCGCAACGCTCACCGCCAGCGCCTTCATCCAGTTTCTCGCCATGGGCTGGGTCGGTTTCCCGCATGACATGATGCCCTGGCAGGGTGATCTGACAATGCTCGTCTCGGTTCCCGTCATGGCCTTGTTCATTGGCTATTTCGCCTTCGTGCCGGCGCTGGCGGCCATTGCCGCAGCCGAACTTTTCGGCAAGCGCGACTGGCTGTTTCACGCGCTCGGCGGCGGTGGCGTCGGGCTGGTCTGCATGGCCTTCGTCATGCCTTATCCCGACCCGGAATTCCTGCACGTGGACCTTGTCCTGTTCGCCACAGCCCTCGGCGCGGGCATTGTCGGCGGCATTGCCTATTGGCTGATCGCCGGCCGTTCCGCCGGAAACTGGCGCGATCCGCGCCCATCCGAGCCGCCTATTTCGCGTGAGCCGTCAGGATCTTGAGCGCGAAGGCCGAAAACACACCGGCGAACAGATAATCGAGAATGCGGGTAACGCGCGGGCTGCTCCGCAACATGGCGGCGAAGCCATCCGCAGCCACGACCATCGGCGCAGTGATCGGAATGGACAATGCAATGAACATCATGCCGAGGAAGAACAGCTTGCCCGGCGCATGCGGATCATGAACGGAGACGAATTGCGGCAGGAAGGTCATGAAGAACAGCACGATCTTCGGGTTGAGCAGATTGATTCCAAGGCCGGTCAGCCAGTTGCGGAACAGGGAGCGCGGCGCACGCTTACCCGTCTCCGGCGAAAAGGCCGATCCCTTGGTCACCGCCTGCCATGCCAGCCACACCAGATAGCCGGCCCCGGCAATCTTGAGCGCCATGAAGGCCTGCGGGGAGGCGACGATCAGTGCCGACAGACCAAGTGCCACAAGGCTGGTGTGAATGACGATGCCGCTCAGTGCGCCGGACATGCAGGCGAAGCCTGCGGCCCGCCCTTCGGAGAGGGCTCGGCCGACGAACAACGTCATGTCGGGGCCGGGCGTGATCGCCAGAATGAAAGTCGCGACGGCGAACTGCAACAGCGTGCTGACGTCTGGGACGAAAGGCAACATGATCGGCCTCGGATGAAAATTTGAAATGGAACGCGGCGCATGATCCGCCTTGGCAGAAGCCTTGGCAACCCGTTTCATGCGCCGCCGGAGCATCGGACCGAAAAATGGAAATCGGTTTTCGGTTATTCCGATGCTCGATCCAGGTGTCGGCTTTCGATCAGGAAATGAAGTCGGCCTGGGTGCCGTGCGCTTCGATGGCTTCCGCCAGCCGGCTCAGGGCATGCACATAGGCGGCCGTGCGCATGGTGACGTCGCGCTCCTGCGCCAGTTTCCAGATCGCGCGGCCCTCGCGCTCCATGATGGTGCGCAGCTTGGCGTGAATCTCCTCAATCTCCCAGTAATAGCCCTGCTTGTTCTGCACCCATTCGAAATAGGAGACGGTAACGCCGCCGGCATTGGCCAGAATGTCGGGAAGCACGACGACGTTGCGCTGCGCCAATATGTCGTCGGCTTCGGGCGTCACCGGTCCATTGGCGAGTTCCAGCACCAGCCGAGCCTTGAGCGAGGCGGCATTGCCCCTGTGGATCATGTTTTCCAACGCCGCCGGCACCAGCAGGTCACAATCGACGCCGACCAGATCCTCCGCCGGAATCGCCTCATGACCGTTCTTGCCTGCGGTGACGACCACCGAATGGCCGTCGCTCTTGGCGGCCTGCAAGGCCTCAAGGTCGAGGCCTTCGGCAGCCTGCACCGCGCCGCCTGAATCGGAAACCGCGACGATTTTATGACCGTCGCTGGCCAGCAGCGAGGCGATATACTGCCCGGCATTGCCGAAACCCTGGATGGCGACCCGAAGCCGGCCGTCCATGCCGAGATCCCTGGCAAGGTGCCGCACCAGATAATAGCCGCCGCGCGCCGTCGCGTCGCCGCGCCCGAGCGAGCCGCCAAGCGCGATGGGCTTGCCGGTGATGACAGCAGGCGAAGCCTGGCCGACGATCTGGCTGTATTCGTCGGCCATCCAGCCCATGATCATGGCGTTAGTGTAGACGTCGGGTGCCGGGATGTCGCGATCCGGCCCGATGATGCGCGAAAAGGCCTGCATATAGGCGCGCGACAGACGTTCCAGTTCGGCCTTTGAGAGCGTGCGCGGATCAACCTGAACCGCACCCTTGCCGCCACCATAAGGCAGATTCATGACCGCGCATTTGAAGGTCATCCAGAAGGCCAGCACCTCGACCTCCTCGGCGGTGGCGTCGGGATGGTAGCGGATGCCGCCCTTGGTCGGCCCGCGCGTGTCGTCATAGCGGCATCGCCACGCCAGGAAGGATTTGCGCGAACCGTCATCCATGCGGATCATCAGCCGGACCTTGGTGGTCTCTCGCGGAAATTTCAGTTTCTCGATCACGTCCGCGTCGACATTGATGTGCTTGGCCGCATCGTCGAGACGAGTGAGGGCGCTATCGAGAAGGTTGTCTTCCGGCATCAGAGTTCCTTTATGAATTACCTGCTTTTTGTGGCGGGGAGTCGCGGGAGGGGCCAGGCGGCCCGGCACTGAATTGCACAAAACCGGACCATATAACAATGCCGGAATCGGGCTTGAGAGATCAGACGTGAAATTTTCTGGCGTCATGTGTCCCTGGCACCGAAATTTTCGGAGCAGGCGGCCCGCGCCGGAAGTGAATCTTGCGGCGCTTGTCGTTCGGCGCTTTCCTGCTTATGAGTGCGCTTAATTCCAAGCACCGAATGCCAACGGAAACACCGATGCCCGCACCCAAAGACGTCAAGAAAGTCGTTCTCGCCTATTCCGGCGGCCTCGACACCTCGATCATCCTGAAATGGCTCCAGACGGAACTGAACGCCGAAGTGGTGACCTTCACCGCCGATCTCGGCCAGGGTGAGGAGCTTGAGCCGGCCCGCAGGAAGGCGGAGATGCTGGGCATCAAGGAAATCTTCATCGAGGATCTGCGTGAGGAATTCGTTCGCGATTTCGTCTTTCCGATGTTCCGCGCCAATGCCGTCTACGAAGGCGTCTATCTGCTCGGCACCTCGATCGCCCGTCCGCTGATCTCCAAGCACCTGATCGAAATCGCCGAAAAGACCGGCGCCGACGCCATTGCGCACGGCGCGACCGGCAAGGGCAACGATCAGGTCCGCTTCGAGCTTTCGGCCTATGCGCTGAACCCGGACATCAAGATCATCGCCCCGTGGCGCGACTGGTCGTTCAAGAGCCGCACCCATCTGCTGGAATTCGCCGAACAGCACCAGATCCCGGTCGCCAAGGACAAGAAGGGCGAGGCCCCCTTCTCCGTCGATGCCAATCTGCTGCACTCGTCTTCCGAGGGCAAGGTTCTGGAAGATCCTGCCCTGGAAGCGCCCGAATATGTGCATATGCGCACGATCTCGCCGGAAAACGCCCCCGACAAGCCGACCATCATCAAGATCGGCTTCGAGAAGGGCGATGCCGTCTCGATCAATGGCGAGCGTCTTTCCCCGGCAACGCTGCTGGCAAAGCTCAATGATTATGGCCGCGACAATGGCATCGGCCGTCTCGATCTGGTGGAAAACCGCTTCGTCGGCATGAAGTCGCGCGGCGTCTATGAAACGCCCGGCGGCACGATCCTGCTCGCCGCGCATCGCGCCATCGAATCGATCACGCTCGATCGCGGCGCAGCGCACCTGAAAGACGAGCTGATGCCGCGCTATGCGGAGCTGATCTATTACGGTTTCTGGTTCTCGCCGGAACGCGAAATGCTGCAAGCCGCCATTGATCTGAGCCAGCGCCATGTTGAGGGTGAAGTCACGCTCAAGCTCTACAAGGGCAATGTCATCGTCACGGGCCGGGAATCGGAAAAGTCGCTTTATTCCGACAAACTCGTCACCTTCGAGGACGACCAGGGCGCCTACGACCAGAAGGACGCGGCAGGCTTCATCAAGCTCAACGCGCTGCGTTTGCGCACGCTGGCGGCTCGCAATCGGGGCCGCTAAATCGGACCCAAAAACGGAACCCGGTTTTCGGGTTATCCATCAAAGGGTGTTCCAAGGCCGTGCGCCTCGTCAAAAAACCCGGCGCAAGGCCGGGTTTTGCGCTCGTAGCAGAAACCGAAACGATCAATTCGCGATGCGGCGGGCGAACTCGGCCAACGCCTTCTGATAGATCGACGCGCGGTTCCAGTCGTTCCAGACGGGGTAATTGACCTCGCCCGGACCGTAACCGCCGCCCGGCCTCCAGCCGTGACCACGCAGGAAATTGGCCGTCGAAGCCAACACGTCGGCGCGCGAATGGATCAGGTCGCGGCGGCCGTCTCCGTCGAAATCGACGGCGAATTGCAGATATTTCGACGGCAGGAACTGCGTCTGGCCAAGCTCGCCGAAGCCGGCGCCGCGCATTTTCGAGGCGGAAATATAGCCCTTCTGCGCAATCTCCAGCGCCGAATCCAGCTCATTGGTGAAAAAGGCCGAGCGGCGGCAGTCATAGGCAAGTGTTGCCAGCGGGGCGAACACGCCCTTATTGCCTGAATTGGCGCCGAAACCGGTCTCCATCCCCCAGATCGCGAGCAGCACTTCCGGCTGCACGCCATAGCGGGATTCGATGCGCCGCAGCAACGATGCCTGCGATTTCATATAACCCTTGGCTTTGCGGACATAGGAAGCCGGCGCGCGGCGCTGCATGAACTGCTCAACCGTACCACGGAAGGCCTTGTGCTGGCCGCGATCGATACGGATGGTGCCCCGGTCGTATTTGACGCCGGCCAGCGGACCGGTGTCGATGCCGCGCGCCTCGGCATTGGCCTTGTAGGCTTCCAGCCATGCGGGAAAACCGCTGCTGTCATTGCCACACTTGCCGGCCGCCTGTGCCGCCGTGGCCGTTGCAAATGCCGTCACAAGCACGGCCGCGAAGATCTTTGCCTTGGCGGGAAATGCCATTCTGTTCTCCTGGTTGCCTCGAGACGGCCTTGCCGCGCATTTGCCAGCGCATGCCGCATTTGTCATCGCCGTTTACACGCTCCAGGCCGTGCTGGCAAACGCCGCCGCCGCACGAAGACCGCATGGGGGGTGCCGGGATTGCGCGGTTCTGGAACAAATCGTGAGCACATGTCGGGAACGGGCGGCTCGCCTTCTCGTTTTCACATGCGAAGAAGCAGAAAAGGGAGAAAGACGATGAAACTTCTATTGTCGGCCATGGCTGGAGCCCTGGTCCTCATGGGTGGCACCGCTCTTGCCGAAACACCTGTATCGGCAACCGCCGACCTTAACGTCCGCGCCGGTCCAGGTCCGCAATATCCGGTTATCGGCGTATTGACTGCCGGTCAGTCGGCAACATTGAGCGGCTGCCTGGAAAATTCGAAATGGTGCACCATTGCCGAAGCCGATGGCCAGGGATGGGTTTACTCCGACTATCTCACCGCTGATTTCGGCGGCAGAACCATCGTTCTGACCGAGCGCCCCTCCGATGCCGATATCGCCATCGTCCAGCCGCCGGCCGAGTTTCAAACCGACGCGGTCTATACCGGCGCCATCGAACCGGGAAGCCCGGCCGAGGTATTTCCCGAACCGCCGACCGCCGTGCGCACATATGTCACCAGCCATCGCCTTGAACCGGTTTACCTTGAAGGCGAAGTCGTCTCTGGAGCCATTCTGCCCGACACGGTCGATCTCCAGGAAATTCCTGATTACGACTATCGCTATGTCTATGTGAACGGTCAGCCGGCCGTGATCGATCCGGCGACACGGCGCATCGTCTACGTGATGCGTTGAGCGGCCGATTCCGCCGTCAGACCCGCTGCGGCCTGACGGCGGAAGACGTTTACCCAGATTGTTCGCCGCGATTGCGGGTCGGCGCGCGGTTTCATAGTTATGTCCTGCTGGCGAACGGGGACAGGCAATGAAAATCGACGCGGCCGCTTTTGAAAATTATCGGAAGGCACTGCCCGGCAGGTCCGGCTTGCCGCGCCTGTTGACCGGCACGGCCGTCATCGTCGCCTTCTGGGCGGTCGCGACGGTGGCCGTGCTGTTCGGCGGTGTCTATGCCGTCTCGAGCCGCTGGGTGCCGGATGACTGGGTTCTGGCTGGCGGCGGTCGGCCACAGGACATACACACCTTCATCGCCTCGCCCGTCGGCATTCTCACTGCCCTGCTTTCCTTTGCCGGCATCTGGGTCGGCACATGGATCGTCATGCGCGGACTTTACCGCACGCCTCTTGACGTGCTCTTCGGCAATGGCCGCCGCATCGCCTGGACCGGTTTTTTCAAGGGATTGGCAGCGGTGTTCATCACGTCGCTGTTTTCCGAATTGCTGTTCTATGCCATGGAGCCCGAGATCGAGCGCGGCACGATCGACTTTTCGGTTTGGGTGGCCATGCTGGTTCCCGTCGCCGCTCTGGTCCTCCTGCAGACCTCGGCGGAGGAACTCCTGTTTCGCGGCTACCTGACGCGGGGTCTCGCCGCCCGCTGCCGCAACCCGCTCGTCTGGGGCCTGCTGCCGCTTCTGGCATTTGCCGTGCTGCACTGGAGTCCGTCCTCGAGCCTGGCAATCAATGCCAGCGTGATTTTATCCATTGCGGCTTTCGCGCTTGTTCTGACGCTGACCGTTTATGCCACCGGCAATCTCGGCGCCGCCTTCGGCGCGCATCTCGGCAACAATCTGTTCGGCTTCCTGCTGATCTCGCATCAGGAAAACTATAACGCCTTCGCCCTGTTCAGTGCCCGGCCGCTGGAAAGTGCCGGCTGGTCACTCTCCGACGCCGTGGTCATCTCCGGCATCGGCCTTGCCTCCTGCCTTTTGACGGCATTGCTTCTGCTGCATCCGCGCTCGCCATTGAGGCTGACCCCGGATCGCGGCCGGCAAGATTGCCGGGCGCCGGATGAGGTCATCTCGTCCTCGGCCGCGGCCTGAAGCCGGCTCGTCACACATGCACCTGGCCGAAACCGCTTTCATCGTCGTCGCCCCTATGCGCATGCAGCGCAGCAAACAGTAGCCAGAGATAAAACGCCGTCACGACCGCCAGCACCGCCCAGCCGGGGATCGAGCCGAGATTGGCGTTCGACACCGCCTCATGCAGTGATTGGGCTATGGAAAGGCTGCTGCCTTCCTGCTGCGATTTCGGCGTCGAGATCTTCAGTCCCCAGGCAAGCAGCAGGATCAGGAACAGCCAGATATAATTGCGTTTCAGCCGCCGCGACAGCGCCTCGCCATAGGAGATGAAGAAATTGGGCTCGCGCAGGTTCTGGCCGAGCACATGCGTCCAGTTGGCGGAAAAATCCTCGGCCGGAGAAAATATCTGCGCGAAATAATGCCGTTCGAGCTGGCGCACACGGAAGCGATAGACGTCGAAGAAGCGGTAGCGCCGCGCCTCGATCATCAGCAGCAGATAGATCAGCAGCATGGCGAACAGAAGCACGCCATGATGCGCCGACGACGAGGATAGCGACACCGACAGCAGTGCCGCGACAACGGTGATCGCCCAGTTCGACGTGCGGTCGATGCGGTCGCGCCAGCCGGCCATGCGCGCCAGTTCGGCGCGGTAATAGTGAACCACCGCGGTGACCGTCTCGGAGTGGCTTTCCGGCATCGGCGACTTCAGGATTTCGGCTTTGCTCCCCGGCATGGCGCGACCCTTTGCTTCAATGGCTCCACTATACGCCCGATCCATGCTTTTTCGCCGGTTTGCCTTGACTCTTTCATGCATTTCCTGTCTAGAAGCCGCGAATTCTCGCGACGAGTTGAACTCCGAGCACGCTGACCGGGACCCCTAGAGGTGTAAATCGATCCCGGAGGCCAACACCCGGCAGCGCCATGCGCCCCCGGGTGCTTTTCGGCTTTGGGCATTGCCCATGCGGCTTTTGCTTGGACCTTCGGCGCAAAGGCACTACGTCTCGGGCCTGACGGTTCGAGAATGAAGGAAGACGAATGTTCGAGAGCTTACAGGAACGCCTAGGCTCCATATTGAACGGCCTGACCGGCCGTGGCGCGTTGTCGGAGGCGGATGTCTCTGCGGCATTGCGCGAAGTGCGTCGTGCGCTTCTGGAAGCCGACGTGGCGCTGGAGGTCGTGCGCGCCTTCACCGACAAGGTGCGTGAGAAAGCCGTTGGCGCGGCTGTTCTGAAGTCGATCAAGCCCGGCCAGATGGTGGTCAAGATCGTCCATGACGAGCTTGTTTCCATGCTCGGCGAGGAAGGTGTGGCGATCGACCTCAATGCGCCGTCTCCGGTTGTTTTGATGATGGTCGGCCTGCAGGGCTCCGGCAAGACCACCACCAGCGCCAAGATCGCCAAACGCCTTGTCGAGCGCCAGGGCAAGAAGGTGCTGATGGCCTCGCTCGACACGCGGCGGCCTGCCGCGCAGGAGCAGTTGCGTCAGCTCGGCGAGCAGGTGAGTGTCGCCACGCTTCCCATCGTCGCCGGACAGTCGCCGGTGGATATCGCCAAACGCTCTGTCCAGGCGGCGAAGCTCGGCGGCCATGACGTCGTCATCCTCGACACCGCCGGCCGCACCCATATCGACGAGCCGCTGATGGTCGAGATGGCCGAAATCAAGGCGGCCTCGAACCCGCATGAGATCCTGCTGGTCGCCGACAGCCTGACCGGCCAGGACGCGGTGAACCTGGCCCGCAATTTCGATGAGCGCGTCGGCATCAGCGGCCTCGTGCTCACCCGCATGGATGGCGATGGCCGCGGCGGTGCGGCGCTTTCGATGCGCGCCGTCACCGGCAAGCCGATCAAGCTGATCGGCACCGGCGAAAAGATGGACGCGCTGGAGGAATTCCACCCCAAGCGCATCGCCGACCGCATCCTCGGCATGGGCGACATCGTCTCGCTGGTCGAGAAGGCCGCCGAAACCATCGACGCGGAAAAAGCCGCGGCGATGGCGAAGAAGATGCAGTCGGGCAAGTTCGACCTGAACGACCTTGCCGACCAGCTTGGCCAGATGCAGAAGATGGGCGGCATGGGCGGCATCATGGGTCTGATGCCCGGCATGGGCAAGATGAAGGACCAGATGGCCGCCGCCGGGTTGGACGACAAGATGTTCGGCCGCCAACTCGCCATCATCTCCTCGATGACGAAGAAGGAGCGGGCCAACCCCGACATTCTGAAGCACAGCCGCAAGAAGCGCATCGCCGCCGGCTCCGGCACCGATGCCGCCGAGATCAACAAGCTGCTCAAGATGCACCGCGGCATGGCCGACATGATGAAAGCCATGGGCGGCAAGGGCAAAGGCGGCGGCATGATGCGATCCATGATGGGCGGCCTTGCTTCGAAGATGGGCATGGGCGGTCTTGGTGGTGCGATGGGCGGTCCAATGGGTGGAGGAATGCCCGACCTTTCCAGGATGGATCCCAAGCAGCTTGAGGCGCTGAAGAAGCAGGCCGAAGCGGCAGGCCTTGGCAATGGCTTGCCGGGCGGTCTTCCGAGCCTGGGGAGCGGAGGGCT
The DNA here is from genome assembly GCF_002075885.1 of Manganibacter manganicus. Taxonomy (GTDB): domain Bacteria; phylum Pseudomonadota; class Alphaproteobacteria; order Rhizobiales; family Rhizobiaceae; genus Mesorhizobium; species Mesorhizobium manganicum. The sequence continues at coordinate 97,002 of NZ_MDET01000002.1, forward strand.
TCCCGGTTTGCCCGGCGGCATGAAGCTTCCCGGCCTTGGCGGCGGCCTGCCGAGACCGGGCAAGAAGAAGTGAGAGGCGAATGGACGAAGTGAAGGACATGGAAGCCGCGAAATCGGTTCTTGCCGGCTATCGCGCCTCGATCGACAATATCGACGCCGCCCTCATTCACATGCTGGCCGAGCGTTTTCGCTGCACCAAGGCGGTCGGCCTGTTGAAGGCCACGCACGGCCTGCCGCCTGCCGACCCGTCCAGAGAAGCCCAGCAGATCGAGCGGCTGCGCAAGCTCGCGCACGACGCCCATCTCGATCCGGACTTTGCGGAGAAATTCCTCAACTTCGTGGTCAAGGAAGTGATCCGGCACCACGAGCAGATCGCCGCCGAAAACGGCGGATGAACGAAACGCCGGCTCAAACCGATGAAAGCCGGCAATACCAACCCCCCAATCATGGAAATCCAGGAGATACAAAATGGCATTGAAGATCAGACTGGCCCGCGCGGGCTCCAAGAAGCGCCCTTACTATCAGATCGTCGTGGCCGACTCGCGCTCGCCGCGTGACGGCCGCTTCATCGAGCAGATCGGTTTCTGGAACCCGCAGCTTCCGAAGGATGGCGAGCGCGTCAAGGTCGATGAGGATCGCGTCAAGCATTGGCTCGGCCACGGCGCCCAGCCGACCGATCGCGTACTGCGCTTCCTCGATGCCGCCGGTCTCGCCAAGCGCGAAGCCCGCTCGAACCCGAAGAAGGCAGAGCCCGGCAAGAAGGCGCAGGAGCGTGCCGCCCTTGTGAAGAAGGCACAGGAAGACGCCGCAGCCGCCATCGCGGCCGCGTCGGCGCCGGTGGAAGAGGCGCCCGCCTCGGAATAAGGCCGCTACGGCTCCGCTGATTGAGAAGGAAGACGCCCGGCGCACCCGCCTGGGCGTCTTTTGTTTTCGCTATTCAGTAGCGATAGTAGCGATCACGATGGTGACGGCGATAATAACGGCTTCTGTCGTAGTGACGCGGGCAACGGGCCTCATAGATTCGTCCACGCCGATCACGATAGCGGCATTCGCCCCGCTCGCTGGCATTGCCGATAAGCGCACCGCCGACGGCGCCGATCGCACCGCCGATCACCGCGCCTTCCACTGGATCTCCGGCCACTGCGCTGCCGATGGCAGCGCCGCCAAGACCACCGATTGCCGCGCCCTGTTCGGTTTGCGAACACGCGCCAAGCGGCAACAACAATGCCGCCAATATGACAAATTTCTTCATTGTCGCTCCTCCGAAAGCGGGGTGTGCAAACCGCCCGCCGTCGAATAACGAACGAAATCGTTTTTCGATCCACGAAGCGAAACCATTATCGAATAACGAACTGACAGCCGCCCGGATCGCGGGGCCGGTGCAGGCACGCGGCGCCTATCGGCGCACATAGAGAAGGTCCGGCAATCCTTCCTCATTGGCTAGGCCGCTTCTTGAGGCCGCGACGCGAAAGCCGTGGCGCTCGTAGAACCGCCGCGCGCCGGCATTTGCCTGGAAACAATAGAGCTTCGCCTCGCCCATGCCTCCCGTCGCCTGTTCCAGCAGTCGACTGCCGATGCCCTGGTCCGTCCAGTCCGGCGCCAGATAAAACTGGTCGATCCAGCTTTCCTTGACGGCGATAAAGCCGACGATGGCACCCTCGGCTTCCGCGACCGTCACCGCCTGATGCGGCAGGACAATGTCGCGGATGAAGGCCAGATCCTCCTGCGGTGTGTGAAGGACAGGCATCCAGCCATGCGAGGACAGCGAGGCCCGCAGCACCCCCGCGATTGCCTCGGCATCGGCTGCCCCGGCCGCACGAAAGCGGATTTCGGCAGACTTGCTATCGGCCATCGACAGAACGGCCGAAGGCAAAGCCCGCAAGCGCGGACCGCCGCTTATCCGGCGCCCGCGCGGAGATCAGCGAGCAGAGCGCGCGCTCGGCCGTGAGCTGAAAACCGCCAAAGGCCGCAACCGCGACCGCGCGTCGCGCCCCGTCCGGAGCGAGCCGCGAAGCGGCGACAGCGTGAGGACAGATCAAGCCGCCTGCTTCTTGGGCTGGATCAGGCCGCGCGCGATCAGCAACTCGGCGATCTGCACCGCATTGAGCGCAGCGCCCTTGCGCAGATTGTCCGAAACGATCCACAGATTGAGGCCGTTGTCGATCGTCTGGTCCTCGCGGATGCGCGAAATATAAGTGGCGTCTTCGCCGGCGCTTTCGATCGGCGTGATGTAGCCGCCATCCTCATGCTTGTCGATGACTAGGCAGCCGGGCGCTTCGCGCAATATCTCACGCGCCTCGTCGGCGGTGATCGGCTTTTCGAACTCGATGTTGACGGCCTCGGAATGGCCGATGAACACCGGCACGCGCACGCAGGTGGCGGTGAGCTTGATCTTGGGGTCGAGCATCTTCTTGGTCTCGGCCACCATCTTCCACTCTTCCTTGGTCGAACCATCTTCCATGAAGACGTCGATATGCGGGATGACGTTGAAGGCGATGCGCTTGGTGAACTTCTTGGCTTCGACCGGATCGGCGACGAACACGGCGCGTGTCTGCGTGAACAGCTCGTCCATGCCTTCCTTGCCGGCGCCAGACACCGACTGATAGGTGGAAACGACGATGCGCTTGATGGTGGCCGCATCATGCAGCGGCTTCAGCGCCACCAGGAGTTGGGCGGTGGAGCAGTTGGGGTTGGCGATGATGTTCTTCTTCGTGAACCCCTCGACGGCGTCCGGATTCACCTCCGGCACGATCAGCGGCACGTCCGGATCGGTGCGGAAGGCTGAGGAATTGTCGATGACGACGCAGCCCTGCTTGCCGATCTTCGGCGACCATTCCTTCGAGACGTTGCCGCCAGCCGACATGATGGCGATGTCGGTGTCGGAGAAATCATAGGTGTCGAGCGCCTTGACCTTGAGCGTCTTGTCGCCGAACGACACTTCCGTGCCCTGGCTGCGGCGCGAGGCGAGCGCCACGATTTCGCTGACCGGAAAACCGCGCTCGTCCAGAATATTGAGCATTTCGCGGCCCACATTTCCCGTGGCGCCGACAACTGCTACCTTGAATACCATCTCAGATCACTCCTGCCCTCTCCGCTCATTTGCTGGAACGCCCGCCGGCCCGCGGGCTCCGCTCCCCGGCCAGACCCGGGAGAGGGTGAGCAGGCCAAGGGACGTCAGACCGTAGTGGTCGTTTTTTTGGCCGTGGTTTTGGTGGAACGGGAATGCACGCAACCCTGCCCCGACATCATGCCGGGAGCGTTGTACGCCAGAAATGCCATCAAGAGGGCGCGCATGGGAAGGGCAACCTGTTCGGGCCGGCTTTTACGCGCTTTGTAGAAAGAGTCAATCGGGCGCGCCCTGTACATTGGCGGCGGCGCGAAGTAGGAACGGCAAAGATCGTTTGGCCTGCGGCCCGTCCGGCCCGGCATTGCGTGGCGATGGATGACCCGTGGCCGGCAGGCGAAAGCAGAATTCCGAAAGACGAAAATGACAGAATATGACGGTATCGTTCCAGCGCTCGCGCAGGCGCTGGAAAAGCACGGATACGTGGAACTGACAGCCGTCCAGAAAGCGGTTCTGAATTCCGGGATAGGCCAGGCCGACGCGCTGGTGTCGGCTCAAACCGGCTCGGGAAAGACGGTGGCTTTCGGCCTGGCGCTGGCGCCGACCCTGCTCGGCGGCGAGGAACGCTTTTCGCATATGGGCGCGCCGTTGGCGCTGGCTGTTGCGCCGACACGCGAACTCGCCTTGCAAGTGGCGCGTGAACTGGAATGGCTCTACGAATTTACCGGCGCGGCCATCGCAACCTGTGTCGGCGGCATGGACATGCGCACCGAGCGGCGGGCGCTGGAGCGCGGCGCACATATCGTCGTCGGCACGCCGGGCCGCCTGCGCGATCACATCACCCGCCATGCGCTCGACATGTCGGGCCTGCGGGCGGTCGTGCTGGACGAGGCCGACGAGATGCTCGACCTCGGCTTTCGCGAGGATCTGGAATTCATTCTCGACGCCGCGCCGGCGGAGCGCCGCACGCTGATGTTTTCGGCCACCGTGCCGCGCGCCATCGCCACGCTGGCCAAGGGCTACCAGCGCGACGCGGTGCGCATCACCACCGCCGGCGAGGACAAGCAGCATCACGACATCGAATACCGGGCGCTTTCCGTCGCGCCGGCCGACCGCGAAAACGCCATCATCAACGTGCTGCGCTACTACGAAGCCAGGAACGCGCTGGTGTTCTGCAACACGCGCGCCGCCGTCAACCACCTCACCGCCCGCTTCAACAATCGCAACTTTTCCGTGGTCGCGCTGTCGGGCGAACTCAGCCAGAACGAGCGCAGCCATGCCTTGCAGGCGATGCGCGACGGGCGCGCCCGCGTCTGCATCGCCACGGACGTGGCGGCGCGCGGCATCGACCTGCCCAATCTCGAATTGGTTATCCATGCCGACCTGCCGACCAATCCGGAAACGCTGCTGCACCGCAGCGGGCGCACCGGCCGCGCCGGGCGCAAGGGCGTCAGCGCGCTGATCATTCCCTATTCCGCGCGCCGGCGCACCGAACGGCTGTTGCACAGCGCCGGCATCACGCCCGCATGGGCAAGTCCGCCATCGGCCGACGAAGTCATGCAGCGCGACAATGAGCGCATGCTCGCCGATCCTGCCTTTGCCCAGCCGATCCGGGAGGAGGAGCGCGCATTCGTCGACACTTTGCTGGAAACGCACGATGCTGAGCAGATCGCGGCAGCTTTCCTGCGGCTGAGCCGCGCCGGCCGCTCGGCACCGGAGGATCTGGCGGAACCCGTGCCGTTCAAGCCTTCGCCGGAGCGGGGCGAAAGAGGCGCATTGCGGGACGAAAAGCCCCGCCGACGCGACGATTTTAGCGACAGCGTCTGGTTCTCGCTATCGGTCGGGCGCCGGCAGAACGCCGAGCCACGCTGGCTGATCCCGATGCTGTGCCGCACCGGCGGCATCACCAAGCGCGAGATCGGCGCGATCAGGATGCAGCCGGAAGAAAGCTTCGTGCAGATCGCCGCCGCCAGCGCCGACCGGTTTTTCGCGGCGATCGGGCCGGACCACAAGGTTCAGGGCAATATTCTCGTCAAGCGGCTCGACGGCCAGCCCGATCTTTCGCGGGCCGGCTACAATCCGCCGAAACACGGCAAGAAGCCGCATCGCGGCAAGGGAAACTTCGCCAAGCCCAACCAGGACGGAGCAGGCCCGAAACGCGCTTCCACTACCGAGCAGAAGCCCTGGGCGGCAAAGCCGGGCACGCCGAAATCGGACAAGTCACGCGTGCCAAAGGCCCGGAAAAAGAAGATGCCCGAATAGGGATTTCATACGGGTTGGGTTTTTCTTCCGGCTCCCTTGCGGCGCTGGACGAGGATCAGGCCGCCGGCGACGATCAGGGCCGCGCCGATACCGATCCTGGCGCCGGGCAGGTCATTGAAAACCAGATAGCCGACAATCACCGAGCCGAGCAGTTCCAGATAGGAGAGCGGCGCCAGCATCGAGGCTTCCGCGTGGCGAAAGGCGCTGATGGTCATGAAATGGCACGCCGCCGAAATCGCGCCCATCAGCAGCATGAACAGCAATTCCTGCCCCACCGGAACGGACCAGTTCCAGACGGCCAAGGGCGACAGCATCGCGGCCCCGAACAGGCACTGGAAAGCCAGCGTGCTGACCGGATCGCTGGCCAGCGATGCCTTGCGCGTGGTGATGAGATAGAGCGCGAAGAAAACGCCGGCCGCAACGCCGAGCAACAGACCGGCGTTCAGCCCGCCGGCAGGATTGACCACGATGATCGCACCGATGAAGCCCAACACCAGCGCCGCCAGTTTTCGAAAGGTCAGCGCCTCGCCCAGAAACGCCACCGACAGGATGGCCGCCAGGATCGGGCCGACGAAATAGGCGCTGGTCACGTCAGCCAAGGGCGAAAAGGATATGGCGGCGAAGAAGAAGCACATCGAGGCCGCCGCAAAGAAGGTGCGCAAGGCATGCGCGCCGAGATGCTCGCGCGGCAGGAAATGCCGGCCACGGCGCGCAATCGCCCATGGCAGCACGAAGATGCAGGAAAAGGCGTAGCGCGCCCAGGAAATGTAGAGCGGCGAATGTGTCGCGCTCAGCGTCTTGGCGATCCCGTCCACCGTGGGCACGAGCAGCATCGCCGCCGCCATCAGGGCGATGCCCAGCATGGCGGAATGAGAAGGCTGGCTGCTCATGGGCATGGCCATAACTGGTCGCTCGTCGTTGCCCTGTCACTCGGATTCCGGAGCTATTGCACTCCGAAACCCCTTGCCGGCAAGGTGAAAGAGCTAGGCCAGGAACTTCGCGATGATGGCGTCGCCCATGGCGGCGGTGCCGATTTCAGTCTTGCCTTCCGACATGATGTCGCCGGTGCGATAGCCCTCGTCCAGAACGGCGGCGATCGCTTTCTCCAGCCGGTCGGCCTCGGCCACCATGTTGAACGAATAGCGCAGGCACATGGCAAACGACGCGATCATGGCGATCGGATTGGCGATGCCCTTGCCGGCAATGTCGGGCGCCGAGCCATGCACCGGTTCGTAGAGCGCCTTGCGCTTGCCCGTGCGGGCGTCCGGCGCGCCGAGCGATGCCGAGGGCAGCATGCCGAGCGAACCGGTCAGCATGGCTGCAACGTCGGATAGCATGTCGCCGAACAGATTGTCGGTGACGATGACGTCGAACTGCTTGGGCCAGCGCACCAGTTGCATGCCGCCGGCATCGGCCAGCATGTGGGTCAGTTCCACGTCGGCATAGCTGGCCTTGTGGGTTTGCGCCACGACTTCCTTCCACAGAACGCCGGACTTCATCACATTGTTCTTTTCCATCGAGCAGACCTTGTTGGCCCGTGTGCGCGCCAACTCAAAGGCCACGCCGGAAATGCGCTCGATCTCGAACGTGTCGTAAACCTGCGTGTCGATGCCGCGCTTCTGGCCGTTGCCGAGGTCGATGATCTGCTTCGGTTCGCCGAAATAGACGCCACCGGTCAGTTCGCGCACGATCAATATGTCCAGCCCCTCGACCACTTCTTGCTTGAGCGAGGAGGATGCGGCCAACGCGGGATAGCAGATGGCGGGGCGCAGATTGGCGAACAGCTCCAGATCCTTGCGCAGGCGCAATAGCCCGGCTTCCGGGCGCACCTCATAGGGCACGCCGTCCCATTTCGGCCCGCCGACCGCGCCGAACAGCACGGCATCCGCCGCAAGCGCCTTTTCCATGTCGGCGTCGGAGATCGCCTGGCCGTGCGCGTCATAGGCCGAACCGCCGACCAGCCCCTCATCGGTGACGAAGCCGGCGCTCATTTGATCGTTCATCGCCGCGATCAGCTTCTTCACCTCGCCCATCGCTTCAGGACCAATGCCGTCACCAGGCAGGAGGAAGAGATTTTTCGTCGCCATGAGCGTGTTTCCCGAGGAATTAATGAACGCGGCCTTGCTAAACGCCTGACGCAGCGTAGGCAAGCCCGCTCGCGTCACGCATGCCGGAGAATATTGACCAGCCGGCCGAACGGATCGCGCACATAAAAGCGCCGCACGCCCCATGGCTCGTCGGCCGGGCCGTATTCGATGGCGAAGCCGGCTTCCTTCATGCCGACGAGGGTAGCGTCGACATCGTCGACCTCGATGGACAGATCGGGCACCGGCGTGCCGGAGCCGCCTTCCGCCATGACGCTTACCTGCACGGTCATTTTCTCTTGCGAACCGTAGGTGACGATCCAGCCATGGTCCATCAGGACATCGAGGCCGAGCACGTCGCCATAAAAGCGTCTTGCCGCGGCAATGTCCCGTGTTTCGATATTGGCGACGATGCGCCGGACCGTCATGTCGGTTGGCTTCCCCGCCTGAGCGCCGTGACCTCGATCTCGATCTTCATCTCCGGCTTGTTGAGTTGGCACACGATCATCGTCGCCGCCGGCCTGATCTCCCCAAAAGTCTCGCCGAGGATCGGAAAGACGATGTCCACATGGGAGCGGTCGGTGACGTAGTAATGCGCGCGCACCACATCGGCCATGGAAAACCCGCCCTGCTCCAGTGCGCCGGCGATGGTCGCCAGCGCATTGCGCGTCTGATCCGTGACACTGTCCGGCATCGTCATAGCGGCGTAGTCATAGCCTGTGGTGCCGGAAACGAAACACCAGTCGCCCTGCACGACCGCGCGCGAATAGCCCGCCGTCTTTTCGAATGGCGAACCGGTCGAAATCAGCTTGCGCATGCGGACCTCGGCGAAATTGGAGTAGCGCGGGCGGAGACGAAAACCTATTGCGGCGGCGCGAATGCCTTGTTCACCGCCTTGGAAAGATCGGCCGGCCATGTGTCGAGCGCCGGCCAGGCATCGGCTTTGCCGTTATCGCCCTGGCGCGCGAAATAGAGCTTTTCGCCCTTGGCATCGATCGCCATGAAGCCGTCATTGCCGCCGCAATTGTGCGGCACGCAACCGCTGCCATAGACCACACCCGACGCCGTCTTCTCCGTACCGCTGCCGACCAGAAGGCTGGTCGTCATTTCGGTCAGCCGATCACCCAGCATCTGCGTCGCCGCCTTGTAGACGGCTTCGTTATGGAAGGCATCGAGAATGTACTCGTAGCTTTGCTTGATGTCCTTCCAGCCGGTGCCGGGATCGGGCATATAGGTGAGGTTGCCGGCCAGCGTCATCCCGTGGATCGGCGACCATTTCCTCACCGGCGCGGTGCCGCCGGGCATCAGCCATGGCACGAAATAGATAGCATCCTGGTTGATGGCGACGGGCGGCGCGCCGCATTCGTCCTCGCCGACGCTGACGCTTTCAATGCCGCTGCCTTCCGGCTTCCATGCCATGACCACTGCCGGACCGCAGGCATTGCCGCCGCTGCCGACATCGAACATCGCAACGTCGATTCCTTCCACCTTCACGGTGCCGGTGTAGTTGACGAAATAATCGGAGGCGAGCGCCTTGCCGTCATAGGCCAGCGTCTTCTCGCCATAATCTTCCTTTTGCGTGATGGTGAACTCGCCACCGGCGAAGGGGATAGGCTTCTGCTTGCCGCCGTCCGCATCGTCGGCATGGGCGCAGGCCAATCCGGCCAGCAGCGAGAGGCCGAAAACGGCGGCTCCGGATATGGCGGCAGACGGAACGCGCATGGCGATTTCCCTCGCTGTTTGCTGACGGCTGGCAGACGCCAATCTCTGGTTCAGGCCCGGAATATCAGGCCCCAGAATCAGGCCCAGGGGCGGCTCTCGGCGTTCTGCTTCTCGAAGCTGGCAATGGCGCCGGCCTTTTCCATGGTCAGCCCGATATCGTCGAGGCCGTTCAACAGGCAGTGGCGCTTGAAATCGTCGAGGTCGAAATTGATGACGCCGCCATCCGGCCCGCGGATTTCCTTCGCTTCCAGGTCGACCGAGATCGTCGCATTGGCGCCGCGCTCGGCATCGTCCATCAGCTTGTCGAGATCTTCGTGGCTGACGGTGATCGGCAAGATGCCGTTCTTGAAGCAGTTGTTGTAGAAAATGTCGGCGAAGGACGTCGAGATCACGCAGCGTATGCCGAAATCGAGCAACGCCCACGGCGCATGCTCGCGGCTCGAACCGCAGCCGAAATTGTCGCCGGCCACCAGGATCTGCGCCTGCCGGTAGGCCGGCTTGTTGAGCACGAAATCGGGATTTTCCGAGCCGTCCTCGTTGTAGCGCATCTCGGCGAAAAGCCCCTTGCCGAGGCCTGTGCGCTTGATCGTCTTGAGATAATCCTTGGGGATGATCATGTCGGTATCGACATTGACGATCGGCAGCGGAGCCGCGACGCCGGTGAGCTTGGTGAACTTGTCCATGGCTTTGCCCATTCCGGTTGGAGAATGCTTTATCCCGCTTTACACAAAGCGGCCGCTGAAATCAAAGGCTGCCTCAACCCGGATCAGAGGCCTTCAAATGACGTTCAATTCCCTGAACGGCCTGCCCTCGGCAATGCGCTGATAGGAAAAGGCCGAACAGTCGATGCTGCGATAGCCGCCATGAACGACCAGTTCGGCCAGCGCCCGGCCGACCGCCGGCGCCTGCTGCAACCCATGGCCGGAAAACCCGTTGGCGAAGATGAAATTCGACACTTCCGGGTGCGGGCCGATCACCGCGTTCTGGTCGAGCGCGTTGTAATCGTAATGGCCGACCCAGGCACGCGTCATCTTGATCGCCTCGAAAGCCGGGATGCGCGTGGCCAGAACTGGCCATATCTCGTTTTCGAACAGCCCCCAGTCCGGGTCGAAATCGGCGGGATCGGCAGCCTGCTCGCCCTCCTCGACCTCGGCACCGCCGGTGATATAGACCGAGCCTTCGGGCCGCACATAAATGCCGCTGGGGTCGACCAGCAGCGGCATGTCCGCATAGCGCTCGCGCGCCTCGAACACGAAGACATTGCGTTTGCGCGGCTCCACCGGCAGGTCGAGCCCGGCCAGCGCCGCCACCTTGCCGCCATTCGGCCCGGCGGCGTTGACGACCAGGCCCGTTTCCAGCCTTTCGCCATTGTCCAGTGTCACGGCGGTCACGCGCGCACCCTGCCGCTCGATGCCGGTCGCGGCAGCCGTGACGAGGTCCACGTCCATGGTGCGCAGCGCCTTGCGGAAAAGATGCAGATAGGCATGCGCGTCGAACCAGCCTTCGCCGCTCACTCCATAGGCGCCGGCGGCGATGCCTTCGCCTGAAAGCCACGAAAACCGCTTTTCCAATGCCGCCGCATCCTCCAGCACGATGTCGGCGCCTTCCGCCACCTGCACCTTGTGATTGGCCTGAAGCACCGGCAGCCCGTCCTCGCTCGCCAGGATCAGGTAGCCGCCCTCACGAAAGCCGATATCGGCATCGTCCCCGAATTCCTCCTTCAACCGCCGGAACAGGCCGAGCGTGAACTGCGACAGCCTGATGTTTTCAGCAATGGAAAATTGCTGGCGGATCGAAGCCGCCGACAGGGTGGTGGCCGAATGGGTGAATTGCGAGTCGCGCTCGACCAGCGCGATGGAACCGGAAAACCCTTCCTTGCGCAGATAATAGGCGGTGGACGAGCCGACGATGGCCCCGCCGATAATCACGATGTCGTAATGCGTCATGGTCGGTTCCCGCAGCGATTCTTTCAGACGGCAGCTTGAGCCACCCACCGGCAACAGCCGGCAAGGGCCAGCTTCGACAGGCGAGAAGACCAGAGACGGGCACAGCCGGCAACAGACACAACCAGTGCCGCAAAGCCATCGCAACAAATTTCTGTTGCTGACCGATCGATCAGTCAGTATAATAAGCCGATCAACGCAAGAGGGATCGTCATGCCTCCCGCCGGCAAGCGCCAGAACATCATCGATGCCGCCATCCGCCTGATGGCCGCAAAGGGTGCCTCCGGCCTGACGGCCGCCGCGCTGGCAACCGAGGCCGGCGTCAGCAAGGCCAATGTCTTTCATCATTTCAGCACGCTCGACGATGTCGTGCTGGCCGCCTTCGAGCAATTCCTGCTCGGCATGGAGGCCTTCGCGCCGAAACCGGAAATGACCCTGCGCGCATGGCTGGAAGGGCTCGGCGTTGAGACCGTGACATTGATGGACGCGCAGCCTCGCCTGACCGGCGCCTATTTCGCCTTTGTCAGCCGCGCGCAGACCGATGAGCGGCTGCGCCGGCGCATGGCCGAAACCGTGGCGCTTGGCGAACAGGGCTTTGCCGCCGCCATTGCCGCGCTGGCGCCCGGCCGCTTCACGCCAGCCGAAACCGCCGCGCTGGCCTCACTCATCCTGATTGCCGGCGACGGACTGGCGGTCCATCGCCACCTCTTTCCCGAGCGCGCCGCCGAGCAGGACGCCGCCTGGCGCGGTTTTGTCGATCGCATCGCTCCACAGGAGAATTAAGCCATGAAAATCGCCATCAACGGCGCCGGCATCGCCGGCACGACACTGGCCTATTGGCTACACCATTACGGCCACGAACCGGTTCTGTTCGAAACGGCGCCGAAGCTGCGAAGCGGCGGCTATGTCATCGATTTCTGGGGCGTCGGCTATGACGTGGCCGACAGGATGGGTCTTGTCCCGCACCTGAAAGAGATCGGCTACAAGGTCGGCGAATGGCGGCTGGTCAACGCCGAGGGCCACCGCACGGGCGGCTTTTCCACCTCCGTTATCGATCATTTCGCCGGCGACAGGCTCGTCAGCCTGGAACGCAGCGGCCTTGCCGCCGCCATTTACGGCACGGTCAAGGACAAGGTCGAGACGGTGTTCGGCGACTCCGTCGCCGGCATCGAGGAGAGCGCCGACAGCGTGCGCCTTTCATTCGACAAGGGGGAGCCACGCGATTTCGACCTTCTGATCGGAGCCGACGGACTGCATTCGCGCGTGCGCAGCCTCGTTTTCGGACCGGAAGACAGGTTCGAGACCTATCTCGGCTATCACGTCGCCGCCTTCCAGGTGGACGGCTACCGGCCCCGCGACGAACTTGTCTACATCAGCCATACGGAACCCGGCCGGCAGATTTCGCGCTTTTCCATGCGCGGCGACAAGACGCTGTTCCTGTTCGTCTTCCACGCCGATGAAGGCCAGAAGCAGATGCCCGCCGACGATGCCGAACGCAAGGCTGTGCTGCGCGAGGTCTTCGGCGATATGGGCTGGGAGACGCCGCGCATTCTCGATGCCATGGAGGACGTGCAGGGCATCTATTTCGACCGCGTCAGCCAAATCCGCATGGGACGCTGGACGCACGGCCGAACCGCCCTGCTTGGCGATGCGGCGGCCTGCGTGTCGCTGCTGGCCGGCGAAGGCACCGGGCTGGCGATGGCCGAAGCCTATATCCTGGCCGGTGAACTGGCCGCAGCCGACGGCAACCATAATGCCGCCTTCGCGCGCTATCATGAGCGGCTCGCCGGCTTCATCCAGCGCAAGCAGGAAACCGCGAAGAGCCTTGCCGCCTCCTTTGCGCCCGAAACGCGCTTCGGCATCTTCGTGCGCGACCTGACCACGCGGCTGATGGCGATCCCGCTGCTGGCCGACGCCATTATCGGCCGCGACCTGCGCGACGACATCGAACTGCCCGATTATGGGGAGGCCGGAAAGGTCGAGGCGTAACGCGTCCTCATCTTGCCCGCAAAGGCGTGTCGGTTTACCTTGATCGCCTGACGTTCATCCGCATATGAGCCGGTCCGCCATGCGCCTTTATCGCTTTCTCACCGCCGTCGATGACGCCACCTTCTGCCACAAGGTAACGGCGGCGCTTAATAAGGGCTGGCATCTCTACGGCTCGCCTACCTACGCCTATGACGAGGACGGCAAGACCATGCGTTGCGGCCAGGCGGTGGTGAAGGATATCGAAGGGCAGGACTATGGCCCCGACACCAGGCTGAGCGACTGGTGAGAGCTGCGGCGGGCTATTCGGCCGCTTCCTCGATGCGCTCCATATCGTCGTCCGACAGGCCGAAATGGTGGCCGATCTCATGAATCAGCACATGGGTGACGATGTCGCCCATCGTCTCCTCGTTCTCCGCCCAGTAGTCGAGTATGGCGCGACGGTAGAGCGTGATGCGGTTCGGCCCTTCGCCGGTCTGCGGGTTCCAGCGCTCGGCGATGCCGCGCCCCTCGAACAGGCCCAGCAGGTCGAATGGCGTTTCCAGCGAAAGATCGTCCATGATCTCTTCGGTGGGGAATTCGGCAATCTGGATGACGATCTCGCCCGTCAGCTTGCGGAACTCCTCCGGCAGATGCGCATAGGCTTCCAGCGCCAGGAATTCCATTTCCTCCATCGAGGGGGAAAGCTCTGCGTGCCAGGTGCGGGTCTGGTAGATGCGGGCCATTCGTCTTCCTTCGTTGCGCGCCATATAGGCTTTCGCGTGTCGATCGGCAAATGAAGCGGCCGGCGCTCTGACCGCCATGGAAGCGCAAGAGGAATAAATTCTTTGCAAATGCGCTTGACTCTGGCATCGGGCTCTGGAATCTCTAAGAACATAACAGGAACAAAGAGCCGGAAGCTGTACCGTCATGGCGAGGAACGCCGCGGCGCGGGAAACTGTTTTTGCCCTGCGCCACAAGATCGCGAAAATCGAGGGAAGGCTGGCCGAGCGCCTGGAGACGCCGGCGGCGGATGATGCATGTCCGGCGGAAAACCCGACCGGCGATGCAACAACGAATGCAACAATACAGCCAACATTACAAACGCTCATCCGCCGTGATGGCAGGCCCGCGGATATCCTGCTGCCGACAGGGGCCACCGGGCTGGACCGGGCGCTCGGCGGCGGCCTGCCGCTGGCGGCGCTGACCGAAATCCATGGCGCCGAAACCCGCAATTGCGGCGCGATAGCGGGCTTTACCCTGTCGCTGGCAAGCCGTCTGCTGAAAGCCGCTTCAGATAAAGTCGGGCCGGTGCTCTGGATAGGAACGCATGAGGCCCTGCATGAGGCTGGCTTCCCTTATGCGGCCGGCATCGAGACTTTTTTCGGCATCGCGCCGCAATCGCTGCTCTTTTGTGCAACATCGAAACTCAACAATGCATTGTGGGTAGCCGAGGAGGCTATCCGGCTTGCCGGATTCTCGGCCGTCATCCTCGAGATAAGGGGCGCGCTGCCATCCGCCCTGCTGGCCACGCGCCGTCTGCATATGCGCGCGCGCGAAGCCGGGCGGCCGGTGTTTCTGCTACGCCATGCCGGGCCGGTCGAGCCGACGGCGGCACCCCTTCGCATGAGCGTCGCGCCGGCGCCCTCCGCGCTTCGACACACGCTTGCCGGACCGCTGAAGAGCTCGATCGGTCGCCCCGCCTTTACCGTCGCCATCGACAAGAGCCCGGCCGCCCGGCCCGGCCGATTCATATTGGAGTGGAACGCCGATGAATGCGCCTTCACAGACCGCGAAACCCCGGAAATCCGGGCAAAGATTCCTCTCTCTGTGGTTCCCTTACCTGGCGACGGAACGCATCCTGCGCCAGCGTCTGGGACGGTCCTGGCGTTCCCGCCCGACCAGCCATTCACCTCTGGTCGTCAGCCGGCGCGAGGACAACGCCCAGCGCATCGCGGCTCTCGACGAACAGGCTGAGGCGCTGGGGCTGAGGCGCGGCATGGGCGTCGCCGATGCCCGCGCCATGCATCCCTTTATCGATATTGTCGAAGCCGACGGGAAAGCCGACCGCAGGCTTCTCGAAAGCCTTGCCGACTGGTGCGACCGTTACACGCCGCTGGTCGCGCTCGACGACGACAACGACGATTCCATCGGCCTGTTCCTCGACATCACCGGCTGTACGCATCTGTTCAGCGGTGAAAAGCGGCTGATCGACGACATGACGACCCGCTTCTTGCATCAGGGATTCGATGCCCGCATCGGCATCGCCTCGACCGTCGGAGCAGCCTGGGCAGCGGCGCACATCACCGGCCGCGCCATAATCGATCCGGGAGAGGAAGCTGCCTTCCTTGCGCCGCTGCCGCTGGCCGCGCTGCGGATCGGGGCGGCTATACGAAACCGTCTCGAAAGTGTCGGTCTGCGCACGACAGGTGCGATCATGGCCACGCCACGCGCGCCATTGGCACGCCGTTTTGGCGCGGCCCTGCTGTGGCGTCTCGATCAGACACTCGGGCATCTTGATGAAGCGGTTTCGCCACGCCTGCCGGTCGCGCCTCTTTCGGTCGACAGGCATCTTGCCGAACCAGTCACGCAGCTAGATGATATCGAACGGCTTGTGGCCGCGCTCTCAATCACGTTGAAGGCTGATCTCGAGCGTCGCGGCGAGGGCGCGAGGGCGCTCGCTCTTACTCTGTTTCGGGTCGACGGCGCCGTCAGCCGCATCTGTGTTGGCACCTCGCACCCGCTGCGCGAACCGTTGATGATCCAAAAACTGTTTCATGAGCGGCTTGCCGCGCTCACGCAGGATTTCGACGCCGGTTACGGTTTCGATCTCGCGCGTCTCAGCGTTCCGTCGAGCGAGCCCTTCGAAGTCGAACAGACTGATCTTGCTGAGAAATCAGAGCAGAATGAGCCTGATCTTTGCCTTTTCATAGACAGACTCCGCGCCCGCCTCGGTCATGACGCGATACTGAAACCCATTGCTGTTAAAAGCCATGTTCCGGAACGTGCCATCACTCACTTTCCTTTCGATATCGGGTACGAGCCGAACAAAGCGCAGGCAGATAACGCGGAATATCGATCACAAAGGGAACGACCAATCCGGCTATTAAGGCCGCCGGAGCCGGTCCATGTGCCGGCAACCGAGATACCGGACGGCCCACCGCTCAATTTTCGCTGGCGCCGCACCTTTTATCGGGTGGCGCGCTCGGAGGGGCCGGAGCGCATCGCGCCGGAGTGGTGGCGCAGCATCAAAGACGAACCGACACGCGACTATTATCGCGTCGAGGATGCGGATGGACGACGTTACTGGCTCTACCGCCAAGGCCTCTATGAGACAGGCAAGCCGGCGCCGCGCTGGTTCATGCAAGGAATTTTCGCATGAACGCGCCCGTTATCTCGCCCGCGCTGGTCGCCGAACCGGCCTATGTGGAATTCGGCGTTCAGTCGAATTTCTCCTTCCTGCGCGGGGCCTCACGGCCGGAAGAATTGGTCGTGAGCGCTGCGCTTTTCGGTCATGCCGGCATCGGCCTTGCCGACCGCAATACGGTTGCCGGCGTGGTGCGCGCCTGGGGTCAGTCGAAATTCATTCACATCGAGAACAAAGCAGAGCCGGAAAAATCCGTCGGACCGTGCTATCTTCCTTATTATCCCGGCTGCCGATTGGTATTCGGCGATGGCACACCGGACATTCTTGCCTATCCGCAGGATCGCGAGGGCTGGGGTCATCTATGCCGCATGCTCACCGAAGCCAATTTGCGCGAGGAGACCGAAAAGGGCGCGACGCTCCTTGAGCGCGACGACCTGTTCGACTGGGGCGACCACATGGCGCTCGCCATGTTTCCGGCTCTGAAGCGGCAGGAACTGCCTCTTATCAGCCGCCTTAAAGATCGTTTCGGCTGCAATCTGTGGCTGGCGGTCGCACCCGATTATCACGGCAATGACCGATTCAGGATCGAGCAGGCGGCGGCGATGGCTGAAGCCGCCAGCCTGCCGCTGATGGCCACCAGCGACGCGCTTTATCACAGCGCGGAGCGGCGACCGCTCCAGGACGTGCTCACCGCGATCCGGCTCAATGTACCCGTCGCTGAGGCAGGCCATGAATTGGAAGCCAATGCCGAGCGTCACATGAAGCATCCCGCCGAGATGGCCCGGCTTTTCCGAGCCTGTCCGCAGGCGCTGGTCGAGACGCTGCGCTTCGCCGAATCGCTCTCCTTCTCGCTCGGCGAACTCAGTCACAATTATCCCGACGAACCGACCCGCGATGGCGCAACGCCGCAGCAGGAACTGGAACGTCTCGCTCGCGAAGGCGCCGTGGATCGCTATCCCGGTGGCGTTCCGGACATAGTCCTGAACCGCATCGGCGAGGAATTGGCCTTGATCGAAAAGATGCGTTATGCCCGCTACTTTCTTACCGTCCATGACATTGTCCGCTTCGCTCGCAGCAAAGGCATATTGTGCCAAGGCCGGGGATCTGCCGCCAACTCGGTCGTCTGCTACTGCGTAGGCATCACCTCCGTCGGCCCGGATCAGATCGATGCGCTGTTCGAACGCTTCATTTCCGAGGAGCGCAACGAACCGCCCGACATCGACGTCGATTTCGAGCATGAGCGTCGCAACGAGGTCATGGCTTATATCTATGAAAAGTACCAGGCAAAGCACACCGCGCTGGCTGCCGCCGTGATCACTTATCGTGGCCGTTCCGCGCTCCGCGAAGTGGCCAAGGCGATGGGTCTTTCGGACGATGTGCGCAGCGCGCTTTCGGACTCGATCTGGGGCCGCTCGTCGGGCCGGTTGGGCAAGAAGGAAGCAAAGGCCGCCGGGCTCGACAAATCGGACCCAGCCGCCCGGCATGTCATCGCCCGCGCCAACGAAATCATGGGCTTTCCACGCCACCTTACCCAGCATGTCGGCGGTTTCGTCATCACCAAGGATCGGCTGGACGAGATCGTGCCGATCATGAAAACGGCGATGGACGAGCGCAAGATGGTCGAATGGGACAAGGACGACCTCGATGCGGTCGGCCTGCTCAAGGTCGATGTGCTGGCACTCGGCATGCTCTCATGCCTGAGACGGGCTTTCGACCTCCTCACCACCCATTATCGGCCCGTGCGGAAGGACGATGGCCGCCCCATCGTCGATATCGCCACAATGCCCAAGGAAGACGGCCACGTCTATGCCATGATCTGCCGGGCAGACACACTCGGCGTGTTCCAGATCGAGTCGCGCGCGCAGATGTCCATGCTGCCGCGTCTGAAGCCGCAGAAATTCTACGATCTCGTCATCGAGGTGGCGATCGTGCGCCCCGGCCCGATCCAGGGCGACATGGTGCATCCCTATCTGCGCCGGCGCATGGGCAAGGAAAAAGTCGATTATCCCAAGGAGGAATTGCGGGAAATTCTTGGCAAGACTTATGGCGTGCCGCTGTTCCAGGAACAGGCGATGAAGATCGCGATAGTCGCTGCCGGCTTCAAACCGGGCGAGGCGGACAAATTGCGTCGCGCCATGGCTACCTTCAGGCGTAATGGCACGATCAAGCTCTATGAAGACCAGATGATAAAGGGCATGACCGGCAATGGCTATTCACAGGACTTCGCCGAGCGCTGCTTCAACCAGATAAAAGACTTCGGCGATTATGGCTTTCCTGAAAGCCACGCAGCTTCCTTCGCTATTCTCGTCTACGCCTCCTGCTGGTTCAAGACCTTCTATCCCGACGTCTTCTGCGCAGCGATCCTCAACTCCCAGCCGATGGGCTTCTACGCCCCGGCGCAGCTTGTCCGCGATGCCCAGGACCACGGCGTCGAAATCCGCGCCATCGATGTCAATCATTCGGGTTGGGATTGCCAACTCGAAGACGCTCCGTTCGACCCGAACCGCATCCTCGAGCGCCATGCCGAAATGCGCGGCGTCATTCTCACCCGCCATGCCGTACGGCTCGGCTTTCGCCAGATCAAGGGTTTGGCCAAGGAGAAGATGGAAGCCTTTGTCGCCTGCCGTGGCACAGGTTATGAGTCGGTGCGCGACATGTGGCTGCGTTCGGGCCTCGATGCCGATGAAATCGAGAAGCTGGCCGAAGCCGACGCCTTCCGTTCGCTCGGCCTCGATCGACGCGCGGCGCTTTGGGCCGTGCGAGCACTCGACAGCAAGAAAACGGCCGAAGCACCATTGCTTTTCGCGGGGCTGGCTGCACCGCTGCGCGATCTAGAGCCCGAAACGCAACTCCCGATTATGCCACCCGGCGAGCATGTCGTTCACGATTATCGCGCACTTGGCCTGTCGCTGAAGGCGCATCCGGTATCGTTCCTGCGCACGCGGCTCAATCGGGCTGGCATCACACCAAATGCAAGCTTGTCGCGAATTGCCGATGGCCGTCGCGTCAGCGTCGCCGGTCTCGTCCTGGTGCGGCAAAGGCCCGGCAAGGGCAATGCCATCTTCCTGACACTGGAGGATGAGGAAGCCATTGCCAACGTCATCATTTGGCCGCGCATTTTCGATCGACATCGCGCGATCGTGATGGGTGCGAAATTCATCCGCATCACCGGCAAGCTTCAAACCGAATCGGGCGTGATCCATATCGTCGCCGACCGAATCGAGGATTTGAGCGCGTGGCTGGCCGCGCTGCTGGAAGAGCCGACGCCTTCTTCTTATGCGCGACAAAGCCCGACATCTGTGGCTGACCACGCTACCCGAGAAAAATTGCGGCAGCATGCCTATAATACCCAAAGCGTCATGCCGAAGGGGCGCAACTTTCAATGACGACAGCAACATGCGTGCAATCGGCATGCGAGTTGAAAGCCGGAGCTTTGGTCATTCCTCCTCGTCCGCCAGGCTGCGTGCCTCCGAGGGCAGCATAACCGGAATACCATCCCGAACCGGATAGGCCAGGCGGGCAATTCGGGAAATCAGTTCTCCGCGTTCGGGCTTCCAGCTTAATGGCCCCCTGGTCAACGGGCAGGCGAGAAGTTCCAGAAGCTTCGGATCGACATCGCGCTTCTTGTCACCACGCTTGTTTGTCATGTCGTCACCTGCGCCAACTGACATCTTCTATTGCAGACTCGAGCCGAAATCCTCATCTTCGCGCGCCAGCGCCATTTCGGTGATCGCGATCAGCGTCTCGGCTCGCGCCCGCAAATCTGCCGCCTCCAATAAAGCCTGCTTTTCGGCTGGTCCATAAGGCGCCATCATCGAAAGGGCATTGACCAGCATGGCATTGTCGGCCCGGCTGACACTCTCCCAATCGGCCTCCAGTTCATTAGCGCGCAGATAGGCGCGAAACGTCTTCAGCAGTGACGGTCGGTCGATCTCCGCCCCCGTGCGATCATCTTCAAGATCGGCCAGGAATGGTGCGATGCGGCATTGCCTGAATGGCGCCTTTGAATGCAGTTCGTGTATCAGGCGGAATCGACACACCCCTTGCAGCGAGATCAGATAACGGCCGTCGCCGGTTTCCGCCAACGAGATGATGCGTCCGATGCAACCGATCTCGCATAGTTCCGGCTCGCCGTCTTCGCGCATCGCGCCGTCAAGACTAGGCTGAACCATGCCTATGAGGCGTGAACCAGCCATCCCCTCATCGATCATCTGGAGATATCGCGGCTCGAAAATGTTCAGCGGCATGCGTCCGCCGGGTAGAAGCAATGCAGATGCAAGCGGAAGTACAGCGACCTTGCCCGGCAAATCCATCTCGCGTCGATAATGCGCATTTCCTGCCTGCATCATTACCTCCGCACACCTACCGGAAACCGCCGGCTGCAGTCGGCGCGGCGGACCTCATGAGAACAGCAGCGACGACAGTTTACGCCGTGCCGCAAGCGTCGCCTCGTCGCCTGCCCCCCAGGACTCGAAGAATTGGAGCAGTTGCGTTCTCGCGCCATCGTCTCGCCAGCCACGATCGACTTTGACGATTTCGAGCAGATTGTCGGCCGCCTTACCGCGCTCACCGGCCGAATTCTGAATCATGGCGAGACCGAAGCGCGCATCGTGATCTTTGGGATCCTGCATCAGGCGTCGTTCGAATTCTGCTGGATCACCCAGCGCTGCGGCCTGAGCAGCCAGCGCCATCCGGGCCCGTATCGCGGCGACCGGCACGGCGTCCTTGCTGGCTTCCGGCACTGTCGCCAACACCGCCTCGGCCTGCGCCATATCGCCGCCGTCGAACAGAACGCCAGCCAGGCCGGCAATGGCCTCCACCGTCTCGGGCGCCTGCTGCAGGATGGAGCCATAGATATTGGCTGCCGTGCTGCTGTCACCCGCCTCGCTCGCTTGCGCGGCAGCGGTGAGCGCTTCGGCGATCTGCTGACCGGCATCGTCGCCGCCCAGCTTGCCAATGAACTCCGTGATCTGGCTTTCCGGAACAGCCCCCATGAAGCCATCGACGGGTTGGCCGTCTTTGAAGGCGAAGACTGCCGGTATCGACTGCACGCCGAGTTGGCCGGCGATTGACGGATGTTCGTCGATGTTCATCTTGACCAACTTGACCTTGCCGCCAGCCGCCAGAACTGCTTTTTCGAGCAGGGGCGTCAACTGCCGGCAGGGACCACACCAGGGCGCCCAAAAATCAACGAGGACCGGTTGCCGCCGCGATTCCTGAATCACATCGGCGGCAAAACCGGCCGTCGTGGTGTCCTTGATCAGATCGCCCGGCATACTGGCCGGTGCCGCGTTCGTTGGTGCGGAGCCGGCCCCGCCATAGTGAACTGAGGCCGAATATTGGTTGCCCATGGCGAACGGATTGTCATCGCTCATTGTATCGTCTTTCGGTTTGCCAATGCGAGGCGCTTCGTTCAGGCACGCTGCCAACCAATGTGGCGATCATGCCGAGACTTTCAAGATGGTCGGCTGATGGCCGGTCGCATGGATGAATTCAATCAGATCTTTCCTTGAGATCGACGTCGTCGCCTCATTGGTCAAAGGATGCACGTTGATGACCTCGTGTTCCATCAAGGCGGCGTCGAGCACAAGCTTCACCCGTCCGGCCGTATCGTTGATCAGCCCGAAAACGGTAACGGAACCCGGTACGACACCGAGCAACTCCATCAGCAGTTCGGGATTGCCGAATGACACCCGCCCGGATGCCCCGATCCGATGATGAATCTGCTTGAGATCAACGCTTGCTTCCTCACCCACCGTGACGAGAAAGACGTTGTCCTTCTTGTCCTTGAGAAAAAGATTCTTGGTGTGACCGCCATCAATGTCGCCACGCAAGGCTTGCGAATCGGCAACCGTGAACAAGGCTGGGTGCCGAACTGTCGAGGTGACGATCCCAAGCTCTTTGAGAAAGGCGAAAAGGTCGTCTTCGGTTGCCGGCATGAATATCACCTTTCGCTACGATGCCGTTCGTTTACGGCCAAAACGCGTGCGCGGGCAAGGCCGTTGCAGTATCGAGCACCGACAGTGTCCGGCCGATCCGCCGGGCGACGCTTCTTTGATGCGCAATAGGGTGGCGGTGAGACCCATGGGTGAACAGCCGCGTCGCCGGAATATCGAACAAGGAAAAAACGCGTGATTTCCCTGTTGCAATCGCCAGGCTCTTCGGCCATATAAGCGCGGCTTGCGGTCGCGAGGCCGCGCGAGCGGGTGTAGCTCAGGGGTAGAGCACAACCTTGCCAAGGTTGGGGTCGAGCGTTCGAATCGCTTCACCCGCTCCAGTTTCCCCACGTCGAAAAGCCGCGGTTTCTCCGCGGCTTTCGTGTTTTTCGGGTAGTTGAAATCGCAGGGCGCGGAAGCAGTTCAGAAGGCCGCGGTTACACGCGGGTCACCAGTTCGGAAATTGACGCAGCATAAATCGGGGCGGCGAACTCACCGAAACCCGCCGGATTTAGACTAGACAGCGGTCGTCAAGTACGACGCAGCACGATGAATATCATGCAACCCTCCAGCGTAAAAAAATGCTTGAAAGCGCCAGTGCAACTATCCCAAGCCTCTAAAGGTTGCGCACAAATATCCGATTCTGATATTCACTTATACTATTTTCATGTAAAACTGATACTTTTTTGAATAGGTGCTTTCTTTATCTCGGCCGAATGTCATTTGCCTGTCACTTTCGCTTGATAGTTTTATCGTGTTGTGAAATTATTTTCACGCTGGAATGAGGATGGCCGGCAGCGTCAGGGCAGATAACGAAAAAACGGCCCGACCCTGGGAGGATGACATGGACACTGGCATAAACATGTGCCGCTTCCTGTATCGAGCACGGCCGGAACAGTCGGCTTCCTGCGTCTGCGACGTCTTTCACCGAACAGTTTTCATGTTTGAGGCACGGCGCCGATGACTCGCATTCTCCAGATATCCGACACGCATCTTAGCCCGACCAAGCGCCACTTCCATGACAACTGGCGCCCCTTATGCGACTGGATCGCACGGCAGAACGCCGACCTCATTATCCATACAGGCGATGTGACGGTGGACGGCGCCGACGTCGAGGAGGACATGCGCTATTGCTCGGCGTTGCTGCGGACCCTCGACGTGCCGGTCCTGTGCGTACCGGGCAATCACGATGTCGGCGAACCAAAGCATCGCCACCAACCGGTCAACACGAAACGGCTGGAGCGCTGGCGCCGGCATTTCGGCCCCGATCACTGGTTTCATGACGTCGAGAACTGGCGTCTCATCGGTTTGGATTCCATGCTTTTCGGTAGCGACGAGCCCGCCGAGGCGGAACAATTCGAATGGCTTGAACAAACGATGCACGACGCAGATGGGCGACGCATCGCCTGGTTCACACACCGACCGCTTTTCATCGAACGTCCCGACGAGGGTGACGTCGGCTACTGGGCTCCGCCGCCGGCCCCGCGCGCCCGGCTTCTGGAGACTGTGCACGATCACAACGTCTCGCTGATCGCCAGCGGCCATCTGCACAAGGCTCGCGACGTGAGCTTGGGTGAGGTGCGGCTGATCTGGGGTCCGTCATCAGGCTTTGTCGTCGGTGCCACGCTGCAACCGGCCAACATGGCAGGCGAGGCACGGCTTGGCGCGGTTGTTTATGAATTCAAGGGGTCTGGGTTCACCGTGGAATTCGCCGATATTCCCGGCCTCGCACCATTTCGCATCGATGACGTGCTGCACGAGGTCTATCCGCCCCACGAAACAGCCTGATCGCAGGCAGCCAACCGCATGCGACGACGGGAGACAACATGGCCAAGGTTGAACTGCACAATCTGAGGAAGTCGTTTGGGTCGGCCGAAGTTCTTTCCGATATCAATCTTTCCATCAAGGATGGCGAGTTCCTGACCTTGGTCGGGCCGTCGGGATGCGGAAAATCGACGCTCATTCGTATCATCGCCGGGCTGGAGCCGCAGACAAGTGGCAGCATCAGCATCGATGATCAGTCGATAGATCATCTGCGCCCGCACGAACGGCGCGTCGCGATGGTGTTCCAGAGCTACGCCCTCTACCCGCACATGTCGGTCTTTTCCAATATTGCCCTGCCGCTGACGATGACCGCACTCAATCTTTACGAGCGCCTGCCACTGATCAAGCTGCTGTCGCCGCGCCGCCGCAAGATCATGAAGCAGATCGGCGAAGAGGTGAAAGCGATCGCGGCGCAATTGCAGATCGAACCGCTGTTGGGCCGCAAACCGGCTCAGCTTTCCGGAGGCCAGCGCCAGCGTGTCGCGCTCGGGCGGGCCATGGTGCGCCATCCGGCGGCGTTCCTGATGGACGAGCCACTATCGAATCTTGATGCGAAACTGCGCGTGCACATGCGCAGCGAGCTTGCCGAACTGCACCAGCGCCTAGGCTCCACATTTATCTACGTCACCCACGATCAGGTCGAGGCCATGACCATGTCGGACCGGGTGGCGATGATGGACGCAGGCAAGATCCTGCAACTGGGCACACCCGATGAGCTTTATGCCCGACCGGCCAATATAAAGGTCGCGCAATTCATCGGCAGCCCCACCATCAACCTGCTGCCGGCACGAGTTGGCCAAGACGGACAAGTGGAACTGTCTGGAAAGCCGCTGCCGATCCGTGCCAACCTCACTGAGGGCAGCAACATCACCATCGGCATCCGGCCAGAAGCATTGCAGCCGGAGATCGTGACCCATACCCTGCCGCATCAGGCATCGCTGCCGGTTCATCTGCGCCGAAGCGAACATCTCGGATCGGAAAAAATCCTTTATTTCGGCGTCCCGGATGTGGAAGACCTTACGGTCACATCACGCGTGGCGGCCAGCGTGCCTGACGCGAGCCTCAAGATCACAAATCTGGCCTTCGATCCATCCGCCTGCCATCTCTTCGATGGTAACGGCGAGCGGATCGAGGTTGCAGCCGTGGCCAGCGGCAGGCAGAGCGCAAATATCGACAAGCGCTTCCTTCCAACGGGGAGCCATGTCTCATGAGCACCGTTGCCGTACCGATGATGAGCGCCCCTCCGGGTCGCCGCCAAGCTGTCATGGAGCGGATCATGGCGGCCGGATTTGCTCTGCCGGCTCTACTGCTGCTCCTCCTTACCATTCTCGTCCCGCTCGGCGTGCTCGCCTATCTCAGTTTCACCGATTACGAGCTTGGTGCGGTCGATGTAAATTATGTCGGCTTGAGCAACATCACCTCGGCCCTGACAGACCCCACTTTTCGTCGCGCGCTGACCAATACGCTGATCTACGTGGCGATCGTCCTGCCCGGATCAGTGATCCTGTCGTTGCTGGTCGCGGTGCTGGTGCATCGACGCAAGCGCACGAGGTCGCTTTACGAGATCATCTACTTCCTGCCGGTTACTTCTACCTTCATCGCCATGGCGACCGTCTGGCAATTTGTGCTGCATCCGAGCCTCGGGCCGATCAGCGCGGCCCTGCGCTGGCTCGGGATTGGCGAAATTGCATTCCTCAGCGATCCCTCACTGGCCCTGCCCACTCTTGCCGTAATCGGCATCTGGCAGTTGATCGGCTTCAACATGGTCCTCTTCCTAGCCGGTCTTTCGACAATCCCGAAAGACCTTTACGAGGCTGCGGAAATCGACGGCTGTGGCGGCGAGATCGACCGTTTTATGACCATCACCTGGCCGCTGCTCGGCCCGACGACGATGTTCGTCATCGTCACCAGTTCGATCACCGCTTTCAAGGTCTTCGATACCGTGGCCGTGCTGACTCATGGCGGCCCCGGCGGTTCCACGGAAGTCCTGCTCTATGACATATATCTGGAAGGCTTCCAATATTTCCGCATGGCCTACGCCGCGGTCCTCACCTTCATCTTCCTCATCTTCATCCTGGTGTTTTCCATACTTCAGACCGTCGTGATGGATCGCAAGGTGCACTACTGATGAACGCCCAGTCCTATATCGCCTCGCAGGCAGCAAATCAGCCGAGCAGGATCAATTCGGCAGGCAGGCGCTTTGCGTCGCTCTTCATCACGCACGCCATCCTGCTCACCGGCGTGGCCTTCATCCTGTTGCCGTTCATCTGGATGCTCATCACCTCGATCAAGCCGCCCGACGAGGTTTTCAACGCTCAACTCAGGCTCTGGCCGAAGCAGTTCTACGGCATCGAGAATTACACGATGGCGCTGACCAGCGCGCCGCTGCTGCGGTTCGCCTTGAACGGCCTCATCGTTTGCGGCGGTATCCTGATCGTCCAGTTGCTGGTGGCGATCCCTTGCGCCTACGCGCTCGCCAAGCTGAAATTTCCCGGCCGCAATGCGCTGTTCGTTCTCGTCCTGCTTGGACTTTGTGTTCCCGAACAGGTTCCGGCACTGCCGATCTATATCGGGCTGGCCAAGGTTGACCTGCTGAACACCTATTTCGCCATGATGGTGCCGTTCTTCCTGTCGGTGTTCGCGATCTTCCTGTTCAGGCAGTTCTTTCGCAGCTTTCCCGATGACATCATTCACGCCGCACGCCTCGACGGCATGAGCGAATTCGAGATCGTCTGGCGAATCGTCACGCCGAGCGCGATGCCGGCCATCGCGGCATTCGCCGTGTTCTCATTCGTTGCGCACTGGAACGATCTTTACTGGCCGCTGATCGTTATATCCGACGTCAACCTGGCGCCACCGCCGCTCGGCATGATGTTCTTTTCCGATGCCGAGGCCGGCACGAATTACGGCGCGCTTACCGCTGCCGCAACGATCCTTACTGCACCGCTGCTGATCGTCTTCCTGTTCGCCAGGCGACGCTTCATCGAAGGAATCACTATGACCGGCGTGAAATAGTGATCGGGTGGCGGCGCCATCCGGCGTCCGGTGTCCGACAAGAGACCAACGGAGAAAACCAATGAAATTTCTTTCGAAACTCATCGGAGCCGCCGCCGCTCTTGGGTTTGCGGGCATGTCGTCCGCATTTGCCCAATCGCCGGTTACGCTCGACGTCTTCTACGCCTTTCCCTCTTTCGCGAAATTCCATGAGCCGATTGCCGGGGAGTTCATGAAGGAGCATCCCGACATCAAGATCGAATTCAGGGCGCCCGCAGCCAGCTACGATGAAGGCCACCAGGCCATGCTGCGCGCGGCCATTACCAACAATTTGCCCGACGTCTATTATTCCGGCTATCACCTGCTCAGCGAACTGGTCGGCAAGCTAAAAGCCCGCAGCCAGATCGTTGACCTCGGCCCGCTGATGGATGCCGAGCCCGCGGAGTGGCGCAGCGCCAATTATGCCGACAACATTCTGGCGCTCGGCAAGGAAGACGGTACGCTCTACGGGTTGCCCTTCAACGCTTCGATGCCGATCATGTACTACAACGCCGATCTGGTGAAGAAAGCCGGCGGCGACCCGGACAATATGCCTACCGATTGGCCGGGGATCATGGATCTCGCCAAGAAGATCAAGGCGACCGGCCCGAATATTGCAGGCCTCGCCTACAACATCCACGACTGGCCGGACGAGTGGTTGTGGGACGCCATGCTGATGCAGAGCGGCGGTGCTCTGACAAAGGACGGCAAGGTGGCTTTCGGCGACGAGCACGGCCTGGAGGCGCTCGAATATTTCCGCAGCTTCGTTACCGATGCGGGCATGCCGCTCATCGATTGGGATCAGTCGCGGCAATCCTTCATTGCCGGGCAGATCGGCCTGTTCTTCGACACGCCGGCGCGTCTCAACCAGGACACGGAACTGATCGGCGACCGTTTCGAACTGCGCACGGCTGTATTTCCGATCGACGACAAGGAAAACGGCGGCCTGCCGACGGGTGGCAACGCGGCGGTCATCACGGCCAAGGACCCTGCCAAGCAGAAGGCGGCGTGGGAATTCCTGAAATTCGTCACCAGCCCCAAGGCGCAGGAGATGGTCGTCAAGATGAGCGGCTACCTGCCGACGAACAAGGCCGCGACCGGTCCGGACTATCTCGGTCCCTTCTACGAAGCCAATCCGAACTTCAGCACCGTCGCCAAGGAAATGGACAAGTCGATGCCATGGCCGGGCTATTCCGCCGGCAACACGGTGCGCATCTGGCGTACGCAACGTGAGATCATCGCCGGGGTCATGCGCGGCGATATCTCGCCTAAGGATGGGCTGGATCGTCTCGTTTCGGAAACGCAGGCGCTGATGAAATAACCATCAGCGCCCCGCTGAGGGACGCCGCAATCCAACAATCGGGGCGCTGCTTATCGTGCAGCGCCCTTCCTCTGCCAGCCGGATGTTCCATGCTTATTGCCCAGATCAGCGACTTCCATATCCGCCCCGAAGGCCAGATGGCCTATGCCGGGCTAGACACCAACGCCATGGCGCGCCGCGCCGTGGCGACGATTACGGCGCTCGACCCCGCGCCTGACTGCGTGCTGGTGACCGGCGACCTCGCCGATTGCGGACGCGCGGAGGAATACGAGATCGTCGCGGACATTCTTTCCACTCTGCCGATGCCCGTCTTCGTCATTCCCGGTAATCATGATCGCCGGGAAACCATGCGCGACGTGCTGGCGCCGACCTTCCCCTATCTGCGCCAGGCCGACGATTTCCTTCATTATGCAATCGAGGATTTCCCCGTCCGCCTGATCGGCCTCGACACGGTGCTTGCGGGCGAGGATGGCGGCGCCATCTGCGCGGCGCGCGAAGCTTGGTTTGCCGCCCGGCTTGCCGAAGGCGACGGCCAGCCGACGCTGGTTTTCATGCATCATCCTCCCTTCCGCGTCGGCGTATCCGGCATGGACATAATGATGTGCGATGTCGGCGCTGGTTTTTCCGACCTGATCCGCAAGCATGCTGAGATCGAGCGTGTGACATGCGGGCATTATCATCGCCCGATCACCACGCGCTATGCAGGCACGATCGGTTTGGTCGCGCCCGGCATCGCGCATCAGGTGGCGCTCGACCTGCGTCCAGGCGAACCCAATCGCTTCATCATGGAGCCGCCCGGTTTTGCGCTCCACGCCTGGGCGCCGGAAACCGGCCTGATCACCCACATCGCACCAATCGGAAATTTCGGGCCGAGTCGCGATTTCGTGCTCGACACCGCCTATCCTGGAAAGAACGACCAATGAGCCGCTATACCGATCTTCTGGATGCCGCCGAAACCGTCGCGCAGCGGGCAGCAAATACGCTTGTAGCCATGCGCGATCACCAGCTTGACGTGACCCGCAAGGAAGGCCTCGACATCGTTACCACAGCCGATCTTGCCTCCGAACGTATCATTCTGGACGGCCTCAGGTCACTGACGCCGGATGCCGCCATTCTGTCCGAAGAGGCGGGCGAAAGCGGCCCCGCCGGCGGTTCGCGCTGGATCGTCGATCCGCTGGACGGAACAGTGAACTATGCCGCCGGCCTGCCGTGGTTCTCAGTCACCATGGCCTACCAGGAAGGCGGCGTGACGCGCCTCGGCCTCACGCTGTCACCGGCGGCGGGCCTGAAGGCGCGCTTTTGCGAAGGTGAGTTGGCGACGGTTGACGGTCGGCAGGCGAAGGTGTCCTCGACGAGCCGCTTGGCGGATGCCGTCATCGGGGTCGTGCTGACTTCGCATTTTTCAGAGGACGAGGTTCGCCGCACCGCCGAGATCATCCGCCGACTCGGCAATGTTGCGCGCGGCGTACGCATCATCGTCTCGGGCGCATACGAATTCTCCACGATCGCGTCGGGACGGCTCGACGCTACCGTCTCCATCAAGGCCGACATCGTTTCCTACGCCGCCGCCATGCCGCTTCTGCGGGCCGCCGGCGGACGGGTGACCACGCTCGACGGACATGACGCTGCGGACGGCGACACCGTCAAGATCGCATCCAACAGTCTGCTGCACGCCGAACTTTTGGCCTGCATCGATAGATGAAGCAGTTGAGCCTCAGTTCTTCGTGGCTGTAGACCGCAGCACCAAGGAAGTATCGTCAGGCGTTTCCACAAAGACTTCATGTGGCGGAGGTCCTTCGCAATTGGGCAACGCGCGGACACCTTCTGTCATCACCTGTCAGCCGGGCTTTCATCGGCCGGCGCGTTCAAGAGCCATTCATGCTCAGGCGCGTTGTGGAACTTCCACGTCCGCTTCGGCCCCGCCATGACATTGAGATAATACAGATCGTAGCCGTGGCAGGCGGCACAGGGGTGATAGCCCTTGGGCACCAGCACCACGTCGCCATCCTCCACCGCCATCACCTCGTCCAGACCGCGTACGCCATTGGCCTCCGCGTCGGTATAGACACGCTGGAAAGCAAAGCCCTGAGCCGGGTCGAGGCGGTGATAATAGGTCTCTTCCAGATAGGATTCGACCGGCAAATTATCGCGGTCATGCTTGTGCGGTGGATAGGAGGAGGTGTGGCCGCCTGGCGTGATAACCTCGACCACCAGCAGCGAATCCGCAGGCTCGTCCTCGGGAAGTATATTGGTGACATAACGGGTGTTGGTGCCTTTTCCGCGCACCTCCTGCCCCAGCGTGTCGGGCGCGATGACGCGCGCCGGCAAGTTGCCGCCGAGGCCGGGCGCGGAACAGACGGCAAGCTCCAGTTCCGTTTCTGCGGTTACCGACCAGTTGGAGCCTTGCGGCACATAGATCGACCACGGCTTGCCGTCGAAGGGCGACATGCGTTGGCCGAGAATGCCGAATTCCCTCCCGGCCGCGTCAGTTCTGCCCCTGCCGGTGATGAATACCAGGCAAACTTCGCGCGACCCGGTTTCGGCCGAGACCGCCTCACCGGCCTTCAATCTGTGCAGATCGAACCCGACATAGGTCCAGCCGGCGCTTTGCGGAGTGACATGCGCGATACGGCCGTGGCCGCGATTTGCCTTGACGAGCAGGTTCGTCATAGTTGCCTCCATCATTTGTCGGGAAACCCTTGGATTTCCACGGTGTAACCGGCTGCAGCCATCACCCGCATCAGTTCCTTGTGACCGATCTGAGCCATCTTCAGCGGCGGGTTCTTTTTCGGATCCTGCTCCGCCTCGACCACGAACCAGCCCTCATAACCGTGTTCGGCCAGTTTCCGCACGATTGCGGCAAAATCGAGCGAACCGTCGCCCGGCACGGTAAAGGCGCCGAGCGCGACGGCATCGAGGAAGGATTGCCTTTCCCAGTCCAGTGCGTCGATAACCGGCTGGCGGATATCCTTCACATGGACGTGGCCGATGCGCTTGTGATGCCTGTCGATGGCGCGCAGCACGTCGCCGCCGGCGAAGGCGAGATGTCCGGCATCGAGCAGCAGCGGGATGCCTTCGCCGGAGTTCTTCATGAAGCTATCCAGTTCATGCTCGAACTGCACGACGGCGGCCATATGGTGATGATAGGCAAGCGGCATGCCCTCTCCCGCGCACCATTCGCCGAATTCCGTCACCTTGCGGGCATAGGCTTTCATCTCTGCGTCGGAGAGCACCGCCTTTTGTGCCAGCGGCTTCGTCCGGTCGCCCTGGATCGAGCGGCCGACCTCGCCGTAGACAATGCAGGGGGCACCGACCGCCTTGAACAGCGCGATCATCGGCGCGATGCGGTCCTTGTTCGCCGACAGGTCCTCGACCGTCAGCGTGCCGGAGAACCAGCCGCCGCACAGCGTCACGTCCGCTTTTTTTAAGATCGGCAGCATGACATCCGGATCGTCCGGAAAGCGGCGGCCCTTCTCCATGCCGGTGAAGCCGGCCGAGCGGGATTGCCGCAGGCATTCCTCCAGCGACACGTCGTCGGAGAGTTCGACAAGGTCGTCGTTCCACCACGCGATGGGCGACATGCCCAGTTTTGCCTTCAAGATGATCTCCCGTACTCTCTTTCCGCCTGATCCGGCTCAATCGCCGACGTGCTGCGCCTTGCGCTTTTCCTCATACTCTTTGCGCGCGGCAACGACTTGCGGGCGCGACGAGACTTCCGGCACGGCGACATCCCACCAATGGCCGCCGGCCTCGGTCGAAATCAGCGGGTCCGTGTCAATGACGATAACGGTTGTGCGCTCGTTCGCCTTTGCCGCCGCCAGCGCCGTTTCCAACTCGGAGATGGACGACACCTTCTGCGCAATCGCACCGAGGCTGGCAGCGTGCGCCGCAAAGTCGATGTCGGGCAGCGTCTCGTGGCGCGCGTCTTTGAGCAGATTGTTGAAATTGGCGCCGCCGGTAGCCATCTGCAGCCGGTTGATGCAGCCGAAGCCACGATTGTCGAGGAGCACGACGGTGAGTTTCAGCCCAAGCATGACCGAGGTGGCAATCTCGGAATTGAGCATCAGGTAGGAGCCGTCACCGATCATGACGACGACCTCCTTGTCCGGCCGCGCCATCTTCGCGCCGAGCGCGCCGGCGATCTCGTAGCCCATGGTCGAAAAACCGTATTCGGCATGGTAGGAGCCGGGCGTTCCGGCCTGCCACAATTTATGCATTTCGCCCGGCAGCCCGCCGGCAGCATGCAGTGCGATGACGTCGAAACCCATGGCACGTTGCACGGCGCCGATCACCTGCGCATCCGATGGCAGAGCGGCATTGGCCGGCGCAGTCGCTTTGCCGGCTTCGGCTTGCCATTCGGCCTTGCCCCTGACGGCGCCGTCGGTCCAGGCAGCGGACGCCGCCCAGCCTTGCAAGGCGTCCGTCAATTCCATCAGCCCTTCCTTCGCATCCGCCACCAGCGGCAGCGCCTGGTGCTTGCCTGCGTCGAAGGGCTGGACATTGAGTCCGATGAGGGTCTTCCCCTCACCCTTGAACAAGGCCCACGAACCGGTGGTGAAATCCTGCAACCGCGTTCCCACCGCCAGCACGACGTCGGCTTCCTCGGCCAGCCGATTGGCGGCCGAAGTGCCGGTGACACCGATGGCGGCCATGTTGAGACGGTGATCGTCCGGCAATGACGACTTCCCGCCCTGCGTCTCGCAGATCGGGATGCCGGTTGCCTCGACGAAGCCTGCCAGCGCAGCGCAAGCGCCTGAATAGAGCACGCCGCCGCCAGCGACGATCAGCGGCTTTCTGGCTGTTTTCAGCGCGGCCACCGCAGCAGCCAGTTCGTCACGGTCCGGCCGCACCCGGCGTGGTGCCCACAAACGCTCGTCGAAGAAGCTCTCGGGATAGTCGTAGGCTTCCGCCTGCACGTCCTGGCACAGCGCCAGCGTCACCGGGCCGCAGTCTGCCGGATCGGTCAGCACCTGCATGGCGCGGTTCAGTGCCGGCACGATCTGCTCGGGCCGGGTGATGCGGTCGAAATAACGCGATACGGGCTTAAAGCAGTCGTTGACGGTGACGGTACCGTCGGAAAAGTCCTCGGCCTGCTGCAAGACGGGATCGGGAATGCGATTGGCGAAGACGTCGCCGGGCAGGAGCAGCACCGGCAGCCGGTTGACGTGCGCAACGGCGGCGGCCGTCACCATATTGAGCGCGCCGGGGCCGATGGAACTGGTGGCGGCCATGAAGCGGCGGCGAAAATTGGCCTTGGCATAAGCGATGGCCGCATGCGCCATCGCCTGCTCGTTGTGGGCGCGGAAGGTGGGCAGCGTCTCGCGCTCGCCGTAAAGCGCCTCGCCCAGCCCGGCGACATTGCCGTGCCCGAAGATCGCCCAAACGCCGCCGAAGATCGGCACAGTCGTGCCGTCAATCGCAGTCATCTGCCGGCTCAGAAAACGGGTGAGCGCCTGTGCCATGGTGAGACGAATGGTTTTCGTCATCGCCTTCCTCCCTACCCTTTATGCCGCCGCACGGCCACGCGCCGCAAGCCACGCGCGGGTTAGCCTGTCGAAACGGGCTGCCATGTCGGCAATCGCCTCCTCGTCCGATATCGTGCCAGAGAACCACTTTTCGGCAGCATCGATGAACAGGGTGCGACCGACGGCGAAACCCTTGACGAGCGACACGTCCGCAGTTGCGGCGAAGGCCAGTTCCAATTCGTCCTGCGGCGCCTCCAGCCCCAGCAGGACGACACCGCGACACCACGGATCGTGCTTCACAATGATTGCCTCTATGGCTTTCCACGCATTGGGTGAGTTCTGCGGCTCCAGCTTCCACCAATCCGGCCTGATGCCGAGTGCATAGAGTTCCTCCAGAACGCGCGGAACGGTCTCCTCATTCACCGGCCCACTCTTCGAAGCAATGATCTCGATGAGCAATTCCCGCTTCACCTTGCGGGCGGCATCGAACAGGGCGCGTAATTTCTCCTGCTGCTCCTGTTTCAATGCGGGTGGATCGTCCGGGTGGTAAAAGCACAGGCACTTGATGCAGTGGGTGACCGGCCAATCGATCAGTTGCGAACCGATGTCCTGGGAAAACTCGAAACGCAACGGCCGCGAACCCGGCAATTCCACAGGCCGCCCCAGCCAGGTGAAAGGATGTCGGGCGAATTCGAACAGCGCCTCACGTCCATGTTTCTCGTCGATCAGCATGCCGTAGCCTTCACGGCCAGCAGCAATTCTCGCCGCCGCCTTCACTGCCAGCACCTTGAACGCATTGATGCGGGAAAACTCGGCGCCGGCCTTTTGCGCCACCGCTTCGAGTTGGACGCGATGGTCACAGGCGAAGGCCATCAGCGAAGGAGTTTCCCGCCGCCGCGTGGTCGCCCAATGGATGTGGGCTATCGCCTCATCCTTGCGCAGCGCATGGTGCTTGCTGCCATGCTCTAGGAAGAAGGTCAGTTCCTCGAAGGTCGGATATTCCGGCGCGCACAGCAGGCGCGACACCGCAAAAGCACCGCAGGCATTGGCCCAGGTGGCCGCCGTCTCAAGGCTCTCGCCACCCAGCCAGCCGCGCAGGAAGCCCGACATGAACGCGTCACCGGCACCAAGGACATTGTAAACCTCGATCGGAAAGCCCTTTCCGACAATGCCGTCTTCGAGATCGTCGGGGATCGGACCATCATAAACGATGCAGCCCATGGCGCCACGCTTGAGCACAATGGTGGCCTGCGACAACGCACGGATCGTCTTCAGCGCCGCCAGCAGATCGCCCTCGCCTGAGGCAATCAGCACTTCTTCCTCGGTGCCGACTATCAGGTCGCACTCCGGCAGCACCGCCTTCATTTCGGCCGAAACGCGGTCCGACTTCACATAGCGGCCGAAGCCTTCCGCGTGCCCGCCAAGCCCCCACAGGTTCGGTCGATAATCGATGTCGAAGACGACCTTGCCACCGCCTGCCTTGACGATGCGCATCGCCTTGCGCTGCGCCTCGGCAGTGTTTTTTCGCGAAAAATGCGTGCCCGTCACCACAACCGAACGGGCCGAAGCGACGAAAGCCTCGTTCACATCGTCGGGCTCCAGCGCCATGTCGGCACAATCGGTGCGCACGAAGATCATCGGCGACACGCCCTCGTCCTCGACCGACAAAAGCACCAGCGCGGTCAAGCGGTCGGGATCGGTCTTGAGTGCGGAGACCGAGATGCCTTCGCGTATGAGTTGCTCACGGATGAAGCGGCCCATCTGCTCGTCGCCGACCCGCGTCAGCAATGCCGACTTCAGGCCGAGCCGCGCGGTACCGACGGCGATGTTGGCCGGGCAGCCGCCGACCGACTTGGCAAAGGAGGCAATATCCTCAAGCCGCGAGCCTATCTGCTGGCCGTAGAGATCGACTGAAGCACGCCCGATGGTGATAACGTCAAGCGCGGTATCGACAGCTTCACTCACCCGCACCTCCCGGCTTTCCGCGTCTCAACAGCCAGCCACGCCGGCACTTCTTTAATGAAATATCAATTCCATTCCGTGGTCAATATAGAACGTACGTTCTCAAACCGTTCAGGACGTGTCGTCGCAATCTATGCTATGCGTCGATGCCGCGTTCGCGGCGCTTTTCCGCCACGGAGACAGCAAGCGCCATGGCCAACGCCATGGTTGCCGAAAGCGATCGGAAACCAGCAAAATCCGCCTCCGCCACCTCAAACCAGACCTTCGCGACCTGCGCCAATGGGGAGAAGGCGCTGTCCGTGATTGCAACGACCGGCACGTCCTGCTTTGCCATCGCGCGAGCCTCATCGACGGTGGCAGACGCATAGGGCGAGAACGAAATGGCGATGGCGGCGTCCCGCGGCGTGGCGAAGCCGATCATCTCGGCATCCAGACCGCCAGCCGATTCGATGAGTTGGCTTCGGATCTTCAGCTTGCCCAGAGCGTAGGCAAGGTAAGAGGCGACGGGATAAGAGCGCCGCTTGGCGAGGATATAGACGGTGTTGGCATCGGCCAGCAGATCGATAGCCCGTCCCAGATGCACTTCGTCGATGCTGCGTGCGATATCGGCCAGCGACGTTGACGCCGCCGTTACGAAGCTGTCGAAAACGGCGCGATGGCCCGCACCGGAATCCGCCTTGGCACGCAACGTCGAAAGCCGCTCGTCATAGGAGGATGTGCGCTCGCGCAAGCGCTCACGGAACACCGACTGCAAGGCCGTGAAGCCGTCGAAGCCAAACTGCTGGGCAAAACGCACGAGGGTCGAGGGTTGCACGCCGGCCAGGGTCGCGATGCTGGCAGCGGTGCCAAAAGCAATGTCATCGGGATTGTCGAGCGCATAAGCGGCGACCTGGGCGATGCGTTTGGGCAGACTTTCGCGCCGCTCCAGAATTGCGGCGCGCAGAGACTCGAAATCGCGGGGCGCCGCCATCCCCATGGTATCGCTATCGCTCATTCTTTTCCCCTTCCGCGAGACAATGCCGGGATTTTTTGCGCCCGTCGAAATTCAGCAACGACAGGATAAGTGCAAGCGCGAAATGCCCGCCCGGTTTCATTCCCTACGGCCGCTTGACGCGTTCACCTGAAATGGAATATATAATCCAAAAAGTATCACTTTGGTAGATAAATTCCAAGCAAGCGTCTCTCGGGAGGAGAACATGGGAACTCAACTGAAGAAACTTCTGGCAGCCGCTATCGCGACGCTGCCGCTGATAGCAGGCTATGGCACTATCGCACATGCCGAGGGCGAGCATTTCGTCTTCGTCAGCCATGCACCGGACACCGATTCCTGGTGGAATGTCATCAAGAACGCGCTGAAAAATGCTGCGGCCGACACCAAGACCACCGTCGATTACCGCAATCCGCCGAGCGGCGACATTGCCGACATGGCGCGCATCATCCAGCAGGCCACGGCCACGAATCCCGACGGCATCATCACCACAATCGCCGACTTCAACGTATTGCAGAGCGCGATCCAGGGTGCCATCGCCAAGGGCATTCCCGTCATTACCGTGAATTCAGGCACGGCCGAACAATCCAAACAGCTTGGCGCGCTGATGCATATCGGCCAGCCGGAATACGATGCCGGCAAGGGCGCCGGCGAGCGGGCCAAGGCGGCGGGCGTCACCGACTTCGTCTGCGTCAACCATTACATCACCAACGCCGCCTCGGTGGAGCGTTGCCAGGGCTATGCCGACGGCCTCGGCGTGCCGCTCGGCGATCATATGGTCGACTCCACGCAGGATCCGACGCAGGTTTACAACAAGGTGAAGGCCTATCTGACCAGTCATACGGGTACCAACGGCATCCTGACATTGGGGCCGAATTCGGCGGAACCGACGATAAAGCTGCTGCGTGACACCGGTGAAACCTCGAAATACAACTTCATCACCTTCGACCTGTCCGCCAGTATTTCAAAGGGCATCAAGGACGGGATCGTCGAGTCGGCCATAGACCAGCAGCCTTACCTGCAAGGCTACCTGCCGGTCGTCCTTTTGACCCAGTATGTGCGGTACGGCGTCATGCCCGCCAACAACATCAATACCGGACCTGGCTTCGTTACCAAGGACAATATCGAAATGGTCGAGAAGCTGGCCGGCGAATACC
This sequence comes from Manganibacter manganicus, assembly GCF_002075885.1. Classification (GTDB taxonomy): domain Bacteria; phylum Pseudomonadota; class Alphaproteobacteria; order Rhizobiales; family Rhizobiaceae; genus Mesorhizobium; species Mesorhizobium manganicum. The sequence goes on from NZ_MDET01000002.1 coordinate 135,095, forward strand.
GCTAAACGGCTGCAAGGAGCACGCGGTCCGCTTCATCAGGAAGCCGGCATCCGCGTGCTTCATTTCCGCTCTGGATGAGAAGCGAGATGGCAGAAGACCCAACCGTCGCGACTGTCGCACAGCCGTTGGATGAGCGGCTGCAAAGGCAATCCGGCCTTCGCAGGCTTTTATCCCGCCCCGAACTGGGAGCTATAGCCGGCACCGTTCTGGTCTTCCTGTTCTTTGGCGCGACCGCGCACGGCACCGGCATGTTCGCCGCCGACGGCATCCTGAACTGGATGACTGTCACCGCGCAACTGACCATCATCGCCACCGGCGCGGCGCTCCTCATGGTTGGCGGTGAATTCGATCTGTCGGTCGGCTCCATGATCGGCTTCGCCGGCATGATGATCGCCATCCCAACCGTCTATTTCGGATGGCCTATCGAAATCAGCGTCATCTTCGCCTTCTGCGGCGCATTGTTGATCGGGTTTCTCAACGGGCTGGTTGTGGTGCGCACCCGCCTGCCATCCTTCATCGTCACGCTGGCCTCACTTTACATCCTGCGTGGCATGACGATTGCGCTGTCCATCCTGTTTGCCAATCGCACCATCGTCTCTGGCGTCAAGAATTTTGCCGGCGACTCGTTTGTGGTGCCGCTGTTTTCAGGCAAGGCGTTTCCCGGCCTGTTCATCTGGCTGGCCGATGCCGGGATCATCGGTAAGCTGCCAAACGGCCAACCGTCCGTGCAGGGCGTACCGGCGATGGTGATCTGGGCTTTTGCCATCGCACTGATCGGCCATATCGTCTTGTCGCGTACCCGCTTCGGCAACTGGATTTTCGCGGCCGGCGGCGATGCCAACGCCGCCCGCAATGTCGGCGTACCGGTGGCGCGGGTGAAGATCGTCCTGTTCATGGTCACCGCATTCTGCGCCACCGTCTATGCCACCTGCCAGGTGATGGAGTTCGGCTCGGCCGCCGCCGATCGCGGCGTGCTCAAGGAATTCGAAGCCATCATCGCAGCCGTTATCGGCGGCTGCCTGCTGACTGGCGGCTACGGCTCGGTAGTCGGTGCCTTCTTCGGCGCGCTGATTTTCGGCGTGGTGCAAATGGGCATATTGTTTACCGGTGCGCCGAACGACTGGTTCCAGGTGTTTCTCGGCCTGATGCTGCTTACTGCCGTTCTGTTCAACAACTACATCCGCCGCCGCGCCACGGGCGAACGTTGAGGGGGCAATCATGAGCGAATCCGTCTCGGCCAAGCCCGCGCTGATCGAAGTTCGCGATCTGGTCAAGCATTTCGGCCCTGTCGTGGCGCTCAACGGCGTATCGATGAAGGTACGCAGCGGTGAGGTTTTGTGCCTTCTGGGCGACAATGGCGCGGGCAAGTCCACACTGATCAAGACGCTGTCGGGCGTGCACAAGCCGACCAGCGGCAGTTTCCTGGTTGACGGCAAGCCGATTGCTTTTCACACACCGCGAGACGCGCTCGACGCCGGCATCGCCACCGTGTACCAGGATCTGGCGATGGTGCCGCTGAGTTCCATCGCCCGCAATTTCTTCATGGGTCGCGAACCGCTGCGGCGCGTCGGGCCATTCAAATTCCTCGACCTCGCCTTTGCGGAGAAAGTGGCGCGCGAGGAGATGAAGAAGATCGGCATTGATTTGCGTGACTCCAGTCAGGCGGTGGGCACGCTTTCCGGCGGGGAGCGGCAATGCGTGGCGATTGCGCGGGCGGTCTATTTCGGTGCCAAGGTGTTGATCCTCGACGAGCCAACCTCGGCGCTCGGCGTGGCGCAAACCTCCATGGTGCTGAAATATGTCAACCAGGTGCGGGCGCGCGGATTGGGCGTCATCTTCATCACCCACAATGTCCGCCACGCCTATGCGGTGGGCAACAGCTTTACCGTTCTAAATCGCGGCCGCACGCTCGGCACCTTCGAGAAGGCCGGGATCAGCATCGAAGAATTGCAGAACCTGATGGCCGGCGACAAGGAATTGCAGTTCCTGTCGAACGATCTTGGCGGAACGGTGTGAGCGCCGTGTCGCTCGCACCGAAGACGTTGCCGGCATGAAAGACATTGGCGTTGGTCTCATAGGCTCAGGCTTCATGGGCAAATGTCACGCCATGGCCTGGCGCTCCGTCGGCGGCGTCTTTGCCGCTGCCGGTCGCCCGAAACTGGCCCATCTGGCGGAAGTCAACGCCGAGTTTGCGCAGGATCGCGCCACCGAGTTCGGCTTTGAAAAAGGCTCAGGCGATTGGCGCGCGGTCATTGCCGACCCGAAAGTCGATGTTGTGTCGCTGACCGCCCCCAACCAGTTCCATGCCGAAATAGCGCTTGCCGCACTTGCTGCGGGCAAGCATTTATGGTGCGAAAAGCCAATGGCGCCGAGCTTTGCCGAAGCCGAGGCGATGGCTGAAGCGGCCAAAAATTCCGGCAAGGTTGTCGCCCTTGGCTACAACTACATACAGAGTCCGGCGATCCGCCAGATCGGCGCTTTATTGACGGAGAACCGGATCGGTGTCGTCAACCATCTCAGGATCGAGATGGATGAGGATTTCATGGCCGATCCCGAAATACCGTTCAACTGGAAGCACGACGCAAAGTCGGGCTATGGCGCGCTCGACGATTTCGCTGTCCATCCGCTGTCGCTGGTCTCGGTGCTGTTCGGCCGCGTCGCGCGCGTCGTCTGTGACATGGCAAAACCTCATGCCGAGCGTACCACCGCCGACGGCCAGCGCCGGGCAGTCGAGACCTGGGACATCGCCAACGTGCTGATGAGGCTGGAAAGCGGCCTCTCGGCCACCTTGCAGGTCAATCGCTCAGCCTGGGGCCGCAAGGGGCGCATCTCGGCCCAGATTTTTGGGTCGAAAGGCACGATCCTGTTCGATCAGGAGCGTTTCAACGAGTTCCAGCTTTACCTTACCGCAGACCGCCCGGCCGAACAGGGTTTCCGCACCGTATTGACCGGGCCGCAGCACGAGCCATACGCTGCCTTCATTCCGGCACCCGGCCATGGGCTCGGCTTCAACGAACTGAAAATCATCGAATGCCGCGAACTGATCGCTCGCATACGCGGCGAGGCAGGCACGCGGCTGATTGGCTTCGACGAGGGGTTGGAGATTGAACGCACGGTGCATGCCATGGCGCTCTCCTTCCAGGAGGGCGGTTGGGTGAACGTGCGATGACGATTTCTTGCTCGGAATATTGCCGCTTCAGACCTCGATACGCACCGTCCTGCCGGTCTTGACGGACTCCAGCGCCGCATCCGCCAGCTTCAGAGCGGCCAGCCCGTCCGCGCCGCTCGGTGACGGCTTCTGGCCCTTGGCCAAGGCTTCGATGAAGGCGGAAATTTCGTTGGCGTAAGCATCGATATAACGTGTCATGAAGAAGTCGTGCAGCGGCGGGCGGGTGTAGCCCTTGTCATTGGCCAGTTCGATCGACACCGGTCGCTGGTTTTCCGCCGACACCATACCCTTCGAGCCATGCACCTCGATACGTTGGTCATAACCGTAAGTGGCGCGGCGCGAATTGGATATGAGCGCCTGCCTGCCGCTCCCTGTCTCCAGAATGACGGAGACGGAGTCATAGTCGCCTGCCTCGCCGATCTTTTCGTCCACAAGGACAGAGGCATGCGCGGAAACCGAAACCGGCTCCTCACCAAGCAGGAAGCGCGCCATGTCGAAATCGTGGATGGTCATGTCGCGAAAAATACCGCCCGAGCGATTGATATAATCAACCGGCGGCGCACCGGGATCACGTGATGTGATCGTCGCCATCTCGACCTTGCCGATGTCGCCATCCAGAATGGCTTTCTTCACGGCGATAAAATGCGGATCGAAACGGCGGTTGAAGCCAACCATCAGTGTTGCTCCAGCCTCATCGACTGCAGCGAGACACTCGCTCACGCGCCCAATATCGAGATCGATCGGCTTTTCGCAGAAAATCGCCTTGCCGGCCGCAGCGAACCGCTCGATCAGATCGGCATGGGTGTCGGTCGGCGTGCAGATCACGACTGCGTCGATGTCCTTCGCCGCCTCGATTGCCTCAATGGAACGGACTTCGGCGCCATATGCAGTGGAAATCCGCGTTGCAGCCTCGTAGAAGGCATCGGCAACAGCAACCAGCGTCGCTTGCGGATTGGAGGCGACGGCACGCGCATGCACCTTGCCGATACGCCCGGCGCCCAACAGACCGAAACGAACCGCCATGACGAACCTCTTCCGCAAATGGAATGGACTATCCGTATACTCAACTTATGAAACATTTATTCCAGAAGAGGCATGAGCGTCAAGCAGCGGGCGCGCTTCGTCTGACGAAAATCCAATGATGTCGCCGCATCGCTATGGAGCCGCGAAGCGCCCGTCAATCCTGGAAGACAAATAGCAAAAACGAGAGGAACAGCAGGACGTGAACAAGGCCTTGGAGGACATGCGTGCGGCCGCTTCCGAAGGTGATCAGACTGACAGCCAGCGTAAGGACAAGCAGCACGAGATCGACGTGCTCAAGGCCAAGAATGAGGTTATGCCCGGTGATCCATGCGACCGTCAGCATGATCGGCACAGTGAGGCCGATTGTCGAAAGGACGGAGCCAAGGAAGATATTGACGGACCGTTGCAGATGGTTGCGCCGTGCTGCCTGCACCGCCCCGATGCCTTCCGGGGCGGCTACCAGAATCGCAATTATTACTCCGCTTATTGCATCGGGCGCCCCCAAAGTTTCAGTTATGTAGTCTATCGGGCGCGCCAACTGGTCGACGAGAAAAACGATCGGAACCATATAGGCTAACAGCAACCACACATGCGGCCATACCGATGTCGTTTGGCCCGCTATTCGTGCATGCTCGACGGATTGTTCCGGCAAGGCGAAGTATCCCCGGTGGCGACCCATCTGCAGAAGCAGAAAAGCCACGTAAAGGCCGGCCGCCATGAGGCCGACAGCGATTTGCTGGAGTCCCGACAAGGTCGGGCCGTTCGCCGCTACGGTAAAATCAGGAAGCACAAGGCTGAAAACGGCCAGCGGAACGATGACACCAAAATAGGCATTCGCTCCCTGTAGATTGTATTGCTGCTCCCGATGTCGAAGCGCGCCGAGAAGCAAGGACAGGCCTACCATGCCACCAAGCACAATCATGACGACCGAATAGAGCGTGTCGCGCACCAGCGTGGGATTGGGCTCTCCGTGCAGCATGACGGCTGTAATGCTCATAACTTCTATGCCGGTTATCGAAAGCGTCAGGACCAGTGTCCCGAACGGCTCGCCGAGACGTTCAGCGATCTTTTCCGCATGCCGCACGACGTTCAGCGCCGATCCGAGCACGATGGCAAAGAGCCATAAGAGCAGAGCCGCCAGCCATGCCGGATTGTTCAACCGGGTAAAAAGATGGTCATGAAAACCAAGAAAGATCAGGCCTGTCCCAAGGGCGGCAGCGAGGAACCATTCATTTTTGACCGAGTATTGCGCTGGGTCGGCAGCCGGCGAGGATCTCGCGTTGCCTGCCGTCCGATCCCGGTCAGGAAAGATCATGCTGAGTTGCCTTCCCGCTTGCAGAATTTACTGGTCAACCAACCCCGATACGCCCGGCAATCTAATGGAAACCTGAATGAAAACGGTCGAGTGAAGCCCGCCAACCATGGATGTTTCCGCAAGGTTCCTGAGGCGGCAAATTCAACGGCTTGCAACCAACGACCCATCTGTGTTGTCGAAGATCGGCGCGTGCTTGCGCGCTTGATCTGCCACGGCATTGATGTTGGCGTTACGTCTAACGGCGCCCCTGGCAGCGCTTATGACCAGGTCCACCTGTGCCCGCGGCAGCTTAAGGCGTGTCGGAACGCCGTTCAAGCGCGCGAACAATTCCGGGGCTGCCTCGCGAAAGGAGATATGCTCCGTCGTCACGTTCACATCCCGGCAATCCCACTGCTCGAGCGTGCCGCGAAGTTTGAGAACCTCCTCGCGCCCCAGTCCGCACCGATAACGCACAAGCCTATCCTGCCACTGTTTGAGCGCGAGATCGACGGCGTCGAAGCCGGTGCGTGTCGCCCATGCCAGCGCGGTGTCGGATGCGGCGACAATCACCTTGTCGAGCCGTGTCGTGACAGGCGAAAGGCCCCATCTGTACTGCGTGTGCACCCCCGCATCGGTGACGACGAACAGAAAATTTCGCAACCGAACCGCCTGGCGAGGAGAAAGCGGCGCATAAGGCTTATCTGCTTTGGCGCGCTCCAGCGTAAGGCCGGTGATACCGAGATTGTCGGTAAGACCGCCGTCAAGAAGACGTACAAAGTTGAGATCGGTGTTGGACTGATACGAATCAAGCGCTCTCGCATAGGCCTGCAAGCGAATGGAAGGATTCTTCGCCTCCAGGGCCCGCTTCATCCAGCGCGGACGTTGATAGTGGCAGTCCACCTTGGGCGTCTGCAGGATCATCGGTGCAAACACCACCGGAAAGGCGGCGGAGGCGCCAACCGCGTCAGCGATCTTGAGTTCGTCGATGTCGCTGCAAAGCGCGGCAAAGGTGTCGCGCGTGAAGAGGAAAGGCGCGCTGTTGTATATATCCGAGGCTGTCAGCCAGACGATCGGCCTGTCCGGTTTCCTGAAGGCTGAAAAAGTCGCCCGCTCGAAAAGCTTTTCGTCCAGCCAGCGGGCGAAGCTGCTGCGATCGTTGGCGCCACCGTCAAAGGCCGCCGTGAGTAATGTCCCCGGCCCGATGCTGGTCGACATATAGGCTTCGGCATTCCGGTACAGGAACCGTTCGCGGAAATCCCTGTAGTCATCCTTGCCCTTGTAGCCGAGATATGCCGCCGTGACCGCGCCGCCCGACGTTCCGGCGACGGTACGCACATCATCGATCAGCGTTCGGCGGTAGGGAACCGTGTCGATGACCATGGAATCGAGTTCCAGAAGTGCGCCATAGGCCCATGCCGCCGCGCGCATGCCGCCGCCCGAAAACGCCAGCGCCACAACGGTCGAGCCGTCATCGCCGGCATCGGGAATATAGTCCGGCGAAGGGGCCTCGGGCCGCGTGGTCACCACATTGATGGGCGTCGTGTCGATGGTCCCGCAACCGGATATGGCGAGCCCCGCGCCGAGCGCCATGGCCTGCCAAGCCTTGGAAATCATGCCTCTCATGCCCGCCCCCTTGCCGCGCCTACCGCTCGAAATCGCCGAACCCGCATTGTTGATTGCAATGTCGGGTTTCGAGACGGTTCCGCGGCCGGCGACTTACGAAATATCCAACATTGCCAATGCCTTGGCGCCGACGCAACCGCGCGAAGATGAAAAATTTCCCGACGGCCCTATTGTTGGCGGCAATTTGTTGGCGTTTTCGGGCGCAGAACCGCCGCACGCATTTCGCTGAAAATGCCCTAACTGTCGCCGAGCGCCTCCTCCAGCCAGTCGAACACTGTCGCATTGCGTGTGCGCGGCGCCAGCGGCCCGTCATGCAGGCCCGCGCCCTCGGCGGCGGTGAATTTCACCAGCGCCTTGGGACCGGTCAGCAAGTCAAGAAGCCTTTCGCCGCCGTCGGGGAAATATTGCTCGCCTTCATACTGGGTCACCAGCATCGGAATCTTCACCTTGGGCGCGACATCGGCGACCTGATACTGCTGGACCGTATGCGCGAAAGTCCACAGGCTGTCGAACATCTTGCCGGCGCGCGCCGCCTCCAGAAATTGCGCGCCGTAGATTTCCGAGCGTTTCGACAGCGTAAAGCGCGCCGGCGGCGGCAAATGGGGAACGACCTCCTTTTGCCAGATCTGGTCGACCTTTTCCCGGCTGCCGCCCTTGGCGATCAGATCGCGCAGTTGCGGCGGGTAGGCCAGCCAACTGTCCACCGAGCCCGGATCGGCGACGACCGCGGCAAGCCGCGTCTCGAAGGCGGCGGCGCGCGTGGCCAAAAGCCCGCCGAAGCTCCAGCCGGTCAGGGCGATCCGCCTGGCATCGACATCGGGGCGCGCTTCGAGAAAATCGACCACCGGCGCGATCACCTTTTCCCAGTCGGGCCGGAAGGGCATTTTGCGCTCGAACAGCATCGATCCCTGGCCCGGCCCCTCGAAGATCAAGGCATTCCAGCCTCGTTCCACTGCGGCGGCGGCGCCGAACGCAAAGACATCGACGAACTGCGCATCGCTGCCGTTCAGGACGATGACGGTCGGGCGCGAACCGGTGCCGCCGCTGAGGAAGTAGCCGGGCAGATGGGTGTCCTCATAAGGGATCCGCACCTGCTCCAAGGCCGGCTGGAAGAGCTGGCTGGCGGCATGCCATTGTTCCTGCATCTTGCGATACAATGCAGGTTCGGCTTCCGGCTTGTCCGTTCCCAAAATGAAATACAGGGACTGGTTGTAATATTGCGCCGCCCGCATATGGGCGGAACGCGCGCTGATCTTATGGCCGGCTTTCCCGGCCTTGGCGGCGTTCGCCGCGAGCCGCTCGGCAAGGGCGGTAAAGTGATCGCAGAAGCTTTGATAACCGGCGCCGGCCTCGTTGATCCCGTCCACGGTGGCGAAAATCTCGCCGGCTTCACCGGCGCCATAGGACGCACCGCCGAGTGCAAAGAGCGCCTGGAAATTCAGGTCCGGCTGTTCGAACAGGCGGATGCCCCGCACCGGCCCGGCCGTCACCGGATCGGGTGTGGCGGCGTCAGCCCCCGAAACGGTCCCTCCGGTGACAAGCGCCGCACCTGAGATTACCGACCCGTGCAGGAAAAATCTGCGACTCAAAGCTTGGCCAGGCATCGTCCCCCCCTTTTCGTATCTGGATTTTCTCCAGCCGCTCGGTCTGCATGGCGAAATAAAGCTGAAGCCGGCGCGCCACGCCAATTCATACGAGAGGTCCTGGATGTTGACGCATCCAGGCCGCCTCAATCGCCGGCGCGGACCATCTGGGCCACTTGGCTTCGCGCCAACGGGCGCGGCGCGCGGTCGCGCGCTCCAGCGATCATTCAAAATGTCCGCTGGTATCGCATCCTCTGGCCCGAGCGTATCTCCCACTGCTCGTTCTGACAATGCCGCCCCTGCCCGGCGCGTCGGCACCACGACATAAGAGGCGAAGGAATAGTCTAGATCCATTGATACCGGCGCCCGGAGCCGCCATCATGCGGCGGCGGGCGAGCCGGATTGCAGACGCAATCCGGGAATGTTTTCAGGCCGGAAATGTTTTCAGGCTGCCTCGGCGATGCCCGATGCATCGTCCAGAGCCGTTTCAGGCAGGCCCAGTGCATGCGCCAACCTGCTTCTGTAGCCCTTGTCGAAGCGGTGCCCGGCTTCGACACATTCGACTTCCTCAACGGTCAGACCGCTCGTGATCGCGATATGATCGATCGAATAGCCGAGATATTCCCGATAGGCCCGAATAAGGTTTGTTCCTTGCGAGATTGCGTTCAACACTGCCTCGGGCAGCGCAAAGGGCGTTGCAGTAGACATCTTCTTCTCCAAACAATGGAACGGCAGCAGCTTCGAGAAACGAACACCGGCCGATATAAAACCGATGCGGAACACCTCGAAAAGGCCGGCATCGAAAAAACGCGATCATCTCAAGCGGGGAGAGACGCATCGCCAATATGGACTTTACCGGATTCCCGATCAAGACCTTTTGGCGAAAGACAGCGCGCGACCGGCAAAATCACGTCGCGAATTTCCCGGTTCCGACCGTCGCCGCTTTTGCTGCCGAGGCCCGGCCGCCGGCGGAAATCCGCGCGAGGACAAGCACGAACCGAGCTCACATGCCGGTATTCTGCTTTACGTACCTCATAAGTTGAAATAGCTTGCTAGTGTTCCTTTCGAATCCGAAATTCGTAAGGCGTCTCCCGGAAATGATGCGAATTTCGGATTCGGAACACTAGAGCGCCGTGCGTTCAATTGAACGCACAAAGGACGCTCTAACACTTTGATGGAGCATGGGAACAACCCGAAAACCGGATTCCACTTTTCGGTCCGATGCTCTAGCGGGAGGAATGGTTTGCGTCCGACAGTTCACGATATTGCCAGCGCGGCCGGGGTCAGCCTGGCGACCGTCGACCGGGTCCTGAACAAGCGCGCGGGCGTAAAGCGCGCCACGGTGGAGCGGGTCGAGGCCGCCGTCGCCAGGCTGGGTTATGTGCGCGACATTTCCGCCGCCAACCTCGCCAAGCAGCGCACCTACCGCCTTGTCTTCATCATTCCCGAAGGGCCGAACAGTTTCATGCGCGGCCTCGAGCAGCAGCTTGAACAATTGCGCCAGCCTTCCGCCTTGCAGCGCATCGATATCCGCATCGTGCAGGTCCCCGCATTCGATGCCGACGCTCTTGCCTCGGCCATCGACAACCTTGATCTCGACGCCGTTTCGGGCCTCGCCCTGGTCGCGACCGAATCCGCCCTGGTGCGCGACGCCCTCGGGCGCCTGACCGACGCCGGCATTCCCGTGGTGACGCTGGTTTCCGACATGCCGGGTTCCCGGCGGGACCACTATGTCGGCATCGATAATGTCGCGGCGGGCCGCACCGCCGCCAGCCTGCTCGGGCGCTTCGTCGGCGGCCGGTCCGGCAGGATCGCCCTCATCGCGGGGTCCATGCTGGTGCGCGACCATGTCGAACGGCGCATGGGTTTCGACCAGGTGATCCGCTCGGAGTTTCCGGCGCTTGAATGCCTGCCGGTCCTCGAAGGGCGTGACGACGCGGACATGACGCGCGACATGCTGGCCGGGTGCCTCGCCCGTGAAAGCGGCGTTATCGGCGTTTACAATATGGGCGCCGGCAACCGTGGCGTCATCGACGTGTTGTCCGGCCGGCCCGACTATCGCGATCTGGCGGTTGTCGCGCATGAATTGACCGATCACGCCCGCAAGGCCCTGCATGAAGGCATTTTCGATGCGGTCATCAACCAGGATGCCGGTCACGAGGCGCGCAGCGCCATCAGGTGGCTCAAGGCCCGTATCGACGGCACGCCCCTTATCGGCGGGCAGGAGCGGATTCGTATCGAGATTTACCTCCGGGACAATTTACCATGATGCACGGCGCCCTGTTTTGAGGTACGTACATCTATCAATGTGGAAGCAATGACGGATTTCGAATGATGAGCACAGGTTTCTTCGGCGACATCGGCAAAATAAAATATGAGGGCGCGGATTCGACCAATCCGCTCGCCTACCGCCATTACAACAAGGACGAAATGGTCGCCGGCAAGCGACTGGAGGATCATCTGCGCTTTGCCGTCGCCTACTGGCATTCCTTCGCATGGCCCGGCGGCGACCCGTTCGGCGGCCAGACGTTCGAGCGGCCGTGGTTCCCCAAGGCGGGCGGCACCGACACGATGGAACTGGCCAGGCTCAAGGCCGATGTCGCCTTCGAGATGTTTTCGGCGCTCGACGTGCCTTTCTACTGCTTCCACGATGCCGATGTGCGGCCGGAAGGCAAAAGTTTCGCTGAAAGCGCCGCACGGCTGGACGAGATCGCCGGCATTTTCGAGAAAAAGCAGGCGGAAACCGGCGTCAGGCTCCTGTGGGGCACCGCCAATCTGTTCTCGCACCGCCGCTACATGGCGGGGGCGGCCACCAACCCCGATCCGGATGTTTTCTATTATGCCGCCGCCACGGTGAAGAAGTGCATGGACGTGACCATGCGTCTCGGCGGTGAGAATTACGTGCTGTGGGGCGGTCGCGAGGGTTACGAGACACTGCTCAACACCGACCTCAGGCGCGAGCGCGAGCAGGCCCGGCGCTTCCTGTCCATGGTGGTGGACTACAAGCATCGCATCGGCTTCAAGGGTACGATCCTGATCGAGCCGAAGCCGCAGGAGCCGACCAAGCACCAGTACGATTACGATGTCGCCACCGTCTACGGTTTCCTCAAGCAATTCGGACTGGAAAAGGAAGTGAAGGTCAATATCGAGCAGGGCCATGCCATCCTTGCTGGCCATTCCTTCGAGCATGAACTGGCGCTGGCCGATGCGCTCGGCATATTCGGCTCGATCGACATGAACCGTAACGACTACCAGTCGGGATGGGATACCGACCAGTTCCCCAACAATGTGCCGGAAATGGCGCTGGCCTATTATCAGGTGTTGCAGGCAGGCGGCTTCACCACCGGCGGCACCAATTTCGACGCCAAGCTGCGCCGTCAGTCACTCGATCCGCAGGATCTGCTGATTGCCCATATCGGAGCGATGGATTGCTGCGCACGCGGGCTGAAGGCGGCTGCGAGGATGGTCGAAGACAAGGCGCTGTCCGGACCGCTGAAAGAACGTTATGCCGGCTGGAATGGCAAGGACGCGCAGAACGCGCTTACCGGCGGCGCCACGCTGGAAGAGATCGCCCGCCATGTGGAATCGCATGGTCTCGATCCGCAACCGCGTTCAGGCCGTCAGGAATATCTGGAAAACATCGTCAATCGCTACGTCTGAGGCCGGGAGAGGCGAATGCGGGCCGTGTGGGGGACATCAGGCGATCGGGGGCGCGGCGGTGCTGCCGCGCACGATCAGTTCCACCGGCAGGACGGTGCTTTTTTCGCCGCCGTCGCGCGCGGCGCTTTTCGTGGCGTCGCCGCGCATCAGCGCCAACAGCATTTCGGCCGCCGTCTCGCCGATCCTGTGGCGCGGCTGGCGGATCGTGGTGAGCGCCGGGATGAAATGCTCGGCAATGTCGATGTCGTCGAAGCCGACGACGGACACGTCGTCGGGCACCCGCACACCGTGGCGGTTCAACTCCGACATGAAACCGCAGGCCATGGCGTCGCTCGAACAGAAAATGCCCGATGGCCGCTCGTCGAGCGCCAGCCAGCTACGCGCGGCGGCAATGCCCGAGGCCAGCGTGAAGTTGGCATTGAAAAACCAGCGCGGATCGGCATTAAGCCCAGCGGCCGCCATGGCGTCTCGCGCGCCGGCAAGACGCCTTTGCGTCAGGATGTTGTCGGGCGGACCCATGACGTGGCCGATCCGGCGATGGCCAAGCCCGATCAAATGATTGACCGCCAGCACCGCGCCATGGCGATTGTCGACGGTGACGGAAAGCTGGTCGTGCCCCTCCACCCACTCGCAGGCAAACACCACCGGAGGCCGATTTCGGCCGCCACCGTCGAAATTGTCCGGAAGGTTGCCGTCGAGCACGATCAGCCCGTCGGCGCTGTTGTTATGAAGATAGCCGGCGATCCGGCGGTCGGCGCCGGCCGCCTCGCGCGTATCGGCGACCAGCATGTTCAGCCCCGCTTGCGAGGCGATCCCGGCGATGCCCGAAAGGATCGCCGAGAAGAACGGGTTGGAGAGGTGCGGCACCAGAACGACAATGCCGCCGGTCTGGCGAAGGCGCAGGTTGCGGGCGGCAAGATTCATCTTGTAGCCGGTCTCGGCCACGGCCTTCAGCACGGCATCGCGGGCCTTGGCCGAAACCAGGTCGGGTTGCGAAAGCGCGCGGCTGACCGTGGCCGTGGAAACACCGGCGGCGCGCGCCACATCGCCGATGTTGGGATTGCCTGCGGCCCTGGCCTCTGGAAAGCGGTCGTCCATACATTTACCGACTGGGTTTTCGCCCTTGTGCGCGATTCTCGCAACGCGGGCAAACGCTGGTGCTTCGCTGTAGACAATGGCTGTTGTAATCGATTACATTCCGGCTTGCCAAGCCGTGATCGACGGAGCGGCTTGAATTCCGTGCCGGTTGAAAGTGCATATGCAGGGAGGAACGAATGAAAACGATCAAGGGTCCGGCCATTTTTCTGGCGCAGTTCGCCGGTGATGCGGCGCCTTTCAATTCCTTCGACGCGATCTGCGAATGGGCGGCCTCGCTGGGCTACAAGGGCGTGCAGATTCCGACATGGGATGGCCGTCTGTTCGACCTGAAGAAAGCGTCCGACTCGAAAACCTATTGCGACGAGATCAAGGGCGTTGCCGCCAGCCACGGGCTTGAGATCACCGAGCTTTCGACCCATTTGCAGGGCCAGCTCGTCGCCGTGCATCCCGCCTACGATACCGCCTTTGACGGCTTTGCCGCACCGGAAGTGCGCGGCAATCCGGCGGCGCGCACCGAATGGGCGATCGATCAGGTCCGGCGCGCCATCAAGGCCTCGAAGCATCTCGGCCTGAACGCGCACGCCACCTTCTCGGGCGCCCTTGCCTGGCCCTATATCTATCCGTGGCCGCAGCGGCCGGCGGGCCTGGTGGAGACCGCCTTCGACGAGCTTGCCAGACGCTGGACGCCGCTGCTCGACCATGCCGACGAGCATGGCGTCGATATCTGCTACGAGATCCATCCGGGCGAAGATCTGCATGACGGCGTCACCTACGAGATGTTCCTCGAACGGGTGAAGAACCACAGCCGCGCCAATCTGCTCTACGATCCCTCGCATCTGCTTTTGCAGCAGCTCGACTATCTCGACTACATCGACATCTATCACGAGCGCATCAAGGCGTTCCACGTCAAGGACGCCGAGTTCAACCCGACCGGCCGGCAGGGCGTCTATAGCGGCTTCCAGAGCTGGGTTAACCGCGCCGCGCGGTTTCGTTCGCTGGGCGATGGCCAGGTCGATTTCGGCGGTATCTTTTCCAAGCTCACCGCCTATGATTTCGATAGCTGGGCGGTGCTGGAATGGGAATGCGCGCTCAAGCATCCCGAAGACGGAGCGCGCGAAGGGGCGGAATTCATCAAGCACCACATCATCCGCGTGACCGAGCACGCTTTCGATGACTTTGCCGATGCCGGCACGGATGAAGAAGCCAACCGCAGAATGCTCGGCCTGGCCTGAAGAACAAGGGGGAGAATGCCATGGGCATCGAAGGAAGCAGGCAGGAGGCACAGAGCGACCGCATCCGGCTCGGCATGGTCGGCGGCGGCCAGGGCGCATTCATCGGCGCGGTGCATCGCATTGCCGCACGCCTCGACGACCAGTTTGCGCTGGTGGCGGGCGCGCTGTCGTCCGACCCGGCCCGCGCCAAGGCTTCGGCAGCGGAGATCGGCATCGCGCCCGACCGCTCCTATGGCTCTTATGAAGAGATGGCCAAGGCGGAATCCGCACGGCCCGACGGCATCGAAGCCGTTTCCATCGTCACGCCCAACAATGTGCATGCACCGGCTGCACGCGCCTTTCTCGAGGCCGGCATTCATGTCATTTGCGACAAGCCGATGACCACCACCGTGGCGGAAGCCGAGGGGCTGGTCGATCTGGTGAAAAAGACCGGCAAGGTCTTCGTGCTCACGCACAATTATACCGGCTATCCGATGATCCGGCAGGCGCGCGCCATGGTCGCCGCCGGTGAACTCGGCGACATTCGCGTCGTGCAGGTGGAATATCCGCAGGACTGGCTGACCGAGCGCGCCGAGCTTTCCGGCTCCAAGCAGGCCGAATGGCGCACCGATCCCAAACGTTCCGGCGCCGGCGGCTCGATCGGCGATATCGGCACCCACGCCTATAATCTCGCCGCTTTCGTCTCCGGGCTGGAGACGGAGGCGTTGCTGGCGCAACTCACCACCTTCGTGCCCGGCCGGCTTCTCGACGACGACGTTCAGATCCTGCTGCGCTATCATGGCGGCGCCCGCGGCATGCTGTGGGCGAGCCAGGTGGCGGTCGGCAATGAGAACGGTCTGAAGCTGCGCGTCTACGGCACCAAGGGCGGACTGGAATGGACGCAGGCCGATCCGAACTATCTCTGGTTCACCCGCTTCGGCGAGCCCAGGCAGTTGCTGACCCGCGCCGGTGCCGGCGCCGGGCCGCAGGCAGCACGCGTCAGCCGTGTCCCGGCCGGCCATCCCGAAGGCTATCTGGAGGGTTTCGCCACCATCTATGCCGAGGCGGCACGCGCCATCCGCGCGGCGCGCTCCGGTGCGGCACCCGACGCCGACGTGATCTATCCCACCGTCGAGGACGGGCTGGAAGGCATGCGCTTTATCGAGGCCGCCGTGGCCTCGTCGAAGGGCGGCAACGTCTGGACCAGGCTCAGATGAGCAATCCCGCCACCCCTGCCCCGACCGCATCCGACGCGCCGTTGCTCGAAACGGTCGGGCTGTCGAAATCCTTCGGCCCGGTCGAGGTGCTGAAGGATATCGGCTTCGATGTCAGGGCCGGCGAGGTGCACGCCATCATCGGAGAAAACGGCGCCGGCAAATCGACGCTGATGAAACTGCTCGCCGGCCATCTGCAGCCGAGCCGGGGCGAATTGCGTATCGATGGCGAGACGGTTGCGCTCACCGGTCCGGTCGATGCCGAACAGCGCGGCATCGTGCTCGTGCATCAGGAAATATTGCTGGCGCCCGACCTTACCGTCGCGCAAAACGTCTATCTCGGGCGCGAGATCGGCAATGGACTGACGGTCGACGATCGCGCCATGAACGAAGGCGCCCGCAAGGCCGTGCGCGATCTTGGCGCCGACATAGACCCGAAGGCGGTGGTCGGCCGCCTTTCCATCGCCCGGCGCCAGCTTGTCCAGATCGCCCGCGTGCTGCTGGTTCCGCACCGGGTCGTCATCTTCGACGAGCCCACGGCTTCGCTCACCCCCATAGAGACGGAGGCGCTGCTCAAGGTCATTGCCGACATCCGCGCCAAGGGCGCTGCGGTGCTTTACATCTCGCACCGTCTTCAGGAGGTGAAGGAGATCGCCGACCGGGTGACGGTGCTGCGCGACGGCAAGCTCGTCGCCACACGGCAGGCCGCGGACTTGCAGCCCCTCGATATGGCCAAGCTGATGGTCGGCCGCGACGTCGCCAAGCTCTATCCCGATCACCAGGCCCCGGCTGACCGCGAAACCATTCTCGAGGTCGAGGATTTTTCCGTGCCCTTCTATGCCCGAAATGCATCCTTCAAGCTCGGCAAGGGCGAAATCCTGGGCTTTGCCGGGCTTGTCGGCGCTGGCCGCACGGAACTCATGGAAGGCATTGTCGGCCTGCGGCCCGGCCGCGGCACGATCCGCCTGAACGGCGAGCCGGTGCGTTTTCCCAATGTCGATGCCAGTTTGAAGGCCGGCATCGTCTATCTGAGCGAAGACCGCAAGGGAAAGGGCCTGCTGCTCGCCAAGGACCTTGGCACCAATCTGACGCTCGCCGCGCTCGGCCGTTTTGTGCGCGGCCTGCAAATCGACCGGGACAGGGAAGCGGCCGCGCTCGACAAGGCCATCGGTGAATTCGACATCCGCACCGGCCGCAAGGACCTGCTTGCCGGCCAGCTTTCCGGCGGCAACCAGCAGAAACTCCTGCTTGCCAAGATGATGATGCTCGATCCCGGCATTGTCATCATCGACGAACCGACTCGCGGCATCGACATCGGCACCAAGGAACAGATTTACAAATTCATCGTCAAACTGGCCGGCGAAGGCCGCTCGGTCATTGTCGTATCGTCGGAAATGCCGGAACTGATCGGCATCTGCGACCGCATCCTGGTCATGCGGTCCGGCAGTATCGTCGGCGAAGTGACCGGCGACGAGATGAGCGAAGACAAGATCGTCGTGCTCGCCACAGGCGTCAAGACGCAAGAGGCCGCATAGCGGAGAGACCATGACCGACCTCGCAGCAGACAAACCCCGCGCGCGCCGCTCCTGGCGCAATATCGACCTGACCGCCGTCGCCCCCTTCGTGGCGCTGGCGCTGCTTCTGGTCCTGGGCGCCTTCGCCAATTCGAACTTCCTGTCGATCGACAATCTGCTCAACGTCATCACGCGCAGCGCCTTCATCGCCATCATCGCGGTCGGCGCCACCTTCGTGATCTCGTCGGGCG
The DNA here is from genome assembly GCF_002075885.1 of Manganibacter manganicus. Lineage (GTDB taxonomy): Bacteria > Pseudomonadota > Alphaproteobacteria > Rhizobiales > Rhizobiaceae > Mesorhizobium > Mesorhizobium manganicum. The sequence continues at coordinate 152,735 of NZ_MDET01000002.1, forward strand.
GGCTCGATCTTTCGGTCGGCTCCATGGTCGCCTTCGTCGCCAGCTTGACCATCATGTTCATGAACAGCGGCGTCATCGCCTCACCTGCCATGATGCTTGCCGCCGGCGTTGCACTCGCCCTGCTGATCGGCGCGGCCTGCGGGCTGGCGAACGGCCTGATCACCACCATGGGCAGGATCGAACCGTTCATCGCCACGCTGGGCACGATGGGCATCTTCCGCGGCCTGACCACCTGGCTGTCACAGGGCGGCGCCATCACGCTGCGCTCGTCGGAAATCCAGACGCTTTACCGGCCGGCCTATTTCGGCACGGTGCTCGGCGTGCCCGTGCCGATCATCGTCATCTTCGTGATCGCCGCCATCGGCGCCTTCGTGCTTTACCGCACGCGCTATGGCCGCCATGTTCTGGCTGTCGGCTCCAATGAGGATGTCGCGCGCTATTCCGGCATTCCGGTCGACCGCGTACGCACCATCACCTATGTCATCCAGGGTCTGTGCGTGGCGGTTGCCTGCCTGCTCTATATTCCGCGTCTGGGTTCCACCTCCGCCACCACCGGCCTGATGTGGGAATTGCAGGCCATCACCGCCGTCGTTGTCGGCGGCACGGCGCTGCGCGGCGGCGTGGGCTGGATCTGGGGCACCATCTGCGGCGCTTTCATCCTCGAGATCGTCGGCAACATCATGCTTTTGTCGAACTTCGTCAGCGAGTACCTGCTCGGCGCCATCCAGGGAGCCATCATCATCATTGCCATGCTCGTCCAGCGATCGCTGGCGCGCAGATAGCAACGAGGCCGGGCAGCGGGGCACCCGGCCTTCATTCACCAGCCCCCTGTCTGTTCACCAAGGGAGAAGAACATGCGCAAACGAATACTGGGCCTGGCTGCCGTCGCCATGGCGGCCTTGATGAGCGTCTCGCACGCCGAAGACAAGAAGGTGACGATCGGCGTCTCCATCCCCGCCGCCGACCATGGCTGGACGGCCGGTGTCGTCTACCACGCCGAGCGCGTCGCCAAGCTGATGATGGAAGAGCATCCGGGCCTCAACGTCATCGTCAAGACCTCGCCGGACGCGGCCTCGCAGGCCAACGCCGTGCAGGATCTGGCGGTGCAGGGCATCGACGCTCTGGTCATCCTGCCCTCCGACCCCGACCCGTTGGTCAACGCCATCAAGGAAGTGAAGAACAAGGGCGCGTTCGTCACGCTCGTCGACCGGGCGCCCTCCAACAACGACAATTCGGTGCGCGACCTTTATGTCGCCGGCAACAACACCGCGCTCGGCGCGGTCGCCGGCCAGTACATCAAGGACAACACGCCGGACGCCCAGGTCGTGGTCATCCGCGGCCTGCCGATCCCGATCGACCAGCAGCGCCAGGACGGCTTCGACAAGGCGATCGAAGGCTCCAACGTCAAGGTGCTGGAAAAGCAGTTCGGCAACTGGAACCGCGACGACGCCTTCAAGGTCATGCAGGACTACCTGACCAAATATCCGAAGATCGACGTCGTCTGGTGCCAGGATGACGACATGGCGGTCGGCGTGCTGCAGGCCATCGAGCAGGCCAAGCGCACCGACATCCAGTATGTCATCGCCGGTGCCGGCTCGAAGGACATGATCAAGAAGGTCATGGACGGCGACAAGATGATCCCGGTCGACGTGCTCTATCCGCCGGCGATGATCGGCACGGCGATGGAACTGACCGCCGCCAATTTCTACGACCAGGTTCCGGTGCGCGGCTCGTTCATCCTCGACGCCACGCTCGTCACCAAGGAAAACGCCAAGGAATTCTATTTCCCCGATTCGCCGTTCTGATTCTCAAGAACGGCTTTCGGCAGCCTTACCCATCGAAAACCCCGCCGCATGGCGGGGTTTTTGCTTTATCGGGTTGAAAACGGCTTTTTCACCTCTCGATGCGCGTCGATAAAATGATCGAGGACAGCGTGCGTTCCACGCCTTCCATGGCGCCGATGCGGTCGATCAGCGTATCGAGATCGCCGATGGACGGCGATTCGACGATCACGATCATGTCGAAGCTGCCGCTTACCGAATGCAATGTGCGCACCTGCGCCAGCGCCCGCAAATCGCGCACCACGCGGTCGGCGCGCTTGGGCGTCACGGTCAAAAGCACATGCGCGCGCACCAGCCCCTGCTCGTAATCGCGCGATAGCCGCACCCCATAGCCGGCGATTACGCCGCGCGCCTCCAGCCGCTCGATGCGGCTTTGCACCGTGGTGCGCGAAACGCCGAGCCGTCGCGCCAGTTCGGCGGTCGAGGCGCGCGCGTTCTCATGCAGCAGGGCTATCAGCGCCTGATCGCCGGAACTTAACATTTCAACGATTCCCTTCGTCATAATGCCGAAAAAGCGACGTCGATCCGATCAATCGCATCCTTCCTTTCGTCAGGCAAGATGCCATCTTCAAGACAGGAAGCAGGCAACAGGAGATCGCCATCATGAAAGACATCGTTGTCGTCGGCGCCGGGAAGATCGGCTCGACCATCGCCGCCATGCTGGCCGAGACCGGCGATTATCGCGTCACCCTGGTCGACCGCGCCGCCGGCCAGTTCGCCGCGCTCGACCTGCCGGCAGGCGTTGCCGCGCTCGAACTCGACATCACCGCCGAAGGAAAGCTGGAAGAAGCGCTTGCCGGCAAGTTCGCGGTGCTCAGCGCCGCCCCCTTCCACCTCACCACCCGCATCGCCGAAGCGGCTGCGGCGGCCGGCGTGCATTATCTCGATCTCACCGAGGACGTGGCCTCCACGCGCCGCGTCAAGGAACTGGCGAAGGGCGCCAAGACCGCCTTCATTCCGCAATGCGGTCTGGCGCCGGGCTTCATTTCCATCGTCGCCGCCGATCTGGCCAGCCGTTTCGATGAGCTGGACAGCGTGCGCATGCGCGTCGGCGCGCTGCCGCAATACCCGTCCAACGCGCTCAACTACAATCTCACCTGGAGCACCGACGGCGTCATCAACGAATATTGCGAACCCTGCGAAGCCATCGTCGAGGGCGAACTGATCGAAGTGCCGCCGCTGGAGGAACGCGAGGAGTTTTCCCTCGACGGCGTCACCTATGAGGCCTTCAACACCTCCGGCGGGTTGGGCACGCTGTGCGAGACGCTCAAGGGCAAGGTACGCACGCTGAACTACCGCACCATCCGCTATCCCGGCCATGCCGCGATCATGAAGGCGCTGCTCAACGATCTCGGCCTGCGCCATCGCCGCGACGTGCTGAAGGACATTTTCGAAAGCGCCCTTCCCGTCACGATGCAGGATGTGGTGATTATCTTCGTCACCGTGTCCGGCCGCAGGAACGGCCGACTGATGCAGGAAACCTACGCCAACAAGGTTTACAGCCGCCGTGTCGGCAGCAATGTGCGCAGCGCCATCCAGATCACCACCGCTTCCGGCATCTGCGCCGTACTCGACATGCTGGCGGATGGAACCTTGCCGGCAAAGGGCTTTGTGCGTCAGGAGGAGATTGCGCTGGAAACCTTCCTCGCCAACCGCTTCGGCCATGCCTATGCGCAGGACGAGGGCCTGAACCGGCTGGCAAGCTGAACGACTAATTGTGACCCTCCCCGCAAGGGGAGGGCTAATTGCTCGCGCACTTCACCGTTGCCACGCTGCCTTGCGGCCCTGATTGTCTTTTGCCCCGCCCTTAAGCTCGCTCGCTGCGCTCGTCGCTGGCGGGGACCCCGGTATGGCCAGACGCCGGCTTGAGGTCGCACTTATTCATTGCCACGCNGGCTTGAGGTCGCACTTATTCATTGCCACGCCCGGCAAATGCCGTCTGGCCATTTCAAAGAACAGACCTTTCAAGGGTGAAAGGTCGGGAAGCGGGCGCGGGCCGTACCTCCTAAGTTTAATGATATGGCACGGTTGTCCGCGCCCGCCGGCGTTTCTACCGTTGCCTTTCCCGGCCCATCGCCCATTTGCGGGCGCGAGCAACGCAGGTCCGGTTCGGGCCGGG
>NZ_MDET01000003.1 GCF_002075885.1 Manganibacter manganicus
CGGCGGCGTCGAATACGACAGCATCTTGGCCACGCTGTCGCGCGATATGTTGAAATGCTTCGCAGCCTGACGCCGGCTCATTCCTTCCGAGCAAGCCAGACGAACCTTCAGATACAATTCCACGGTGTAGATCCCCTAACCCTCCTGCGCTCGTTGCAGAAGGAAAATAGGTGGCCGGGTTTTACGCCGCCCGCAGCGGGATTATCCCGCCGCTACCGTGGACGAATTTTGCACCGCCGCTCTCACGCCGTCCTTGCGCGCTGTCCAACCTGTGGTCGGTACCTCGCTCATGCCGCCCAGCAGGCCACTTTCGGTGCGTTTGCGCAGCAGGATCGCGCCATCGTCGCGCACCGCGACAAAAGCGGCACCGCGACGCATGGGTCGTTCCGGCTTGGTCTTCGCGGCCCTCGCTCCATTCGCAATCGTCGGTATTCCTTTCATGATCGTCGCCGCAACAAGCGGCCCCGCGGCGCGCAAGGACGCCGATCATCGTGCCGCCGGCGGCGGGTTCCCGGCACCCCTTTCGCCTCCAGACATCTGCCAGCGGCGGCACTTCAGATTGTCAAAAATGGCACGAAGCTGAACAGCATCAATATCCCAAAGGCGGCCACATAGAACGGCATTAGTTCTCGGGTGGCGTGGAATATTGAGACCCGAGCGATCGAGCTCGAGATAAACAGTGTCGTCCCGACAGGCGGCGTAAACAGGCCGATCGCCAGATTGAGCACCATCATGATGCCGAGCTGGGTCAGGTCGAGATCGATCGCATTTGCAAGCGGCACGAAGATCGGACCGAGCAGCAGGATGGCAGCGGGAAGATCGATGAACATGCCGACGATGAGCATGATCAGGTTCATCGCCAGAATGATTAGCCACGGCTCCTGAAGGGTATCGACGCACCATTGCGCGAAGATTTGAGGAATCTGGGCAAAGGTGAGGAGCCAGCCGATGATTGCCGAACCCATGATGACCAGCATGACGACGCCTGTCGCGACGCCGGCAGAGAGCACGGCACTTTTCAGCCTGGCAAGCGTCATGTCGCGATAGACGAGAACCCCGACGAGCAGAGCGTACACGGTTGCGATCACCGAAACCTCGGTCGGCGTGGCAAATCCGAAGCGAAGCAGGACAAGGATCAGTATCGGCATCACGAGGGCGGGGCCGGCTCGCAAGGTCAGCAAACCAAACTTGCTCCACTCGAACGATTTCCGTTCGTAAGGAAAACCCCTCATCCGGGCCGATAGATTACAGACCGCTACAAAGGCGGCCGTGATCATCAGGCCGGGCAGGACGCCCGCCGCGAACAGCGCGCCGACAGACACGCCGGAAACCAGAGAATACAAAATGAGCGGGATCGAGGGTGGGATGAGGATGGCGATCATGGCCGAGGCAGAATTGTTGGCTGCGATAAATCCGGCCGGATAGCCTTCTTTTTTCTGCCATGGGATCAGCATCGAGCCCAGCGCCGTAGCGTCGGCGACAGCAGATCCCGACACACCACCGAAGACCGCTGAACCCACGACTGTGATCGAGGCCAGACCGCCCCGGTAGCGCTGCACGATGGCTCCGGCGAAATCGATGAGGTTGCGCCCGAGCGTACCGCTCATCATGAGGCTGCCCGCCAATATGAAGAACGGCAGCGCCAACATCGGGAACGACTGCGTCTGGCTGAACATCTGCTGGACGACCAGGTTCAGCGGCAGGAAGTCGGACGACAGCACGCTCAGGCCGGAAGCGATGACCAGGACATGCCCGACAGGGACCGATAGCAGGACCAGGACAAAGAATGAGATCGCGAGAACGATAATCATACGATACTCTCCTCTGCATTTGGTTCGGGCAGTCCCTGTAGGCCGAACAGGCAAATTCGAAGGATGAAGGATAGGCTGGTGAGGAAGACTCCCACTGCGAGAAAGACCAGCGCGTAATAGGCGTAGCTGCGGGAGATATGGAGAAGGGAGCTGTATTCGACCGAAACGATTTCGGACACGTTCAACGCGACCTTGGCGAATATCAGATAGGTGACTGCGAGGAGCACCTGGATGGAGATAGCCAGCAACCGAGCCGCTCGGGCAGGCAGGGATTGGATCACGAAGTCCACCGCGATGTGTGCGTTGTGTTGGGCCGCCAAAATGACTCCGGCGGCGATCATCCACGGAAAGAAATGCTCAGGTAGCTCGTTCAGCCAATTCAGGCCGCCTCCCGGCAGGATGTAACGAAAAATCACGTTCAGGGTCAGCGCGACCAGCAGAATTCCGGTTGTCAGATAGATGACCACCGCAGAAATCTTCTTGATCGCGCTATCCATGCGATCGGCCAAGGGCAAGACACGCCCTTCAAGAAATGACGTCATCTTGCCCTCCCCGATAAGGTCGCTCGCTAGCCTACCGCCGCGACGAGTTCCTTCACGAAATCCCCGAACGGCTTCGCCTGCCACTTGTCGTAAACGCTGGCCGTCGCCTTGCGAAGCGCATCGCGATCCGGCACGTTCACCGTGAGCGCCTTGTCGTCCTCGAACTGCTTCAGATATTTGGCATCGGCTTCCTGCATGAGTTGGCGTTGAAGATCGCCCGCCTCTTTCGCAGCTTCCTTGACCACTTTCATCTGGTCCTCGTTCAACCGCGCGGCGGCGATCTTGGACATCAGGAAAGGCGTGCTCTCCCATTTGTGGGAGGACATCGAGATGTACGGAGTCACCTCGTAGAGCTTGGCGCTGGCGATGTTTGCCAACGGATTTTCCTGCCCGTCCACGACCCCTTGCTGCAAGGCAACGTAGAGTTCGGAGAAGGCGATCTGTTCCGTAGACGCGCCAAGGGCCTCGAAGATGTCGATCGTCATCGGATCCGCGGGCGTGCGGATTTTCATGCCCTTGAGATCATCAGGTACATTGATCGACTTCTTCGTGTTCGAGATCTGGCGCACGCCGTTGTCCCACCAGCTCAACGGTATGATGCCGAGAGGATCGAATTTCGCCGCCAGCGTCTCGCCGATGCTTCCGTCCAGCACCCTGAAAGCCGCCGCTGCGTCAGCGAACAGAAACGGCAGCCCAAGTGCGCCGACTTCCGGCACGATGCCGGAGACGGGTCCCTGGCTGTTTGCCGTGAAATCGAGGCTTCCCGTGCGCAGGCTGGTGAGCATGGCAACGTCGTTGCCGAGCTGCTCCGATCCCGCGACGCGGATTTCGACCGCACCATCCGTCTTTTGCTTGACGAGTTCCGCAAACTTGTCCGCAGCGACAGTCCGAGGATTTCCCGGAGCGGCTCCATGGCCAAACGTCATTGTCGTCTGGGCCGAAGCCTTCCCGATGATGGCAAAACTTCCGCAAAGCGCTGCACTCGCGCCGAGAAAGGCGCGCCGATTCAACACAACAGACATTGCATTACCTCCCTTTTGCGGCCCTACTGCCGCGTTGAAATTCTCCCTGAGACCGTCACCTCAAACTTGCCCGATTCACTTCAACCAGGATCGAATCGAACCGCAGATAGCCTTCGTCGATAGCCCGTATTGATCGTGCAGGGTGGGCAGCGCTCCGGCGTCCAGGAACTCGTCCGGCAGTGCGATCTGTCGAAAGATGTTCTGGTTGGCCCCCTCTCTCATGAGAGTCGTCGCCACTGCTTCGCCAAGCCCGCCAATCACCGAATGGTTTTCAGCCACGATTACCGGGCGACCTAGCCGTGTGCATTCGCGCACGATGGTTTCGGTATCCAGCGGCTTGACCGTCGGGACATGGAGAACGCCGCAGGAAACACCTTCCTTTGCCAGTTCCTTTGTCGCCTCCAGGACGCGCATCGTCATCAGGCCGCTGGAAACGAACAGGAAGTCCTGGCCGTCGACGATCATCTTGGCCTTGCCAAGCTCGAATTTGTAGCCGTACTCGTCGAGCACGCGCGGAACCTTGCCGCGCAGCAGGCGCATGTAGACCGGGCCCTGATGAACGGCGATCTGGGGAACCGCCTGTTCGATCTCGATGGCGTCGGCCGGGTCGACGATCATCAGGTTCGGCATCCCTCTGAAAATAGCGATGTCTTCGGTCGCCTGGTGACTGGGACCGTATCCCGTGGTCAGGCCGGGCAGCGCGCAGACGATCTTGACGTTCAGCATCTCCTCGGCGATCGCAAGGCAGATGAAATCGTAGGCCCGGCGCGAGGCAAAGACGGCATACGTGGTCACGAACGGGGTGAAGCCCTCCCGCGCCATACCAGCCGCAGCACTCATCAACACCTGTTCGGCCATGCCCATTTGATAAAAGCGAGCAGGATAGGCTTTCGCGAAGACATGCAGGTCAGTGTACTTGCTGAGGTCGGCTGTCATTCCGACGATGTCATCGCGTTCCGCCGCCAGCTTGGTAAGCGCGTTGCCAAACGGAGCGGCAATCGTAGGCACGTCGTCGCCTGCGATCGAGGCGATCATTGCCGAAGTCGTCTTCCTCTCCGACGAGGCAACCGGACGGCGCGGGTCGTATTTTGATCGACGCAGGGAATGAGCCTGGCGCGCGCGATCTTCCAAAACACGGCTCATTGCGGTCTCCCTTCATCGAGAACCTTGAGAGCCTTTTCCCACTCGTCGGGTTCAACCCGGACGAAGTGCGTGATCTCGCGAGTTTCCAGGAAAGGCACGCCTTTGCACATGGTTGTGTCGCAGATCACCACGCGCGGCTGTTTTCCCTTGTGGCTTCGTGCCTGGTCGAAGGCGTCGCGCACGGCATCGATATCGTTGCCGTCCACCCGTTGTACGAACCAGCCGAATGCCGCGAACTTGTCGGTGATCGGCTCGCTCGACAGCATCTGCGTCGAAGGACCGTCGGCCTGCTGATTGTTGAAATCCACGATGGCGATGAGATTATCCAGGCCGTGATGGGCAGCCGACATCGCGGCTTCCCAGGTCGACCCCTCTCCCAATTCGCCATCCGACATCAGGTTGTAGACCAGTGATGAAGATTTCTTCCGCTTCAGACCTAGGCACATGCCCACGCAAATGCCGAGTCCGTGGCCAAGCGAACCGCCTGTGATCTCCATCCCCGGCGTATAGGTCACCATGCCCGACATCGGCAGACGACTGTCGTCTGTCCCGTAGGTCTCGAGTTCGAACTCCGGCAATATCCCGGCCTCGATCAGTGCCGAGTAGAGCGCAATCGCGTAGTGACCGATCGACAGGCAGAAGCGGTCCCTGTCCTCCCACTCCGGATCTTCAGGCTTGTAACGCAACGCATAGAAGTAGGAGACGGCGAGTATATCGGCGACGCCAAGAGCCTGTCCTATATAACCCTGACCCTGGACTTCGCCCATGCGCAGCGCATTCCGACGAATGCGATAGGCACGTTCGGGCAAGGAGATGTTCGAGCCACGATGTTGTTCGTGAGGTGAATCCATCTCCTTTATCCGTGGATCAACATGCCGCCGTTGACGTCGATGACGGCACCGGTGATGTACGAGGAGAGATCGGAGGCAAGGAACACGTAGGCTCCAGCCACGTCGGCCGCATCGCCAAGGCGGTTGAGGGGAATTCCTTTCAGGATTTCTGCCCGCATGGCATCGGTCAGCTTGCCGCCCGTAATATCGGTTTGGATCAGGCCGGGCGTGATGCAATTCACGCGGATGCCGTCAGGACCGAATTCGCGGGCCATTGCCTTGGCAAGACCCAGCACCCCTGCCTTTGCTGCGGAATAATGCGGGCCGCCAAAGATGCCACCCCCGCGCTGCGCCGAAACCGACGACATGCAGATGATCGAGCCCGATTTGCGCTTCTGCATCTGCGGGATGGCTGCCTGGCTGAGGTTGAGAATGCCAGTGAGATTGACCGCCAGGATTTTCTCCCAACCGTCTGGTTTGATATCCAAAAACTTCACCGGAGCAGTGATCCCGGCATTGTTGCAGAGTACGTCGATCCGGCCGTGTCGTCCGACGATTTCGTCGATAGCCTTCTGACAGGCTTCCCTATTCGTAACATCGCAGGCTACGCCAAAATGGCCCTCGCCGGTCAGGCTGTCGGCAGCCTTTTGCGATGCGTTGGCGTCGAGATCGAGAATAACAACCTTGGCACCGAAGGAGGCCATCATCTTCGCGGTGCTGAGACCAATCCCACGCTCGCTGGCCGCGCCCGAGATCGCAACAATCTTATCCTTAAGGATCATCTAGTCCTCCCGAAAAATCGAGGGGAGACTGCCTGATGCCAGAAGGAGGCACAAACGCAAGATTTACAAGCTAAGGTGAATTGTGTTCATCTATCCGGATGACGCCGCTGCCCCTGTCACTTTTGGCTCCCTTCGAAGCCGCAGGGCGATCTTGCTCGTTCCGGATTGCCTCTGAGGAGTTGAACCTGACTCCCAGCGCCGTAAGCCATGCCATCCGTAAGCTCGAGACACTCACAGGCGTGCGTCTGTTTTTGCGATCTGGCAGAAAAGTCCGGCTGACAGCCGAGGGCGAAGCACTACTCGAGCGGGTTCAGGCCGGAATGGAATCGATCAGGGAAGGCCTTGACCTGATTTCTACTCACCAGCCGCAGTTGCTCCGCCTGCATTGCGCTCCGAGCCTGGCGGCCCAATGGCTCACACCGCGGCTCTCTTCCCTCTTCCGCAGTTATCCGTCACTGGATGTGCGGTTGTCCGCAAACCTCCGGTATGCGGATTTCCCGGGGGCCGAATTCGACGCAGACATCACTTATGGCCAACACACGAGCGCAGGATGTGTCTCAATTCCCCTTGGCGACGAGACGGTGACCCCACTTTGCGCACCTCATCTCGCGCCTCGCATCCGGCAACCATCCGACCTGCTCCGAGAACGTCTCATCCATAGCGACAACAAACGGGTGCGTTGGGTCGACTGGTTTCGTGAAAACAAGATCACCGCTCCCGAGACAACAGGTTCTCGCTTCGACAGGAGTTTCATTGCCATTGCAGCAGCAGCCGATGGCCTCGGTGTTTGCCTGGAGTCGACTCGCCTCGCCGAGCGGGAACTTCGGGACGGCCGTCTTGTGAACCCCTTGGCGTCTTGCTCTCGTGCCGTCCAGTATGTCGGCCACTACTTCGTCTACCCGGAGAGTTCGAATAACAAAGCCAGCGTTCGGATATTTAGGGATTGGCTTCTGAAGGAAATCGGATTGCCCGAATTTCAATAAATTCAACTCGCCAGATCGCCACTTCTTCAAAATCCCTGCCAATATGCATGTTCGAGCGAATCGCTGACTCTTGTAAAGTCCAAACGCAAATCCGCAAAAAATTTTACGCCGCCATTTGCAAGATTGCTTGATTCCAACAGACTTCCTGCGAGCCTGACGAGTGCTTGCAGCATGGCATGATGCGCGATCCGCTCGCAACGAATCCCGTTTAAAACGATGTTCAGCATCAGGCAGCCCGTGCCAGATGGCCGAGAACATGGCTTACCAATCTACCGACGATTGTTGCTGTCATGCCGTTGATATCGGCGTTTGGCTGGAATTCCACGATGGAGAAGCCGGCCAGCCGCCGACCGCGCAACGCCTCGCCGATCAGATTTGTCATTTCGCCGAAGGTGAACCCCCCGGGCGATAGGGCATTTACTCCCGGACAGATGCTCGGGTCCATTGCATCGCAATCGATGTGGATCAGGAGCCGGCGGTCGCGAGGAAGCATATCGGCAACCTCCCTGATACCGATACGACGCCCCTCGCTGATCGTGACGATGTGTGATCCCCACGCCCGCGCCGTCTCGACCTCCTGCCGGCGCGCGCTGCCGACTGCGCGAATCCCCACCTGCGTCATGGAAGAAACACAGGCAAGTTCCGAGGCCCGTCGCATCGTACTGGAATAGCCGAACCGCTCACCGCCTATGTCGTCGCGCCAATCGATATGGGCGTCGACCTGCAATATGTGCAGGTCTTCGCCACCCTCAAAAGCACGCATGAAGGGAATAGCGACGGAATCGTCCCCTCCGATGAGAATCGGGACAGCCTTGGCCGCAAGCACACCTTGCGTGACAGCCTCGATATTGTGGCGATTGGCAGGCGCGTCATCATGGCTGGTCATTACGTTACCAAGGTCGAGAACCCGCAATTTTCCGTCGTCCAGCAACGGTCCGTCGAAATCGAAGTCCCAGTGTTCGATGTCGAGGGATGCGGCTGTGATTGCACGGCGTACCGCATCCGGCCCGGTCACAGTCGCGCTATCGCCGGTTGCGCGGGCATAGGGCGTGCCGTGAGCGGCCCCGAATATGGCGACCGCTCCTCCGGTTGGCTGTCGCGCCGCCGGAATTCCGAGGAATGTCTGCGCGCACGGCACGAGCAAATCTGAGGCAAAGCTGTTCATCGCGAGAGCTAAGGGACTGTATCTCGCGCTGTCCAGGCAAAATCGATGTTGAGTAAAACTGCGGGCCGGAATAATGGGACTGGCTGGGCCAGTCGGCTCCGCCTTTTCAGCAAGGATAGCACCGGCAATGGCCGTCTCCGTCGAGGATTCCCGCCCCGCGAATCGTGCCTTATGGTCCGCTTTCATCGCCCTTCTCGGGGGCGCTCTGGCCATGGGTATTTCGCCGATTTTCGTCCGCCTTTCGGATGTCGGCCCGTTTGCAAGCGCGTTCTATCGCGTGTTTCTTGCCTTGCCTGTGCTCTATGCCTGGATGCGGCTTGAGCAATCAAAGAACAAAACAGGCAAACCAGCCCGCCGCTTTTCGCCAGCGGTTATCGCCACTGGCCTCGCATTCACCGGAGACCTGTTCTTCTGGCACCTCGCCATTCTCAACACCAGCATCGCAAATTCCACATTCTTTGCGACCACGGCCCCGGTCTGGGTTGGGTTGATCGGCTGGGCCGTTCTGGGTCGCCGCGTAGCTCCCATGACCGTCCTTGGCCTTGTTTTCTGCCTCGTCGGAGGCACAGCGTTGGTTTGGCAATCGGTAGCCCTTTCGCCCGGCCATCTGATTGGCGACTTCTACGCCGAACTCACCGCCGTGTTCTTCGGCATCTATTTTCTAACCGTCGAATGGGCACGCCGCACCGAAGGCGCAGCGACCATTACATTCCACATGAGCCTGATCACGGCTGCATTGCTGGCCGTGACCGCAATCTGTGCCCATCTGCTTTACGGGCAACAACTGTTTCCATCGAATGCCATCGGTTGGTTGGTATTGCTGTGTCTGGCGATTATCAGCCATGCCGGCGGCCAGGGCCTGCTTTCGCTGGCGCTAGGCTCGCTACCTTCCATGTTCTCGTCTCTGGTGATCTTCCTCGAAGCGATTGCAGCCGCGGCGCTTGCCTGGCTTATTCTCGGCGAAGCCGTGACGCCGCTCCAGGCGCTCGGAGGACTGGCCATTCTCTTTGGCATCTGGCTGGCGCGGCCCCGCAAGGAGAAAAAGCACTTCACCGGTCAGGAAACAACGCCCTCAAGCCTTCGCGTGAAGCCGCTGCGACGCCGCGTTCGGTAATCAGGCCGGTGACGAGCCGCGCAGGCGTCACGTCGAAGGCCGGATTGCCGGCAGGTGTCGCATCCGGTGAAACACGCACCTGCGCGATATCGCCTGATGCGGTCTTGCCCCAAACCAGCGAGACCTCATCGCCAGACCGTTCCTCGATAGGGATCTCCTTCAGGCCGTCGAACACTGTCCAGTCGATAGTCGGCGAAGGCAACGCCACATAGAAAGGCACGCCATTGTCCTTGGCGGCGAGTGCCTTGAGATAGGTGCCGATCTTGTTGCAGACATCACCGTTGGCGGTGGTACGGTCGGTGCCGACGATGACCATATCAACATCGCCATGCTGCATCAGATGACCGCCGGCATTATCCACGATCAGGGTATGCGGCACGCCATGCCCTGCCATTTCCCAAGCGGTGAGTTGCGCGCCCTGATTGCGCGGGCGCGTCTCGTCCACATAGACATGGACTGGAATATCCGCCTCCATCGCCAGATAGATCGGCGCGGTGGCGGTACCGTAATCCACCGTGGCCAGCCAGCCGGCATTGCAATGCGTAAGGATATTGACCGGTTCGCCTGGTTTCTTACCGCTAGCGGTCTTGCGGATGATTTCCAGACCGTTCTCGCCGATAGCGCGGTTCAGTTCGACATCCTCGTCGGCAATTTCAGCCGCCCGCCCGTGAGCCGCTTTTGCCCGCTCGCCTTCTGGCAGCGGCTTCAGAAGCGCGCGCATCGCATCCAGGGCCCAACGCAGATTGATCGCGGTGGGCCGCGTCGCGTGCAGCTTTTCCCACGCGGCATCGAGCGCAGTGTCAGAAGAGTCATCAGTCATGGCAATTGCCATGCCATAAGCGGCGGTGACACCGATCAAGGGCGCGCCGCGGACCCACATGTCGCGTATGGCAATTGCAACATCGTCGAGCGTGCGCAACGTGACGATGCGGAATTCGTGCGGCAGCCAGCGCTGGTCGATGATATCGACCGCTCGCCGATCGTCATTCAGCCAGATGGTGCGATAATGACGACCGCCGACGTTCATGCGCGCACCTCCTTTTCAATCAGCGACGCCAGGGCATTTACATCTTCGGCGCAGTGCAGATGACGCCGATTGACGACCAGATGGCGGCCGAAGCTCAATGCCGGCGCCTCGCAGCGCGCGCGCAAGACCTCATCCCCGATGGTCTCGAAATCGGCATTGTGGGCAAGCCCAAGAATACGGCGATGGATCTCCACACCGGCAAAACCGAGTAAATCCTGCCAAAGCGAGTGCAGCACATGATCGAGCGCCTGCTCGGCGCCGAGCGGATCGCCGCATTTCTCGAAAAGGCTCGAAGCGTAGAGCATGCCGGTGCGCTCGGTACGCCACAAATGAGCAAACTCGGCGCGGAAAATCGACCATGTATCGGAGACGGTGCGTAACAGATATGCCCGCATGGATGCGCGTGAGCCTTCCTGCTCATGACCTGCTTGCGAGAAAAACGACATCCAGAAATTGGCCAGCAACATGCCGATATCGAATGCCATCGGGCCGTAGAAGGCGAATTCGGGGTCGATCACGCGGGTATCGTCATCCGTCACCATCACCGATCCGGTATGCAGATCCCCATGCAGGAGGGTCTCGGCATTGGCCGCAAACAAATGCTTGAGGCGCTGCGCCTCGACCTTGAGATCGCGGTCGGCACGAAGTTCAACCACCAGCGGATCGAGTTCTGGCGTGTGGCGGTTCAGCTCCGCCTCGAAATAGGGATCGGTAAAAACGAGGTTTTCGGTGATGTCGCATAGTTCGACGTTACCGGCGAACAGCGCTAGATCAGCTTTGCGCTCGCGCGCCGTCATTGCAAGATCGGAGCCGCGGAACAGCGTGCGTGCCGCAAACAAGCCGAGATCGGAGGCAATGCTCGGCAGTTCGCGCCCGTCGATCAGCGCCCTGCGCAGGATGATATGCGGCGAAAGATATTCCATGACGATAAGCGCCTGCGTCTCGTCGAAATGGTAGATCGCCGGCACTGTCCCCTTGCCGGCACGCGCCTCCTGCCGAACCAGCGCGTGATATTCGAAGAACGAGCGTTTCAGCGGCAGCGGCCAGCTTTCGCCGACAAGGCGAACATAGGGCAAAGCCTGTTTGACGACCGCCGCGCCCTTCGGCCCTTCCACGATGAAGACCAGATTGAGGTTGCCATCGCCAACCTCGCGCACGGCCCACGCCGTACTATCCGGGCCGAGTTTCGAGGCCAGTATCTCCAGTTCGCCCAGACGCGCCGGCAGAGCTTCAACCGTCAGGGGTTGAAAAGGAGCGGTACTGTTCATGAGCGGCCTCCCGATCCGTCACTGTTTTGATAACGGAACACTTGCCGGGTGGAAAGGCCGCGTACATTCGGTCGCCTTCCGGGATTTGCCAAGGGTTACGAAATCACCTTGCCGACCGCCTTGTGCCAGCCCTTCAGCTTGCGGGTCCGCTCGGCTTTGTCCATTGCCGGCTCGAAGCGCCGTTCCAGCGCCCATTGCGCGGCGAAATCTTTCGCCTGCGGCCACACGCCGGCTCTTGAGCCGGCAAGCCAGGCAGCCCCTAACGCCGTCGTTTCCAATATGGTCGGTCGATCCACCGGCGCATCGAGAATGTCGGCAAGCCGCTGCATGGTCCAGTCGGACGCGACCATTCCGCCATCGACCCTGAGCACGGTCCTGGAGGTCGCACCCTTCCAGTCTTTCTTCATCGCGTCCAACAGGTCGCGTGTCTGATAGGCGACCGACTCCAGCGCCGCGCGGGCAAATTCCGCCGGGCCGGAATTGCGCGTCAGGCCGAAGATCGCGCCACGGGCTTCCGCATCCCAATGCGGTGCGCCAAGCCCAACAAAGGCCGGCACCAGGTATACGTCCTGCGTCGGATCGGCTTTGGACGCCAGTTCACCGCTGTGCTCGGCCTTGCCGATGATCTTGAGCCCGTCGCGCAGCCATTGCACGGCCGCGCCAGCAACGAAGATCGAACCCTCCAGAGCATAGGTCGTCTCGCCGCCGAGACGATATGCGATGATGGTGAGCAGGCGGTTCTTTGAGCGCACCAGATCGGCGCCGGTGTTGAGCAACGCAAAGCAGCCCGTGCCATAAGTCGATTTCATCATGCCCGGCTCGAAACAGGCCTGGCCGATCGTTGCCGCCTGCTGGTCACCTGCAACGCCCAGAATTTTTATCGGCGCTCCGAAGAGCTTTGGATCGGTTTGCCCATAATCGTCGGCGCAATCCTTGACCTCGGGCAACATTGCCCTTGGCACGCGCAGGATCGAAAGCAGTTCATCGTCCCAACGGTTCTTGATGATGTTGTAGAGCAGCGTGCGCGAAGCATTGGTTGCGTCGGTTGCATGGAGCTTACCGCTGGTCAAACGCCAGATCAGGAAGCTGTCGATGGTCCCGGCCAGCAATTCGCCTTTCTCGGCGCGACGCCTCGCGCCTTTTATTTTGTCGAGGATCCAGGCGATCTTGGTACCGGAGAAATACGGATCGAGCAGCAGACCGGTCTTTCTGGCGAATTTCGGCTCCAGTCCCTGCTTTCTCAGCCGCGCGCAGAGTGGCGCGGTGCGACGGTCCTGCCAGACGATCGCGTTATAGATCGCCTTGCCGCTATCGCGTTCCCATATGACCACCGTTTCGCGCTGATTGGTAATACCGATGGCAGCGATTTCAGCAGCTTTGCGGCCGGCATTTCCAAGCGCCGATCTCGCCGTTGAGACAACACTTGACCATATTTCTTCCGGGTCATGCTCGACCCAGCCGGAGGCCGGAAAATGCTGGGAAAATTCCTTCTGCCCGACACCTGCCACCTTCATGGCATCGTCGAACACGATGGCGCGGCTAGATGTCGTGCCCTGGTCGATGGCGAGGATGAAACCGGTCATTGCCTTCCCTCTATCGCCTCCCTTACGCACACATGAACAGGGGAGACGGCGCGATGCCGCCTCCCCCGAGGTCATAATACGGGCGCGGCGCCCGCATCAACTCACTGCTGCTGCCAGCTCTTCACCAACTCGTCATAGTCGATGGTGATCGGCTTCTCCTTCTCGTTGTCCAGCTTGAGTTGCGGCGCCAGATTGCCCTTCTTCACCGCATCGTCGTGCCAGTACTGAAGGTCATGCTCTTCGGCGAGCTTGGGACCGATATCGCCTTGAACGCCCGACTTCTCCAGCCGACCAAGCACCTTCTCCTGCTCGGCGCACAGCGAATCCATCGCCTCCTGCGCGGTCTTGGCACCCGAGGCCGCGTCACCAACCGCCTGCCACCAGAGCTGCGCCAGCTTCGGATAGTCCGGCACGTTGGTACCGGTTGGCGACCATTGCACCCGCGCCGGCGACCGATAGAACTCGATCAGGCCACCGAGCTTCGGCGCACGTTCGGTGAAGCTCTTGTCATGGATGGTAGAGTCCCGGATGAAGGTAAGGCCGACATGGCTCTTCTTCACATCCACCGTCTTGGAGGTCACGAACTGGGCATAGAGCCAGGCCGCCTGGGCGCGCTTCGTCGGCGTCGATTTCATCAACGTCCACGAACCCACATCCTGATAGCCGAGTTTCATGCCGTCCTTCCAGTAGGAGCCGTGCGGCGAAGGAGCCATGCGCCATTTCGGCGTGCCGTCCTCGTTCATCACCGGCAGGCCGGGCTTGACCATGTCGGCCGTGAAGGCGGTGTACCAGAATATCTGCTGGGCAATGTTGCCCTGCGCCGGAACAGGCCCG
This sequence comes from Manganibacter manganicus, assembly GCF_002075885.1. GTDB lineage: Bacteria > Pseudomonadota > Alphaproteobacteria > Rhizobiales > Rhizobiaceae > Mesorhizobium > Mesorhizobium manganicum. The sequence continues at coordinate 14,105 of NZ_MDET01000003.1, forward strand.
CTTTCGGAGAAGGTCATGCCCTGAGCTTCCGGCGGCGCATAGGCCTTGATCCAGTCGAGATATCTCTGGATCGAATAGACGGCTGCCGGGCCATTGGTGTCGCCGCCACGCGCGACGCAGGAACCGACGGGCCGGGAATTCTCGTCAACCTTGATACCCCATTCATCCACCGGCAGACCGTTTGGCAGGCCCTTGTCGCCATTGCCGGCCATGGAAAGCCAGGCATCGGTGAAGCGCCAGCCGAGCGAAGGATCCTTCTTGCCATAATCCATATGGCCATAGACCTTCTTGCCGTCGATCTCGCGGCCGGTGAAGAACTCGGCTATGTCCTCATAGGCCGACCAGTTGACCGGAACGCCGAGATCGTAGCCATATTTCGCCTTGAAGTCGGCCTTGTTCTTCTCGTCATTGAACCAGTCGTAGCGGAACCAGTAGAGATTGGCGAATTGCTGATCGGGCAACTGGTAGAGTTTCTTGTCGGGGGCGGTCGTGAACGATGTGCCGATGAAGTCGTCGAGGTCGAGCATCGGATCGGTGACGTCCTTGCCCTCTCCGGCCATCCAATCGGTCAGATTGCGCACCTGCTTGTAGCGCCAGTGCGTGCCGATCAGATCGGAATCGTTGACCCAGGCATCATAAAGATTTTGCCCGGTCTGCATCTGCGTCTGGATTTTCTCCACGACGTCACCTTCCTGGATGATGTCGTGCGTGACCTTGATGCCGGTGATGGCGGTGAAAGCGGGCGCCAGCACCTTGGACTCGTATTCATGGGTGGTCAGCGCCTCCGACACCACCTTGATCTCCATGCCCTGGAAAGGCTTGGCGGCGTCGACGAACCACTGCATCTCCTTTTCCTGATCGGCGCGCGAAAGCGTCGAAAGATCGCCTATTTCCTTGTCGAGAAATGTCTTGGCCTCGTCCATCCCGGCATAGGCATTGCTTGCGCCCAGCAACAGGATGAGCGCCGTCGTCGATGTCAGAAAATGTCGTCTCATGTCTCTCCTCCAGATTAACTCGATTTTTCAGTTCCATCCGCGGCGGCACCTGCAGCCGTCGCGGCAGTTTTCCCCTCTAAACGTAGCGGAACACCCCCAGGGCATAGACCACGGAGAGAGCGAGAGCCCACCACAAGCTGGAGCCGACAAGCCCCAGCCAGGCGATGTGAATGAAAGCCGCGCCGAGCAGCGAAACGAACAGACGATCGCCGCGCGTCGTCTCGAAGCGCAATATGCCGACGCGCGGATTGCCGCCGGGCGAGGCATATTCCCATACGGCCATCAGCGACAGTAGCGCCGCAATTGTGAGGAAAAACAGGGCCGTAGGGAAGGTCCAGGCCATCCAGCCGCCGCTGGCCAGAGGCGCGGTCCAATCGCGCGCACCATCCTGGACGGGAACGAAAGCCGCAATCAATCCTGTGGCAATCGCATACACGCCAAGCACGATAGTCAGTGGGAGAACCCAGCGGCGAGTAGCCGTCATCATACCCTCCCCAGGGCAAAGCCCTTGGCAATGTAATTGCGTACGAACCAGATCACCAGGGCACCGGGGATCAGCGTCAGCACACCGGCAGCGGCAAGCAAGCCCCAGTCCATGCCGGCGGCCGAGACGGTGCGCGTCATGGTGGCGGCGATCGGCTTGGCATTCGTCGTCGTCAATGTGCGCGCCAGCAGCAGTTCCACCCATGAGAACATGAAGCAGAAGAAGCAGGCGACACCGATGCCCGACGCGATCAGCGGCATGAAGATCTTCACGAAGAAACGCGGGAAGGAATAGCCGTCGATATAGGCTGTTTCGTCGATCTCCTTCGGCACGCCCGACATGAAGCCTTCGAGAATCCACACCGCCAGCGGCACGTTGAAAAGACAATGCGCCAGCGCAACGGCGATATGCGTGTCGATGAGCCCGAAGGCCGCATAAAGCTGGAAAAAGGGCAGAGCGAATACCGCTGGCGGCGCCATGCGGTTGGTCAGCAGCCAGAAGAACAGATGCTTGTCGCCAAGGAAGCGATAGCGCGAGAAAGCATAGGCGGCGGGCAGCGCCGCACCGACCGAGATCACCATGTTCATCAAGACATAGATGATCGAGTTGATGTAGCCCGAATACCAGGCACTGTTGGTGAAGATAACGCGATAATTGGCCAGTGTCGGCTTGTGCGGATAAAGCGTCAACGAGTTGAGGATTTCCGCGTTGGTCTTGAAGCTCATATTGATGAGCCAGTAGATCGGCAGCAGCAGGAAGACGATGTAGAGCGTCGGCACCAGCCACCACCAGCGCGATTCCTCGCCACGCCGGCGCATCCGCTGGGCGATCTTGTCCTGCGTCACGCCACCGGCTGAAGGCATGGCCTCCCTGCCCATCGCTTCGCCCGTTCTCTCGTTCGCGCCGGCCATCTCAGCGCTCCGTGTCATAATTGGTCATGACCGTGTAAAACGCCCAGGACAAAAGCAGGATGATGAGGAAGTAGACCAGCGACATGGCCGCCGCCTGCCCCAGGTTGAATTCACCGAGCGCCATCTTGACCAGGTCGATCGAAAGGAAGGTGGTCGAATTGCCCGGTCCGCCGCCCGTCACCACGAAGGGCTCGGTATAGATCATGAAGGAATCCATGAAACGCAGCAGAATGGCGATCAGGAGCACGCGCTGCATTTTCGGCAGTTGGATGTAGCGGAACACCGCCCAGCGCGAAGCCCCGTCGATCTTGGCCGCCTGATAGAAGGCGTCGGGAATGGAAACCAGTCCGGCATAACAGAGCAGTACGACCAGGCTCGTCCAGTGCCAGACATCCATGATGATGACCGTCACCCAAGCGTCGAACGGGTCCTGCACATAATTATAATCGAGGCCGATTGCATGAGCGTAGTAGCCGAGCAGGCCGATGTCGTTGCGGCCGAACACCTGCCAGATAGTGCCGACAACATTCCACGGAATCAGCAATGGCAGCGCCATCAGCACCAGGCACACCGGAACGCCCCAGCCCTTGCGCGGCATGTTGAGCGCGATGAGGATGCCGAGCGGCACCTCGATGGCGAGAATAATGCCCGAGAAGATCAGGTTGCGCATCATCGACGCCCAGAAGCGGTCGGACGCCAACAATTCCTGATACCAGTCTATGCCGTTCCAGAAGAACACATTCTTGCCGAAGGTGTCCTGCACCGAATAATTCACCACGGTCATCAACGGGATTACCGCCGAAAATGCGACCAGCACCAGGACCGGCAGCACCAGGAACCAGGCCCGATTGTTCCAGGTCTTGTCCATCAGGCAGTGTCCCCCACTTCGACGCGCCCACTCATTTCGACGCGCCATGAATCGGAATAGATGTTGATGCCGGCCGGATCGAACCGCATATGCGGCTCGGCCGGAATGGTGTCGTCCTCGCCGATGATGGCCGCGATCTCCCGGCCCTCCAGAGAGGCGCGCACAACCTTGTGGCGTCCGACATCTTCGACCTTCGTTACCGTGACGGCCATGCCCTCACGCCCGACACGCACATATTCCGGGCGGATGCCGAGTTCGACCTGCCCGCTCGCCGCCTTTGGCGCGCCCGGAAGCTGGATGGTCTGTGAGCCGAGACGCGCCGTCGCGTCCGTCACAGCCACCGGAAGCACATTCATGCCCGGTGAGCCGATGAAATAGCCGACAAAGGTGTGGCGCGGCCGCTCGAAAAGGTCGGCGGGCGTGCCGATCTGCACGATGCCGCCGTCATACATGACCACCACCTGATCGGCGAAGGTGAGCGCCTCCGTCTGGTCATGCGTGACATAGACCATGGTGTAGCCGAAGCGGTGGTGAAGCTGCTTCAACTGCGAGCGCAGCACCCACTTCATGTGCGGATCGATGACTGTCAGCGGCTCATCGAACAGGATGGCGTTGACATCGGAGCGCACCAACCCGCGCCCCAACGATATCTTCTGCTTCTGGTCGGCGGTCAGGCCGCGCGCCTTGCGCGTCGCCCAATCGGCCAAACCGATCATGTCCAGCGTCTCGCGCACACGGCGATCGACATCTGCCGGCGCCACGCCGCGATTGCGCAGTGGGAAGGCCAGATTGTCGTAAACCGTCATCGTGTCGTAGATCACCGGGAACTGGAACACCTGCGCAATATTGCGCTCCTGCGTCGAAAGGCCGGTCACTTCATGGCTGTCGAACAGCAGGCGGCCATGCGAGGGCCGCAACAGGCCCGAAATGATATTGAGGAGCGTGGTCTTGCCGCAACCGGAAGGCCCAAGCAGCGCATAGGCGCCACCATCTTCGAAGACATGGCTCACTTGCCTGAGTGCGAAATCCGAATCCCGGCTGGGATTTGCAAGATAGGAATGGCGGATCTTGTCGAGTTCGATGCGTGCCATCACAATCTCCCTCAGGCCGCCAACTTCGGCGCTTCGACGGCCAGACCCTTGGCATCGAAGACCATCATGTGGCGCGGATCGACAAAGACCTCGATCTCGTCGTCGGCCTTCAGTTCATGGATTCCATGCGCCAGCATGACCCAGCGTACATCGGCAAAGCTGAGATGAATAAAGCTTTCCGATCCGGTGATCTCAGTCATGATAATCTTGGCGCGCACCGGAACCGCCGCCGCGTTGGGCTGTTCGAAGGCAAGATGGTGAGGCTGGAAGCCGATCGTATAGGTTGCGTCGGCAATGCCCGCGAATTTCGGTGGCACCGGCAGGTTGATGCCGCCATCGAGCAGGAAGTGCGAACCCTTCTTGGTTAGCTCGATGGTGTTCAACGGCGGATCGGCGAAGGTTCTCGCCGTTACCAGATCGACCGGATCGCGGAAGACCTCCACCGTCGGCCCGAATTGCGTGACTCGACCCTGGCTGAGCGTCGCCGTATTGCCGCCGAGCAGCAGCGCCTCCTGCGGCTCAGTCGTCGCATAGACGAAGATCGCACCGGATTCGGCAAAAATCTTGGGCAGTTCCTCGCGCAATTCCTCGCGCAGCTTGTAATCCAGATTGGCCAGCGGCTCATCGAGCAGCACCAGGCTGGCATTCTTGACGATGGCGCGGGCAAGCGCGGTGCGTTGCTGCTGTCCGCCTGAAAGGTTGAGCGGCGTGCGATCGAGAAAAGGCGTCAGCTTGAGCAACTCGGCAGCCTTACGGACCTCGCTGTCGATCTTGCTCTTTTGCACACCCGCCACACGCAGCGGCGAGGCGATGTTCTCATAGACCGTCATCGCCGGATAATTGATGAACTGCTGATAGACCATGGCGACATTGCGCTTCTGGACCGCAACGCCGGTCACGTTCTTCCCATCGAACCAGATAGAACCGGAGGTCGGCACATCGAGCCCGGCCATCAAACGCATCAAACTGGTCTTTCCTGAAAGCGTCGGTCCAAGCAGGACGTTGAGCGAGCCACGCTGGAGCGTCAGCGACACGTTGTCGATATGGGTATCGGCACCCACCGCCTTGGAAACGCCCCTCAGTTCCAGCATCCGCTCCTCCCCTCGCGCCGCTATTCCGCTGCTACGCTATGCCGGCCGCCGAGCTCTCGCAAGAATGCGTCGAGAGCTTCGGTCTCGTCCTTGCTGAAATGCAAGCCGCGCTTGGTGCGCCGCCACAGCATGTCTTCGGCGGTAAGCGCCCATTCGTTTTCGGCCAGGTAACGCACCTCGGCCTCATAGAGATCGGCGCCAAAGCAGCAGCCAAGATCGGCAAGCGACGCCGCGCTGCCGAGAATGGTTTTGGCACGCGTCCCGTAAAGGCGCACGAGGCGGCGCGCTATGCGCGCGGCGATAAATGGATAGGCCCGCCGCAGAGCCGCCACCTGGTCGTCAAATCCGGTGACCGGAAAATCTCCGCCCGGCAGTGGTGCCTCGGCTGTCCATGGTTGCCCGCGCTTGCCGAGAAAGCCCTCGATCTTGTCCACCATTGTTTCCGAGAGCCGACGATAGGTGGTGATCTTGCCGCCGAAAACGTTGATCAGCGGCGCACGCCCGTCGCCGCCCTCCGCCTTGAGCACATAGTCGCGCGTCGCTTCCTGCGCCTTGGAAGCGCCATCGTCATAAAGCGGGCGCACGGCGGAATAGGTCCACACAATGTCGTCGCGCTTGACCGGCTCGACAAAATAGTCGCTTGCCGCCGCGCACAGATAGTCGACTTCACTTTCGCTGATTTTCGCCAGATGCGGATCGCCTTCATAATCCCGGTCGGTCGTGCCGATCAGCGTGAAGTCCTCCTCATAAGGAATGGCGAAAATGATGCGGCCATCCTTGTTCTGGAAGAAATAGGCCCTGGGATCGTCGAACTTCCTGGCGATGACGATATGGCTGCCCTGCACCAGCCGGACATTGCGACCGGTGCTTTCGCCGATTGTGTCGTTCAAAATATGATCCACCCACGGCCCCGCAGCATTAACCAGCAGCCGGGCCGAAACATTTTCGGTCTTTCTCGCAAGGCGATCCTCGATCTGGAGCCTCCAGTGGTCGCCTTCGCGCCGCGCGCTCAGCACCTTCGTGCGGGTGCGGATAATCGCACCTCGATCAGCGGCGTCGCGGGCATTGAGCGTCACCATGCGGGCGTCGTTCACCCAGCAGTCAGAATACTCAAAAGCCTTGGAAAACAGCGGCTTCAAAGGCTTTCCGGCCGGGTCCGTGTGCATATCGAGCGTGCGTGTCGCGGGCAAAAGCTTGCGGCCGCCGATATGGTCATAAAGAAACAGGCCGAGCCTGAGCAGCCATGCCGGTCGTGACCCGCCGCGGAAATAGGGCAGCACGAAACGCAGCGGCCAGATGATGTGCGGTGCATTGCGCCATAAAACCTCGCGCTCCATCAGGGCCTCGCGCACCAGCCGGAACTCGTAGAATTCCAGATAGCGCAAGCCGCCATGGATCAGTTTGGTCGAACCGGAGGACGTGCCGCTGGCGAGGTCGTCCATCTCGGCAAGAAACACTGAAAACCCGCGTCCGGCTGCATCACGCGCGATACCGCAGCCATTGATGCCGCCGCCAATGACGAAAATGTCATGGATTGCAGACGCGTTCACCGAAACCCCTCTCCCACTTTCGGAATACATCCTCGTTCACATTCCGAAATCTCAATAATAAGGATATGAACCTAAAACGAATGTCAAACGAAATGTCGAGGAAAACGTGAGCCGCAGCACATACGCCAAAAAGCAAAGCGCGGCGCCCAAAGGCACCGCGCTTCCATTCCATTGAATCCGCTCAGATTTTACTGAAAGATCAGGTCGCCATCTGCGGCTTGGCCACCGCCTGCTCGGCCCTGAGCAGCATGCCGAACAGATCACGTGGCTCATCGGGATCGGCCAAGAGGTCGAGTTCTTCGTAGAGGCCGGTTGCCCGCAACTGATCGCGCACATAACGCAGCGCTGAAAAATCCTCTGTGGCAAACCCAACCGAATCGAACAGCGTGATCTGTTTGGCGTCTTTCCGCCCGGCCGCCTTGTCCGTCATCACCTGCCACAGTTCCGTCACCGGATGATCGGCGGCAAGTTGCTGGATTTCGCCCTCGATGCGGGTCTGCGGCGGATATTCGACGAAAATATCGGAGCGCAGCAGGATATCGCGATGCAGTTCGGTCTTACCGGGACAATCGCCACCAACCGCATTGATGTGGACACCAGAGCCGACCATATTGTCGGTCAGGATCGTGGCATATTGCTTGTCGGCCGTGACCGTGGTGATAATCTCCGCGCCCTCCACCGCCTCATGCCCGCTGGAGCAGATGGTGATGTCGAAGCCCATACCGGCAAGATTTTTGGCGCATTTGCGCGAAGCGGATCCGTCAAGATCGTAAAGTCGCAATTTATCAATGCCGAGCAGCGACTTGAAGGCAAGTGCCTGGAATTCCGATTGCGCGCCATTGCCGATGATCGCCATGGTGCGGGCGCCCTCCGGCGCCAGATATTTCGCCGCCAGCGCCGAAGTCGCGCCGGTGCGCAACGCCGTCAGGATCGTCATTTCCGTGAGCAGCATCGGATAGCCGGAGCCGACGTCAGCCAGCACGCCGAAGGCCGTCACGGTTTGCAGGCCCTCCCGCGTGTTTTTCGGATGGCCGTTGACATATTTGAAGCCGTACATCTTGCCGTCGCTGGTCGGCATCAGTTCGATCACGCCTTCGCTCGAATGCGAGGCGATGCGCGGCGTCTTGTCGAAACTTTCCCAGCGCAGAAAATCCTCCTCGATATAACCGGCCAGTTCGGTCAGGAATTTTTCCACGCCGACAGTCAGCACCAGTTTCATCATCGAATCGACACTGACGAAGGGAACGACGTTAAGTTTAGCGGTCATGTCAGTGGCTCCCGGAATAACTGCGTGTCGGACGGTCCATGATGCGCCGTCCCATCAGGCTGGCGGTCAGATCGACCATCAGCGTCGCGGTGCGGCCGCGCTCGTCAAGGAACGGATTGAGTTCGACAAGATCGAGGCTCGTCACCAGGCCGCTGTCATAGAGCATCTCCATGGTGAGATGCGCCTCGCGGAAGGTCGCGCCGCCGGGCACCGTGGTGCCAACCGCCGGCGCGATCGACGGTTCGAGGAAATCGACATCGAGGCTGACATGCAGCATGCCGCCGGCACTCGCCACCCGTTCGATGAAAGCGCGCAACAGCGGCGCAATGCCGTGTTCGTCGATGGCGCGCATATCATGCACGGTCACGCCGGTTTCGTTCAGGGCGTGCCGTTCCGCCGGATCGATGCTGCGCAGGCCAAGCGTGCAGATATGAGACGGCTCGACCGCGACAGGAAGATCGGGAAAATAGCCGGCAAAGCCGGGCCGGCCGCTGGCATAGGCCAACGGAACGCCGTGCAGATTGCCGCTGGCGGTCGTCTCCAGGGTATGAAAATCGGGATGCGCGTCCAGCCACAGTACGAATAGCGGACGCTTCGCCTCGGCGGCGCGGCGCGCCACGCCCGACAGCGTTCCGGCCGAAATGGAGTGATCGCCGCCAAGAAAGATCGGCATGGCGTCCTGGCTCGCTTCATAGGCCGCCTGCGCAATGGCGACCGTCCATGCATTGATTTCCGGCAGAGCCTTCAGCGCCGCATTGCCGTGAACAAGCGGACGAACGTCGCCCCGCTGCACCTGGCCAAGGTCCTCGACCTCATGCCCCAATTCCTTGAGCATGGCGACAAGGCCCGCTGTACGCAGCGCGCTCGGCCCCATTTCGCATCCCATACGCCCGGCGCCATCCTGTACCGGAGCGCCAACAATCCTGCAGCGCATCGCCTGCCTCCAACCAGATTCTCTGGCCTCATTGGAATGCCGACGCATGGCGAAGTGAACAATTTAAATTGGCAAGATAGACGATATTGCCTATCGATATGGAATGTATTTCCGCCAATATGGGAAGACATGGATAATCTCGACGAAAGACTGGTGACATTGCTGCGCCATGACGCACGCCGTTCGATCTCCGATCTGGCGATGGATCTCGGCGTATCGCGCGCCACCGTTCGCGGGCGCATCCAGCGCCTCGAACAGCAGGGCGAGATCATCGGCTATACCGTGATCCTGCGCGCCGACGCCTTCGGGCAATCCGTGCGCGGCATCATGATGATCGATGTCGAAGGCCATGCCGCCGACCGCGTGGTGCGCGCGCTCGGCGGTTTCTCCGAAGTCTCGGCCGTTCACACGACCAATGGCCGCTGGGATCTGGTGGTCGAGCTTTCGACGACCACGCTCACCGAACTCGATGCGGTGCTACGGCGCATCCGATTGATTCCCGGCATCACCGGCAGCGAAACCAGCCTGCTTCTGGCAACGCCGCGCAGCACCCGCGCGCGGCTGTGAAGCTATGGATTAAAGTTCCATTTCACGCACGCTTTGCCGCAAATTCGCTCAGAAGAGTGACGACCGAATCGACTTCCTCAAGGCTGCTATAGTGCGAAAGGCCGAGGCGGACGACGCCGCCGCTTTCGTGCACGCCCAAAAAGCCGGCAGCCTCATGGGCATAGAAATCGCCGGCCCAGCCAAACACGTTGTTGGCAGCGAGGTGCTGGATGGTTTCTCGCGGCGAGCGGTTCGGCAGGCGGAAGGAGAAGGTCGGAACCCGCGCGTCGAGCCGGTTGCGGCTGGCGATGCCGTAGAGCTTCAACCCGTCGATCCGGCCAATGCCGACGAGAAACCGGTCCATGAGACTGGCTTCGTAAGCCGTCGCGGCATGGAGGCCCGCCACGATCCTGTCGCGCAACGGCTGGTCGGCCTGCACGCCGCCGAAATTTTCGCCGAGCCAAGCCATATGCTCGATCGCGGCCTGCGTTCCCGCCTGTGTCTCGAAAGCCGGCGTTCCCGGCGCCAGGCGCCAGGGCATATCCTGTGCGGCGGGACGCACCTTGAGCGGCGTCAGATCATCGCGCAGCGCAGCGCGCACGAACAGGATGCCGGCATGAGGACCGAAGAATTTGTAGGCAGAACAGACCAGCAGATCGCAACCGATGGCTTGCACATCGATCGGAATATGCGGCGCGGATTGCACCGCATCGACCATGGTGACGGCCCCTGCCGCCTTGCCCGCCGCAACAATGCGAGCAACATCGTTGATGGTACCGAGCATATTGCTGGCGTGATTGCAGGCGACCAGTCGGGTTTTGGGACCGATCAAATCGTCCAGCATGTCATAACGGTATTCGAAACTGTCCTGATCGAACTCCAGCCAGCGCACTCTCACGCCGCGCTCCTCGGCTGCGATCAGCCAGGGTGCGACATTGCCGTCATGGTCCATGCGCGTCAGCACGATCTCGTCGCCCGCCCGCCAATCGCGCGACAGCATGCGCGAGAAATGGAAGATCAGCGATGTGCTGTTGAGGCCGAAGACGATCTCGTCGGCAGACGCATTGAGCAGCGAAGCCACCGCCGCATGCGCGTCCATCAGCACGTACTCGGCGGCGCGCGAGGTGCGGAACGCGCCGCCATCATTGGCGCAGCTTTCGATCATGGCGCGTGTCATCGCCTCGATTACGCGCTGCGGCACCTGCGAACCGCCGGGAGCATCGAGATAGATGCGCGGCCTGCCCTCGTCGGTCAGTGCCAGCGACGGAAAAGCGGCGCGTACCGCATCGATATCCCACCCGCTCGGGATCATGTCAGGTTCCTCCAGGATTCGGTGGTTCGCGCAGGATACGGCGCCAGGATCGATGCAGACCATAAGTCATGCAAATCGCAAGCGGAAGATCGCTTACTTGGGCCAGAACTCCCGCCGCGACGGGTAGCATCAAGCGCCGCGGATCGTCCGGCCTGTGGCCTGCAAAAGCTCGAATGCCTCGAACCGTTTGTCATGCCAGGCCCGCATGGCGGGGTCTGGCGCATAGATCTCGCCAAGCTCCGACATCGCCGCCATGGCGGCAACGGCATCGGGATAACGGCCGGCGGCAACCGCGCCTAGAATGGCGGAGCCAAGCAGGACGGGCTCCGGTGAGGTTGACGCAGCGACCGTCAATCCGGTCGCATCGGCCAGCAATTGCCGCACCAGCGGGCTTTGCCCCGCGCCACCACTGACGACGATCATATCGGTCGCGATGCCCTTGCCCTGCTGCACCTTGACGATCTGGCGAGCGCCGTAGCCGAGACCACAAATGCCGGCAAGGTACAGCGAGACAAGGCTTTCCGTTCCGGTATCCATGTCCAGCCCAGCGATCAGCCCGCGCGCATCAGGGTCGGCGAAGGGCGCACGGTTGCCGAGAAATTCCGGCACCACATGAACGCCGCCGACCAGTTGTGGCAAAGCCGCCGTGCCACCGCGCTCTTCAGCCTGCACGGCAAGCCAACCATTGAGGCTCAGGCCCCCGCGCGCTGCTTCCTTTTCGGCCGCTCCGGCAGCCGGATGAAAGCGCACGAGGTGATCGACGGCGGCACCTGCCGCAGATTGCCCGCCTTCGTTCAGCCAGAGTCTCGGCACCATGGCCGAAAAATACGGCCCCCACACGCCGGGCACGAAGGCCGGTTCTTGTGTGGTGGACAGAGTGCAGGCGGACGTACCGAACACATAGGCCATGCGTGAAAGTGCGCTGCCGCTGCCGCCGCGTGCGCCCACCGTTCCGATGCCGCCGGCATGCGCGTCGATCAGGCCCGCCGCGACAGGCGTGCCTGCCAGCAGACCCAAATCAGATGCCGCCTCCACCGTGAGGCCCTGTCCAAGCGATGTGCCGCCCGGAACGACCTCACGGCCTATGCGCGTGAAACCGTCATCCGCCAGCGCGCCGAGCCCAATAGCCTTGAAATAGCTCTCGTCCCAGCGCCCTTCATGCGCGAGATAGGTCCATTTGCACGTCACCGTGCAAACCGAGCGCGCCAAACTGCCCGTCGCTTTCCAGGTCAGGAAGTCGGTCAGATCCATGAACTGCCAGGCATCCGAGAAGGTCGCCGGCATGTTTTCGGCCAGCCACAGCAGCTTTGGCGTCTCCATTTCCGGAGAGATCGAGCCGCCGACATAGTTGAGCACCGCATGGCCGGTGGCATTGATGCGCCGTGCCTGCTCGATCGCGCGGTGATCCATCCACACGATGATGTTGCGCTCGGCTTCGCCGGACGGGCCGACCGGCAGCGGCGCCCCGCCGCTGCCCAGTACCACCAGCGAGCAGGTGGCATCGAATCCGATGCCGGCAATGGATGCGGGCGCGATGCCCGCCTGCTTCACGGCGTCCCGCACGCTGGCGCAAACGGCGCGCCATATATCGCTGCTGGATTGTTCTACAATGTCACCCGCCTCGTGCCAGACCTCGATCTCATGCTTGGCGGATGCAAGCAGCGCTCCCACCTCGTCGAACACGCCGGCGCGCGCGCTTCCCGTTCCGACATCGATGCCGATGAAATGAGCAGTCATGGAAACTCTCAGGCGTTAGGTGTCAGAGGTCGTTGCTTTGCGGCAGGATCACCAGATCGCGAATGGTGACATTGCGCGGCCGCGTCAGCATGAACAGGACTGCTTCGGCCACCTCCTTCGCTTCGATCAGGCCGCCGGCGGCCATTTCCTCGTCCAGCTTGGCTTTCGGCCAATCCTTGATGAGCGCGGTAACAACCGGTCCCGGCGCGACGGCGCCCACCCGCAGGCCGTGCTTGGCGACCTGGCGGCGCACCGTATGCACGAAGGCCTGCACCGCATGCTTGGAAGCCGTGTAGATCGGCTCCCACACCACCGGCACGAGGCCTGCGATCGAACTGGTCATGATGATGTCGCCGGTCTTGCGTTCCACCATATGCGGCAGGACCGCATGAACCGAGCGGAACATGGCATTGATGTTGAGGTTCAGCATGCGGTCCCAGGCATCGGGGTCGCCATCGATGATCTGGCCGCCGATATAGGAGCCGGCATTGGCGTGAAAAATGTCGAGTTGACCGGTCTTTTCCAGTATCTGCGGCATCATGGTGGCGACACTGGCCGGACTGGTCAGGTCGATCACCAGCGGGATCGCGTTGGCACCTAGTTCCGCTTGAAGACTTTTGAGCGCGGCCTCGTCGCGGTCCACCAGCACCACACGCACGCCGGCATCGAGCAGTTCTTTGGCGCACGCCAGGCCGATGCCCGACGCGGCTCCGGTGATGGCCGCGACTTTTCCCGAAAGATCCTGTTTCATTGTCCTGCCTTTGTTTGAATTACGCCCGGCCGTGTGAAACCCGCGAACGGCGTGCCAGCGAGTCGACGATGACGGCAATGGCAAGCACCGCGCCGGTGATCATGTAACGGAGCGATGACGACAGATCGAGCAGCGTGAGACCACTGGCGATCGACTGGATGACGATGATGCCGAGCAGCGCCGAATAAGCGCTGCCCCGGCCGCCGAACAGGCTGGTGCCGCCGATGACGGCCGCTGCGATGGCGTTCAAATTGACATCGCCCGTACCGGCCTGCTGGCTGGCCGAGGCCAGCCGTGCAGCCGCCATGATGCCGCCGGCTGCGGCAAGCGTCGAACACAGCACGAAGGCGCTGGCATAGACCCGCCGCACATTGATGCCGGCACGGCGCGCGGCCTCGCGGTTGCCGCCCACCGCATTCAGCGAGCGGCCCCATTTGGTGCGCGTCATGGCATAGTGCATGGCAATGACAAGGCCGACGAACAGGCCGAACATCCACGGCACGCCACGGTCGGTGTTCATGTAGAAGGCCAGAAACTCGAGTATGACGATGAGCACCACGGCTCTCAGGACGAGGCTCGCCAGCGATTGCGAGGAAAGTCCCGCTTCCTTGCGGCGCATCGCGGTACGATAGCCGGCCAAGAAAATCACCAGTCCGGCAAGCGCGGCAAGCGCATAGGAAACCCAATACGGCATGACCAGCATCTGGCCGAAATTCACCAGAGGCGAGCCGTAGGGCAGATTGATCGAGCCCGTTGAGCCGAGCAGATAAAGTTGCAGGCCGAGCACCGCAAGCAGCCCGGCCAGCGTAGAAACGAAGCTCGGCATGCCGAAGCGGTTGAACAGGAAGGAATAGAGCCCGCCGATCAGAGCGCCGACAATGAGCGCTGCAACGATGGCGAGCACCACCGGCCAGCCCTGATTAACCCACAGCACCCCGACCAGCGCCGAGGAAAAGCCGCTCACCGAACCGACCGAAAGATCGATTTCACCGACCATCAGGACGCAAACGACGCCGAGCGCGATCACGCCCACGGTCGAACAGTCAAACAGCAGATTGACGAGATTGTTGGCGGAAAGAAAGACTGGATTAAGGCTTTGGAATACCGTCCAGATGATGATCAGCCCGACGATTACCGGCAGCGAGCCTAGATCGCCCGAACGCACCCGGTCAAGGAAGGCGCGCAACGCCCCGCCGACACCGGCTTCATGCTTCACGCGTTCGTCGGCACGATCGAGCAGCGGCCCGGTGGAGGCATGGTTCCCGGCATTGTCGGTCATGGCCGTGCCTCCTCGCTGTTCTGCTGCATCGCCCTTCGCCGCCCGGCCCGCCGCGACACCGAATTGTCGGACGCGCCGGTAATGGCGCTGACCAGTTCCTGATTGGAAGCATCGGGATAGAAGATGCCATTGTTGCGGCCGAGCCTCAGCACCACGATGCGATCGGCCACGGCGCGCACATCCTCCATATTGTGGCTGATCATCACCACGCCGAGCCCGCGATCTCGAACGCGTTCGATCAGGTCGAGCACTTCGGCCGTCTGCGCCACGCCCAGCGCCGCCGTCGGTTCATCGAGAAGAATGACCTTCGGATCGAGCAGCAGCGAACGGGCAATCGCCACGGTCTGCCGCTGGCCGCCGGAAAGTGAGGCGACCGGCTCGCGCACACTGGGAATCCGGGCCGATAATTCGTTGAGCAGCGTCCAGGCACGGATTTCCATGGAAACCTCGTCCAGCCGCAGCGGCTCCAGTTCGCGCCCGAGAAAGATATTGGCCACGACGTCGAGATTCTCGCACAGCGCGAGATCCTGGAAGACGGTGGCGATGCCCAGCCCCAAAGCGGCGCTGGGGTCCGACAGGGTAACAGGCTTGCCCTTGAAGGTGATGGTGCCCGAGGTGGGCTGATGGACGCCGGCAAGCACCTTGACCAGCGTGGATTTGCCCGCGCCATTGTCGCCGACCAGCGCGACGACCTCACCGGCATGAACATCCAGATCGATGTCCGTCAAAGCCGACACGGCGCCGAAATTTTTGGAGACGCCGCGCAGGCTGAGCACCGCCTCATGCTCCCGAGCCGTTTCCTTCGCAATCTCTGCCATGGCTAGCCCTTTCCGGTAATGTTCAACATCCTCCGGCCGCCGGCAAAGGCGGCCGGAAAGCAGTTTACTCACATTACTCCGTGATACCGAGTTTCTTGCAGCCTTCGGCATAGCGGCCGGTGCATAGCGTCTCCGCAGTCTGGATCGGCTTGCCGTTGACCTGCTTGTCGATGATCTCGGCCTTCAGGTTCTCGGCGGTGATCAGCGTCGGCTTGAACAATTGCGAAGGCGTGTCGAACAGCGTCGTGTCGGCCTTCGGCGTCTTGCCTTCCAACAACTGAATCGCCACTTGCGCGGCTGCGGCAGCAACGATTTCGCTCGGCTTGTTGATCGTGTTGTACTGATCGCCGGAGATGATGAGTTGCAGGCCGGCGATGGTGGCGTCGTTGCCTGTCACCGGCGGCACCGGATTGACGCCCGCCGCCTTGAACGCGGCAATGGCCGCACCACCCGTACCGTCGTTGGCCGCGACCACGCCGACGATCTTCTTGCCGAAGCGGGTGATCTGGCCGCTGACCCATTGCTGCGCCTTTGGCGGCGCCCAGTCCGGCGTGTCGTATTCGGCCAGCGTCTTGTAGCCGCTGTCGGCGAGCCCTTCATGGATACCGTCGCGGATCAGGCCGGCGGCGGCATCTGTCGGCGAGCCGTTGACTTCGAGCACGCCAACATCTTCCGTCGGCACCTTTTCCGCTTTCAGATGTTCGACCAGGGAGGTGGCGATCATCTTGCCGATTTCCTTGTTGTCGAACGACACATAGAAATCGGCCGGGGTCGAGGGGATAGGCCGGTCATAGGCGATCACCTTGATGCCCTGTGCCTGCGCCTGCTTGACCAGCGAGGCGGCTGCTGTGGAGTCCACCGGGTCGATGACGATAACCTTGGCGCCCTGCGAGATCACCGAATTGAACTGCTGCTGCTGACGCGAGACATTGGCGTCGGCGTTCTGGTAGAGCACCTTGCAGGACGGGCACAGCTTGGACATTTCGGCGACGAAGCCGGGATGGTCATGCTCTTCATAGCGCGTGGAAGCCTGGTCGGGCATCAGGAACGCGATGGTTGCGTCCTTGACGGTCGATTCCTGCGCAAAGGCGGTAGTGCTGCCGAGCAGGATCGCCGCGAAAGCGGCAACGCCGGATAGTTTCCAGGATAGTTTGGTCATTCGATTTTCCTCCGCTGTTGCGTGTTTGGTCGGTCACGATACCTTCCCGGAAATCAGCTCAGCTGTTTCCGGAAGATTTGTTTTCGGCGCGGCGGGACGCCGTCACCACTTCTGTTTCTGTCGATGCTTTTCCTCCCTTGGTTCGCTCAGGCGGCCTTGTTCGCATTTATATTGTCCGCCAGAAGCCGCCTGAACTGGGATGGCGGCATGCCCTTTTCCGCCAGGAACTGGCGGTTGAAATTCGACAGATTGTTGAAGCCGACCTCGAAGCAGATATCGGTAATCGCCGCCTGTCCGTCGCTCATCAGCAACTGGCAGGCGAGATTGATGCGCAGCCGTTTGACATATTGCACCAGCGACATGCCGGTGTGCCGTCGAAAGGCGCGCGAGAACGCGCTTGGCGACTGCCCGGCGATGGCTGCCAGATCGGCTTCGCCGAAGGGGCGGGTCAGGTTTTCGCGGATATAGGCGATGGCCTTGTTGATGCCGACGGACATATAGCCGGACGGGTCGGGCAGATAATCGGGGCCGGTCAATGTCCGCACCGGCGAGGCGCGGACAAGCACGCCGGCAATCATCATGAAAAGCTCGATGCGCCGCACACCTTGCGCATCCATCATCTCTTCCATCAACGGCGCCACCTGCCCGGCTGTCTCCTTGCCGAACAGGGCGCCTCGACGCGAGGTTTCGAGCAGTGGCCCCAATGCCGAGAGTTCGGGGAAGACCTTCATCGTTCCCTCGATGAAACTCTCGCTGAACTGGATGATGCGGCCCCGCAGCGGCACGCTTGTGCCCTTGGGAATATCGCTGACCCAATTGTGCGGAAGGTTCGGCCCGGTAAGGACCAGATTGCCGGGCTCGAACTCGCCGATGAAATCGCCGACGAAGTAACAGCCGCTGGTCTCGACGACCAGATGCAACTCGTATTCGGGATGGAAATGCCAGCGCACGGTCCGGAACGGGTAACCATGCGACCAGGCGGTGAAGGATTCACCCCGCCTTATCTGCACGACCTCAAGGTCCGGTTCCATTTCATCTCCTCCGGCCAGCGCCGACGATAGGCTGGCGCCGCCTTTCATTCCCCCGGTTGACCGACTTGGCGTCGGTTCTGATCTGTCAGCAACGCTAGTCTCGAGAGAAGAACGGCGCCACTACGATTCAGCGATCCATACGATACTTTTTTGACATTCACGCCTTTATGGTATCACCATTTTGCGAGACGCGCGCGATCCGGCATACGCCGCTTTACAGGTCTCGGCTCTCTGACGCATATCTTTTGCCGTCTTCGGATCATTCACGCGGAGCCATAATATGAGTTCGACGCCGGTAGCCGCCGCTTATCTGGCCGAATTAGCCGCCCGCATGGGCCGATTGCTGGAACAGAACGCCGGAGCTATCGAGGCAGCAGCCGATGCGGTGGAAAAGACCGCGAAAGCTGACGGTCTCGCCTATCTGTTCGGCACCGGCCACAGCCACATTCTGGCCGAGGAGGCGCATTACCGCGCCGGCGGCCTGGCGCTTGCCGTGCCGATCCTGTCCACGCCGCTGATGGTGCATGAGGGTGCTGTCGCCAGCACCGGTTTCGAGCGCATGCCGGGCATGGTGGTGCCGATCCTCGAACATTATCCGATGGGCGCCAATGACGTGCTCATCATCGCCTCCAACAGCGGCGTCAACACCGCGACCATAGAGGCAGCCGGGATCGCCAAAACGCGCGGCACGACCGTCATCGCCGTAACGTCGCAGGAGTATTCAAGGCAGGCAGCGCACGGCCGCACCCGCCTGGCCGATATTGCCGACATCGTGCTCGACAATGGCGCACCGCCCGGCGACGCCATCACCGCCGTGCCCGGCAGCGAATTGCGCGTCGGGCCGATCTCGACCTCGATCGGCGCGGCCCTCATCAACGCCATCTTCGCCGAAGTCGCAGTGCGCTTGCAAGCGGCGGGTGCCGATGCGCCGATCTATCTCAGCGCCAATATGCCTGGCGCCAAGGAAGCCAACGACAGGTTGATTGCCCGCTACAAGTCGCGCAACCGGCACCTTTGAAAAACGGCGATCCGTTCAGTAGGTCTTGGCGCCGTTGACCATCAGGCGCACGCCATAGAGCGAAGTCGTGCCGCAGATATAGAGCACGTTGCGCTTGATGCCGCCGAACACGCAATTGGCCACCACTTCCGGCACCTTGATCTTGCCGATCAGCGTACCGTCCGGATCATAGCAATGAACGCCGTCGGCCGCGCTCGTCCAGATGCGGCCCTGATCGTCCAGACGGAAACCGTCGAAAAGGCCCACCGTACAATCGGCAAAGACCCGTCCCCCTGAAACCTTGCCCTCTTCGCTGACATCGAACACCCGCATATGCGCCGGATGCTCCGCGCCATGGGTGCGCCCGGTATCGACGACATAAAGCTGGCGCTCATCGAGCGAAAAGGCGAGGCCGTTCGGCTTGACCATATCGGTGACAACGGCATCCACCGCTCCGGTGGCCGGATCGACGCGATAAACATAGGAAGCGCCGATCTCGCTCTCGGCCTTGTCGCCCTCATAATCGGTATCGATGCCGTAGGTCGGATCGGTGAACCAGATCGAGCCGTCCGACTTGACGACGACGTCATTGGGCGAATTCAGCCGCTTGTCTTGCCAGCGATCGGCAATCGTAACAATGGTGCCGTCATGCTCAGTGCGGCTGATCCGCCGCGCCTGATGCTCGCAGGTAACGAGGCGGCCCTGCCGGTCAACGGTATTGCCGTTGGAATTGTTGGAGGGGTCGCGAAAGACGCTGACCGAACCGTCGGTCTCGTCAAAACGCATCATGCGGTTGTTTGGATTATCCGACCAGACAAGATAGCGCCCCGCCCCGAACCAGGCCGGACCTTCCGCCCAGCGGCAGCCCGTATAGAGCTTCTCCACATGCGCCGTACCGTTGAACAGCCGCGCGAAACGCGGATCGAGAACTTCATAGTGATCGGCGGCAGACATTTTGCTCTCCCATGCGCGTCCAGTGTGCTGACGCACACAAGAGCAAGCCGCGGCCAAAAGCAAGGGCGCGGCGTTGCCGCCGCACCCTTTTGTCCGACTTATCGGAAGATCCGTCGATATCGACCTCAGTCGATATCGAACGACACGCCCTGCGCCAGCGGCAACGCCGCCGAATAATTGATGGTATTAGTGGCGCGCCGCATATAGGCCTTCCAGGCATCTGAACCGGACTCACGTCCACCGCCGGTCTCCTTTTCGCCGCCGAACGCACCGCCGATCTCGGCTCCCGACGTGCCGATATTGACGTTGGCGATGCCGCAATCCGAACCGTCCGCACCGAGGAATCGCTCGGATTCCTGAAGGTCGCGCGTGAAGATGGACGAGGAAAGGCCCGCACCAACCGCATTGTGCAATTCGAGCGCGGTGTCGAAATCGGAATACTTCATCACATAGAGGATCGGGGCGAAGGTCTCTTCCGTCACAGGGGCAACCTGTTTCGGCATTTCGACCAGCGCCGGGTGCGCATAATAGGCTTCCGCATGGCCGCTTTCGAAACGCCCGCCACCCGTCACCTTGCCGCCGGCGGCCTCCGCCTCTTTCAATGCCTTCTGCATGCCTTCAAAGGCCGCCTTGTCGACCAGCGGGCCGACCAGCGCCGAACTTTCCAGGGGATTGCCGACCGAAACGCTCTCATAGGCTTTCTTGAGGCGCGGCACGATCTGGTCATAGACGCTCTCATGCACGAACAGCCGGCGCAGCGTCGTGCAGCGCTGGCCGGCTGTGCCCATCGCACCGAAGGCGATGGCGCGCAGCGCCATGTCGAGATCGGCGGTCGGGCAGACGATGCCGGCATTGTTGCCGCCAAGCTCCAGCACGGCGCGGGCGAAGCGCTTCGCCAACCGTGGCCCAACCGCCCGGCCCATGCGGGTCGAGCCGGTCGCCGAAACCAGCGGAACTTTCGGATGATCGACCAGCACTTCGCCGACGGCAGGCCCCCCGATCAGCACCTGAAGCAATCCCTCCGGCGCGTCGGAACCGAAGCGCTCCACGGCGCGCGCAAAAATCGCCGCACAGGCAAGCGCCGTCAGCGGCGTCTTTTCCGAAGGCTTCCACACCACCGCATCACCGCATACCAGCGCCAACGCCGTATTCCAGGACCACACCGCGACCGGGAAATTGAACGCCGAAATCACGCCGACCACGCCGAGCGGATGCCATGTTTCCATCATGCGATGACCAGGGCGCTCGGTGGCGATTGTCAGCCCGTATAACTGCCGGGAAAGACCGACCGCGAAATCGCAGATGTCGATCATCTCCTGCACTTCGCCCAGGCCCTCTGACGGGATCTTGCCGACTTCGATCGACACCAGCCGGCCGAGTTCGGCCTTGTGCGCGCGCAATTCCTCGCCGAGCAGCCGCACCAGCTCACCGCGCCTGGGACCAGGCACCAGGCGCCATTTCTGGAACGCCGCATGGGCCGCGCCGATGGCCTTGCCGGCTTGCGCCCCGGACATCTGCTTCAACGCCGCGATCTGCTCACCGGTGACCGGCGTGCGCACGATCAGGTCGCCGCCGCCAAGCGCATCACCGGAAACGCCAAGTTTCGACAACAGTTCGGAAGTCTCTTTCGCGATCGTCATTGCTTTTCCTCTTGGATCGGTTTTGGCGCCCTGCTGCGCCATTAGAGCGCCGTGCGTTCAATTGAACGCACAAAGGACGCTCTAACACTTTGATGGAGCATCGGAATAACTCGAAAACCGGATTCCACTTTTCGGTCCGATGCTCTAGGCGTGGCAATAACCCTTTCCGGAGCCTCGCGCCACCCCGGCATGGCCCAAGATCGGAACGCGCGGCTGGGCCAGAGGTCTGCGCCGTCACCTTCTCAAAAGATATTATTCGTTATCCAGTCTTCGCCGACGAACCCTGCTTCATCAGCCGGTCGATATGCATGCGGATATGGGCCGCCTCGGCCGCGGTATTGGCCAGCGCAATGGCACGGTCGAACGCGATGCGCGCCTCATTAGAACGGCCAAGCTGCATCAAAAGGCCGCCTTTCAGGCCGAAGAAATGGAAATAGCCGGACAGCTTTTCCTCCAGCGGCGCAATCATCTCCAGTGCCGCTTCCGGCCCGCGCACCTTGGAAACGGCAACCGCCCGGTTGAGTCTGACCACCGGCGAAGGCTGTATCCTCTCCAGCAGGCCATAAAGCAGGTCGATTTCCTGCCAGTCGGTGTCCTCGGGCTTGGCGGCACGGGCATGAAGTGCGGCGATTGCCGCCTGCACCTGATAGGGACCGGGTTTCCAATGACGCAGCGCCTTGTCGACCAGCGCCAGCCCCTCGCCGATCATCTGGCGATTCCACAGGCTGCGATCCTGATCGTCCAGAAGGACGATTTCGCCATTGGCATCGAACCGCGCTGATTGGCGCGCATGCTGGAGCAGCATCAGCGCCGTCAGGCCCATGATCTCCGGCTCGGTCTGGAACAGTTTGAGCAGCAGCCGGGCGAGCCGGATCGCCTCGTCGCATAGAGGAAAACGCGCCGCCACCTCGGCGCCGCCGCTGGAATAGCCTTCGTTGAAAACGAGATAAATCATGGCGGCCACCGCCGCGAGCCGCTCGGAGCGTTCGACCGCACCCGGCGCCTCGAATGCCACGTCGGCAGCGGCGATGCGCGCCTTGGCGCGGGTGATGCGCTGTTCCATCGCACTTTCACTGACCAGAAAAGCCCGCGCGATCTGCTTGACGCTCAGGCCGGAAACGATGCGCAGCGCTACCGCGATCTGCTGCGTTTCCGGCAGGTCGGGATGGCAGCAGATGAACAGAAGCCGCAATATATCGTCGCGGTAGTGTGCGCCGTCCAGCCGATCCGCCATATCGGCCTCGACATCGTCGAGATCGGAGACAATCTCCTCTGCCGGCATCGGTGCCTGGCGGCTGCGCTTGCGCACCGCATCGATGCCGCTGTTGCGTCCGACAAGGATCAGCCAGGCGGCGGGATCGCGTGGCGGGCCGTTCTGCGACCAGTTCTTCAAGGCGCGCAGGCAGGCATCCTGAAAGGCTTCCTCGGCCGTATCGAGATCGCGGAAATAGCGCAGCAGCGCGCCCATCGCCTGTGGACGGGCGGCACTGATCGCCGAACTGAT
This sequence comes from Manganibacter manganicus, assembly GCF_002075885.1. Classification (GTDB taxonomy): domain Bacteria; phylum Pseudomonadota; class Alphaproteobacteria; order Rhizobiales; family Rhizobiaceae; genus Mesorhizobium; species Mesorhizobium manganicum. The sequence continues at coordinate 37,024 of NZ_MDET01000003.1, forward strand.
CCAGCCGAGATCGGTCATAGCGTGGCCGCAACCCTGTTGAGAACGGAGATCGGCCGGATCTCGTATGAGCCGCCACTGGGATTGACCTCGGAAAGCTCCTTGGCAAAGCCCACGGCTTCATCGAGATTGGCGCAATCTATCGTATAGAAGCCGAGAAACTGCTCCTTGGTCTCGGCGAACGGCCCGTCGATCACCACCGCCTCGCCTTTGACCTTGCGCAGCGTCGTTGCCGCCGTTGTCGGCAAAAGCCGGGCCACCGGCCCAAGCTTGCCGGCCTTGGCGTATTTCTCCTGCACCGTCACGAGCCTGGCGATGACAGCTTCGTCCTCTTCCTTTGTCCATGAGCAGACGACGTCTTCGGAAGCATAACAGAGGATGGCATAGAGCATCGGGCGTCCTTCGGTTTCCACAAAGGACGAAACAGTAGAGCCCAATCCGACGACGCGTCGATAATTTTTTATCGACGGCTAAGGCGCAGCCTTAAAAGAACGCCTGCAAACCGGTCTGCGCCCGGCCGAGAATCAGCGCGTGCACGTCATGCGCGCCTTCATAGGTGTTGACCGTCTCCAGATTCTGCGCATGGCGCATGACATGGTAGCCGATCTGGATACCGTTGCCGCCATGCATGTCACGCGCCTGCCGGGCGATATCGAGCGCCTTGCCGCAATTGTTGCGCTTGACCAGCGAAATCATTTCCGGCGCGAATTTGTGCTCGTCCATCAACCGCCCGACGCGCAGCGAGGCCTGCAAGCCGAGCGCAATCTCCGTCTGCATGTCGGCGAGCTTCTTCTGGTAAAGCTGCATGCCGGCCAGCGGCTTGCCGAACTGCTTGCGGTCGAGGCCGTATTGCCGCGCCCGGTACCAGCAATCCTCGGCGGCACCCAGCACGCCCCAGGAAATGCCGTAGCGCGCCCGGTTGAGGCAGCCGAACGGCCCGCCGAGACCACGCGCATTCGGCAGCAGCGCGTCCTCATCGACCTCGACACCCTCCATGACGATCTCACCGGTGATCGAGGCGCGCAGCGACAGCTTGCCGTCGATCTTCGGCGCCGACAGGCCCTTCATGCCCTTTTCCAGCACGAAGCCGCGAATGACGTCCTTGCCATCCTCGCCCTTCAGCTTGGCCCAGACAACGAACACATCGGCGATCGGCGCGTTGGATATCCACATCTTCGAACCGGAAAGCCTGTAGCCGTCCGCGGTCTTTTCCGCGCGCGTCTTCATGCCGCCGGGATCGGAACCGGCATCCGGCTCCGTCAGACCGAAACAACCGATCCATTCGCCGGAAGCCAGCTTCGGCAGGTACTTTTTTCGTTGTTCCTCCGAGCCATAGGCATGGATCGGAAACATCACCAGGGAGGATTGCACGCTCATCATCGAGCGATAACCGGAATCCACGCGCTCGACCTCGCGCGCGATCAGCCCATAGGAGACGTAATTGGAGCCGAGCCCGCCATATTCTTCCGGCACGGTGACGCCGAGCAGCCCGGCCTCGCCCATCTCGCGGAAAATCGCCGGATCGGTTTCCTCGTTCATATAGGCCTGTTCGATACGCGGAGCGAGTTTGTCGGCGGCGAAGGCGGCCGCCGCATCGCGGATCATGCGCTCGTCTTCGGAAAGCTGATCTTCCAGCAGGAACGGATCATCCCAGACGAAGGCATTTCTGTCGGCCATGGCAAAACTCTCCAAAGTCTTAAACTCGCCCCGGCTTATCCGCCGGCAAAGCGCAAAAATCAAACGAAATTGGCCGTTATCTGTTGGCTCAGATCATCCGCGACAGCGCCTTGAGGAAGGCGACGATTTCCAGATCGAGCGGATCATCGACCGGTTCGAGCTGGGACGACAGCTTGGCGACCACCACCTCGCTGGCCGGATCGACATAGAGCCACTGGCCATGGATGCCGATGCCGCAATAGGCGCCCTCGCCTGTCTGGTACCACTTGTTGCGGTAGCGCCCTTGCGGAAACAGGAAGGCCATCGCGCCACGCTGCCAGGCCTCCGCGCTGCCGGCGCTTATGGTATCGCGCACCCAGGCTTCCGGCACGATCTGGCGGCCATTGGCCGCGCCGCCCTGCCGCATCATTTCGCCGACGCGCGCCAGATCGCGCGGCGCAACCGAAATGCCGCCCGCCGCGCGCGGCGCGCCTTCCATATCGACGGTGATGAAGGCGTCGCTGCCGGCACCCAGCGGCAGCCACAGCTTTTCGCGCATCAAATCGGCGTAACGCTCCCCAGAAGCCCGTTCGACCAGCAGGCCAAGCAGGTCTGAATTCGGCGAGCGATACCGGAAAATTTCACCGTGTTCGCCCGGCAGCCGCGGCAGCGTCATCAGGAAAGCGGCAAGGCTTTCCAATCCGCCGCCGGGATTCCACAGCGTAGCCTTACGGTAGCGGCCATAGGCGCTATCAGGATCGAGATAGCTTTCCTCGATGTCGATGCTCACCGTCATGTCGAGCACATGGCGCACCGTCGCATCACTATAGGCCGAGCCCGCCGCCTCGGGCAGATACTCCAACACCGGCGCGTTGAAATCGAGTTTGCCTTCGCCTTCGAGAATGCCGGCCAGGATCGCCGTCAGCGACTTGCTGATCGAAAAGATGATATGGCGCTGGCCGAATGCCATATGCGGCGCAAGCCAATCGCCGATGACCCTGCCGCCCTTCATGATGGTCAGCGCGTCGGTGTCGGACCGCTTCAGGAAGGCAGCAATCGTCTCGGAGCCGGACGGCAGTTTTTCAACAAGCAGGCCGCTCATATCCACCGGCGGCGGCTCTTCGCTTCGTACCGAGGCAATCAGCGCCGAAGGAACGATTTCGCCGGCATGCTGGAACGCCCAGCGATTGAAGGGGCTGGTGCGCCAATTGGCCAGCGTCACCTCGTTGCGGCGAAAGCCGAATTTTGTCTCGAACGCCGTCGCACCAACCATGCGTCGATCCTTCCTTCTGATCCGGTCGTTGCTCAGGCGAGCGCTGCCGCGACAGCGTCGATCGCCTGACCCGTCGCCACCGAATAAGCGTGATTGACGAAATCGGGATAGCTGGAAAGCTTCACCACCACCATTCGGCTGCTCCAGTCGATATGGATAAGTTGCCCGAACACGCCACGGCAGTTCAGCGCGCGCGAGCGCGGATCGCGGATCCAGAACTGATTGCGATAGCTGCCTTCCGGCAGGCTGACGTTGAACTGCGGACCGTGCTTACCGCTGCGTGTCGCCTCGATCCACTGGTTCGGCACGATGTTGCCGCTGCCTTCAAGCAGCATCTGCCCGAAACGGCCATAGTCGCGCAGCGTGGCGTTGAAGCCGCCATCGGCCAGCGCATAGCCGGCGCTGTCCACGGTAAAGCAGGCGCTCTCCTCCGCACCGAGCTTCTGCCAAAGCTCCGTCGAGACGAGTTCGGCAAGCCGCTTGCCGCTCGCCCGCTCCATCAGGAAGGCCAGCACGTCGGTTTCGATCGAGCGGTATTCGAAAGCCTCCCCATGCGGGCGGGTCTGTTCCTTCAGCCCAAGAATCAGTTCCCAGACATTCTGCGGCCATTGAAATGCCGGATCGCTGCCCGGCGGCACCGGCTTCCAGCCGGCGGCGACATCGACCTGGCCGATATCGGAGTATCGATCCGTATAGGCTTCGCTGAAACGAACACCTGTCGTCATGTCGAGCACATGTTGCACCGATGCCCCTGCCCAGCCGGTCTGGCCAAGTTCGGGCAGATAGGTCGTGACCGGCGCCGCCGGATCGATCAGTCCCCTGCCGACCAATATGCCGCAGACGATGCCCGTGACCGATTTCGCCATCGACTGCGAAAGGTGCAGCGTGCGTGGCGTCATGCCGTTGAAATAGCGCTCATAGGCCACAGCGCCGTTCTTCAAAACCAGGATACCGTCGGTATAGGTTTCATCGAGCAGGCCGGCCAGCGTTGTCTTCCCGCCGGCACTATTCTTCACCGGCAGCGCGTCCAGTTCGTCCACCCGAGCAGTGGGCAGCGCCCGAACCGGCCCATGGCCGCGCCAGACCTCGATTGTCGGCACGATCTCGCGGATATGCTGGAAAGCCCAGCGGTTCCACGGCGGGCGATCCCAGTCGTGCCGGGGCGGCACCAGGGCCGGCGGCGAGCCGCGCATGATTTCGGGCCGTGGGTCGCTGTTGCGATAAGATTTCATTGCTGATCCAGAATGTGACACCGGCCCGGCATGATGACCGGGCCGACGAGATTTACAAGCCGTCGTGCCGGCAGGAATTTACTTCAGCAAATCCGTCCAGATGCGGGTGTAGAGGTCATGCACTTCCGGCGAGCAGGATTCGAGGAACGCGCCTGATTTCTGGAATTCCTCCGGCACCACAAGTTCCGGCGCGCCCTTCATGTCTTCGGGCATATACTGCTCCGATCCCTTGATGCCGTTGGCATATTTGGCGAAGGCCGAAATCAGCGCGGCATTTTGCGGGTCCATGATGAAATTCATGAACAGCTTGGCGTTTTCAGGGTTCTTGGCGTCCTTGAGCAGCGCGACGCTGTCCATGAAAAAGGGAAAGCCCTCCTTCGGATAGCCGAATTTCACGTTTGGATTCTGCTCTCGCGCCCGCAGCGCAGCCCCATTCCAGTAATAGGCGGCGCCGTAATCGCGGCTGGCGAATTTCTCGATCGTGCCATAATCCATGGCGATCCACTTCGGCTTGGCCTCGACCAGCTTGTCGCGCACCTTCTTCAGGAATTCGCGATCGTCGGTGCACCAGTCGCCGCCGAGATATTTGATCGTGGCATACAGAACATCGTTCATTTCCGGCGCGACATTGATCTTGCCGACCAGTTCCTTCGGCGGATCGAGGAAGATCGACGAGGTGTTGATATCGCCCTTATAGAGCGAGGTATCGACGATGATGCCAGTCAGGCCCCACTGCCATGGCACGGTATAGTGCCGGCCCGGATCCCACGGCACATTGACCCAGCGCTCATCGACATTCTTGAAGTTTTCCATCTGGTCCGGGCGCGCTTCGGCGATCAACCCTTCCTTGACCCATATCTGCACGTAATTGGCCGACGGCACGACGAGATCGAAACCATGGCCGCCGGCGCGCACCTTGGCGAGCGCGGTATCGTTGGAATCATAGTCGGTGACGGTGACCTTGACGTTATACTCCTTCTCGAACTTCTTGATCAGTTCGGGATTGGTGTAATTGCCCCAATTGTAGAGATTGAGTTGCCCGTCGGCCCATGCCGACCCGCCAAGGGCGACCGTCATCGCCGCCGCCAGTGCTGTCACTATCCGTTTCATTTCATTCCTCCCGTTGAAGTGGTCTGCGTCAGGCTTTCTTCCGGTTGACGAAGAAGAAGATCGTTACGATGGCCACCGAAAGTGCGAGGAACGCGGTGGCTATGGCGTTGATTTCAGGCGTCACGACGCGGCGGAGCTGGCCGAGCATATAGGTCGGCAATGTCTCCTGCCCGGCCGACTTGACGAATTCGGTGATCACCACATCGTCGAGCGAAATCACGAAGGCCAGCATGAAGCCGGCGATGATGCCGGGCCTCAGCAGCGGCAGCGTCACACGGCGGAACGTCATCCACGGCCGCGCATAGAGATCGGCCGCAGCGCGCTCCAGCGTCAGATCCATGCCTTCGAGGCGCGCACGGATCGGCAGATAGGCGAAGGGAATGCAAAACGCGGTATGCGCCGCCAGAAGATAGCCGATGCCGGAATAGCCGGTCCAGACCTTGATGCGCGAAAACACGATCAGCAGCGCCACGGCGGTAACGATTTCCGGCACCATCAGCGGCTGGTTGATAAAGGCGTATTTGAAGGTCAGCCCGCGATAGGGCCGCGTGCGGGTGGTGGCCAGCGCCGCCATGGTGGCAGCGAGGGTGGCGATCGTCGCGGCTATGGCTGCAACCACCAGCGAGCGTATCGACGCCTCCTGCACGCGCTCGTTCTGCGCCGCCGAGATGAACCAGCGCAAGGAAAACCCTTCCCACAGCGCAATGGAATTACCGGCATTGAAGGCATAGACGACCAGAGTGACGATCGGCAGATAGAGCAGCACGAAGGTGAGCATCGCCACCGTCGCAAAGCCCGGCTGGGCGCTGATATCGAAATGCCTAGCCTTCACGCCCCGCCTCCCCGCGCGTCGCAGACCGCACATAGAAAAGCAGGGCGACCATCACCACCGCCATCAGCGTGATCGAGATCGCGGCCCCAAGCGGCCAGTTACGCCCCTGCCCGAACTGCAATTCGATGTAGTTGCCAAGCATCATGTTCTTGCCGCCGCCCAGCACGCGCGGAATGACATAGGCGCCGAGCGACGGGACGAACACCAGGATCGAACCCGCGATGATACCGGGCTTCACCAGCGGAATGATGATGCGCCAGAGTACCCTGAACCGGGTTGCGTAAAGATCGTAACCGGCCTCGACCAGCCGGAAGTCCAGCTTGTCCATGGCGGCATAGAGCGGCAGCACCATCAGCGGCAGATAGACATAGACCATGCCGAACAGGATGGCGGTGTCGGTGAACATGATCTGGATCGGACGGTCGATGACGCCGAGCGCCAGCAGCACGGAATTGAGGATGCCCTCGTTGCGGATCACCTCCTGCATGGCGAAGGTGCGGATCAGAAGGTTCGTCCAGAACGGGATGGTGATGAGGAAAAGCCAGGTCTCGCGCTTTTCCGGAGGGCGCGTGGCGATGAAATAGGCGGTCGGAAAGCCCAGAAACAGCGTCACCGCCGTGGTCATCACCGACAGTTTCAACGAGCGCCAGAAGACGCTGAGATTGGCGTCCGCCAGCGAAAGCGTATCGTCGAAAATATCGCGCTCGAAAAGAACCGAGAACCAGCCGTCGAGCGAAAACTGGCCGAACTTCACGTCGCCGTAATCGCCCTTGGCCATGAAGGAATAGGCCAGCATGATGAAGAGCGGGCCGACGGCGGCAAAAAAGATGATCAGCAGCGCGGGCGCGGAAAGCAGCCAGCGGTTGCGGACATCGCTTCTCGCTGCCGCCTCTGCCGCTTCCTGCGCGCTCGCCATGATCAGCCTCGCTCCATGGTCAATCTCGCAGGATTTGGGCGGCGGTGCTGCCGATAAGAATGCCGACACGCGCCCCCTTTTCGAACGTGCTGGCAGCATTTGGGGAATTCTGCCGGCGCACGACGAACGCTTCGCCGCCATCGAGCCGCAGATGAAAATGTGTGTCCGTACCGAGATAGACGATGTTCTCGATGGTTCCCGGCATCGAACTATCGAAATCCGCGGCGACCAGTTGCGCATGTTCGGGCCGCACCACCACGGTGACCGATTCCCCGGGCGAGAAGCCTTCCGGCAATCTCGCCTCGATCTCCACGCCCGAGGCCAGCCGCGCCCTGGCCCGCGCGCCGTTCATGCCGGCCATTTCAGCCCTCAGGAAATTGCTTTCGCCGATGAAGTCGGCGACGAAACGGTCCGCCGGACTGTCGTAAATCTCGCGCGGCGCACCAACCTGAAGCACCCTGCCCGCCGACATCACCGCGATGCGGTCGGACATCGTCAGCGCCTCCTCCTGATCGTGCGTGACGAAGATAAAGGTAATACCCGTCTCGTGCTGAAGACGCTTCAGCTCGATCTGCATTTCCTTGCGCAACTTGTAGTCCAGCGCCGATAGCGGCTCATCGAGCAAAAGCACCTTGGGCTGCGGGGCGAGCGCGCGGGCGAGCGCCACCCGCTGCTGCTGGCCGCCGGAAATCTGGCTGGTGCGGCGCGACGCCAATTGCTCCATGCGCACCAGTTTCAGCATCTCGGCGACGCGTGCGTCTGTCTCGGCTTTTGGCCGCCCGAGCATCTCCAGCCCGAAGGCGATGTTCTGCGCCACCGTCATGTGCGGGAACAGCGCGTAGCTCTGGAAAACGGTGTTGACCGGCCGCTTGTAAGGCGGCAGCGGCGCAATATCCCGCCCGTAGAGCAGGATTTCACCGGAGGTCGGGAAGTCGAAGCCGGCGATCAGCCGCAGCAGCGTGGTCTTGCCGCAACCCGAAGGGCCGAGCAATGTGAAGAACTCGTTTTCGCGAATGGGAACGCTGACGGTATCCAGCGCCACGACCGGGTTTTCGCCCGAGCCGAAGACCTTCCGGACGTCGCGGATTTCGATTGCATTTCTATCCGCCTGACCCGGCACATTCCACCCATTCGCTGCGACCCGCTCTTGGCGGCGGGCTGTTTCGAAAATGATTGTCACCAAAGCCATCAGGCTTGGCAACAGCGCAATCCGGTCTCGCAACAGAAACCTGCGTCCCGGCGACCTCGATTGCATGGCACCGGCGCATCCTCCCGAAAATTAAGGAAGACAGCATGTATAAAAAATGCGACTATTTATTCGCATTTGTCAACATGCATGATCTGTCGATGAACTCCGAACGACGCATTTCACCCATGGCGGCTGCAAATAACGCGCAGGGAATTGACGCTGTGGACCGCAATTTCAACCTGAAGATCAAGGCGGCGCTCAAGCCGCGCAAGACGCCGCGCCAACAGCGTTCGAGCCGGGTGGTCGATCGCATTCTTGATGCCGCGCTGGTCCTGACAAGGGAACAGGGCACCATGGCGCCGACGACGCTGGCCATCGCGCAGCGCGCCGGCCTCTCGGTCGGTTCGGTCTATCAATACTATCCCAACAAGGAAGCCATTCTGCTCGATCTGGCGCGGCGCTGGCTCTCGGCGTTTCCGCCGGTGATCGCCACGCGCGCCAGTGCGAATGCACCGGACAACCGCGATGCGCTGCGGCGCGACCTGCGCGAGTTCATCGATGAAATCGCGGCACTCTATCTCGATAACAGAAACCTTGTGCCGGTTCTGGAAGTCATGATGCTCAACCCGGACCTCAAGCCGGTTGTCGCCGAATATGACGAGAAGATCGCCGGCCTCTATGCCGCCTGGCTGATGCGCCTCAATCCCGCGCTCGATGCGGCGCGCGCGGCCCGGATCGGATTTCTGTTCATGGAAGTCGGTCATACCAGCCTGATCATGGCCGTTCGCGGAGAACACACGGTTTTTGACGCGGTCGTCAGCGACCTCGAAACCATGTGGCTGGCCTTGCTGACGTCGCATCTTGAACCCGCTTGACCTGTCAATCTGGAAAAGGAACTTGTCATGAAAACCGTCTTCTCGCCGCTGCATGCCGGCCATGCCGATACGATGGAACTGAACTCGGGCGAGATCGTGCCGGGTTTTGAGAAGCCGGCGCGCGCCGAGATCATCAAGGCGCGGGTGGAGAGCGAGAGGCTGGGACCGATCCTGCCGCCCGAAATCCATGACCTTGCCGCCGCCAAGAAAGTGCATACCAGCGCCTATATCGACTTCCTGCCGACCGTCTGGCCGCAATGGGAAGCGTCGGGCCGCGGCGGCTCGGCGATCCCTTTCACCTGGCCGACGCGCGGACTGCGTGGCGATGTGGTGCCGGACAACATAGACGCCCAGCTCGGCTTCTATTCCTTCGATGCCGGCGCGCCTTTCGTGAAGGGCACATGGCACGCCATCAAATCGTCCTACGATGTGGCGCTGACCGCCGCCGCCCTGGTGAAAGCCGGCGAGCGCACCGCCTTCGCGCTCTGCCGTCCGCCAGGCCATCATGCCGGCGCGGCCTTCATGGGCGGCTATTGCTACATCAACAACGCCGCCGTCGTGGCCCAATGGTTCCGCGACCAGGGCGCCGCGCGCGTCTCGATCCTCGACGTCGATTATCATCACGGCAACGGCACGCAGGAAATCTTCTACCAGCGCCGCGACGTCCAGGTGCTCAACCTCCACGCCGACCCGATGGTGGAGTATCCCTTCTTCCTCGGCCATGCCGACGAGCGCGGCCACGGTGAAGGCGAAGGCTTCAACCATAATTACCCGATGCCGTTCGGCACCGCGTTCGACGAATGGAGCGCGGCACTTGAGGACGCATGCGGCAAGCTCGTCGCCTATGCTCCCGATATCGTCGTCGTCTCGCTCGGCGTCGATACGTTCGAGAAAGACCCGATCAGCCAGTTCAAGCTGAAAAGCCCGGACTATCCGAAGGTCGGCGCGCGTATAGCCGCGCTCAACCTGCCGACATTGTTCGTCATGGAAGGCGGTTACGCGGTGGATGAAATCGGCGTCAATGCGGTCGGCGTGCTGACGGGATTCGAGGACCGGTAGAGCATGATCCGGAAAAGCGGACCCTGGCTTTCCGAAAAGATCATGCTCAAACAAAGGGATGAGAGCACGATGCGATTCAACCCAAAATCATCCTCCGGCACCACCTGAGTCGCAGATGGATTCCGCCGAAGCGATTTTGTCAATTCGGGTTTGATGTCGGATTCATCTGCGGTTACATTAACCCGAATCAGCCGTTCCTATGGGGGGCACGGCGAGCCATCACAAAGTCTGGCAGTCCGGGTTTCGCCCGGCGCAGGCGCGATTGCTTTCGCGTCCCCCTGACGGATTCGTCCGATCGGGCGCATTGTGCTGCGCCGCGTGCGTTTTAATTCGAAGTTGTGCGTAACCGGGTTCGGTTGCCGGCAATTGCCGGTGCCGGCATGAGGAACGATTCTGGCTGCGACCATGACCTGCACCGCTGCTCAAGACCATCCGGCAAGCATCGACAATCCAGGGCAACGCCTGGCATCGCGTGGCGAACTGACCGCCTTCCTGACCGGGCTTGCCGAAGAGATCGGCGCCGATCATTACATGTTGGTCGGCATCACCCACGATCAGGCGCGTGCCGACGCGCGCATCATTGCGTCGAACTGGATGTTCGATGCCATCGAACTCGCCGGCAAACGCGTGATCGCCAGCCTGGCCAACGGCCCGCTCACCGCAGCACTCGGCGCGCCGCCGCTGCCGCTGGTCACGGCAGAGGTGGCAGGCGCGGTCGGTCTGCTCAACGCGGAAGAAGCACGCCTGCTCGATGCACTCGGCCATGCCGAAATCTGCTCCCTGCGCATAGATGCCGGCCGCCAGCGCCTGTTCGCGCTGTTCTCGGCCGCCGAGGCCGGGGCGATCGACCAGGCCGCGCTGACCAGAATCCAGATGAAATGCTGTTATGCGCTGTCACAAGCCCGGAACCTCTTTGCAGGGGCCGCTATGCAGGACCCGCTTTCCGATCGCGAGCGCGAATGCCTGTTATGGGTTTCCGAGGGCAAGACGACCGACGAGGTCGCGCTGATCCTCGGCGTCTCCTCCAACACGATCAACAGCTACATCACCCATGCGATTCAGAAATTCTCCGCCAGCAATCGCGCCATGGCGATTGCTACGGCAATCCGGAGCGGCATCATTTGAAACATGTTCGCATCAAGGACGGTGAGCACACCGCCTTCGGCAATGAAAACAACCCGTTCGGCTGGTTGCCGCCGGCTGCGCAAACACCGGCCGCCTTCAACCTTACCGATCTGGTTCGCCGTTGTCGCTGGATCGCCAGCGACATCGGCGCCAGCGGTTTCGCCCTGTTCTTCCACGACCCGTCGCCGAACGGCGTCCAATTGGCACCCTGTTTCGATTCAAGCTATCCGGGCATGAACGCGGCCACGAAAGCCATTGCCGCTTGCGTGCCGACCGGCGAGATCGTGCGCCACTTGCAAGGCAGGACGGAGCCGTGCTGGTGGTCGAACGATGCATTTTCGGAAACAGCCGCCGCTCTCGGCAAACTCGCCTGGATATCGAAAGTCGCTGCGATGACAGCGGAACATTGCGGCATCGCCTTTCCAGTCCATGCCGAGCGCGATCGGAGCGGACTGATCGTCTTTCTCGGAACGGAAATCGCCATGAGCCAGGACGCTCTGTTTGACGTCCACGCCCGCTGCTTTTCGTTGTTTTCGGGGCTGTGCCGAATCCGCTCGCGCGTCGATGGCCAGACCATCTCCCGGCGCGAGCTCGAATGCCTGAAGCTGACCGCGAATGGCTACACCAGCGAGGAAATCGCGCGCCTGCTCAAGCTTTCCGTGCATACGGCCAATCAATATCTCGCCCAATCGGCGCAAAAGCTCAACGCGGTGAATCGCACGCAGGCGGTCGCCAAGGCTCTGCGGCTGGGGCTGATCGAATAATCGGCGGCTTGCCGCGGATCAGCCGATCGTTTCGGACCGCCTGATCCGAGCGCCCTCAATGGCATCGCGCAGCCGGGCCGTGTTTTCCTCAGGATCGTCACTGGGAAAAGTGAAAGACACATAATTCACCACCACGGATGCTTCCTGCTCCGTCAAGGAGAGCTGGAAATAAACCGTCGCACCGCTCGGCCGCAATTCCAGATCGAGGACGATGCGCGGCGCTCCACCCCAGTCGACATGCGCCTCGCCGCCATGCCCAAGCCTGACCGCGCCAGGCAGGAAATACAATTCCGCCGCCGACTCCACCAGATCCGCCAGGCAGGCGAAATGTTCGAGCCGGATGAAGGCGATATAGTCCGCGACATCCACCAGCCTCAACTCATGCACGACCTGCCGGATGGCCTCGGCAACGATGATCTCACGGGAATCCGCATGTGGCTGTCGATTCATGATCCTGGCGTCCTGCTCATGAAACCGTTCCCTGTCCGGCCTTGTTGGAATAGACGATCCGGACCAACTCGGCCACGGCTTGATAAAACTGCTGTGGAATGACGCTATCGACCGAAACTTGCTTGTACATGGAGCGCGCCAGCGCCACGTCCTCGAAGACCGGAATGTTGTGCTCCCTGGCGATCTCGCGGATTTTCAATGCGACCAGATCCTGCCCCTTGGCCAGCACGACGGGCGCGCTGTCTTCCTCTCGCACATAGCGCAGCGCAATGGAAAAATGCGTCGGATTGGCAATCACCAGCGTGGCGCGCGGCACCGCCGTCATCATGCGCCGCCTCGCACGGTCGCGGGCCAGCGAACGCAGCCGCGACTTGACGATCGGGTCGCCCTCCGACTGCTTCATCTCGTCCTTGACTTCCTGCTTGCTCATCCTCAGATCGCGCCGCCAGTGGAAGCGCGACCAGATGAAATCGGCCGCCGCGATCGCGGCCATGACGAAGACGATCGCCATGAGGATATTGACGAGGATCGAGCGGATCACCAAGGCAAATTCCAGCGGGTTGGTGATCATGCCGTCCAGGAGCCTGCGGTGGACCTGCGACAGTACCATCACCAGCACGGCGCCGACGAATCCCAGCTTGGCCAGCGATTTGACGAACTCCGCCAACCCTTGCGCGCCGAACAGGCGTTTCCAGCCCTGAGCGAGCGAGATACGGGAGAACTGCGGGCGGATGCGCTCACCAACGATCTGCGGCATGTTCTGGAACACCGATGCGGCAATGCCCGCCGCCACCAGCAGAGCCAGCAGGCTCAGCACCGCCTTGCCGATTTCCATCAGGACCGTCCTGTAAAGCGAAATGACATCGGCGGCCGAACCGAGGGCCCAGGCATCCGGCTTTTCCAGGAAGACGGACAGGAACATGCCGAGATCGACCGCCGCGGCCTTGGCATAGAACAGCGCGAAAACCAGGATCGCGATGAAGGACGCAAACAGCGCGGTTTCCTTCGAATGGGGCAGCTTGCCCTTTTCGACAGTGTCGCGGATCTTCTTTTCAGTCGCTTCCTCTGTCTTGGAATCCTTGTCGTCCGATTCGGCCATGGATCAGCGAGACCGGTCGTCAGGCCGCTTCGGCAATCGGCGCCGAAGGCAGTGAAAAGGCCCCTTCGCGCGCGAGCCGAACCGTCGTCGAGGCAATGGTCTTGCGCGCGCCCATGATATCCGCCAGCGCAATGCCTTCCGCACCCTGGCTGAGTTCGGACTCGATCATGCGCCGTGAACGGGCGCCGATGGACGACAGCACCGCCTCGGTCAGCTCAGCATCGGCACCGCGCAAGGCCAGCGTCACCACCTCGGTCGAAAGTCCGTCGAAGATGAGCACGCGGGCCTTCTGCTGCAGGAACGGCATGTCGTCGAAATTGAAGATGCGCGCCTTGACCCCGGCAAGATCCGGCGTATCGGCCGCCTCAAGGTCCTGTATGACCTCGTCAAGCTGGGACTTCTCCAACTCGTTCAGCATATTGGCCACGCGGATTTGCCCGGAAGACGTATCCCTGGTCGAACTGGTGTTGAGCACGCGTTCGCGAAGCTGTTTTTCGACGATGCGCGTCGCCGCATCCGGCACATTGGCCAGCGCCACCATGCGTTTGACGATTTCGCCGCGCTGCGGCTTTTCCAGTATCAGCAGTACGGCGGCGGCCAATTGCGGCGAGACCCTCGACAGCACCATCGCCGCCGTCTGCGCATGTTCGCCGGCGAGGAAGTTTGCCAACCGCTCCGGCTCCAGCTTTTCGATTTCCGGCCAGATCGACTGCGGCTCGGCGGGTGTGGTGTCCGCGCTTCTGCCGTTCATGATCGCGTTCACCTCCTCGGGCGACAGCGATTCATTGAGGATAGTGTCCATCTTGTCGGCGGAATCGAGCAGGCCGGCGCCTTCCGTGAACTCGGCCTCGAATTCCGCGACGATCCGTTCGAGGTCGCCTTGCGGAATGGTGCGCAACAGCCGCGCCGCCTCGATCAGCGCCTTGAGCTCTTCCTGCTTGAAGAATTTCAGCAGGCGGCTGGCCGAAGGCTTGCCCATCGCCACCAATATGGCGGCGGCCTTCTGTGCCCGTGTCAGGGTGAGCGTCATCGTCACGCGCTCTTTGCGGTTGCGGCGATTTCGGTCAGGCGGATGCCGAAGCGCGATGCGTCGCCCTCAAGCACGGTGATTTCGCCGCGCGCGATCCGGCGGCCATTGACGATCACGTCAACCGGCTCGCCGATGCGCCGGTCCAGCGCCACGACCGAGCCGCGCTGCAAGGCCATCAGTTGTGAAACCGGCATTTCAGTGCTGCCGAGCACGATCTGGACATCGACGGGAATATCCATGATGACGCTGGAACCGCCGCCGCGAAACGCCATTTCCGGCCGCTGTTCCTCTTCCCGAAGCACCCCGCGCAATTCCTCGATGGCACGATCGAGTTGCTCCTGCGGCTGCTCGAGCGTCTCGTCTGCGGCCTCGACCGCTTCCGCCTGCGTTGCGGTGTCGTCATTGTCGCTCATCGTCGTCTCCAATTTCAGATGCCGGCCTGGCGAGCCAGGCTGTCGATGAAATCCTGGCCCTCGTCCTGGGTCCCGCTGATGCGGACCGTATAATTCTCGCCAAGCTTGCCGAATTCGCAGGCAAACAGCGCCTTGCTGCGCGCCCACAGACGCGCCTGCACCGGCGCTCCCTTATCCAGTTCCAGCACCTGCCCCTTCTGCAACCCCGCGATCTGGCCGAGCGTCAGCCGCCCCAGCGGCATGGTGGCGTCAAGCCGCACGCTCGAGCGCATCACCTCTTCGGAAAGGCGCGCGCGCCAGTGGCCGGGCGCTTCGCCGTCATCGGCAGCGTCCGCGCCATTGCGCCGGGTCAAAAGCACGCGCTGGGGAATGAGGATGGTGAGCGTGCCGGTTTCGGTCGGGGTCGAAAGTCCGATGACGATACGCACGGCAGCGCCGTCACGCAGCACACGCCGGCGCGCCTCCGGGCCGGACAGCGCCGGCGCAATCGGCAATTTCAGTTCCAGAGAACGCCGGCCCGAACCGTTGAACACCTCTGCCGCCTGTTGGAACACCAGAGCGGCGACATCCACCTCGACATGAGAAAGCTCGCGCTCGATCGGCACGATGGCCATGTCGGCATCGCCGCCGAAGAGCGCGCTGACCATGATGGCGATTGCGGGGGCATCGAGCACCATGGTCATCGCGTCGGACGAGAATGCCGACGCTACGACCGCCATGGCGAAGCAATCGCCGGCCCGCGCACGCGCCTCGGGGACACGGCCGACCTCGACGGCCCTCAGTTCGAGCGTCACCGCAGCCCCGGTCTCGACCAGGCTCTTTTGCAGCAAGGGCAGCGCCCGCTCGGCCATGGAGCGTCCGGCGCCGATGACTTGCGAGGCCTCGCCGCTATCGCCAACCAGCCGTTCGAGAATGGGAGAACACGCCCGCCCCTCACCCATTGTGGCGTTGCCCATGATCAGGCCGCCTTCTTCTCGATGGCGGTGCTCATCGTGTTCTGCTCGACCGCGTCGATGGACGGCCGGTCATGCGAGGAGATGGTCTTGCGGCCGAATTCGATGGCGACCTGCGGCAGCGCGCCGTTCATGTAGGCAAGCAGCGTCTGCTTGACCACGACATAGAGCCGGTTCTTCTTCTCGCGCACCGTCTTGATCTTGGTGGCGATCGGCCCGACCACCGCATAGGACAGGAAGATACCGAGAAAGGTGCCGACGAGCGCCGCTCCGATCAGCCCGCCGAGGATTTCGGGCGACTGGTCGAGCGCGCCCATCGCCTTTACCACGCCCAGAACAGCAGCCACGATGCCGAGCGCCGGCAGCCCGTCGCCCACCGCCACCAGCGCGTGATAGCATTTGAGCTTGTCGGCGCGGATCGTGTGGATTTCTTCGTCCATCAGTGCCTCGATCTCATGCGGGCGCGCATTGCCGATAATGATGATGCGGCAATAATCGCAGATGAAATTGGTCAGGTCGCGGTTCTTCAGCACGGTCGGAAACGCCTGGAAGATCGCCGACTCCTGCGGATTGTCGATATGCGCTTCAACCTCGCTGCGGGATTTGGCGCGCAGTTCGCGCATCAGCGAGTGCAGCACGCCGAGCGTCTCCAGATAGTCCTGCTCGTTCGGCACCGCCTGCTTGAACGCTTCGAGAATGCCCCTGCCGGTGTCTTTCACCGTTTTCATCGGGTTGGCGACGAGAAAACAGCCGAGCGCCGCGCCGCAGATGACCACCGCTTCCCATGGCTGCATCAGCACGTGCAGATGGCCGCCCATGGCCATGAAGCCGCCAAGCACGCAGCCGAGTGTCACCATCAATCCGATCAGAATGCCCACGGCCGGTCCTTCGCATATCACATCAGAAAGACGGGATAGCTGTCCTGCCTTGTGTGAGGCTTGAATCATGGATGAGGAAACGGTTCAGCTTCGCGCAAGCAAGCGTTTTTAAGCTCGGGCTTACAGATTGGCGGAGGCCGCATCGCTTGAACACTTATCTCAGCTATCAGCTTATCGCGCGGGACATACCCAAGGCGCTCGACCGGATCGAGAAGCAGCCGGTGGTCGATCGCGAAACGAAATATTACGAAGAAAACATCGGCAAGGTCACCTCGATCGACGAATTCGTCCAAAATGACCGCCTGTTCAAATACGCCATGAAGGCCGCCGGCCTCGGTGACATGGACTATGCAAAGGCGTTCATGGCCAAGGCCCTCAAGGAGGGCATTTCCGATCCCGAAAGCTTCGCCAACAAGCTGACCGACAAACGCTATGCGCAGTTCGTCCGATCCTTCAACTTCGCCGCCCATGGCGCGCAGACGACCGTCTACAACAAGGCGCAGCAGGAAACGGTGAACAATTATGCCGTGCAGGCGGCAATCGACGACACCGACCCGGCCACCGTGAAAGCGGAAACCGATTATTACCTGACGAAGATCGGCAGCGTGAAGTCGATCGACGATCTGTTGGCCGACGACCGACTCTATGCCTATGCGATGAAGGCCTATGCGCTCGATCCGGCCGAGGACGGCAGGGACCTGATGCGCAGCGTTCTGGAAGGCGGCATCCGCGACCCCAAAAGCCTCGCCAATACGATGGACGACAAACGCTTCGCCGCCTTCGCCGGGGCCTTCAACTTCGAGGAACTGGGCGAGAACGCCACGACCTACAGCGCCTCGCAGCAGCCGGTCGTCGCCAACTATATGCGACAGACGCTGGAGGAAGACGCCGGCCAGACCAATCAGGGTGTACGCCTGGCGCTCTATTTCCAGCGCAAGGCGCCGACACTGACCAACTGGTACGAGGTGCTGGCCGACAAGGCCTTGGCCAATGTCGTGCGCACCGCATTCGGCCTGCCGGATAGCTTCGCCTCCGCCGATATCGACAAGCAGGTCCAGCTTTTCGAGGATCGCTTCGACATCAAGGATTTTGCCGATCCCGAAAAGCTCGGCACGTTTCTCACCCGCTTCACCAGCCTTTACGAGATCAACAACCCCACATCGAGCACGGTCACCTCGGTCAGCGTGCTGTTTTCCCAGCCAACGACCGTGGGCGTCTCCACGGACCTGATGATGGCCATGCAGCAATTGAAGCCGGTCTAGGGTCAGGACGCACGCCATGCAGGACAGCCTCTACGTCGCCCTTTCCGCCCAGATCGCCCTCGAGCGGCGGCTGACGACCATTGCCGATAATGTCGCCAATGCGTCGACCGTCGGCTTTCGCGCTACCGGCGTGCGCTTTGAGGATGTGGTTTCGGGCACCGGGCCGAAATCGGTGTCCTTCGCCTCCTCCGGCAAAACCTATCTTAACGGCGCGCATGGTGCGCTCAAGCAAACCGGAAATCCGCTGGATTTCTCCATTCAGGGCGATGCCTGGTTCGGCATCCAGACGCCGGCCGGCACGGTGATGACGCGCGACGGGCGCTTCACCATGAACGAGAATGGCGAATTGCTCTCCATCGAGGGTTTTCCGGTAGTCGATGCCGGTGGCGCGCCGCTCCAGCTCGACCCGCGCGGCGGTGCGCCGATAGCCGGCGCTGATGGGTCGCTGCATCAGGGCAGCAAGATGGCCGGCGCCATCGGCCTGTTCGATTTCGACCCCGGCGAGAATTTCGTTCGCTACGGTAATTCCGGCATTGTCCCGGCTTCGGCCCCGCAACCCGTCACCGATCGTGCGGATGTCGGCGTGGTGCAGGGCTTCGTCGAGGAATCCAACGTCAACCCGATCCTGGAGATGACGCGGCTGATCCAGGTGCAGCGGGCTTTCGAGAACGTCGCGGCGCTGATGCGCGAAAACGGCGCATCGAGCGACGAGGCGATCAAGACGCTCGGCTCCAGATAGAGCATTTCCAGCAAAAGCGTGCGCGGCTTTGCGTTCGCAAATGCGTAAAAAACAAACTCAATAGGCTGATTGAATGTCACACGGCCAGCCTCTGGCAGCAAATGCCCCGGTCCAACCCGCCACGAGGCCGTCGCCCGGCATGGGTCCGTCCGGCCGCCTCGCGCTTCTGGAACAGGTCTGGCAGCGTTTCGCCGATCAGTCCGCGCTGCTGAAGCGTGGCGGCCGCATCGCCGAGATATCGCCCACTCATTACAAGGTGCGCGGGCTTTCCGACGTCGCCCGGCTCGGCGATCTGGTCGAGCATCGCGGGCACAAGGCCGCGAGCCAGGGCGAGATCGTGCAGATTGGCGGCGAGGAAATCGTCGTCGCGCCATTCGAGCGCAGCGTCGATGCCGGCATCGGCGACGCTGTGTTCCGGCGCGGCCCATTCGCGGTGACGCCGCATGACTCCTGGCGCGGCCGCACCATCGACGCGCTGGCGCGCGCCATCGACGGCGGGCCGCCGCTACTGCGCGACCACGGGCATGAGGACGCGGGCACCGCCACGCCGGGCGCGCTCGACCGGCAGCGCGTCGGCACCGGTTTCATGACCGGCGTTCGGGTGATCGACATTTTCACCCCGCTCTGCTTCGGCCAGCGCCTCGGCATTTTTGCCGGATCCGGCGTCGGCAAATCGACCCTGCTCGCCATGCTGGCCGGCGCCGATGCCTTCGACACGGTGGTGGTGGCGCTCGTCGGCGAGCGCGGCCGCGAGGTACGCGAATTCCTCGAAGACACCATCGGCGCGGTTGCCATGGCCAAGACGGTGGCGGTCGTCGCCACCAGCGACGAGAGCGCCATGATGCGCCGCCGCGCGCCCGATTCGGCGATGCGCGTCGCCGAATATTTCCGCGACCGTGGCGACCGCGTGCTTCTGGTTCTCGATTCGATCACCCGTTTCGCCCATGCGCTGCGCGAAGTGGCGACAGGAACCGGCGAGCCGCCGGTGGCGCGCGGTTATCCGGCTTCCGTTTTCACCGACCTGCCCAAGCTTCTGGAGCGCGCCGGGCCGGGTGCCGAAGGCAAGGGCTCGATCACCGCCATTATTTCCGTGCTGATCGACGGCGACGATCACAACGATCCGGTCGCCGATTCGGTGCGCGGCATTCTCGACGGCCATGTCGTGCTCGACCGCGCCATCGCCGAGCAGGGCCGCTACCCGCCGGTCAACCCGCTGGCCTCGATATCGCGGCTTGCCGGCAAGGCGTGGACGCCCGAACAGCGCATCCTGGTGACGAAGCTGAAGGCGATGATCGCCCGCTTCGAGGACACGCGCGATATCCGCCTGCTTGGCGCTTATCAGGGCGGCGCCGATCCGGAACTCGATCTGGCCGTGCAGCAGGTGCCGCTCATCTACGAGGCGCTCGGCCAGGCGCCGGCGGACCCCGGCTCCGCCGACCCATTCAGCGATCTCGCCCGTCATCTGAAAGCCAGGCAGCATGTCGAACCCGCCGAGTGAAGCCAGCGCGCCGGAGGCGATCCTGCGCGAAATGATCGCCGAGGCGCATGGCGCCGAAGACGCGTCCAATACGCTGAAAAGGAGCCGGGAGACCCTGATCAACGGCCTTTTTCAGCCACGCGAATGGCCGGCGCCGCCACCGGCGCAGTTTCCACGGCTGGAGAATAAAAGCGAACGGCGCAGCGATTTCATCATCGCCGCGCTCGGCGTGGCGCTCGGGCTCACCTGCGCGCTGTTTCCCTGGTACATTTTCTTCAATCAGGAGCAGTTCGGCATCCAGACCATTAAATTCGGCGGCAAGGGCAACGGCTCCGGCCGTGCCGTCGCCAGCCAGCCGGCATCGGCGATGCCGGCCGCGCTGCCTGATCTGCCCGGCGGCACTCTCGATCTTTTCATTACCGGCCATATCGATCGCACGCCGCAAAAGGCCAAGGCACCGGGGCTGGAGGAGCAGCCCTTTCCCGGCGAAGCCGCCGAGTTCCAACTCCTCCACGTCGCCAATAGCCGAGCCATGATCGCCGACGACAAGGGAATCTGGCTGGTCCAGCGCGGCGATCGCCTGCCGGATTCGAGCCGTGTCGCGGCCATCGAGAAGCGCAACGGCAAATGGGTCCTGGTCACCAGCACCGACCGCGTCGTCGAGCAATAGAGCATTTCCAGCAAAAGTGTGACGCGGTTTTGCGTCCGCAAATGCGGCAATAACGATCCGGAGCATCCATCCGATTTTCGCAAGGTCCGCGCAAGACTGGCGGTCTAGCCTGCGCAAATAGCCCGGAGATGCCCCATGGACCCCGTCAATCTTTTCGACCTTGCGACCAGGCAGGCGCAATGGCTCGCGGTGCGCCAGACGACGGTGGCCAGCAACATCGCCAATGTCAACACGCCCGGTTACACGGCCAGGGACGTCGAATCCTTTGAAAAGATTCTCGACCGCACGGCCGTAACCCTGCGCGCGACCCAGCAGGATCATCTGAGCGGCGAAGGCGTCACCAGGGGCATCGCGGTCAAGCCACAGGAGCCGGACGGAGCCGTCCTGCCTTCCGGGAACACCGTTGTGATGGAAAACGAATTGCTGAAGGCCGGTGAAGTGCGCCGCGCCTTCGAGCTGAACACGGCCATCGTCAAGGCGTTCCATTCCATGATGCTCGCCGCGACAAAGGCCTGATCCAGTGGACGCCTTGACCGCCACCCTCAAAATCGCCGCTTCCGGCCTCGGCGCACAGTCCGAGCGCCTGCGCGTCGTTTCCGAAAACCTCGCCAACGCTCAATCCACCGGCGACGCGCCGGGGGCCAACCCTTACCGCCGCAAGACGATCAGCTTCGTTTCGGAACTCGATCGCGCGTCGGGCACCAACATCGTCGAGGTCAGTTCCATCGACCGCGACCCATCGGCCTTTCCGGTCGAATTCCAGCCCGGCAACGTCGCCGCCGACGACAAGGGCTACGTCAAGCTGCCCAATGTCAACGTGCTGATCGAAATGGCCGACATGAACGAGGCCAACCGCTCCTATGAAGCCAATTTGCAAGTCGTCAAGCAGGCCCGCGACCTGATTTCCATGACCATCGACCTGATGAGGAACCAGTCATGATCGGCCCCATCGACACACTTCACCTCAAGCCGGCCATCGACACGAACGACGGTCTTGGCATCTCTGCCGGCAAGGGCGCGGAAGCTGTTTCCGGCGCCGACGCAACCAGTTTCACCGAGGCGCTCCGACAGGCAGCGGAACAATCCGTCGGCACGCTGGAGAAGGCCGAGCACATATCGTTGCAGGCGCTGAAGGGCGAAGCCGACACGCGGCAGGTGGTCGATGCGGTGATGAACGCCCAGCAGACATTACAGGCGGCCATCGCCATCCGCGACAAAATCGTCTCGGCCTATCTCGAAGTCAGCCGCATGAGCATTTGAGGACAGAATGAAAGCCCTTGCCATCGCCGCAACCGGCATGACCGCCCAGCAGACCAATCTGGAAGTCATCGCCAACAATATCGCCAACATCAACACCACCGGCTACAAACGGGCGCGGGCGGAATTTTCCGACCTTCTCTATCAGGTGGACCGCACCCAGGGCGTGCCCAATCGCGCCAACGGCTCGATCGTGCCCGAAGGCATCGCCATCGGACTCGGCGTGAAAACCACGGCGGTGCGCAACGTCCACACCCAGGGCGAACTCACCAGCACCGGCAACGCCTTCGACATGGCCCTGAACGGCAAGGGCTGGTTCCAGATCGAGGGCGCCGACGGCAGCACGCTTTACAGCCGCGCCGGCGCGTTCAACACCAATGCCGAAGGCCAGCTCGTCACGGTTGACGGCGCCAATGTCGTCCCCGCGATCACCGTCCCGCCGGACGCCGTGCAGGTGATCGTCAACAAGACCGGACAGGTCTTCGCCCGCATTGAGGGCCAGACGGATTTGCAGGATCTCGGCCAGTTGACGCTGGCGACCTTCGCCAATGAGGCGGGGCTCGCGCCGCTCGGCGACAATCTGTTTCAGGAAACGCCCGCCTCCGGCCCGGCCAATATCGGCGTTCCGGGCGATCCCGGCTACGCCAGCATCGAACAGGGCTATCTGGAAAACTCCAATGTCGATCCGGTCAAGGAAATCACCGAACTGATCTCGGCGCAGCGCGCCTATGAAATGAACTCCAAGGTCATCCAGGCCGCCGACCAGATGGCCGAAACCGTGTCGCGGAACATGAGGTGACAATGATGCCCGGCCGCACCCTGCGCATTGCTTTCTGTCATGGCCTACTGGTGCTGGCGCTCACCGCCGGCGCCAGCTTGCCAGCATTCGCGCAGGACCAGTCGACCTCGACCCAAGCGGCGTCAACAAAGGCGAGCCAGCCGTCTGGCGAGGCCGTGCTGATTCCGAACCGTGTCATCTATCCGGGCGAGACGATCATGCCGGCCCTGCTCAAGACCGTGGTGCTGGCGCCCGGCCGCCAGAAGCCGGAGGCGGTCGCCACCCGTGCCGGCGAATTGAACGGCAAGGTCGCCAGGCGCACGCTGCTGCCCGGCCATTATATCCCCGTCAGCGCCATTCGCGACGCCTGGCTGGTCGAACAGGGCGCACCGGTGCAGGTGGTCTTCGCCGCCGGCGGGCTCACCATCACCGCTACCGCCGTGACATTGGAATCCGGTTCGGCCGGCGATCTCGTCAAGGTCCGCAACCCCGACAGCGGCAAGATCTTTTCCGGCACGGTGATGGAAGACGGCACCGTCAGGGTCGGCGCATGATCCGCCGCGCCGCGCTCCTTGCAATTGCCGCCGCACTTGGCTTGCAGCCGGCATTCCTTGGCTTGCAGCCGGCCTTGGCCGACGGGCTGACGGCCAAGGCCAGGCGCGAACTGGCGGCACGCGGCATAACCGACGCCGACTATGATTCCGCCGCCACGGCCCGGCTGTTCGGAACCTCGAACGGATCAAGTTCGCTGCCGCCGGGCCAGGTCGCCTCGCGCATCAAGGATATCGCCCAACTGCAAAGCGCGCGCGACAACCAGCTTGTCGGCTATGGCCTCGTCATCGGGTTGGCCGGCACCGGCGATTCGCTGCGCAACTCGCCCTTCACCGAGCAATCGATCCGCGCCATGCTGCAAAATCTCGGTATCGCCACCGAAGGCGGCCAGGCCCGCGCCAAGAATGTCGCCGCAGTCATCATCACCGCCAACATGCCGCCCTTCGTGCAGTCGGGCGCGCGCATAGACATCGACGTGTCCTCGATGGGCGATGCCACCTCGCTGCAGGGCGGCACGCTGATCATGACGCCGCTGAAAGCCGCCGATGGCGAGATCTACGCCGTCGGCCAGGGCGCCGTCATCGTTTCCGGCTTCCTCGCGCAGGGCCAGGCCGAGCAATTGACGCAAGGCGTCCCGACCGCCGGCCGCGTGCCCAACGGCGCCATTGTCGAGCGCGCCGTCGGCGCTTCATTCGGTGAGCAATCGCAATTCACCCTGCAATTGCGCAATCCGGATTTTTCCACCGCCACCCGTATCGCCGACGCCATCAACGATTATACGAGCAATCGCTTCGGCATGCGCACCGCCGCCGAACGCGACGCGCGCACGGTGCAGATCCGCAAGCCCAAGAACATTTCCGCCGCCCGCTTCTACGCCGAGATCGAGAACCTCGTGGTCGGCGCGGACGCACCGGCCCGCGTCGTCGTGGACGAACGCACCGGCACCATCGTCATCGGCAACGAAGTGAAAATCTCGCGCGTCGCGATCAGCCACGGCACGCTGACGGTGCGCATCACCGAAGCACCGCGCATCGTTCAGCCCGAACCGTTCTCGCGTGGCGTCACCGCCGTGGAACCGAGCACGGCCATCGAGGCCACGCAGCCCAATGCCCGCGTCGCCGTTCTCGACGGGCCGAACCTGCAAACGCTGGTTTCCGGCCTCAATCGGCTTGGCGTCAAGCCGGACGGCATCATCGCCATTCTTCAGGGCATCAAATCGGCCGGCGCGCTCCAGGCCGATCTGGTTCTTCAATAGGCGGCGACGATGGCTTTTCCGCTGCCCCCTCGCCTGAACACCTGCCTGATTTCCGGCCTGATTTCCGGCCTGCTTTTCGGCATGCTGACAGCAGCCAATGTCGCCCATGGCGAGCCTGTCCGGCAAGTGTTGCCCGGCGCTCCGGCCGCCATCCAGCCACTGGAATTGAAACGCGAGGCGCCGCTGACCACAGAGGCCGTCGCGGCAACGGAAAAAGCGGCAGCACCCGTTACCACCGGCTCCACGCCGGCCCCCACTGAGGAAAGCGAAATCCAGCGCTTCTGCTCCAACATCGCCGACGCCGCGCGCGACCGGCGCTATTCGCTCCAGGCCGCAGAGCTGAAGCAGCTTCGCACCGAACTCGATGGCCGCGTCAAGGCGCTGGAAGCCAAGCGCGCCGAATACGAGGAATGGCTGAAGCGGCGCGAGGTGTTCCTCGCCCGCGCGCAGGAAGGCGTGGTCAAGATCTATGCCGACATGAAGCCCGACGCCGCGGCGGAGCGGCTGGCGCTGGTCGGCCCCGAACTGGCCGCCGCCATACTGATGAAGCTCGAGCCGCGCAAGGCCAGTGTCATCTTCAACGAAATGGACGAAAAGGCCGCCGCCACGCTGACCAAGGTAATGGCGAGCGCGGCGCGCAGGGTGGACCCCTCATGACCAGACAAATATTGATCCTGTGCGCGGCGGCCATGCTCGGCGGTTGCGCCGCCGATCTCAACGAGGTCGGCCGCAAGCCGACCCTCTCACCCGTGGGCGCCGGCATCGAAGGCGGCAGCACCTCCATCTATCGTTATCCCGAATCGCCGGCCAAGCCGGTCAAGAAATTCTCGCTTTGGGACGATCGGCAGAGCCGCCTGTTCACCGATCCACGCGCCTTGAGCCGCGGCGACCTCCTGACCGTCAAGATCCGCTTCAACGACCGGGCCAAGTTCAAGAATCAGAACGATCGCAGCCGCACGGCGGAACGCTCCATCGGCTTCGGCGCCGATCTCGGCTGGGACAGCTACAAGACCAGCGGCAAGGGACTCGGCACGCTGGATTCAAAGACCGAAACCAACGCCGACGGCGCCATCGAACGCTCCGAGGCGCTCGATCTCAATGTCGCCGCCGTCGTCACCGACGTGCTGCCGAACGGCAATCTGATGATCAAGGGATCGCAGGAAGTGCGCGTCAATGCCGAGCTTCGCGTGCTCACCATCGCCGGCATCGTGCGCCCGGCCGATATCGGCGCGGAAAACACCATCTCCTACGACCGCATTGCCGAGGCGCGCATTTCCTATGGCGGGCGCGGACGGGTGAGCGAGATCCAGCAACCGGCCTATGGCCAGCAGATCCTCGACCAGGTCCTGCCGTTCTGACGGAGACACATCATGGCATCCGTCGATGAGGCGCAGCCCCCGAAGACCGGTCCTTCGCTGGTGGTCCAGCTTGCCATGCTGGCGGCGATGACGGTCGCCGCGCTCGGCGCCGGCTGGCTGTCCGGCTCCTATCTCAAGCGCACCGAGGCGCCGGCAAAGCCAGCCGCAGCCAAGGCGGAAACGGCAGAAAAATCCGGCGTGATCGCCGACGGCATGACGCTGGTCGATCTGCAACCGATCACCACCAATCTCGCCGCTCCCAATGATGTATGGGTGCGGCTCGACGCCTCGCTGGTTCTCGACGAGCCGCAGCCGGAACAGATCGTCCAGGCGATCCATCAGGATCTGCTTGCCTTCATCCGCACCGTCAAGCTGCATCAGGTCGAAGGCGCCAGCGGCTATCAGCATTTGCGCGCCGACCTCAAGGAGCGCGCGCAAATCCGCAGCGAGGGCCACGTCAAGGACGTGCTGATCAGGACGCTGGTGTTCGAATGAAAACCCTGCTTGCCTCCATCGCCCTTGTGATGGCGATGGCCACGCGCGCCGCCGCCCAGCAGATCGATCTCGGCGGCATCGGCCAGTTCGACGGCACGACCGCCGGCTACATCATCCAGATGTTCGGCCTGCTCTCCGTGCTTTCGGTGGCGCCCGGCCTGCTTATCATGGTCACGAGCTTCACCCGCTTCGTCATCGCCTTTTCGATCCTGCGGGCCGGCATCGGCCTGCAATCGACGCCGGCCAATCTGATCCTGATCTCCCTGTCGCTGTTCATGACCTTTTACGTCATGGCCCCGACCTTCGATCAGGCCTGGAACGGCGGCGTCAAGCCGCTGATGAACAACCAGATCAGCCAGGCGGAGGCGCTGGAGAAGATTTCCGATCCCTTCCGCGGCTTCATGCTGCGCAATGTGCGCGACAAGGATTTCGACCTGTTCGCCGACCTCGCCCGCGAGCGTGGCCAAAAGGTCGCCCGCGACACGGTGGACCTGCGCATCCTCGTGCCCGCCTTCATGATCTCGGAAATCCGCCGTGGCTTCGAGATCGGCTTCCTGATCGTGCTGCCCTTCCTGGTCATCGACCTGATCGTCGCCACCATCACCATGGCGATGGGCATGATGATGCTGCCGCCGACAGTGATCTCGCTGCCGTTCAAGATCATGTTCTTCGTGCTGATCGACGGCTGGAACCTTCTGATCGGCAGCCTGGTGCGCTCGTTTCACTAGAGCCTGATCTCGAAAAGTTGCAGACTTTTCGGATAAGATCATGCGGCAAAACAAGAACCCCATACAACGCCGCCTTCACCGCCTGCCGTTAGCGGTTTGGTAGGAATTCGTGGTCATAAAAGCAGGCACAAGGTTGGAATGCGTCGCCACAGACGCATAGGCATGATGCCGCTCCATCCTCGCCGGTAGATTTCCGGCATGTCCCTCCGTAAAATCCAGTCCACAAAGGGGCAGGTCACATGACCAGCATTCTCACCAACGCGTCCGCAATGACGGCATTGCAGACGCTTAACCAGACCAACAAGAATCTCGCCGCCACGCAGAACCGCATCGCAACCGGCCAGCGCGTCTCGACCGCTTCGGACAACGCCGCTTACTGGTCGATCGCAACGACCATGCGCAGCGAGAATCTGGCGCTCTCCGCCGTCAAGGACACGCTGAATCTCGGCGCCGCAGTTGTCGATACCGCCTATACCGGGTTGAACGAAGCAATCGATCTGGGCAAGCAAATCCAGTCGAAATTCGTAGCTCAGGCGCAGTTCGCGTCCGGGTCGGCCGAACATACGGCCATCGCGAACGAAATCACGGCTTTGACGGCTCAGATCACCAAGATCGCCGGTTCGGCCACGTTCCAGGGCAAGAATCTGCTCGCGACAGGCGGTGACCTCACGCTCGTCAATGGTATCGATTCCGCAACAGGCGCCGCGGCCACCACGACCATCGCCGCCTATGATCTGGCAGGCGCGGCAACCAGCATGACCGATGCCGCCACCACCAAAACCGCGCTGGACGCCATGAACGCCGCAGCCGCCAAATTCGGCACGCAAAAGAGCAGCATCGAATCGCAGCAGCGCTTCACCAAGGCCATGATGGATGCGATCGATCGCGGCGTCGGCGCTCTGGTCGATGCCGACATGAACGAGGAATCGACTCGGCTCCAGGCGCTTCAGGTGCAGCAGCAGCTGGGCATCCAGGCGCTGTCGATCGCCAATTCCAGCCCGCAGTCGATCCTGTCTCTGTTCCGCGGCTGATCGAAACCGTCTCAGGCACAATTTCGCCGGGCCGCGCTTTCAATTGAAGGCGCGGCCCGATTTCATTTTCGCACAAGCTTCGTTTCCTAATCTGACCCGGCGCAATTGTGCGAGGAGCAATCCGTGCCGGAACAAGTCCAGAGAATCGTCTCCAATCTGCAGGCCTTCGGCACCAGAAGGCTGATGCTGATGGGCGCCATCACCGCGCTGGTGATGGCCGTGATCGGCGTCGGCGCGCTCTATCTCAACCGCCCCGCCTATGAGACGCTCTATGTCGGGCTCGAACGCTCGGACGTGAACCAGATCGGCATGGTGCTTGGCGAAGCCGGCATCAAGTTCGATGTCGGGGCGGACGGCACCAGCGTGCTGGTTTCCGCCGGCAACACGGCGCGGGCGCGCATGCTTTTGGCCGAAAAGGGCCTGCCGACCAGCGCCAATGCCGGCTACGAGCTGTTCGACAATATCGGCTCGCTCGGCCTCACCTCCTTCATGCAGCAGGTCACTCGCGTGCGCGCGCTGGAAGGCGAGATCGCCCGCACCATCCAGTCGCTTTCCGGCATCAAGGCGGCGCGCGTCCATATCGTCATGGCCGAACGCGCGAATTTCCGCCGCGAAGAACAAAAGCCCTCGGCCTCCGTCGTCATCCGCTACAGCGGCAGCGACGCGGAAAAGACCGCCATGTCGATCCGCCACCTCGTCGCCGCCGCCGTTCCGGCGCTTTCGGTTGAAAATGTCACCATTCTCGACTCCCACGGCACCCTGCTCGCCTCCGGCGATGACCCGTCCAACAGCAGCGCCGCCCGCACGCTCGGCGTCGAGCAGACCGTGGAAGCCCAGATCGAGGAAAACATCCGCCGCGCGCTCTCGCCCTATCTCGGGCCGGACAATTTCCGCGCCAGCGTCAAGGCCGACGTCAACACCGACAGCCGCCAGACCGAGGAAACCATCTTCGACCCCAATTCGCGCGTCGAGCGTTCGGTGCAGTCGGTGAAGGCCAACGAGGCCAGCAACCAGATGCAGGGCTCCACGCCCACCACCGTCGAACAGAACCTGCCCGAAGCGCAGCCGGAAGCCACCAACGGCCAGAAGTCGAGTTCGCAGAACGACCGCCGCGAGGAGATCACCAATTACGAGATCAACTCCAAGAAGATCGCCACCGTTTCCAACGGCTACACCTTGACCCGAATGTCGGTCGCCGTGGTGGTGGACCGCAAGCGGCTGGCCGCGATCCTCGGCAAATCCGCAACCCCGGACCAGATCGACACCCGCATCGCCGAAATCCAGAAGGTCGTCGCCTCCGCCACCGGCTTCGACGAAAAGCGCGGCGACATCATCGAGGTGCAGGCGGTGGAATTCATCGACGGGCTGGACGGCGTGCCGGTGGAACAGCCCGGCATGCTCGATGCACTCAGCCATTACACCGGCAGCCTCATCAATGCCGCCGCTTTCATCGTCGTTGTCTTTCTGGTCGCGTTCTTCGGCCTGAAACCGATGGCCGCGGCGCTGACCGCCCAGCCGGCAATCGCCGCCGCCCCAAGCTTCGATGACGTGCAGCGATCGCTGCCGACGCCGCAGGACGTGGCGGCGGACACCCCCGCTCTGCCGGGCGCCGACAACGCCCCCGCGCCGGCGATCGACGATTTGCGCCGCAAGCTCAGGCCGGCGCCGCAGGAAAGGCTGGCGCGCATGGTCGACATCAACGAAGAACGCACCGCCACCATATTGCGCAAATGGGCGTCCGCGGAAGCGGCGGCCTGATCGACAATGAACGCCGCTTTATTCGATCTCCTGCCGGATTTCGGGACAACAGCGCCGAAGGCATCCAGGGCTGCCCGAAACGGTGCATGCACGTCGCCGGAGAGTATTGAACCCACGGTTCCCGAGCGCGATCTCGGCGCCCTTGTCGCCGAGGCGGTGGCGGAAGCCGAAACCGCGCTGGCATTGCGGCTGAACGAAGCCCATCAGGCCGAGATCTCGGCCTTGCAAGCCGCGCATCTTGCTGAAAAGACCGCGTTTCTGGAAACGCTTGGCGACGATGTCGGCAAAGCCGTGGCAGCGCACATGACCGAAATGGAACAGCGCGTCGCCACGCTCACCGCAACAGCGGTGGCGCGCTTGCTGGGCGGGCATCTGAGTAACGATTTACAGCGCCGCTCATTGGAGGCGCTGACCGCCACGCTTAGCGATGCGATGCGCGACGGCGAGGCCGTGCGCATCAAGATTCGCGGCCCGGCGCTCCTGTTCGAGACCTTGCAAACCGCCCTCGGCGGGCTCGCCGGCAATCTCGATTTCAGCGAGGCCGACGGCTTCGACCTGACGGTCACGATCGACGATGTCGTGTTCGAAACCCGCATGGCCGAATGGTCGGGCGCGCTTTCGGAGGTCCTTGCATGAATATGGACCAGCCGCGACAGGAGATCATCATCGTGCGTCGCAACCGTGACGACCACGACGACGCGCATCACGGCGGTGTGTGGAAAATCGCCTTCGCAGATTTCATGACGGCATTGATGTGCTTCTTCCTGGTGATGTGGCTGATCAACGCCGCCAACGACCAGACGAAATCCGCCGTCGCCAGCTATTTCAACCCTATCAAGCTGATGGATCGAAACACCGGCAGCAAGGGGCTTTCCAGTCTCGGCACCGGCCAGAAAGGTGAAGGCCCGCCAGCCGGCAGCACGCAGGAAGACGACAGCGAGAACGGCCAGAGCGAAGCGGGCAAGGCCACCTCCAACGCCCAGCAGAGCGACCAGGGCACGAAATATCCTTCCGATGAAAAGCTGTTTACCGATCCCTATGCGGTGCTGGCTGAAATCGCCATGGACGCCGGCACGATGCAAAATGTCAGCCGCAAGGGCGAAGGCGGCGCGCAGACGTCCGGCCCGGCCACCGGCGCTTCGGGCGGGCAATCCTATCGCGACCCGTTCGCACCCGATTTCTGGTCGCAGCAGGTGGCGACACCACTTGCCGAAGCCAGCGCCGAGCGGCCAAAGATCGAAGACCCGCCATTAAAACCCGGCGACAAGGCGGCCGAGGCCCCGAATCCGAAAACGGAAGCGGTGTCCATGACGGCTGAAAAGCCCCTTCCGGACAGTTCGGGCCTACAGGTCAGGACCGCAGACACGGCAACCGAGCTTCCGCCTCTCGAAAAGACCCGGCCGAAGCCGACGGAAGAGAGCGTCAAGGCCGCGGCGCAGGTCGAGGCCGAACTTGCCGAGGCGTTCAAGCCTGGCGAGACGATCAGCAAGGGCATCTCGGTCGAGGCGACCGACAAGGGCGTCGTCATCTCGATCACCGATCAACTCGATTTCGGCATGTTCCAAATCGGCTCGGCCACGCCCAGCCGCGATCTGGTGCTGGCCATGGACAAGATCGGCCGCATCGTCGAGGGCCAGAAGGGCAGGATCGTCATTCAGGGGCACACCGACGCCAGGCCGTTCAAGGGCGACACCTATGACAATTGGCGCCTTTCGACCGCCCGCGCCCATGCCGCCTATTACATGCTGGTGCGCGGCGGCGTGGACGAGGCGCGCATCACCGAGGTGGCGGGTTTCGCCGACCGGCAACTCAAGGACAAGAACAACCCGCTATCGGCCGTCAACCGGCGCATCGAGATCCTGCTGGAGACCGACTGATGCGGCGCGCGGCACGGCTCTGCATCGCCGGCATCACGTTGGCGGGGGCGGCCCTAGCGGGGTTGGCATTTCCGGCGCGCGCGCCGGCAGCCGAGCCACTGCAACTCTACCAGTTCGTGCGTTCCCTGCAACTGGTGCAGGACCGCATCGCCGCCGGCGATCACGCGACTCTGCCCATGCAGGCCAAGCTGCTCGAAATGATCGATGCCAGCCTTCGGGCGACAGACCCGCAAGACCTCACGACGCCGGAGAATTTCCGGGCGCTGCTGGTCTATGGCATGAGCGGCGGCAACCCGCTTACCGTGAAAACCTCAAGCGCGCGCATGGCGCTTGACGCCAGCCAGCGCGCCCTGATGGACGGCGTACTGGCCTATCTCTGCGGCCGGCCGGCTGCCGCGATCGAGGCGCTCAAGCCGATCGATCCGATGGCCATGCCCGCCGACCTCGGCGCTTTCGTCGCCCTGGTCAAAGGCTCGCTGCTCGGCGCGGAAAAACCGGAACAGGCCCTTCGCCTGCTCGATCAGGCCCGGCTGCTCAGCCCCGGCACGCTTGTCGAGGAAGCCGCCTTGCGGCGCTCCACCGGCATTGCGATCACCGTTGGCGATGCAGGCCGCTTTGCTCTGGCATCGACGCAATATGTCGAGCGCTTCCTCCATTCGCCCTATGCGAGCCAGTTCGCCGATTCATTTGTCGCCGGCGTCGTCGCCTTGAACCAGACCGTCAGCCGGGACAGGATCGCCGACATCACGGCCATGATGGATGCCGAACGCGAGCGGGTCATCTATCTGCGCATCGCCCGCAGCGCCGCCATCGCCGGGTTGACTGACCTTTCAGCCTTCGCCGCAGCGAAAGCAAGAGCGGATCACTCGCCGACCCGCCCCGACGATCCGCGCGGCCTGCTTTACAGCAGCCTCTCCGCCCTCACCTCCGCGACCATTCCTGAACTCGGAAAGGCATTGCAGAAGATCGACCGGAGCGGCCTCTCGGCAAGCGACCGCAAGCTCCTGGACGCGGCGCAAATCGTGGCGCGGGAAGTCGTTGCGCCGCCGCCGCCGATTCTTGCCGCCAAGGCCGATCCCCTGCCCGGCACGAATGATCGCGCTGCGCCCAAAGCATCGGCCGACCCGGCCAGGCCCGAGGCAACCGTGGACGAGAGCGGCCTGCCTCCCGTGGAAGGCGTTTTGCCCGAGCCAGAAAGCGGACAGCAGGAGGGAAGGCCATCGCCAGCCGATCTTGCCGGCGTCAGCCGGAACGCACCCGAAGCGAACGCGGCGACGGCGGCGGTGCCTACCGACGACCCCACGGCAGCGGCCATAGCCCGCACGAAACGCAAGCTCGACATGATCGATCAATTGCTCGGAGCTTCTCCGCAATGACACCCAACATTGGTCCCAACAATACTCCCAACATTGCAACCGATGCCCAGAGCCGCTCCACACCGCCGCCACCGAGAAGCACCAGCGACGCGGAATCGAGCAAAACCGGTGCTTTCAGCCAGATTCTGGATAAGGCGCAGCAGATGCCTTCGAGAAAGCAGGACATCGAAGGCAGCCCAAACCCAACAATCATTCCCAACATCGCAAATGAACAGGAAAAGCACGCAGACAGAGCGGGCAGGCTGCCGCCTGAATGGTTCATCGCACGCGCGGGCAACACAAGCAGCGAGGAGAAACAACCTGCCAGGACCGAGCCGGAAACCCCGGAAGGCAAAGATGGCAAGGACCGCCAATCGGCGAATGACAGGCAGCCCGCACAGAATGTCCTGATGTCAGCCCTTCAGGTAACCGGCACAGGCAGGACGACAACGGCAGATTCAGGTTCCACCGCCGCCTTCGCCATGGGCGGCTTGTCCGCGCAACAGGAAAACAGGACAGCCGTGGCCGGAAAGGATTCTGTCCAGCCACAGCCGCCATCGAAATCGGACGGACCTCGGATATTCCCACCCCAATCGACGATCACTTCGAGCGACGCCGCCTCTCCACGATTCGATCCGGCGATGGCCGACGCGCCGCCGGACTTACAACTCAAGGGCGTATCTGGCAGTCCGTCAGCCAAGCCGGATGAACAGTCGCCCCGCACCGTCCCGATTGGCGCGCATCCCGCTGCGGAACGGGTATCGGTGATCGCGGCCCAGTCCATTCCCGCACCCGTGCACCACCAGATCGGCCGGACGGCACTCAGCCTTGTCGGCTCCATTGCCGGCGACACCAACTGGCAAGCGATGCTTCCCACAGCCGGGACAAGCACCTTTTCCGCTCCTTCTCACCTTGCTCCGACGCATATGCTCAAGATCGAACTGCATCCGGCGGAACTTGGAATGGTGCAGGTCGGGCTCCGTCTTGCCGGCGGGCAACTCTCCATCGAGATCACGCCGCAAACACACGAAGCCTGGCGCCATCTCGCATCCGATACCGACACCATCGCGCGCTCGATACGCGATCTCGGCTTCGATATCGGCAAGGTCACGCTGCTGCAGCCAGCACTCGCAGCGGTTGCACCTGCAAGACCGGATGTCGGCGCCGGGTTAGCATCGGCGGGGCGCGATCAATCCTTTCAGCAGCAGGGACAGGCAGGCAGCGGAGGCTCGAATGGGCAGCAATCGGGGCAAGGCCACGGGCAGGAACAAGGCGGCAGCCATCGCGCTTGGACGCCTGACGGCGGCCATTCTGGTCGCGGCCTGGTCATCTAGCCTGCCCGCATCGGCAGCAACCATGCAGGCCAACCCCTGCGAGCCGGAAATCCTGCGCGCCGCCGATCGCTATGGCATTCCAGCCGGTATTCTCTATGCGGTCGGCCTGACCGAAACCGGGCGCAAGGGCAGCCTGCAACCCAACGCGCTGAACATCGAAGGCAAGGCCTTCTTTCCCGCAAGCCGGGCCGAAGCTGTCGCCAAGGCCGAGGCCGCCCTTCAGCAAGGCAAGGTGCTGATCGATCTCGGCTGCATGCAGATCAACCAGCATTATCACGCCGCGCATTTTCGCGGCTTGGCCGACATGCTCGATCCACACCGCAACGTCGATTACGCGGCACGCTTCCTCGCAAGGCTTCACGCCCGGCATGAATCATGGTCGATGGCCGTCGCCCGCTATCATGCCGGTCCCGACAATGACCCGGCACAAAAAACCTATGTCTGCCGCGTGATCACCAATATGGTGGCGGTCGGCTTCGGGCGCTGGACGACAAACGCCCGCGCCTTCTGCAACCCCTGAGTTGTACAGCCGAAATTGAGCTTTGCCCCAGCCTCTATCCCATGACCGACAAGGGCTTGCAGTCTCGCCGCATGTGCCTGCCCCGTCAGGCAATGCAACCTTAGCGATTCCCGTACTCCCAAGAAACCATCTACAAGATTTCACGGTTGTTCCCGCTTCGCCTCAACGGCTACTTCATTACCGGGGTTAATAAATTTTGATTCGGAGGGCGGGCCGATGATCGTGGTCGTTGACGAGCGTGAGCTTGTGACCGAGGGGTACAACTCACTTTTTGATCGCGAGGGCGTCGCCTGCGCGGGCTTTGCGCCGGACGAGTTCGACGCATGGGTGTCGAGCGCACCGGAAGCCGATCTAAAATCGGTTCGGGCCTTCCTGATCGGCGATTGCCGCGAGGGCACGGTCTCTCCGCGACAAATACGCGGCCGCACGGGCGCGCCGGTTATCGCGCTCAGCGAGCAGAATTCACTGGAAAACACACTGCGCCTGTTTGAATCCGGCGTTGATGACGTGGTGCGCAAGCCGGTTCATATTCGCGAGATCCTGGCGCGCATCGCCGCGATCCGGCGCCGGGCCGAGGCGGATGCAACGCCATGGATCCAGATCGGCGCATTGCGCATCTTCATGGATGGCCGCGATCCCGAAATCGACGGCGCACCGCTGCCTTTGCCGCGGCGTGAGCGCCGTATCCTGGAATATCTCGCGGCCAATCGCGGTCGCCGCGTTACCAAGACCCAGGTTTTCAATGCCATCTACGGCATTTTCGATGAAGAAGTCGAAGAAAATGTCGTCGAAAGCCACATCAGCAAGCTGCGCAAGAAGCTGCGTGAAAGGCTGGGCCAGGATCCCGTCGATTCCAAGCGATTCCTCGGCTACCGGCTGATCGTCTGATGCCTCTCGGGCCACGAGGCATCCAAAAGCCCGCCACCAGCTTCGCGCAAGTCTGCCGGCCTAACCTCGCGCCGACCGCAAAGGACAACAAGGAGCCGTCGCGATGAGCCTGTATGGAATGATGCGAACCGGCGTTTCGGGCATGAATGCGCAAGCAAACCGCCTGTCGGCAACAGCCGACAATATCGCCAACGCCGATACCACCGGCTACAAACGCGCATCGACAGCTTTTTCCACCCTTGTCATGCCGAATACCGGCGGCGCCTACAATTCCGGCGGCATCACCACCACCGTGCGGAATTCAATCTCGGCACCCGGCGTGCTGCAATACACCACATCGGTTTCCGACCTGGCGGTCAACGGCAACGGCTTCTTCGTCGTCCAGGACCCCAGCGGCTCGCCGTTCCTCACCCGCGCCGGCTCCTTTGTGCCGGATGGTGAAGGCCGGCTGATCAACGCCGCAGGCTATCAGTTGATGGCCTACAGCTATGAAAACGGCACTCCAGCCGCCACCGTGAACGGTTTCTCCGGCCTGGTTCCGGTGCGCATTTCCGATCAGGAAATGACTGCTGTGCCGAGCACGGAAGGTTATTTCAATGGCAATCTGCCGAGCGGGGCCGCGTCGGTCGCCGCCGGCGACCTGCCTTCCACCAACAGCGCGACGGCGCAATACACCAACAAATCCTCGCTGGTCGCCTACGACAACCTCGGTAACAAGGTGCTGCTCGACGTCTATTTCACCAAGACCTCCGACAATAGCTGGCAGGTCTCGGTGTTCGACCAGTCGAAGGCGACGCCGGGAACTTCGTTTCCCTATGCCGGCGGTGCTCTGGGCTCGGTCAACCTGGCGTTCGACGCCGGCACCGGCAAACTCACCGGCGCTCCCGACAGCGTGACATTCACCGTTCCGGGCGGCGCGTCACTCGATCTCGATCTGTCGAAGCTCAGCCAACTTGGCACCGGCTTCACTGTAACCGACGGCGCCGTCAATGGCAGCGCGCCCGGCACGATCGACAAAGTGCAGATCAGCGGCGACGGCGTCATCTACGCTCAATACAAGGACGGCTCCGCCAAGGCACTCTACAAGATCCCGCTGGCCGACGTGCAAAGCCCGGACCAACTCACCGTTCTGGCCGGTAACGTTTACGCCCAGGGTACGGATTCCGGCGCGATCAAGATCGGTTTCGCCAATGAAGGCAAGGCCGGCACGATCGTTTCCGGCGCACTTGAAAATTCCAATGTCGATATCGCGGAAGAGCTGACGGACATGATCGCAGCCCAGCGGTCCTACACCGCGAATTCCAAGGTCTTCCAGACCGGATCGGATCTGATGGACGTCCTTGTCAACCTGAAGAGATAGGCTCTGCAAGGCCGGTGAAAGAGTAGCATGTCCCTGTCGTCCGCATTGACCATCGCACAATCGGCGCTTCTGGCAACATCGCGCCAGACGGCAACCGTCGCGCGCAATGTCGCGGATGCCTCCAGCCTGGATTACTCGCGGCGCACGGCCACGGTCATCAGCATGGCGCCAGGCGCCCGCGTTGTCACGATCCAGCGCGCCGCCAATGACCAGCTTCTGCGCCAGAACCTCGCTGCCCTTTCCGCCTGGAGCGGCAAGAGCACACTCGCCGGCGGTCTTGACAGGCTGGATCTCGCCGTCAACGGCGTGGACAATGCCGCCTCGCCGTCAACGGCGATCACTGACTTGCAAAAAGCCTTGCAGCTTTATGCGACATCGCCCTCGAAACAGACCCTGGGCACCAATGTGGTCGAGGCGGCACGGCGCGTGACGCAATCGCTGAACCAGGGAACACAGCAGATCCAGGCTTTCCGGACGGATGCGGACGGCCAGATCGCCGATGCGGCGGCCAAGCTGAATGCCCTTCTCGGCCAGTTCCAGACGGCCAACGAAGTGGTGGTTTCCGGTACGCGCGCGGGCACGGATGTTTCCGATGCGCTCGACCAGCGCGATGGTTTGCTGAAGAAGATTTCCGAATACGTCCCGGTTTCGAGCTATACGCGCGGTGACAACGATATGGTCGTCATCACCGCCGGCGGCTCGACCTTGTTCGAGACCGTCCCGCGCTCGGTAAGCTTCGAGGCCTCACCTGGCTACACCGCCGGCATGAACGGCAACACCGTCTATATCGACAATGTTCCGCTTTCGCTCGACGGGCCGGACGCCGGGGGCAAGTTGGGTGGCTTGCTGCAACTGCGCGATGGCACCGCCGCCACCATGCAAAGCCAATTGGACGAGATCGCGCGCGGTCTGGTCACCGCATTTTCCGAAGCCGAACCCGGACTGGGGCAACCCCGCTTTGCCGGCCTGTTCACATGGGCAGGCGCTCCGATTCCGCCGCTGGTGCCCGCCGCTGGAACTCTGGTCGACGGCCTTGCCGGCAGCATCACGATCAATGCTGTGATCGATCCGAGCCGGGGCGGCAATCTCGCTCTGTTGCGCGACGGCGGCATCAACGGCGCGGCCTACATCGTCAAACCATCAGGCGCCGGCTCCTCTTACGCGGATCTGCTGATCGCCTATGGCGACCGGCTTGAGCAACCGATGAGCTTCGACCCTGCAACCGAGATTGGCGGCAGCTCGTCAGGTCTCGCCGGCTTTGCATCGGATTCCATCGGCTGGGTTGCCGGCCAAAGGCAGCTCGCATCCTCCGATGCCGCCACCAAGGAGGCGCTTGCACAGCGCAGTGCAGACGCACTTTCGAACGCCACCGGCGTCAATGTCGATACCGAAATGTCGCTGATGCTCGACCTTGAGCATACTTATCAGGCATCCGCCCGCTTGATGTCGACTGTCGGCACAATGCTCGACGCACTCCTCGAGGCGGTGAGGTAGAGATGAAGACCGTATCTGTTTCCTCCGCCTCCGTTTCCAACGCCATGCGCTACTCGCAGATGCACATGCAGATGGAATTGGTCGAGGCACAGAAGGAGATGACGACGCTGAAGGTCGCTGACACCGGGTTGGCACTCGGAACCAGAGCCTCGCAATCGGTCAATTTTCACCGGGACCTCGATCGCCTGAACACCATTATCGATTCCAACGGACTGGTGGCCTTGCGTCTCGGCACGACGCAAAGCGCGCTCGATCAGATCGGCGCCCTCGCCCAGACACTCATGGAAACACTGACGACGGCGACGACGGGCGACCTATCCGGTGCGGTCCTCTCGGATAGCGGCAAGGCGACATTGCAATCGTTGACCGGTCTTGCGAACACCGCTCTCAACGGCGAGTATCTATTCGCTGGCACCAACACCGACATCAAGCCGCTTGACGACTTCACGGCGGCGGATTCACCTGCCAAGGCCGCCTTCGATGCCGCCTTTTTCAGTCATTTCGGCTTCACCAAGGACGATCCGGCAGCGGCCAGTATAACGGCCGCGCAGATCGACGATTTCATCATCACCAAGGTCGAGCCACAATTTCTAGGCGCCGGTTGGGGTAACTGGTCGAGCGCCACCGATCAGGGCATCGTCAGCCGCATATCGCTTAACGAGACGGTCGAGACTTCCGTCAGTGCCAACAATGAGGGCATCCGCAAACTGGCGATGGCCGCAGCCATGGCCACGGATCTGTTTTCCGGGAATCTGAGCGACGAGGCCAGGAAGGCCGCCGCCACCCGCGCACTCTCCCTGTCGGGGCAAGCAATCAGCGACTTGAGCCAGATCCGGGCCCAGACCGGTATCGTGCAGAAGAGCGTGTCTGACGCCAGCGATCGCATGAA
The DNA here is from genome assembly GCF_002075885.1 of Manganibacter manganicus. GTDB lineage: Bacteria > Pseudomonadota > Alphaproteobacteria > Rhizobiales > Rhizobiaceae > Mesorhizobium > Mesorhizobium manganicum. Next base: position 76,952 of record NZ_MDET01000003.1, read on the forward strand.
GACGCAAACCGATCTGTTCAAGAAGCATCTGCTCGATCTTGAAGGTGTTGACCCCTATGAGGCCGCGACCCGCGTCAACGATTTGATGACTCATATTCAGACGTCGTTCGCGCTGACGGCCCGCATCCAGCAACTCAGCCTGTTGAACTATCTGACCTGACGAGAGGCCGGCGCCATGTATCAGTACTCTTATGCCGATATACAAACCGACTCGGCGGCAGATGCCAAGGATCGCGAGCGGCAACTCCTCACCCGTTCGATCGACCTTCTGACAACGGCGGCGACAAGCGGGGCCAACAGCCTGCAAGCGGTCGAGGCGCTGCATTTCACCAATCGCGTCTGGAGTGTTCTCATTGAGGACCTCGGCTCGCCCGATAATGCTCTTCCCAAGGAACTGCGAGCCAATTTGATCTCGATCGGGCTGTGGCTGCTACGCGAAATCGAAGACATACGCCAGGGACGCACCGATAATTTCGATGGGTTGATCGAGGTCTCCCAGATCATACGCGACGGTATCCAATGAACAGCACGCTGAAGCTGTCACTAAGAGCCAATGAAAAAATCTACATCAACGGCGCGGTCATCAAGGTCGATCGCAAAGCAACCATCGAACTGCTTAACGATGTGCAATTCCTGCTGGACAGCCATGTGATCCAGCCGGAAGATGCCTCAACCCCGCTCAAACAGCTTTACTTCATCGTGCAGGTCATGCTGATGAACCCGCAAGGCGCGGCAGAGGCACTCGTCATGTTCCGCCGGTCGCTTGATCTTCTGCTGGCGAGTTTTGACGATACGCAGATACTCAATGCGCTCAAACATATCGACCAGCTTGTCAACGAAGGGAAAATCTACGAGGCGCTGAAGGCGATCCGCTCGCTTTACCCTGCGGAACGCAGAATCCTCCAGGGCGGGCAAATCGCAACCGAAGCCTCCCTCCCCTTGGCCGTAGGAGCACAATGATATGACCGTGAACATGAATACGACCCTGCCGCCAGGTATCAGCCAGACACCGGCCAAATCCAAGACGACGGTCGATTACAATTCCTTTCTCAAGCTGATGATCGCGCAGATGAAGAACCAGGATCCAACCCAGCCGATGGATTCGACCCAGTACGTCTCCCAACTGGCCACCTTTTCCCAAGTGGAGCAGACGGTTCAGACCAACAACAAGCTCGATCAGATCATGCAATCATCGGCGCTTGCGCAAGCCGATTCCCTGATCGGACGCTCGATAACATCGGCCGACGGCAGCACAACCGGAACCGTCAAGGAAGTCCGTCTGGCAAACTCCGGCCTTGTCGCAATACTGGAGAATGGTTCCGAAGTGGCCGTGGGTCCCGGCGTTTCGATAACGGCTATAGGCTGAACTCGGAAAGAACGCAGTATGAACGAGGCCGACGCCCTCGACATCCTTCAATACGCGGTCTGGACCGTGCTAAGCGCCTCGGCGCCCGCCGTGCTTGTCGCCATGGCGGTGGGCATCGGCATCGCCCTCATACAGGCATTGACCCAAATTCAGGAAATAACGCTGACCTTCGTTCCCAAGATCGTAGCCATCATGCTGGTGGTCGCTCTTTCCGGACCGTTCATCGGCGGCCAGATCTCGTCTTTCACCAACGTCGTCTTCGAGCGTATCCAGACAGGTTTCTGATCGCGGTCTCTCCGGTTCTCGACGACCGCCCCTTTGTGGCCCATCATTTCCCGCGAAAAGGCGTTCCATCTTTGCCGTACGGTGATCTACCCTGTGCAGATGGTCAGCATCTGATTCAGGTTGCGAACGCATGCCGCATCAAGGCGAACCGGCGCCGTTCATCGAGGACGAAGATCACGAGGGCGAAAGCTCGGCCCTCGCCCCTTTCCGCGTCGGTATTTTCCGGGCGGTCTGGAGCGCCAGCCTGGTTTCCAATTTCGGCGGGCTGATTCAAGGCGTCGGCGCTGCGTGGCTGATGACCACGATCGCGACATCGCCCTATCAGGTCGCGCTTGTGCAGGCCTCCACGACCCTGCCGATCATGTTGTTCGCGCTGATTGCCGGCGCAATCGCCGATAGCTTCAATCGCCGCAAGATCATGCTGACCGCACAATGCTTCATGCTGGTCGTGTCGGCGCTGCTGGTCGGCTTCACCTATTTCGACTTGCTGACGCCGTGGCTGTTGCTTTCCTTCACCTTCCTGATCGATTGCGGCACCGCTCTCAACAGTCCGTCTTGGCAGGCTTCGGTCGGCGACATGGTTCCCCGCAACAGAGTGCCCGCCGCTGTCGCCCTGAATTCCATGGGGTTCAACATGACCCGCAGTGTCGGCCCGGCCATTGGCGGCATCATCGTCGCCGCCTTCGGTCCAGCCGCCGCTTTCGCGGCCAACGCGCTGAGTTACGTCGGTTTGATCACCGTGCTTGCACGGTGGCGCCAACAACCTGCGGCCCCGAGCCTGCCTCGTGAAACACTGGGCGCGGCAATGGGCGCCGGTCTGCGCTACGTCGCCATGTCGCCCAATATCGGCAAGGTTCTGGTGCGCGGTTTTGCCTTCGGCTTTTCAGCCGGCGCGGTATTGGCATTGCTGCCGCTGATCGCGCGAAATCTGCTGCATGGCGGCCCTTTGACCTATGGCCTGATGCTCGGGGCTTTCGGAATCGGCGCCGTGGCCGGCGCTCTAACCAGCGTGCGGCTGCGCCAGCTCATGTCGAGCGAAACGATGGTGCGTGCGGCCTTCGTCGGCTTTGCATTGTGCGGATGGAACGCCGCGATCAGCACGCATGCGTGGCAGACCGCGCTCGGCCTGATGGTCGGCGGCGCGAGCTGGGTGCTGGCACTCTCTCACTTCAATGTCACCGTACAGATGTCCACACCGCGCTGGGTCGTCGGACGTGCCCTGTCCATCTACCAGATGGCAACCTTCGGCGGCATCGCACTTGGAAGCTGGATATGGGGCGTTGTCGCCGACGAGCATGGTGCCGCTGTCGCGCTCGTGGCCGCGGGTGTGGCAATGCTGGTCGGAGGCGCGGTCGGCTTCTGGCTTCCGCTACCTCACCACACCGCCCCCAATCTCGATCCACTCAATCGCTGGACCGAACCGATGCTGGCGCTCGACCTCAAGCCGCGCAGCGGCCCGATCGCTATTATGATCGAATACACGATCGAAGACGAGGATGTCCCGGAATTCCTTGCCGTCATGACCGAGCGGGGCCGCATTCGCCGCCGCGACGGTGCCCGAAACTGGTCTCTGGCGCGGGATCTCGAACGCCCTGAAGTGTGGCTGGAAAGCTACCACACGCCGACCTGGCTCGATTACATCCGGCATAACAAGCGCTTTACCCATGCGGATGCGGACATTAGCGAGCGTGTGAGGGCCTTGCACAAAGGCCCGGACCGCCCTCGCGTCAGGCGCCTGATCGAGCGGCCGACAACAGCCGCAACCCTGATTTCGACCAGACGATCGGCAGATCATTGAGCATTGCTGTCAGCTTTCGCCAGAAAGATCGCGCCGCGCCTTGTCGAGTTCCTCGGCATAACGCCGCATCAGATAGCCTTCCGTCAGCAAACCGACGACCGTGCGATCGGTGAAATCCCGCACGACGGCCAGTTCTTCCGCTCCCGCGCGCTGGAAGGTCTCCGCAGCCGATTGCACATTCATTGTCGGCACGAGCACGGCGTCCTTGAATTTCGCGAGCACGCCAACCGCTGTGTCTTCTTCCATCTGGTCGCTATAGAGTTCCGCGACGATCAGCATGCCGGCATAAACTCCCTCACCATTGACCGCGACGACGCGCTGCGCCGAACCCAGCGGCACCTGGGCGCGAAAATCAGCAAGCGTCGCACGGGCATCTATGGTGCGAAAGCCCTTGCGCATCATTGTCTCGACAGTAAGCGAACGCATCCAACTGACGTCGTGCGCGCTTCGGATAGTCTCACCACGCAGATGGAAACGCCAGGTCGAGAAGGAATAGCCGAAAGTCTCACGCACCAGCACGGCCGACATGATGGACGCAGCCAGCACAACGCCGGTCAGGGTCAGGTCGCCGGTCGATTCCAATGCGAGAAACGTCATGGTCAGCGGCCCGCCGACAACGCCGACAGCCAATGACGTCATGCCCACGACCGCGGCGACAGAAGGATCGATGCCGGTAGCTGGAGACACGAAAGCCATCACGCCGGAAAATATCTTGCCGAGCAGGGCGCCAAGAAACAGCGAGGCGAAAAACAAACCGCCGCGGAAACCCGACCCCAGCGAGATCGCCGAAGCCGCGAGCTTGAGCACAAAGACGCTGGCTACGACGCCGATGCCATAGTTCATCGCGAATTCGCGATGCAGCGCGCCATGTCCGCTGGAAAGAACCTGTGGTGTAACAAGGCCGAGCAGTCCGACGAGACAGCCGCCGACGAACGGACGGAGGGAGGATTCGATTCTGAGATGCGCGAAAGCACGCTCGATTATCGTCATCAGTTTCATGATGACGATGGAAACGCCGCCACCGATGAGGCCCAGAAGCACGAAAGGCAGGTATTGGGCGGGGGTGAGCGGCGGCAGGCCGGACAACTCCAACGGGAACGGAACGCCACCGAACATCTCCGCCGTAAGAGAAGCACAAATCGCCGCGGCCATCACCGGCGCGACATTGGCCATCGAATAAACGCCGATGATGAGTTCAAAGCCGTAGAAGGCACCAGCCAGCGGCGCATCGAAAGCTGCCGCGATGGCTCCCGCCGCGCCGCAGCCGACGAGAATGCGCACATCGTTGCGCCTGAGCCTCAACATGCGCGCCAGCCGCGATGCCAGGCCGGAGCCGACCTGTGTATAGCCGGCTTCAAGCCCGACCGATGCGCCGAACCCGCTGGAGATCATCGTCTGGACCGCGATAATGAATGTGTCGGTCAACGACATGCGCCCACCATAAAGCGCATTGGCTTCGATCGGGTCCACCGGTCTTCGGAACTTCCACTTTCTCAGGAAGATCACAGTCAATCCAAGCAGGATGCCGCCCGCTGCCGGTACGAGCGCCTGGAAGGAATTGTCGAGCGAGAACATCGCTGACAATCTCGCGCCCGGCGGCAGACCGAACAACAGCCAATGCAGGCCTTGTACGGCCTGACTCATAGCCGCGACGAAAACACCGGCCATGATCCCGACGAAACCTGCAAGCACGACAATGAAGACACCACGCGCACGCAGAACCGGGATCGATCGGATCAGAATAGCACGCAGCCGGCGCGCATAGGTGATCGAGTGGTTGGCGGAAAACACCGGGCGGCTCTCGGGCGGGCAAGAGGCAAGATCATGTCATGTGTCGCGCCTGATACGCTGCGGATGCAGCAATGGCAACCGCACTGCCCAAACACACCACGCGCATTCGCGCGTCTGCCTGCCATGCTCACGCAAGCTTGACCGGCTAGGGTCAAGAACTGGCGTGCCTTGGCACGCGACTGACAATTCTTGTGGGGCACAGATATGGCGATCAGCGAAAGCATCTCGGCGGAAGCGCAATCGCGCAACGGCCGCGACATCTTCTTCGCCTTCGGCATCGTCGTCATTCTGGCAGTGTTGTTCCTGCCGATCCCGGCCTTCCTCATCGACATCGGATTGGCCTTCTCTATCGCGCTTTCTGTGCTGATCCTGATGGTGGCGCTATGGATCCAACGACCGCTGGACTTCTCGTCGTTCCCCACCATTCTGCTCATCGCAACGATGCTGCGCCTGTCGCTCAACATCGCCACCACGCGCATGATCCTGTCGCATGGCAATGAAGGAACCCATGCCGCAGGCTATGTCATCTCCGGATTTTCCAAGCTGGTCATGTCGAGCGACTTCGTCATCGGCCTGATCGTCTTCCTGATCCTCGTCGTGGTGAATTTCATCGTCATCACCAAGGGCGCAACCCGTATCGCCGAAGTCGGCGCGCGCTTTACCCTCGACGCTATTCCCGGCAAGCAGATGTCGATCGACGCCGATCTCTCCGCCGGCATGATCGACGACAAGACCGCCCAGCTACGGCGGCGTGAACTGGAAGAGGAAAGCTCGTTCTTCGGCTCGATGGACGGCGCCTCGAAATTCGTGCGTGGCGACGCCATCGCGGGCCTGATCATCACCGTCATCAACATCGTCGGCGGCATTGCCATCGGCTATCTGCGTCATGACATGGGCATCGGCGAGGCAGCCGACGTGTTCATTAAGCTCTCGGTCGGTGATGGGTTGGTCACGCAGATTCCAGCCCTCATCGTCTCGCTTGCCGCCGGCCTGCTCGTTTCCAAGGGCGGCACACGGGGGTCCGCCAACCAGGCGGTATTCGGACAACTCGGCGCCCATCCGCGTGCACTCTACGTGGCCGCTTCGCTGCTCACGCTGCTCAGCCTGATGCCGGGCCTGCCGATGTTCCCATTCCTGACACTGGCCGGCGCCATGGCCGGCCTCGGCTATGTCATACCCATGCGTCACAACCGCCGCATCGCCGAAGAAGAAGCGCAGAAGGAAGGCGAAGCGGCAGCCAAGGCGGAAGACGAAAAGAACTCCGTCAAGGCGTCGCTCGCCACCGCCGAGATCGAACTGCTGATCGGCAAGCAACTTTCGACCAAACTCATCACCTCGCATCAGGAGCTTGCCTTCCGCATGGCCAAGATGCGCAAGAAATTCGCGGCGCAGTACGGTTTCGTGGTGCCCGAGGTTCGACTTACCGACGATTTCGCCATTGCGCCAAAAGGTTATCAGATCAAGATTCACGGCACCGTTGTTGCCGAATACCAGATGCGCGTCGGCGAATTGATGGTTCTGCTCGGCAACCGCGACACGCCGGACATTCCCGGTGAAGAGGTGAAGGAGCCAGCGTTCAGCATGCGCGCCTATTCGGTGCTGGAGACTTTTGCCGAAGACCTGAAGCGCGAGCAATACACCTTCGCCGACAACATGTCGGTGCTGCTGACTCACCTCAGCGAAGTGGTCCGCAATAATCTGCCGCAGCTTCTTTCCTACAAGGACATGAAAGCCCTTCTGGAAAGGCAGGATCCTGAATATCGCAAGCTCGCCGACGAAATCTGCACCTCCCACATCTCCTACCCCGGCCTGCAGGCTGTGTTGAAGCTGCTGCTTGCCGAGCGCATCTCGATCCGCAACCTCCACCTCATCATAGAGGCGATCGCCGAGATCGCACCGCATGTGCGTCGTACTGAACAGATCGTGGAACATGTGCGCATCCGCATGGCGCAGCAGATTTGCGGCGACCTCGCCGAAGGCGGGGTGCTCAAGGTGTTGCGGCTCGGCAACCGCTGGGACCTTGCCTTCCATCAGGCGCTCAAGCGCGACGCCAAGGGCGAGGTGCGCGAATTCGACATCGACCCACGCCAGTTGGAGGAGTTCGGCCAGGAGGCCACCAAGGCGATCCGCAAGCATCTCGAGACCGGCCAGCGTTTCGTGCTGGTGACGGCTCCCGATGCACGGCCCTATGTGCGCATGATCATCGAGCGGCTGTTCACCACCTTGCCGGTGCTTTCCCATGTCGAGATCGCCAAGGGCGTTGAAATCCGGGTGCTTGGGACCATCTCGTGAGCGTCCTTCTTGCAGGAATGACGCAGAATGCCATTATCGCGGCGTTCCTCGCTTTTTGCCGCGTCGGCGCATGCTTCATGCTGATGCCTGGATATTCCAGCGTGCGCATCCCGATGCAGGTGCGCCTGTTCACGGCCATAGCCGTCTCACTCGGCATGCTCACCTTCCTGTGGCCGCGCATCTATCCCTACGCCGATCCCCACCCGGCCGTGCTTGCCCCGATGATCCTCTCGGAACTGCTCGTCGGCGGCCTGATCGGGGCGATGACCCGCCTTTATATGGAAGCGGTGCGCTTTATCGGCGCCGGCATTGCGATGCTGATGGGTTTCAACACGATGGGTGGAACGGCGATTGAAGAAGCTGAACCACAGGCTCCGTTGGCCGCTATGATTTCACTGTCCGCGCTGCTGCTCCTCTTCGTCTTCGACTTTCATCATGAGGTGATCCGCGCATTGGTCAATTCCTACCAGGTCGCGCCAGTCGACGTCTTCTTCAACCCGCAAGCTGCACTGGTCGATGTCGCCGACACACTGTCGGGCGCCTTCTTTCTGGTGCTGCGTCTTGGCAGTCCCTTCATCGCCTATGCCATATTGGTCAATCTGACGATCGGCTTCGTCAACAAGCTGACGCCGCAAATTCCGATCTATTTCATCTCCCTGCCCTTCGTCGTCGCCGGCGGGCTGATCCTGTTTTATTTTTCCGGCGCAACGCTCCTGTCGCTGTTTGCCGACGGCTTTATCGAAATGACATTGGCGCGATAGCAGCATGACCAACCGCCGCGAACGTTTGAAGAAGCTTGTCGAGGTCCAGGAGCAGTTGAAGGCGCTGCACGAAGCGCGCCGTGCAGGCCACCTGGTGGCGGCAGTCACGGCGGAAGCCGAAGCCGAAATGCTCATCTCACGGTTCAACGCACCAGATTCGCTAGCCGGGATGTTCCCGCAGCTTTATCACCGCCGCGTCGTCGAGGCTGTTACGGCGCGCGACCTGAACCATGAAATGGCGAAGCAGGAGGCGGAGCAGATCGCCAAGGCGACGGCCCGCACCAATATCGTCGAGCGCGCCTATCGAACGGCCCTCGCCCAGGACGAGCGCGAAAAATCCGACCGCGAACGCCTCGAACTAATTGAGCGAAAACAGACCAAGTAAGCCTGCCACAAGCTTGTTCATCCATGATGGCTGCAAGAGAAAAATAGGGGAATCCTCTTGGCGATATCACCTCCCAGCGACATCGTGCTGGACGTCGCCCGTGCGGCGACACCTCAGGACCTTCGGGCGGCGCGCAGCGCGCTGGCCGCGCGAACCGGTGTTTCGGCAATTGCGTTCCCCGATGACACGCCCATGCTCTCTCGCGCCAATTCCGGCGCTGCTGCCGATCCGGCGCAAAGCTACAAGCATTTCGAGGCCATGGTGTTGCAGACCTTCATCCAGAACATGCTGCCCAAGGCTACGGAAGACGTTTACGGCAAGGGTCTGGCAGGCGATATGTGGAAATCGCAACTCGCTCAAAGGATGGGCGACGTCATCGCGGATCGCGGCAGTATCGGTATCGCCCGCTCGCTGCTTGCCGACCATTATCTCGACGGCAAGCGCAAGGTGGCGATCGGTGCCGTCTCGACAGGCCCGCAAAGGACCGAGATCGATACCCAGACCCGGCTTTCGGATTCACTGATCCAGAACCTGCAGATGAAAACCGCGCGCGCGCTGCATGCCGGCGATGAACATGATCAACGCATATCGACAAAGGCCTAGCGTATGAGTGACCAAGCCACCATCTCTGAAAACCTTCCAGCGCGCACGGGTGTCGATCCTCACCTGACGGCTGCACGGCGGCCAGCCAGCCTCGCTTCCATCATCGGCCGGATAGAACAGGCGATCGATGAGGAGACAGTAGGATTGCGCTCGGATCCGCACTTTGACCTCAGGGCATCAAACACGCGCAAGAGCCGCTGCCTCTATGAATTGAACCGCGCCATAAAAGGCGCAAATCTGGCAGAAATGGCGGTGGGACATCGGGAAAGCCTGACTCGCCTGCGCGAGAAACTAGCCAGGAACGAGGCCGCGATCCTCGCCCATCTCAGCGCGGTCGGCGAAGTGGCGGCGTTGCTCAAGAATGTCATCCAGACAGCCGAAGCCGACGGCACTTACTCAGCCAGCGAATGCGGGTGGGCGCAAGGTTGAATATGGCGGGCAGCGGATGATCAGGATCATCGTAGCGGCGCTGTGGATTTGTGCCGCAACCGTGGGAGCGGTCTTCTATTCGTTCCAGGCAGCGGGCGAAGCTGCGGACCAGCGGGCCGAGCCCCTTCTGGGCGGGTTGGATTATGTCAATACGAACATGATCTCGGTGCCTGTCGTGCGGGATGCACAGGTCAAAGGCTATTTCCTGACCAAGCTGGTTTATACCGTGGAGCCTGCCATACGAGCAAAGCTTTCGGTGCCGGCGGAAGCCTTGATAACGGACCAGGTCTATTCCTACCTCTATGCGAACCCGCAAATCGATCTGGCAAAAGATTCTCCAATCGACCTCGACACGTTTCGCAAGAACATTCGCGATTCAATCAACGTCCGGATCGGCGCGAAACTTGTCGACGATGTGCTGGTGGACCAGATCAATTTTCTGACCACAGATGAAATCCGCGACAACGCCATTCGCCGGCGCAATGCGCAAAGGGCAGATGCTGAAGTAAGAAATCAATCAGCAGGCGAATAACGCATCAAAGCGCTTCGTACGTTGATGACAGTGCCGGTTTGACTATATCTTGAGCATGAATAGCCAACAGTGCAGGGAAAGCCTCAGGATGGGAATTCAGGACGTCGCGAACAGGCTCAAGCCCCAGGTCGAAAGTGCTGGCTTCGATCGGTCAGTCAAATTCGACACAGGCGAGGACGGGGTCATTCTCATTGACGGCGCCAACATTTCGACCACCGATGGACCGGCCGATTGCACGATCAAACTTTCGCTCGACGATCTGGAATCCTTGCTGGCCGGCGACCTTAACCCGACCATGGCATTTATGCAGGGCAAGCTCAAGGTCGAAGGCGACATGTCGGTTGCGATGGCGCTCAGTCAGTTGATCGGCTGAGCGCCACGCATAGCCGCAGGTTCAGGCGGCGTGCGCGAACTTCGATGGGCTAGTTCGCCGACCGATTGCCCGCAAGGTACCGTGCGCACCATCGAGGGCGCCTTCAGCGATTTCCAGGGCCAGCAGGCGCGCCGGCTCATATGGGCCAGGCATGGACAGGCCGGAGGTCCGTGCCGCCGAAAAGCCGAAGCGCCCATAATAGAGCGCATCGCCGACAAGCAGGATAGCGCGATGGCCAAACCGCTGCGCCTCAATGATCGCACGACGCACAAGGGCGGAACCGATACCTTCACCCTTCAAAGCCGGATCGACCGCCAGCGGACCAAGCAGAAGCGCCGGCGCACCGTCTTCGCCCAGCCGAATGTTCCAAAGCCGCACCGTGCCAATGACCACGCCTCTGACATCGCGAGCGACGAACGCCAACCCTTCGGCCGGTTGGCGGCCGCGCCGCAATTTCTCCGATGACTTCCTCTTGCGTCCCGGCCCCATGGCGCGGTCGAGCAGCGCCTCGCGCGCCGGAACGTCTGCCATGGCTTCGAGAGTGATAACAAAGACCGGCTGTGCTGCTAGAGCTTCCGCATTTTGCATGTCCGCGATCCTTTACCAGCGGATGACCATTCCACGAGCAAAAACCGGGCGATGGCACAACACCGCCCAGGCCGATCTGAAGGCCGCAGCCTTCAGATCACGTAGGATCGCAGGGGCTCGAAGCCGTTGAAGGCGACCGCGGAATAGGTCGTCGTATAGGCCCCGGTACCCTCGATCAGCACCTCGTCGCCGATGGTCAGCGACAAGGGCAGCGGATAAGGCGACTTCTCATACATCACATCGGCCGAATCGCAGGTCGGACCGGCAAGTACGCAGGCGCCCTTCTCGTCGCCGTCCCGTTCGGTCAGGATCGGATAGCGAATCGCCTCGTCCATCGTCTCGGCCAATCCGCCGAACTTGCCGATGTCGAGGTAGACCCAGCGCACATTGTCATTGTCGGCCTTGCGCGAAATCAGAACGACTTCCGACTTGATGACACCGGCATTGCCCACCATTCCACGACCGGGTTCGATGATCGTCTCGGGAATGACGTTGCCGAAATGCTTGCTGAGCGCCTCGAAGATCGCCTGACCATAAACTTCCGCCGCCGGCACGTCGCGCAGATAACGGGTCGGGAAGCCGCCACCCATATTGACCATACGGAGCACGATGCCTTCTCCGGCGAGGGTCGAAAACACCTTCTTGGCGTCGCCCAAGGCACGATCCCAGGCCGAGAGATCAGTCTGCTGCGAGCCGACATGAAAGGACACGCCATAGGCATCGAGGCCAAGCGAAGCCGCATGGCGCAGCACATCCACGGCCATCGTCGGCACACAGCCGAACTTGCGTGACAGTGGCCATTCAGCCCCTTCGCCATCCGTCAGTACACGGCAGAAAACCTGCGCGCCCGGCGCAGCCCGTGCAATCTTCTCAACCTCTTCCACGCAATCGACGGCGAAAAGACGGATGCCGAGTTCATAGGCACGCGCGATATCGCGCTCCTTCTTGATCGTATTGCCGAAGGAGATGCGCTCAGCCGTGGCACCGGCATCGAGCGCCATTTCTATTTCGGCAACCGAAGCGGTATCGAAGGAAGAGCCCATGCGGGCCAGCAGGCGCAAAATCTCCGGCGCCGGATTGGCCTTGACGGCATAATAGATCTTCGACTGCGGCAGCGCCTTTTCGAAGGCGCGGAAATTCTCTGCGACAACGTCCAGATCGACGATGAGGCATGGCCCGGCCGGCCGCCGGCTGGCGAGGAAGTCGAGGACACGCTGGGTAGCCATCGGGTTTCTCCATCCGCGCCGATAAGGCGCGCGCAAGGGTTGCGTGGCGCGACAGTGTCACGCGAACACAAAATCAAACAAAGGCAAGACGACCAGTCATGATGCCGGCCGGTGGAAACCCGGAACCATGAAACGCCGTCTCGCGGCGATGAACCTTAGCCTTGCCCGGCATCGGTTCGCTTTGTCTGCCTTGGCTTGGATGGAGAACCCGTCCGCACTGCCGGCAATGAAGGTGTGCCTCTTTGAGTAACCCCGATCTTTGGACGACCGGAAGAGAACCAGAAAGGCCCGCACCGTCGTTGCTTCAAGGTGTCCTCGATTTCGCGGTTGGCCGCCAAACCGACTGGAGGGGTTAATTCCAGGTACCTTACCGATTGCCCTCGCCATTCGAGGATCGGCGGACACCCACAGGCACGTGCGACTTTGGGCAAGCGCGATATAAGGACAAGCTCTTTCACAATCAATTAAAATCGCCACCCGACTTGAAAAAAATGTCACAGGCAGCCAAAGCTGCGACATGGATACGCTTACCCGCATGCGCGCCTTCATTGATGTGGTTGAAGCGGAAGGATTTTCCGCCGCCGCGCGCAAGATCGGACGATCCAAGGCGCTGCTTTCCAAATATGTGCGCGAACTGGAAGACGAACTCGGTGCGCTGTTGTTGAACCGCACCACGCGCCAGTTTTCACTCACCGAGGCCGGTCATACCTATTATCAGCGGGCCTCCGAGATCGTGCGCGAAGTGGACAGCCTCTCGGATGCGGTGCGCGAATCGTCGAGTGACGTCCGCGGACGAATCAAGCTCTCTGCCCCGCGCACTTTTGCCGATGCCCCCATCGGCCAGTCTCTCATCGACTTCGCGAGAGAGCATCCCGACATCGTGCTCGATATCCGACTCGATGATCGCTTCGTCGATCTCGTGGAAGAAGGCTTCGATCTCGCCATCCGTATCTCCAGGCTGGAAAACTCCTCGCTCATCGCCAGACGGCTGGCGCCGTTTTCGATACGGTTATGCGGTTCGCCCGAACTTGTCGCCCGACATGGCATGCCGACCCGCCCGCAGGATCTGACACGCTTGCCATGTATCGTCGATACCAATGGCCGCTGGATGGCCAACTGGCCGTTTCGGGGCGAAGGTGAAGACACGATCAGCGTGGCCGTATCGGGACCGATAGAGGTCAACAGCCCCCTGGCCGCGCGCGCCGCTTCCGTCGCGGGGCTTGGTTTCGCGATGCTGCCTGATTTCATCGCGGCACCCGAACTTTCGAGCGGCCGCCTGCTCCCGGTGCTGGACGATCGCATCCTTCAGGGCAGCGGCATATTCGCGGTCTATCCGCATCGGCGCTACCTGCCTGCCAAGGTGCGTGTCTTTGTTGATTTTCTCGTTCAATGGTTCAAGACGCGCGAACCGGATTGATTCCTTAGATCGGGTCCCAATTTCGCCCGCTTTCTGGTGAGGTTCGGCCAATTCTGGAACGAATGGAATAGCAGCCAACATGCGCCAGACAAAAACGATCCTTCTGCTTGCCACTGCGCTGCCGCTTGTCGGCGTCTCAGCGCCAGTCGAGGCGCATCCGCATGTCTTCGCCGAGGCGCGCCTGGATGTCGTGCTGACAGCCGACCACAAGGCTGTGAAGTCACTGCGGCATCTGTGGCGGTTCGATGAACTCTTCTCCAGCACCGTATTGATGGAATTTGACAAGAATTCGGACCGCAAGCTCGACGATTCGGAATTGAAAGAGGTCGCCGACACGATCTTTTCCTCGCTTGCCGAGTACGACTATTTCCAACTCGTCACAGTGAACGGCAAGGAAATACGCATGAATGCGCCGCCGCATCTGGTGGCTGACATCACCGACAACCAACTTGTCGTGCTGTTCGAATCCGAACCGCCCGCGCCGATCGCACTCTCCGGCAAAATCGACTTCGGCGTCTATGATCCGACCTTCTATACCGCGATCGATTTCAGTGACGATGCCAACATGAGCGTGGAGGGACTGCCTCCAAATTGCACGCGCACCGTCATCCGGCCGAATCCTGACGAAGCAATCTCCGAGAACCAAAAAATGCTCACCGATGCCTTCTTCAATGATCCGACCGGCAATGATCTCAGCAAGATCTTTGCCACCAAGCTGGAACTAACCTGCCAATCGTGAAAGCCGCCCGATGAGAACGACACTTGCCTTGGCATTGAGTTTCGCGGCACTTGCACTGGCCCTTCATACGGCCACGTCCGCTTATGCCCAAAGTTCGCTCGGGATCGGCACCAACGACACCATGGGCGGGTCCACCGGGCTGTTCGCTCATCAGCTTCTGTGGATCAACCAGAAGCAGCAGGAGTTCTACCGGGCACTCGCCGATGCGATGAAGGCAATGCGGCAGGACGGAACCAAGCTGTGGCTGTTGATCGGCCTGTCTTTTCTCTACGGCATATTTCATGCCGCCGGTCCGGGCCACGGCAAGGCGGTAATCTCGTCCTATATGGTGGCGAACGAAGTCGCGCTGCGGCGCGGCATCCTGCTGTCATTTCTCTCGGCGCTGCTGCAATCGCTAACGGCGATTATCGTCATGCTTCTCGCCTATTTCGCGCTGCGCGGCACCAGCATCTCGATGACCGACGCCGCCCGATTCCTCGAAATCTGCAGCTATGTATTCGTCACGGTTTTCGGCGCATGGCTCCTATGGAAAAAGGCCGGCCGCTCACTGATACGTCTGCTCAGCGGTGCCCCTTTCTATGAACTGGCAACGGCGAATGCCGGCGACGGGCACCTTCACCATCAGAACCCTCCGGCGATCCATGCCCATAAGCACGATCACGCCCACGACCATCGCCATGATCATGGCCTCGGCGAAGTCTGCGAAACCTGCGGCCACAGCCATGCGCCCGATCCTGCCCTGCTTTCAGGTGATCGCTTCGACTGGCGCAGTGCCTGGGCGGCAGTGGTGGCGGTCGGCATCCGCCCATGCACCGGCGCGCTGATCGTGCTGTCCTTCGCCCTGCTCAATGGTCTTTGGCTGGGCGGCGTCCTGTCGGTCCTGGCGATGGGGATAGGCACGGCTATCACCGTCTCCATGCTGGCAACCATTGCCGTTACCGCAAAGGATTGGGCCGTGGTGCTGGCCGGCGAAGGACGGTTTGGCCACCGCATTCATTCAATCATCGAGATCGCTGGGGCGGCCTTCGTCTTTCTGTTCGGCGTCCTGCTTCTGTCGGCTAGCCTCAGCGCCTGATCGAACTATCCTTTATTCGGCAACCTTGCCGCCCAGTTCGTCGTCGATATGGGCGCGGATGATCTCGTCGAAACTCGTTTCGGCCTTGAAGCCGAGCTCGCGCGCGCGGCGTGCCTCGAAACGGGTGGGCCAGCCCTTGACGATTGCCCATATCGTCTCGTCGGGCTCTTCCCTGATCAGTTTCACCGTCTTCGATCCGGCGATTCGCTCCAACGCTTCGATTTGTTCCCCAACGGTTACCCCGACGCCGGGCATGGTGAGATTGCGACGCGGGCCAACCTTGTCGCCGTCGATCTCCGCTGCATGAACCAGGAAATTGACCGCCGAGCGCGGACTGGCATGCGTGTGAACCACCGAGCGCGGCACCGGGAGGATCGCCTCCTGCCCGGCGAGCGGTTCGCGAATGATGCCTGAAAAGAAGCCTGATGCAGCCTTGTTGGGGCGACCGGGCCGCACACAAATCGTCGGTAGTCTGATCCCGATACCATCGAAGACGCCGCGTCGTGTATAATCCGCCAGAAGGACCTCACCGACAAGTTTCTGGGAGCCGTAGGAGGTCAACGGGGTCAGATGGAAATCGTCCGGGATCACTTCCGGGAACGGCGCCCCGAATACGGCGATGGACGAGGTGAAGACGAGACGCGGCGCATAGCCGGCCAACCGCACCGCATCGAACAAAGCGCGCGTCCCATTTAGATTGACGCGATAACCCAATTCGAAATTGGCTTCGGCCTCGCCAGAGACGACGCCTGCCAGATGGAAGATCACATCGGGGCGCGCAGAAATCAATTTCTCACAAGCTCCGGCCTCTGCCAGATCGCCGGTATGTGCCATCACCTCGACGCCCTTCATATCCGGCGCCTGCGGCGGAACGATATCATGGAGGTCGAGCGCCTTGATCTGGCTGCCGCGCAACTGGCCGTCATGCGTCAGCCGTGCAATAAGCTTGCGACCGACCATGCCGGCCGCGCCCGTGATCAGAATTCGCATCTTATTGTCCCCTTCTACGCTGGGCGCGAGAGCGCAACCAGAACACCAAAAACAATGCAAAGATGAACAGGACTGCCACAAACGCGGCAAGAATGCCTGAAACTTTTCCGGCCGCCAGCATGATCGTCGGCAGATAGAAGGCGAACAAGCCAAACAGGATCATGATTGAAATGGCGGCGATTGCCGCATTTCTGGTGTCGCGGTTCATGCTTACGTCCCATATGGAAATACCAGCCCAACGGACCTAAGGCGGTCTTAGCTAAGACCTGCCGCTAATGATAGTGCCCCGAATGCAACTCGTCGCCATGGTCAAGAGTATGCGCATGTCCGCCGTGCTCATGTGAACCGTCGGCGCAGTGGCCGAATTCAGGCTCCACTGTCGCATGGTCGATATCGTGCTGGTCGGCCAAGCGCCGCTTGATTGCACAAACCGCCTGATGTGCATCCACGCCCTCATCGAGGCAGGCATGGAGCGTTGCCATATGGCGGCTGCCATCGAGCGACCAAACATGCATGTGGTGGACCTCACGCACGCCAGGCACGTTCTTCTCGATATCACGTGCAATATCGTCGCGATCGAGACGCGGGGGCGTCCCTTCCAGCAGCACATGCGCCGCATCGCGCATCAATCTCCAAGCCGTGGAAAGGATCAGTACGGCTACTAGAACTGATAGGATCGGATCGATGGGCGTCCAGCCGGTTACCAGTATAACCACCGCCGCGGCGATTGCCGCCACCGATCCCAACAGGTCGCCGAGAACATGCAGAATGGCGCCGCGCATGTTGAGACTTTCGCGGTCGCCACCATGCAGGATGAGAAAGCCGGCAATGTTGACCACCAAACCGATCCCAGCGACGCCGAGCATCGGTCCACCCAGAACGAGCGGTGGCGCCTGGAATCGTTTCCACGCCTCATAGACGATCAGCAGGGCAATCACGAAGATGGCGATGCCATTGGTATAGGCTACCAGCGTCTTCACGCGCCCGAATCCGTAAGTCAGTTGCGCTGTTGCCGGCCGCTCGCCAAGGTGGAAGGCATACCAGGCGAGCGCCAGCGCCAAGCAGTCCGTCAGCATATGGCCGGCATCCGCCAAAAGGGCGAGCGATCCGGTCAACCAACCGCCGAGTGCCTCGACCACCATGAAGCCGCCAGTGAGACAGGCGACAAGCAGCACCCGCTTCTTGTCGGAGGCCCCATGGAGACCGTGATCGTGCGAGTGGCCGGCATGATCGTGGCCGTCATCGTGATTGTGGGCATGGGTCATGAGACAGCCTTCCCTGTGGCGAAATAACCTTACGCCCCAATTACTTACGGAAATCTTCGAGGCGCATCTTCTGTTTGCCCTCGGTATCAAAATTGTCCGGAGCGAGCCAGCCCTCGTAAGCTTTTTTCAGCGCCGGCCATTCCCGGTCAATGATTGAAAACCAGGCCGTGTCACGGTTTTTGCCCTTGACCACCAGATGCTGGCGAAAGACGCCCTCTGGTCTGAACCCGAACCGCTGGGCCGAACGTCTGGAAGGCACATTGTCATTGTCGCATTTCCATTCATAGCGGCGATAGCCGAGTTCATCGAAAACATATTGCATGAACAGGAACTGCGCTTCGGTCGCTCCCGGCCGCCGGGACAGGCTAGGTCCCCAATAGACATTGCCGATCTCGATGACGCCGTGTTTGGGGTCGATACGCATCAGCGTCTGGCGCCCGACAGCCTTGCCGCTGGCCTTGTCGATCACTGCAAAGAAAAGCGGGTCCTGACTGGCTTCGGCATTGACCAGCCATGGCTGGAAAGCAGCACGACTTTGCGGCGGGTAATCAGGGAGCCAACAAAAGCGTTCATCGGCATCGGCTACTGAGGATGCTTCATAGAGGTCGTCACCATGCTTTTCGGCACTGAATGGCTCGAGCCGCACGAAACGCCCTTCCATCGCCTTGCGTTCGGGCCGCGGCCCCGGCTGCCAGTTTTTCAGTTCTTCCGGCACGGTCTTCTCCAATGTGTTTGACATTTCCGGCGGGACGTTCACAAAACAATTCCGGGCCCACAAGAACCACCGGATCCATAAAAATGCTCCACACAGTACCGGCTTTCGATCGCCTCGGGGAAGAAAACGCGTTCGCCGTTCTGGCGCGAGCGACAGCACTTGCCCATCAGGGGCGAGACATCATCAATCTCGGTATCGGCCAGCCGGATTTCCAAACGCCACCGCATATTGTCGAAGCGGCGATCAAGGCGCTGCGTGACGGTCATCACGGCTATACTCCTGCCAACGGTCTGCTGGCTCTGCGTGAAGCGGTGGCACGCCGCACGCTTTCCACAACCGGTATCGAGGTGTCACCCGAGAGTGTGATGATCCTGCCCGGCGGCAAGCCGACCATGTTCGCCGCCATTCTGATGTTCGGCGAACCCGGCGTCGAAATCCTTTATCCCGACCCCGGCTTCCCGATCTACCGTTCGATGATCGAGTTCACCGGCGCCACCCCCATACCCGTGCCAATCCGCGAAGAAAACGGCTTTGCCTTTTCGACCGAGGAAACGCTGGCGCTGATTACACCGAAAACGCGCCTGCTCATCCTGAATTCACCGGCGAACCCGACAGGTGGCGTTACGCCGCAAGATGAAATCGAAAAGCTGGTCAAAGGGTTGGAGGCGCACCCGCAGGTTGCCATCCTGTCCGACGAGATCTACGACGTCATGACCTATGACGGTGAAAAGCACACCTCGCTGCTGCGCTTTCCCGAAATCCGCGACCGTCTTGTGGTGCTTAATGGCTGGTCGAAGACTTGGGCGATGACCGGCTGGCGCATGGGTTGGTCGATCTGGCCGAACGGCGAAAAGAGCGCCGATCTCTATGATAAGATTCGCAAGCTGGCGGTCAATTGCTGGTCCTGCGTCAACGCCCCCACCCAGTTTGCCGGCATCGCGGCAATCGACGGCCCACAGGACGAGGTTGAAAAGATGATGCACGCCTTTGACCGCCGCCGCAAGGTTGTGGTGGAAGGGCTGAACGCGCTACCCGGCATCTCCTGCATCATCCCCAAGGGCGCCTTTTACGCCTTCCCCAACATCAGGGAGACAGGCTGGAAGGCCAAGAAACTCGCGTCGGCTCTACTGGACGACGCTGGTGTGGCGCTGATCGGCGGGCCGGACTTCGGCACACTCGGCGAAGGCTATATGCGGCTTTCCTACGCCAATTCGGAGGAAAACATCCTGCGCGCGCTGGAGAGGATCGAGCGGTTCCTGAAACGCTGAATACTTATCCTCTACCGACGAATGGCATCTTGGTCGCCATCACGGTCATGAACAACACATTCGCGTCCAGCGGCAGGCTTGCCATGTGAAGCACGGCATCGGCGACGCGTTGCACGTCCATCACCGCTTCCGGCGCGATCGTGCCATTCGCCTGCGGCACGCCGACCGTCATCGGCACGGCCATCTCGGTCAGTGCATTGCCGATGTCGATCTGGCCGCAGGCAATGTCAAACGGCCGGCCATCGAGCGCGAGCGTCTTGGTGAGGCCGGTAATCGCGTGCTTTGTCGCCGTATAGGGCACGGAGCCGGGCCGCGGTGCGTAAGCCGAAACCGAACCGTTGTTGACGATGCGCCCGCCCATCGGTTTCTGGTGCCGCATGATGCCAAAAGCTGCGCGCGCGCACAGAAACGAACCGGTCAGGTTGACCCCGACGACATCATTCCACACCTCGACAGGAATCTCATCGATCGGCGTCGATTTGTAACTCATGCCGGCATTGTTGAAGAGAAGGTCGAGATGGCCGAATTCGCGCGTGGTTTCGGCAAACAGGTGATCGACTTGGTTCGGCTTGGTAATATCGCATGCCACCGCCAGCGCCCTGCCTTCGGTCTTGCCGGCGGACGAGATGGCATCGTCGAGCAAGCGCTTGCGCCGGCCACACAATGCCACGTTCCATCCGGTCTTGAGCAGCGTAATGGCTACGCTCTTGCCCACACCGGTGCCTGCGCCGGTCACAATTGCGGTGTTCTGTGCTGCCATGACGATCTCTCCCGAAAAGAAGCCAGCCATCGCAAATGAAGCCGACCATGGCAAGCAGGCATCGCGCTTGCACACAAAAAGGGCGGTCATTGGCGACCGCCCCAATCTGGACCAGCCTGGGAGGAGGAAAGCCGATCCGACTATCTAAAATGATGCGCGCACTCGGTTAACAAAAGGTCAACGTGCGCACGGCCGCTTGGTTCGCGGCCTTTTGCTCAATCTGCCTTGGCACCGATATGTGGCCCGCTTCCCCTCACCTGCGCCAATTCGACCTGCTTTTGGCGCTCACGATAACGGGCGCGGTCGGCATCGCTACGCGCCTCGAAGCAATGCGGGCATGAAACGCCCTCGATAAAGTGCGGGGAAAGTCGTTCTTGCTTTGTGAGCGGCTGGCGGCACGCCCTGCATAACTGTGCCTCCCCCTCAGTTAATCCATGCGTGACGGAAACACGCTCATCGAAAACAAAGCATTCGCCTTGCCAAAGACTTTTTTCAGCCGGCACGTCCTCAAGATATTTCAATATCCCGCCTTTGAGATGAAACACGGCATTAAAGCCGGCGGCCTTGGCATAGGCTGTCGCCTTCTCGCAGCGTATGCCGCCGGTGCAGAACATCGCCAATTTCTTGTCTTTCAGCGCCGAACGGTTATCCTCAAGCCAAGCTGGAAAATCGCGAAAGCTCGCCGTTTCAGGATCGACCGCTCCCCGAAAAGTGCCGAGCGAAATCTCATAAGTATTGCGCGTATCGACGACGACCGTCTCAGGATCGGAAATCAGCGCATTCCATTCGGTCGGCTCGACATAGGTGCCGACACTTCGGGTTGGATCGATGCCTTTCACACCCATGGTGACGATTTCACGCTTCAGCCGCACCTTCATGCGATGGAATGGCATCGTGGTCGCACGGCTGAATTTTACTTCCAAGCCACTCAATTCGGGAATTGATTCCAGATATGCAATCAAATCGGCAATCGCCGCGTCGCTACCAGCTACGGTGCCGTTTATCCCCTCAGCGGCCAGAAGAAGCGTGCCCTTGATGCCGCGCTCATGGCAAAAGACGGCAAGAGGCGCACGCAACGCCTCAAAATTGTCTACGCGGGAGAAGCGGTAGAGAGCCGCGACCTGGAAGGATTGTTGTTGTTGGGTATTCATGCGCTTTCCGTAATGGTTAAAGGGCGTGGATACAAGAATTTGTCGGGTCGCAGCCGGACACAAGTTTTTATAATGTTTTCAGTGGCGTCCATGCGCGGCGCGGAAGGCCCATCCAAAAATTCATCCACGGCCCCAACGTGATAGGCGAGACTTCCTGGATACAGGAACGAGGCCCCAAAATGTTCGATGACAACGTTATCCATCAAATCTCCTCGGCAGCGCGCGCCGCCGGATTGGAACCGTCCTTGCTGCTCGCCATCGCCGATATCGAAAGCGCCGGCAATGTCTTTGCCCTTGTAAATGGCCGTAAAGAACCGCTTATTCGCTTCGAGGGCCACTATTTCGACCGCCGCCTGAACGAGCAGGATCGGGCGCTTGCCCGCGCCAAAGGCCTGGCCTCGCCGGTCGCCGGCGCCATCGCCAACCCGCCTTCCCAACAACAACGCTGGCGAATGTTGGAACAGGCGGCGGCGATTGATGCAAAAGCGGCCTATGAATCCACCTCCTGGGGGCTTGGACAGGTGATGGGCGCGCATTGGCAAATGTTGGGTTTTGTTGGAATCGAATCACTGGTGGCCGAAGCCCGCTCGGGCGCGCAAGGCCAAGCCCGGCTGATGGTGCTCTACATCGAAAAGACCGGCCTCGCCGACGCCTTGCGCGCGCACGACTGGGAAACCTTCGCGCGCGGCTATAACGGGCCGGGCTTCAGGCGCAACGATTACGACGCCAGGATCGCCGCCGCCTATCATTACTATGCGGACAGCGCGGCATCCGGCGGCACGCCCGCGCCGCGTGCTCCCCTGTTGCGGCGTGGCTCGAAAGGCGAAGCGGTGGCCGAACTCCAGCGGCGCCTTGCGACGTTGGGTTACGGCAGCGGCGCGGATGGCATGTATGGCCCGGCAACGGCCAAGATGGTGATGCGCTTCCAGACCGATCACGGGTTGGCCGCCGACGGCATTGCCGGGCCGCGAACCATGGACGCGCTGGAAAAGGCGCTTGCGCCGGGCGGCCTGCTCAAGCGGCTCTGGACAAGGCTTCGCGATTGGCTGAAATGATGATCGCGGCCGGCCACCGGCGCGGAATGGACTCGCCCTCCACCCTTTGTTAAATCGTTTGAATTCCGATCCGCCACCGAAAGACGAAAAATGCCCAGCAAGACCGAAAAACTCCTTTCGCTGCTCAACGGCCAGCCGGTCATCCCGGTCCTCAAGATCAACGACCCGGCACATGCAGCGCCGCTGGCATACGCATTGGCGCGCGGCGGCCTGCCGGTCATCGAGATCACCCTGCGCACGCCCGGCGCGCTGGAAGCGATCCGGCGCGTGATCGCGGAGGTTGAAGAGGCGATCGTCGGCGCCGGCACCATCCTCAACGCCGCACAATTCGAGGAAGCGGCAAGCGCCGGCGCGAAATTCATCGTCAGCCCCGGCCTGACGAAAGAATTGCTGACCGCCGCGGACGCCAGCCCCGTGCCGCTGCTGCCGGGCGCGATCACGCCGGGCGAGATCATGACCGCGCGCGAGGCCGGGCTCGATTTCCTGAAATTCTTCCCCGCCGAACAGGCCGGCGGCGCCGCCTTCCTGAAGGCCCTCGCCTCTCCGATTGCCGATGTGAAATTCTGCCCGACCGGCGGCGTGAGTTCCGGCAACGCCATGGATTACCTCAGCCTGCCCAATGTCGTGTGTGTCGGCGGCTCCTGGGTGGCGCCCGACGCGATGGTCAGGGAAGGCCGCTGGGATGAGATAGAGGCTCTTGCAAGGCAGGCGAGCGAACTAGTGGAGCGAATTTGACATTTGAGTCCCGGTTTGCATCGAGCGTCGTTTCAAATATCAAATTCAAAGCTCCATTAGAATCATATACTTGCTTGGTGGTTTTATGATTCAGACATTTGCCTGAGCGCCTTGCATGAGACGGATGCAAATGCCTGAATCAAACCACCAGGCAGGCGCTGGACCGCCCGGCCGGCGGGTGGATTTCAGGAATAGGTGATCGCAGCGGCGACCACCCCGGCAAGCGCCAGCAGCACGCCGGACAGGAACCATTTGAGCGTGACCCGATAAACCGGCACATTGTCGTCTTCCACCTGCAGCGAGCGCCACAGCGCGACAGACAGGCAGACTGCCGACAGGAAAATGGGCACCGTGGCGAGGAATGTCGGCAGCGTCCACTCGCCGGAAGCTTCCAGCCCCCAGAAACGCAGGAAATAAAGCGAAAAGCCCAGCATCACCGTTATGGCGGTAATCACGCCCTGACGGTAGCCGTTCGGAAGCGGCCGGTGGTTTTCCGCTGCTTCCGCAAATGGCGCTTCACTTGTTGGCTCGTCACCGTCCATGCGACCGCGCTCTTCAAATGCCCTGGCTATTCGGTCTGCCGAGGCCAATCGTCGAACAAAAAGGCTCCGCTGCATAGCCTAAAGCATTTTTCAGGCAGACGGAATCGTCTGGCGTCGCACTAATGCGGCTAAGGAAATCAAGCGAGTGCAGCGGGAACCACACTCGTCAGAACGCCCGCTGCTCTTATCCCGATAACCGTCCCCACTTTCGGGCGGCATGCTTTGGCTGTTGGCCGAAAACGGGTGGAAAGCAGAATGGCGGCTTCCGGATGTGTATGCCGTAAGTCTGCCATTCACCCAGCCAACGAGCTTCAGGAATTTTGCGCCAATTGCGGACATTTGGGTTAGATGCAGCACGGCTCCGCAACCGATAAAACAAGAGTGTCTCTAACGCACCCTTATAAGCCCGCAGATTCAATTACTATCGGTACCACAATGTACAATTATAATGCTGAATATACATCAATTACAATATATTTTATTTTGGCGAAATTAATGACTCGATCTTGGTTCTAGTACCATAGTCTTTGAAAAATCTATTGAAAGAGAAAGTTTCATTCATATTGCTCTTCACACATGATCGAACAGCCTCAATAGCCTCGTCAATCCGAGAGAGAGCATCATGTGAAAATTCATCTATGCCATCCCGATCGCAGATGCGGCGAACCGCAAAAAGAACGTGATAGGCACCATCAATAATGAACAGGTCTTCTTGGTCTACCTTCTCGTCCCTTCTCAGGCGGCGCTGCACGTCCTTCTTGAAAGCATCGATCTTTTTCAAAACCGCCAGCGGGATGAGCAGGTTTTCGGGCAAGAGGTCATCTGAGAAAACTGTCTCAAACAAGTCGCCAAAGACACGACCGCGATCTTTTTTCGCTACCTCTGGCATATCAAGGGCGTAAGCTAAATAAGCTTGGCCAGCCGTTTGAGCGTCGACTCGCTTTTCGCGTGGCTGGTCTGCAAACTGGCCCGTTTTCCGTTCATAAAAATAGCCTTTGGCAGCCAATGCCTCTTCAATTTTGCGCTGTACAAGAGAGTTCGCACGTAGATCACGGCTTTTAATTGGAGTTTGGCTATTCGTTGTCTCCGAAACCTTGTGCCCAACGGATTGCTCTTTCGCTTCAATTATTCTTACCAGTAATAAAACATCAGCCACTCGCTCAAGATCGCGCGCAGATGCTTCGAACAGCGCATTCGAAGTTTGACCTCCATTCACTATTTGCACGTCTTTCAACGAAACTACCGGAGCTCGAGCGCCCTTTGCATATGAGAACGATGAACACGTTATAGTGAGGCCATTGTTTAGATACCAAAACAGGTGCCGATCTTCAGATAGTGCCGTTGAAATTATCTCTTTATTAATATTATTGCGATTGGAAAGATAAACGCGAACATTCTCATCAAATATCGGCCTATAAACGGAGTCCTTATCATCTGGGTCAGAAATTAGTTTTACCAGCTCAGCCGTGTCGATTGTGCAAATCAGAGCTCGAACATTTCCGTCAGTTCTATCGTAGTAGTCTTTATCAATAATACGGATATCTCGATCAATCTTCGGGCGTTTTATCGAAAGAAAAAGATTTATGATTTCATCTAGGCCGTAGTGATTTTCGCCCACGCCATTCCACTTTTCAATGGCTTTCCGGAGCCGATTGCGCTCATCTGGCACCATCGGCAGCGTATTCGAACAAAAATGAACTTCAATGGCAGGATTTTTCTTGGCGAGACTCTGCCAAGCTTCCTTTACTTTCTCGAAAAGTATAGGATTGCAATTATTCTGCGATATATCTTTATCTAGTAAATCATTCAAAAATGAAAGTATTTTATCAATTTCGTTAGATGGAAAATTAGATTTTGATTTTATAAAGTCTTCAGTAAATTTTAATTGAAATACATGTATCGTGTTTTTACCATCACGATCATCAATAAATAAAGCGTCAACTCCTCGGTCTTGGCCGCCATCTGTTATCGAGTCGTATGCTTCCTCTTCAGTTATATCTAAAATTGACGCAACCATGAGAGGCATGAATGCTTTACTGGCGGTGTCGATGCCGAGCTCTGCGTCGATCCACTCATTAACCTTATGAGTCACCGTGCTAAAATCTATCAGTGTTGCCATTGCCGTCCCGCTAATTTCTTCATTGCTCACCTACCTCCTTGCAGGTTGTGCCGCAAGATGAGGCAAGTCCCTATGCCAAGTAGGTACCACGTTTATATGAAGTATGCTCGAACGGCAGCTTTCTTGTCACGGTTGCCACAAACTTGCCCGTCTCCAATCAACGTTCGAAAGCACTGGAACGCCAGCAGCCGCGAAACTCCCAATCAAGCGACAATTTGCGATCCGAATTCTGTGGTGGATATCAGGGATTGTACGGGGCGAGGTTGCGCAGAGGCACCCAGCCCTCATCGCCTGCTGCAGAGCGACACCAGGCCCAACCATGTGTTTCTTCGACAACGATCAGGATTTCGTTCCTGGCGCAGGTCAGTTCTGCGGCCGAATAATCTCGATTGGCGTGCCAACGCCCGCCTCTGTTTTCCACGATGGCGTCAGGCACCCACCCAACTTTGCCGTCCAGCCCTTCGGCCCAAAGCCATGTATGGCCATCCCATTCGTCGGCTTTCTCCGTCAGAATGACAGGATCACCGGCATTCACGCTGACCGGATCGGCATAGGAGGCGGAATGGCCTTCAATGACAATCACCTGCATGATCGCCTTTCCCGTCGCAAATTGCCAAACCGGCAACAACAGGCACCGCTTTCCGCGGCAAAACCGTAGCCAGGAACCAGCTATCTTTTTGCCGGGGAACGCACTCGCCTACTTGAAATGCGCCACCGAGAGGAATTTCACCGCTGAGCCGGTGAAGCGGCTGGAGTTGGCCACCTCGGCGTTCGGCTCGAAGCCGACCGTATAGACCTCTCTCGGCGGCGTGCGCACGAGGTTATACGCGAAACGCGGCGCCGTGGTGGAACCCTTGATCGTCGCCACATAGTCGGTGCTGTGCAAGGCCCAGCGCGCAACCTGCGGCGCCGCCGCCACGACGACCGCCCTGGCTTCCGGCCTGGCATCCGCCGCGCTTGCCCGCGCTTCCTTCGGCGTCGTCTTTGCCGACCCGGCAATGGCGGCCGAGTGACTGTCTGCGGAAGGCCGTTCGATGGATGCGAGTTTCGGCGACGCGGCGTCGATCCCCGACGGATCGCTGAAGACGGAGCGTTTGGCCGAAAGCGACGCGACGCCGGCTTGTTCCGCCGAGGCCTTTTCCAGAAGAGCCTTCACCTCGTCGGTGCCCGCTCTGTCGGATGCCCGGTTATCGGGCCGCGCGGATGGCAATGCGGAAAAAACGCCGCCGGTGAGCGAAGCCTGCTTCGGCGCTTCGGCCAGCGCCATCAAGACCGGCTTTTCAGATTGGGAGGCGACGGCCTGCGCCTCGTCGGGCCGCCAGCTTGGCAGCGGAGCCGGGCGCGCCTCGCTCGTTTCGGCATTTTCGAGCGCCTGTAGCGTGCTGGCGTCGGTCATGCCAAACGGAATGTCCTGTGGGGCGACCGGCGCGGCAGATGCAACCTGCACGGAAGCGGTCTTGATCGTTTCAGGCGCATTGGCATCGGCCATGCCGAAGGGGATATTTTCGGGTGTTTCGACACCGGTCTCGGCTTTCGGCCGCGGTGCGAAGCCCGGCAGCGGAATGTCGCCCGCCGGCAGCGCGGCGATGATGGTTTCGGGCGTGTCCTGTTCCGGCTGCGGAATCTCGACGCGGTTGGCATCCTGCGGCGCGACGATTGCGATGCGCGTCTCGCTCTTGGCCGGTTCCGGTTTGCTCGCCTTGGCTTTCGCCTTCGGCGCGGGTGCGGAAGCGACATCGGCATTGTCGTCCGCCTCGTCTTCGCCGCCGCCGAACAGGGCGGCCAACAGGCCATGCGACTTGCTGCTCGACCCGCCGGCGCTGGCCAGCGCAATCGCCGGCTCGCCATTGGCCTTGCGCGATTTATAGGCGGCGAGCGCCTGCTGATAGCCGGGCAACGGCTTGCCGTCGGACGGCACATGCAGCGTCTTGCCATTGGGGAACACGCGCACCAGTTCCTTGCGGCTGATGCCCGGCCAGTGGCGCACATTGCCGACGTCCATGTGAACGAAGGGCGAGCCGGAGGTCGGGTAATAACCGACGCCGCCGCCCTGCATTTTCAGGCCGATATCGCGCAGTTTCTTGAGCGGCACGCCGGGGATGTAGAAATCCATCGCCTTGCCGAGCACATGCTGGCTTTTCTTGGCCACGCCTCTGGAGCGGCTGCGCAGCATGGAATTGGTCTCGGGCGCGCGATAGCCGCAAATGATATTGATGTAGCCGGTGGCGCCGCTGGCCTTGTAGGCTTCCCACACCAGGTCCAGCAGCCGCGGGTCCGTCCTGACGGATTCGTTGCGGCGCCAGTCGCGCAGGATATGGTCGATCTTCTTCAGCCCGGCCTTGTCGTAGCGGCCGTTGCGCTTGTAGACGATCTCCGCCTTTTCGTGCGTGTGCAGATGATAGAGCTTCAGCGAGCGGACTTCGGCCTTGGCGACGGCCATGCTGGCGGCGAGAAACCCTATCGCGGCCAGGGCCGCCATCGGCCATCTGGGCCAGAGGTTCCGTTTAGAGGTCCGCCCGTTCTTGTGTCGTTCGATTCTGTTCAAATCAAATGGCCCTGCAGGCTGCCGTTTGTCCCCGGATTTGCCCAAACGGATGTGATCAATCTACATCCGACTATCGATCCTAATGGTTAATCCCACCTTATTGAAGTTGAATTACGGTAACATGGTGGCAACTTCCCGGCAAAAAATTGCCCCGCCCATCGTGGTAAATGATCGGTTTAGGCGCCCGGGGCGCTCAGGTTTCGGCGTCGATACCATATTCCTTGAGCTTGCGGTAGAGCGTGGAACGCCCGATCCCCAGCCGCCGCGCCACCTCGCTCATCTGGCCCTTGTAATGGGAGATGGAGAACCTGATCATGTCGAGCTCCAGCGCGGCAAGGGTGCGCACATTGCCGCGTTCGTCTAGCGCCTGAAACAGGCCGGAACGCGGCCGAACAGCGCCTGCCGCCTCGTCTCGTGCCGAGGGCTCCGGCTTCCGAGCGCCGGGCGCGTCGTCCGTGGCGCCGGCCTCGTTTGAACCGAGGTCAACCCTGCCTTCGACCTGCGCCCTGATCTGCGGGAATTCCGCTTCGCTCAGCACGTCGCCTTCGGCCAGCACGAGGGCACGGAACACCGCATTTTCAAGCTGCCTTATATTGCCCGGCCAATCATAGGCTTCGAGCATCGCCAGCGCCGGGCCGGCAATGCCGCGCACGCGCCGGGACGCGCCGCCCATGCCGACATGTTCGATGAAATGCCGGACAAGAGGCGCGATATCTTCCCGGCGCTCGCGCAAGGGCGGCACGAAAATCGGATAGACGTTGAGGCGGTAGAACAGGTCCTCGCGGAATTTTCCGTCCTTCACCTGCTGCAGAAGGTCGCGGTGGGTGGCCGAGATCAGACGTATGTCGACCTTGACGGTCTGGCGGGAGCCAACCGGATCGACCTCGCCGGACTGCACGGCGCGCAGGAGCTTGACCTGCACGTCGAGCGGCAGGTCGCCGATCTCGTCGAGGAAAAGCGTGCCGCCGTCAGCCTCGACGAACTTGCCGACATGCTTTTCCGTGGCGCCAGTGAAGGCGCCCTTTTCGTGGCCGAACAGGATCGATTCGACCAGATTGGCAGGGATGGCGCCGCAATTGACGGTCACGAACGGCTTTCGCCGGCGCTCGCTCTCGCCCTGAATGGCGCGGGCCACCAGTTCCTTGCCGACGCCGGACTCCCCTTCGATCAGGATCGGGATATCGGAAGCGGCGGCC
Source organism: Manganibacter manganicus (assembly GCF_002075885.1). Lineage (GTDB taxonomy): Bacteria > Pseudomonadota > Alphaproteobacteria > Rhizobiales > Rhizobiaceae > Mesorhizobium > Mesorhizobium manganicum. Next base: position 106,953 of record NZ_MDET01000003.1, read on the forward strand.
TTCAGTCCCAGCCTCGTGACCTTGTCCATCCTGGGGCTGCGCGTCACCAAGTCGCGGAAGCCGGATGACGCCGGGGCGTCCCCTCGGGAGCGTCTCACCTCTCCCCCGGCCGCCGCGACCTTCAGCGCCTTGGCGATCGCGTTGCGCAATCTGTCCGGCGAGGCGGGTTTGACGACGAAATCGAAGGCGCCGTGACGCATCGCCTGCACGACGGTTTCGATGCTTCCGTGCGACGTCTGGACGATGACGGGAATGACGAAGGCGCGCTCGCGCATCGCCTTGAGCACGCCGATGCCATCGAGGCCGGGCATGGCGAGATCGAGGATCATAGCCGAGAACGCCCCGTCGGGAGCCTTCTCCAAGGCAACCAATGCGGCCGCCCCTCCGTCCAGAACGACAGTCCGGTGGCCGAATTTCGTCAAAACCCCTTCGAGCAACCGCCGCTGCACCGGATCGTCATCGACTATGAGAATGGAACCTGTCATGTGTGCCCGAAACGACGTTCCGCCTGTTTTGCCCTATGGATCATCTTGGCACAGGATTCTAAACAAGCTTTCAAAAAAGCCGGTGAACGAAATCCATAGGATTTGACCGGCTTTCGCTCGGAAAGGACATTGCAATGCCCGCAGCTTCGGCCAACCAGCACGCAACCGCATCCACGCCAGGGCAGCGGGCCGCTCCGGGCGATCTGCCGGAATGGAACCTGGCCGACCTCTACCCGGCCATGGATGCGCCGGAACTCAAGCGCGACATCGACAAAGCTATGGCGGACTCGGCCGCCTTCGAGGCGCGATGGAAAGGCCAATTGGGTGATGAGGCCGCCCGCGCCGAGCAGGGAAGACTGGGCACGGCGCTGCGCGCCTATGAGGCGCTGGAAGAACTGATCGGCCGCATCGTTTCCTATGCCGGGCTGGTCTATGCCGGCGACACCTCCGATCCCAGGCGTGCCAAGCTTTACGGCGATATCCAGGAGAAGATGACGGACGCCAGTTCCCATCTTTTGTTTTTCGCGCTCGAACTCAACCAGATCGAAGATGCGACCATCGAGAAGGCCCTCGAAGCCGATCCAGTCTTCGGTCATTACCGTCCTTGGGTGATCGATCTCAGGAAGGACAAACCGCACCAGCTCGACGACCGCATCGAGCAATTGTTCCACGAAAAGTCGATCACCGGGCGCGGCGCGTGGAACCGCCTGTTCGACGAGACGATGACCGACCTGCGCTTCACCGTCGATGGCGAGGAACTGACACTGGAGCCGACACTGAACCGGTTGCAGGATCAGGATGGCGAAGTACGCCGCAAGGCATCCGAGGCGCTCGCGGCAACCTTCTCGGAAAACCTGCGCACGTTCACGCTGATCACCAATACGCTGGCCAAGGATCTGGAGATTTCCAACCGCTGGCGCGGCTTTCAGGATATCGCCGATTCCCGCCATCTGGCGAATCGCGTCGAGCCGGAGGTCGTGAACGCGCTGACGGCTGCCGTTCACGACGCCTATCCTCGCCTATCGCACCGCTACTATCGGATGAAGGCCCGCTGGCTCGGCATGAAGCAGATGAACCACTGGGATCGTAACGCGCCGTTGCCCGAAACGCCGAAAGCGACAATCCCCTGGGACACCGCGAAGGACACCGTGCTTTCGGCCTATCACCGTTTTTCGCCTCAGATGGCGGACATTGCCCGTACCTTTTTCGACCGGCGCTGGATCGACGCTTCGGTGCGGCCCGGCAAGTCGCCCGGAGCCTTCGCCCATCCAACCGTGCCGTCGGTGCATCCTTACGTGCTTCTGAACTATATGGGCAAGCCGCGCGACGTGATGACGCTGGCCCATGAACTCGGCCACGGCGTGCATCAGGTGCTGGCCGGCGGCCAGGGCGCGCTGATGGCATCGACGCCGCTGACGCTCGCCGAAACGGCCTCGGTGTTCGGCGAGATGCTGACCTTCCGTTCCCTGCTCGATGCCAGCACCGACCGGCGTGAGCGCAAGGCGATGCTCGCCCAGAAGGTCGAGGACATGATCAACACGGTGGTGCGCCAAATCGCCTTCTACGAGTTCGAGCGCAAGGTCCACACGGAGCGCCGCAACGGCGAGCTCACCGCCGACCGGCTGGGCGAGTTCTGGCTGGAGGTGCAGGCCGAAAGCCTCGGCCCGGCGATCAAGCTGCGCGAAGGCTACGAGACCTTCTGGACCTATATCCCGCACTTCATCCATTCACCGTTCTATGTCTATGCCTATGCCTTCGGCGACTGCCTGGTGAACTCGCTCTACGCGGTTTACCAGAATGCCGAGCGCGGCTTTCAGGACAAGTATTTCGACATGCTGAAGGCCGGCGGCACCAAGCATCACACCGAACTCTTGAAGCCTTTCGGATTGAATGCTTCCGACCCCGCATTCTGGCAGATCGGTCTCGGCGTCATCTCCGGCCTGATCGACGAACTGGAAGAACTGGATTGATTTCTGCGCCTGACGCCCCCTTCATTCTCCTGCGCGACGACCTCGCCGGCAGCGAAGCTCTGTTCGAGCGGCCGGCGGAGATAATCGTTGCCGACAGCGCGGAAAGTTTCGAGCCGGCATTGGCCGCCGCGCAGGCCGCCCATGACACCGGCAAATGGCTGGCAGGCTATTTCTCCTACGAGGCCGGCTATCTGCTGGAGGACAAGCTCAAGCCACGCCTGCCGGAAGGCCGGCGCGCGCCGCTCGTCTGCCTCGGCGTCTTCGACAAACCCGTGCTGCGCGCAATCGCCTCGGCGGGCCGTCCCGCCACCAACGGCCCGATCTTCGACGCACGCGCAACTTGGTCGTTCCAGGATTATGAACGGCGCTTCGCACGCCTGCACCGGCATCTGCGCGAGGGCGACTGCTATCAGGGCAATCTGACGTTTCCGGTCCATGCGCACTGGTCGGGCCAACCGCTCGCCGCGTTCGACGCGCTGACGGAGCGCCAGCCGGTGCGCTATGGTGCGCTGGTCGATCTCGGCGGACCCGTCGTCCTGTCGCGCTCGCCGGAACTCTTCTTTGAGGTGGACAGGCAAGGCTGGATCGAAACGCATCCGATGAAGGGCACCGCGCCGCGCGGCGCGACCCCACAAGAAGACGAGCGGCTGAAGGAATTCCTGCGCAACGACGAGAAGAACCAGGCGGAGAACCGCATGATCGTCGATCTCTTGCGCAACGACATATCGCTGATCAGCGAGGTGGGCACGCTCGACGTACCGGAGCTTTTCCGCATCGAAAGCTATCCGACCGTGCATCAGATGGTCAGCCGGGTGAGGGCAAAGCTCCTGCCCGACCTCTCGATCCGCCGCATCCTTGCCGCCCTTTTCCCTTGCGGCTCGATCACCGGTGCGCCGAAAATCCGCGCCATGGAAATCCTGCGCGAACTGGAAGGTAAGCCGCGCGACGTCTATTGCGGCGCCATCGGCTGGATCGCTCCGGACAAGCGCATGCGCTTTTCGGTGGCCATCCGCACCATCTCGCTCTTTCGCGATGGGGAAGCGGTCTACAATGTCGGCGGCGGCATCGTCTTCGATTCTACCGCCAGTGAGGAGTATCAGGAGTGTCTGCTGAAGGCGCGCTTCGCAACGGGAACGTCCCCGGCTTCGAGTTGATCGAGACACTGCGCTGGCAGCCCGATACGGGATTCCTACGCGGCGATCTTCACCTGGCACGGCTGGCTGCCTCGGCCGGCGCGCTCGGCTTCAGCCACGACCCGGATCGGATTGGCACGGCATTGCATGACGCCATCGTCGGCTCTAACGAGCCGCAGCGCGTCCGGTTGACGCTGGCACGCGACGGCGCCGCGCAATGCTCGGCTCAGCCTTTCCAGCCGCTCCCCGCAGGCACGGTCTGGCGCTTGAAACCGGCCAGGGCGCGACTGGATTCGGCCAATCCGCTTCTGTGCCACAAGACAAGCAGGCGCGAGATCTTTGCGCAGGCGCGCGCCGAATACCCGCCGGATGCAGCCGACGAGGTGTTGCTTGCCAATGAGCGGGGCGAGATTTGCGAGGGCAGTTTCACCAATCTGTTCGCCGATTTCGGCGATGGCCTGCTTGCCACTCCGCCGCTCGATTGCGGACTTCTACCAGGTATTCTGCGCGCCGAACTGCTTCGGCAAGGCAAAGCACGCGAGGAAATCCTCACTCTCGATCGGCTGAACACAGCCAGGGCGCTTTATGTCGGCAATTCGCTGCGCGGCCTGATTTTAGCACGGCTGGTCTAAGCGGCAGAGATTGCAGCCGAGACGGCGCTGCGATATCGCCTTGGCCAAACAAATGAGACGACAGTTTACCATGCCGGGACAAACGCCCATCCACACGCCCTATGACGGCTCGTCCAAGCCTTTCACCATCGGCCTGAGCCCTCTCGATCTCAAAGACTGGATCGAGGTGGATGAAAATCTCCTGCCGCATCTGGCCGAAAAGCAGCGGCTTTACTCCGAAATTCCCACCGACATCTTCGTCGAGAAAAACGAGACGCGCGATGCACAGCGCGAAGTGCTCGGCCTGATCGAGTCGCATCTGGCGGAGACCTGTCCCCGGACGCACCGCCGCAAAGGCGACCGCGTTGCAGTGATCGGCTTCGACGACGACAATATCGCTCTCCCCGATGCACCACTGGCCAAGGCCTCGATGCTGGTTCAGGAAGATTTGATCCTGATGCGGCGCCATAACGATGGCTGGCGCCTTGACGCCGGCGCGCTCTGCTTTCCTTCGTCCTGGTCGCTCACCGAAAAATTCGGCCGCCCCTTGCAGGAAATTCATATTCCGATCCCCGGCTTCGGCCCCGGCACGCGGCCCGACATCCTGATCGAACGCATGTTCGACAAGCTTCAGGTGGAGCAGCCGGTGCAGCGTTACAACTGGTCGATGCAGGCGGGCGATGCGCTTTACCTGCCGCTTTCGAACAGCCAACGCGATATCCGCGCCACTGAGCGACCTTCCAATTATCCGGATGGCGACATCAACGCCCATGCGTTCATCCGCGTCGAACGCCAGACATTGAGGAAACTTCCCACGTCGCAGGATATCCTGTTCACCATCCGCATTCACCTCGATCCGCTGCGGACCCTGGAGAAACATCCCGAGCGGGCGCGGATCGCCGCCTCCTTCGCCACCCAACTCGAGGCATTGGACGAGGCCCAACTCGACTATAAGGGCCTGACCGCCGACCGCGATGCGCTGGTCGCGTTTCTCAGGCAAGCAGCCGTACAGGCGTAGCCAATTTCGCCTTTTTGCTGGCAGGCCATTCCGATCTGTGGTTTAGCGCCTCATTATTGGTCAGCCACAACGGCGAGCCGATTTTTCAGAGGTTCTGCAGAATGGCACAGGAAAACTGGCCCGTTTACGGCGAGATCACCGGTCCGATCGTCATGCTCGGTTTCGGTTCCATCGGCCGGGGCGCACTCCCTCTGGTCGAGCGTCATTTCAAATTCGACCGCTCGCGCATGGTCGTCATCGATCCCAGCGATCACAACCGCCGGTTTCTCGATGAAAGCGGCGTCGCATTCGTCCAGCAGGCGGTGACCAAAGCCAATTACAGGGAACTTCTGACCCCCCTGCTGCAAAAGGGCGAAGGCCAGGGCTTCTGCATCAATCTGTCGGTCGATACCGGCTCGGTCGATCTGATGCGACTGTGCCGTGAACTCGGCGTTCTTTACGTCGATACTGTGATCGAGCCCTGGCTCGGCTTCTATTTCGACACCGATGCCGATAATGCCTCGCGCACCAATTACGCGTTGCGCGAAAGCCTGTTGGCCGAGAAGCGCGGCAATCCGGGCGGCAGCACCGCCGTATCCACCTGCGGAGCCAATCCCGGCATGGTGTCGTGGTTCGTCAAGCAGGCGCTGGTCAATCTGGCGAACGATCTCGGCATGGAATTCACCACGCCTGGACCGCGAGACCGCGACGGCTGGGCGAAGCTGATGCAGAAGGCCGGCGTCAAGGGTATCCACATTGCCGAACGAGACACCCAGCGCGCGGCGAAACCCAAGCCGCTGGACACGTTCTGGAATACCTGGTCGGTCGAAGGCTTCATTGCCGAGGGCCTGCAGCCGGCTGAGCTTGGCTGGGGCACGCATGAAAACTGGACGCCCGACAATGCACGCAGCTTTGAAACCGGCTGCAAGGCGGCGATCTATCTCGACCAGCCTGGCGCCAATACGCGCGTGCGCTCATGGACGCCGACGCCAGGGCCGCAATATGGTTTCCTGGTGACGCACAATGAATCCATTTCCATCGCCGATTTCTTCACCGTGCGCGGCAAGGACGGACAGGCCGAATATCGCCCGACCTGCCATTATGCCTATCACCCGTGCAACGACGCCGTACTGTCGTTGCACGAAATGTTCGGCGCCGCGGGCAAGGCGCAATCTGTCCAGCATGTGCTGGATGAGGACGAACTTGTCGACGGCCTCGATGAACTCGGCGTGCTGCTCTACGGCCATGCCAAAAACGCCTATTGGTACGGTTCGCAACTGTCGCTGGCGGAAGCGCGCAAACTGGCGCCCAACCAGAACGCGACCGGCCTGCAAGTGAGTTCGGCCGTGCTGGCCGGCATGGTCTGGGCATTGGAAAACCCGCTGGCCGGCATCGTCGAAGCCGACGAAATGGACTACCAGCGTTGCCTTGAGGTGCAGTCGCCCTATCTCGGCCCCATGGAGGGTTATTACACCGATTGGACACCGCTGGACGGCCGGCCGGGCCTTTTCCCCGAGGACATCGACGCGAACGATCCGTGGCAGTTCCGCAACATATTGGTACGATAACGTGAGACCGATCACATCCCGCCCCATTGCAATCGCCGGGAAATCGGGGGATGGATTGATAGCGGACCGAGTAAAGGACTTTCTCATGATGACTGTGCGCAATATTCTTTCCGCCGGGCTGATGACCGCCGCCGCTGCGGCGCTTGCCGCCTGCACGACGGGTGGCCCTGGCGGGCCGGGTCTGCCTGGAACGCCTCGCGGCGTCGAAGGCTCGTGGATCGACGCGCAAGGCACCGGCCTCTCGACCTTCCAGGGCGGCAGGTTCCAGACGGTTGCGACCGATACGGGACAGAAACTTTCCGACGGCAGCTACCGGATGACCGGCGCAACCTCGGTGGAAATCAGCGGCACCTCGCTGATCCGCCAGGCGCCAGTCGCCTTCAACTGCCTGATGGTATCGACCAGTCAACTTAACTGCACCAGCTCCAGCGGGCAGAATTTCGTGCTGACCCGACGCGGATGATTTCTTCACTCATGGTTTGCGGGCGGCGCCTTGTCGCCGCCTCATGCCCTCTTCGATTCTGCTTGCGTGACACAATCGGCGGTGGAAGGATGGCCGCCGCCCTTTAGCGTTCCACACAGGTGCGGCCAGACGCGACATTGAAATGGCGCGCCATATCGCTAGTTTCGCGCCTGTCCTCGGAGCGTTTTCATGACCCTGTCCAGTCCTGTCACGACAATTGCCGAAGCCGGTGCGTCACCGCGTGGCAATTCCACGAAGACTGGCGTCATGCTGGTCAATCTCGGCACGCCGGAAGGCACGGACGCACGCTCCATGCGCCGCTATCTCGCGGAATTTCTATCCGACCGCCGGGTCATCGAATGGCCGCGCGCGATCTGGTATCCGATCCTGTACGGCATCGTGCTCAACACCCGGCCGAAGAAATCCGGTGCTCTTTATGACAAGATATGGAACACCGAGCAGAATGAATCGCCGCTGCGTACATTCACCCGCGCGCAGGGCGAGAAACTGGCGGCTACGCTGGCGGACTCGGGCATTCATGTGGATTGGGCGATGCGCTATGGCACGCCGTCCATCGAGAGCGTGCTCGAAAACATGCTGGCCGCCGGTTGCGAGCGCATCGTCATGTTTCCGCTCTATCCGCAATATTCGGCCACGACCACGGCGACGGTCAACGACAAGTTCTTCGAGTCTCTATCAAAGCTGCGGCTGATGCCGTCCGTGCGCATCGTACCGCCCTATTACAATGAGCCCGTCTATATCGACGCGCTCGCCCATTCCATCGAGACCCATCTGGCCGCTCTCGATTTCGAGCCCGAAGTGGTGATCGCGTCCTATCATGGCATCCCGCAAAGCTATGTGAAACGCGGCGACCCCTACCCCAGCCATTGCGAGGAAACGACGCGCCTTTTGCGCGAGCGCCTTGGCTGGGACGACAAGAAACTCATCATGACCTACCAGTCACGCTTCGGGCCGGAGCAATGGCTGCAACCCTATACCGACAAGACCGTGGAAAAACTGGCGCGTGACGGCGTGAAATCCGTTGCCGCCTTCAATCCGGGTTTCGTCGTCGATTGTCTGGAGACGTTGGAGGAGATCGCTGGCGAGGCTGCCGATATATTCCGCCATGCCGGCGGCAAGAACTTCACCCACATTCCCTGCCTGAACGATGGCCCGGACGGCATGGCCGTGATCGAACAACTGGTTCGCCGCGAATTATCCGGCTGGGCCTGACGGCGCCTGCCTGCGCCCGATTGTAACGCGGACGAAACGTCCTTAAGTGGTTGATGCACACGCCGGGCGCAAGTCCAGCCGTATAGCGGGGTATGTCCATGGGTTTCACCGGTTTCGATCTCGTCATTCCGATCCTGATCGTGCTTGTCCTCCTGGTGCTGTTCACCGGCATCAAGACCGTGCCGCAAGGTTACAATTATACGGTTGAACGCTTCGGCCGCTACACTAGGACGCTGTCGCCGGGGCTTAACCTGATCGTTCCGTTCGTCGATCGCGTCGGCGCGAAGATGAACATGATGGAACAGGTTCTCGATGTACCGACGCAGGAGATCATCACCCGTGACAATGCCATCGTCGCGGTCGATGGCGTCGCCTTCTATCAGGTTCTGTCCGCGCCTCAGGCGGCTTATCAGGTCGCCGGCCTGCAAAACGCCATCCTCAACCTGACCATGACCAACATCCGCACCGTCATGGGCTCGATGGTGCTGGATGAATTGCTGTCCAACCGCGACGCCATCAACGAAAGGCTGCTGCGCGTCGTCGATGAGGCGGCGCATCCATGGGGCATCAAGGTTACGCGCGTCGAAATCAAGGACATCAACCCGCCGGCCAATCTGGTCGATTCCATGGCCCGCCAGATGATGGCCGAACGCGACAAGCGCGCCCAGATCCTCAAGGCGGAAGGCCTGAAGCAATCGCAGATATTGGAAGCCGAAGGCCGCCGGGAAGCCGCGTTCCGCGACGCGGAAGCGCGCGAACGATCGGCCGAGGCGGAGGCCCGCGCAACGCAGGTCGTCTCCGAAGCCATTTCCAAGGGCGATGTGCAGGCACTCAACTATTTCGTCGCGCAGAAATACACCGATGCCCTCACCCGCATTGGTTCGGCCGGCAATTCCAAGATCGTGCTGATGCCGCTGGAGGCTTCATCGCTGATCGGAACGCTCGGCGGCATCGGCGAGATCGCCAAGGAGGTCTTTGGGGCCGACGCCCCCGGCGAACGGCCGCGGCATTCTTCCTCACGCCCGCCAGCCGTGCGGTCGGATTAAAGCTGATGCGCGGGAATGGACATCATGCTCGAGCAAATCCTGCTGGCGCTTGGGCCATGGAACTGGATTGTTCTCGGGCTCGTGCTGCTGGGCCTGGAAATTCTCGTTCCCGGCATTTTCCTGCTGTGGATCGGCATTGCCGCACTGCTGGTCGGAGCCGCATCCTTGCAATTCTGGGGCGCAGGCTTCTGGACCTGGCAGGTCCAGATCGTCATTTTCCTGATAATCTCGCTGGTCTCGGCCTATGTCGGCAAACAGATCGTCAGGTCGCGCGAAGGCGATACCGACCAGCCATTGCTCAATCGCCGCGGCCAGCAGATGATCGGCCGCTCGGCAACGCTGAGCGAACCCATCCGCGAGGGCCGCGGCCATGTCCAGCTTGGCGATACGCTATGGCGTGTTTCCGGCCCTGATCTCGCGGCCGGCACGCGCGTACGCGTAACGGGCGCCAGCGATACCGACCTGGAACTGATCGTCGAAAAGATCGAGTAGAGCATTCCAGCAAAAATGTGGCGCGGTCTTGCGTCTGAAAATTCGCCTTAACACTTTGATGGAGCATCGGAATAATCCGAGAACCGGTAACCACTTTTCGGTCCGGTGCTCTAAATGTTCAGGCCGCGCCGATGCGCAGCAGATCGTGGAAATGCACCACGCCGATCGGCTTGCCGGCCTCAGTCACCACCAACGCACTGATATTATGCTTGTTGATGAGCGCGATCGCAGCCCCGGCGAACATTGTCGGCTCGATGGTCTTGGGCGCGCGCGTCATGATCTCGTCCACTGTCGTGTCGGCAAGATTGCGGTTGAGATTGCGGGCCAGATCGCCATCGGTGACGATCCCGGCCAATCGGCCCTCATCGTCCACCACGCATACGCAGCCGACCTTCTTTTGCGACAGCGTCATCACCGCTTCCGGCATTCCCGTGCCAAGCCGCACCAGCGGAATCTGGTCGCCGACACGCATGATCTCGGAAATCCGCGTGAGATTTGCGCCAAGCTGGCCGCCGGGGTGGAAGGTGCGGAAATGATCCGGCGTGAAGCCCCTCGCCTCCAGCAGCGCGATCGCCAGCGCATCGCCCATCACCAGTTGCAGCAAGGTCGAGGTCGTCGGAGCCAGACCGTGTGGACAGGCCTCCGCCGCGCGCGGCAGAAGCAGCACCACATCCGCCTCGCGCGCCAGCGCGGAGGTTTCGCCTGCCGTGATGGCGATAAGCGGAATGGAGAAACGCCGGGAATAGGCGATGATGCCCTTCAATTCCTGCGTCTCGCCCGACCATGACAGTGCGATAATAGCGTCGTCGCCGGCGATCATGCCCAAATCGCCGTGATTGGCTTCGGCTGGATGCACGAAGAAGGCCGGCGTGCCGGTGGATGCCAGAGTCGCCGCGACCTTGGCGCCGATATGGCCGCTCTTGCCGACACCAGTGACGATGACCCGACCGCTGGTCGTGGACAGAAATTCGACCGCGCGTGCGAAAGGCTCGGCCAGGCCGCCTTCGAGCGCCGCCGCCAATGCCTCCACACCTGCCCGCTCCGTCTCCAGCGTACGCATCGCAGAGGCAATCGAAGCCTGGTGATCGGCCGGTATCTTGTTCAATATCTGAGCCCGCATGCACGACGCGTTAGCGCGTCGCCGCCGCTTTGTCCAACCCATTCGGAAAACCCGCGTCAAGGCGGTGTGGCGCATTCCGCTTCAACGCTCCATTAACCATCACGGTTTACGGTTCGGTAAGCATGGCGCGCGTGCGCCTCTTGGGGTGACAATGCCGCGTTCCCGGCCCGAAACAAGGCGCTACCGCCGCAGCGAAGCGATCTCTGCGCTTTTGCTGGCCGGCAGTCTTTGCGCGTTGACAACAGTCGTCCCGGCGATGGCGCAAGATCTCGAATTGCGCGGCGAAGTCTCTGAATCGGCGATCCAGAACGACCAGCAGGCAAAGACACGGCGGCTCGCAGAGGCGCAAGCGGCATTGGCCGCCGCAGATGCCGGCAACAGCGGCCCGACCGGCTTGTCCTCCGCACCTTATCAACCCGCAAGCCCCGACCCATTCGCCGACGACGATTCGACGGGTTCAATCTCCGGCTCCATTTTCGACGAAAGATCCGGCAATGCTGCCGGTGCCCCGGCAGTTACGAACCGGCGCAGCAAGTCCGGCAGCCGGGAAAAAATCATGGGGCAGGATCGGCAGGGCATCGATCAACCCGAACAAAAGAAGTCAAAGCCTACCAGCATCGACAGCCACGCGGACGGCGTCGCACGACTGGATAAGGACACGGAAACCACCGCCCTCAATCCGCGCGCCCTGACCGCGAACGCACAGGAACGTGAGCCGCTGGACCGGGGCGCCGAACGCGTGGAGGCCATCGAAGGGCACGACGCGAAGCCGGAGGACGACCCCTTCGCGCCCGTTGGCATCCGGCTCGGCTCCTTCGTACTGCGGCCGGCGATCGAGCAGGGCATTACCGCCACGTCGAACGCCGACTCCGCCCCGGATGGCCAGTCGGCGACACTTTCCGAAACGACACTACGTTTGAATGCGGCATCCGACTGGACGCGCCATTCCGCGATGGTCAACGGTTACGGCACCTTCCGCAAATCGCTTTCAGGCGAGGAACTGCACGACGCGACCGGCCGCATCGAGGGGCAACTCGATCTCGATCTCGGCAATGAATGGCGTGCCATCGGCAAACTCGGTTATGAAACGGCGCCGGAATCCGCTTCTTCTCCGGTGGTCATTCAGGGCACACTCTCCCAACCGCAACGTCAGACGTTTGACGGCAGCCTCGGCATTGAAAAGCACCTCGGCAAATTGAGGTTCGGCCTCACCGGCGCCGCCGAGCATGACAGTTATGGCGACGCCGACCTGTCATCCGGTGGAACGATCTCGCAGAAGGATCGCGACTCCACGCTTTACACCGCAACTCTACGCGGCGGTTATGAAATCTCTCCGGCGCTGATGCCCTTTGTCGAGGCTGAACTCGGTCACCGGGCGTACAACCAGCGTATCGACCAGAGCGGCTTCGAACGCTCCTCCAATCGAATTGGTTTGCGCACCGGCCTGAAACTCGATTTCGGCGAGAAACTCGGCGGCGAGTTTTCGGCCGGCTGGATCAGGGAAACTTTCGATGACGACCGGCTGGGATCGATTTCCGCTCCGACGCTGGCCGCGGAACTGAAATGGTCGCCCGAGCGCGGCACGGTCGTCGGATTGCGTGGAACGACCACGCTCGAAGATACGACCACCGCAGGCGAAAGCGGCTCGGTGCTTTATTCGAGCCGCCTGACTGCCGAACGGCAAATTCGTGCCAATCTGACGGCCGAAGCGGCACTCGGTCTGGACTGGCGCGACTACAGCGGCACAAATGGCCACGATCTCATCTGGAGCGCCGAAGCCGGCCTGACCTGGTGGATGAACCGCTATGCCGGCATTCGCACCCGCCTACGCCACGAATCCGTGACATCGAACCTGCCGGGTCGTGACAGCCACACTAACAGCGTCTATCTCGGCCTGATCCTGCAACGCTGAGCATAGGGCCGAAAATTGGGCACGCGGCGGCTCTTATTGGGCGGCCACGGAGGACGCGACGGGCTTCAATTCATCGAGCAGGGTGCGGATCATGCTCGCCATGCTCGCGTTCATCGTGTTGCGGCTGAGCGCGAAAGCGACATTGGCTTCGACGAAGCCCTCCGGCGAGCCGCAGTCGAACGTGCGGCCATGATAGTGATAGCCATAGAATGGGCGCTGCTTCTCAAGCTTGAGCATGGCGTCGGTGAGTTGGATCTCGTTGCCGGCGCCGCGTTCCTGACCTTCGAGGATAGCGAATATTTCGGGCTGCAGAATATAGCGTCCATTGATGTAGAGATTGGACGGCGCCGTGCCGGGCTTGGGCTTTTCCACCATGCCGGTAATCGCAAAACCGCTATGGACATCGGCGCCTTTGCCGACAATGCCGTATTTATGCGTTTCGGACGGATCGCATTCCTCGACGGCGATGATACTGCCGCCGGTCCGTTCGTAGAGCGACACCATGTCCTTCATGCAACCATGCTGCGGCAACGTGATCATGTCGGGCAAAAGCAGGGCGAAAGGCTCGTCCCCAACCAGTTCGCGGGCGCACCATACCGCGTGGCCAAGGCCAAGCGGCTCTTGCTGGCGTGTGAAGCTTGTTTGTCCGGCCTTCGGCTGCAACTGGTCCAGTTTCGCCAGTTGCTCGTCCTTGCCACGACGCGCCAGCGTATGATTCAGTTCGAACTGGATATCGAAATGATCCTCAATGACGCCCTTGTTGCGTCCGGTGACGAAGATGAAATGCTCGATTCCCGCTTCGCGTGCCTCGTCCACCACATACTGGATGACCGGGCGGTCGACCACCGTCAGCATTTCCTTCGGAATGGCCTTGGTCGCCGGAAGGAAACGAGTGCCCAGCCCCGCAACGGGAAAAACAGCCTTTCGAACTTTTTTCATGCCTGCCTTATCCATTTTTACATAATCCGCGGGAACCCTCCCCCACACGATCCGACTTTTTCACGCCATTGTCATGCCCGAATTGAGGAATCCTGAAAACGTCGGCAAAGCCCGCTCGCAGCCTCCATCTGCGGCCCTCACGGCGACTTGAAATGAAATACCGATTTTCGTTCCCGGCGCGGTCTATGGTAAACTAAATCCTAACCCAGTTCGGTGATGATACTTGTTCTGTCATGATCAAGGAGGGAAAGATGCCCGCTCGCACCGCCGCAAAACGTCTGGCTCGCATGGCGACGGTTGCAGGTCTGTCCATGGCGCTGCTGATGCCGGCTGGCACAGCCTTTGCCGATGCCGGCTTCCGCCACTGGGTCAAAAGTTTCCGTGCCACTGCCGTCAGCCACGGCGTTTCAGGGCGGGTGTACGACGCGGCCTTCCGCAATATCACCGACATCGATCCTGTCGTTCTGGAAAAAGCCAGGTATCAGCCCGAATTCACGGCGCCCGCCTGGGATTATTTCGACAATCGCGTGCAGGAGCATTCGATTGCCGTCGGCCGCGAGATGGCGCGCAAATGGAAACCCTGGCTGGACCGGATCGAACGGCGTTTCGGCGTGGATCGCTATGTGCTGCTCGCCATCTGGTCGATGGAATCCAATTACGGCGAGATCCTCAAACGCGACGATGTGATGCGCAATGTCGTACGCTCGCTGGCCACGTTGGGCTATGCCGACAAACGCCGCTCCAAATTCGCGCGCACCCAGTTGATCGCGGCGCTGAAAATCCTGCAACGCGGCGATATCGACGAAAGCCATCTTTCCGGCTCGTGGGCCGGCGCCATGGGCCACACGCAGTTCATCCCCACCAGCTACCAGGCCTATGCCGTCGACATGGATGGCAATGGCCGCCGCGACATCTGGAATTCGGTGCCCGACGCCTTGGCAACGGCCGCCAATCTGCTGCAGAAGAATGGTTGGCGCACCGGCGAAACCTGGGGTTACGAGGTGACGCTTCCAGCGGGCCGGAAATTCCCCGCGGGGTCGATGTCTTTGGCCAAATGGGAATCGATCGGCGTCGTGCGCGCACGCGACAAGCCGTATCCCGATCGTTCGATGAACGCGGAACTCAAGGTTCCGGACGGCCGCAAGGGTCCCGCTTTCCTGATGACGAAGAATTTCTTTGTTATCAAGCGTTACAACAACGCCGACAAATACGCCATTGCCGTCGGTCTTCTCGCCGACGCGATTGCCGGCTATGGCGGACTGGTGAACGATTGGAACAGGCCGTTCACCAAGCTGTCCTTCGAACAAAAACAGGAATTGCAGCAGCGGCTTTCCGCGCGCGGCTATTATGACGGCAAGTTCGACGGCAAGATCGGCCAGGCTTCCAAGGCCGCGATCGTATCGTTCCAGGCGAAAGCCGGGCTGCCGCAAGACGGCCATCCAAGCATGGAAGTGCTCGAATCGCTGCGGCAGACGGCAAGATAAGACTGAGCCTGGTCGCCCGTGTAGGAAACGGCAATGCACTGGTCGGCGCGTATCCTGAAGATCATGCCGCAAGCACCGGCCCTGTTGTTGGCGGCGGCAATGGCGCTGGTTGCCGTTCTTGCCGTGCAAGCGCCCGCCCAGGCGCAGGAGCGGCGTCATTGGTCATTACGCGATCTGTTCTTTCCGCGGCGCGAGGAGCGAGTTCGCCCCCCGGCCGATGCGTTCCCGCCGCGCCCGAAGGTGCGCAAGCCGCGCCGCTTCGCGCCGGCCGAAACCGCCGAGCCCGAGACGCCCGCAGTGGAAAAGGCGCCCGACGCCCGCACGGTGCTTGTGGTCGGTGACTTCATGGCGGGCGGCTTGGCAGAGGGCCTGCAAGACATCTTTGCCGACAACCCGTCTGTCAGGATCGTGGATCGCACCAAAGGGTCCTCAGGCTTCGTCCGTGATGACTTCTACGATTGGCCGAAGGAGATCGGGCCGCTTATCCAGCAGGAAAAGCCGGCCGTCGTCGCGGTCATGATCGGCTCCAACGATCGGCAGTCGCTGAGCGTGGATGGCACGCGGGAATCACCGCGTTCCGATGCCTGGACAACGGCCTACAAGGTTCGCATCGCTTCATTCGGCAAGATCGTCCACGACAGCAAGGTTCCGCTTCTTTGGATCGGCATGCCATCGTTCAAGCCCGGCACGATGACTGCCGATATGCTGGCCTTCAACGACCTCTATCGTTCGGCCGCCGAAGCGGTTGGCGGCGAGTTCGTGGACATATGGGACGGCTTCGTTGATGAGAATGGCGCCTTCGTCTTCAATGGCCCTGACGTCAATGGCCAGTCGGCGCGCTTGCGCGGCGACGATGGCATCAACATGACGAAAGCAGGCAAACGCAAGGTCGCCTTTTATGCGGAAAAGCCGCTCCTCAAGCTTCTCGGTTTAGGCGGCGGCCCGGATGCGGCTCCCGCGTCGCCAGTCGATTCCCTCTCTCCCGTCCCCGGCGCAGCGGCTTCGACAGGCCGTACGCCACCTATGTTGCTGGACGATCCGAAACTGGACGGAGACACCACCCTGCTCGGCAGTGCGCCCCAATCAATTCTCAAATCCGATTCCGCGGCAGACAGGCTTGTTACGGACGGAATTGTTCCGTCGGCCCCGCCCGGTCGGGCCGATCATTTCGATATCTCAGAGAAACCCGCCGTTGCGAACCCCGATGCCGAGACCACAACTCCGCCCACAGTACCGGCGCCGGTCCACTGAACAAACTCAGCGCGGCAACACTGTCGCGCCCATCAGGGCCTTGTCGATGGCGTGAGCCGCTTGCCGCCCCTCGCGAATAGCCCACACGACAAGCGACTGGCCCCGTCGCGCGTCTCCGGCTGCATAAAGCTTGTCAACGCTGGTGCGATACTCGCGATCGTTAGCCGTTACATTTCTGGAACGGCGTGCATCCGCGGTAAACTCCAGCCGTTCGCCGAGTTCGCTTTTCACACCCGCTTCAAACGGCCCGGCAAAGCCGATGGCGATGAAGGCAAGATCGGCACGAATGACGAACTCGGTGCCCGGAACCGGTTTGCGCTTATCGTCCACCTCGCAGCATTTGACCCCGGTAAGTTGGCCGTCTTCGCCAATGAACTCCAGAGTCGCCACCTGGAATTCGCGTTCCGCGCCTTCGGCCTGGCTGGATGAGGTGCGCATCTTGGTAGCCCAATAGGGCCAGACGGCAAGCTTGTCTTCCTTTTCCGGCGGCTGCGGACGGATGTCGAGTTGGGTGACACGCACGGCGCCCTGACGAAACGCGGTGCCGACACAGTCAGACGCGGTGTCGCCGCCGCCGACGACGACGACGTGCTGGCCGCCGGCAAGGATAGGCTCCGAAGCCCAGGCGGCGGACTGGATGTCCTCACCGCCAATGCGCCGGTTTTGCTGCACAAGGTAAGGCATGGCGTCATGCACGCCGTCCAGACCGTCGCCGGGAATGCCGGCTGCGCGCGGCGTTTCCGACCCGCCGCAATAGAGCACCGCGTCATAGTCGGCGAGCAAGTCTTCCACCTTCTTGTCGGCGCCGATATTGACGCCGCAGAAGAAGGTCACGCCCTCGCCCTGCATCTGCTCGATACGGCGGTCAATGAAATGCTTCTCGATCTTGAAGTCGGGAATACCGTAGCGCATCAGCCCGCCGGGGCGGCTTTCGCGCTCATAGACATGCACCTCATGTCCGGTGCGGCCTAGCTGTTGGGCAGCCGCCATGCCGGAAGGGCCGGACCCGATGATGGCGACGCGCTTGCCGGTATGGGTTTGCGCCGGATAGGGCCGGATATAGCCCGTCTCATAGGCCTTGTCGGCCAGCGCCTGCTCGATCGTCTTGATCGCAACCGGAATATCCTCGAGGTTAAGCGTGCAGGCTTCCTCGCAAGGCGCGGGGCAGATACGCCCGGTAAATTCAGGGAAATTATTGGTTGAGTGCAGATTGGCGATCGCCGTGTCCCAATCGCCGCGATAGGCGAGGTCGTTCCAGTCGGGGATCTGGTTGTTGACCGGACAGCCGGTCGGGCCGTGACAGTACGGAACGCCGCAATCCATGCAGCGTGCGGCCTGCTTCTCGACCTCCTTGTCCGACATCGGCAGGGTGAATTCGCGAAAATGCCGAATGCGGTCGGATGCCGGCTGATACTTGTGCACCTGCCGGTCGATCTCGAGAAAACCTGTTACCTTACCCATCGTTCGGTCCTATTCCGCCGCTACATTCATGCGCAGGCGTTCCATCTCCTGCAACGCGCGCCGATATTCGACCGGCATGACCTTGCGGAATTTCGGGCGATAGCCTGCCCAGTTATCGAGGATTTCCCTGGCCCGCTTCGAGCCGGTGTAGTGCGCATGGTTCGAGATCAACTGATAGAGCCGCTCTTCGTCATGGCTGCTCATGTCGCCCGACACGTCAACGCGGCCCTTATGATCGATATCGCCGCCATGATGGAGCAGTTTCTCCATCAGATCGTCCTCTTCCGGCACGGGCTCCAATTCAACCATCGCCATATTGCAGCGCATGGCGAAATCGCCTTCCTCGTCCAGCACATACGCCACGCCGCCCGACATGCCGGCGGCAAAGTTACGCCCCGTCTTGCCGATGACGACGACAACGCCGCCGGTCATATACTCGCAGCCATGATCGCCAACGCCCTCGACAACCGTCACCGCGCCGGAGTTGCGCACGGCGAAGCGCTCGCCCGCAACGCCGCTGAAATAGGCTTCGCCCTCGATGGCGCCGTAGAGAACCGTATTGCCGACGATGATGGATTCTTCCGCCACGATCCGGGAGGCATCATGCGGACGCACAACGAGCCGGCCGCCGGACAAGCCCTTGCCAACATAGTCGTTGCCGTCACCGATCAGTTCAAACGAAATGCCGCGCGCCAGGAACGCACCGAAGGACTGACCGGCCGTGCCTGTCAGCTTCACGCTGATCGTATCCTCGCGCAGCCCCTTGTGCTTGAAACGCTTGGCGACCTCTCCCGACAGCATGGCGCCGACCGACCGATCGACATTGCGGATTTCCGTCTCGATCGCCACCTTCTGGCGCGCTTCGAGCGCCGGCATTGCCTGCTCGATCAGCTTCCGGTCGAGAACGTCGTCGATCGGATGCTTCTGGCGTTCGGTCCAGTGTGTCGCCTCGGCCGGTCCGTCCGGCCTGAAAAACATCCTCGAAAAATCGAGCCCTTTCGCCTTCCAGTGCTCGACAAGCTGGCGCTTCTCCAGAAGATCGGTGTTGCCGATGATCTCGTCGAGATGCGTGAACCCCATCTCGGCCAGCAACTCGCGGACCTCATCCGCCACATAGAAGAAGAAGTTGATGACGTGTTCGGGCGTGCCTTTGAAACGCTTGCGCAGCACCGGGTCCTGAGTGGCCACCCCAACCGGGCAGGTGTTCAGGTGGCATTTGCGCATCATGATGCAGCCCGCCGCAATCAGCGGCGCGGTGGCGAAACCGAACTCGTCCGCGCCAAGCAACGCGCCGATGACGACATCCCGTCCTGTGCGCAAGCCGCCATCGACCTGCAAGGCCACGCGCGAACGCAAGCCGTTCAGCACCAGCGTCTGGTGCGTCTCGGCAAGGCCCATTTCCCATGGGCTGCCGGCATGCTTGAGCGACGTCAGCGGCGAGGCGCCGGTGCCGCCGTCATAACCGGAAATGGTGATGTGGTCGGCGCGCGCCTTGGCCACGCCCGCCGCAACCGTACCGACCCCAACTTCAGACACCAGCTTGACCGACACGTCACCTGCCGGATTGACGTTTTTCAGGTCGTAGATGAGCTGCGCCAGATCCTCGATCGAATAGATGTCGTGGTGCGGCGGCGGCGAGATCAGGCCGACGCCCGGCGTCGAGTGCCTGACCTTGGCAATGGTGGCGTTGACCTTATGGCCGGGAAGCTGGCCGCCCTCACCGGGCTTCGCGCCCTGCGCGACCTTGATCTGCATCATGTCGGAATTGACGAGATATTCGGCCGTCACGCCGAAGCGGCCCGACGCCACCTGCTTGATCGCCGATCTTTCAGGATTGCGGCTGCCATCCGGCAGCGGCATGTAGCGATCCGGCTCCTCTCCGCCCTCACCGGTATTCGACTTGCCGCCGATGGCGTTCATGGCGCGCGCCAGCGTGGTGTGCGCTTCCCTGCTGATCGAGCCGAAGGACATCGCCCCGGTGGAAAACCGTTTGACGATTTCGGCCGCCGGCATGACGCTGTCGAGCGGCACCTTCTTGCGACCGCCTTGCTCTGCGGTCTTGATCTCGAAAAGACCGCGCACCGTCTGTGCCCGCGCGGATTCATTGTCGATCTCGGCGGAATATTGCTTGAACGTTTCCCACGAGCCCTTGCGCACGGCATGCTGAAGCATCGCCACCGCGTCCGGTGACCACATATGCGCCTCGCCACGCATGCGAAACATATATTCGCCACCGACGTCGAGCGCGTTGCGCAGGACCGGATCGTCGCCGAAGGCGGCCGCATGACGGTTGACCGTCTCGGCGGCAATTTCCTCAAGGCCGACGCCTTCGATCAGGGTCGCGGTGCCGGAGAAATACTTCTCGACGAAATCCGCCTTCAGCCCGATGGCATCGAAAATCTGGGCGCCGCAATAGCTCTGGTAGGTCGAAATGCCCATCTTGGACATGACCTTGAGCATGCCCTTGCCGATCGACTTGATGTAGCGGGTGACGACTTCATCCGCGTCAACCTCCGGCGGGAATTCGCCTCGGCTGTGCATGTCCACCAGCGTATCGAAGGCGAGATACGGGTTGATCGCCTCCGCGCCGTAACCTGCAAGGCAGCAGAAATGATGGATTTCGCGCGGTTCGCCTGACTCCACGACCAAACCGACCGAAGTGCGCAACCCCTTGCGGATCAGATGGTGATGCACCGCAGCGGTGGCCAGCAGCGTGGGAATATCGATGCGGTCGGGGCCGATCTGGCGATCCGACAGGATAATGATGTTGTAGCCGCCGGCGACCGCGGCTTCAGCGCGCTCGCACAACCGCTCGATTGCAGCCGGCATGCCGGCAGCGCCTTCGGTGGCCGCATAGGTAATGTCGATGGTCTTGGTGTCGAAACGCTCCTCGGTATGGCCGATGGAGCGGATTTTCTCCAGATCGGCATTGGTAAGGACCGGCTGACGCACCTCCAGTCGCTTCTTGCGCGACGATCCCACCAGATCGAAGATATTCGGCCGCGGCCCGATGAAGGACACCAGGCTCATTACCAGTTCCTCACGGATCGGATCGATCGGCGGATTGGTGACCTGCGCGAAATTCTGCTTGAAATAAGTGTAGAGCAGCTTCGCCTTGTCCGACATTGCCGAAATCGGCGTATCGGTGCCCATCGATCCCACCGCCTCCTGGCCGGTCGTGGCCATGGGCGACATTAGAAGTCTCAGGTCTTCCTGGGTGTAGCCGAAAGCCTGCTGGCGATCGAGCAGCGATACATCCTTGCGCAGCGCGCGCGGCTCGACCGGATTGAGGTCTTCCAAAATGAGCTGCGTATTGGCCAGCCATTGCTTGTAGGGGTGCTTGCCGGCGATTTCGGCCTTCACCTCCTCGTCGGAGATGATGCGGCCCTTGACCAGATCGATCAGCAGCATCCTGCCCGGCTGCAGGCGCCACTTGGCAACGATCTTTTCTTCCGCGACCGGCAGCACACCGGCTTCGGACGCCATGATGACGCGGTCGTCATCGGTGACGATGTAGCGGGCGGGGCGAAGCCCGTTGCGGTCGAGCGTCGCGCCGATCTGGCGTCCATCGGTGAACACCACCGCCGCCGGCCCGTCCCACGGCTCCATCAGCGCAGCGTGATATTCGTAGAACGCGCGGCGGTCGTCACCCATGAGCTTATTGCCGGCCCATGCCTCGGGGATCAGCATCATCATGGAATGGGCAAGACTGTAACCGCCCTGGAACAGGAATTCGAGCGCATTGTCGAAGCAGGCGGTATCCGACTGGCCTTCATAGGAGATCGGCCAGAGCTTCGAGATATTGTTGCCGAACAATTCGCTGTCGACCGACGCCTGCCGCGCAGCCATCCAGTTGTTATTGCCACGCACCGTGTTGATCTCGCCATTATGGGCGACCATGCGATAGGGGTGCGCCAGCTTCCAGGACGGGAAGGTGTTGGTTGAAAAGCGTTGATGGACGAGAATGAGCGCCGTCTCGAAACGAGGGTCGGCGAGATCCTTGTAATAAGCGCCAACCTGATAGGCCAGGAACATGCCTTTGTAGACGATGGTGCGCGCCGACAGCGACACGCAATAGGCGCCGACGTCCCTGTTGTTGTTCTCGGAATAGATGCGTCCGGAAATGACCTTGCGCAGCAGATAAAGCCGCGCCTCATATTCTTCATCGTCGGGAATGTCGGCCGGCCGACCGATAAACACCTGGCGATGGAAGGGCTCGGCTTCAACGATCTCGGGCGCCTTGGACAAGGAAGTATTGTCCACCGGCACATCGCGGAAGCCGATCAGCGGAAGGCCTTCCGAGGCCGCCGATTCGCGGATAATGTCGTCGATGTGAGCGCGCAACCCGGCGTCCCGCGGCATGAACCAATGGCCGACGCCATACTGGCCGGATGGCGGCAGTTCGATATTCTGCCTGGCCATCTCTCCGCGAAAGAAGCGGTCTGGTATCTGCACCAGAACGCCGGCGCCGTCACCCACCAGCGGATCGGCGCCCACCGCACCGCGATGCGTCAGGTTTTCGAGCATGTACAGCCCGTCCTTGACGACCTGGTGCGACTTCACGCCCTTCATATTGGCAACGAAGCCGACGCCGCAGGCGTCATGTTCATTGCGAGGATCATAAAGGCCCTGCGCCTCAGGGAGCGAGCCGCCGGTTGGCGTCACGCGCTTGACGGTCGTCGCTTTGGTCTGCGCGGCCGGAGCGAAATCCGTCGTCACAGATAGCGTCGTGTCCGTCATGGTCTTAATCCTTTACTCTATATCCGTCAGGCCAACTGCCGTGCTTGCGCCTTCGAACGGCAGCGCCACATCCGGCAAATTGCGGCCCCCATCCAGGCACACGCCATAGCCATCGGCATGCGAGCGCAAACTTGCGTCCTCCTCATGGCAGCAACCGGAGAAGCGTCAATGATACGCCAATCCGGGCCCAGCTTGTGCAAATAAATAAGACAGCAATGCTGTCCTAAATTTATGACAGAAATCCGACCGATGGACAAGACCGATTCACAAAAAACTTTCGTGATCTGCGACATAAAATTTCAAAACTTTTGCCCGATATGAAGCTTTCCTACGCGGCCGCCCTGCAAAAAGTTGGCATTACGGACTCCACGAGATCGGACCTTGCCAACCCCTATCCGGATCGCCAAAGGTCGCCTCATCTCACACGCTCATACGGACATCATCATATGCATTTCGCTTCTGACAATTGGGCAGGCGCTCATCCGGCCATTGCCGCGAACCTCTCGCATCAGGCCGCAGGATACAGCGCAGCCTACGGCGACGGCGAACTCGACCATGCGGTCTATCGGCGTTTCAGCGAAATTTTCGAGCGCGAGGTGGCTGTGTTCTTCGTCGCCACTGGCACTGCGGCCAACACGCTTTCCCTTGCTGCCTGCAACAAGACGGGTGGCATAGCCTTCTGCCACCGCGAAGCGCATCTGATCGAGGACGAATGCGGGGCGGCGGAGTACCTGACCGGCGGTTCCCGGCTTTTCCCGGTGGGTGGCGCACTGGGAAGGATGGATGCCGGCAGTCTCGAAAGGGCGCTTGCCCGCTTTGTGCCCGAATTCGTTCATGCGGGCCGGCCGATGGCGGTGTCCCTAACCCAGTCCACCGAGATCGGCACCGTCTATAGCCTCGACCAGATCGATGAAATTGCCTCATTGGCGAAAAAGCACGACCTGCCACTGCACATGGATGGCGCGCGCTTTGCCAATGCGCTGGTTTCGTTGGGAACGACGCCCGCCGAAATGACCTGGAAGCGCGGCGTCGACATCCTCTCTTTCGGCGGCACCAAGAATGGCTGCTGGTGCGCGGAGGCGATCGTTCTTTTCGATCTCGATCGAGCGAAGGAGCTTTCGTTCCTGCGCAAGCGCGCAGCTCAGCTCTTTTCGAAATCACGTTTCATCGCCGCTCAGTTCGACGCTTATCTCGACGGCGGCCTGTGGCTGGAAAGCGCACGTCACGCCAACACCATGGCGACGCGCCTCGCCAGTGCCATCGAAGCTTCGCGGGTCGCACAACTCGCCTGGCAGCCGCAAGCCAACGAGGTGTTCGCCATCATCGGCAAATCGCAAGCCGACCGGCTGCAGGCGGCAGGCGCGCATTTCCACGATTGGCATATGCCGCACGGCTTTGCCGGTTCCATCACCGAAGACGAAGCCCTCTACCGGTTCGTCACGTCCTTTGCGACGACAGCCGAAGACGTCGAGCGCTTCGGCAAACTGATCTAATAAAAAAGGCGGTGCGGTCATCCCGCACCGCCTTCCTTCTCGGGAGGATGAGAAGGTCAGTTCGCGGTTTTAGCCTCGATCTGCTTGGATTTGACCGGTGCCGCAGTGATGGCGATCTTGCGCGGTTTCAGTTCCTCGGGAACGTTGCGCTTGAGGTCGACATAAAGCAGGCCGTTCTTCAACGTCGCGCCCTCGACATCGACATGCTCGGCAAGCTGGAACCGGCGCTCGAAGCTACGGCTGGCGATACCGCGGAAAAGCAGTTCGGCTCCGTCGTCCTCGCTCTCGTCCTTGCGTTCACCCTTGATGGTCAACACGTTGCGATGGGCTTCGATCGAAATCTCGTCATCCGAGAAGCCGGCCACCGCGACCGAGATGCGATAGGCGTTCTCGCCTGTCTTTTCGATGTTGTAGGGCGGATAAGTCTGGCCGCCGTCAGGCTGGGCAAGCGAGTCCAGCATTGTGAAAAGGCGGTCGAAACCAACGGTCGAGCGATAGAGTGGGGAAAAATCGACATGACGCATGATGTGTTCTCCTGTTGAGCAACAAGTTTGCGTTATGGCCCGGTACGAAACCCGTATGGCGTCCCGGTTGGACCAACGGCCCCTTATTGGCGACCGCATCCATCATCTGGGGACCGTCAAAACCGCTTTCAAGGCCTTTTGGGTCACTCGTTTTCGAATGAACGGCGGATGAACAGCGACTTCGGCCATCATTCAGCCTGGCCATCATAGGATTGCAGCAACAACGGAAAAAGCGGTGCAACCGCGCCGCAGAAAGGCGAACCGGGTGTAACGTCCCTTCCTCCCGGATCGACAGGGGCTGGAGGCTGTTCGCAGCTTCCAGCCTCGCCTGCCATACGCCGCACTCCGCTGGCTTTGCTTTTGCCCTGATTATCTCTATCACCATGCAGGGCCGGCCCGTTTGCCGGTACGATATGCCAGCCAGGGCACTGCATGACGGACCTGTTCCACGAAATCCCGGACAATCCTGTCCCCGAGCATGCCAATGGCGGTTATCTGACAGCCACCGACGGCAAGCGGCTTCGCTATGCCTGTTTTGCTGCGTCCAGCCGACCGATCAGGGGTACGGTGCTCCTGCTCACCGGGCGCAACGAATGCATCGAAAAATATTTCGAGACCATCCGCAATCTGACAGAACGCGGGTTCGGCGTCGCGGTCTTCGATTGGCGGGGCCAGGGCGGCTCCGACCGGCTTCTGCGCAATGTCGAACGCGGTTATGTGAAGAGCTTTCCCGATTACACCCGCGATCTGGATCAGTTTTTTGGCGAGATCGTCCTGCCCGATTGTCGCGGCCCCTATTACGTGCTGGCCCATTCATCCGGCGCCCTGATCGCTCTGCTTGCGGCGCGCTCCATGGTCAACCGCGTCCGCCGCATGGTGCTGATTGCGCCGTTTCTGGCGCTCCCCGGCCAGCCTGTTTCGATGAAGACGGTGGGTCGCGTGGCGCGGCTGTTATGCTGGCTGGGGCTTGGCCGGCTCTATGTCACCGGTGGGCCGCGCGCGCGACAAAAGGTTACCTTCGAGACGAACAAAGTCACGTCCGATGCAGCGCGCTACAGGCGCAATCGGCTGATCTACGAAACGTTCCCCCAGCTTGCACTCGGTGGGCCGACACTGCGCTGGCTGCGCGGCGCCTGCGAGGCGGCAATTGCCGTCTGCGAACCGAACTTCATGGCCGCCAACAATATTCCAACACTGGTGGTCGCGGCCGGGGCGGACCAGGTCGTCTCGACCAAGGCCATCGAGGACTATGCACGCCACCTGCGGCTAGGCGGGTTGGTGACCATCGATGGCGCCCGCCACGAGATCCTGCAGGAAGCCGATCTTTATCGTGAACAGTTCCTCGCCGCCTTCGACGCCTTCATTCCAGGCTCCGACGCAGAGACGCCATAGGTCAGCGCAGTTCGGCCATCGCGGCGGCATGAAGCTCAGGCGTCGCGGCAGCCAGTATATCGCCACCCTTTTCAGCCGGTCCTCCGTTGAAAGTGGTGACGATGCCGCCCGCCTTTTCAATGATCGGAATGAGCGCGACAATATCGTAGGGCTTCAATCCGGGATCGACGACGATATCGACATGGCCTGCCGCCAGCATGGCGAAGGCATAGCAGTCCGTGCCGTAGCGGGCCAACCGGGCCTTGCTCTCGAGCCGGTCATAGAGGTCTCGCAACGGCCCTTCGAACAGGGCTGGCGTGGTGGTGAACAGCGTCGCCTCGGCAAGGCTGGTCGTGTTGCGGGTGGCAAGTTTGCGTGCGCCGCCCGGCCCCTCGTAATACGCGCCGGAAGCATTGGCATAAAATAATTCGCCGGTGAATGGCTGCGACATCATGCCGGCGACGGCATCGCCATCCTCGACCAGCCCGACCAGCGTGCCCCATACCGGCAGGCCGGAGATAAAAGCGCGCGTGCCATCGATAGGGTCGATTACCCAGACGTGGCTGCTGTCCAGATTCTCGCTGCCATGTTCTTCGCCCAGAATGCCATGATCGGGGAATTCGGCGCCAATCACCTGGCGGATCGCCAGTTCCGCCTGCCGATCGGCTTCCGTTACCGGATCGAAACTGTCCGTCAGTTTGTTGACGACCGCGCCCTCACTGCGAAAGCGCGGCAGGGTTTCGGCCGCGGCCGCTTCGGCAAGCCGCCGCATGAAGTCTCTGGATATGTCCATGATATCTCCTGAACGGCACAACGACCAGTCGAGCATCGAAAGCATTCAGCGCTGTCTTAGCAATGCAGCCGGCGGCCTGTCACCTGCGACTTCGCGCGCGGCGCTTACTCCGCCGCAAGCGGCAGCCCTAGCAGATGATGGTCGGGCAAGGCCATCAGATCAGCCGAAAAGCGCGTCAGATCTTCCAACAGAGCGCCAAAACCTGCTTTCTTCTCGAAGGTACGCTCATCCATATAAAGCCCGCGATTGACCTCGATCTGCAAGGCATGGAGATTGCGCGCCGGACGGCCATAATGCTCGGTTATGAAGCCCCCCGCATAGGGTTTGTTGTGCGCCACGACATAACCCATGGCGGAAAGCAGATCGATGGCATGCGCAGTGAGGGCCGCCGGCGCCGAAATGCCGAAACGATCTCCTATGATGAAATCCGGCTTCAGGCCGCCATCTCCGATCCGCACACTTCCCGGCATCGAATGGCAGTCAACCAGAACGGCAAAGCCGAAGCCGGCATGGGTGCGGGTGAGAAGTCGCTTCAGGGTCTGGTGATAGGGTTTGTAGATCACCTCGATTCGCGAAACGGCTTCGGCCAGCGGCAGCCGACCGGGGTAGATGTCGAGCCCCTCTCCCACCAGCCGCGGAACCGTGCCAAGACCGCCGGCAACGCGAGCGGAGCGAACGTTGCAATAAGACGGCACCGGTTCGCAGAACATGCGCGGATCGAGTTCCCATGGCTCGCGGTTCACATCAAGGTAAGCGCGTGGGAAATTCGCCGCCAGAAGCGGCGCTCCCAGCCCGACCACGCCGCCGAACAATTCATCGACATAACAATCCTCAGAGCGGCGGATCGCTGTCCTGTCCAGCCGCGCCATACCCAGAAAACGTGGGGGATAATAGCGCCCGCTATGCGGCGAATTGAAAATGAACGGCACACGCTGTTCCGCACCTGAGCGAATCTCAAAAGGCGGAACGGTCGAAAAATCTTCGTTTGCCGTCGTCAATGTCCAAAATCCGAAGCACCGGTGCCTTCATAAAACTTGCCATCCTGCTCGCGCCATGTCCAGCGCCGACGCCAGGCAATCGCAGCGGCAAATACGCTCCCCCATCATTCACTTGATCTTTACCCTCACCCATTCATATATCGCATGGTTAACGGGGCGGTGTGAAACGCGCCTCGCGCGGTGAATCGGACGGGAAATATGGCACGCATTCTTCTGGCTGAAGATGACAACGACATGCGTCGCTTTCTGGTCAAGGCGCTGGAGCGCGCCGGCTATCAGGTCAGCGATTTCGACAATGGCGCCAGCGCCTATGAGCGTTTGCGTGAGGAACCCTTCTCGCTGCTGCTCACCGATATCGTCATGCCGGAAATGGACGGCATCGAACTGGCGCGCCGCGCCACCGAAATCGACCCCGATCTCAAGGTAATGTTTATTACCGGCTTCGCCGCGGTTGCCCTCAACCCCGATTCCAACGCCCCTAAGGATGCCAAGGTTCTGTCGAAGCCCTTCCACCTGCGTGACCTCGTCGATGAGGTCGAAAAGATGTTGCAAGCTGCCTGATTGCGGCCATTATCGGCTGGAAATGGCCTAAGGATTCCCGCTTACGCACACGACAGCCACAAAGGCTGACTTTCCCGCTTTGATCTATTGACGCGCCGCATCAAAAATGATGTATGCGCGACGTCGGATGGGCGTGTAGCTCAGCGGGAGAGCACTACGTTGACATCGTAGGGGTCACAGGTTCAATCCCTGTCACGCCCACCATCCATTCAGAAAATTCAGACGCCGGCCACCGCGCATAGGTTTTTCATGCGCGACACGGCAAGTTCGGGGTCGGCAAGCAAGCCGGCCGCGTCGGCCAGACGGAATACCTCGGCGTAATGGCAGATGCCGCGCGCCGACTGCATGCCGCCGACCATGGTGAAATGATCCTGATGGCCGTTGAGCCAGGCCATGTAGACAATGCCGGCCTTGTAATATTCAGTCGGCGCCTCGAAGATCTTGCGCGACAGCGGCACGGTCGGCGCCATCAACCGGTCATAGCCGGCGCGGTCACCGGCACCGAGCCGCGCCAATGCTGCATTGGCCGCCGGAGCAATGGCGTCGAAAATGCCAAGCAGGGCATGGGAGTGCCGTGTTCCGTCGCCCGCGATCAGTTCCGGGTAGTTGAAATCGTCACCCGTAAACATGACAACGCCACCTGGCAGGCGCGCGCGCAGCGCGATTTCCTTGTCGGCGTCGAGCAGCGATATCTTGATCCCCTCGATCTTCGCCGCATGGCGTTCGATAATGGCGACCACGGTGTCCAATGCGGTCTCGAAATCGCCCGCGCCCCAATAGCCTTTCAGCGCGGGATCGAACATTTCGCCCAGCCAGTGCAGGATGACCTTATCGGATGCTTGCGACAGAATGCGATCATAGACACGGGCGTAATCATCAGGGCCTTTGGCAAGCGCGGCCAGCGCACGGCTTGCCATCATGATGGCCTTGCCACCTTGTCCCTCGATAAAGCCGAACTGGTCTTCATAGGCTGCAATCACGTCATCGAGCGACGTCGCCGCGCCGGGTTCCAGATGGTCGGTGCCGACACCTGAAGCGAGATCGGCGCCCTCCACACTGCGCGCCTCGGCAATCGAACGGCGGATCAGTTCCCTGGCATTTTCCCAATCGAAACCCATGCCGCGCTGCGAAGTGTCCATCGCCTCGGCAATGCGAAAGCCCAGCCGCCATAGATGGTGGCGAAATGCCATGGTTCGATCCCAATCGACTGCGGCCGACCGCCAGGGATCAACGGCCTTCAGCGGATCGGCGACGACATGGGCGGCAGCATAGGCGACGCGCGGGAAATGAGCCCCCGGCACGGCCTCCACCGGCGTTCCAATCAGGCGATACAGCCTGCTGCGGCCATCGCTTTCGGGTAGCACGATTTCCATGGAACTCTCCCTTTAACCGAGTCATAAATGGAACGTTCCAATAATTCAACTGAATTGATCCGATGATTATGATTCAGATTCTACCCCTATTCCGTTTGTTTTATTGCATTTCATGCGAGGATAAATTCCGGTTGACGACAGCTTGCTAAATGTTATTAGAACGTTCCAATAAATTGCTAACCCTGGAGGTTTGGGAGGTCATGCGGACCAAGGCGACGATCCTCGACATTGCCCGCGCGGCGGGCGTGTCCAAATCGACGGTCTCGCTGGTTCTCCAGGGCAGCGATCGAATCCGTTCCGAGACCGCCGCAAAGGTGCGCAAGGCGATCGGGGATACCGGCTACGTCTACAATCGCGGCGCTGCCAATCTGCGCAAGCCTCACTCAAATTTTGTCGGCATGGTCATCAACGATCTCACCAACCCGTTCTTCGCCGAAATGGCGGTGGGCATGGAGCGTGTTTTCCAGGCGGCCGGCATCGTGCCCTTCATCGCCAACACCGCCGAAAGCCCCGTACGCCAGGAAGAGGTGTTGAAATCGCTGATGGAGCAAGGTGTCGCCGGACTGATCGTGTCGCCGGCGCGCGGAAGCCAGACGGACGCATTCCAGCGTGTGGAGGCTGCAGGCATCCCGGTGGTTTTCGCCATGCGGCGTCTGCCTGAAAGCCGCATTCCGATCGTTGCGCCTGATAATATCCGCGGCGCTTTCATGGCAACTCGCCACCTGATCGCGAAGGGCCATCGCCGTCTGGCGTTCTTCGGCGGTTCGCTGGAACTGGTGGTCTATCGCGACAGGCTGCAAGGCTTTCAGGAGGCATGTGCCGAGGCAGGCATTCGCGAAGACGCCGTGCTGCTCGTAGAAGGGGAAACCAGCCGCAAGGGCGGCATGGCTTGCCTGAACAGCGCGCTCGCCGCCAGTGAACCGCCCACCGCGGCGCTGTGCTTCAATGACGCCGTTGCCTTCGGCGTTATGCTCGGATTGCGCCAGCACCGGCTGGAGCCGGGGCGCGATTTCGCCGTCGTCGGGTTCGACGATGTGGCGGAGGCTGAACACTATGTCCCGGCATTGACCAGCGTGGCCGTCGATACCGCAAGCCTCGGTGAACGAGCGGCACAAACGGTGCTGAAGATGATCCAATCGCGCACCACACGCGCTGACGACCATATCGGATCGGTCAATCTTGTTGTCAGGGAAAGCTGCGGCCCGACACGGCCGAATGGCAAAACAGCCAAGGGAGAGGCGGCATGACGATACGCTGGGGCCTGATCGGCGCCTCCAATATAGCGCGCGAATACGTTATCGACGCCATCCGCGCAGAGGGCGGCGAAATCGCCGCCGTGATGAGTTCCAACCCGGAGCGTGGAGCCGCCTATGCCAGGGAGAACGGCATCCCGCTCGCCTTCGCGAACCTCGATGACCTGCTCAGCGCGGACATCGACGCGGTCTACATCTCGACAACCAACGAGTTGCATCTTGAGCAGGCATTGGCGGCGGCCAGGGCCGGCAAGCACATATTGTGCGAGAAGCCGCTGGCACTTTCCAGCAATGACGCCCGCAAGATGGTCGTGGCAGCCAGCATCGCGAATGTCGTGCTCGCCACCAATCATCATCTGCGCAATGCCGGGGCACATCGCGCCATGCGTGAGGCCATACGCGCCGGCGCCATCGGCAAACCGGTTGCGGCGCGCGTCTTCCATTCGGTTTATCTGCCCGAGCATCTGCAAGGCTGGCGCCTCAAGGACCCGGCAGCCGGCGGCGGCGTTGTGCTCGACATCACCGTGCACGATGCCGACACTCTGCGCTTCGTGCTTGGCCACGACCCCATCGAGATTTCTGCCTTCACACAAGCCGCCGGCATGGCGGCAAGCGGGCTGGAGGACGGCGCCATGTGTATCTGGCGCTTCAAATCAGGACTGATCGCGCAAAGCCATGAAGGCTTCACCACCAAATTCGCCGAAACCGGCTTCGAGGTGCATGGCACCGAGGGCTCGCTCATCGCCAGCGACGTGATGACGCAAAAGCCGGTCGGCTCCGTCATTTTGCGCACGGCAATTGGCGAAGAGGAATTGCCCCTCGAGCGCGAGAGCCTTTACGGGCGGGCGCTCGGCGCGTTCCACGCCGCAATCCGCGGTGAGGGACAACCGGCAGCAACGGGCGAGGATGGCGTCTGGTCGCTCGCCTGCGCCGAGGCGGCCTTGCAATCGGCGAGGACGGGACGGGCTGTGAAGATCGAGCCAGGCGTTCGAGTGCGCACTTAACGCGCAGGGAATTGTCGAGAACCAAAAATGACCAAACTCATCACCGCCGCTGAAGCCGCCAATCTCATCAAGGACGGCATGACCGTCTCGGTTTCCTCTTCGTCCGGCCTCGGCTGTCCGGATGCGGTGCTGGCCGCCATCGGCGCACGGTTTGAGGCGGAGGGTCATCCACGCGACCTCACCACGCTGCACCCCATCGCCGCCGGCGATATGTGGGGCATCAAGGGTATCGACCATCTGGCCAAGCCCGGCCTTCTGAAGACGGTCCTTGCCGGTTCCTACCCCTCCGGTCCCTCCTCCGCCGAGCCGCCGCTGATCTGGCAGATGATCGCGGACAATAGCGTCGCGGCCTACAATGTGCCGTCCGGCATCATGTTCGACATACATCGCGAGGCGGCGGCCAAGCGCCCCGGCGTGCTCACCAAGGTTGGCCTCGACACTTTCGTCGATCCGCGTCAACAGGGCTGCGCCATGAACGAGGCGGCCAGCGACGCCATCGTTCGCCTGGAAAATTTCGACGGCCAAGAATGGCTGTACTTCCCCGCCATCGTTCCGCAAATCGCCATCATCCGCGCCACCAGCGCCGACGAGCGCGGCAATCTCACCTATGAGCACGAGGGCGCTTATCTCGGCGGGCTCGATCAGGCACTGGCCGCGCGCAACAATGGCGGCATCGTCATCGCGCAAGTCAAGCGCATGGTCGAAAACGGCACGCTGAAGCCGCATGACGTGCGGGTGCCCGGTGTGCTGATCGATCATATCGTGGTCGATCCCGACCAGTTGCAGACCACGCAGACACCCTACGATCCGGCGATCTCCGGCGAGATCTTCCGGCCGCTTTCCACCTTCCGCACCCCGGCACTCGATGTGCAGAAGGCAATTGCGCGCCGCGTGGCCATGGAGTTGCACGATGGTTGGGCGGTCAATATCGGCTTCGGCATCTCGGCCAATGTGCCGCGCATCCTTCTGGAGGAAGGTCAGCACGGCAAGGTCACCTGGGTGATCGAACAGGGCGCCGTCGGTGGCGTGCCGCTGCTCGATTTCAAATTCGGCTGTTCGTCAAACGCCGAGGCCATCGTGCCTTCGCCGTACCAGTTCACTTACTTTCAGGGCGGCGGCTTCGACGCTTCACTGCTCTCCTTCCTGCAGATCGACCGCCATGGCTCGGTCAACGTCTCCAGGCTTGCCGTGCGCCCGCATGTCACCGCCGGCTGCGGCGGCTTCGTGGACATTACGGCACGCGCGAAAAAGATCGTCTTTTCCGGCTTCTTCAATGCCGGCGCCAAGCTGTCGCTGGCCGATGGCCGCATCCGAATCGACAAGGAAGGAAAGGTCCGCAAGATCGTCGATGAGGTCGATCACATCTCCTTCTCCGGCCGCCGCGCCATCGAGCAGGGGCAGGACATCACCTATGTCACCGAGCGCTGCGTAATGAAGCTGGCGCCACAGGGCCTTCTGGTCACGGAAATCGCGCCCGGCATCGACCTTGAGCGCGACGTGCTGGCGCAGGCTGGGACCACATTGGCGGTATCGCCGCATTTGAAGACCATGCCAGCGGCGCTTTATCAGGGTCAGCCGATCGGCATGTCGCTGGATGGAGGCGGCAATGTCTGAACCACTCGTCACCTTCGAAGCCGATGGCGCTATCGGCACGATAACATTGCGCCGAGCGGGCAAGTTCAATGCGCTCGACATACCGATGCTGCGCGCGCTGGAAAACGCATTGCGCGAAGCGGAAGATGCCGATGACGTGCGCGTCATCCTGCTTTGCGGCGAAGGCAAGGGGTTTTGCGCCGGCGGCGACATCGAGGCATGGTCGGGGATGAGCGCCGCCGATTTCCAGGTAAAGTGGGTGCGCTATGGCCACCGCGTCTTCGACCGGCTCGCCCGTCTTCGCCAGCCCACCATCGCCGTGCTTTCCGGTCATGCGCTGGGCGGCGGGCTGGAACTGGCCGCTGCCTGCGATCTGCGCATCGCCGAAACGCAAGTGAAGCTCGGCTTCCCCGAAACCTCACTTGGCGTCGTACCGGGCTGGTCGGGAACGCAACGCGCCGTGCGCCGCTTCGGCGCGCAGGCGGTGCGGCGCATGGCGATCGGTGGCGAAGTCTTCACCGCCGCGCAGGCGCTTTCCCTCGGCATTGTCGATCGTGTGGTGGACACTGGCACGGCACGAAACGAGGCAAAGGAATGGGCCGGAAAAATCGCCCGGCGCGGGCCTCTGGCGACGGAAGCGACCAAGCTGATGATCGCCATTGCCGAAGGCGAGGAAACGGCGTCTTCAACCGAAACATTAGCCAGTGGATTCATTGCATTAACTGGCGATCTCAAGACCGGCGTCGACGCGTTTCGGCGCAAAAACGATCCCGATTTTTCAAGAACTTAGCGGCAGATACGGACTCAGAAAATCACATGAACGCGCCTCTCCAAATCGACATGCCTCCCGAGGCATCTTCCGCCCCGAAAGCCTATAAGCTTCTCATTGGCGGTCGGCAGGTCGATGCCCACGACGGGCGCATCATCGAACGCGTCTCGCCCGGCCACGGCTTTATCGTATCGCGGTACGCGCAGGCCGGCGAAACCGATGTCGAAGCCGCCGTCCAGTCAGCCCACAAGGCCTTCGAGGCCGGCCCATGGCCGCGCATGAAAGCAGTGGAGCGCGCCGCGATCCTGTTGAAAGCCGCCGACCGGATCGAGACTCGGCTGGAGGAAATCGCGCGGCTCGACGCACTGGAATCCGGCAAGCCGATCGCCCAGGCCCGCAGCGAGATCGCCGGGGCGGTGGACATCTGGCGCTATGCCGCCGCCCTTGCCCGCACGCTCAACGGCGAATCCTACGCCAATCTCGGCGATACGATGCTTGGCGTCGTGCTGCGTGAACCGATTGGCGTCGTCTCGATCATCACGCCCTGGAACTTTCCTTTCCTGATCGTCAGTCAGAAATTGCCCTTTGCGCTCGCCGCCGGCTGTACGGCGGTGGTGAAGCCCAGCGAAATGACATCGGCCTCGACCTTTGTGCTCGGTGATATTTTGTTAGAAGCCGGCCTGCCGGCAGGGGTGGTCAACATCGTCGCCGGGTTCGGCAGCGATGTCGGCGCCACCATGGTTTCGCACCCGCTGGTCGAGATGGTGTCCTTTACCGGCTCGACCCGCGTCGGCAAATTGACGATGGCCTCGGCAGCCGCCTCGCTGAAGAAAGTTTCGATGGAACTCGGCGGCAAGAACGGCCAGATCGTGTTTCCCGACGCCGATCTCGAAGCGGCAGCCGACGCGGCCGTCTTCGGCGGGTTCTTCAACGCCGGCGAGTGTTGCAATGCCGGCAGTCGGCTGATCGTCCATGAAGCTATTGCCGCCGAATTCCTCGACGCCGTTCGGGCATTGACCGCGAAGGTCAAGGTGGGCGATCCTCTCGACGATACCACCAAGGTGGGGGCGATGATCTCGGCTGAGCATCTCGACAAGGTGCGGGGTTACATTGGCGAGGCCGCCAAAGCCGGCGTCGTGGTCCACGCCGGCGGGCAGTCACTGCCCGCAGGCAAGGGGGTTTATCTCGACCCCACGATCCTCAGCGGCGTGAAAGCCGATATGGCTGTGGCGCGCGAGGAGGTGTTCGGGCCGGTCCTGTCCATGCTGACTTTTGAATCGATTGAAAAGGCGTTGCACATCGCCAATGACACGCCTTATGGTCTATCGGCCGGGGTGTGGAGCAAGGACATCGACACCTGCATGGCGATAGCGCGCGGGGTGCGCTCCGGAACCGTTTGGGTGAACACGTTCATGGACGGATATCCCGAATTGCCGTTCGGCGGCTACAAGCAGTCCGGTCTCGGCCGCGAACTCGGGAAACGCGCGGTTGAAGACTACACGGAGGAGAAGACAATCCAGTTTCATCGCGGCCCCCGCACTGCAAAGTGGGTCGGCTGAGTTGAGAAGAACCCGGTGGAACCCACCGGCCATGCCAATGCAACAAGGGAGGAAGTTCATGTTGCGTAAACTGCTTATCGGAACCCTGCTGGCCACGGGCCTGACGGCCGGCTATGCCGTAACAACCCAGGCAGCCGGGGAATCGGTCGAGGTCCTGCATTGGTGGACCTCCGGCGGCGAAGCGGCCGCACTCAACGTGCTGAAGAAGAAACTCGAAAGCCAGGGCATCACCTGGAAGGACATGCCCGTTGCCGGCGGCGGTGGCGAGCAGGCGATGGCTGCGCTGCGCGCTCGCGTCACCGCCGGCGATCCGCCTACCGCGGTGCAGGCGCTCGGCTTCGACATCACCGACTGGGCCAAGCAAGGCGTCGTCGGCGATCTGGATTCGGTCGCAGGCAAGGAAGGCTGGGACAAGGTCATTCCCGCCGCGCTACAGAAATTCGCCAAATTTGATGGCAAGTGGATCGCCGCGCCGGTGAACGTCCATTCCACCAACTGGATCTGGATCAACAAGAAGGCGCTCGACGCTGCAGGCGGCAAGGCTCCCGAGACCTGGGACGAACTGATCGCCGTTCTCGACAAGATGAAGGCCAATGGCATCATCCCGATCGTCGGCGGCGGCAACGCCTGGAACGCAGCCACCATGTTCGATTCCATGGTCCTTTCGCTCGGCACCGATTTCTACCAGAAATCGCTGATCGATCTTGACCCGGAGGCACTCGGTTCCGACAAGATGGTCGAAGCCTTCACGCGCCTGTCCAAGCTGCGTTCCTATGTCGATGACAACTTTTCGGGCCGCGAATGGAACCTCGATTCCGCCATGGTCATCGACGGCAAGGCCGGCATGCAGATCATGGGCGACTGGGCCAAGGGCGAGTTCGTCAACGCCGGCAAGAAGCCGGGTGAAGACTTCGTCTGCATCCGCTTCCCCGGCACGCAAGGTGCGGTCACCTTCAACTCCGATATGTTCATGATGTTCAAGGTCGGCAAGGACAAGCAGGCGGCCCAACTCCAGATGGCCTCCGACATCGAGGACCCGGCCTTCCAGTCGTCGTTCAACGTCGTCAAGGGTTCGGCTCCGGCGCGTACCGATGTGCCGGACACCGCTTTCGACGCTTGCGGCAAGAAGGCGATCAAGGATCTCGCGGAAGCCAATGAGAAGGGCACGCTGCTCGGCTCCATGTCGCAGGGTTATGCCAGCCCGGCTGCGATCAAGAACGCCATGTATGACGTGATCACCCGCGAATATAACGGCGATCTCGATCCCAAGGCGGCTGCCGAGGCGCTCGTCGACGCTGTCGCTGCGGCTCAATAAGCCAAAGAAGCCCGTGCCCCGGTGTTGACCGGGGCACATTCCAG
Organism: Manganibacter manganicus; assembly: GCF_002075885.1. Taxonomy (GTDB): domain Bacteria; phylum Pseudomonadota; class Alphaproteobacteria; order Rhizobiales; family Rhizobiaceae; genus Mesorhizobium; species Mesorhizobium manganicum. The sequence goes on from NZ_MDET01000003.1 coordinate 144,508, forward strand.
CGAACCGGATTATCATCATGGCCGACGCCACCATGACCGCGCCCGGCGCGGTGACTACTGCGAAAACAACGTTACAGGACCTGCTGCCGAAGATCGTGCTGGCGCCCAGCTTCGCCATCATCCTCGTTTTCGTCTATGGCTTCATCATCTTCACCGGCTTTCTCTCCTTTTCCGGCTCGAAACTCCTGCCCGATTTCTCGACATGGGTCGGGTTCGAAAATTACGTGCGCCTGTTCCGGCACCCGAACTGGATCGTCTCACTCCAGAACCTCGCCATCTTCTCGGTGCTCTACATCGTCATCTGCTCGGTGATCGGCCTCGGGCTTGCCATCCTGCTCGACCAGAAGATTCGCGGCGAAGGCTTCCTGCGGCCGATCTACCTCTATCCGATGGCGCTATCCTTCATCGTCACCGGCGTAGCCTGGAAATGGTTTCTCGACCCCGGCATCGGGCTTGAGCACGCCATGCATCAGATTGGCTGGGAAAGCTTTTCCTTCCGCTGGATCAAGGATCGCGATTTCGCCATCTACACCATCGTCATTGCCGCGATCTGGCAGTCGTCCGGCTTTGTGATGGCGATGTTCCTTGCCGGCTTGCGCGGCGTCGACAACGAGATCATCAAAGCCGCCCAGATCGACGGCGCGTCAACATTCATGATCTACCGGCGCATCATCATCCCGCTGATGCGCCCGGTTTTCCTGTCGGCCTTCGTCGTGCTCGCCCACCTTGCCATCAAATCCTACGATCTGGTGGTCGCCATGACGGATGGTGGGCCCGGCACATCAACCTGGACGCCCGCTCTGTTCATGACGAAATTCACCTTCGGCCGCAACGAGATGGGCATGGGCGCGGCATCCGCCATGGTCATGATGATGATGATCTTCGCGATCATCGTGCCCTATCTCTATTCAGAACTCGGAGGGCACAAGAAATGAGCCGGCCTTCCGCCGATGTCGCCACCCGCAACGGCGTTTTTGCCCGCGCCTTCATCTACGCCGTTCTGATCCTGTTTGTGGTCTATTACCTGTTGCCGCTCTACGTGATGCTGGTCAATTCGTTGAAGCCGCTCGACGAAATCCGCAAGGGCAACATGCTGGCGCTGCCGCATGTATGGACGATCGCGCCGTGGCTCGAAGCCTGGTCGACGGCGCAGATCGGCGTACAGCCCATCGGCCTTAAACCCTATTTCCTCAATTCCATCATGATGGTGGTGCCGGCGGTTGCCATCTCGACGCTGCTCGGCGCGCTCAACGGCTATGTGCTGACCAAATGGCGCTTCCGGGGCGACAATGTCGTCTTCGGCATGATGCTGCTGGCCTGCTTCATCCCCTTCCAGATCGTGCTGATCCCCGCCGCGCGTATTCTCGGCCTGCTGGGGCTGGCTGGGTCGGTGCCCGGACTGATCCTCATCCACACCGTCTATGGCCTCGGCTTCACCACCCTGTTCTTCCGCAATTATTACGAGGCCTTCCCGACCGAACTGATACGCGCCGCCCAGATCGACGGCGCCTCATTCTTCCAGATCTTCCGGCGTATCCTCCTCCCGTCCTCGGGACCGATCATCGTCGTCACCGTCATCTGGCAGTTCACCAATATCTGGAACGACTTCCTGTTCGGCTCCTCATTCTCGAGCTTCGACTCCATCCCCATCACGGTGGCGCTGAACAATCTGGTGAACTCGTCCACCGGCGTGAAGGCCTACAACGTCCATTTCGCGGGAGCGATTCTGGCGGCGCTGCCCACCCTCATCGTTTACATCGTCTCCGGACGCTATTTCGTGCGCGGCCTGATGGCCGGCGCCGTGAAGGGATAGCCAATGCCATTTCTCGAAATCGACAATCTCCAAAAATCCTTCGGCGCGACGAAAATCCTCAAGGGCGTCTCGCTGGAAATCGAGGAAGGCGGCTTCCTCGTCCTGGTCGGCCCCTCAGGTTGCGGCAAATCCACTTTGCTCAACACCATTGCCGGCCTGGAGCCGGTCACCGGCGGCGAGATCAGGATCGCCGGCAAGCGGGTCAACGACCTGCATCCGTCGAAGCGTGACATCGCCATGGTGTTCCAGTCCTACGCGCTTTATCCCAATATGACTGTCGGCCAGAACATCGCCTTCGGCATGGAAATCCGGGGGGTCCCGAAGCCCGAGCGCGACAAGGCCATCGCGGATGTCGCCGGCCTGCTGCAGATCGACCATCTGCTGGACCGCAAGCCGAGCCAGCTTTCCGGCGGCCAGCGCCAGCGCGTTGCCATGGGCCGCGCATTGGTGCGCAAGCCGCAGGTGTTCCTCTTCGACGAGCCGCTCTCCAACCTCGATGCCAAGCTCAGGATCGACATGCGCACCGAAATCAAGCGGCTGCATCAGCGCATGGGCACGACAATCGTCTACGTCACGCACGACCAGATCGAGGCGATGACGCTAGCCACCAGGATCGCGGTGCTCAAGGACGGCACCTTGCAGCAGTACGGCACGCCAGCCGAAATCTACAACAACCCGACCAATATCTTCGTCGCCGATTTCATGGGCTCGCCGGCGATGAACCTCATCCCCGCCACCATCGGCATAAACGGCAAGGGCGCAACCGTGGAACTGGCGCGCGACGGCGAAAAGCCGATCTCGCTGCCGCTTGGCAAGGCATCGGACGCGCTTTCGCCCTATCGCGGCAAGCCGGTGACGTTTGGTATCCGCCCCGAGGCCCTGACCGACCCCGACAGTGCCGACCGTGACGCCACTGCCGTCGCCACCGCGGACTGCCATATCGAAGTTGTGGAACCGGCCGGCTCGGACACCTTTGCCGTCACCAATCTCGGCGGCAAGGGCGTGGTCGCGCGTCTGCGCGCCGACGCCCATGTCCAGCCGGGAACCGTGGCGCCGCTTGCCTTCAACCTGACCAAGGCGGTGTTCTTCGATCCCGCGACGGAAATGCGGATCGCCTGAACCAGCCATGACCTCCCCGGATATCGTCATCATCGGCTCCGGCATTGGCGGCGCCACGATTGCTGCCGGTCTGGCCGGAAGCGGTGCCAACATCCTGATCCTGGAACGCGGCGAACCTTTGCCGGTAACGCCGCATGCCCGCGACAGCCGCGCGATTTTCGTGGACGGCCACTACCGTCCAAAGGAGTTTTGGCGTGAGGCCGGCGGCCAGCCCTTCAATCCCGGCAACTACTACTACGTCGGCGGCAATTCAAAATTCTACGGCGCGGTACTGATCCGCTACCGTAGGGAAGATTTCGCCGAACTGGAGCATTTCGGCGGGCTCTCTCCCGCTTGGCCCTTTCCCTACGAAGAACTGGAGCCATGGTACTCTAGGGCCGAGCAGCTTTTCCGGGTGCGCGGTGCGCTGGGCGACGACCCGACCGAGCCTTTCCACTCGACCCCCTACCCTTTCGATCCGGTACCGGACGAACCTGCCATCGCGCGTGCCCGCTCCGAACTGCAAGACCTCGGCCTGCATCCCGCCTCGCTGCCGCTTGGTGTCGACATAGACGCCTGGCTGAAGGACGGCAAGACGCCGTGGGACGCCTTTCCCAATACCGGCGAAGGCAAGGTCGATGCCCAGAGCGGCCCGCTGACGGCAGCTCTTGTCGACAAAAACATCCGGCTTGAAACCGGCGCTTATGTCGAGCATCTGGAGGTGTCGCCGGATGGCAGTGCCATCGTCGCGATTCATTACCGGCAGGGTAATGAATTGAAGGTCGTCACACCCCGACTGGTCATCCTCTCCGCCGGTGCCATCAATTCCGCCGCGATCCTGCTGCGCTCGCCCTCCCCTGCCGGCAAAGGCCTTGCCAACTCGTCCGATCATGTCGGCCGCAATTTCATGAATCACAATTCCAGCGCGATGCTGGCCATCGACCCCCGCCGGCGCAACGACAGCGTCTATCAGAAAACCCTGATGCTGAACGACTACTACCTTTCCGACGGCAAGGGCGGCAGGCCACTCGGCAATGTCCAGCTACTCGGCAAGATCGACGGCAACATCCTCAAGGCCAATGTGAACTGGGCACCGAAATTCGCCACCGATTTCATGGCCGGCCACGCCATCGACTGGTATCTGATGTGCGAGGATCTGCCCGATCCTGAAAGCCGCGTCATGGTCGATGGCAAGGGCATCGTGCTGCAATGGCACCGCTCCAACATGGAGGCGCTGGCCGGCCTAACCAAAGTCATGCGCGAGAATTTCCGCGCCTGCGGCTACCCGATCGTGCTGTCACGGCCATTCGACAAGCGCACGCCCTCGCACCAGTGCGGCACAGTGCGCATGGGCAGCGACCCGGCAGCCGCGCCGCTCGATCCCTGGTGCCGGTCGTTCGACCACCAGAACCTGTTTGTCGTCGATGGCGGTTTCCTACCGACCTCAGCTGCCGTCAATCCGGCATTGACCATCGCCGCGCAGGCGCTGCGGGTTGCCGATCATATTCGCAAGACGGAACTCAGCTCATGACCCGCCCCGTCGCCATAGTCACTGGCGGAGCGCGCGGCATCGGCCTTGCCTGCGCCGAGGCTCTGGCCGAAGCCGGCTTCGATATTCTTCTTGCCGATCTGGCCACACCGCCAGCCGAAGGTTTGCATGCCCGTATCGAAAAGCGTGGCGCCGCCTTCGGCTACGCCTCCTGCGATATCGCCGATCTGGCGACACATGAGCGGCTGGTTGCCGCCGCGCTGGAAAAATTCGGCCGCATCGATTGCCTCGTCAACAATGCCGGTATCGGCGCAGTAGAGCGCGGCGATCTGCTGGACCTGAAGCCGGAGAATTTCGACCGGATCGTTTCGGTCAACCTGCGCGGCACGGTCTTTCTCAGCCAATCCGTTGCCAAGGCGATGCTGGCAACGCCCACCGACCACCCGAAGTCGGTCGTCACCATCACCTCGGTCAGCGCCGAAATGGCGTCACCGGAGCGGCCCGACTACTGCGTTTCCAAGGCCGGCCTTTCCATGTGGGTGAAGAATCTGGCGTTGCGGCTTGCACCCGAAAACATCGGCGTGTTCGAGGTCCGCCCCGGCATCGTTCGAACCGACATGACCGCCGGGGTCGCGCACAAATACGACGCCCTGATCGAAAGCGGGCTGGTGCCGGCAAGACGCTGGGGCGAGCCGGCCGATATCGGCGCGGCGGTGGCTGCCCTCGCTTCCGGCAAACTCGGCTTCGCCACCGGCTCGATCGTCAATCTCGACGGCGCACTTTCCGTGCCCAGACTATGAGCAAGATCATGACCGATTTCATCATTGTCGGCGCCGGACCAGCCGGCTGCGTGCTGGCCAACCGGCTTTCCGAAGATCCCGCCAACAAGGTGCTGCTGCTGGAGGCCGGCGGCAAGGACTGGCATCCGCTGATCCACATGCCCGCCGGCTTTGCCAAGATGACCAAGGGCATCGCCTCCTGGGGCTGGTCCACCGTGCCGCAGAAACACATGAACGACCGCGTCTTCTGGTACACGCAGGCCAAGGTACTGGGCGGCGGTTCCTCCATCAACGCGCAGATCTACACGCGCGGCAATGCCCGCGATTACGACGCCTGGGAACACGAGGAAGGGCTTGCCGGCTGGGGTTATCGCGACGTGCTGCCCTATTTCAAGCGCGCCGAAGACAACCAGCGTTTTTCCAACGACTATCACGGTGACGCCGGCCCGCTCGGTGTCTCCAACCCGATCGCGCCGCTGCCGATCTGCGAGGCTTATTTCCGCGCGGCCCAGCAATTGGGCATTCCCTTCAACCCGGATTTCAACGGCGCGAGCCAGGAAGGCGTCGGCTATTACCAGTTGACCCAGAAGGACGCCCGCCGCTCGTCGGCCTCCGTCGCCTATCTGAAGCCGATCCGCGACCGGAAAAATCTCACGGTGAAAACCGGTATTATGGTCACGCGCGTTGTCGTGGAAAACGGCCGTGCCGTCGGCGTCGAGATCGTGGACAAGCCAGGCAGCCGTCCGCAAATCCTGCATGCCGAGCGCGAAATCATCGTTTCCTCCGGCACCATCGGCTCGCCGAAGCTGCTGATGCAATCCGGTATCGGCCCCGCCGATCATCTGAAGTCGGTCGGCATCGCCCCGGTCCACGACCTGCCCGGCGTCGGCTCCAACATGCAGGACCATCTCGACCTGTTCGTGATCTGCGAATGCACCGGCGATCACACCTACGACAATTACGCAAAACTGCACCGCACCGCCTGGGCCGGCCTCCAGTATCTGCTGCTGAAAAAGGGGCCGGCAGCCTCCTCGCTGTTCGAGACCGGCGGCTTCTGGTATGCCGATCCGACCGCCGCCTCGCCGGATATCCAATTCCATCTCGGTCTCGGCTCCGGCATCGAGGCCGGCGTGGAGAAGCTGAACAATCCCGGTGTCACGCTCAACTCCGCCTATCTCAGGCCGCGCTCACGCGGCACGGTGCGGTTGGCCAGCGCCGACCCTGCCGCCATGCCGCTGATCGACCCGAATTACTGGGCCGATCCGCATGACAAGGCAATGGCGATCAAGGGGCTGCGCCTTGCCCGCGAGATCATGCGCCAGCAGGCGCTGAAACCCTATGTGCTGCGCGAGGTGCTGCCGGGCGAGCGGTTAGACACCGACGACGAGTTGTTCGACTACGCCTGCCGTTCGGCCAAGACCGATCATCATCCGGTCGGCACCTGCCGCATGGGCCATGGCGAGGACGCGGTGGTAACGCCCGAACTGAAGGTGCGCGGCATCGACGCCTTGCGCGTTTGCGATGCCTCGGTGATGCCGCGCGTGCCGTCGTCCAACACCAATGCACCGACCATCATGGTGGGCGAAAAGGGCGCCGACATCATCCTTGGTCGCGAGCCGCTGCCGCCGGCGGTCTTTTCGGGCAATCGCGCGGCCTGAAGGTCAGCTCATCCTCAGCGCGATCATGCCGACGACGATGGAGAGCGCCGCCGCACCGCGCCAGCCGGTCATTTTTTCGCCGAGCGCGAAGACCGAGATCGCCATGGCGAACAGGATGGAAGTCTCGCGCAACGAGGCGACCGTGGCGATGGGCGCCTTCGTCATCGCCCACATGACGATGCCGTAGGCGGCGGCGCTCAAGAACCCGGTAACGAAACCGACCTGCCATTCCTTCGCCAGCGTGGTCATCAGCCGCCGGCCACGATAGGCGAAACCGATCGTGGTGGCGAACAGACCGTCGCATACGAACATCCACGCCGCATAGCTGACCGGCGTGCTGGCAAGGCGCGCGCCGATGCCGTCGCAAAGCGTATAGCTTGCTATGAACAGCGAGGTGAGCAGTGCGTAGGACACGGCCTTGCCGTTCAGCTTGCCGATATCTCCCCCGCCGCGCAGTGACATCAGGAATGTGCCCGCCGAAAGCAGCAGGATGCCGACAAGCGCCAGCGGCGCCGGCACCTCCGCCACCAGCACGATGCCGCCCACCGTGGTGAGCAGTGGCGCGGTGCCGCGCGCCAGCGGATAGGTCTGGGCCATGTCGCCCACCTCATAGGCGCGCACCAGATAGAGCCGGTAGCCAATGTGAATAACGAGCGAGGCGATGATCCATGGCCAGGCAGCCAGGCCCGGCATGGGCACGAAAGGCAGCACCGGCAAAGAACAGACGGTCATGCCGAGCGTGGTGAGCGTGATCGAGGCAAAGCGATCGGTCCTGATCTTGATCAGCGCGTTCCACGATGCATGCATGATGGCCGCGGCCAGCACGGCGATGAACACCAAAGGCGTCATGACCACATCATTCCCTTGCCGGAGAGCGGCCCGACGGGCCAGGGCCGCATGCCATATGGGATATGGAAGGTTTTCACGATTAACCGGCTCACTTTCGAGGTCCGGCACTACCCTGTCAAAGCCAGACCCGCAATGGCGGCGCCAAGATTGTCTTGTGGACCAGAAATTTGGCGCGTTTCACCGCTGCCACGCTGCCTTCGGCCCTGGCCATTTCAAAGAACGGACCTTTCGAGGTGAAAGGTCGGGAAGCGGGCGCGGGGCCGTACCTCCTAAGTTCAATTATATGGCACGGTTGTCCGCGCCCGCCGGCGTTTCTACCCTTGCCTTTCCCGGCCCATCGCCCATTTGCGGGCGCGAGCATCTCAGGTCCGGTTCGGGCCGGGCGGTTCCGTTCACTGTTACGGATAACGCACCCGGCGCCACACTTGCCTGGATGCTCGAGTGTGCACACCCGTTCCCGCTGGCAAGCTGCTGAGACGGATTATGCGGGAAGGATGGCGGGTGTGGATAAAGCGGGAGAAGAAAATCGTCGTTAACGGGGCAAGCGCCTGATTGGCAACGGATCTATTCTTATCGGCTGCGGCAGACGACAAATTTCCATCCACGCGAACTGGAGCCGCCCTCGTGGTTCGAGGCTCCGCTTCGCTGCGCACCTCACCATGAGGGCT
>NZ_MDET01000004.1 GCF_002075885.1 Manganibacter manganicus
GTATCGCCTGTGATGCGTTCGATTGTTTTGTTCAATTGTTGGCTCCCTGATGTGGCGTGGTGCCTTGATGGCGCGTGAAGGGCCGAAAATCGAGGGGCAACGCCCAGAAAACTGGGTGCCAAAGCAGGAAAGGCGCCGATTGGCGCCTTTCGCTATTGTTGGGTCTATTGTTGCAATCCGATTGTTGGGATTTGACCCATCGCCGGATCTGCAGAACCTTTGCCGCTCAGCTCAGGCCTTCGATCTGGCCGTCGGCGTTGAGGCGGATGTTTTCCGACGACGGCTTCGAGGGCAGGCCCGGCATGGTCATGATCTCGCCGCAGATCGCCACCACGAAGCCGGCACCCGCCGAAAGCCGCACCTCGCGCACCGGCACCACATGGCCGGTCGGCGCGCCGCGCAGGTTCGGGTCGGTCGAGAACGAATATTGCGTCTTGGCCATGCAGATCGGCAGATTGCCGTAACCCTGCTTTTCCCACTGGTGCAACTGGTCGCGCACGCTCTTGTCGGCAATCGCGCCTTCGCCGCGATAGACGCGCTTGACGATGGTGTCGATCTTGTCGAACAGGCCCAGATCGTCCGGATAAAGCGGCGAAAACTGCGAAGCACCCGACTCGGCAAGCTGCACAACCTTCTTGGCCAGATCTTCGGCGCCCGCCGAGCCATTGGCCCAGTGCCTGCACACGATCGCGTCGGCATTGAGCGTCTTGACGTAATCCTGCAGCGCCTTGATCTCGGCATCGGTGTCGGAATGGAAGTGGTTGATCGCCACCACCACGGGCACGCCGAACTCGTGCACGTTCTCGATATGGCGGCCAAGGTTCGGGCAGCCCTTCTTCACCGCCTCGACATTCTCCGCACCCAGATCGTCCTTCTTGACCCCGCCATTCATCTTCATGGCGCGAACCGTCGCCACGATGACCGCCGCCGCCGGCTTCAGCCCCGCCTTGCGGCACTTGATGTCAAAAAACTTCTCCGCACCCAGGTCGGCGCCGAAGCCGGCCTCCGTCACCACATATTCGCCAAGCTTCAGCGCCGTGGTCGTGGCCATCACCGAGTTGCAGCCATGGGCGATATTGGCGAACGGGCCGCCATGCACGAAGGCCGGGTTGTTCTCCAGCGTCTGCACAAGGTTCGGCTGAAGCGCGTCCTTGAGCAGAACCGCCATCGCGCCCGGCGCCTTGAGGTCACGCGCGAACACCGGCGTCTTGTCGCGCCGATAGGCCACGATGATGTCGCCGAGCCGCTTTTCCAGATCCTTCAAATCGCGCGACAGGCACAGGATCGCCATCACTTCGGAGGCAACCGTGATGTCGAAGCCGGCCTCGCGCGGATAGCCGTTGGCCACCCCGCCCAGCGAGCACACGATCTGGCGCAGCGCCCGGTCGTTCATGTCCATCACCCGCCGCCACGTCACCCGGCGCGTGTCGATGCCAAGCTCGTTGCCCCAATAGATGTGGTTGTCGAGCAGCGCCGAAAGCAGGTTGTGGGCCGAGGTGATGGCGTGGAAGTCGCCGGTGAAGTGCAAATTCATGTCGTCCATTGGCACGACCTGGGCATAGCCGCCGCCGGCCGCACCGCCCTTCATGCCGAAGTTCGGCCCGAGCGAGGCCTCGCGAATGCAGATCACGGCCTTCTTGCCGATCCGGTTCAGCCCGTCGCCAAGCCCAACCGTCGTCGTCGTCTTGCCCTCGCCCGCAGGCGTCGGGTTGATCGCCGTCACAAGGATCAGCTTGCCATCCGGCTTGCCCTGCACCGATCTGATGAAATCAGCCGAAACCTTCGCCTTGTCGTGTCCGTAAGGCAGCAAATGCTCGTCCGATATCCCGATCTTCGCCCCAATCTCCTGGATCGGCTTCTTCTTCGCTGCGCGCGCTATCTCGATGTCGCTCTTGAATTCCGCCATGGAGGCTCCCCATTATGGTTCCGTTTGAGCGACCTTCGCTCGAAAGGGGTGCATAGAAACGCCGCAGAGGGCTCTTGGCCGTCTCAAAACAGGCGCGTAATGCGCGAAATGCGACAGGCCCGGCCCGGCCCGTTTGTCAGCGGTCGAGCACCGACCTGATCTCGACGATGTTGGAGCGCACCTGCAACAGGCTGAAACCCATGGTGGCCAGATGCGAAGGGAAGAACGAGCTCGACTCGCTGCCGTTCGAGATGATCCATGGCTGAACGTCGAGCGAGTTGCGCAACTGTTTTTGCATGCGCGTCCATAGCGTCGTCAGATTGCGCTCGGCGATGACGGCGGCGAAATCGGAGCGTGTGGCGACCAGAATTCCGTAATAGGCATAAAGCTGCCCATAGGCGAACCAGAAGCGGTCGTCGGCGCGCATGTCGAACCAGCCGGCATTGGAGGCCTCGATGCGGGCGCGCAGAATATCCGACGTGGAGCCGATGTCGCTGGCGATGCGGTCGAGGAACTGCATGAGATTGTCGGCGCGCGCATCGAATGTCGCCTGGCATTTTTCCAGGCTGGCGTTGAAGGCGCGCAATTTGCGGATGGCGTCGCGATAGACGCTCGGCGTCGGGCGCGTCGGGCCGCGCCAGCCGATATACCAGGCGTCCTCGTTCCAGGCCAGCGCCGTGCGGGCGTCCTGCAGGTTCTGGTCGATCTGGGAGGTGCCGCGTACGCGGCCGAGCGTGTCGACCAGTTCGGTGGTGGTGCGCCGCATCACCTGATTGATGCCGAGCTGGAAAGCGGCCTTGTTGTCGAAGAACGGGGTTCTGCGCCAATCTATCCCGAAAAGACCGAGTTTGGAGACCAGCATGGACGAAATCCATGCATTCTGGTTGACGTTGAAATCGACCAGGTCGGCAGAGACCGCGGCAATCGCCGATGGTTTGCAACTGGCTGCGGCAGTCACCTCATTGGTGGGCGCCTGCGCTTCCGGTGCCGGCTGCACGGGATCGCCGGCAGCCGTGGTGTCAGCCGCATTTATCCATGCGACCGGATAGTCCGGATTGAAATTCGTCCACCATTGGGTGACGTAGAAGAAATAGCCGTAAAGGCAGAGGAGGACGATCGCGAGCGCGCCGAAGCCCGTCTTCAACAGCAAGCCGCGCCCGGAAAGCCAGCGTCCGAAGCGCATAAACGGCCAAAGCACGATGCCGAAAGCAAAGCCGATGCCGCGGCCAAGCCATTGGAACAGGCGGGCGACGAAGGTCACGATCGGATCGTGCATGCTATCTCACCCTTTCTGGCCATAAAGAGAGGGGCGCTACGCCCTGTGCGGCATCAGATAAGGGCTTTTGGGAGCGCCGGCAACATGAAGCCGCTGACGCTCCGGCAAGACCGGGTGTAGAACTCAGGCCTGGGGGCGGGGGGTGCTGCGGGCGTCGGGGCGCGGCTTCTTGGGCGGGCCGGCGATCAGACCTTCGCGAATGGCCAGCTTGCGTGCCGCCTTGCGGGAGCGCCGAATGGCTTCGGCCTTTTCGCGGCCGCGCTTCTCGGATGGTTTTTCATAGGAGCGGCGCGCTTTCATTTCGCGAAAAACGCCCTCACGCTGCATCTTTTTCTTCAGCACTCTCAGTGCCTGGTCGATATTGTTGTCGCGTACGAGAACCTGCAATGCTCTTCCTTCTTTTCGTTGGAGATTTCAATCGGCGTCGTGACGTAAAGCGCCCTTCGCATGGGCGTTCATATAGGCTCTGGCTGCACATATTGCACGTCTTGACGGTTTTCCTTCGTCTTTTCAGTGGATTGCATGGCTTCAGCATTCGACGTCGTCGCCGAATTCCGATTCGACCTGTCCACGAAGGCGCTGCGGCTGCGACCGCCGTTTCGTGCCGGCCCAATGCCCCCGCGGGCTGAAAGGTTCCGGTACGAAATTAGGCATTGCGCGGTCGAGAATGAGGCCGCAATGCGGCACCTTATGAAATATGTGTATTCCCACGCGCTGCTCAATATCTGTCTAATATTTAATATTATAGAAACCTAATATTGTAAAATGTAATGTTTGAAATTGAGAGCTATGAGCGCCGAATTTTAATCAAAATTGATGGAATAGATTTATACGAATGTTAATCTTTAGTACAATTGATGTTTCAAGCCCATCATAAGGGTGATAGCATACCTATCGTAGATTCTCATGAGGAATGGAGCTTGGACATGTCATTGTTAGGAAGTCTCACAGGTATCCTGGGAGGTGGCGGCGACGACGGCGGTCTCCTGGGAGGTGTTCTCGGTGGTGAGGATGGCGGCCTGGTCGACGGCGTCGTAGGCGGTGTTCTTGGCGGCGAGGGCGGTGGCCTTCTGGGTGGCGTTCTCGGTGGCGAGGATGGCGGCCTGGTCGGTGGCCTTCTCGGCGGTGTTCTTGGCGGCGAAGATGGTGGCCTGCTGGGTGGCGTCCTCGGTGGTGAGGGCGGCGGTCTTCTGGGTGGCGTTCTCGGTGGCGAGGATGGCGGCTTGGTCGGTGGCCTTCTCGGCGGTGTTCTTGGCGGCGAAGATGGCGGCCTGCTGGGCGGCGTTCTCGGTGGCGAAGGCGGTCTTCTCGGCGGCGTAACCGGTGGTCTTGCCGATGGCGCTCTCGGCGGCGTCGGCGACATCCTTGGCGGCGTCCTCGGCGATGAGGACAACGGCCTTCTCGGCAGCCATGGGGATACGCTGATCGACACCGGCAGCGTTCTCAACACGCCGGATAGTCCCGGCCACGGCAATCCTCTGATCGATCTCGATCTCGATTCGGCGCCTCGCGCCGATATGCAGGACAGTGCAATCGGTATCGGGATATTGCCGGAGATCAACGGGCACAGCCTGTTGGACGCGGACCTGCTCAGCGGTTCCTATGGCGCCGGCAACCTGCTGGTCTTGGATGCCGGACCGGATGGCCTCAGCCCGATCCTGACCGGTACGATTCTTGCTGATCCCGATCATCCGATCGACCTGCAGCTTCTCGGCACGCAGCTTCCCGATCTGCTCGGTGACGGCGGGCTGCTCGGTGGTCTGCTCTAAGCAAAGTAACTGAAAATTCAGGGGGACGGCTCACGCTGTTCCCCTGAATAATTCCTGGCAACAGCAAGGCGGGTGGCTGTTAGGATGGCTTTAGCTGATGCTTCCGTTGCTTTTGGGCTTGCCGAAAAGGAATCCGGCAACGAAATTGCATCTGCGTTGCGCACGCTGCGGACCTATTTCATAATTTCCGGAGCCTTTTCCAGCGCGATCAATCTTCTTTATCTGAGTTCGCCGATATACCTGATGCAGGTCTATAACCGCGTGCTTCTCAGCGAGAATGTCACGACGCTGGCCATGCTGACCGTCATTCTTGCGGCGGCGCTGTTCGTCATGGCGGTTCTCGACATGGTGCGGGCGCAGATTCTCATCCGCTGCGGCATCCTTCTGGACCAGAAGCTGGCCGGCCGGGTTTTTTCCGCATTGATCCAGAAATCGTCGCGGCAGGGTTATTCGCAAGGCGCACAGCCGCTGCGCGAACTGGATGATTTTCGTACTTTCATCACCGGACCGGGCATCTACTTCGCTTTCGACATGCCCTGGATTCCGCTTTATCTCGGGCTGCTTTATTTCATTCATCCGATACTGGGTCTCGTGGCGACCGTCGGGGCTGCCCTGCTTCTGGGGCTGGCGTTCGTCAACGAGCGCATGACCAGGCAGCCGATGGAGGAGGCCCAGGCGGCGGCGCGGAAATCCTTCGTTTTCACTGAAAACATCATGCAGCATGCCGACGTCATCAGTGCGATGGGCATGCAGCAGGCCGTGGAGCAGCATTGGCAGGGCAGCAGGGTCGGCATGCTGCGGCAGCAGGCGTTCGCCAGCGACCGCAACGCCATGATCTCGGCCGGCATCCGCTTTGCCCGTATTCTTCTGCAGTCGCTCATGCTGGGGGCGGGCGCCTGGCTGGCGATCTATCACGAGCTGAGCCCGGCAACCATCTTCGCGGCAAGCATCGTGATGGGCCGCGCATTGGTGCCGGTCGAGCAGTCGGTCGCGGCATGGAAGCAGGCCGGCGCCGCGAGGGCCGGCTACAAGCGGGTTCGCGATATCCTTGAGGAGAATCCGGCGCCGGATTTCAAGACCATCGTTCCGGTCACGCAGACCGCGCTCGATGTGAAGGGCCTGACCTATCAGGCGGCCCAACGCAACAAATCCATTCTCTCCGATATTTCCTTCAAGCTGGCCGAAGGCGAGGCGCTGGGCATCGTCGGCCCGAGCGGGTCCGGCAAGAGCACGCTTGCGAAACTGATGATCGGGGCCTTGAAGCCCTCGGATGGCGAACTCTGGTTTGGCGGCCTCAACTACGCGCACTGGGATCCCAAGGAGTTCGGACAGATCACCGGTTATCTGCCGCAGGATGTCGGGCTTTTTGCCGGTACCGTGCGGGAAAACATCTCGCGGTTTACGGAAGCGCCCATCGAACAGGTGATCAGGGCGGCCACGCTGGCGGGCATTCACGACATGGTGCTGGGCTTGCCGAAGCAGTACGACACGATGCTGGGTCCGGGCGGTTTCGGCTTGTCCGGAGGGCAGCGGCAGCGCATCGGCCTGGCGCGCGCCCTGCTGGGCAGACCTAAGCTTTTGGTTCTGGACGAGCCGAACGCCCATCTCGACGTGACCGGCGAAAGTGCGCTCAGCCAGGCCCTGATGGTGATGAAGGCGCAGGGGACGACGATTATCGTCATCACGCACCAGCCGGCCATTCTGCGCGTTGTGGATACCGTCCTGGTCCTGAGGTCGGGGGCGGTCGAGCGGATCGGGTCGCGCGAGGAAATCGGGCGGCTGATGATCCGCGCAGGGGGGCAGGCATGAGTACCTTGGCCCAGCGTATCTCGATCGGTGGGCTGAGCTACAATGACCCGGCGCGGCCGGCGCTTTGGGGGCTCGCGGCTGTGCTGGGCTTCGTGCTCATGTTCGTCGTCTGGGGCTACGCAGCGCCCTTGTCGAGCGCCGCCATCGCCGAGGGCAGCCTGCAGGTCGAAGCGCAGCGGCAATCGGTCCAGCATCCCTATGGCGGCGTCGTCAACGAGATACTCGTCAACGAAGGGCAGCATGTCGAGCAGGGCCAGGTCCTGCTCAAGCTCGACGACACCGAGGCGCGGGCCAAGCTCGATGTCGCCAATGCGGAGGTCGTCGCCCTGCTGGCGCAGCAGGAACGGCTGATTTGCGAGCGCGACGGAACCGGGCCGGCGCCGCTCGAAGCGTTCGGCGAGGAAAACCAGCAACGTGCCGGCATGAGCCAGGCGATTGCCAATGAGCAGGCGGTGATGTTGGCCCGCTCCCGCCAATATGAAGCCGAAACCGGAATCCTGACCTCGAAGGTCGCGCAGTTGAAGGAGAAGATCGCCGGGCTCAAGGCCCAGATTCTGGGGCTCACACGCCAGCACGACTCCGTCGAGGAGGAGTTGAAGGGCGCGCGCAAGCTCCTGTCCTCCGGATACGGCCCCAAGACGCGGGTTCTGGCGCTCGAGCGGATGGCGGCGAAGATGCTGGCCGACAGGGGTTCGAGGGTGGCCGATCTCGCCGAAGCCGAGCAGGCGATCGGGGAAGCCGAACTGTCGGTTGCGAAGCAGGAGCGCGACCGCGTGATGGACATCACCAAGCAGTTGCGCACCACGCAATCGTCGCTCGCCGAAGCCCTTCCGAGATTCGAAGCCGCACAGGACGTATTGAACAGGACGGTCATCCGTGCCCCGATGGGCGGCGCGATCGTCGGGCTGTCCATATTCACCGAGGGTGGCGTGGTGCAGGCCGGCGCCCGGCTGATGGACATCGTGCCGGCGGACGACCCGATGATCGTCGAGGCGCGCCTGCCCTTGTACGACATCAACGACGTCCAGCCCGGCTTTACCGCGGATGTGCGTCTTTCAGGTGTGCCGCGGACCGTGCGGCCGCAATTGACGGGCACCGTGATTTCCGTTTCGGCGGACAAGATTACCGACCCGGCATCCGGCGCGAGTTATTTCTCGGTGCGCGTCAAGCTGGACCCCGAGGACGTCAAGAAATCGAAAGTCGGTTTGCAGGCGGGCATGCCGGCGGAAGTGGTGGTCGCGACCCAATCGAGGACGCTTGCCTCCTATCTGCTGGGGCCGCTGCTTGATGAAATTGGATTGGCATTTCGCGAAAAGTGAGGAAACGGCCATGTCTGCGGCAAAGAGCAAAGTAAGCGTTTCACAGAAGAACGAGCAGCTTGACCTTAAAGCTGAGATCGAACGGGCAAACACCCGCTCCGACGGAACGTTCACGTTCAGCATCGTTGCCGGGGCCATCGGCCTGGGGATCGAACTTCTGCAAAACGAACAGGCGCATGCGGCGCAGGCTAATGAGGAAAGCGCCCAATCGGGAGCGGATAGTGCCGACGATCACGGTTCGGCCGCCATGGCCGCCCAGCAGGAGCATGCGGCCACGTCCGACCTGCATCTGGGCGCCCATCAGCAGGCTGCGGCCCATACGCTCGACGTGAATGCGCAGGCGCAGATTCATGTGAACGGCCCTGCCGCGCCGGCCAATGCGGATGCGCCGGTGCAGGCCGCCGCGCAGGACGGCGGCGAGCCTGGCTCGGTTTCGGCGGATGCGGCTGGCGGCATAGATTTCATGCATACCGCCTCGTTGCCGTCGGAGGCCGCCGGTTCCGGCTCTTCCGTAATACCCTCCACGGACCATCTCGGCGGTCAAACGGGCGGTGATGGAGCGGGGGAGCTTGTCGGCGGGATGCTGGATGGCATCGGTGGAACCGTTACGGGAGTTCTGGAACCCGTTCTCGGCCTGCTGGACGGCGGACCGGATGGCGACGGGCTTCTTTCGCCGGTGCTGGGTGGACTTTCGCCGGTGCTCGATCCCATCGTCGGCTCGCTGATTGGCGAGGATGGCCTTGTTTCTGATCTCGTCGCGACCGTGGATGGTCTTTTGGGCGGCGGACAGGACGGCGGGTTGCTGTCCGGCGTAACCGGTACGCTCGATGGTGTACTGACCCCGGTAACGGATATTCTGGTCGGAGACGACGGTCTTGTTCCCAATCTCGTCTCGACCGTGGATGATCTTTTGGGTGGTGGGCAGGACGATGGCGGCCTGCTGTCTGGTGTGACGGGTGCCGTAGGCGGTGCTCTGGACGGCGCCACCGATCTGTTGGCAGGTGTGCTGGGCTCCGGAGACCATGCGGGAAGTGATGCGACAATCGTAGATGCCACATTCGATGCCGTATCCGATGTGGCGGATGCCGCCGTAGGTGTCGTGGATGGTGTGACTGATGCGGTGGGAGATGCCGTGCATGGCGCTACCGATCTTCTGGCGGGTGTCCTAGGGTCCGGGGATGCCGCGGATGGTTCGCCTGTTGAAGCGGTGACCGATATTGCGAACGATGCCGTATCTATTGTGCAAACCGCCGCCGGTGCCGTGTCCGATGTGACCGGCGCGGTGGGCACTGTGGTGTCCGATGCGGCAGACGCAGTGGGAGATGTCGTGCATGACGTCACCGGACTGGTGGGAGGATTACTGGGGTTGGGAGGCGATGGCGCAAACGATCCGGCGCCTGTTCAACTCGCATCCGAAGTGTCGAGCGATGCCGACACAGTTCCGGCGGCAGCCTCCGATATGTCGTATGGAAACGACTCAGGCGTGGCCGATGCCGGCGCGTCTCATGCAACCGATATGGCTGCGGCATCCGACGATGCGGGCGGCCTGGCGGGCGTGAGCGATGTGCTTGATCTGGGCTCCAGCCTTCTCGGTGTGATCGTCCCCAAGGTCGACTTCGTCGGCCAGGCGCATTTCGAGACCGAAGAACACCATGACGTTGGCAATTCGCATGGGTCATTGCTGAACATGCTTGTTTGAACCGGTTGGCGTTAACCGGCCAAAAGCCCCGCCGTCGCAGGACGGCAGGGCTTTTGTTTTCCCGCGCGCTGAAAGGGATTTGGGCACAAGCTCATGCGGCTAAAAAGCCCGAGATGTCGCCGATAGGTCAGGCGGCGACGCCTTTCACGAAGGCTTGCGGCTTGAAACTCCAAGAGAATGGTGTTTGGTTGCAAAAAAAGCGGACCATCAGATCCGTTTGGCCAATAACCCAATGGGAGAACGTCCATGTCGCGTATGAAGTCCTTTGTCGCCGGCCTCGGCCTGGCGGTCACGCTTTCCATGAGCGCGGCCTATGCCGCGGAACCGGAAAGCTGCAAGGCGGTGCATTTCTCCGATGTCGGCTGGACGGACATCACCTCGACCACGGCCACGGCGTCGGTGATCCTGACCGCGTTGGGCTATGAGCCGGACGTGCAGGTACTTTCGGTGCCCGTCACCTATGCCTCGCTCAAGTCCAAGAACATCGATGTTTTCCTCGGCAACTGGATGCCGACCATGGAAGCCGACATCAAGCCTTATCTCGAGGACAAGTCGGTGGAAGACCTCGTCACCAACCTCGAAGGCGCCAAATATACATTGGCCGTGCCGACCTACACCTATGACGAGGGGCTCAAGAGTTTTCAGGATATCGCCAAGTTCAAGGACAAGCTCGACGGCAAGATCTATGGCATCGAAGCCGGCAATGACGGCAATCGCCTGATCCTCGACATGATCAAGAACAACAAGTTCGATCTCGGCGACTTCGAACTGGTTGAAAGCTCCGAGGCCGGCATGCTGTCGGCTGTGCGCAGGGCGGTTCCGTCCAAGCAGGACGTGGTCTTCCTCGGTTGGGAGCCGCATCCGATGAACTCCACCATCGACATGAAATATCTGTCCGGCGGTGACGACGTATTCGGCCCCAACTATGGCGGCGCCACCGTGCACACCAATGTGCGCGCCGGCTACACCACAGATTGCCCGAATGTCGGGAAGTTCCTGACAAACCTCATCTTCTCGCTCAAGATGGAAAACGAGATCATGGGACAGATCCTGGATGGAGGCGTCGAGCCCAACGCTGCCGCCACCGCATGGTTGAAGAAGAACCCCGATTCGCTCGGCCCCTGGCTGGAAGGCGTGACGACCTTCGACGGAAAGGACGGCCTGGCGGCCGTGCAGGCGGCGTTCGCCAAGTAAGCGCGCGGTTTGGGGAATTAAAGTGAAAGGGGCGGAAATTCATCCGCCCCTCTCCCTGTTCAGGGAGAAAAAGGTGCCATGAACGGCACGGTGGGACGGCAGGGCAGGATGACGTGCGATTAATCGCCATCCCGCTCCAGAGCATCGGACCGGAAAGTGGTTGCCGGTTCTCGGATTATCGATGCTCCGTCAAAGTGTTGGAGCGTCCTTTGTGCGTTCAGTTGAACGCACGGCGCTTAGAGCATCGGACCGAAAAGTGGTTGCCGGTTTTCGGATTATCCGATGCTCCCTGAAGGTGCTGGAGCGTCCTTTGTGCGTTCAGTTGAACGCACGGCGCTCCAGGCATTTGTTTTAACGCATGATCTTATCCGAATAGCCTGCGGCTTTTCGGGTCAGGCTTTGAACCAGTGAGTGGGGGCATGGATCCGGTTTCGACACTGATCGCCAGCTTCAAGATACCGATCGGCTATTGGGGCAAGGAGTTCTTCACCTTCCTGACCACCAATTTCAATTGGTTCTTCAATTCCATCGCCGCGGGCCTGACCTGGTTTCTCGAAGCGCTCATCGACCTTCTGACGATGGTGCCGCCGGTCATTCTGGTGCTGCTGATCGCCGCGCTGGCGTGGTGGCTGCAGAAATCCTGGAAACTGGCGCTCACCGTGGTGATCGGGCTTCTTTTCGTCATCAATCAGGGCATGTGGAAGGAAACGGTGGAGACGCTGGTCCTGGTGGTCGCGGCGGCTGCCGCCTCCATGGCCATCGGTGTGCCGATCGGCATCTGGAGCGCGCATAACGCCCGGTCCTACCGCTATATCCAGCCGGTGCTCGACCTGATGCAGACGATGCCGACCTTCGTCTATCTGATCCCGGTCCTGATCCTGTTCGGGCTCGGCGCGGCGCCGGGCCTGATCGTCACCATCATATTCGCCTCGCCCGCGCCGATCCGGCTGACCTATCTCGGCATCACGTCGGTGCCGAAGCCGATGATCGAAGCCGGCGAGGCGTTTGGGGCGACCAAACGGCAATTGCTGTGGAAGGTGGAACTGCCGTCGGCGCTGCCGACCATCATGGCCGGGCTGACCCAGTGCATCATGCTGTCGCTGTCGATGGTCGTCATCGCCGCGCTGATCGGCGCGAACGGCCTCGGCAAGCCGGTGGTCAGGGCGCTGAATTCGGTGAATATTCCGCTTGGCCTCGAAGCCGGACTGGCGATCGTGGTCCTGGCCATCATCCTCGACCGTATGAGCCGCGTGCGCACGGGAGCCGACCAATGAATGCTGCGGTCGAGTTCAAAAATGTCGATATCGTTTTCGGCGACGACACGGCCCGCGCCCTGGAGATGATCGATGAAGGCGCCAGCCGCGCCGACATTCTTGCCCGCACGGGCGCGGTTCTCGGCTGTGCCGGTTGCAACCTGACGGTCAATGAGGGCGAAATCTCTGTCCTGATGGGGCTTTCCGGTTCCGGCAAATCTACGCTTCTGCGCGCGGTGAACCTGCTTAACGTGCCGGCCCGTGGCAATGTCATGGTCAAGCAGGGCGAGGGCATGGTCGACGTTACCGGCTGTAACGCGACGACGCTTCGGTCCATCCGCCAGAAGCAGGTGGCCATGGTCTTCCAGCAATTCGCGTTGCTGCCATGGCGCACGGTGGAGGAAAATGTCGGCTTCGGGCTGGAACTGGCGCATGTGCCGGAAGCCGAGCGCAAGGCGCGGGTGGAAAAGCAGTTGCGGCTGGTCGGCCTTGAGCAATGGGGCAAGAAATACGCGCACGAGCTTTCGGGCGGCATGCAGCAGCGCGTCGGCTTGGCGCGCGCCTTCGCCACCGATGCGCCGATCCTTTTGATGGACGAGCCGTTTTCGGCGCTCGATCCGCTGATCCGTACCAAGCTGCAGGACGAATTGCTGCAATTGCAGGCGGAACTGAAGAAGACGATCATCTTCGTCAGCCACGATCTCGAAGAGGCGCTGAAGATCGGCAGCCACATCACCATCATGGAGGGCGGGCACATCGTGCAGACCGGCGCGCCGGAAGACATCGTGCTGACGCCCGCCAACGATTACGTGCGCGAGTTTATCGCCAATGTGAATCCGCTTTCGGTGCTCACCGCGTGGAACGTCATGCGCGACAAGCGCGATCTCGACCATGGCGAGGATGGATGGGTGTGGCTCGACCGGCGCCATACGACACGTTTCAAGCTGGACAGGAACAGCTTGGTGACGTCGGCCGAGCGCAACGGCAAACAGGCAATCTGGGCGTCGTGCGATCCGATCGAAACGCTGCCGGAGGATGCGCATCAGGTCTATTGGGCCAAGGCCGGCACGTCGCTGAAGGCTGTCATGCTGGCGATGCACCGTTCGCAGACGGCGCCCGTCGCCCTGTTCGACGATCAGTCGCGCTTTGTCGGCGCCATCGGCATCCGCGACGTATTGAGCGCGGTGCTGCGCCGATAGGGCGTTTTTTTTGATGGATGCCGGCTCTGTTTTTTGTCGGCTGCTCAGCCCGCCAGCGGCAGGCTGAGGTCAGCCTGCAATCCACCTTCTGGACGATTGGAAAGGCGGATGTCGCCGCCGGCGGCGCGGGCGATGTTGCGGGCAATGGTGAGGCCGAGGCCGAGGCCGCCGGTTTCGCGGTTGCGGGACCGCTCGACGCGGACGAAGGGGCTGAACACGGCATCGAGTTGCGCCTGCGGGATGCCCGGCCCCTCGTCACGTATGGTCAACACCGCCTTGCCGGCGTCCCGACGCAGGCTGAGATGCGCCGCCTTGCCGTAGGTCACGGCGTTTTGCACCAGATTGGTCACGCAGCGCCGCAGGGCCACGGGCCGCGCGATGCAGATCAGTTCGCGCGCGCCGGTGCCCTTGCTGTCGAGATGGACGCTGTCCATTCCGTCCGCGATCGCTTCCACCAATGAGAGGAAGTCGATGCGTTCGCTGCTTTCGTCCGTCACCTCGAAGGTGGCGAAATCGACGACAGAGCGCGCGATGTCCTCGATATCGGCCAGATCGTGCGCCAGCGCGTTGCGCAGTTTCGAATTGCCGAGCAGTTCGAGGCGCAGGCGCATGCGTGTCAATGGCGTGCGCAGATCGTGCGCCAGCGCGGCCGCCAGATGCTCCCGGTCCTCGACATAGGCCCGCAATCTGGCCTGCATGGTGTTGATGGCGCGTGCCGCCGCCTGGATTTCACGGCTGCCTGTTTCCGGGATCGGCGGGCTTTTCAGGTCGTCGCCGAGCCGCCGGACGGCAGTTTCCATCACCCGGTAGGGCGCGGTGAGCCGGCGCAGCGACCAGATCGAGGAGATGATGACCAATCCGGCGACCACCATGTAGAGCGGCAGGCTTTCGAGGCTGAAAACCGGGCCGGGAGGGATGATCGGATTGGTGAAGTTGAGCCATTGCCCGTCGCTGAACCGGATCGAGGCCGTCAGCGTTCCGCTCTCGGCGAAATTGGCCGTCAGGGCCATGAGTTCCCTTTCGACATCGCCAATGTCGGAATCCGGCCTGGCGTGCTTGTAGCTTTCATTGTCGGAAGCGCGGTCATGCCGGACACGCGCTTCGGTGATCCCGAATTTCGCCAGCCGGCCAACCAGAATGTCTTCAAGCTCGGCGAGCTGGTCGTTCTGCGCGATGGGAGAGGCCACCGCCGACTTGTCGGAGAGGGTCAGCGCATAGCTGGAATTGGCCATGCCGGTCACCATCTGCCGGCGCTCCTGCGGGCTCGCGGCGTGCATGAGTTGCACCAGCGAGAAAGCGCGGTCGTTCAGCCGGTAATAATCGACGATGTCGCTGGAGGCGGTGCGTTCGCGCGAGACGATGAACAAAGTCGCCACCTGGCTGGCGAGCAGGCCGGCGATGACGATGAGCAGCACCCAGCCGGGCAGGGTCTGCGGCAGGACGCGCCTCATTCCGAAGCGGTCTCGGGCAGGAACTGGTAGCCGCCGCTGCGCACCGTCGCGATGAGTTGCGGCGTGCGCGGGTCGTCCTCCATCTTGCGCCGCAGGCGGCTGACCAGAATGTCGATCGAGCGGTCGTAATTGACGCCGCCTTCGCCCCCCGACAATTCGATGAGCTGGTCGCGCGTCAGCACGCGCTGGGCCGAGCGCACGAAAGTGTGCAGCAGGTTGAATTCGGCGGCCGTCAGTTCCACCCGCACGTCGCCCGGCGCCAGCAGCCGCCGGCGCGAGCAATCCATGGTCCAGCCGGCGAAGCGGTAGACCTGCCGCGTTGGCGCCCGCTTTTCATCCGACATGCCTTGGCGCCTGAGCACGGCGCGGATGCGCGCCAGAAGCTCGCGTGGATCGAACGGCTTCGGCACATAATCGTCGGCCCCCATTTCCAGCCCGACGACGCGGTCGGTCGTTTCGGTGACGGCTGTCAGCATGATGATGGGCGTGGAGTACCGGGCGCGCAAGTCGCGGCAGAGTTCCAGCCCGCTACGGCCCGGCAACATGACGTCGAGAATGACGAGATCGATCTTGCCGCGCCGCATCAGCGTTTCCATCTCGTCGCCATTGGCGGCCACGGAAGTGCTGAGGCCGTGCTTGCGGAAAAACTCCTGCAGCAGGTCACGGATGCCCCTGTCGTCGTCGACGATCAGAATATGCGGATCTGGCTTCACGGAATCGTGCCTTGAGATGCGAATTGCCCGAGCGAGCAGTAACGGCCGGTTTGCGGCAAATGTGAGCCGTGGCGGCGGCCGGCGCGACGAAGCTTCGCGACAGAAACAATCCGGAAACAAAATTCAACATTCCAGAAAAACTGGAGAAAGAGAAGCGGCTCATAACGCTTTCCACGGCGGCCGAATACCGGCCGGCGGGTCCGCTCCGGGACAAACAGGAACCGACGATGTCACGAAACCGGCTACGATCGATGGGGGCGCTGCTTGGCATCCTGCTCACATCCGTCGTCGCAAGCCAGGTCGAGGCAAAGGCGGTGATGTCCCGCAGCGAACAGTGCAACGGGCTCAGTCATCAGCTTGACGAAGCCATCAAGACCCATGCCGGGGCGCCGCAAGTCGTCCGGGCGAAAGCGCTTCAAAAGAAGGCGCACCGGTTCTGTGCCAGCAAGAGGCAGGCACAGGGAATACGGACGCTGGCCAATGGTTTGAAGCTTCTTGGAGTGAAACCGGTCGATCCCGGTCCGTGACACTCGATTCCACTTGAGACAAAGGAAAGCACCCATGAAAAAGTCCCTCCTCTCCGCGCTCGGCTTGGGCGTCGCTCTCGCCTTCTCGGTGCCCGCCATGGGCGTCGCGAATGCCGCCACCACCGCGGCCGCCACGACGACGGCTCGGGCAACCAAAGCCCCGGTCCACACCAAGAAGATGGTGAAGAAGCACAAGAAGCATCAGATCAAACACACAGCCAAGAAGAAGATGGTCAAGGAAGCGCCGAAGGCCTGAGCCTTCAGCGACTTTCATGTCGCCAAAAGCCACTCGTGCGCGATGCCGCACGGGTGGCTTTTTTCGGCAGCGTGAAAGGTTCACCGGATAATGGAAATTGCTGAGCGACAGTAGTGGGGTGGGAAGCGGGATGGTCGGCTTTTGGTGCAGATCAGGAGAATAGTCGACGTCATTAGAGACGTCGCAGGACAGCGAGAATGCGCTCTCTTATCTCCTCGATGGTCTGCGTTACTTCCGTTCTCCGAAGATGCAGATCGTCATCGCCGTCACCAAGATAGGCACCCCGCGCAAGTGCGAGGGTTCCTGCCGCTTGATCGGACAACTGCGGACCTGCCCAATCCGCGGCGGCATCTTTGGAAACGAATTGGCCTGTCGTGAGGGTTCTCCACATCCGCGCCAGCGTCAGCAGCACATTGCGTTCATCCCCTTCGACAGACTCGACAAGTTCCGGCAGGAGATCACCGATTGCCCGGCGTATGACGTTTGAAGGTATGTTCGGAACCATATCGGCGATGCTCGGGCCAACCAGGGGCACCGCTTCCCGTCGCGCTTGAGCGAGAAGCAGAGTGAACTCGGGGCTCACCTCGGCTTGCGGAACTGCGCCGCCTTCAAGGGCGCCCCTCAACCATTCACCGTAAACGAACTCAGCACGCGCTGGATACGGCATCCGTTCGAGATCAGCCAACCGGACGATTATGACCTCGAGCGGCCGCCGCCCCATCGGGTCGAACGGATAGAGCCCGGAGACCGTCATCAGGTCGGCCGATAGGCGCGCGCGTACCGAAGCAGGCAGCGCCTTGCTTACGACCATGAGAAGGTCAACATCGCTCCGCTTGCGCAGCCCTTCGGTTGCGGCGGAGCCGTGCAGATAGATCGCCACAACAGATGACTCGAGCCGATGCTTCAAGGGTGGCAGAGCACTCATCGCTTCGGGCGGAATACTCAACTTGTGGGTACGGGCGTTCATGCGGCACGGGTGATCGTTGAACATTAAGGACTTGCGATCATGCGTAGGTGGAACGGCCGCTTTCGGCAACCGGGCAACAATGAGCCAACGTCTCTCTTAGCGTCGAGAGTTTCCATTCCGGCCAGAACGCGCCTGATCAATGGACTGTCGAACCTGCCGCCTTCTCGCGTGGGGTCATGCAACCCGCATCGCGGCTTACCGGCCTTCACGATACCACATGCCGCCGAGCGCCAGCAAAAGCAGGCCGAGGCCGAGGAAACCGCCGAACAGCGGCACGCGGGAAACGGATTTGAGCACGCTGTCGTCGGTCGTGCGCAGGCCGATCCAGTCGTCGCCGGCGGCTTGACTGGCGGCGCGAACCGGCACGATGGAGGGCAGCGTGATGCCGCTGCCGCCGTCAGCCAGACGACGGACGCTGCCGCCGGTGGCATCCGTCGCCGGCTTCAGCTTTGCCGGGGTCGAGACGACGTCGGTGAATTCCGGCGCGTTGACCGGCCCGACATGGGCTAGGGCGGTGAGATCGCCATTGGCGACCTGATAAAGGCCGATCTCGCCCACCTCGGCGCTGCCGGTGAACACGCCCGGTGCGGATTTTTGCAGCTTTACGGTGATGGTCTTGCCGGAAGGCGTGATCGCCTCAGCCGTATCGGGGTCGTCGCTCATGGTCTGGCGGCGAATCTCCAGCACCATGCCGCGCCCGTCGGCGGTCAGCCGCTCCTCTTCCAGTTCCGGCTCCTTCATCAGCCAGTGGGCGATGCGGCGGTAAAGCTGGACATGCGGGCCGCCGCCCTCATAGCCGCGCGCCCAGAGCCAGCCCTGATCGGACAAAAGCATGCCGACGCGGCCCTTGCCCTTGCGGTCGAGAATGAGCAGCGGCCTGTCGTCGGCGCCCTTCATCACCACTTCACCCTGCGGATTTTCCACGCCGATGGTGCGGAACCAGCGGCTCCAATGCGGCGGCTCGGACGCCGAGCCGTCGAGGCCGCGCGTGACCGGGTGGCGTTTGCCGAGATCGGTGAGGCGCGGATAGAACGCCTTGTCGATCACCTCGCCGGTCGGCTGCGCCGGCAGCGCGGCGATCAGCGGCGTGCGGGCAATGGTCTGCTGGCCGGCATATTCGGGGCCGGCGGCGATCAGCAGCGCGCCGCCGTTCTGCACATATTCGGCGATGTAGTCGTAATAGAGGATCGGCAGCACGTCACGGTGCTGGTAGCGGTCGAAGATGATCAGGTCGAACTGGTCGATCTTGTCCACGAACAATTCGCGCGTCGGGAAGGCGATCAGCGACAATTCATTGATCGGCGTGCCGTCCTGCTTCTCCGGCGGGCGCAGGATGGTGAAATGGACGAGATCGACCGAGGCGTCGGATTTCAGCAGATTGCGCCAGGTGCGCTCGCCGGCGTTCGGTTCGCCCGACACCAGAAGCACGCGCAGGTTTTCGCGGATGCCATCGACAAGGGCGACGGCATGATTGTTGATGTCGGTCAGTTCGCCGTCTTCCCTGGGAATTGAAAGCTCGACAATGTTGCGCCCGGCATTGGGAACCGTGACCTGCAGCGGCATTTCCTGGCCGATGAAGGCGCGATCCATGGCGACCTGCTCGCCATTGACCGAAATACGCACATCGACCGGCCCGCCGGCCGCCTCGGTGGAGATGACGCGATAACTCATATCGAGCGGCTTGCCGACAAGGCCGAAGCGCGGCGCGTTTTCGAAGCGTATGCGGCGATCCTTCTCCTGCTCATGGCCGGTAATCAGCGCATGCAGGGGATCTGCGAAGCCCGGCGCGCCGGCCGGCACGTCATGCACTTCGCCATCGGTAATCATGACGGCGCCGCCAATGCGGGAGGGCGGCACGTCGCGAAAGGCGTTCTCCAGCGCGGCGAACAGGCGCGTTTCGGTCCGCTCCTCGGCCGCGCCCGACTTGCCCGTTTCAACGACGCGCACATCGAAATTCTTGAAACGGGCCAGCCGTTCCTTGACGCCCTCGAGGGCGGCGTCTGTCTGTTTCGTGCGCTCGCCGATATCCTGGCTCTGGCTGCGGTCCACGACCACCGCGACGACGCTTTTCAACGGCTCGCGCGCCTCGTCGAGAAACACCGGATTGACCAGCGCGGCCGCCAGCGCGGCCAGCGCCAGAACGCGAAGCCAGGCGCCGCGCTGGCGCAGCCACAAGCCTGCCAGCGCGAGAATGGCGAGCGGCGCCAGCACCGCCGCGACAAGCGGCCATGACAGGAGCGGATCGAAGGCAAGCGACCAGTTCATTATTCTACTGCCCCAGCCGTTCGAGCAGCGCGGGTATATGCACCTGATCGGATTTGTAATTGCCGGTCAGCATGTACATCATGATGTTGACGCCGGCGCGCAGCGCATAAACCCTCTGCATGGGGTCGTCGGGCACGGTCGGCAAAAGCGGGTTGCCGTTGGCATCGATGGCCCACGCACCGGCAAAATCATTGGCGGTGATCAGGATCGGGCTGACGCCGTCGCCGGCGCGCACGGGCCGGCTTTCCGAACCGGATGTGTCGGGCGAGGCCTCGACCCAAAGCGGACTGCCGGTGAAGCGGCCGGGAAATTCCGGCAGGATGTAAAAGGTCTTGGTCAGCACATGGTCGGGCGGCACCGGCTCCAGCGGCGGCACGTTGAGATTGCCCAGAATGTCGCGAAGCCGGCCGGTTGCCGGGCTCGCGCTGCCGTCATCGA
The DNA here is from genome assembly GCF_002075885.1 of Manganibacter manganicus. GTDB lineage: Bacteria > Pseudomonadota > Alphaproteobacteria > Rhizobiales > Rhizobiaceae > Mesorhizobium > Mesorhizobium manganicum. Next base: position 20,042 of record NZ_MDET01000004.1, read on the forward strand.
TGCTGCTGGAGAACTGGTCGCGTGTGTCGAACAGCACCGTGCCGCCCTGGTTCATATAGGCATCGATACGCGCGATCGCCGCCTGGCTCGGCATCGGCGCGGCCGGATCGATCGGCCAGTAGATCAGCGGGTAGAAGGAAAGCTCGTCCTTGCCGATATCGACGCCGGCGGGCGGGCCGGGATCGAGCGCGGTCTTTTCGATCAGGAAGCGGTTGAGCCCTTCAATGCCGGCGCGGCTGATCGAGTCGTCCTTCGGCACGCCGGTCAGCACATAGGCGATACGGGTCTTGTCGATGGCCTCGATGGCCGCCTCGTCGCCCGGTTTGGAATCGTCGGCCTTTGCGGGGTTCGGCTGGACAGCAAGCGCGGCGAGCGCGATGAGCAAGGCTGCTGCGGTCGCCCCGGCCGCGGGGCGACGGCGAAAGCGCGCCATGGCGCCGCCTATCCAGAACACGGCCAGCGTGTCCAGCACCATCAGAACGATCGCGGCTGCAATGAGCGAGCCCTTGAGGTGGCGCGACTGGTCGAAGGCATAACGGACGGTGGTGACGGGAACGCCGATCTGCGGGCGCTGCAGGGGGGCCAATGTGCTTTTGGCATTGAGCAGGTTATGGGCGAAAACGCCGGTTTGCGAGCCGTAGAGGCCGGGTGGGTTTTCGATCGTCACCGGCTGGCCGGGGCTGGGCAGGAGCGGGCGGGCATCGGAGGGAGGCGGCACCAGTGCCCCATCGGCCGCGATCATGCGATAGGGCGCCAGAGCCGTCGCTGACGGCCCGGTTTCGACGGTGGCGGCGCCCTGATTGCGCGACAATTGCACGATGCGGCGCAGCATTTCCACGAAGGAGCCGGAAATCGGCAGGCTGGACCATGTCGCCTCGGCGGTGACATGGAACAGGACCAGCATGCCCTTGCCCTTCTTCAGACCCGTCACCAGCGGCGTGCCGTCGGCAAGGTTGGCCCATGTGCGCTCGACGATATCGGGGCCGGGCTCGGCCAGCACCTGCCGGCTGACGGTGACATCTTTCGGCGGTGCGAGATCGGCAAACGGCCCGGTCCTGGGAAAATCGCTGAGCGGCTGCGGCGTGGTCCATGACAGCGCGCCGCCCAGCGAACGCTCGCCGGTACGCAGATGGACCGGCAACAGTTCGTCGTCATTTCCCGCAGCCGCCAGCCGCGAGCCGGCAAAGCGCACCAGCGTGCCGCCATTGTCCACCCAGTCGATCAGCTTCTGGCGGGTTTCGGGAGGGATGGTGCCGACATCGGCCATGACGATCATGGCCGGCTTCCGTTCCAGGAGTTGGGGAATGGATTTGGCGAGATCTGCGCCTGAGGGATCGATCAGATCGGCGAAGGGCGACAGTGCACGGCGAATGTAGAACAGCGGCGAGAGCAAAGGCTGAGCCTGGTCGGCGTCGATCTGCGACAAAAGCCCGACGCGCCGCCGCTTGGCGCTGTCGTCGAGCACGCGCACCGCGCCGGCCTGCCGCTCGCCGTCCAGCGCGATCGAGGAAAAGTCGTTGCGCAGTTCGAACGGCACTTTCATCGTGCCGGTTGCGGTGGTCGCGCCGGCGGCGAAGTTGAGGGTGGCGTCGGCGATGCGCCTGCCCTTTTCGTCGAAGGCGCCGGCTGTAACCTGGCGCGGCGCGACATCGCCGGGCGCGCGGATGGCAGTCAGCGCAAAGCCGTCCACCTCGTTTTGCGCATCGGCAAGGACGAGAGCGTCGAGCCTGTCCGGTACCGCCCACACGACATTGGCGGCGTTTTTCGAAAGCAAGCTGTCGAAGGCTTCGCGGTCGCCCTTCGCCGCCAGCCCATCGGCCAACACGGCGACGCTGGCGTCGGGCATGCCGGAAAGCTTTTGGGCGACGCGGGCATAGATGGCGGGGCGGTCGGTGGGGATCGGCCGTGGCTTTGCGGCGCGCAGGTGGTCGAGCGCGGCCGTCGCGTCGAACGGACCGATCTCGGCATTCGGCTTTTCCGAGGTGAAGGCGATGATGACGGGCACGCCCTTCTTGCCGGCGTCGGTAATCAGCCGCTCGGCGGTGGCGACACGCTTGTCCCAGTCGGGAGCCGAAGCCCAGTCATTGTCGATGACCAGCGCCAGCGCGGAGCCCTTGGTCGGCAGGGCCTCGCGCGGGTTCCAGACCGGATCGGCAAGGGCGGCGATGACGAGTGCCGCAAGGATCAGGCGCAGCAGAGTGAGCCACCACGGGCTTTGCTGCGGCGTTTCCTCTCGGCTGAGCACCCGCGCCAGGATTTTCAGCGGCGGAAACACCTCCGCCTGCGGCTTGGGCGGCGTCAGGCGCAGCAGCCACCATATGACGGGCAGGGCGATCAGGCCCCACAGCACCATTGGCGCGCCGAAGGAGAGCGGCAGCCAACTCATGCGGCCGATCCTTTCGTCAAAAAGCCATCGGCGCTGAGCGCCATATGCAGACGCACCAGCGCCTCCGATGCCGGACGGTCGGTGTGGTTGGTGATAAAGCTCCAGCCACGGCGGCGGCACCAGGCGGCAAGTTCCTCGCGGCGGGCGATATAAAGCCGGCGGTAGTCGTCGGCCAACCGCTCGGCGCGACCGGCCGTGAGTTTTTCGCCAGTTTCGGGATCGGTGAATTCGGTGCGGCCGGCATAGGGGAAGGTTTCTTCCGCGGGGTCGGCAATTTCGATGAGATGCGCCCGCGCGCCGCGCCGCGCCAGGGCGTCGAGCCATGCGAAGGTCTCCTCGACCGGATCGAGGAAATCGCTGACCAGCACGAGATCTGCGAAGCGGCGGATGGCGGAAAGGTCGGGCTTGGCCTGCGACTCAGGCGCATGCACCAGGCGCGCGGCGATGCGCTCGGCGCCGTTGCGGGCGGTGAACGGGTCGGTCAGGTCGGGCCATGCGATGCGCTCGCCGCCGCGCGACAGCAGTTCGGCCACCGCCAGCACCAGCACCAGCGCGCGCTCCTGTTTCGAGGCGGCCGCGGCGGCGGACTTATAGAGCATCGACGGTGATGGGTCGGCCCACAGCCAGACCGTGTGTGCGGCCTCCCACTCGCGGTCGCGCACATAGGTGTGGTCGTCGCGCGCCGAGCGGCGCCAGTCGATGCGGTTGACAGCCTCGCCTTCGACATAGGGCCGGAACTGCCAGAAATTCTCGCCGATGCCGCGCTTCTTGCGGCCATGCCAGCCGGTTATCACCGTGTTGACGATGCGGCGGGCTTCGACCAGAAGGTCAGGCACCAGCGCGGCATGGCCGCGCCCGCGGGCAAGCGCCTCGCCGGCAATTGTCGGAGCCTGGAGCTGGCCGATATTCGCCATCAGATCTCCTTGATGCGCTTCGCCACCACATCGCCCACGCTCATGCCATCGGCGCGCGCGGCAAATGTCAGCGACATGCGGTGCTGAAGGACAGGCAGGGCCAATGCCCGCACGTCATCGACCGACGGCGCCAGCCGGCCATCATAAAGCGCGCGGGCGCGGGTGCACAGCATCAATGCCTGGCTGGCGCGCGGCCCCGGTCCCCAGGCGACATGCTTGTCGGTGTCGGCATTGCCTTGTCCCGGCCGCGTCGAGCGCACCAAAGTGAGGATCGCCTCGACCACGCTTTCGGGCACCGGCATGCGGCGGATCAGTGTCTGGATTTCCTTCAGCCGCTCGGCGGCAAGCGCGTTGCGGGCCGTGGCCTGATCGACGCCGGTGGTCTCGACCAGAATGCGCCGTTCCGCCTCCAGTTCGGGATAAAGCACGTCGATCTGCATCAGGAAGCGGTCAAGCTGAGCTTCCGGCAGCGGATAGGTGCCTTCCTGCTCCAGCGGGTTCTGGGTGGCGAGCACATGGAAGGGGGAAGGCAGGTCGTAGCGCTGGCCGGCGACGGTGACGTGATATTCCTGCATGGATTGCAGCAATGCCGACTGGGTGCGCGGCGAGGCGCGGTTGATCTCGTCGGCCATCAGCAATTGCGCGAAGACCGGGCCGCTGATGAAGCGGAAGGAGCGGCGGCCGTTCTCGTCCTGCTCCATCACCTCGGAGCCGAGAATATCGGAGGGCATCAGGTCCGGCGTGAACTGGATGCGGCCGGTCTCGAGGCCGAGCACGATGCCCAATGTCTCGACCAGCTTAGTCTTGGCAAGGCCTGGCACGCCGACCAGCAGTGCATGGCCGCCGGCAAGCAGCGCCACCAGCGTGCGCTCGATCACGCTTTCCTGTCCGAAGATCACCCGGCCGACGCCTTCGCGGACATGCGAAATATCGCTCAGCGCGCGCTCGGCCTCGGCGATCATGGCCTTTTCGTCCATCGGGCTCTCCTTGACCACCACGCTCATTCGTCGATCCTTGTGGTTAGAGGCGCCACCGCGATTCGCTTCCACGGGGCCTGTCGGCGGACCTTAGAACAAGCTACGTTCCAGTTGAACCTGTTCCGCTCGGTCCTTAAATCGAACCCAAGCCTGACAAGCGCAACAACAGTGACTATTTCGTGACAATGACAGAACAGCGCGAACATCGTGAAGGCGACATTTCCTCCGCTAAAGAGGCTGGCGGATTGGCAGCGCTGATTTCGCGCGCCGCGCGCGCCGGCAAGGGCGCGGCCCCGGTGGAACGCTGGAACCCGGCTTTCTGCGGCGACATCGACATGGAAATCAAGGCGGACGGCACATGGTTCTATCTCGGCACGCCCATCGGCCGCATGCCGCTGGTGCAGCTTTTTTCCAGCGTGCTGCGCAAGGATGAAGACGGCCGCACCTATCTGGTGACGCCGGTGGAAAAGGTCGGCATCCGCATCGAGGACGCGCCCTTCGTCGCCGTCGAAATGAATGTCTCGGGCAAGGGCGAGGATCAGGTGATGACCTTTCGCACCAATGTCGGCGATGTGGTCGAGGCCGGGCCGGATCATCCGCTGCGCTTTGTCGACGAGGACGAGACCGGCGGGCTGAAGCCCTATCTTCTGGTGCGCGGGCGGCTGGACGCACTTGTGGCGCGGTCGGTGATGTATGAACTCGCCGAACATGGCGAGGAGGTGGTGGTCGATGGCACGCCCATATTTGCGGTGCGCTCTCGTGGCGCGGTGTTTCCGATCATGCCGGTGGACAGGTTGAAACGGCTGAGCGCCTGATGGACGCCCTTATGAACGCAATGGCCGAACCGGTCTTCTCGGCGGAGGATTTTCGCGCCCGCGTCCTTGCCCATGCGGGCGAGGGCGAAGGCGAGGACTATGGCGATCATCGTTTCAATCCCGGCCATCCGCGATTGATCGGGGCGAAGCCGCTGCGCGATGCGGCGGTGCTGATCCCGGTGATCGACCGCGGTGCGGAAGCAACGGTTCTGCTGACCAAGCGGGCGGAAACCCTGCGCAATCATACGGGAGAGGTGGCTTTTCCCGGCGGCCGTATCGACGCGACGGACGCTACGCCGCAAGCGGCGGCATTGCGCGAAACCTTCGAGGAGGTCGGGCTCGACGGCCGCTCCATCGAGGTGCTCGGCCGTATGCCGGATTATGTTTCGGGCAGTGGCTATCGCATCGCGCCGGTTCTGGGCGTCGTGCAGCCCGGTTTTCACCTGACGCTGAATCCCGACGAGGTGGACGCCGCCTTCGAGGTGCCATTGCGCTTCTTGATGGGAGCCGCCAATCACCGGCGCGACAGCCGCATGTGGAACGGGCTGGAATGGTTCTATTACGAAATGCCCTATGGCGGGCAGCGCATCTGGGGCGTGACGGCGGGCATCATCCGCACTCTCTATGAAAGGCTTTATGCGTGAGCGAGCCGTTGAAGATCGCCGATGGGGCGGATTGGTTGCGTGACAGGCACTTGCAGCGCCTGCTTGCCGTGCTGGGCGAAGATGGCGAGCAGGCGCGCATTGCCGGTGGCGCGGTGCGCAACGCGCTGTTCGGCCAGCCGGTCGCCGATGTCGATATCGCCACCACCACCTTGCCGGAAGAAACGATGCGTCGCGCCATGGCGGCCGGGCTCAAGCCTGTGCCGACCGGCATCGAGCACGGCACGGTGACAGTAGTGGCCGGCGGGCAGCCGTTCGAGGTGACGACGCTGCGCGCCGATGTCGAGACGGACGGCCGCCGCGCCAAGGTGTCGTTCGGGCGCGACTGGGCCAGAGACGCCGAGCGGCGCGACTTCACCATCAACGCGCTTTATGCGGAGGCCGACGGCACGGTAATCGACCTTGTCGGCGGTGTCGCCGATATCGCGGCGCGGCGGCTGCGCTTCATCGGCGATGCGGAAGCCCGCATCCGCGAGGATTATTTGCGCATCCTGCGCTTTTTCCGTTTCTTTGCCTGGTATGGCGACGGTCGGCCGGATGCCGAAGGGCTGAAAGCCTGCGCGCGGCTGAAAGAAGGGCTGGACCGACTTTCGGCAGAGCGGGTCTGGTCGGAACTGAAAAAGCTGCTTTCGGCGCCCGATCCCGCCCGCGCGCTGTTGTGGATGCGCCAGGCGGGCGTGCTGTCGCGTATCCTGCCGGAAAGCGAGAAATGGGGCATCGATGCCATACACGGACTGGTAGAGGCCGAGCGCGCGCTCGGCTGGGAGCCCGATGCGATGCTCAGGCTGGAATCGATGGTGCCGCCGGACGCGGCGCGCATGAAGGCGCTGGCCGAGCGGCTGCGGTTTTCCGGCGACGAAGCGAATCGCTTGCAACGCTGGGCGCTGGCTTCTGCCGTAGGGCCAAAGACGACCGAAGGCACGCTGGCAAAACGGCTCTATCTGGGCGACAGGCAGGCGACAACGGACCGGCTCCGGCTGGCGCTGGTCTCGGCCCGGTCGCGCGCCGTGCAGGACGATACGGCGCTGATTGAAGCCGGCGGCCTGTCACGCCAGCTTGGTTTTGCATTGAAATGGCAAAGGCCGGTTTTCCCGATCAAGGGCGCGGATTTGACCGCCCTTGGCGTTCCTGCCGGGCCAAGGCTTGGAAGGCAGTTGAAGGCGCTGGAAACGGCTTGGATCGACAGCGGCTTTGCGCTGGATCGCGCGGGTTTGCTGGCGCGAGCTGAGAAACTGATTCAAGATTGAGATGATCCGGCATTCCGGTTGCAATGCCGATTCCGCTTTTACGCCGAACGTGTTGATTACCTTGAGATAACGGCGTGCCGTGCCGCCCCATCGTGGAGAGGCACGACAAGGCAATAGGAATCTGTTCAGGCAGCGTCGCGCGCCTTTTCGATACGCGAGCGGATCGCGTCGATCATCGATTCACGGATGATGGTTTCACCATGCGTTTCGCGCATATGCTCGACGGCGCGGCGCATCACCTCGGCCTCTTCCTCGGCGCGGGTGTGCCATTCGCAGCCCGGCACGAGTGATCCGCAATGAAATTCCTTCATGGCTTCCTCCTGGCCTGTTTCGATCGATCCCAAGCATAACACAAAACCGGAGCGTAGGTTGCGGAAGGGTCGAAAAAACCGTGCTGCCTGCCTCAACCGGGCTTTACGGCCATTTCACCTGCGGCGGCATGGACGACAGGATCGAGGCGACATTGCCGCCGGTCTTCAGGCCGAACAGCGTGCCGCGATCGTAGAGCAGGTTGAATTCGACATAGCGGCCGCGCCGCACCAATTGCTCTTCGCGGTCCTCGTCGGTCCAGTTGGCGTTGAAGTTGCCGCGCAAGATATGCTGATAGGCGACCATGAAGGAGCGGCCGACATCCTGCACGAAGGCGAAATCGGCATTCCAGCCGCCTTTTTCCTCCGCCGAATGCAGCCAGTCGAAGAAGATGCCGCCGATGCCGCGCGCCTCGTCGCGGTGCGGCAGGTAGAAATACTCGTCGCACCATTGCTTGAACCGGTCATAGTCGGCCACTGCGGCGTGTTTTTCGCAGGCAAAGCGCATGGCGCGGTGAAAGGCGATGGAATCGGGGTCGTCCTGGGTGCGGCGCCGGTCGAGCACAGGCGTCAGGTCGGCGCCGCCGCCGAACCATTGCCGGGAGGTGACGATCATGCGCGTGTTCATGTGCACGGCCGGAACATTGGGGTTCCAGGGATGCGCGATCAGCGAGATGCCGCTGGCCCAGAAGCGTGGATCTTCATCGGAGCCGGGAATCTGGGCGCGGAATTCCGGCGAGAACTCACCATGTACAGTCGAAGTGTGAACGCCGACCTTCTCGAAGACGCGGCCGCGCATCACCGACATCATGCCGCCACCGCCTTCGCCGCCCTCGCGTTGCCACGGGGTCTGTTCGAAGCGGCCCGCCGCCCATGACGCATGCGGGCCGGTCAGTTCATCCTCGATGGCCTCGAAGCCGGCACAGATGCGGTCGCGCAGCGCCTCGAACCAGTTTTGCGCCTTTTCCTTCCGGGCTTCAATGTCGGCGGGCAGGCCTGCGGGAATTTCGGGTCTCTGCATTGGGCTGTTCCCGTGACCGGTGGCGGAGGGTGCGATTTGACTCGTATTTTTACCGCGCGATCCCTAATCTGTTGGCAGATAGGGTCAAGGAGACTTTTTTGCGCACCCCGGCACGGCCCGCGCTGGATGGCCTGAAGAAAAGACTCGAACGCGGTCGCACTGAGCGCGAGCGCATGCCGCGCGACGGCTTCCTGCGTGAGACATTCGTGCTGCCTCGCCCGGATGCGCGGCTGAAAGCGCAGGAATGGTTCGAACGCTGGCCCAAGCAGGCCTACTGGACCGAAATCGAGAGCTGGTTCGAGCGTCCGGGCGACGTGATCGAATTCACCATCAGGCGATTGCCGGCGGCGGATTAGAGCTTGATCCCGAAGAGTTGCAGACTTTTCGAATAAGATCATGCGTTAAACAGATGCTTTCGCCGCCCGCTTTGCGCAGATCACTAGAGGCGGCGTCTCGCCCGATGCACCGTCCAGTCACCCGCCAAGCTGGCGTAGCGCCTCTCCCGCAACCATGGCCGTGGCGAGCGCGACATTGAGGCTGCGCGCGCCCGCATGCATGGGAATGAGCAGCCGTTCATCGGCTGCCTTATGGACATGATCCGGCACGCCGGCGGATTCGCGGCCCAGAAGCAGGATGTCGTCGGCGGCGAAGATGAATTCCGTATAGGGCCGGGCGGCTTTGGTGGAAAGCAGCACCAGCCTGCGGTCGCTTTGCACGCGCCACGCTTCAAAGGCCTGCCAGTCGGCATGGCGGGTGAGGCTTGCCATTTCGAGATAATCCATACCGGCGCGCCTCAGGTTGCGGTCGGACAGCGTGAAGCCCGCCGGCTCTATGATATCCACCGCCAGTCCCATGCATGCCGCGAAGCGCAGGATGGTGCCGGTATTGCCGGCAATATCGGGTTGATAGAGAGCGATGCGGAACGGACTGGTCATTTCGGCGCGCTCGTCTCGCGTGGCCGGATGGTCACAGTGGATTTCGGGCAATCACGTTCGCTCTGCCGCAGGGTGGTCATTTGCAGCGAATGCGTGTATGAGGCGCCCATTGTCAACTCGAACCGACGGAGGCGGATATGAAATTTGTGACGATCGCATATATGCGCCACCCACTTCGCAGGCGCTCCGCCTGACGGCAACCGGTTCGACGCTTTCCTGAATACAGGCATCATCGAGACGTTTGCGCTGGGCCTTTTCGGCCTCGAACGGTTGTGATTGCGTTCCTATCTGTCTGCGACGGGCCGTCAAGCGGCCGACTTCAATTCGAAAAACCATTTTCGCGCTTTGGGGCTTCGGCTCCCGCCCGATCCGAATTTCTTCTGGTTCGCCGGGCAAGCGCCGCAAGACGAGACAAGACCATGTTTAGCTGGTTTGAACGAAGACTTGATGCTTTTCCTGCTGCCGAGCCCGTCGAGCCGCCGAAGACGCTGATTGCCTTTTGCTGGCACTTCACCAGGCCGGCTTGGCCGTTCGTGCTGCTGGCCGCCGTGCTGATGGCCATAATCGCCGTGATCGAGGTGTGGATGTTCGGCTTCCTCGGCCACATCGTCGATTGGCTCTCCGCGCAGAACCGCGACACCTTCCTGCAAACGGAATGGTGGAAGCTGGCCGGTATGGCGCTGGTCGTCGGCGTGGCGCTGCCCGCGCTGGTCGTGCTGTCGTCGTTGAACACCTACCAGACGCTGTTCGGCAACTATCCGATGCGCATACGCTGGCAGGTGCATCGCTACCTCATCAACCAGTCGATGGCGTTCTACCAGGACGAGTTCGCCGGCCGCATTGCCACCAAGCTGATGCAGACAGCGCTGGCCGTGCGCGAGACGGTGATCAAGTTCGCCGAGGTGCTGAACTACGTCGTGGTCTATTTCCTCGGTATGCTGGTCATCCTCGGCTCGTCCGACTGGCGGCTGGCCGCGCCGATGGTGCTGTGGCTGGCCGGCTATCTCCTGGCGCTGCGCTATTTCATCCCGCGCCTCGGCAAAGTATCGCAGGCACAGGCCGACGCGCGCTCGATGATGACGGGCCGCATCGTCGACAGCTACACCAACATCCAGACGGTGAAGCTGTTCTCACACGGCCGGCGCGAATCCGACTATGCGCGGCAGGGCATGGCCGAATTCCTGGAGACGGCCTATGCGCAAGCCCGGCTCATCAGCAAGTTCTATATGGTCGTCTACGGCCTGAATTCGGCCCTCCTGATCGGCGTCGGCGCGCTGTCTATCGGCCTGTGGCTGAACGGGGTGGTGACCGTCGGCGCCGTCGCGGTGGTGGTCGGCTTGGTGCTGCGCCTCTACGGCATGTCGCAATGGATCATGTGGGAGGTGTCGAGCCTGTTCGAGAATATCGGTACGGTGCAGGATGGTATCTCGTCGATTTCGCTGCCGCGGCTGGTCGAGGACAAGCCCGGCGCCAGGGATATCGTCGTGGAGCGTGGCGAGATTCGTTTCGACCGGATGGGCTTCCATTACGGCAAGGGCAAGGGCGTCATCGAGAACCTGTCGCTGACGATAAAGCCGGGCGAAAAGGTCGGGCTGGTCGGGCGCTCGGGCGCCGGCAAGTCCACGCTGGTGAATCTCCTGCTGCGTTTCTATGACATTGAAAGCGGCCGCATTCTGATCGACGGGCAGGATATTGCCGACGTGACGCAGGATTCGCTGCGCGCCGCCATCGGCATGGTCACGCAGGACACCTCGCTGCTGCATCGCTCGGTGCGCGAAAACATTCTCTATGGCAGGCCGGATGCCGGCGAGGAGGCGATGCTGGAGGCGGCGCGGCGCGCCGAGGCACTGGGCTTCATCCCCGAACTCGCCGACGCCAAGGGCCGCACCGGCTTCGACGCCCATGTCGGCGAGCGCGGCGTTAAATTGTCGGGCGGCCAGCGGCAGCGTATCGCCATCGCCCGCGTCATGCTGAAGGATGCGCCGATCCTGATTCTCGACGAGGCCACTTCGGCGCTGGATTCAGAGGTCGAGGCAGCGATCCAGGAGAACCTCTACAGGCTGATGGAAGGCAAGACAGTGATTGCCATCGCGCACCGGCTTTCCACCATCGCGGCGATGGATCGGCTGGTGGTGATGGATCAGGGCGAAATCATCGAGCAGGGCACGCATGACGAACTGGTTGCGCAGGGCGGGCTCTATGCCCAATTGTGGCGGCGGCAGTCGGGCGGCTTCCTGCCGGACGACGGCCAGAGCGAGCCGGCAGCGAGAATGAAGCTGGAGATGCGGGAAGAAGCGGCGGAGTGATGAACGCAGTCTATCGCTGGTTCGAGAACTGGGTCTATCCGTTCCGGGAGCCGGCGAAACTCAGGCCACCGGCGACGGTTATCGGCTTCATATGGCACTATGTCGGGCAGGCGCGCATGGCCTTCTTCGCCATGCTGGTCATCGGCGGCATTGCGCCACTGGTGGAGGCCGGACTGTTCTACTTCGTCGGCCGGCTGGTCGATATTCTCGACCAGTTGCCGGAAGGCGGGCGAAGCTGGGTCACTCTTTGGCACGTCGCCGGCTGGGAACTGGTCTTCATGGTCATGGTGGTGCTGGTCATCCGCACCGTCGTTGTCGGCCTGTCGGCGCTGGTGGACGAACAGACCATCGTGCCCGGCTTCTTCAACCTGGTACGCTGGCAGGCGCACCGGCATGTCTCGCGCCAGTCCTACACCTTCTTTCAGAACGATTTCGCCGGGCGCATCGCCACGAAAGTGTGGCAGGCGGGGCAGGCGACCGGCGACCTGATGGAAAGCTTCATCGAGGTCGTCTGGTTCATGGTCGTCTATACGGTGACGACGCTGGTGCTGGTGGCGGGGCTCGACTGGCGGCTGGCGGCGCTGGTGGCGATCTGGATCGCCGCCTTTGGGCTTCTGGCGCGGCGCTATCTGCCGGCGATCCGCAAGCATGCCGAAGCCAATGCCGAAGCCGGCTCGATGATCAATGGCCGCATCGTCGATTCCTATTCCAATGTGCAGACGCTGAAACTTTTCGCCGCCGATGGCGACGACCGTTATATCCGCTCCGGCTTCGACATCTATCTCGCCGCGCTCAAGCCGTTCACACGGCAATTGACTGGGGTGCGCATGGCGCTGACGGCGCTGTCGGGCGCCATGATCACGGCGATCGCGTGCTTCGCCATCTATCTGTGGCTGGAAGGGCGTATCACGGTCGGCGCGGTCGCCTTTACGCTGTCGCTGGTCCTGCGGCTCAATATGCTGCTCGGCCGGCTGATGATGCAGTTGAACGGAATCCTGCGCAATCTCGGCGTGCTGGAGAATTCCAAGGCGCTGATCTCGCAGCCGCTCGGCCTGGTGGACAGCCCGGATGCCAGGGAACTCGGCGTGACCGGCGGGCGTATCGATGTACAAGATCTGCGCTTCCACTACGGCAAGGGCGCGGGGGTGCTCGAAAACATCAATCTCACGATCAGGCCGGGCGAGAAGGTCGGGCTGATCGGACCGTCGGGTGCCGGCAAGACGACACTCGCCAACCTGATCCTGCGGCTTTACGACCTCGAAGGCGGCCATATCAGCATTGACGGGCAGGACATTGCCGGCGTCACGCAGAATTCGCTGCGCGCCAATATCGGCGTGGTCAGCCAGGAAACGGCGCTGTTCCACCGCTCGCTGCGCGACAATATCAAACTCGGCATGGAAGAGGCGAGCGATGCGCAAGTGAAGGCGGCGGCAAGACGCGCGGAGGCGGACGAGTTCATCCTGTCGCTCGAGGACAATCGCGGACGCGAGGGTTACGACGCCTTTGTCGGCGAGCGCGGCGTCAAGCTTTCCGGTGGCCAGCGCCAGCGCATCGCCATTGCGCGGCTTTTCCTGAAGGACGCGCCTATCCTCATTCTGGACGAGGCGACCTCGGCGCTGGATTCCGATATCGAGGCGGCGATCCAGGAAAATCTTTCCCGGCTCATGCAGGGCAAGACCGTGATCGCGATTGCGCACCGGCTTTCCACCATCGCCGCGCTCGACCGGCTGATCGTGCTCGACCGTGGCCGTATCGTCGAGGAAGGCACGCATGATGAACTTGTGACTCTGGACGGGCTTTATGCGCGGCTGTGGAAACGCCAGTCGGGCGGCTTCCTGTTCAATGAGGAAAGCCCGCTGGAGGAAACCCGGCCAGCGGAATAGATCGGTGTAGATTGCCCCCGGCGCTTGTTGCGCGGGCGGCGGCGTGACGATTCGGCGTCCGCGATCACGATATCCCCAACGCCTTGCCGGCGCAGCGCGGCACCAAGTGCCTGCAACAGGCCGCGAGCATGATTTGACGTGTGCCAGCAAGGCTTTGCGGCCGATGTGCGGCCATGCCCGCGACAATCTGCCCATATCCTCTCTCGCGACTGGACAAAAACGGGCTTCACGCATAAACCGAAGCCAAATGCCGGAGGGATACGCTAGCCTGATCGCCATGCGCTGTCGGGTTGGTGTTATTGAGCGGGGACAAGAGCTCGCCTTTGGCAAGGAAGAGGCGAAAGGATCATGCACCCGTGAGCGCTACCGATACCCACGATCCCAACCGTCGTGACTTTCTTTACGTCGCCACCGGCATGGCCGGCGTGGTCGGCGCGGGCGCTTTTGCCTGGCCGTTCATCGACCAGATGCGGCCGGACGCCTCGACGCTGGCCCTGGCTTCCGTGGAAGTCGATGTTTCCTCGTTGCAGCCCGGCTCCTCGCTGGTGGTCAAGTGGCGCGGCAAGCCGGTGGTCGTGCGCTACCGCACCGAGAAGGAAATGAAGGACGCCGAAGCGGTCAATCTCGGCGATCTCAAGGATCCGATCGCGCGCAACGCCAATCTTCCGTCCGACGCGCCTGCGACCGACGCCAACCGCACCGCCAAGGGCAAGGAAGCCTGGATGGTGATGGTGCAGGTGTGCACGCATCTCGGCTGCATCCCGCTCGGTCAGGAAGGCGAATATGGTGGCTGGTTCTGCCCGTGCCATGGCTCGGTCTACGATACCGCCGGGCGCATCCGCCATGGACCGGCGCCGGAGAATATGGCTGTGCCGGTTTATGAGTTCATTTCCGATTCCAAAGTACGCATCGGCTGAGGCAGGGGATATTGTCATGAGCGAGGGACACTCGACCTACACGCCGAAAACCGGGATCGGACGCTGGTTCGACGCCCGCATGCCTCTGCCGAGGCTGGTCCATGACAGCTTCGTCGCCTATCCGGTGCCGCGCAACCTGAATTATGCGTGGACCTTCGGCGGCATCCTGTCGATCATGCTGGTGGCGCAGGTCCTGACCGGCATCGTACTGGCCATGCATTACACGGCCGATACCGGGCTTGCCTTCGATTCGGTCGAAAAGATCATGCGCGACGTGAATTCCGGCTGGATGCTGCGCTATCTGCACGCCAACGGCGCCTCGTTCTTCTTCGTCGCCGTCTATATTCACATTTTTCGTGGTCTCTATTACGGCTCCTACAAGGCGCCGCGCGAGCTTCTGTGGATTCTCGGCTGCATCATCTACCTTTTGATGATGGCGACCGGCTTCATGGGCTATGTGCTGCCCTGGGGGCAGATGAGTTTCTGGGGCGCCACCGTCATCACCGGCTTCTTCAGCGCCATTCCGCTGGTCGGCGACTGGATCCAGCAGCTTCTGCTCGGCGGTTTCGCCGTTGGCGATCCGACGCTCAACCGCTTCTTCTCGTTGCACTACCTGCTGCCGTTCATGATTGCCGGTGTGGTCGTGCTGCATATCTGGGCGCTGCATGTCGTGGGGCAGAACAACCCGACCGGCATCGAGGTGAAGTCGAAGACCGACGTGGTGGCGTTTACGCCCTATGCGACGATCAAGGACGCGTTCGGCATGATCGTGTTCCTGTTCATCTTCGCCTATTTCGTCTTCTACCTGCCGAACTATCTCGGCCATCCGGACAATTACACGGTCGCCAACCCGTTGAAGACCCCGGCGCACATCGTTCCCGAGTGGTACTTCCTGCCGTTCTACGCGATCCTGCGCGCGATTACCTTCAATATCGGGCCGATCAACTCCAAGCTCGGCGGCGTGCTCGCCATGTTCGGCGCCATCGCCATGCTGTTTCTGGTGCCGTGGCTGGATACGTCCAAGGTGCGTTCGGCGGTCTATCGGCCCTGGTACAAACTGTTCTTCTGGCTGTTCGTTGCCGATGCCATCCTGCTTGGCTGGCTTGGTTCGCAGCCGGCGGAGGGTGCTTATGTGCTGATGGCGCAGCTTTGCACGCTGTTCTACTTCGCTTTCTTCCTGATCGTCATGCCGGTTCTTGGCCTGATCGAGACGCCGCGCCGTCTGCCGAATTCGATCACGGAAGCGGTGCTGGAAAAGAACAAGGGTGGCGGCGGTCATCCGGCAGGGGCCGCGGCCGCGCCGGAAACCAAGGGCTGAGCGACAAGAGAATCCAGGGGATTTAGGCATGAAAAAGATTCTCACCTCGCTGGCACTGGTCGGTTTCGTCGTCGCGGGCGGCGCGGCGATCGCGGCCGAGGAAGGCGCCCAGGCAACCACCGCGCAGCCAACGCACTTCCCGATGAAGGAATTGCAGGAGATGGATTGGAGTTTTTCCGGTCCGTTCGGAACCTATGACAAGGCGCAGTTGCAGCGCGGCCTCCAGGTTTACAAGGAGGTTTGTTCGGCCTGCCATTCGCTGGACATGGTGGCGTTCCGCACGCTCGAAGGGCTTGGCTATTCCGAAGCGCAGGTGAAGGCCTTCGCCGCTGAATACACCATCCATGACGGCCCGAACGACGATGGCGACATGTTCGACCGTCCTGGCAAGCCGTCCGATTATTTTCCCTCGCCGTTCCCGAACGAACAGGCAGCGGCGGCCTCCAATGGTGGGGCTGCCCCGCCCGACATGTCGTTGCTGGCCAAGGCACGCGGCCTTGAACGCGGCTTCCCGCAGTTCGTTTTCGATATCTTCACCCAGTATTCCGCGGGCGGCCCCGATTACATCCACTCGCTGATCACCGGCTATGGCGAAACGCCGCCGGCCGGGCTGAAGATTCCCGAAGGCACCTATTACAACCCCTATTTCGACGCGGGCGTATCGTTGAAGATGCCGCCGCCGATCTCGGACGGGCAAGTGACTTACAGCGACGGTTCGCCGGAAACTGTCGACCAGTATTCCAAGGACGTTGCAGCGTTCCTGATGTGGGCGGCCGAGCCGCATATGGAGGAACGCAAGAAGACGGGCTTCCGGGTCCTGCTGTTTCTGATCCTGTTTGGCGGCTTGGTGTATATGACCAAGCGCAAGGTGTGGTCCGACGTGGCGCACTGATCGCCGCGCGATTAGATCAAAAAGGGCGCTTTCGGGCGCCCTTTTTGTTGCAGCGTGCCGGGTGGGGCTGTGTCACCGGCGAAGATCGGCGAACATGCCGGGCAGGCGGCAAGGGAGATAAATCCGGCATCGCTTTTGCTTTTCTTTGCCGGGCCAAGGCTTTATCGATGACGTGACAGGACACGGAGCATCAATGACACGCTCGACCGAAGAGACGCTGCTGGCGGCGATCCGCACAATTGTGGACTATCCCAAGCCCGGCATATTGTTTCGCGACATCACCACGCTTCTGGGCGACGCGAAGGCCTTCAGTCTCGCCATCGATGAACTGGCCAGGCCGTATGGCGATGCCGTGCTCGACAAGGTGGCCGGCATCGAGGCGCGCGGCTTCATTCTCGGCGGTGCCGTGGCGCATCGCCTTTCGGCAGGCTTCGTGCCGATCCGCAAGAAGGGCAAGCTGCCACATGAGACCGTGCGTGTCGCCTACAGCCTGGAATATGGGCTGGACGAGATGGAAATGCACAAGGACGGGGTGGCGCCCGGCGAGAAGGTCATCCTGATCGACGATTTGATTGCCACCGGCGGCACGGCGGAAGCGGCGGTCAAGCTGCTTCGCCAGATCGGTGCCGACATCGTCGCCGCCTGTTTCGTCATCGATTTACCTGACCTCGGCGGCCGCAAGAAGCTGGAGGCGCTCGGCGTTCCGGTGCAAACGCTGATTTCGTTCGAGGGCCATTAAAGGGCGGTGTGGGGCATGCTGAGCCTGTGAACTTGATTCCGTCGTGCCTGTTTGGATCCTTCGAGGCTCGCCCCTTGTATCGGTAAATTGCGCAGTGCGTGCTTCGAGGCGCCGGCTCCTTAGCTCATGGTGAGGTGCGCAGCGCAGCGTAGCCTCGAACCGCGGGGGGCGGGCTCAGGGGGTGAGAACGGCTGCGGTTAGAATCGTGCGTCGTTCGAGACGGCAGCTCACGCTGCCTCCTCACGATGAGGGAGGTTTGTGTAATGTCGCCGCCTCAAAGAAAAAGCACCGCCCCCGCCCTCATCCTGAGTGTGGCGCTGGGTGCGTTATCCGCTGGTAAAACGCGGCTGCATTCAGCCTATTTCACTTTCACCAGCACGGCGCTGTCGAAGGCGATCACCGTGTCGCCCTTGCTGTCGATGCCGCCGGCGCGCACGGTCAGCATATGCCAGCCCGGCCGGGAGGCGATCGGCCGATGTCCGATGCCGGCGCGGGTGAAGGTGACGGTTTCGCCGGCATAGACGGGCTTGGGCCATTTCAGGTTGCGGAAGCCGGGCGAGGGACCGAAAACCGGGATCAGACCGGGTCCGCTCCAGCGGGCCGGCTCGGTCGCCGCGCGGGTAGCCAGATTGTATTTCATCCAGGTCGCCGCGGTATGCCAGCCGGACGCGCAGAGCGCGCCGAAGACGCTGTTTTTTGCCGCCGCTTCATCGACATGGAAGGGCTGCGGGTCGTATTTGCGGGCAAATTCCTTGATCGCTTCCGCCTCGAACAGATGCGCGCCGAGTGTCGTGACGGTGCCGATGCCGAAATATTCGTCGAGTGTCACGCGAGCGCCTCGCGGCTGGAAAACATGCAGACATTTTCCTGTTCGAACACGCTTTCGCCCCTCTGGTTGAAAAGTTCGGAACGGATCGACACCAGGCCGATGGTGGGACGCGAGCGGGAGCGGCGGGCAGACAGAATGACGGTGCGGCCGCTGAGCGTGTCGTCGGCCAGTACCGGGCGTTTCCACTTCACCTGCTCGATGCCGGGCGCCCCCTGCGAGGTCGAGTCGAGCAGAAAGCCGTCGCAAAGCATGCGCATGAAGATGGCGCAGGTGTGCCAGCCGGAGGCGGCGAGCCCGCCGAGAAGACTGGCCTTGCCGGCTGCCTCATCGAGATGCATCGGCTGGGCGTCGAATTCGGAGGCGAACTCGACGATCTCCTCGGCGCTTATGCGCTTCGCGCCAAGGTCAAACGTCCGGCCCTCGGTAAAGTCCTCATAGGCCCATTTCTTCGTGGTACTCATCGTCGATATCGCGTCCGGTTCTTCGGGCGGATTGTGAATCGACGGGCTTACGGGCACAAGCGCCGACTTTGCCTGGCCTAGTGGTTTTCGGATGTCGATGGCAGGCAGAACAGGCATCCGGCGGGAACGTCCCCCCGGATGCCCTTCGGTCAATAGCCGCCGTTGTCGTAATAGCGGTCGTCGCAAGGCGCTGTGTAGACGCGCCCGCTACTTGACCGATAGCGGCACATCTCTTCGCCGCGTGGCGCAGTGGCGGAACCAACGATGCCGCCGATGGCAGCGCCGCTGGCGGCGCCGATCAGCGTACTCTTGGTATCGCCGCCGATGGCCTGGCCGGCAAGCGCGCCGGCGCCGGCGCCCAGCAACGCGCCGGTTCCCGTGCGCTGTTGCTGGGGTGTGGATGCGCAACCTGCCAATGCAAGCGATAGCAGCATCGCGGCAGCAATGGTTGTTTTCATGATGAAATTCCTCTCCATCCAGAGCCCCTTCTCCGATTCCTGCGCACTGCAATGCGGCGGAAGGGTGGCAGCCACCCGCTTTCGGCTATTGGGTGCGGCTCAGGTGTTGAACCTGAACAGCAGAATGTCACCGTCCTGCACGACATATTCCTTGCCCTCGTCACGCGCCTTGCCAGCCTCCTTGGCCGCCACCTCACCGCCAAGCGCGATGAAATCGTCATAGGCGATGGTCTGGGCGCGGATGAAGCCGCGCTCGAAATCGGAGTGGATCACGCCGGCCGCCTGAGGCGCCTTCGTGCCGCGCTCGATCGTCCAGGCGCGTGTTTCCTTCGGCCCGGCGGTGAAATAGGTTATGAGGTGTAGCAATTCGTAGCCGGCGCGGATGAGCTTGTCCAAACCGGGCTCGTCTAGGCCCATGGAAGCGAGGAATTCGCGCTCGTCCTCGTCGGGAAGCTGGGCCACCTCGGCCTCGATCGCCGCCGAAATGACAACGGTGCGGGCGCCCTGCGCCGCCGCCATCTCATCCACGGCCATGGTGTGCGCGTTACCCTTGGCGGCATCGCTTTCGGCAACATTGCACACATAGAGGACCGGATGGGAGGTAAGCAGGTTGAGACCCTTGAGGCTGCGCAGATCCTCGGCGTCTATATCTTTCAGCAGATGGCGGGTCGGCTTGCCGTCCTGCAGAAGCGCCAGCGCCTTTTCCATCATCGGAAGTGCAGCCATGGCTTCCTTGTCCTTGCCTTGCGCGCGCTTGCGAATCTGCACGATGCGGCGTTCAAGGCTTTCAAGATCAGCGAGCATCAGTTCGGTCTCGACGGTTTCCGCGTCGGCGACGGGGTTGATGCGGCCCTCGACATGGGTGATGTCGTCGTCCTCGAAGCAGCGCAGCACATGCACGATGGCATCGACCTCTCGGATATTGGCGAGAAACTGGTTGCCGAGCCCTTCACCCTTCGAGGCGCCGCGCACCAGCCCGGCGATATCGACGAAGGAGATGCGGGTGGGGATGATATCCTTGGACTTGGCGGTGGCCGCAATCTTGTCCAAGCGCGGGTCCGGCACCGCGACTTCGCCGGTGTTCGGCTCGATGGTGCAGAAGGGGTAGTTGGCGGCTTGCGCGGCCGCTGTCCTGGTCAGCGCGTTGAAAAGCGTCGATTTGCCGACATTGGGCAGGCCGACGATGCCGCATTTGAAACCCATTTTGTCCGGTCCTGTCGAGAAAAGAGAATGTGTTCAGGGCTATGGGCGAAAGGGCCGAGCAACGTCAAGCCCCTCGGGATGTTGTCAGCTCTTGCCGCCGAACAGCTTCTTGAGCATGGCGGCCATCGGGCCGGTTTCGGGCAGCCTGGCAAGCTGTTGCTGGCGCGCCTGGCGGACATCGCTCTGTTGCTTGGGCGGCTTCGGCGCTTTCGGCGGCGGCGTATCATCCGGCCCCGTCGGTTGCAATTTCTCACGTAACGTCAATGTCACGCGGTTCATGAAGCTGGAATCGTCACCGGCAGCGAGAAGTCCGGCATCTTCGGCGATCACTTCCAGAAGCACGTCGAGCCACTCACGATCGGCCTTGGAAAAATCGCCGAGCACATGACCATGCACCATCTCTCTGGCACCGGGATGGCCGACACCGATGCGCACGCGGCGATAGTCCTTGCCGATATGCTGGTCGATGGAGCGAATGCCGTTGTGGCCGCCGGAACCGCCGCCGCGCTTGATCCGCACCTTGCCGGAAGCAAGGTCGATCTCGTCGTAAAAGACGGTCACGTCGGAAGGGGTGAGCTTATAGAAGCGCAGCGCCTCGCCGACCGCCTGGCCGGAGAGATTCATGAAGGTCTGCGGCTTGATGAGCAGCACCTTTTCACCACCGATCCTGCCTTCGGTGATCTCGGCCTGAAATTTTTTCGACCAGGGCGAAAAGGAATGGCGGCGGGCAATGCTGTCCGCCGCCATGAAACCGACATTGTGCCGGTTGTCGGCATATTTCGCGCCCGGATTGCCGAGACCTGCAAAGAGCAGCATCGCGTGGCCCTCCGTAAACGGAAACGCTTATTCCTCTTCGCCGTCGGCGGCTTCCGGGGCCTCGGCTTCCGCCGAAGCCTCGGTTTCCTCCGACTTCATTGCCGAGGAGCCGGCAACGGTCGCGATGGTGAAGTCGCGGTCGGAGATCACGGCGCGAACGCCGGCGGGCAGCGTCACAGCGGAAATGTGAATGGAATCGCCGATTTCCACACCTGTCAGATCGACCGTGATGGAATCCGGTATCGCATTGGCCGGGCAAAGGAATTCGACCTCGTGCCGCACGATGTTGAGCACGCCGCCACGCTTGATGCCGGGCGACTTCTCTTCATTGATGAAGTGCACCGGAACGTTGACCGTGACCTCGGTTTTGGCGCTTACGCGCAGGAAGTCGACGTGAAGCGGAACGTCCTTCACCGGATCGAGCTGATAGTCTTTCGGCAAAACCTGGATCTTCTTGCCGTCGACATCGATGGTCGCGATGGTGGTGAGAAAGCCGCCGCCGTGGATCTTGTAAAAGATATCCTTGTAGGACAGCGCGATCGTCAGGGGAGGCTGCTTGTCGCCGTAGATCACGGCGGGGATTTTTCCGTTGCGGCGAACTGCACGGGCGGACCCCTTACCGACCTGTTCGCGCGCCTCGGCCTTCAGCTCGTAAGCTTGTTGGCTCATGGCATTTCCTTTCATTGTTTTGGAGCGCCTGCGGCGTTGACGGCCGCAAACGTCGAAAGCTTTCAAACCACCGACAATCCGGTTCGAAAGACGGTAGCCGCTTCGGGGGATCGTACGGGGGATCAGGCTTTCCGCCGCGTTGCCTCCAAGGGTGTCTACGCGGGTGGCGGGTCTATAGCGGAAGCCGGGCCGGCGCGCAAGAACCAGCCCGCCTTTCGCGGTTCATATCGCATTCTTCGTTGCCTTCATGTCGGGCAGGAAGATCGTGAGCAGGCCGATGAGGGGCAGAAACGAGCAGATCCGGTAAACGAAATCGATGCCCCATTCGTCGGCGACCACGCCGAGGACCGCCGCGGCGATGCCACCCATGCCGAAAGCGAAACCGAAGAAAATGCCGGCGATCATGCCGACACGGCCGGGCACCAGTTCCTGAGCAAAGACGACGATGTTGGAGAAGGCCGATGACAGGATCAGGCCGATCAGTATCGTCAGCACGATGGTCCATTCGAAATTGGCGTAGGGCAGAGCGAGCGTGAAGGGCAGGACGCCGACAATCGAGAACCAGATCATCGCCTTCTGGCCATAGCGGTCACCGAACGGGCCGCCTATCAGGATGCCGAGCGCCGATGCGCCAAGGAAGGCGAACAGCATGATTTGCGACATCTGCACAGAGACGCCGAATTTGTCGATGGCATAGAAGGTGTAATAGCTGGAGATGCTGGCAATGTAGGCGTTCTTGGAAAAGACCAGAAGCGTGAGCACGACCAGCGCCCACAATACTCGCTGGCGTCCGAACGGCGAGACGAAAGGTTGGGTTTTGCGGCTGGCTGCCGCTGCCCGGTAGCGGCTGTACCATCCGCCCACCTGCCACAGCACGATAATGCCGATCAGCGAGCCGACGGCAAACCAGGAAATGCTGGTTTGACCGAATGGCACGACGATGAAGGCGGCGAGCAACGGACCCATGGCCTGACCGAAATTACCGCCGACCTGGAACAGGGATTGCGCCAGCCCGAAACGTCCGCCAGAGGCAAAGCGGGCAATGCGCGAGGATTCGGGATGGAACACGGCCGAGCCGATGCCGATCAGCGAAGCGCCGGCCAGAAGCAGCCAATAGTGGCCGGCATGCGCCAGCACGATCAGCCCGACCAGCGAGGAAGCCATGCCCCACGGCAGAGAATAGGGCATCGGGCGCTTGTCCGTCACCCAACCCACCACCGGTTGCAACAGCGATGCGGTGAGCTGGAAGGTGAAGGTGAGCAGGCCGATCTGCCAGAAATCGAGGCCGTAATTGTCCTTGAGCAGCGGATAAATGGCAGCCAGGAGCGACTGCATGATGTCGTTGACGCCATGGCAGAAGCTGACCGCCAGGATGACGGTGAAGGTCGTTGCCGCCGCCGAGGGCCGGGCGACCGGGGCTGTCGTGTCGGTCAAGATTGCTACTCCATGGCATTTCGGCGTGGTCGCGCCGGCAGCGCTTATAGGCTTATTGCGAGGCGACTACTTTCGTGGTTTGATCCAGTACCTTCGCAAGTGGGCCTATTTGTCATGAAAAATGCGCTCGGACCGAGGCTGACTGACAGCGAGCTTTTTAGGCTGCATGAAGGGCGCTGGCGCTGGGTGGAAGAGGCTGACCAGCCGGTGGTGACGCTGCCCACCGAATATCCGGACAGCTATCGGGTTCCGCGTCATCATCATAGCCGCAGCCAGCTTCTGCACGCGTTGACCGGGGTCGTACTTGTGACGACGATCAACGGACGATGGATGGTGCCGCCCGACCACGCGATGTGGATACCGGCCGGTACGGACCATTCGGTCGAGATGCTTGGCGACGTCGCCATGCGCTCCGTCTATGTCGTGCCGGACGCACTTTCGGGTTTGCCGGAGAGTTTACGGGTGGTCGGCGTGACTCCGCTGATGCGCAGCCTGATCATCGAATCGGAAAAGCTGCCGCAGGGCGTGGAACTGGAGGGGCGCGCAGCCCTGATCATGCAGCTTCTGCTGCATGAAGTCCCGCATCTGCCGGAGCGGCCACTGGCCCTGCCGTTGCCGACCGATCCAAGGCTGGCGGCGCTGTGCCGTAATTTCGTGGCGGCGCCCTCGCCGCATGCGACCATCGATGAGTGGGCGCGGCAGGCCGGTCTGAGCCGTCGCAGCTTCACGCGGCTTTTTCATCGCCAGACCGGTCTGACATTATCGACCTGGCGTCAGCAAGCCTGCCTGTTTGCAGCACTACCACGATTGGCGGAGGGCGAACCGATCACCCGTGTCGCGCTCGACCTCGGTTATGACAGCGTTCCGGCCTTCACCACCATGTTCAAGCGCATGCTTGGCGCCGCTCCGCGCGCCTATATGAACGCAACCCGATAGAAGAGGCCCAGTTGCGCGCTTGTTTAGTCGAACAGGCTGGAGACCGATTCTTCGGATGCGGTGCGCGAAATGGCTTCGCCGAGGAGGTCGCCAATGGAGATGACGCGGATATTCGGCGCGTCATTGATGTTCTGCGTCGGCTGGATGGAATCGGTGATGACCAGTTCCTGGAGTTTCGAGCCGGCGATACGGGCCGTGGCGCCGCCGGAAAGCACGCCATGCGTGATATAGGCGGTGACGCTGGTGGCACCCTTGGCAAGCAGGGCGTCGGCTGCGTTGCACAGCGTGCCGCCGGAATCGACGATATCGTCGATCAGAAGGCAGTCCTTGCCCATGACGTCGCCGATCACGTTCATGACTTCGGATTCGCCCGGCCGTTCGCGCCGCTTGTCGACGATGGCAAGCTGCGCGTCGAGCCGCTTGGCGAGCGCGCGGGCACGCACGACGCCGCCGACGTCGGGCGAGACCACCATGACATTGGCAAGCTGCTTGTACTTGGCCTTCACGTCGCGCGCCATCACCGGCACGGAAAACAGATTGTCGGTGGGAATATCGAAGAAACCCTGAATCTGGCCGGCGTGGAGATCGAGCGTCAGTACGCGGCTGGCGCCGGCGCGGGTGATCATGTTGGCGACCAGCTTGGCCGAGATCGGCGTACGGCCGGAGGCGCGGCGATCCTGCCGGGCGTAGCCGAAATAGGGAATGACCGCCGTAATGCGTCGTGCCGAGGAGCGCATGAAGGCGTCCATCATGATGAGGAGTTCCATCAGATGATCGTTGGTCGGGAAGGAGGTGGACTGGAGGACGAAGACGTCTTCGCCGCGCACGTTCTCCTGAATCTCGACGAAGATTTCCTGGTCGGCGAAACGCCGGACGCTGGCCTTACCCAGGGGAATGTTGAGATAGCGGGCTACAGCTTCTGCCAGCACCCGGTTGGAATTGCCCGCGAAGAGTTTCATGCCCGTTCCTGATGGAAAATCGTATCGGGCTTTTACCGCCCTATGACGCTATTGCAAGCGCCGCGGGCCGGAATCGCCGGCTAATCCCAAAAAAAGCAGTTGGAATAGGAAAAAAGGATAACAACTCTTAACCAACCTTGCCGGTCATCCATACGGAAAATTGCTCGACGGTGGCATCGGCTATGGCCCGCATGGTCGCGGCCGAAACCGCAGCCCAACCTTCGACCTTGCCGTCGGTGAGTGCCTTCTGCTGCCCACTGATGCGATGCAGGCGGTTGCCAGCTGGATCGTAAACGTCCCACACATAGATGACGGTCGTCGTGCCACTTTCGGTGATCGCCGAAAAATAGCCTTTCAGGATATGGGTCGTCGTCTTGTCCGTACTGCTGACGAGCGTTATCCCCCGCTCGTTCAGGCGGGCATGCAGTTGCTTGGTCATCGGCGCAACAGCCTCGACAGGCGCCCCGACAATGGGGGCGACCTGGAGACGCACCTTGTTAAGCGGAATGCGGCTATGCGCCGGCACCTGCGGGCCGGTCGGTGAAGGCATTGCCATGCCGCCGGGCGTGGTGGATAAAGGGGCAGACGGTGTGCCGGAGGCCGATGCCAGCACACCGTCCGAACTGTTGCAGGCCGAAAGGTTCAGAGTCGCGAACAGGGCTGCCAGCGCCGCATAGGATCGTTTCATGCGCGCCCAATCCCCCCAATTGCTCCTTTCTTCATTGCCGGCATGGCTTCTCTCACTGCGCGATCAGGTCGAGATCGTGCCGCGACAGGGATTGCGGCCGTGATTCCGTGGTCAGATAGGTGCGCCCGAGCGTCATCGCTGTCTCGGTTTCCGAATCCATGATGATCATATGCGCGAACAGCGTCATATTGGGCGCAATCGGCTCGGGATTGCCTTGGTAGAACATGGGCATATCCATCCATGACGGACTGAAGCGCGCGCCAAGCGAATAGCCGCAGGCGTTCAGCCGGTGCTTGATCAGGCCATGCGCCTCCATGGTGCGGGCGTGAGCATCGAACACGTCGCCGAACGTGTTGCCGGGTTCCATTGTCTTTTCGACGGCCAGCAAGGCGTCGCGCGCGGCTTCGAATAATTCCTGATGACGCTTGGAAACCTTGCCGGTCAGCACGGTGCGCATCATCGCGGCATGATAGTGGTGATATACCCCGGCCCATTCCAGCGTGAGTTGGTCATTCTTGTTGAGTTTGCGGCGTCCGGACTTGTAGCGGCACAGAAGCGCGTCGGCGCCTGAGCCGACGATGAATTCGTTAGCGGGATAGTCGCCGCCGCCGGCGAGGATCGTCCCCTGCATCGCGGCCAGGATCGCGGCCTCGTCGCCACCCTGCTTGATAAGCGGCAGCGCGGCGTCCAACGCGTCATCTGCTAGAGCAGCGGCTTTTTCCGTTTTGGCGATCTCGGCCGGGCTCTTGAACAGGCGCAGCCGACCGACGATGCCGGAAGCATCGGCGATCTGGCCGAAAGTCTGCAACTGCTCATCGAGGCGGCGGCCGTTAAAGGCGGTGAGACCGTGCGTGTCGTATTCGACGCCAATGCGTGCGCCGAGAAGATCGAGCTCGTTGAGCAGGTTGCGCAGGTCTATCGCCGGATTGGCGCCCTCGCGGTCGGTCCACAAGACGATATTGTCGATGGTCGAGGTGTTGCGTGCCTGCCGCAAATCGGCAGAGCGGGTGAGCAGCACCATCGAGCCGTCCGCCTTGACTACCAGACATTGAAAAAAGCAGAAGCCGAATGAATCATAACCGGTCAGCCAGTACATGCTTTCCTGGGCGAAGAGCAGGATCGCATCGAGCTTCTTTTCCGCCATATCGATCATCAGCCGGTCGCGACGGGCATCGAATTCGGAAGGTTCGAAATGCAGCGCCATCAAACTGTCTCCAGAGCAATTGCCGAGAGTTGCCGACCGTAATCCGGCTCGCCGCGATGAGTGCCGCGCCTGAAGGAGAAGAACAGGTCTTCTTCCTCATAGGTACAGCGGCCGAGCGCCTCGGCTTTGATGCCGGCGCGTTTCAAGCGGTCGATCGTATAGAGGTTGAGGTCGAACATGGCGTGGCCGGGTCTGGCTGAAGGCTTGAAAAAGCGGGCATTTTCGGGCTCGGCTTCGATGAAACGCTCGACGAACTCGGGGCCGACTTCATAATTGCTGGAACTGATCGAAGGCCCAAGTACGGCCACAATATGTTCGCGCCGAGCACCAAGGCTCACCATGGTCGCAATCGTGTTTTCGAGCACGCCGGTGAGGGCGCCCTTCCATCCGGCATGAGCGGCAGCGACGATGCGGGCGTGCTTGTCGGCAAACAGAACCGGGCCGCAATCGGCGGTCGAGGCGCTGACGGCGATGCCTGGCCGGTCGGTGACAAGGGCGTCGGCCTTGGGGCGCTCGCCGGAAAAAGGCTCGCGCACCACCAGCACGTCGGGGGAGTGGATCTGGTGAGCCGAAAGCAGATGATCAGGTGCGACGCCCATCCATTCCGCGACTCGACGACGATTTTCAGTCACCAACTCGGAGGCATCTTTGGAACCGGGACCCGTATTAAGGCCGCGATAGATACCATCGGAAACGCCGCCGACGCGCGTGAAATAGCCGTGGCGGATGCCAGGAAGATCGGAGAGCAGGCTTGAGCGGACCGGATCCGGCTTGATCTGATTCAACATTGCCGCCTTGTTGTCTTCCCAAATGATTTCGTCAAGCGCCTCGCGCGCAGGAGAGTGGAGCAGCAGGCGCGGAAAAGTCAATTCACGGATCGGATGTGCGGCAGCGAGACGCCCGGCGGTGAAACCGCGAGAATTTTGAAGAGTTCACCCATGCCCTGCGGCGCGGCTAGGCGCTCGACCGCCGCGCGAATCTCATCGCGGCCGGTTTCATCAGCATGGGCGCCAAGGCTTCCTGCACGCTCCAGCAGGCCCATGGCAAGCAGGAATTCGCCTTGGGTAGTGAGATGGGTAGAGAGTTTTTGATTGTTCGCCGCAGCGGCCAGTGCGGCGAAATCGACATGGGCGGTGAGATCGGCTTCGCCGGGATTGGCCAGCACGTTCTCATAACGGTGCCGGCGTACTGCCTGAAGGGTATCCGCGACCCCCGGAGCAGTATAGCCGTAGTCGGGGAACAGCGCGGCGCCACCTTTGGCGGCAATGTGTACTGCAATCGCCGTCATCATAGCTGTGCGCGCTGGGGCAAGTTCGACGATCGCGCCGCTTGCGGCGTTGCAGGCGTCCGCAGGCAGGAGGCTGGGATCGAGCGATCCAGCGCCTGAGAAAAAAGCCAGTTGCCCTTGGCTGTCCAGCGCCACCATGCGTTCGCGCCAACCGCTTTCCGTGCGCACAAACTGGCGGATGGGAATGGCGTCGAACAATTCATTGCCGACAATCAGAAGCGGTGCGTCCGGCAGCGTCTCGATCGTCGTGTGCCAGCTTGGAGTGGCCTTGGTTTGCGAAAGCGTTGCTTTCTGAACCTCGGTCAACTGTGGACTGGTCTCGATCAAAGCGACGGTAATGGCGCCGGTAAAGGACGGATCGAGTCTTTCGAACGTGCGCAGCATGTCTTTCATCAACGTGCCGCGACCCGGACCGATCTCCGCGACTGTCAATGGCGTAGGGCGCCCGAGCGCGTCCCATGTTTGATAAAGCCAGATAGCAATCAACTCGCCGAACATCTGGCTGATCTCCGGTGCGGTGGTAAAATCGCCATGCTCGCCGAACGGTTCGCGCGTGGTGTAATACCCGTCCGCCGGATCGAACAGGCACATTGCCATATAGTCGCTGACGGAAATCGGTCCAGTCGCCTGGATCTGCCTTGCGATGCGGGCTCCCAAAGGCGTCATTTCGGCTTCTGTTCAGTCGCAACTGTGGGCGTGGCCGGTTTGGCCGCGGCCATTGCCCATACTCCGATCAGCACCATAGGCGCTGAAAGCACCATGCCCATGGTCAACCAACCGCCGGCGAGATAGCCGAGTTGCGCATCCGGCTCACGGAAGAATTCAACGAAGATGCGCGACAGGCCGTAGCCACAGACGAAAGCACCGCCGACGAAGCGCGGCGTTTTCAATTTCAGCCGTGAATGGGTGAGAAAACGCAGCACCAAAAACAGCATCAATCCTTCCAGAAGCGCTTCGTAAATCTGGCTGGGATGACGAGGGAAGGGGCCGCCGTTGGGAAATATCACCGCCCATGGCATGTCGGTTGGCCGGCCCCACAATTCGGAATTGATGAAATTGGCGAGACGCACCAGCCCCAGTCCGACCGGAACGCCGGCGGCAACGACGTCGAGCAGCGACCATGCGCGAATGCCGCGCGAGCGCGCGAACAGCACCATGGCAAGGATCGTGCCCGTGAGGCCGCCATGGAAGGACATGCCGCCCTGCCAGACAGCGAAGATGTCCAGCGGATTCGCCAGATAGCGAGGCAAATCGTAGAACAGCACATAGCCGGTGCGCCCGCCGACCACCACGCCGATTGCCGCCCAGACGATGAAGTCGTCGAGATCTTCCGGTTTCATTGGAAGCGCTCCGCCTGCCCACAGCTTCGGGTTTGTGACCAGGCGTCTGGCGTACCACCAGGCGAACAGGATGCCGACGATATAGCCGACGCCATACCAGTGGATTGCCAAAGGGCCGAGATGCACGATAACCGGGTCGATATTCGGGAAGGGCAGGGCCGCCAGCGGCAGCAGCAGATAGTCGCTCAACGAATAACTCCGGATCGGTTTGGCGCGGACCATGCGGCAGGGTTTTGACAGGGTCAAGATAGCGTTGCGCTTGCATTCGAGGCCGCAGGACACTACGTCATTGCGATCCAATCGAGGTTTTACCATGTCAACCGGATCGAACCGCATTCTCGATGAATTCGCCAAGCTGATGACCGATGCGGCGGGCGCGGCCCAAGGCGTTCGGCGTGAGGTCGAGACGGCTTTCCGCGGTCAGGCGGAAAAGATCCTGAATTCGATGGACATTGTGCAGCGCGAAGAGTTCGAGGCGATGCGCGACATGGCCGTAAAGGCGCGCGAAGAGAACGCCAAACTTGCCGCACGCATCGATGAACTGGAACAAAAGCTTGTCGAATATGGCGGAAAAGACACGAAATCGGCCTCTACGACAGCGCGCGCAAAAAAATAATCATTAAACTTTTCCACAAAGCATATTCGTAAAAAGCGCTTTGCCGTGAATCGCTTACCGGCTATGCGCGATTGTGCGCCGATGCGACTTTCCACATGCGAATGGTCCCCCACGAAAAATTGGGCTGGTCACGCGACTCTCGATCAATAGACTGAATTTGTTGCATGATTCGGAAAGAGGTCATGCGCCGGGCGGTGGGGTCAGGTCATGGGTTGTTGCGTCGAGCAGTCCGGACCGTCCGAGTTCTAGATCAGATTGTTCGTTGTGCGTGCCTCTTCACGGAGCGTGTGGCGGCGCTCCAGGGAACGACAGGAAGCATTCAATGGAACTCATCGAACTCGAAGTCTCGCGCGAAATCCATCCGGTCGATGTCATCGAACAGGTGGCGCACAACAACGACTGGTCCTTCGAGCGCGCCGGTGATGACGAGATATCCATCTCGGTCGCCGGAAACTGGACGGATTACCACGTCTCCTTTTCCTGGATGGAAGATTTCGAGGCACTGCATCTGGCCTGTGCCTTCGACATCAAGGTTCCGGAAAACCGCGCGCTGGAGGTCATGCGTCTGCTCTCGCTTATCAACGAGCAGATGCTGTTCGGCCATTTCGATTTGTGGGAGCAGGAAGGCGCGATCATGTTCAGGCAGTCACTGTTGCTTGCCGGTGGTGTCGAGCCGTCGAGCCAGCAGGTCGAGGTGCTTTTATCCTCGGCACTGGAGGCTTGTGAATGTTACTTTCAAGCCTTCCAGTTTGTTGTCTGGTCAGGCACATCGGCGCGCGAGGCACTAAACAGCGTGTTGTTTGAAACCTACGGGAATGCCTGATCCTCATGAGCGGCAGCAGTGAACGCAAGCCGGAGATCACGTTCGCGGATTTCGACAAGGTCGATATCCGCGCGGGCACGATTGTCGAGGCCGAGCCGTTTCCGGACGCGCGTAAGCCGGCGATCAAGCTGAAAATCGATTTTGGTGCACCGCTCGGTGTCAAGAAGTCCTCAGCGCAGATAACCAAGCACTACACGCCGGAGACGTTAATCGGGCGGCAGGTGTTCGCGGTGGTGAATTTTCCGCCGCGTCAGATCGGAAAATTCATGTCCGAAGTGCTGACTCTCGGGTTTCCCGATAAGGAGGGCGAAGTGGTGCTTGGTGCCATTGAGCAAAAAGTTCCGGATGGCGGGCGGCTGTTCTGAGAAGCCGATCGTTGGAGCGATTATCGAACCGGAGCGTGGCGTGTTTTCCTTTTCGCCACGCCGGGCATCGGCGGTCAGGCCGGAACCTTGATGGTGGCCCTTAGACCGCCGAGAGGGCTTTCATCCAGCGTGATGTCGCCGCCATGGCTGCGGGCGATGTCACGGGCGATCGACAGGCCCAGGCCGGTGCCGCTGGCATCCAGATTGCGCGCTTCGTCCAGTCGCACGAACGGCTTGAAGACTTCTTCGCGCTTGGCTTGAGGGATGCCCGGCCCGTCATCGTCGATGGTCACGACGAGTGAACCCCTGGTGTGGTCGGCCGTGATCTCGACCGAACTGGCATAGCGGAAGGCGTTGCCGACGATGTTGGAGAGGAGGCGAGCGAAGGCGTTCGGTCTGACCAAGACTTCGCCGTCACCGTTCACCGTCGTTGTCAGTTTGCGTTTGCGCAGCCTGGCTTCTTCGGCCAGTTTGTCGAAATAGGCCGGCAGGTCGAAATTCTCGGTATCTTCTGCATTGTCCCCGCGCGCGAAAGCGAGATAGCCTTCGAGCATTGATTGCATGTCCTCGACATCATGATTCAAGGCCTCGATATCGGTCTTGGAACGAGCCAGAGCCAATTGCAGCTTGAAGCGCGTCAGTATGGTCCGTAAATCGTGGCTGACGCCGGCGAGCATGGCGGTGCGCTGCTCGATCTGGCGCTCGATGCGCTCACGCATCTGAATGAAGGCAAAGCCGGCTCGGCGAACTTCTTCTGCGCCACGCGGCCGGAAGTCGCGCGGCATCGGCCTGCCTTTACCGAAGCTCTCGGCCGCTTCCGCGAGTGTGAGGATCGGCCGGATCTGGTTACGCAGGAACGGAATGGCGATCATCAGCAAAACAACCGACGTGCCGACCATCCAGATCAGGAAGATGTGGGTGTTGGAGGCGAAAGCCTGGCTGCGGCGCACGAAGACACGCAGAACCTTGTTCTCCAATTGAATACGCAGTTCGACGATGTTTGAATTGCCAACCGTGTCGAGCCAGAATGGGCGATTGATCTGGCGTGTGATTTCGGAAGAAAGCGTCTGGTCAAGGATCGAAAAGAAGGGTTTGGGACCGGGCGGCGGCAGGGGATCGGGTGGCAGAAGGTCCACCTTCAACTGCATGCGATCCTGGGCGATGCGGATGATATTGGCGTAATCGGCATCGTGGGGATAAGTCTCCATCAGGTCGATGATGGCGGCGATATCGCGTACCACGGCCTGTGAAAGCCGCAATGTCACGGTCTGCCAATGGCGTTCCATGAAGACGAAGGCCACGACCGACTGAAGCAGGAACATTGGTGCGATGACAATGATCAGCGAGCGAGCGTAAAGCCGTTTCGGCATATAAAGCGAGACGCTTCGCCAAAAGCGCCGCCATGCGTAGCGTAATTCTCGTAGGGCTCGCGCGAGGCGCCCACCGACGCTGGCTGACTGAGGGCCTTGCAATTCCGTTGTCGCCATCTGCCTGTCAGTTGCTGCACGCTCGCTTCAGTGAGCGTGCCTGTAGTCTATTCCACCGAAAGCCGATACCCAATACCACGCACCGTCTGCAACCAGACCGGATTGGAAGGGTCGCGCTCGATCTTGCGGCGCAGGCGGTTGATCTGAACGTCGATCGTTCGTTCGCCGACCTCTGAATCGTCACCGACCAATTCATGGCGTGGAATGGTTTCTCCGGCGCGCGAGGCGAAGATCGCCAGGATTTCCTGCTCGCGATCAGTAAGCTTCAGGGCTTCGCCGCCACGTTTCAACTCGCGCTTGGCAATCTGGAAAGTATAGGGACCGAAAACAAGCTGTTCGACCTTGGGCGTCGCGGCAGGTCCGCCGCGCCGTAGAATGTTATTGATGCGCAAGATCAATTCGCGAGGATCGAAAGGCTTTGACAGATAGTCGTCCGCGCCGGCTTCGAGGCCGGTGATGCGGCTGTCGGTTTCCGAAAGTGCAGTCAACATCAGGATTGGTACGTCCTTTTCACCACGCAGGGCGCGTGTCAGGTCGACTCCATTTTCGCCAGGCATCATGATGTCGAGCACAAGAAGATCGAAGTCGAGGCCGACAAGCTTACGTCGTGCATCATCGGCATTGCCCGCAACAGTTACGCGAAAACCATTTTCGGTTAGATATTGCTTCAACAGATTGCGGATACGGGTGTCATCATCCACGACCAGCAGATGGGGGGCATCATCATCCGGTGCTGGCGAATAGTCGGATCGCTCATGGCTTTCCATGTTTTTCCCTGACATGTTCGTATCTATTGTGAGCCATTGTCGGCGTTTACCGGTAGAATGTCGATCTGTGCCCTAAGTTCGGGATTGACCATGGCCTTGAGAAATTGCTCGATCGATCCCCGTTCACCGGCACCTGCATCTTCCAGTGCAGCACGGATGCGGCGTGACTGTGGCCTCGCCAGCGCAAGGGCCAGTTTTCGACCCTTCCTTGTCGGATAAAGCTCGCGCTGCCGGCGGTCGCGTGGGCCCTGAATCTGCACGATATGGCCGGTGTCGATCAATTGTTTGAGGACGCGCGCGAGCGACTGTTTGGTAATCTTCAGGACGTCGAGCAATTCCGCCACCGTCAGTCCCGGCCGCCGATTGACGAAGTGAAGCACACGATGATGCGCTCGCCCAAAACCATAGTCGGCCAGAATCGCGTCAGGATCGGAGGTAAAATCGCGATAGGCAAAAAAGAGCAATTCGATAACCGAGAAATCGATCCCGTCTTCGTTGGTGATGGCGGTTCGGATCGGCTCGGCTTCGTTGTCGTATGGTTTTGCCATGGTTCCCCAGAGTAGCACAAATCGTCGAACTCAAAATTATGTCAGTATTATTGACATAATTTTCAACTCGCCGTAATTTTTGGCAAGCTTTAGGGCCGATTGCGACCGAAAAGGCAAGCCCGGAGCGTGGTTTCGGAATTTTTCGGCGTGGGTACCTGCTCCGTATTTTTGTGGTTCGTGCATGTAGAGGCGCCTGCCCGGAGGTTATCATGGTTTCAGTTCCCTTTGACCAACTTGAAGGTCTCATCTGGATGGATGGCGAATTCGTCAAATGGGCGGATGCCAGAGTTCATGTGCTGACGCATGGCCTGCACTATGCCAGTGCGGTGTTCGAGGGCGAGCGTGCTTATGATGGCGAGATTTTCAAGCTGACCGAACATACAGAACGACTGCATGAATCGGCACGTCTTCTCGGTTTCCAGATTCCCTATTCGGTTGCGCAACTTGGCGATGCCTGTCGTAAACTTCTTGAAGAGCAGGGATTGCACGACGCTTATGTGCGCCCGATCGCCTGGCGCGGCAGCGATCAAATGGGGGTTTCGGCGCAAAACAGCCGCATCCATTGCGCGATTGCCGCATGGCCTTGGCCGGCCTATTTCGACCCCGCGCAAAAATTCAAGGGGTTGCGACTCGATATTGCTGAGTATCGTCGGCCCGATCCACTAACCGCGCCGTCCAAGGCAAAGGCCGCTGGTCTTTATATGATCTGTACGATTTCCAGGCATGCAGCCGAGGCCAAAGGTTATGCCGATGCCATGATGTTGGACTGGCGCGGGCAAGTGGCGGAAGCGACCAGCGCCAACATTTTTTTTGTCAAGGATGGCAGGTTGCACACGCCAAAGGCCGATTGCTTCCTTGATGGCATTACGCGCCGCACGGTCATTGACCTTGCCCGTGCGCGCGGGCTTGACGTGGAAGAAAGGGCGATCATGCCCGATGAACTGGAAGGTTTCGAGCAGTGTTTCCTGACCGGCACGGCGGCGGAAGTCGCGCCGGTCGCCGAAATCGGTCCTTACCGATTCGAGGTCGGAGATATTACGAGCACCTTGACGGACGATTATCTGAATACGGTGAAACCGACGAAAGCGATTGCTGCGGAGTGATAAAATATATGTAGGAACAGCGCCTTAGACATAGCATCAAACAGTCTTAAGGTGTCTCCTTTTATTTCAGCTTCCGCTCATTTGACTTTCATCGGAAACGGCGTCTGATGAAGCGTCGGCCTCGGAGGCTGGCGATTATGGAGGGACTAGCATTATGGAAACTCTACTTCCGATCATCGTTCAAGTCATTACCGGCATTATCGGCGGCCAAGCCGTCGGCGCAGCAATCAAACAGGCGGCGATGGGACAACTTCCTAAGATAATCAGCGGCGCGATAGGTGGCGTCGGCGGCGCGGCCATTCTCGGCAGTTTGATGAGTGGCGGGGCTGTTGATGCCGGTGGCGTCGCAGACGCAGTCGGCGGGCTTGGTAGTTCCCTGAATCTGCAGAACATCGTCGGCGGTGTGGGTGGTGGCGCTATCCTGACCGGCATCGTCGGCGCGATCATGAGTGCTATGAAGAAGTAGCGGCGCCTCGAATCTTTTTGCGTTCCTCAATGGGCAGCCCTTTGGCTGCCCATTTCTTGAAGATAAAGAATATCCTGTTACGTAGGCACGAACGTCAATCTGACAAAGAGATTGCCTGATGGGCCAACTCAACGCCGGTATCGTGCCTGTGACACCGTTTCAGCAGAACTGCACCATCCTGTTCGATGTCGAGGACAAGATCGGCGTGGTTGTCGATCCGGGCGGTGATGTCGAGCGCATCTTGGCTGCGCTGAAAGATCACGCCATTGCCGCCCACGCGATCTGGATCACTCATGGGCATGTCGACCACGCTGCCGGGGCCATGGCGCTCAAGGAGGCGCTCGGCGTGGAAATCCTCGGTCCACATGAGGCCGACCGCACCCTACTCGAAAACCTCGAGGAGCAGGCGCGGCGTTTCGGTCTGACGGGGGACATACGCAATTGCACACCCGATCGCTTTTTGAACGAGGGCGAGACGGTATCATTTGGCGGTCATCATTTTGAGGTGCTGCATTGTCCAGGCCATGCACCTGGTCACATCGCTTTTTATGATCGCGCCGCGAAGTTCGCCCATGTCGGCGATGTCCTTTTTCACGGGTCGATCGGCCGTACTGATCTTCCCGGAGGAGATCATGCGACACTGATCCGTTCCATCAAGGAGAAACTCCTGCCGCTCGGCGATGATATCGGATTCCTGTGTGGTCACGGTCCGGGCGGAAATTTTGGCGAGGAACGGCGCACCAACCCGTTCCTGATCGGCTGATTAGCCGGGTTCGAGGTATTGAAAAAGTGAAAGGCGCGGCCTTGCGGTCGCGCCTTTTCGACAGGGCAGGGGACTGTTTGCTTCGCCGTCAGTTCGCGACGCAGAAATGATGCTCGCCATCATAGCCGGTGAAGGTGCCGGTGCGGGCGTTGAAACTGCGGTAGCGGTCTGAACAATATTCGTACCAATCACGCGTCCAGGGCTCGATCCCCCCGTAATAACGCACCGGTGCACGGCGCACGACATAGGCTGGCCGATCATACTCGTAGTAGCGTGGCGGCGGTGGCGGCTGTGAAGCGAGAGCGCCGCCGAGCAGGGCGCCAGCAGCTAGGCCAACGACGCCAGCAGCCAAAGCATCTCCGCCATGCGAATGATGGTGACGATAGTAGCGGTGATGGCCCCAGTCGCCGGCATTGGCTGCCGGGAGGGTCGCCGCCCCAGTCGCAACAATGGCAACGGAAACAAAAGCGGTTTTGAGGACTCGGTTCATGATGGTCTCCTTCATGCCGGCCTGCCGGATTTTCAGCGGACTGCCGGGTTTCGCTGGAGATAATTGCCAACCGTGGCTGAACGCAGGCTGAACGAACACAATCTTGAAATTCTTCAGGACAGCACATCGCGTCCATCTGCGCGAACGCTGATACAGGAAGATTGTTCCAATTTTCGTCGACGATGAAGGTTTCGCGGAAAAGCGAACGCCGCCTATGCCATCATCGGTTGTCAGGTAGAACCGATGCTTGGGCGGCATAAGTCAACCGATTGATAAATTTACCGCTTTTGGCCCTTTGCCGCGCTTGTCCGGTTCGGTGTCGAAGGTCACCTTCTGTCCGTCTTCGAGGCCGGGCAGGCCTGACGCCTGGACGGCGGAGATATGAACAAAAACATCCTTTGCTCCGTCATCCGGCGTGATGAATCCGAAGCCTTTGGCATGATTGAAGAATTTGACGGTGCCGGTCTGCGGCATGGGAAGCTCCTCTGATCCCACTAGCGCCATGCGTTCAACCGTGAACGCACAAAGGAACGCTCTAACACTTTGATGGAGCATCAAAATAATCCGAAAACCGGTAGCCGCTTTTCGGTCTGATGCTCTCGTCCAGTTCCGGGCCGGCAAATGCCCGAAGCGGGAATTTGTCGTTTATTTTGACCGCATCAGCAAGCAAAAGTTTCGCTGCCGGCATTGTTTCACTCGCCGCGGCGGTGGCGTGGGCGCATGTCAGGAGGCGCGGAGTCCGCATAGCCCGATTTCTGTTTGGAATAAAAAAGCGCGGCGAAAACGCCGCGCTTCTGTTGAATCAAGGACGCCGATCCGCCAATAAATGCGCTTACTCAGCGCTCAGATTGACCGCTTTAGGTCCTTTACCCATGCGGTCTGGCTCCACGTCGAACGAAACCTTCTGGCCGTCCACCAGCGTACGCAGGCCGGAAGCCTCGACAGCGGAAATATGGACGAACACATCCTTGGCGCCGCCGTCGGGCGTGATAAAGCCGAAGCCCTTGGTGGAATTGAAGAATTTAACGGTGCCGGTCTGGGCCATTTGGGGAACTCCTTCACCCTGTCAGTCTTAGGTCCTGCCCGCCGCCTTGGGTCGGATACAAGAGCCAGTGGTTGCATGGCGGGCCAAGCATTCGCGCATGACAAAACCCCCCGCCAAAAACGGGGCTGTCAGATATTCACAATTTTCGGGGAAAGGGTCGCGCAAAAACGTTCCAGTCTCCGGGTCGCAAATGCCCGAACGCTGAAAACATGGCACGAAAATGTGAATGTTGCAAGATGCCGCTCGCGAGCGGCGTTTACGGCGCGGATCCCACGTTGAGTTTCCGGTATTCCCTGACAATGCCAAGAACATCAGCCAGAACCATCCAATGATAGGCACAGAGGTAGATGTGGGCAAAAAAATGCACTTGCCATTGTGCGCGGAGACGGGATCATCATGTTGTGTCAAAGGCCCCACGCGAGCTTTTGGCGTGAGGTGAGAGGAGAGGGATGATGAAATTTTTTTCTGGCTGCATATCGTCGCCTGCCATTGCGGTCGTCTTCGCGGCGCTGACGCTTGCTGGTTGCAATGTTGCGGTCGATCAGGGACCGGGTTATAGGCCGCTGCCGCCGCGTCCAGGACCGCAGGCTTGCACCATGGAATATATGCCGGTCTGCGCCAGTCGTCATGGCAAACGCCGGACCTTTTCCAATGCCTGCGGGGCAAGAAGTGCCGGCTACCGCATTATCGGCCAGGGCCAATGCCGTGGCGGCGGATGGGACGCCCGTCCCGACCGGCCCCATCGCCCTGATCGACCCGACTGGTCCAATCGTCCGGATCGGCCGAAGGTCTGCACGCGTGAATACCGGCCCGTCTGTGCAAAACGCGGCAATTCCGTGCGAAGCTTTGGCAATGCCTGCACGGCACGTGCCGCCAATTACCGTGTGATCCGCCAGGGGAGTTGCCGGTAGCACCATCGACAGACGTTGCGAAATTTTAAAGAAAGGAGGCGGGCTTAAGGTCCGCCCCTTTCCGTGCATCCTTACGTCGCGGCGACCACAACTAACGACCTTGAACCTCTGCTGGCCATGGCTTAGAGCTTGGTTCAAACTTCACGCGAACATGGCAGGTCTCCCATCAACCGGGCTTTGAGAAGACGAGAAGGCGCAAAGGCTGGCGGTCAGCCGCCGCAAGGCGGTGGACCCGACCAAGCCGTGCGGCAGGCGCTGGCTTTGCATCAGGCAGGTCGTGTTCGGGATGCCGAAGCGCTCTATCGGCAGGCACTGGCCGCGCGACCGTCTCATGCTGCCGCCGCACACTTTCTGGGGCTTTTGCTGCATCAGACCGGGCGCGGCACCGAGGGATTGCCGCTGGTTGAGCAGTCGGTGCGTGCGGAGCCCAAAAACGCCGATTTCCTCAACAATTACGGCACTGTGTTGCGTGATTTGGCGAATGGGCATGCCGCGGCTGAACAATTCCGCAAGGCTGTGTCGTTGAAGCCGGACCATCTCGCGGCGCGCGATAATCTCGGCTCGTTGCAAAAACAGATGGGCCTGTTCGATGCGGCCGAAACGACATATCGCGGAACGATCGGGCGCAATCCTTTCAACATGCGCGCGCGCATCGGGCTTGCAGAGACCTTGCAGGAGATGGCCCGGCTGGACGAGGCGATTGCGGTATTTCGCGAGGCGCTGGCGATCCGGCCGAAGGATGCCGAACTTCTGGCTGCTTTCGGCGTGGCGTTGATGGAGAAGGGAGATATTTCCGGCGCTGCGGCGATGGCGCGCGCTGCGCTGGCGGCTAGCCCTGGAATGGCCAAGGCATGGCTGTTACTGGCGCAGGTCAAGCGGCAGAAAGAGCCCGATGCAGAATTAACCGCTATGCAGGCCGAGCATTTGCGGGCGCCAGTAGACAGTATGGCGCGCATGCAGATTTCCTTCGGGCTCGGCAAGGCCAATGACGACCTCAAAGCCTATGAGCGGGCTTTCGACTATTTTGCCGAAGGCAATGCCATTCGCCGCAAGGGCATCGCTTACGACGCTGCGAAGACGCGCGCCGAGTTCGAGGCGATGAAGGCAACTTTCGACAAGGCTTTCTTCGAGAAGCACCGCCCAAGTGATATCGTCGACGATACGCCGATCTTCGTCGTCGGTATGCCGCGCTCGGGCACCACGCTGATCGAGCAGATCATAGCCAGCCATCCGCAGGTTTATGGCGCCGGCGAGTTGAATATCCTGAAGACCGCAGTCGGCAAGGGGTTTCCACTCGACATGAAGGGTGGTTTTCCGGCTGGAATCCGCGACATGCCGGACAAGGCCTTTGCCGATGCCGGCCAGGATTATCTCGACATGCTGCACAAGGCCTTCCGCAGCCAGCGTCATGTTACCGACAAGATGCCCGGCAATTTCCTACTGGTCGGTTTCCTGCACATGATGCTGCCGAAAGCGAAGATCGTACATTGCGCGCGCAATGCGGCGGCCACCTGCCTATCGATCTTCAAGACGCATTTCCGCGGCGACGGCCATCTCTATTCCTATGATCTCGCCGAACTGGCCGACTTCCATAATCTGTACACCGACATGATGGCACATTGGCACCAGGTGCTGCCGGGTGTGGTGCACGATGTGCATTATGAGGATTTCGTCGCCGATCAGGAAGGTCAGACACGGGCGCTGATCGAACAGCTCGGTCTGCCATGGAACGACAAGGTGCT
This sequence comes from Manganibacter manganicus, assembly GCF_002075885.1. GTDB lineage: Bacteria > Pseudomonadota > Alphaproteobacteria > Rhizobiales > Rhizobiaceae > Mesorhizobium > Mesorhizobium manganicum. Next base: position 60,773 of record NZ_MDET01000004.1, read on the forward strand.
GGCGTTCCACGAGACGGATCGCCCGGTGCGCACTGCTTCGGCCGCGCAGGTGCGCCAACCTATGTATAAGGGCTCGGTCGATCTGTGGACGCGCTATGGCGACAAACTAAAGCCGTTGGTGGAGCGGCTGAAATAGACAGGCTCCCGTCGAGGGCGGGAGCCTGCTTTTCTACAATTCCATGAAGGCCTCGAAGCCGCCATAGATCATGCGTTTGCCGTCGAACGGCATGTTCTGCATATCCGACTGCATGCGCGGGTCGGCCATGACCTTGGCAAGGATCTCGTCGCGGTCCTTGCGCGATTCATAAGTGACCCAGGAAAAGATCACGACTTCGTCTTCCCCTGCCTGCACGGCGCGGGGAAAGGAGGTCAGTTCGCCGTAGGGAACATCGTCGCCGATACACTCGGCATAGGCGAGAGCGCCATGCTCCATCCAGACGGCGCCCGCTCTTTGCGCCATTGCCTTGTAGTTTTCCAGCCGGGTTTTCGGTACGGCCAGAACGAATCCATCGACATAAGACATGGCTCTCTCCTATTTCGTGGGAGTTGGTGCGTTCATTGCCCATTCGACGCCGAAAGGATCGCGCAGCGCACCCCAGCGGTCGCCCCAGAACATCACCTGCAAGGGGGTGGTGACTTCGCAGCCGGCCTCGATGGCGCGCTGCCACCATTCATCGATGTTGTCGTTGTTGAGGTGGAGTTGCATGGTGCATGCCTGCACCGGCTTTGCGGCGTGGCCATGCTCGGGATAAAAATCGCCCAGCATCAGGCTTGAGCCGTTGACGTAGAGATGGATGTGCATGGTCCGGCCCTTGTCGTCGGGCGGGATGGCAAAGACTTCTTCTGCGCCAAAGGCTTGTTTGTAGAACTCAGCGGCTTTCGTCGCGCCGTCGATGCCGAGATAAGGCGTCAGTCCGCCGAGGACTTTCGGCGAGGCCTGCTTTGCGGTCTGGTCGTTCATTGGGTCCTCCTGCACAGGATCTGGCTTGATTACCGTCCAAGGACGCATGCAGGCGGGCCGATCCGACAAGCGAATCAAGATTTTTCTCGAATCGCCGGAATTTAATGTCCCGGTCGCCCGGTCTTTCCCGGCCGGCGTTTTTTCCGGTGCTCGTCCTGCGGGTCTTCATAGGAACCGATACCGATGCGCTCGCGGCGGATCGGCTTCACCTCTTCCGGCTTTGACGGCTTGACGCCTTCCACCGGCTTTTCGGTGCGCCGCACCGTCATTTCGTCAAGCGAGTTCTTCCTGAATAGCGACGGTTTGTTTTTGTCGGGAATGCCGAAGTCGGAACCATGCGCCTCGCGTGCCGACTGCTTCTTGAAGAGCGAGCGGGATATGGCTCCGGCCGGCGTCGGCATATCGGTACCCGGACCCATATCGTCCAGCGACGGTTTCTTGAAACCTGAGCCAATCGGCTTTGAATGATCGCCCGCCCGGCCCATCTCTTCGAGGGACGGCTTGGCGAAGAGTGGCTGTGCCTCTTCCTCCACAGTTTTGTGCCGCTGGCGGCCCTTGTTGTGCTTGCCTTTCTCACGGCCGGAAACCGGGCTTTCGGTTTCGGCATATTTTGCCAGCGGATCGTCGGAAATGGCTAATTCCATTTCGGTGAGCCGCTTGACCTCGTCGCGCAGCCGCGCCGCCTCCTCGAAATTAAGGTCGGCTGCGGCATCGCGCATCTTCTTTTGCAGATGCTCCAGATGGGCCTTGAGATTGTTCCCCATCATCTGGCCGGCATCGTCGGTGAACTGCGAGATGTCGGCGCGGACGTGGTCCTTTTCATAGACCGAATCCAGAATATCGGAGATACGCGACTTGACCGATTCCGGCGTGATGCCGTTGGCCGCGTTGTATTCGAGCTGCTTTTCGCGGCGACGGTTGGTCTCCGCCATGGCGCGTTCCATAGAACCGGTGATCTGGTCGGCGTAGAGGATGACTTTTCCATCTACGTTGCGCGCGGCGCGGCCGATGGTCTGGATGAGCGAGGTTTCGGAGCGCAGGAAACCCTCCTTGTCGGCATCGAGGATGGCGACGAAACCACATTCGGGAATGTCGAGGCCCTCGCGCAGGAGGTTGATGCCGACCAGCACGTCGAACGCGCCAAGCCGCAGATCGCGCAGAATCTCGATGCGCTCCAGCGTGTCGATGTCGGAGTGCATGTAGCGCACGCGGATGCCCTGCTCGTGCAGGTACTCGGTCAAATCCTCGGCCATGCGCTTGGTGAGAACCGTGCACAGCGTGCGATAGCCCTTCTTCGTCGTCTCGCGGATCTCGCCCAGGACGTCGTCGACCTGGCTCTTGGCGGGACGCACTTCGACCGGCGGGTCGATCAGGCCGGTCGGGCGGATGACCTGCTCGGCGAAAACACCGCCTGCCTGTTCCATTTCCCAACTGCCGGGCGTTGCCGAGACCGCCACCGAGAGTGGCCGCATGGCGTCCCACTCCTCGAAGCGCAATGGGCGGTTGTCCATGCAGGACGGGAGGCGGAAGCCGTATTCGGCCAGTGTCGCTTTGCGGCGGAAGTCGCCGCGATACATGCCGCCGATCTGCGGGATGGTGACGTGGCTTTCATCGACGAAGATGAGTGCATTGTCCGGCACATATTCGAACAGGGTCGGCGGGGGATCGCCTGGTTGGCGGCCTGTGAGATAGCGCGAATAGTTTTCGATGCCGGCGCAGGAGCCGGTCGCCTCCAGCATTTCGAGGTCGAAACGGGTGCGCTGCTCCAACCGCTGCGCCTCCAGCAGGCGGCCCGATTTTTCAAGTTCTTGCAGGCGGTGCTTCAGCTCTTCCTTGATCGACTTGATAGCCTGATTCAACGTCGGGCGCGGCGTGACATAGTGCGAGTTGGCATAGATTTTGACTGATTTCAAATCGCCGGTCTTCTGGCCCGTAAGCGGGTCGAATTCTGTGATCGACTCGATCTCATCGCCGAACAGCGAAATGCGCCATGCGCGATCTTCGAGGTGAGCGGGGAAGATTTCGATCGTGTCGCCACGCACCCTAAACGAGCCGCGCACGAAGTTGATGTCCTGGCGTCTGTATTGCTGAGCGACCAGATCGGCCAGAAGCTGGCGCTGGTCGAGACGGTCTCCGATCGCCATCTGGAAGGTCATCGCCGTATAGGTCTCGACCGAACCGATACCGTAGATGCAGGAAACCGAGGCGACGATAATGACGTCGTCGCGTTCGAGTAGCGAGCGCGTTGCCGAATGGCGCATGCGGTCGATCTGCTCGTTGATGGAGCTTTCCTTCTCGATATAGGTGTCGGAGCGCGGAACGTACGCTTCGGGCTGGTAGTAATCGTAATAAGAGACGAAATATTCCACCGCATTTTCGGGGAAGAACTTCTTGAATTCGGCGTAAAGCTGGGCCGCAAGCGTCTTGTTCGGCGCGAGGATCAGGGCTGGGCGCTGCGTCTCCTCGATCACCTTGGCCATGGTGAACGTCTTGCCGGAGCCGGTGACGCCAAGCAGCACCTGCGTGCGGTCCTCATTGGCGATGCCTTCCACAAGGTCCTTGATCGCTGTCGGCTGATCGCCGCGCGGCTCGAAATCCGACTCCATCCTGATGGCGATGCCGCCTTCGGACTTTTCCGGGCGTTCTGGACGGTGTGGCGTCCACAATACCCCGTTCTTGTGCAGCGGATTGCCGCTTTCGATCAAATCGGCCAGCGCCTTGACCGTGGCGGTGACACCGGTGTTGGACAGCGTTTCGGCGTCCTCCAGCGAGATATCGAGACCGGCGACAGGATTCAGGCCAGCCGCCGCTCGTTCCTTGGCAGAAGCCGCGCCGCCCATGGAGGTGCCGCGCGCGGTGCGCGTGGGGGAGGCCGAACGCTCGGGGACTTTCTTCGATGGTTTCGGCTTGGACGGACGCTCTTCGACCACCTGTCCTTCGCGCTCGGCTTCCCGCGAAATCTGTTCGGCCCAATCCGAAATCGAGCCGGACAGCGGCGTGCCGGTAAACCCGGCCTGAGGCGCTTCGGAAAAGCCTTTGCGCTCCAGCGGTTCGGATGCGTCCAGATAATCGGTCACGGCATTGCCGCGCTTGCGTGGCGCGACACGTTTGCCCTCTGCCTGCGAGGGCGATTTCCTGTCAGGGACTTTGGCCATGGCCCGAATATGGGAGAATTGCGGTGAAATAGAAAGAGGTGGGGGCCTGAAACACGCCAACTTGCGTTACGGATGAGGTGCTCCTGACATCAAGGTGTCAGGAAGTGTGCTGCTGCATACCAGTCAGTTACGCGCTTCTGCTAAGCGTGAGCCTGGAACAGGGGTGCCGAAGTGTCCAACTATCCGCTCGCCTACAAATTGTCGTGGCTGCCGCGCTTTCTGAGACCGTCGCTGGATGGCAATCCCGGCGATTTCGCGCCGGCTGCCGCTACCATTGCGCGCCCCCTAACGATCCAGGCGCGACTGGCTTTTGTTGGTGATATTTCTGCGGTGGCCAACCGCCGTCCTCCGAAAGTTGATCCTGCGATTCGGGATTTGCTTGCCTCGGCTGATCTCGTCATCGGTAATTGCGAAAGCCCCGTGGTGAACCGGACGCGTGCGCGATGGGGCACCTTTATCGGCACCCGGCATGCGATGCGGGAAGGCTTTCTGGCCGGGTCGCTGGCGGCGGCCGGCATCGTGCGTGAAAAGCTGGTTCTTTCGATTGCCAACAATCATGCGCTCGACCAGGGTGCCGATGGTTTTTCCCAGACGTTGGCGGCGTTAGATCGGCTAGGGATCAGTGTTGTCGGCAAGGCCGATTCGGGGATCGTGACACGGCAGGTCGGGCTGCTTGCAATCGGCTTTGCCGCCTTTACGCAGTGGCGAAACGGTGCCGCGGCGGACTTCGCCGGCAAGGTTGCGATGTCGCTCGACCCATCGGGAATGCCGGGCTGCGGGGGTGCCGTCGATATGTTGTGCGTCCTGCCGCATTGGGACTGGGAGTTTAGGCATTTTCCTCGCACTGAAAGCCGGGTGCTGGCGCGTCGCTTTGCCGAGCATGGCGCCAGCCTGATTGTCGGTGGCCATGCTCATGTAGTCCAGCCGGTCGAGATGATTGGGGGCGCAATGGTCGCCTATGGACTCGGCGATTTCCTTGGCACGGCTTTTGCCCGCCAGCCTTGGCCGGGACGCATCGGAGCAATCCTCGTCGTGGATGTCTGCGCCAGTGAGGGTCTGTGCGCCAAGATTGCGGCCTACCGCATGCAGTTCTTTTACCGCATGCGGGACGGCGATCATGAGCGACTGCTGCCGATCGAGGCGCTGGAGGGATCACTGCGGCAGCGCGTCGTTACACGGTTGAGCGCGATATACGGGGCCGGTTTAACCGAAGCGCAGTTTCATGCCGACAATAGCGACGACGAACAGAAAGGTGATTCCATTGGCCAGGATCAACGGCCATGAGCCAATCAGCAGCCCGTAGACGACCCATAGCAACACGCCGGTCGCAATCGAGCCCGTGGCAATGAGCGAAATGTCTCCAGCCTTGCGCTCACGGGCCATCTTGGCGACCTGCGGCACCCAGCCGAGCGTGGTTATGAGCGCAGCGACTGCGCCGATGATTTCGATTGCTGGATGCATTGGGATACGGGCGGAAACTTTCCACGAACGCCGTCAATGCGGCGCAAACCTCTATGCCAGAACGCAGAATTCCTGTGAAGTGGCTGCCTGTGCGCCGCGGCGATTTTTTCGTTGTGACAGCGACTGGTCTTCGTCCCATCCATTGGCGGTGCCAATGTTGAGGTTTTGGATCAGGGACCTTCCGGATTGATTCCGCGGTCGAACGTAAAGAGCTGAAATGACAGGGCTTGCTGCTCACGGCAGCAGCGGCGTCTGCGCCATTTCGAGATGAAGGGCCTTGCCGGTATAGGGATGTGCCTCGCAGACGGCTTCATTGAGTTCGACGCCCAATCCCGGCTCACCTGGGGGAACGACATAACCGTCCTGCCATTCGATCTTTGTCTTCAGCAACTGTGCATGAAAGCCGTCCCACTGCTTAAGCGATTCCAGTATCAGGAAGTTGGGCAGCGTCACGGCAAGTTGGATATTGGCTGCTCCGACGATCGGACCGCAATAGCAATGTGGGGCTATCTGGATGTGATGCGCCTCCGCCATCGCCGCGATCTTCTTGGTCTCAAAGATGCCGCCGGAGCGGCCGAGGTCCGGTTGCAGGATCGAAGCGGCGCGATTTTCAATGACACGCGCGAATTCGAACTTCGTCGTCAGGCGCTCGCCGGTAGCAATGGGAATTTTCGTTCCTCGCGCCACCTCCGCCATGACTTCGGGCATGTCGGGTGGCACGGGCTCCTCGAACCATAGAGGATCGTAGGGCTCGATGGCCCCTGCCATCCGTAGCGCGCCCGAAGCGGTGAACTGGCCATGCGTGCCGTACAGGATATCGGCTTTGGTGCCGACCGCCGCGCGGATTACCTTCAGCATGCGGACCGATAGGTCGATATCGATCAAGCGCGGCTGATGGCCGTCGAATGCAGTGTAGGGGCCGGCGGGGTCGAGTTTTACGGCCGTGAAGCCTTGCTCGACATAGAGGGCTGCACATTCGGCAGCGAGGTCGGGATCGTTGTAGACATTCCTTCCATGTGCATCTTCCGAGTGGACGGAGCCACTATGCGGATAAAGGTAGGTGTAACTGCGCAGCTTTTCGTGCACCCTGCCGCCGAGCAGTTGATAGACCGGTTGTCCGGCTTCCTTGCCGATAATGTCCCAGCAGGCGATTTCGAGCGCCGAGAAGCAGCCCATCGCGGAAACATCCGGGCGTTGGGTGAAGCCGGAAGAATAGCAGCGGCGAAAGAAGTTCTCGATATCGTGCGGATCGTGGCCGACGAGATAGCGCTCTGCCATGTCCTCGATCATTTTCGCCGTGACATGCGCGGAGAAGGTGGCGTTGTAGGCCTCGCCGTAGCCGACCACACCGCCGTCGGTCATCAGCTTGACGAAGATGAAATATTTACCGCCGATGCCGGGCGGTGGGTTGCCGACGACGAAGGTTTTCACATCGGTGATTTTCATTTGCTGTCCTCCAGCACCATTTCGGCGCCTTTCCAGCCCGTCATGATGGATGCGGCATTGGTGTTGCCGGTCACATTATCAGGGAAGATCGACGCGTCGATGACCCGAAGGCCACCAAGGCCGTGCACGCGCAGGCGCGGATCGACAACGGCGCGCGTTGCGTCCGGCCCCATGCGGCAGGTTGATACCGGATGATAGACGGTGCCCGAGCGCTTCCTGAAATCCTGAATCAGATCGTCGTCGCAAGTGATTGAGGTGCCAGGCAAAACTTCTTCCTCGACGATCTCGGCGATGGCCGGCATTGAGGCGATCCGGCGCAGGAATTTCACCGCCGCCAGCATTTCCAGAACATCCTTCTCGGTTGAATAAGCATTGGGCCTGATGCGCGGTTGTTCCAGCGGGTTTGACGAGCGGATCATGATTTCGCCACGGCTCGACGGTCGGCAATTGGACAGTCCGATGGAAAAACCGGGCCATGGGTCGGGCGAAAGGATAGGACGCTCGCCGCTTTTCGGAAGAACGGTCGAGAATGCCTGGAAGTAGAGCTGCATATTGGGACGCGGTTGATCCGGGTCGGTGCGGAAAAAGCCGCCGCCCTGGTTCATCGACATGGAGAGAGGCCCGGACCGCAGCAGCAAATAGCGTGCGCCGACCAGCGCCTTGCCCCACCATGGACGCAGGATCTGGTTCAGCGTCGGCACCTTGCCCTTCCAGCTATAATTGATGCCCTGATGGTCCTGCAGATTGCGGCCGACATTCTCCAGCGCATGGATGACCGGGATGCCGAGGTCCCGCAACAATCCTGCCGGGCCGACGCCGGACAGTTGCAGGAGTTGCGGTGTGTTGATCGAACCGGTCGAGACGATCACCTCGCGGCCGGCCATTGCGGTTCTGGTTTTTCCGTTCTGCCGGTATTCGATGCCGGTGGCGCGTTTGCCGTCGAACAGAATCCGTGTCGCCAGTGCGTTGGTCTCGACGCGCACATTGGACCGTTTCATTGCCGGACGCAGAAAGGCGCGCGCCGCGGACATACGCCGTCCATCCCTGGTGGTGATCTGATAGATTCCGGCGCCTTCCTGAGAGGCCCCGTTGAAGTCCGGATTGATCGGTAGCCCGGCCTCTTCGGCGGCCTTGAGATAGCGCTCCGTCAGCGGGTGGACGAAACGCCGGTTGTCGGTGATGTGCACCGGGCCGTTGCGCCCGCGCCATTGATCAGCGCCGGCCTCATTGTCTTCGATCGCCTTGAAGGCAGGCAGGAGATCGTCATGGCTCCAGCCGGGATTGCCGGCGGCTGCCCATGCGTCGAAATCCTCGCGCGCGCCACGTATCCATACCATGGCGTTGATTGAACTGGAGCCGCCGAGCAGTTTACCGCGTGGCCAGTGATCGGCATTCCCGGCGAGGCCGGGGTCAGGCTCGGTCTTATAGTTCCAGTTCACGGCGGGGTCGAAGAAGGTCTTGCCGTAGCCGAGCGGCATTTGGACGAAGAAGCGGCGATCGGTGCCGCCTGCCTCCAGTACCAGAACGGAAAATCGGCCGGATGCGGACAACCGCTCGGCCACGACCGAGCCGGCGGAGCCGGAGCCGACGATGATGAAGTCATATGTCTGCATGTTTGCCGGCCGCCTCGAAAACTGCGCGAGCCTAGCTGGGACAGGGGGCCACCGTCATCAGGACTACCGGCATCGCTTGTGAAAAATGCGACGGCTTGTCGTGACAATATGGTTGCGGGCTCTTATCGGTTCTCTATGCGACTACGGGATAAAATAGCTGACTGAAAAAGGGCTGCAAGCATGGTGCGATACGCCAATGGGGAGCCGCACGGCGAACTGACACTGAGGACACTGGCCATGCCAGCCGATGCCAATGCGGCGGGCGATATTTTCGGTGGTTGGGTTATGGCGCAGATGGACCTTGCCTGCGGTATTCGCGCCGCCGAGCGCGCCAGGGGGCGGGTGGTAACGGCGGCGGTGAAGGAGATGGCTTTCGCCAAGCCGATGAAGGTCGGTGATACGCTGTGCGTCTATTCTCATGTCGAGTGCGTCGGCCGCACGTCGATGACGCTGACGGTCGAAGCCTGGGCGCAGCGCTATCTTTCCGAGTTGATGGAAAAGGTCACTCATGCCGAGTTCGTCATGGTGGCGCTGGACGAGTCGGGGAAACCCAAGCCGGTGCCGCCGGAAAGCTGAGGCGCCAGCCGATCACGCCGCGTTCTCACCATCGAAACGCCGCCTTGCCTCGTTGATGCGTCCGCTATTGACGATCGCCCATTCGGCCAGTCCCTTGACCGGTATTTCCAGTTCACGCCCCAGATCGGTCAACTCGTAGTCCACACGGGGCGGGACGGTCGCAAAGATCGTACGCGTGACAAAGCCGTCGCGCTCCAATGTGCGCAGCGTCGTCGTCAGCATTTTTTGCGAAATGCCGCCAATGGCACGACGTAATTCGTTGAAGCGCATCGGCCCGTCGCCGAGCCGGCGCACGACCAGCAACGACCATTTGTCGCCGATGCGCTGCAGGATTTGCGAAACCGCGCGGCAATCCTCGGTGCCATGAAGGTGCTCTGGTTTCATAAAAGTGCCTCCTTGCGGTCGAGTTGACGGTATCACATATAGCGCGAGTATCGAATGTATACCATGAATTCCATCAAGGAGAGCTGAATGTCAAAACTCAGGATCGCGATCGTGCTCGGTTCCACACGCACCGTGCGCTTCGCCGACAAGCCGGCGGAGTGGATCGCCGGAATTGCGCGGCAGCATGCCGGTGTCGAGGTCGAGATCATCGATTTGCGCGATTTCCAGCTGCCCTTCTTTGAAGAAGTCGCATCGTCGCTATGGGCGCCCTCGCAGAGTGAAGTAGCACAACGCTGGCAGAAGACAGTTGCCGGATTTGACGGTTTCATCTTCACTGCGGCCGAATACACGCATGGGCCGACTGCGGTGCTGAAGAACGCGCTGGATTATGCCTATACCGAATGGAACAAGAAGCCGGCCGGCTTCGTCGGTTATGGCGGTGTCGGAGCGGCCCGCGCAATTGAGCAGCTTCGCCTGCACGCGGTCGAATTGCAGATGGCGCCGGTGCGTTCGGCTGTTCATATCGCCTGGGCCGACTATCTCGCGGCCAAGGAAGGCGGCAAGGCTCTTGGCGACTTCGAGCATCTCAACCAGGCCGGTCAGGCGCTGGTCAGTGACGTTGTCTGGTGGGCAGCCGCACTCAAGGCGGCGCGTGAGGCGGAAGCTGTGGAAGGCGAAGTGAAGGCTGCATGAAGTTTGTGCAGGGATAATGTTGGTAGGGGCGGCAGCGATGCCGCCCTTTTTGGGCTTACCTGAGGAAACTGTTTATCGCGCCATTTTGCGGTGGCTGCTGACAAGTCGGTTGGCGATCACCTTGTCGATGCGGCGGCCGTCGAGATCAACGACCTCGAAGCGCCAACCCTGCGCGTCGACTGTTTCACCGGTTATCGGCAGATGATGCAGATGTGACAGGACATAGCCGGCAACCGTTTCATAATCGCGATGGTCCGGCAGATCGAAGCCGAGCAGATCGGCCATTTCGTCAGCTGGCATGTAGCCGGCAAGCAGCCATGAGCCGTCGTCACGCTGCATGGCGCTGTCTTCTTCGTCATCTGCGTCGAGATCGGAGCGGAACACCCCGGTGATGGCCTCCAAAATGTCGGCCGGCGTAACCAATCCTTCGAAATGGCCGTACTCGTCATGGACGAGAGCCATCGGCACGTCGGATTCCTTGAGTTTGGCCAATACGTCGAGCGCATCGGCCTGATCGTGCACGATAGGCGCGGGACGTACATGCTGGCGCGGATCGAAGGCCTTGCCCCGTAAAATGGCGGCCAGCACGTCACGCGTCTGTATAACCCCCACCATGGCATCGACGCTGCCATCGCCGGCGGGCAGGCGCGAATGATGGGTTTCCGTCAGCAGCTTGCGATTGGTGATTTCGTCGGCCTGAAGGTTCAGCCAGTCAACATCGGTGCGCGGCGTCATCACCGCCCGAACGGCACGGTCGCCAAGGCGCATGACGCCGGCGATCATGCGGCGTTCGTCGGATTCTATGGTGCCATGATGCTCGGCCTCCGCCACCAGCATCTTGATCTCGTCGTCCGTGACTTTTTCCTCGGTTTCACCGCTTTGGCCAAGCAGCCAGAGCGCGCCACGGCCGGAAATGTCGAGCAGGAAAACCAGCGGTGCCGCGATCATGGCCAGCGTCGCCATGGCTGGCGCCATTTTGGCCGCGACACGCTCGGGATTGCGCAGCGCGATCTGCTTGGGCACCAGTTCACCAGCAATCAGCGAAAAATAGGTGATGACTGCCACCACAACGCCGACGCCGAGTGGGTCGGCGATGTTTTGCGCCACGCCCAGCGTGCTCAGCAATTGTGCCAGCCGAGCGCCCAGCGTCGCGCCGGAAAAGGCGCCTGACAAGACGCCGACCAGCGTAATGCCGATCTGCACCGATGACAGGAACTTGCCGGGGTCGGAGCCCAGTTTCAGGGCGCTTGCCGCGCCAGTGACGTTGCGATCGATCATCGCCTTCAGCCGTGCCGGCCGTGACGACACGATGGCGAGCTCCGACATGGCAAGCAGGCCGTTCACACAGATGAGCACGACCACAATGGCAATTTCAATATAAAGCATCGGCGCTCATAGCATTCCGCGCGGCGTATCGGAAGGTGCACGCATCCCGCATCTTTTGCCTTCAACGGCAGGCGCGGTAGCCGTTACGGCGGTTCTTGATGTCGAAATGGAAGTGATTGCGGTGATCGTAATTGTAGCCCGGGCCGAGCACCGTGGTGAAATACTGGCAACCGTCGGCGCGCACAGTGTTGAGAAAGCCGCGCGTGCGGAAGGCGAACAGGCCGGGCTTGCGCACGTCGATTTCCTTGCCATTGGTAAGATCGATGCTCATCACGTCGAGGGCGTTGCCCTTGCCATGTTCCGACAGCGTGCGCTCGCCAGCAATCTTGCGGCAGGAGTAGCTCGACCCCTGATGGATCGTCTTGACGCCGGAAAAATAGCGCCAGCGCGCGGCTGGTACCAGTTCATCACGGGTCCATGAGGCGAAACTGACCGCCATGGCGCAGGTGAGTGTCGCGGCGGGCTTCATCTCGATACTGCCGATGGCCGAAACCTTGACTGGATGCGCAATTCCACACTGTCCGGAGCCGTGGATCGGGGCAACGTCGGTATAGGTGACACGTAGTCGCTTCAATTCCTTGCGGCAATCGATCTCTTCGGTCGGAAGCGCTTCGATTCGGGGTTCGACAGGAGGAGTGGCCGGGTTGTCGATATGCGGATAACCAGCGATCACGACCGGCTCGTTGATGGGCACCGGTTGCGCCGCGATCGGTGCCGGTACGACGGGGGTGGCGGGTGCAGGGGATATTGAGGCTACCGTGACGACAGGTTCGGGGGCGGTCGGTGGCGCGAAGTCGGGCACGGCGGCGGTCGTTGTGCCGACATCGACGGCTGGTTCCAGCGTGAATACGTTGCCGGTAGTGCAGGCCGAAACCACGCAAATCACAAGACCTGTGACGGCGCCTAGGCCGGCCCTTCGCTTGGCGCTTTGTTGTTGCGGCGCGCTGTGGACGGCGCGAAACAATACGGCCATTCGTCAAAATCCCTGTCCTGGGACCAGAGATTAGCCGCCAAGGGTAAAGAAAGCTCTGCGCCGCTATTCATGGCTGCGGCTGAAATGCGGCAGCGCCTATTGGCAGAATGTGCCGCCATTGCGTCGTGGTTCCAGGTCCAGGTGGAAATGCTGCGCATGATCCGAGTCGGCGCCGGGGCCGAGTACGGTCTTGAATGGGCCGCATGCGGCCTTGCGCACACGGTCTAGAAATTTTCCATGCTTTTTCGGCGGCACGGGGCTGACCTCCACCCGCGCTCCATCCGTGAGGTTGAATGCGGCTATGTCGAGCGCATTGCCGAATGCGTGTTCGGAAATTTTGCCTCCATCGTGTCGGGGACGACAAACATAGGCGGATGCCTGGTTCACCGATTTGACCTCCGCATCGAGTTCATCCTTTGCCGCGGGCTGGACGATATCGACGAGAAACCGGGCCACTGTCTCTGCCATCAGGCAGTTCAGCTCCGCCGCGGGCTTGATTTCCACCGATGCGCCAAGGGTCTCTACGAGGATGGGATAGGGGATCGAGCATCCGACTTTCGAATCATGTTCAGCCTTTCTCTCCTCGAACTCGACCCCCAATGCCTTCAGGTGCTCGCGACAGGCAGTCTCCTTTGCTGGCATGGTTGCAGCAGGGATTTCAAGCGCACGAGGATCGGAAGGCTTTTGCTTTGTTGACTCCGGCTTGGCTTCAGGACGAGGCGGTGGCTCTTCCGGGCGCTCCGCTTTCGGCTGCTCGGGCGGTTGTGGCGCGGCTTCGGGCGTCCGAATCAGGTTATCCTCGCCCGCCGGACGCTTTTGAGGCAAAGGCGGTTCCCGAGGCAGTGACTCTGGTTGTTGGTTCATTTCGGGAATGGGCGCCGAAGCCGGCAGCTTTAACGTTTTCGCTGAAGTTGGCGCGGGCAGAAGCAGGGCACCCAATATGACGATAAGCCAAGTAAACGATACGGGAGGAAAAAACTGAAACGCCGCCATCATCCATCAACGGTGAAAGGAGGGTAGGGTTGCAGAGGTGAACAAGTGAAACGATCACAATGAGTTAAGTAAGATTACAATTTGGAAGTACAACGCCATCGTCACGCACCGATGGCTTCGAGGCCTTCTTCCAGCCATTCCGCCAAATGAGGCATGCCGAGCAGATAATGGGTGCTGCGCCGGTTTACCCGCTCGCGCGCGGCGGCCAGCGTGTCGCCCCATTCCGACGCACTGTAATCGCCACGACCAATCCATGCGAGTGCAATCAGTTCCGCCTTCTCATCGATGTTGAGGTCCTCGATCAGTTCGCGCAATTCCTCGCCGGTTAGGTTCTCCACTTCTTCCTCGGCAAGCCCGTCATGGTGGTGGTTGTCGTGGCCGTCTCCGTCGAATTCCACCTCATGCTCGCTGCCGTCGGCATGGGTGTCGCCAAGCGCGGCGCCGATGGCTTTCGCCTTCAGGATGAAAAGGCGAACCGTGTCGGGGCCGATCGAAAGATCCCATTGCGGTTCGGTATGTCGGTGCACGCCGCGATCCTTCCACTCGCGATCTCAGACGGATGGATGATAGCCGATTTGCGGCTGCCGTCACTGCTGCAATTTTGATTGCAGGAGGCATAGATCGAGGGCTGATTGACAGGTGAACCGATTGGCATGAAATGGCACTGACTTTCCTTCAATGGATTCTCCCATGGCCATGCTTATGTCGCCCCGAGTTCTGCCGATTCTGATGCTCGTCTGCTCGAACGTATTCATGACCTTCGCCTGGTACGGTCATCTGCGTTTTCGCGCCTCGCCGCTCTATCTCGCGGTGATCGTAAGCTGGATGATCGCCTTCTTTGAGTATTGGTTTGCGGTTCCCGCCAATCGCATCGGCAGCTATGCCTATTCGCCGGCCGAATTGAAGACCATCCAGGAGGTGGTGACACTGACGGTGTTTGCAATCTTTTCCGTGCTCTACCTGAAGGAGCCACTGACCTTGAACCACGCCATTGGTTTCGCACTGATTGCCGGTGGGGCGGCGTTTATTTTCAAGGGCTGAGTTACAAAGGAGAATCGTCGCAAACAATTTTTTAAAGCGTGAAAAGCGCATAAAGATTGCTATATTCAGGTGAAACCGAATTAAGACGGTGCCATTGGCGGCAAGCTATGGGGCCGTTTTCTTTTTGACTCCATTACGGGTTGCAGCCGCCAGGGGCGGGATTGCCGCGGGAAAGGTGAGGTTATGAATAAGGTTCCGATGACGGGTGGGGGTTTCGAAACGCTTAAGGAAGAGTTGCGCTGGCGCCAGCAGGAAGAGCGGCCACGCATCATCGAGGCGATTGCCGAGGCCCGTTCGCATGGCGACCTTTCCGAGAATGCCGAATACCACGCCGCCAAAGAAGCTCAGAGTCTCAACGAAGGCCGGGTCGGCGAATTGGAAGACCTCGTTGCACGCGCCGAGATCATCGACGTTTCCAAACTCAGCGGCGACAAGATCAAGTTCGGGGCGACTGTCGTGCTGGTCGACGAGGACACCGAAGAAGAGAAGACCTATCAGATCGTTGGCGATCAGGAAGCCGACGTGAAACTGGGGCGTGTCTCGATTTCCTCACCCATCGCCCGCGCGCTCATCGGCAAGGAAGTCGGCGATGCCATCGAGGTCAATGCACCGGGCGGCGCGCGAGGCTATGAGATCGTCAAGGTGCGTTGGGTCTGAGCGGCCTTGAGAGGCCTTCTTGTCAGCCGGCCGTTTTAGCACGGGCCTTCGCTTTGAGCGCCACAAGGCGGTCGGCTTCAGCAATGACTGCGGCGGGGGCGACACGTCCGTCCGGGCCTGCGAGCAGCGATGACGAAAAGGGACCGAGCGGGCCGGCGAGACTGGGCTTGGTCGTCAGGAATACGGCGACTGTCGGCAGGCCGTAAGCATTGGCCAGATGAGTAAGGCCGGTATCCGTGCCGATCACCAGCGCCGCCTGGCCGAGCTTGGCTGCAATCTCCATAAGTGGCGATTTTGGCACGAGAATTGTTTGCGGTATGGCGTTGACGATAGCTTGGACAACGCCATGTTCGCGCTCATCGGTCCATGTGGCCACAGGTATCATCTGGCGCTCGACAAGAAGGCGGGCAGCTTCAATCCAATCTTCGACAGGCCACTTCTTGTCTTCGCGGCTGGTGCCATGCAGCAGGAACACGCTTCTTTGAGGCAGTGCGTCAGTCTGGAGGCTGGGGGACATAATGCCGGAATCCAGCCGCGAAAGGTCCGGCTCGTAGCCGAGAGCCAACCCGAACAGGCGGCGTGTACGCTCGATAGCGTGGAGGTCGCGTGAAACGGTATAGCGGCGGTCGTAGAACAGCGCGGCCGACGGCTCGCGGGCGCTTGGCCGGTCGTAGCCCGCTATTGGCGCGGTTGCCTGTTTGGCAATGAATGCTGATTTCATCAAGCCCTGCGCGTCGATGACGAGGTCATAGTTTTCGGCACGCAGCGCCTTGCGCAGGCCTGCTGCCTCGCGCCAGGTGTCGCCGTTGAGAAGCGCCTTGCGCCAGCGGCGCAGCGCGACCTTGTAGACGATGCGGATAGCCGGATGCAGCGCGGCAATACCGGCGAAA
Source organism: Manganibacter manganicus (assembly GCF_002075885.1). Classification (GTDB taxonomy): domain Bacteria; phylum Pseudomonadota; class Alphaproteobacteria; order Rhizobiales; family Rhizobiaceae; genus Mesorhizobium; species Mesorhizobium manganicum. The sequence continues at coordinate 77,002 of NZ_MDET01000004.1, forward strand.
GCATCCTCGGCACACCAGTCGAAAGTGATGTCGGGTCGCGCCTGGCGCGCATCCTCAATGGCCGGAAAGGAGTGGATGATGTCGCCCATCGACGACGTCTTGACGACGAGCACCTTCATGCGGGGCGCTTATAAAGAAGGCCATAGTGACTGTCGATAAAACAGTTGCATCAGGGCAACGGCAGCCCCCAAATTATTGCGGCGGCGCCATTTGCAGTATATCGCCATCGCACATGAACCTGAATCGGATGCGGAGCCTGGAGGCATTGCGGCTGACATGAACGAACGGCCTCTTTCGCTGCCCGAAAGCTTGCATCGTGTCGTCTCCGGTTTTTCCGGCATGACCGTGCTGGTTGCAGGGGACCTCATTCTCGATCGCTTCGTCAATGGAGCCATAGAACGCATTTCGCCCGAGGCGCCAATTCCCGTGCTCCATGCCCGCGGTGAAACGCTGGCAGCTGGCGGCGCCAGCAATGTCGCGGCCAATATCGTTTCCCTAGGGGGCAGCGCCATTGCCGTTTCGGCGGTAGGCGAGGACGCGGCAGGTTCGAACCTCCTCGAGGTTCTGGCCGGACTCGGCATCGGTATTGAGGCGGTTTTGCGCGAGAAGGGTCGCGTAACCTCGCGCAAGAGTCGTTTCAGCGCACTTAACCAGCAAATATTGCGCTTCGATGAGGAGGAGATCCGGCCCCTTGGCGCTGATGCGCGCCGCTTGCTGCTGGAACGCTTTTCGGAGGCTCTTGTAACGGCAGACATCGTTGTCCTGTCGGACTATGGCAAGGGCGTGTTGCTCGATGGTGTGGCGGCGGAGTTGATTGCGCTTGCCCGACAAGCCGGGAAGCCGGTTCTGGTCGATCCCAAGGGGCGCGATTATCGGCACTATGCCGGCGCCACAGCGATTACCCCCAACCGCAAGGAGTTGGGCGAGGCGGTTGGCCGCTCTGTTTTCAGTGATACAGAAATCGAAGCGGCCGCGCGTGAATTGATTGCATCACATGATTTCGAGTTTGTCGTCGCCACGCGTAGTGAAAAGGGCATTAGCGTGGTCGGCGCAGAGGATGCGCGGCATCTTTCCACGCAGGCGCGCGAAGTTTTCGATGTGACGGGTGCGGGCGATACGGCCATCGCCTCCTTCGCACTGGCGCTGGCAGCCGGCGCATCACGTGCGATGGCAGCAACCATCGCCAATGCCTCGGCCGGCGTCGTGGTCGGCAAGCGCGGAACGGCGCGGCTTAGCGCCGACGAATTACTCGGCGCGCTGTTGCGAACACACGGGCCGGTGGCGCATCGCGATGCCGTCCTCGATTTGGACGGGGCCGTGCGCCTGGCCGCCGGCTGGAAAAAGGAAGGACTGTCCGTTGGTTTCACCAATGGCTGCTTCGATATCCTGCATGCCGGCCATGTCAGCTTGCTCAACAGCGCCCGCAGCCAATGCGACCGGCTGATCCTGGGTCTGAACAGCGATGCTTCTGTGCGCCGCCTGAAAGGGGCGGGACGACCGGTCAACGATCAGCGCGACCGGGCCTGTGTGCTGGCCGCGCTCGCTTCCGTCGATGCTGTGGTGGTGTTCGATGACGATACGCCAATCAGGTTGATCGAGGCCTTGCTGCCCGATCTTCTCTTCAAGGGCGCGGATTACAGCCTCGACCAGGTGGTCGGCGCAGACGCGGTGCAAAAAAATGGCGGACGCGTCGTGCTGGTCGACCTGGTCGATGGCCGCAGCACAACCGGAACCATCGGCAAGCTGCGCGGCGAACCGACCGCGCCATGAAATCGGAGCACTCATGTCGGCACTGAACCATTATCTCAACCGCTCCGCGGCAGCCCTTGCCGCAATCGCTGAGCGGGATCTCTCAGATGAGATGGAGCGGGCCATCGCGGCTATCGTGTCTGCGCTGTCGCAAGGCAAGGCGCTGCTGGTTTGCGGCAATGGCGGTTCGGCAAGTGACGCATTTCATATTGCCGGGGAACTGGTCGGGCGTTTCCTGCGTGAACGAAAGGCCTATAATGTGATCGCGCTGCCGGCCAATGCCGCGGTGCTGACTGCCTGGGGCAACGACTACGGCTTCGACACGGTGTTTGCACGTCAGGTTGAGGCGCATGGCGGACCGGGGGCCGTGTTGCTTGCAATTTCGACCAGCGGCAATTCGCCGAGCATATTGGCAGCCGCCGAGCAGGCGCGTGAGATGGATATGGCGGTGATTGCCATGACAGGCGATACGGGTGGCAGGCTGAAGCCTTTGGCGGATATTCTGCTCAATGTGCCTTCGGCGGAGACGCCGATCATCCAGCAGGGCCATTTGTGCCTTTATCACCATCTGTGCGAAGTGGTGGAAGCGCGGCTGTGTGGATAGAAACCAAAGTCTGCCATGTCCTTCAATGACGGATGGATTTGCCAGACGCCTCGGGCCAAAATCTAACTTTGACCTATACGCACCAGTCCTTCTTCCTTCACCTTGCGAATGGTCAGCGCCGTGCGCACCGTATCGACATTGGGTGCCGAGGTCAGATCCTCGATCACAAAGCCCTGGAAGGTGCCAAGGTCAGGTGCCACACAATGCAGAAGAAAGTCGGACTCGCCTGAAACCATCCAGGCGTCACGCACGATCGGCCAATTGCGGGTGCGCTCCGCAAACACTTTCAATTCCGCGTCTGCTTGATGCTTCAAGCCGATGAGGCAGAAGGCAACGACATCGTAGCCAAGTGCCGGCGCGTTGAGTAAAGCGCGGTAGCCGCGAATGATACCGGCTTTTTCCAGTTGCCTCACCCGCCGCAGGCAAGGCGGGGCGGATATGCCGACACGTTGCGACAATTCAACATTGGTCATCCGCCCGTCATTCTGCAACTCGCGCAGTATTTTCCAGTCGAGGGCATCGAGATCGGCCTTTTGCAGCATGGATATCCCTACGGTGCGCAAGATTCTTTCGCAGCTCCCGCCATTTAAACGACTTTTTACCTGCCGCCATCCCCTTTCCAGACGAAAAAGGTTCGGTTCGGCTGCGTTCACGGTATGTTGGCCCGGTGAAATCGCCGCAGCTTTCCGGGGACACTTTGCAAGTCGCCTTGCTGGCCCGGCGGCAAGCACCTACATTGCCTTGCGTATCCAGAACCATTTTGGAAGGCCGCTTGAGCGGCCCGTCGCGGAAGGCTGCTCCATGATCGCCAAGCATTCGCCAGTTCTCATCATCGGCTCCGGCCCAGCCGGTTATACGGCCGCGATTTACGCTGCACGAGCTATGCTCAAGCCGCGGCTGGTAGCGGGCTTGCAGCAGGGCGGACAGTTGATGATCACCACCGACGTCGAAAATTATCCCGGTTTCGCCGATCCGATCCAGGGGCCGTGGCTGATGGGAGAGATGTTGAAACAGGCCGAGCATGTCGGCACTGATGTCGTCAACGACATTATCACCCAAGTCGATCTTGATGTTCGGCCGTTCCGTGCCATCGGCGATTCGGGCACGGTTTATACCGCCGATGCCTTGATTATCGCGACCGGGGCGCAGGCCAAATGGCTCGGCATTCCTTCCGAGCAGACTTTTATGGGCTTCGGAGTCTCGGCCTGCGCCACCTGCGACGGCTTTTTTTATCGCGGCAAGGACGTGGCGGTGGTGGGCGGCGGCAATTCCGCGGTGGAAGAGGCGCTCTATCTTTCCAATCTGGCCAAAAGCGTCACCGTCATTCATCGCCGCAGTGAGTTCCGGGCTGAACGCATCCTGCGCGAGCGGCTGTTGGCCAAGGAAAATGTGCGCGTCATTTGGGATAGCGTGGTGGAGGAGATCACCGGGCGACCGGGCAAGACCCCGCTGCCACCTTCGGTTGAAGGGCTGAAACTCAAGAACGTGACGAGCGGGCAGGAAACGTCGCTTGTGGTGGACGGTGTGTTCGTGGCGATCGGCCATGCGCCGTCGGTGGAACTGTTCGCCGGCAAGCTTAAGCAGAAGCCGAATGGTTATTTGTGGACGGCTCCCGATTCGACGGCCACCGACGTACCCGGCGTGTTTGCCGCCGGCGACGTGACCGACGATATCTATCGCCAGGCCGTCACCGCGGCTGGGCTCGGTTGTATGTCGGCGCTTGAAGCGGAAAAATATCTGGCTGGCATAGAGGTTCACAGGGAAGCGGCGGAATAAGCCGTAGAGTGCCCCGGCCGTTGGCTTGATCCTTCGACTGGTCGCCAGAAGAAACGAGGGGAATCATGGCGTTAGACTGGGACAAATTGCGCGTATTTCACGCTGCGGCGGAGGCCGGCTCCTTCACGCATGCGGCGGAGACGCTGCATCTGTCGCAATCGGCAATCTCCAGACAAGTAAGCGCGCTGGAGCACGATGTCGGCGTGCCGCTGTTCAACCGGCATGCGCGGGGACTGGTGCTGACCGAGCAAGGGGAGATGCTTTTTCGCACCGCCCATGACGTGCTGATGAAACTGGAAAATATTCGCCTCCGATTGACGGAAGGCAAGGACGCGCCCACCGGCGTGTTGCGTGTAACCACCACCGTCGGCCTCGGCACCGGATGGCTGACTGAACGCTCCAAGGAATTCCTCGACCTCTACCCGGAAATCAATCTGCAACTGGTACTGACCAACGAGGAACTCGACCTCACAATGCGGCAGGCGGATTGTGCGGTCAGGCTGCGCCAACCACAACAGCCGGATCTGATTCAGCGGCGGCTGTTCACCGTGCATCTGCACGTCTTTGCCTCCCAGGATTATCTCGACAAGCACGGAACGCCGCAATCCGCCGCTGACCTGGACCGCCACCGCATCGTTACCTTTGGCGAGCCGGTGCCGCCTTATCTCGCCGGCCTGAATACATTGGAGACAGTTGGCCGGCCGGACGGCTTCAAACGCCCGTCGGTACTGCAAATCAACGACCTGATGTCGATTCGTCGGGCAATCAAGCGCGGGGTCGGCATAGCGATGCTTCCCGATTATATGGCCGATGCCGGTCTGGTATCGATCCTGCCGGAACTTGAGGGCCCGTCCTTTGATACTTTCTTCGTCTACCCCGATGCCATGAAGAATCAGGCCAAGTTGAAAGCCTTCCGTGACTTCATGTTTGCCAAGGCTCGCAATTGGGCCTATTGAACAAGACGCGAAATTGCCGCCTGTTTCACGTCAGTCGCAGGCCTGCGTGCCATGGGCATGAGGGTGCGACAAATCCCATTTAGGCACGCTCTGCAAGATCGCGACGCGCTTAACTGCGACTTAACCGATTTATCGTCTGTTTCTGGCTCTATTTCTTGCAAAAAGGTATTGGACCACAGCCTCAACCTTTATGCATGCGTGCAATGCAAAATAGGTGCTTGTTTATCGGAAGGGGAGAGCACATATATCATTTATCTCCAGGGCGCGTTCTCCTCCCATTAGCGCCCTCGAGTGTTCCCCTCTGGAGGTTTAGCCCTAGCGGGCACTTCCAACAAACTTGGCCGGGTCTTCTTGGATCCGGCTTTTTTGTTGCTCTCCTCTGTTTGATAGGGGCCTTCAGTTTCCAGGCTGATGGGTGCATCCGTCCTTGGAGGGACGCCTCAGACATTGCCGTTGGCCGAGCGCGTCACTGCTGGTATCGCTCTCAGTTTCTTTCCTACAATTCGATAAATTCACGCGTAACCGTGACGTGTAACCTCGGGTAACATGATGCGAGCGGCTGATCTCGGCTACAGGATGACTAGGACGCGGTCTGATCTATCGGGGGATGGGGGCATCACTCGCTGGGTCGGGCTCAGGCGGCGGCCGCGTCCAGCCTGTTTTCCGCTGCAGCGCTGCGCGCCGGCGGAACGACGCGGCGGACCTGCCGTTCCTCCCTCGGAAACGGTCCGCAACAACGGCGTCCGGCCGAGCCGGGCGCCGTTGTCATAGAGCGTGTATCCGGAAGCGGATTCGGTTCTGGAATAAGGACGCGCGCAAGATCATGCATTTGCAAGCGAGTGTGAAGGACCGCGCCACGCTTGCGTTTTCAATTTTCATCGGTCGGGCTCATTTCTGTTTCATGCAGCCTTGCCGGCTGCATTCATCACATCGTTGGCAAGTCGCCCGGTCAGTTCGGCCATGTGGTCGAAGCTGGCTTCATAACTGGCGACACCGGCTGTCGCTGAACGCAGTTCAATGATGAGGTCGGCGATCTCCGCCTGTGGCATTGTCGCCTCGACCATATCCCAGCCCGCCCAGTCCGCCCGTGCGTCATAGCCGAGAATCTGGCCGCGCCGCTGCGGTACAAGAGCGATGATCTTTGCCGTCGCATCGGAAGGTGTGGCGATTCGAATTTTCATGATCGGTTCCAGCAGAACCGGCGAACACTGCGCCATGCCTTCCTTCATGGCGAGCCGGGCTGCCATCTGGAAGGCCATGTCGGACGAATCGACCGAATGGTAGGATCCGTCTGACAGATTGACGGCGACATCGACGACCGGGAAGCCGAGCGGACCGCATTTCAGGTAATCGCGCGCACCGGCTTCGGCAGACTGGATATAGGTCTTGGGAACCACACCTCCGGTGATCGTATCCGTGAACTGGAAGCCGGAACCGCGCGGCAATGGCTTGATCTGCAAGACGACGTCGCCGAACTGGCCGTGGCCACCCGACTGCTTCTTGTGGCGGCCGCGCTGCTCGATGGGTTTGCGGATGGTTTCGCGGTAAGGAATGGCTGGTGTATAGCCTTCCACCGCAATCTGGTTCTTGCCCTCCAAACGTTCCCGAACCACACGAAGGTGCATTTCACCGTGCCCCGACAATATGGTTTCGGCCGTATCCTGGTTGTGCGTGAGGGTGAGTGAGGGGTCTTCTTCTGCCAACCTCTGAATGGCAGCCGACATCTTGACATCGTCCTTACGATCCTTGGGACGCAGCGCAAAGGAATATACCGGTTGTGGTGGCGTGAGCGTGACCAGGGATGCCATGCCGCCTTTTGCCGTGGTTAGTGTCTGGCCAGTATACGCGCCGTCCAGTTTTCCGAGCGCCACCGTATCGCCCGCCTGCGCGGTGCCGAGCTTGGATTGATCCTTGCCGAGCAGACGATAAATGCCGGAGATCTTGTTGGACTCTCCATTGGAGAGAAAGAGTTCGGCGCCATCGCCGATCTCGCCGGAAAGAATACGCGATACCGACAGTTTGCCGGCGTGGGCGGTATGGATTGTCTTCATTACTTGAATAACGGCCGAGCCGTTTTCAGATGCGCCGAGGCGTTGCCGCGTTGCCTCGACACCCGGCGCATCATGCCGGATCGTCTTGAGCAGACGCAGGATGCCATTGCCCTTTTCCGCCGCGCCGATCAGCACAGGGGTTACTGCGCCGGTACGCAAATCGGCAGCAAGATCGTCGAAGACGCTATCTTTCGGCGGCTCGATCTCCTCCAGAAGTTGTTCCATCAACTGGTCGTCCTGGTCGGCAAGGGTCTCCAGCATGGAGAAACGAGCTTCGATCTCGCGGGCCTTCTCGTCGTCCGGAATTTCAGCGACCTCGCTTTCTGCATATTCGCGGTAGATGTAAGCGCGCTCCAAAGCCAGATCGATGGAGCCGATGACGATCCCATCCTTCCGCAGCGGAATCTGCCGCAGCAGAAGCGGAGCCTTACTGGTTGGTTGCAGCATCTTCAGCGTATCGCGCACGCCCGCCGCCGTTTTGTCGATCTTGTTGAGAAAAAGGATGCGCGGCACGCCGAGTTCGTCGAGCCGCCGCATGATGAGTTGTAGTGCAGGCACCTTCTTCTCATCGGCTTCCGCAACGACGACGACGACATCGCTAGCGGCAAGTACCGGATCAGCCTCGAATGCGAACTCGACAGATCCGGGGCAATCGACAAACGTCAGGCTTTCGCCCATGAATTCAGTGGTGGCGAAAGACGCCTCCACGCTCATGGCATGCGCCCGCGCTTCGGAACTGTAATCGGAGACCGTGTTACCGGAAGAAACTGCGTTCTGACGAGAGATTGCGCCTGTTCGGGCGAGAATGGCTTCAAGAAGTGTCGTTTTGCCGCTCGAGAAGGGACCGACGATGGCGATGTATTTCGGTCCCGAGCGTCGTCCGCCGGCGCGATTACCCATGACTGACCTCCACTCAGTTTGCTGGAGCGGCGGCCGGTCCGGCGACCGTCGCGGGCGGCCCTATCCCGCCCTGAGATATCGTCACACGGCTTGGCATAGGGGGCAAGAGAAATAGAAACGCATCCTGGCAGGAGCATTTCACGCCTTCGGGCGGAAGAACATATGTTTCAAAAATGGCATCGTATGCCGTAGGCTGACCAAAAGGCGCAATCATATGGGTCATAACAGCAGCCGAGAGGAACGATCCCGAATGTCAGCAGAACTCGATTATCTCAGCCGTCTCGCCGCCAAAGGCAAATTATCGCGACGCGATTTCCTTGGCCGGGCTGCCGCGCTCGGGGTCGGTGCGTTTGGTGCCAACGCGTTGCTTTCAGGAGCGGCGATGGCTGAAGGACCGCAAAAGGGTGGCACACTTCGTGCCGGTATGGTGGGCGGCGGGGCAACCGACAGCCTCGATCCGGGAAGCTGGACGAATCAGATCCCCTATACATTAGGCCGCTGCTGGGGCGAGCAGTTGCTCGACGTCAGGCCGGACGGCGGCGTCGAGCCCAAGCTTGCGGAGGAATACAGTTCCTCGCCTGATGCCAAGGTGTGGACCTTCAAGATCCGCAAGGGCGTGACGTTTCATAACGGCAAGAATTTGACGCCGCAGGATGTCGTGGCCACATTCGAGCGCCACGGCGATGCCGAGTCGAAATCTGCGGCGCTGCCCTTCCTCACGGAATTCGAAAGCATAAAGGCCGATGGAGACAATGTTGTCATTGTCCTGAAGAACCCGAATGCCGATCTGCCTTATGTGGCGGCGGACTATCACCTGATGATCCAGCCTAACGGCGGCAAGGACAATCCGACCGAAGGCATCGGCACAGGTCCTTATAAGGTTACGGTCAATGAACCCGGCGTGCGGCATGTCGGAGAGAAATACCAAGGTTATTGGCGCGATGAGCGCGGCCATGCCGATCGGATCGAGATTACGGTCATCAACGATGCTACGGCGCGCTCGGCCGCGTTGCAGAGCGGGCAGGTGGATCTCATCAACCGGGTCGAGCCGAAGATCGTTTCACTGTTGAAGCGCGTGCCCGGCGTGACCATTCGCAACGTGCCGGGCAAGGGGCATTATGTCTTCATCATGCACTGTAATACCGTCCCGTTCGACAACAACGATCTGCGGCTGGCGCTGAAATATGCGGTCGACCGCGAGGAATTGGTGAAGCGCATTCTCGCTGGCTACGGCACAGTCGGCAATGACATGCCGGTGACGGCTGGTTACCCGCTGTTTTCAGACGATATCGAGCAGCGCAAATACGATCCCGACAAGGCGGCCTTCCATTACAAGAAGTCCGGCCATTCGGGACCGGTCCTGCTGCGTACCTCCGATGTGGCTTTCCCCGGCGCAGTCGACGCCGCGCTGCTATACAAGCAAAGCGCCGCCAAATGCGGCATCACGCTGGACATCAAGCGCGAGCCGGGGGATGGTTACTGGACGGAGGTGTGGAACAAGAAACCGTTCTCCATGTCCTATTGGACAGGCCGCCCGACACAGGATCAGGTCTATTCGCTGGCCTATCTTTCCAATGCCGAGTGGAACGATACACGCTTCTTCCGGCCGGATTTCGACAAGCTGATCATTGGTGCGCGCGGTGAACTGGATCAGGTCGAGCGCAAGGCGATGTATAGGCAAGCGGGCATGATCCTGCGCGACGAGGGCGGGGTGATCGTGCCCATGTTCAACAACTATCTTGATGCCAGCGGGCCGAAGGTCGGTGGCTGGGTGGACGATCCCAACGGCGAATTGATGGGCAGCTACGCGCTCATCAAATGTTGGGTGAAAGCATAGGCAGGCAGGTCGTCGCGCGGGCCGGCAGGTTGTGCGGGCCCGGTGGAAAGAAAGGTCAGTCGCCATGAAAATCATCCCTTGCGGGAGCGTGCCAAGCGCTGTCGGCCCAGGCAGCTATTTCTCAGGTGGGGTCAGGATCGACCCGATCATCAGCGCGGCGGCGCCGGCGCGGCTGCGTGCAGCTTCGGTCAGTTTCGAGCCAGGAGCGCGCACGCACTGGCATACGCACCCGCTCGGCCAGACGCTTTACGTAACTTCGGGTGCAGGAAGGGTGCAGGTATGGGGTGAACCGATCCGCGAGATCAGGGCCGGTGATACGGTATGGTTTTCGCCGGGCGAAAAGCACTGGCACGGGGCTGGACCGGACACTGCCATGACGCATATCGCCATGCAGGAGGCGCTGGATGGCAGCCCGGTGGACTGGCTGGAAAAGGTTACCGACGATCAATATGGCGGATGAGAAAAAGCCCGGCTCGAGCCGGGCTTTTTTGAGTCTTTCTTCGTGCCGCCAACTTTACGTCAAGCTTGCGGTAAAGCGCTGGATGCGTGTGCAGGCTTCCTCCAGCAGCGCCTCCGAGGTGGCGTAGGAAATGCGGAAATTCGGGCCGAGTCCGAACGCCGTTCCGAACACTACCGCCACGCCTTCAGCTTCCAGAAGCTCCGCAGCGAAGGTCTCATCATTGTCGATGACCTTGCCCTGCGCGGTCTTCTTGCCGATCAGCGCCGCACAAGACGGATAGACGTAGAAGGCACCCTCGGGTGATGGGCACGTAATGCCGCGCGCCTGGTTCAGCATCGACACGACGAGGTCGCGGCGCGCCTGAAAAATCGCCTTGTTCTTTCTGACGAAATCCTGTGGGCCGTTGAGTGCTTCCACCGATGCCCATTGCGCGATGGTGCAGGCTCCCGATGTCTGCTGACCCTGGATCATGTCCATCGCCTTGATGAGTGGCAGCGGGCCGGCAGCATAGCCGATTCGCCAGCCGGTCATGGCGTAGGCCTTCGACACGCCGTTCATGGTCAGCGTGCGCTCGTAGAGTTTCGGCTCGACCTCGGCGATGGTCTTGAAGACGAAATCGCCATAGGTCAGGTGCTCGTACATGTCGTCGGTCAGCGTCCACACATGCGGGTGCTTGAGCAGCACGTCGGCCAGCGCGCGCAGTTCGGCCTCGGTATAGGCCGCACCAGACGGGTTGGACGGCGAGTTCATCAACAGCCATTTTGTCTTCGGCGTGATCGCCTTTTCCAACGCTTGCGCCGTTAGCTTAAAGCCGTTTTCAATTCCGGTATCGGCAAATACGGAAGTGCCGCCGCAGATCGCCACCATCTCGGGGTAGCTGACCCAGTACGGGCGCGGAATGATGACCTCGTCGCCGGGATTCAGCGTTGCCATGAAGGCGTTGAACAGGATCTGCTTGCCGCCGGTGCCGACGATGGTCTGCTCCGGCTTGTAGTCCAGATTGTTCTCGCGTTTGAACTTTGCCGCGATTGCCTGACGCAGCGGCACGATGCCCGAAACAGGCGGGTACTTCGTCTCGCCACGGCGGATCGCCTCGATGGCCGCGTTCTTGACGTTGTCCGGCGTGTCAAAATCCGGTTCGCCGGCGCCCAGCCCGATCACATCGCGTCCGGCGTTTTTCAGGTCGCGCGCCTTCTGCGTGACCGCGATGGTCGCGGAGGGTTTTACGCGCGAAAGGGCATCGGCGAGAAAGGCCATGACTGTTCGTCTCCTGAGGATGGCGCGGCCAAAAGCGGCTGCGCGGTTTCTATTGTCCCATCGATGGCGTCAGTGCAAGTATTGTCGCTTGTTCCAGCCGGATGCCTGGGCATTAACGGGCGGTAAAATGTTATCTGCGTAGGATCCCGAATTGCCGATTGTCGGAAGAGGGTATCTTGCCGCTTGGTATCGAGCCCACACGCAGGATTGGCTGGAGAGAGCCAGGCATGAGAAACCGGCGCGGACGCCATAATGTTGCCGATGCGATCTTTGCTGACGAGATAGGGCTCGAGTATGGCATTTATGATCCGTTTCGGCTGCGTAGTGCCTATCAGCCGATATTCAGGCCATGTGGTGGACAACTGGTTCCGGTTGCGGTCGAAGCTTTGATCGAGCCGCATATTGCCGGCAAGGCTACGCCGGCGACGGAATTCTTTGCCGGAATTGAGCCAGCCGATCGTCTCTTCGTCGAAAACATGTGCCGAACCCTGCATTTGCACAATTTCCGCAATGTCGGCGCCGAGGGCTTCGATCTCTTTTTCAACTACGATCCGCGTGTCAACGACGATCCGCGGCGGGCGCTCGCCGAGATCCGTTTCATGGCGTATCATCTTGAGGAGTATGATCTGCATCCGCACATGCTGGTGTGCGAGATCACCGAAAAAGGTGCGCCGGATGCCGGTGTGTTGCGTGCGCTGGTGCACGAATTGCGCCGCCACGGCATTCGTATCGCGGTGGACGATTTCGGTGCTGGCCATTCGACCGACGAGAGACTTCGGCTTGTCGAGCCCGACATCGTCAAAATCGACGGACACTGGTTCGCGCAACTGTGCGGCAACGCGGCGGCCGGCAGATTGTTCGGTTCGCTGGTTGCGCTGTTGCATGGACAGGGCGCCAAGGTGCTGGTGGAGGGCATAGAGGAACCCACGCAATTGCGGCTGGCGCTTGATAGCGGCGCGGATTTGTTGCAGGGCTTTTTGATGGCGCGACCGGCACTTGCCGGCACCATTTTCCGCGACGACGCATTGGAAATCGCGGCAATCTTGGCGGAAGGCGACAATGTCGTTCCGCTGCGGCGAAAACGCCAGTTTCGTTGATCGACACCTCACAAGAATTGACTGGATCGGGCCATGGCGCCAGCGCAATAGTGGCGCCGCATCAGGAGGCGACCCATGACCAAGCTTTACGGAATGACCGATAGCGGCAATTGCTACAAGCCACGGCTTCTGATGGCCAAGCTCGGCATTCCGTTTACCCATGTCGAGGTGAACTCGCATACCGGCGGCACGCGCAAGCCGGAATATCTCGCCAAGAATCCCAACGCCATGGTGCCGCTGCTGGAACTGGACGACGGGCGCCGTCTGGCCGAGTCCAACGCCATTCTGCTTTATCTCGGCGAAGGCACCCGGTTTGTCCCGGCCGACAGTTATCAGCGGGCGCTTGTCCATCAATGGCTGTTCTTCGAGCAGTACAGCCACGAGCCCTATATCGCGGTGCGCAAGATGCTTCTGACCGTTCCCGAACGAGCCAGGGATGCGACGCCGGAACGGCTTGCCACGACACTGGAGCGCGGCAACAAGGCGCTTGGCGTGATGAACGGGCATCTTGCCGATCATGCCTTCTTTGCTGGCGACGCCATCAGCGTGGCCGATATCGCGCTCTATGCCTATTCACATACCGCGGAGCGGGGCGGCTTTCAGCTCGACACCTATCCGGCGGTGGCGGAATGGCTGAAGCGGGTGAGGGCCGATCCAGGCCATGTGCCACTGGAATGGCTTCCCTGAGCCGTCCACCCAACTTTCGGGAATCAAAAAAGGCGGGAAATTTCCCGCCTTTCGAACAAGGCTTGGTAGCCTGATGGGAGCGATTGGGTCGGGCCGGCAGGCAATCTGCTGCTTCGGCTTGTCGGTTCCTTCACACTCCGGCGCGCTTTACGCACGACCGCCAGTACATCCGTGACTTGCCGCACGCCCCGAGCTATCGCCCGACGCGCGCCCTTTGCAAAATCAGGCTGCCTTGCTCAGAGATCCAGCGGACGACTTGCCGGTGCGGCGGTCCTGCTCGATCTCGTAGTTGATCTTCTGGCCTTCGACCAGCGAGCCGAGGCCCGCGCGCTCGACAGCGGAGATGTGGACGAAAACGTCCGGGCCGCCGGCGTCGGGCTGGATGAAGCCGAAGCCCTTGGTGGCATTAAACCACTTGACCGTTCCTGTTGCCATTTCGATAGTCCTTCGTGTCTGCCTTGTTTGTGGTCGGGCCACAGCCCTTCCGACGGGTATCGAGATTTTGGAGATAGACGTCAGCAAACGCGAAGAACGCGTGGCCCGTATCGATCGGCCGAAATATCAATGAAGCCCATATAATGGCCCTTTACGCCAAAAACAAGGCCGAAGCCGAATGCGCCGTGCAACTGTTGCCGGTGCGGCGCGTTGAGCCGGAACATCACAGAGCAAAGCATATGCCGATGAAATCTCCTGCCGTTAAAACCGCAGTGCTGACCGCCTGTCTCTGCGTGATGGCCGGCCAGGCCCTGGCGATTTCGCGCCATGACCCGACGCGCACGAGCTGTGATCGGGTCCATGCGGCCATTGCCAGCGAGGGCGCGGTGATCCTGCGTTACCCTTCGCCGCGCAATCCGAGCCTCACGCTTTATGACCGCTATGTCGCCAGCGCCCGCTTCTGCAACGGGGGCGAGGTTCTGGATCGCGCCTTCGTGCCAAGCGCGGACGCCAGGGCTTGCCCGGTCTTCAAATGCAAGGTTCATGAACCGCACGACCGTTTCCGCCGCTTCCTGCGGCCTTGACCTGAAACGCCATCAAAAGGCAAATGCCGTTTGCGCCGAGGGCGGCGGGCCGAGATGCACGCCTTCCAGCGCCAGCATTTTCTCTTTGGCGGTTGAGCCGCCAGGCGCGGAAAAACCGCCGATCTTGCCTCCGGTCGCGTGGATGCGATGGCAGGGCACGACCAGCGGCACCGGATTGGCGCCAAGCGCGGCACCCGTCTCGCGGGCAAGGCCGGCATGGCCGGCGCGGCTGGCCAGTTCGCCATAAGTGACCGCCTCGCCGAAGCCGAGCTTGCGCGCGGCCGTATAGACCGCCAGCCGGAAATCATCGATCCCGGCCAGATCGACCGGAACGCCCGAGAAATCCACTGCTTCGCCCCGCGCATAGGCCTTGATGGATGCGATCAGGCTCGCGACCCATTCCGGCTCTGCGGCAGTGCCGGGCGTAATTCCGGTCATGCGCATGAGCCTGCGCTCGACGTTTTCGCGCTTCCACTCGGCCAGGCAAAGCCGGGTAAGGCCCGCCGCGCTCCATGCAAGGCCCATGAAGCCAAGCGCCGTCTCGAATACCGCCGTGCCGAGCGTTTCGCCGCCGCTGGTTCCTGCATCGCTCATGTCCGGTCTCCATTTTTCCGGTACAAATCGGGAACAGTATGGCATGAACAGCCCGGTTTCACCACCCGAAAGCAAAGCATTTCCTCAAAGCCCGCCCCCCGATTGCCGGATTCAACCGGCTCATGTAAGGAAGTTTTCACGACCCCACCAACGAACCCGAGCGCAGCTTGCCGGCACGACAGCACATATTTCCGATCTGCGCGCTCCTGGCTGCTGTGGCTCTTGGCGGCTGCACCTCGACGATGCCGGTCAAGACCGAGGCCAGTTTCGCTCCCAATGGCGGTGAAGATGCCGGGTCGACGCTGTCTCTGCCTGAAACCGTGGCCGTGCTGCCCACGTCTTCCGGTCTCGATGTCGCGGGTGCGGTTGCCGTGGCGCGCAATGATGCCGCCGCGCAGCCGGCGGCCGCGACAATTCCCGCACCCGCCGCCTTTGCCGGGTCGACGCCGGATGCCGGCGTGCAACTGGCCGCTTTTCCGGCAACTCCGACCATGGCCGCGCCCGAAGCCGCTGCCGGAGGCGCAAGTCATGGTGTCATCGACGGGCTGATCGCCAAATATGCCGCGCTTTACGATGTGCCTGAAACACTGGTGCGCCATGTCGTCAAGCGCGAAAGCACCTTCGATCCGACCGCTTACAATCGCGGCCATTGGGGGCTGATGCAGATCAAGCACGCGACGGCGCGCGGCATGGGCTATGACGGGCCGGCAAAAGGCTTGCTCGATCCTGAAACCAACCTGAAATATGCGGTGAAATATCTGCGCGGGGCCTGGCTGGTGGCGGGTGGTGATGCCGGCCGCGCCGACCGGCTCTACCAGACAGGGTATTATTATGCCGCCAAGCGCAAGGGCCTGCTGGACGAAACCGGACTGGGCCGGGACCGCCACCGCATGAAATCTGACACGACCAGCCTTATTCCAGTGGCCGGGCAGATCGATGTGCCGGTCACGCCTGTGACAGCGCCGGTGCCGGCCTTCGTTTCCACGACGCCGGGCGCCTGAGCGCGGGCGATCATGACCTCGCGTCTCGTTGTTGGCTTTTCCACCGATGCTTTGCCGTCAGGTCCTGAAAATAGACAGGATTTGGCTGTCCTTGAAACGACCGGGTTCATAAGGCTTGCATTTGAAATTTTTGCATGAGCCTTCGGTGAAGAAGAGCGCATGAAGGTCTCGATGTGGGATCAGGAACAGGCAATAAAACATGGCGAGTGCCAGTGGTACACTGCGATAGCCCTTTACCGTTCCGTCGCTGGTCAGTGGTTCGCCCGCGAGTTCCCCGGCGAGCTGATGGATGAGATCGGTAATACGGCCAAGCGCGGCATCGGCTTCGGGATTGGGCTTGAATTCCGATTTTGATTTTCTTGACACGTATTTTCCTTTCAAGCTTGAAGGTTTGGGGTTAAGCCGGCTGCGCGGATTTCGGGCGCAGTTCGGCGTTCCCGGCGTTTTCGCGCCGGGTTGCGGGAAGCGACGCATGGCATTGCGCCTGATTGATTAAGTAGTGACGCTCCGCCATGCGCCGCCGGCGTTTCTACCCTTACCTTTCCCGGCCCATCGCCCTTGAATGAAAGGACGCGAGCATCTCAAGTCCGGTTCGGGCCGGGCGGTTCCGTTCACTGCAACGGATAACGCACCCGGCGCCACACTTGCCTGGATGCTCGAGTGTGCACACCCGTTCCCGCTGGCAAGCTGCTGCGACGGATTATGGGGGAAGGATGCCGGGTGTGGATAAAAAGGCGGCGGAAAGAAAAAACAATTTCGTAAGATATTGATACAAAATACTTTTAATTGATGTCGACGATATTTTTATCCCCGTATTGATGACGGGGGCTCTGGATTTTCTATCCGATTCCGCGCTTAATCCGCATCCTGCCGCAAGACGTCGAGCGTGCGCGGGGAAGGCAGGTGGCCTTGCCAATCTTCAAAGGCAAACGCGAGGGCGACTGAGGCTTCCCGCAGCGCCTCATCGAGCGTATCGGCGACGGCGGTGACACCTGGCACATCGGGAAAGGACACACCATAGCCGCTGTCCGCGTCCTTATGGATGAGGGCGATATAGTGGGTCATTGGCCAATCCCTCGGCCATCCGGCCTGTGCTAAGAACGCACCGTGCCGGCAGGTATATCCTTGCGAGGATGTGTCACGATCATCGTCCGCCCATCGGCGTGGCGATATTTGTGATGGAAGCCACGCGCAGATGCCAGCGCAAAGCCATCCTTCTGCAACCGCTTGATGATATCGCGGCTATCCTTCAGCATCAATCAGCTTTCAGAAATATGCCTGCAGCGGCCGTACCTCCAGGCTCCCCGCGCGCAGTGCCGCAATCGCTTCCGCTACGGCGGCGGCGCCGGCAAGCGTCGTGTAATAGGGCACTTTCTGCATCAGTGTCGCGCGGCGCAGCGATTTGGAGTCCGACAGCGCCTTCTGGCCGTCCGTGGTGTTGAAGACGATCTGCACCTGGCGGTTGCGGATGGCGTCCTCGATATGCGGACGCCCTTCCAGCACCTTGTTGATCTTTTCCGCCTCGATGCCGTTTTCGCCGAGGAAGCGAGCAGTGCCCGATGTCGCCAGAACCTTGAAACCCTGTTCGGCAAGGCGCTTCACGGCGGGCAATATACCGGCCTTGTCCTCGTCGCGCACCGAGACGAACAGTGTGCCGGAGCGTGGCAGGTCGATGCCGGCGCCCAACTGGCTCTTGGCGAAGGCCATGGCATAGTCGCGGTCCAGCCCCATCACCTCGCCGGTCGATTTCATTTCCGGCCCGAGCAGCGTGTCCACGCCGGGGAAGCGGGCGAATGGGAACACCGCTTCCTTGACGGCGATGTGGCCGGGATTGCGCGGGTCGGGCTTTGCACCATAGTGCGCAAAGGCGTCGTCGAGCGCCTCGCCGGCCATGATGCGCGCGGCGATCTTGGCAATCGGCTTGCCCACCGTCTTGGCCACGAAGGGCACGGTGCGGGAAGCGCGCGGATTGACCTCCAGCACATAGATGGTGCCGTTCTGAATGGCATATTGCACATTCATCAGGCCGCCGACGTGAAGCGCCCTGGCAAGGGCCGCGGTCTGGCGCTCCAGTTCCGCGACGGTTTCGGGGGCAAGCGAATGCACCGGCAGCGAACAGGCCGAGTCGCCGGAATGGATGCCGGCCTCCTCGATATGTTCCATGATGCCGGACACGAAGACGTTTTCGCCCCCTTGGGCCGCATCGCACAGGCAGTCGACATCGATCTCGACGGCGCCCGTCAGGTAGGTGTCGAACAGAAGCGGGTTCTTGCCGAGCAGCGTGTTGATCTGGCCGGTCTTGTCGTTGGGATACTTTTGCTTGATGTCCTCCGGCACCAGGCCGGGCACGGTGTCGAGCAGATAGGTTTGCAGCATGGCCTCGTCATGGATGATCTGCATGGCGCGGCCGCCCAGCACATAGGAAGGCCGCACCACCAGCGGGAAGCCCAGTTCGCCGGCCACGGTGCGCGCCTGCTCGACCGAATAGGCGATGCCGTTCTTCGGCTGCCTGAGGTCGAGCTTGTGCAACAGCTTCTGGAAGCGGTCGCGGTCTTCGGCAAGGTCGATCATGTCGGGCGAGGTGCCGAGGATCGGGATGCCGTTCTTCTCCAGCGCTTCGGCCAGTTTCAGCGGCGTCTGGCCACCGAATTGCACGATGACGCCGACGAGTTCGCCGCGCGTCTGCTCCATCTTCAGGATCTCGATCACGTCCTCGGCCGTCAGCGGCTCGAAATAGAGCCGGTCGGAGGTATCGTAGTCGGTCGAGACCGTCTCGGGATTGCAGTTGATCATGATCGCTTCATAGCCGGCGTCGCGTAGCGCGAAGGCCGCATGGCAGCAGCAATAATCGAACTCGATGCCCTGGCCGATGCGGTTGGGGCCGCCGCCGAGGATGACGACCTTTTTACGATCCGAGACCTGCGCCTCGTCAGCCAGCGCCCCGGCGAAGGGCACTTCATAGGTGGAATACATATAAGCGGTGGGGGAGGCGAACTCGGCGGCGCAGGTGTCGATGCGCTTGTAGACCGGGTGAACGCCGAGCCCGTTGCGCAGATGCGCCACTTCCTTGGCGGTGCCGCCGGTGAGCGAGGCGAGGCGGGCATCGGAGAAACCCATCGATTTGAGCATGCGCATGTTGATTGCATCGCCGGGAAGGCCATGCTCGCGAACGCGGCCTTCCATGGCGACGATGCCGGCAATCTGCTCGAGGAACCACGGATCGATCTTGCACATGGCGTGCACGTCTTCGAGCGAGGTACCCATGCGGATCGCCTGCGCCACCATGCGCAGCCGGTCGGGCGTCGGCGTGCCGAGGGCAGCACGGATGGCGTTGCGGTCGTCGGACTTGTCCGCGCCCTCGGGCGCGATGCCGGGGATCTCGATCTCATCGAGGCCGTTGAGGCCGGTTTCCAGCCCGCGCAGCGCCTTTTGCAGGCTCTCCTGGAAAGTGCGGCCGATGGCCATGACCTCGCCGACCGACTTCATCGCCGTGGTCAGCGTGGTTCCGGCGCCGGGGAACTTCTCGAAGGCGAAGCGGGGGATCTTGGTCACGACATAGTCGATCGACGGCTCGAAGGAGGCGGGGGTTGCGCCGCCGGTAATATCGTTCTCCAACTCGTCCATCGTGTAGCCGATAGCGAGCTTGGCAGCGACCTTGGCGATCGGGAAGCCGGTGGCCTTGGAGGCGAGCGCCGACGAGCGCGATACGCGCGGGTTCATCTCGATGACGACGAGCCGGCCGTCCGCCGGGTTGACGGCAAACTGGACATTGGAGCCGCCGGTCTCGACGCCGATCTCGCGCAGCACCGCGATGCTCGCGTTGCGCATGATCTGATATTCCTTGTCGGTCAAGGTCAGCGCCGGCGCGACGGTGATCGAATCGCCGGTGTGTACGCCCATCGGATCGACATTCTCGATGGCGCAGACGATGATGCAATTGTCGGCCTTGTCGCGCACCACCTCCATCTCGTATTCTTTCCACCCGAGCACGCTCTCCTCGATCAGCACTTCGGTGGTCGGCGAGGCGTCGAGGCCCGACTGCACGATGGCGAAGAATTCCTCGCGGTTGAAGGCGATGCCGCCGCCGGTGCCGCCCAACGTGAAGGAGGGGCGGATGATGGTCGGCAGGCCGACAATGTCGAGCGCGGTGGCCGCCACGCCCATGGCATGCGTCACATAACGCTGCTTGCGGTCGCCTTCGCCGAGATTCCACCGTGTCTCCAGCGCGTCGAGTTCGGTGTCGGAGGCGCCGGAAGCCTTCAGCGCGGCGCGCTCGGCCTCATGCGTCTTGCGGTCGGCGTCCTTGACGTCGGTGGCGTTGGCCAGCATCGACTTCGGCGTCTCCAGTCCGATCTTCTTCATCGCCTCGCGAAACAGCGCCCGGTCCTCGGCCTTGTCGATCGCCTGGGCATCGGCGCCGATCATCTCGACGCCATAGCGTTCCAGCACGCCCATGCGGCGCAGCGACAGCGCGGTGTTGAGCGCCGTCTGCCCGCCCATGGTGGGCAGGAGCGCGTCGGGGCGTTCGCGGGCGATGATCTTGGCCACGACTTCCGGCGTGATCGGCTCGATATAGGTGGCGTCGGCCAGTTCCGGATCGGTCATGATGGTGGCCGGGTTGGAATTGACCAGGATGACGCGAAAACCTTCCTCGCGCAGCGCCTTGCAGGCCTGGGTGCCGGAATAGTCGAACTCGCAGGCCTGGCCGATGACGATGGGGCCGGCGCCGATGATCAGGATGGATTTGATATCGGTGCGTTTTGGCATGGCGGGTCCGTTCGTCGTCATTGGCCCTACGCAAAATTCCGGCGCGCGGTATCTCCATTTCGCGCAAAATGCGCGGCGGAGGTCCGGCCGGTGCACAGGGAGTTTCAAAGTGTCAGGCTAAGCGCGCCTTATAGGGGAGGATGCGGCGCGATGTAACCCCGAAAATAGGGGCAATTTGCCCCGCCTGTGCAAAGCCGGTCGAGGGGCCGCTCAAGGGGCCGCTCACGGGGCCGGGTCAGCGGACGGGTTCGGTCGCCAGCGCCGGTTTGCCGGCGGCTGCGATGACACTGTCGAGCAGGCCGGGAAACAGCCGGTCGAGTTCCTCGCGGCGCAGCGTGGTGAAGCGGCTGGTGCCGACCGCCTCGGTGCGGGTGATGCCGGCCTCGCGCAGCTTGGCAAGGTGGTAGCTCAGATTGGTTTTCGACGAGCACAAATCCATGAAATGGCCGCAAGGGACCGGCCCGCCGTTCTTGCGGGCAAGCTCGGCGACAATGGCGAGCCGTGTCGGATCGCCCAGCACCGCGAGCACATTGGGCAGTGCGATCTGGTCGGCATGGGGGTGCGGAAGGAACATGATGCCCACGAATTAAGCACAATTCCCCTCGATTTCAACGTTACGGCTTTCGCGGCAAGATTGCATCACCCTGCCGGACCGCAAGCCGTGCTGACACGAGCCTGTCAGGAGCCATGGATTATTTATCTCCCGGCGCATTGACTTGCCGCCACCTTATATCCAATTGTTCAATTGATTTTGAACTAAGGATAATCCCATGGACAAGCGCCTCATCTGGCTGGCGGTCGGATCCTTCACCATTTCGACCGAAGGCTTCGTCATTTCCAGCCTGCTTCCCGATATTGCGGCCGATGCCGGCATTTCGCTGCCGCTCGCCGGCAGCCTTATCACCGTCTTTGCCCTTGCCTATGCCATCGGCGCGCCTGTGCTGGCCACGCTGACCGGCGAATGGGATCGCCGCCGTGTCATCCTGTGGACGCTGGGCTTCTTCGTGCTCGGCAATGTGGTGGCCGCGCTTTCGTCTTCCTTTGCCATGCTGATGCTGGCCCGCATCGTCATGGCGCTGTCGTCTGGCTTGTTTGCCGCGACTGCGCAGGCGACCGCCGTTGCGCTGGTCGACGAGCATCATCGGGCGCGCGCCATTGCGGTTGTGGTGGGCGGCACCACAGTTGCGGTTGCGGCCGGTGCGCCGCTCGGCGCGCTGGTGGCGGCATTCGCCGGCTGGCGCGGCACGTTCTATGCCATCGCCATTTTCGGCGCGCTTGCCGGCGCAGTGCTGGCGTGGCGGCTGCCGCGCGGCCTTTCCGGTACCCGCCTGTCGCTGAGGACGCGCCTTGCCGCCGCCATGCGACCCGGCGTGCGGCCAATGCTGGCGACGACGCTTTTGTGCCTGACCGGCGCCTTCACCATCTTCTCCTATATCGCACCGCTGGCGGCTGAAACGGCCGGTCTCGGCGAAATGGCGCTGCCCGGCCTGCTGCTGGCCTTCGGCGTCGGCGCGGTGATCGGCAACATTGCAGGCGGACAGGCCGCCGACCGTTTTGGTGCGGCTCGCACCGTTGGCTGGACGCTGGGGCTGCTCGCCGTGATCCTTGCGCTCTATTCGGCGGTGCCGCTTTTGCCGCATGTGCTGGCGGCGCCCGCCCTGTTTGCGCTGACCGCGCTTTGGGGCGTGGTCGGCTGGGCGTTCCCGCCGGCACAAGCAAGCCGCATCGTGCGGCTGGCGCCGGAGGCCGCGCCTTTGGTGCTCTCGCTCAACGGTTCGGCGCTCTATTTCGGCGTGGCGCTGGGCGCAGTGGTTGGCGGACTGGTGCTGAAATTCGGCACGGCCGCGGACCTTGGCATTGCCAGCGCGCTGTTTTCGCTGGCCGCACTGGGCGTGCTGGCCGTCTCGCGGCTGTCGACCCGCTCGGCGGCGATCCCTGCGGAATAGGCAAGTGGGATTATGTATAGGCAAAGGGCGGCCCGCTGCCGCCCTTTGCCTGTAAGTCTGCGCTTATTTCAGCTTCTTGCGCCGCTCGAGTTCCGCCTTGCTTGGTTCGGCAAGCGCGTAGGAGCCGGTTCTGATCTCGCCGTCGCGCTTATAGTTGGCGAGGATGACGCCGCTGGTGGTGGCTTGCGAGCTTTCCAGCTTGAAGGCGGCAGGCATGGTGCCGTCGCCGAACAGGCGCTTGCCCTTGCCGAAGGCCACCGGATAGATCAGCAACCGGAACTCGTCGATCAGGTCGGCGGTGAGCAATTGCTGGATCAGTTTGCTCGAACCCCAGATCTGGAGAACCGGGCCATCCTCGTTTTTCAGGTCACGCAGCGCGGCGGCCACGTCCTTGCCGAGCCATTTGCTGTTTTGCCAGTTCAGCGTATCGGGCTCATGTGTGGCGACATATTTGGTCGTGCCGTTGAACAGCCGGGCGATGCCCGCGTCGCCTTCATCGTAATTGTCGGCTGACGGGTCGGTTGCGATATAGGGCCAGTGGGCCGCGAAGATGTCGTAGGTGTTGCGGCCAAGCAGCAGGTCGAACGGTTTCGACATGCCTTCGTTAATGGCCGCGCCGAGCATTTCGTCTCCATAGGGCGTGGTCCAGCCGCCATATTCGAACCCGCCGGTCGTGTCTTCATCCGGTCCGCCGGGTGCCTGTATGACGCCGTCAAGGCTGACAAAGGCTGTGACAACGATCTTTCGCATTTTCAGTCTCCCGTGATCGATGGTTATGCCGCAAGGACGCGCCAGCGCCGGCCTTTCCGACAGGCGTGACAAAATTTGTAGAGAGTTCACGTCAGCTATGCGGAATCGGGCAATCCGAGAA
The DNA here is from genome assembly GCF_002075885.1 of Manganibacter manganicus. Taxonomy (GTDB): domain Bacteria; phylum Pseudomonadota; class Alphaproteobacteria; order Rhizobiales; family Rhizobiaceae; genus Mesorhizobium; species Mesorhizobium manganicum. The sequence goes on from NZ_MDET01000004.1 coordinate 100,574, forward strand.
CCATAAGTCAGGAAAGATCGCTGTGGCGGTGTCGTCAGGCGGCCGCTCGCAGGCAAGCCAGATCGAGCGGCTGCGCGCCGCCTGTTCGGGCGAGGGGATCAGGTTTGCAGCGGTGGTGGCGGAAGCACCGATACAGGCGATGAACCATGACGGCATGAAAGGATCGCAGGCATAGCCATAAGCGGTGCGCGTGACGGCGACGGCCAACCCGACTCGCTCCGCCGGCCGCCACGGGAAAATGAGACGACCGCCCGGTTTCAGCACCTCCAGCCAGCCGGGCGGCGGTGCCGTGACACCAGCATTGACATAGACGATGTCGGCGCGGGGAAGGGCGGCGGTTGTCGCATCGCCGTGAATAACGCTGACGCTGGCGTATGAGTGCAGATTGGCGCGAGCACGGGCGGCAAGACCGGCATTGATTTCATAGGCCGCGACATGGCCGCCGGGCGTCACCAGCAGGGAAAGCAAAGCGGTGTAGTAGCCGCTGCCGGCGCCGATATGGATCACCGTTTCGCCCGGTTGCGGTGCGATGCGGGCCATCCACATGGCATGCAGCAGCGGCTCGCCATTGTTGATGCCCTTTTCGGCTTCCAGCACCACCAGAACATTGCGGTAGATGTGGATGGGGTCGGCGTCCGGTGTGGCGACAAACCCGCCGTCTTCAATCAATGTCCATGGACCGGGGCCGAGGAAAGCTTCACGCGGTACGGTGGCGAAGGCCTCATCGATCCGCGGATCGGGCAGCCCGACCAGCGCGGCCAAATGTTTTGCGTAAGCGCGACGGGCTTCGGCAGGAGTGCTCATGGGACATGAAAATAGTGCGGCGGCGGCTTTTGTCTCGCCCGATTGGCGGATCAGAAGCCGAGAATGGTGTCGTAGAGCAGCTTGAAATTGAGGACGAGGATCAGCAGGGCGACGACCCATGCCAGCACGACGATGCCACGCGAGATGGCGAAACTGCCCATCTTCTTCCTGTCGGAGACGAACATCACCAGCGGAACGACCGCGAAGGGCAGTTGCATCGACAGGATCACCTGGCTGAAGACCAGCAATTCGGCGGTGCCCTTTTCGCCGTAGATTGCCGTCACCACCACCACCGGAATGATGGCGAGGCCGCGCGTGAGAAGACGTCGCGCCCATTGCGGCATGCGCAGGTGCAGGAAGCCTTCCATAACGATCTGGCCGGCGAGCGTTGCCGTCACCGTCGAGTTGAGGCCCGACGCCAGCAGGGCGACAGCGAACAGAACTGAAGCGATGCCGAGGCCGAGCAGCGGCGAAAGCAGTTCGTAGGCCTGACCGATTTCGGCGACATCCTCATGGCCTGTGCCGTGGAAGGCGGCGGCGGCGACGATCAGGATGGAGGCGTTGACGAACAGCGCCAGGATCAGGGCGATGGTGGAATCGGTGGTCGCCCATTTGATCGCCTCGCGCTTGCCGGCGTCGGTGCGTTCATAGGCGCGGGTCTGCACGATGGAGGAATGCAGGTAGAGATTATGCGGCATCACCGTCGCACCGATAATGCCGATGGCGATGTAGAGCATGGCCGGGTTGGTGACGATCTGCGAAGAGGGCACGAACATAGAATGCAGGATGGTGCCGGGCGGCGGGGCGGCGGCGAAGACCTGGATGGCGAAACAGCCGAAAATGATGATGAGCAGCGCGATGACGAAGGCTTCGAGATAGCGAAACCCCTTGTTCATCAGCAGCAGCACGAGGAAGGCGTCGAGCGCGGTGAGCAGAGCGCCGCCGATCAGCGGAATGCCGAATAGCAGATTGAGCGCGATGGCCGTGCCGATCACTTCGGCGAGGTCGCAGGCGATGATGGCAAGTTCGCAGGCAAACCACAGAAGGTAATTGACCGGGCGCGGGTAGTAGGCGCGGCAGGCTTGCGCCAGATCGCGGCCGGTGGCGATGCCGAGCCGGGCAGACAGCGCCTGCAACAGAATTGCCATCAGGTTGGAGAGCATGATGACGAACAAAAGCGTGTAGCCGAACTGTGCGCCGCCGGCGAGGTCGGTGGCCCAATTGCCGGGGTCCATATAGCCGACCGAGATCATGTAGCCCGGCCCCATGAAGGCGAACAGCCGCCTCAGCCAGCTTCCGGTGGTGGGCACGGCGATGGTGGCATGCACTTCCGACAGGCTCGGCCGTTCGCCATTCTCATGCTGCAGAAAATGCCGTGCGGGGCGAACGGACAATGTGGCTTCGGCTTCTGGCATGGATATTTCCTGCTGGAAGATGGCTTCGTGTCGCTATTTATGCCAAGGCTCAACATTATGCAATAGGCTATATTTCATTGTGTAAGCTTTGCATGAAGGTGTGTGAAATACAGGGAACATAAAGCGGGCGGAAAAATCGAAGCCTGTGCTATAAGGTGTCACGGCGATTCAAACTCGCCGCGCTGGAAGCGGTCGATTTTGGGGAGAAGGGCGTAGTGGCACCGAAAAACCGCTCGATTTTGCGTGACGAACCACTGCCGGATGCCGATGTGCATTCGCAGGGTTTCAGGCAGACGCGCGAGGCGCAGCGCAGCGCGCTGGTGGAGGATTATGTCGAACTGATCGCCGATCTGATCGAGGACGGCAACGAGGCGCGGCAGGTGGATATCGCGGCGAGGCTCGGCGTCGCCCAGCCCACGGTGGCCAAGATGCTGGCCCGGCTGGCGGCGGATGGGCTGGTGTCGCGAAAACCCTATCGCGGCGTGTTCCTGACCGATGCAGGCCGCAAGATGGCGCGTGAGAGCCGCGACCGCCATCAGACGGTCGAAGCCTTCCTGCGTTCACTCGGCGTCAGCGCCGAGACGGCGCGCATCGACGCCGAGGGCATCGAGCACCATGTCAGCGCCGAGACGCTGGAGGCGTTTCGTCGGGCGATGGCGGAATAAAGCCCAGCCTCTCACCCATCCGGGAACCATGTCGCGGCGGCGGCGTTGCGGCCTTGCTCCGCGCCATGCGGGCGATCTTCGGGAGAAAAGGTCATGGGCGTCAAACAGGCACCAACGGTAAAAGGTAAGGCGGCGGCCAAGGGACTCAAGGCAGCAGCGGCGAAAAATGAACGCAAGACCGAGGCGGAAACCGGCAAGCCCTTGAAAAAGGGGGCGGCGCGTTTCGAGCAATTGTCGAAAAGCTCCGACGGCAAGAGTGCCGGGGCCAAACAGCGCGATTGAAACCATATCGGCATTTCACACTGGCGACCGCCGCTCTCGAGCGGCGGGTTTCGTCGAGCCATGAAAAATGCCGATGACTCGCTGCAACCATTAGGTTAATTGTCAGGTGCCCGCGCGGCGCCATCCTGCTCGCGCGCATTGCAGGAAAGCACGAGGATTCGCCATGCTCTGGAAAGGCCGTCGTCAGAGTGACAACATTCAGGATCAGCGCGGCCAGGGTGGCGGTGGATTCGGTGGCGGCCGGGGCCAGTTCCGCATCCCGATCGGCGGCAGGATGGGTGGCGGCGGCATTTCCGGCATCGTCATCCTGGTCGTCCTGTTCTTCGTCCTGAAGGCGATCGGCATCGACCCGATGCAGGTTCTGGGTGGTGGGGGCATGCTGGGCGATGGAGGCGGCCAGATCACCGAGGACAGCAGCCAGGGCAATGGCGCGCCGGCCAATGACGAGATGAAGCAGTTCGTGGCCACGGTTCTGGCCGAGACCGAGGATGTGTGGAGCGGTATCTTCAAGGCCAGCGGCATGACCTATGAGGACCCCAAGCTGGTGCTGTTTTCGGGCCAGATTCGCTCCGCCTGCGGTTTTGCAAGCGCGGCGTCCGGGCCGTTCTATTGCCCGAACGACCACAAGGTCTATCTCGATATGGATTTCTTCCAGCAGCTTTCGCAGCAGTTCGGCGCGTCGGGCGATTTCGCGCAGGCCTATGTCGTCGCGCATGAGGTCGGCCATCATGTGCAGAACCTGATCGGCGTGCTGCCCAAGTTCAACCAGGTGCGCCAGTCGATGAGCCAGGCCGACGCCAACCATATGTCGATGCAGGTGGAATTGCAGGCCGACTGTTTCGCAGGGGTGTGGGGCCACTACACTGCCCAGAAAGGCATTCTGGAGCAGGGCGACGCCGAGGAGGCACTGAATGCGGCCCAGCAGATCGGCGACGATACGTTGCAAAGAAAGACGCAAGGCTATGTCGTGCCGGAAAGCTTCAACCATGGCACATCGGCGCAGCGGCAGAAATGGTTTGCCGCCGGTTTCAAGAGCGGCAAGCTTTCCGATTGCGATACCTTCAACAACCCGCTCTGAGGTCGCTTTAGCTGCTATGCAGCCAGCGCCTCAACCGGCCTTGCCGCCCATGCGCGCAAGGTTTCGGCGTAGCGGGTCGCGGCTTCGGCCAGTTCCGCCTCGCTGAGTTTGCCGGCGCGATAGACGAGAAACGGCTCCTCCCATCGCAGCTTGCAGCGATAGGCCATGGCGCGCAGCGGGTTGAGAAGATTGACCAGCGGGATCAGGTTCTGTCCCTTCGGCGTGTAGGCTTCCGGCACGTTGCCGGCGGTGGCCGCGAGCATGACCGGCGTGCCTTCGAGGTGGGCGCCCTCGGTTTCGTGAAATAGGTAGAACATACGGGTCAGCACGGCATCCATCCAGGCTTTCATGAGCGTCGGGACGGAGTACCACTGCACCGGGAATTGCAGCACGATGTGGTCAGCCGACAGCAACCGTTCGGCTTCGACAGCGCCGTCGGTGAACATGTCGATATGGCCGCTGGGATAGAGCGTCTGCATGTCGATGACCTCGACGCCGTCGAGCGCGTTCGCGGCCCTCGCAAGCGCGGCGTTGGTGACGGAGTGCCGCGGCTCGGGATGGAACGAAAGGATCAGGGTCTTCATGGCGGATGTCTCCTTGGTTGGAATGCCCGAGCATGCGCGCGCCGATGAAATTATCACAATCGATAGTTGATATATGATATTATAGATTTCATGAATTTAAGGTTGATCGATCTCAACCTGCTGGTGGTGCTCGACGTGCTGCTTGATGAGGCGCATGTCTCGCGCGCGGCCGAGCGGCTCGCTTTGTCGCAACCGGCGGCGTCGAGTGCGCTGGAACGCTGCCGGCACCTGTTCGGCGATCCGCTGCTGCTGCGTGGCCGTGGCGTCATGCGGCTGACGCCGAAAGCAGAGGCGTTACGCGGCCCCTTGAAGACATTGCTTGCCGATACGGTGAAACTGCTCGACCCGCCGGTAATAGATCTTGCCGATCTTCGCCAGACGGTGCGCATCGTCATGTCGGATTTTCCCGCGGCGGTGATTGCCGGCCCCATGCACCGCCATCTGGCGCAGACCGCGCCCGGTATCGATCTCGTCATTGTACCATGGGTGGGCGCGGCGGCCGCGCAGGAGGCGCTGGAGAAAGGCGAGGCCGATCTTGCGGTTTCGGTTTTTCCAGACCCCGGCGAGGTGTTTCGGCGGGAAACCTTGCTGCATGAAACCTATGTAGTCGCCATGCGCAGGAACCATCCGGCGGCGGCCGACTTCGACCTCGAAAGCTGGCTTGCCTTTCCGCATGTGCTGGTATCGGGGCGCGGCCAGATCCGGGGTGCGCTGGATGAGGCGCTCGCGGTGCTTGGCCGCGCGCGGCGGGTCGGCATGGTCGTGCCAAGCTTTCTTATCGTGCCGCCGCTGCTCGAAGCATCCGACCTGATCGCGCTTTTGCCCAGCCGCTGCATTCCGGCGGACGCTGCCGGCCGCTTTGCCGTGTTCGAGCCGCCCATCGCTGTGGAGGGGTTTCCGCTGCATCTGGCCTGGCACGCGAGGCGCGACCGTGATGCCGGTGTCCAGCATGTCGCCGGGAACCTGCGGGCGCTTTTGTCGTCCGGTGAGTGAACGATCCATTCCTGGCAGCACCTGTCAGCATGAAGATTTTTGATCTGTTCCGCGATTGTTCTGCGGAATGTCTTCCCCTATAAGGACGTCCCGCTGGTGTCGGCGGCCACGGGTAGGACAATTCGCCATGATCGACGCTGCTATCGCAAGGCGCGGACTCGCGCTCGTTTTCACGACGCTGCTGCTCGACATTATCGGTTTCGGCATCATCATGCCTGTGCTGCCGGCCTATCTTGAGGAGCTTTCTGGCGTCGGCGTCAGCCAGGCGGCCATAGAGGGCGGCTGGCTGTTCTTCGCCTATGCTGCCATGCAGTTCCTGTTCGCGCCGCTGATCGGCAATCTGTCCGACCGTTTCGGGCGAAGGCCGATCCTGCTTGCCTCGGTCTTCACCTTCGCCATCGACAATCTGATCTGCGCCATCGCCTGGTCCTATCCGATGCTGTTCATCGGCCGCGTGCTGGCGGGTATCAGCGGCGCGTCCTATTCGACGGCGTCCGCCCTGATCGCCGATGTCAGCACGGACGAGAACCGGGCAAGGAATTTCGGCCTGATCGGCATCGCCTTCGGCGTCGGCTTCATTATCGGCCCGGTGCTCGGCGGCCTGCTGGGTGAGTTCGGGCCGCGCGTGCCGTTCTATTTCGCGGCGGGGCTGGCCTTCTGCAATTTCCTCGTCGGTTGCTTCCTTTTGCCGGAGACGCTGGCGCAGCAGCATCGCCGCCGATTCGACTGGCGACGCGCCAATCCGCTCGGCGCGCTCAGGCAGATGCGCAACTATCCCGGCATTGGCTGGATCGGGCTGGTGTTCTTCCTGATGACGCTCGGCCACATGATGTACCCGGCCGTCTGGGCGTTTGTCGGCGCCTATCGCTATGGCTGGGACCAGACCGCGATCGGCCTTTCGCTGGGTGCCTATGGCCTCGGCAGCGCGGTCGTGATGGGGCTGGTCCTGCCGCGCATCATTCCCAGGCTGGGTGAATGGCGCACCGTGGTCATCGGCCTGGCCTTTACGGTCGCCGGCGCCTTCGGTTTCGCGTTCGCCTCGCAGGGCTGGATGGTCTATGTGGTGATTGCCGCGACTTGCCTGGAATCGCTGGCCGATCCGCCGCTCAGGAGCCTTGCCGCCGCCAAGGTGCCGCCTTCGGCGCAGGGCGAATTGCAGGGCGCGATGACCAGCGTGTTTTCGATCACCTCGATCATCACGCCGCTGCTTTATACTAATGTCTTCGCCTGGTTTACCGCGCCCGATGCGCCGGTGGTGTTTGCCGGCGCGCCCTATGTGCTGGGCGGCGTCTTCCTGGCGCTGGCGCTCGGCGTGTTCGTGGCCAAGGTGAAGCGTTCGGCCAAGGACGAGCCGCCATCGGTCGCGCAGGAGGCGTAAGAGACGGAGCCGCTCTGTTAGAGCGCCGTGCGTTCAATTGAACGCACAAAGGACGCTCTGACACTTTGATGGAGCATCGGAATAACCCGAAAACCGGGTTCCACTTTTCGGTCCGATGCTCTACGCCCGCTCAGCTAGTGCCGGCTCGCCTTTACGCTCGCGGATCAAATTGACGAAGCGACGGAAGAGGTAGTGCGAATCCTGCGGGCCGGGCGAGGCTTCGGGATGATGCTGCACGGAAAACACCGGCTTGCCGGTGATGGCGATGCCGCAATTCGAGCCGTCGAACAGAGAAACATGAGTCTCCTCAATCCCTTGCGGAAGCGATTTCGCGTCCACCGCGAAGCCGTGGTTCATCGACACGATCTCGACCTTGCCGGTGGTGTGGTCCTTCACCGGATGGTTGGCGCCATGGTGGCCCTGGTGCATCTTCATCGTCTTGCCGCCGACGGCCAGCGCCAGCATCTGGTGGCCGAGGCAGATGCCGAAGATCGGCAGTTCGGTCTTGAGCAGGTCGCGGATCACCGGCACGGCATATTCGCCGGTGGCGGCCGGATCGCCGGGGCCATTGGACAGGAAGACGCCATTCGGCTTCATGGCCAGGATGTCTTCCGCACTGGTCTTGGCCGGCACCACCGTGACCTTGGCGCCTAGCCCGGCCAGCAGGCGCAATATGTTGCGTTTGACGCCATAATCGACGGCGACGACGTGCATGGTGGGTTCGTCCTGCTCGCGATAACCTTCGTTCCACACCCAGGGCTTTTCCTTCCACACCGAGGACTGACCGGAGGTGACGTCCTTGGCGAGATCGAGGTCGACCAGACCCGGCCACTCCGCCGCCTGCCGCTTCAGATCGGCAATGTCGAACCTGCCGTCCGGCGCATGGGCGATGACGGCGTTGGCCAATCCCTTTTCGCGGATCAGCGCGGTCAGCGCGCGCGTGTCGATGCCGCAGAGCGCCACGATACCACGGCTTTTCAGCCAGTGGTCGAGATGCTCACTGGCGCGGTAGCTGGACGGGTCGGTGACATCGGCCTTGAAAATGGCGCCCACCGCACCGGCGCGGGCGGCCGGGTGGAGGTCTTCGATGTCTTCGTCATTGGCGCCGATATTGCCGATATGCGGGAAGGTGAAGGTGACGATCTGGCCGGAATAAGAGGGGTCGGTGAGGATTTCCTCATAGCCGGTGAGTGCCGTGTTGAAACACACTTCGGCGACAGCCGATCCGGTTGCGCCAAGCCCGCGTCCCTCGACCACGGTACCGTCGGCCAGAACCAGAACGGCGGTGGGCTTTTCGATGGACCAGGGGGCGGTCGTGGCCATGGCGGCTCTCCATATTGCATAGCGCGAGCTACGCGTTGTTCCGCATGCGGTGGCGTTTGCGCAGCAAAAGGCACGGTGCGGCGAAATCGCTGCCTCCGCGCACGATCTGAACTCAATGCATGCAAGGCCTGCACATAGGGGATGGCCGGGCGATGGTCAATTGCCGTAGATGGGCTCAGAGGATATTTATCGGCCGGAATTCAAGCAGGAGCACGGGTATGCGCGAGAAATTTGCCGATCAAGTCAAGACCGCGATGAAGGCAGGCGACAAGCCGCGCCTTTCGACGCTCCGGTTGATCCAGGCGGCGATCAAGGACCGCGATATCGCCAATCGCGGCGCCGGAAAGGAAGCGGCCACCGATGACGAAATCGTGCAGTTGCTGGCCAAGATGGTGAAACAGCGCGAGGAATCGGCCAAGGCGTTCGAGGACGGCGGGCGGCCGGAACTTGCGGCCAAGGAACGCCAGGAGATCGTGACGATCCGCGAATTCCTGCCCAGGCAGATGGAACCGGCCGAGGCCGAAGCGGCGATCCGCGCCGTCATTGCCGAGACGGGGGCGGCCAGCATCAGGGACATGGGCAAGGTGATGGCGGCTTTGCGTGAAAAACATGCCGGCGAGATGGACTTCGGCAAAGCGAGCGGCGTCGTGAAGGGCCTGCTGGGCTAGGAATCCCAGTCCGGCCCGCATGTGTTACATTTTCTCGCCCGGCAACTGGCTGGCCTGCTTCACCCAGCGGGCAAATTCGGCCTCGTCGATCTCTGCGCCCTGCTGGATATGGAGATAGCGCACCTCCGGCTGTTTGGAGGCGACGGGCGGTGGCGGGTCCAGGCTGGCGCCGCGAAAGAACGCTACCTTGATGTATTTGTCGAAGCAGTGAAAGCTGAGAAACCAGCCTTGGCCATCAAGCCCGTAAAAGGGCGAGTTCCACTTCACGGCCTTGCTTACGTTTGGAACAGTGTGGGCGATCAGTGCGTCCAGACGCTCGCCGACTGACCTTTTCCAGCCCGGCATGGCGGCGATATAGGCCTGCACAGGCGCATCGCCATAGCCTTTTGCGATCTGGGGATTGCCGCCTGAGAGCAGAACGGGCTCGCTGGCCGCTCCAGCCTGTTCCGGGGGTTTTGAATTGGCCGTGTTTCGCGCGCTCTTCACAGCGTTCCCGCTTGCTATCTTTGCCGGACGTTCAACGGCAATATTTTCAGACATGGCTTGAATAGTGGCTGCTCCGGCGGAGCTTCGCAAGCCGGTCAGCCTGCCTTGAGCCGCGAGCCGCGCAGCAGGCCGCGTTCCTCCAGAACCGGATAGGCCATCGAGGTCAGCAATGAGTTGACCTGCTTCAGGTCGCGGATCGTGTCGAGATGGATCGAACTGGTCTCGATCGATTTCGACGTCCCGTCGCGCAGCCGCAGGAAATGGCTGTGGCTGGCCTCCTTCTCGCGGTCGCGCAGGAGGTCCTTTTCAAGCACGAGTTCGCGGGCGGCGGCCGGGTCGCGTGACACCAGCACGTTGAAGGCAAGCCGCGCATTGGCCAGCACCGAGGCGTGAAAGGCCGACAGGTCGCGCCAGCCTTCCGGCGTGAACTCAAGTCCTTGGTCGAGTTTCTTCTTCACATGCACCAGCATGTTGCGCACGATGATGTCGCCGACCTGTTCCAGCTTGACGCAGGCGCCGATCAGTTCCTGGCAACGCAGCGCCTCGTCCTCGGTCATGACATTGCGCGTGACCTTGGCGAGATAGATCTTGATGGCGGCATGCCGGCGGTCCACCCGGTCGTCGAGGGCGGCGAGCGCCTTGATCTTCTCCGCGTCGGCATCCTCGTAAAGCTCGATGATGCGCTTGAGCATGATCTCGACCGTCTCGCATACGCGCACCACTTCGCGGGTGGCGTTGGCGAGCGCCTGGGCGGGATTGTCGAGCGCTGCCTCGTTGAGTGCCGAAAGTTCGACCGCCTGCAGAGATTCGGCGGGTTCCGGCCTGGTGCCCAGCGCCACGATCTTTTCTGACGCCTTGTAGACGACACCGGCCAGCGGCAGGCCAGCGATCAGGATGATGACATTGAACAGGATATGAGCGTTGACGATCTGGTCCGATGCTGTAGCGCCGAGAAAGCCGATATGCGGCCGGAAGACCATGAACAAGACAAGCATGACGATCGAGCCCATGCCGCGCATCAACAGATTGCCGACCGGCACGACCCGCACCGCCGCATCTGCCCCGCGTGTCAGCATCGGCGCGATGACGGACGAGCCGAGATTGACGCCCAGAACCAGCACCACGCCGAGTTCCGGGGTGATGAGCCCGCGCCCGGCCAGTGTCGCCATCAGCAGGACGGCTGCGATGGATGACTGGAACAGCCAGGTAATCAGCGCCGCGATCAGGAAGGCGGTGATCGGGTCGCCGGAGAAATAATCGATAATGACCGGCATCAACTGGCTGTCGCGCAGCGGCTCGGAAGCTTGGCCGATCATCTCCAGGGAAAGAATCAGCAGGCCGATGCCGACGAGGATGCGGCCGATCTGGCGCCAGTCGCGCCGTTCGGTTGCCATGAACATGATGGTGCCGGCGATCAGGCAGAGCGGCACCAGCAAGGTGAGGTCGAAGGTCAGCAGTTTGGTGACGATGGCCGAGCCGATTTCGGCGCCACGTACGGCCAATTGGCCGGCGGCACCGGAAACGATGCCGGAACCGGCGAAAGAACCGACCAGAAGCGTGACGGCGGTGGAGCTTTGCAGCGCTATCGCCAGACCCGTGCCGGCCAGAACCGCCATGATCGGGTTGCGCATGGTGTCGCGAAGCCGGTGGCGCAACACGTCGCCATAGGCGCGCTCGACCCCGGTCTTGACCATGCGGGTGGCAAACAGCATCAGCGCCACCGCGCCGGCCAGATGCAGGAGAACCACGGACCCGCTCATGTCCGGACCTCGGCAATACCGCGCAGCCACGGCAGACTTGCCATGTCGCATGTAAGCTTTTGACGGTTGACGGGCACGGAATCTCCTTGAATCGCAATCATATTAGCCGGTTAATTTTTCCATGCATGGAAAAATTGCGACTGAGCGGCTGCGGATACGCCTTTTCCACAAACTCTGCAAGTGGGCCTGAAATCGTATAAGTCAAGGTAATGATTGCATAAATTTCAACATTTGAAGGTTCTTCCGGTGGTGTACGCCATGGGCGCAGGCTTTTAGCCGGCGCTACCGTTGGAATTCGAAAATTGCATTGTTTTGTCGCTTCCGGCGGAGCATGGCGGGACAGGCGCGCACAGGCTGCGAACCAGCCTCCAGCCTTACGCGATTGGTGCTGGGGAATGTGGGCAGTCTCTAAAACAATACCGGCAAACATTTGAAACCATTACCAAAACGTAATCTCCCATTCAGTTTCGGTTCATCCGCCCGTCTCTATTCCTTGCGGTCATCGACAACCCAGGAGACTACCCATGAAACGCTTCATTCTTACCGCCCTCGCTTTTTCGATGGCTGCCGCGACTGTGGCCCCCAGCATGGCCGCACCTATGATGAACGGCCCGGCCATCGCCGTGCAGCGCGATGTCGTCCAGGTCGATTGGAAAAAGAACGACCGCCACTATGATCGCCGTCATGACCGCCATGTCGTGAAGAAGAAGATCGTGCGCAAGAAGGTCGTGCGCAAATGGCGGCGCGGCGAACATTACCGCGACTGGCGCAGGCACGCGGCCGTGCGCGACTGGCATCGCCATGGGCTGAAGCGGCCCGGTCGTGGCCAGGAATGGATCCGCGTCGGCAATGATTATCTGCTGGTCGGTATCGCGTCCGGTCTGATCGGTGCGATGATCGCGGCGCGTTAAACCGACAACCGCAAAGAATGAAAAGGCGGCTCGCCAGGGCCGCCTTTTTTATTGGCAGGCTGTGAACAGTGGGCATTGCGCGCTTTAGGAGTCGTACCGGGCCTGCGGCGCGGTTATATGGGATGAAAAGAGTTGCCCATGCGCTTTCCGCCAGCCTTTCTCGACGAGATCCGTGACCGCGTGCCGATTTCCGCGGTGATCGGCACACGTGTGTCATGGGACCGCAAGAAGACCAATGCCAGCCGGGGTGACTATTGGGGCTGCTGCCCTTTCCATGGAGAAAAGACCCCGTCCTTTCATTGCGAGGACCGCAAAGGGCGCTACCATTGTTTCGGCTGCGGCGTTTCGGGCGACCATTTCAAGTTCCTGACCGAGCTTGACGGGCTGAATTTTCCCGAAGCCGTGGAACGCATCGCTGAGTTGGCCGGTGTGCCGCTGCCGGCACGCGACGTGGCCGAGGAGAAGCGCGAGCGCGAGCGCGCCAGCCTGACCGACGTCATGGAAATGGCGACGTGCTTCTTCCAGGAGCGACTGCACAGCGCGGATGGCGCCAAGGCGCGCGCCTATCTGCGTGAGAGGGGGCTTGCGCCGGCCACTCAAGAGGCGTTCCGGCTGGGTTATGCGCCCGACAGCCGCAACGCGCTGAAGGAATTTCTGGCCGCCAAAGGGGTCGAGAAGGCGCAGATCGAAGCCTGTGGGCTGACAGTCTTCGAGGATATTCCTCTCCCCTATGACAGGTTCCGCGACCGTATCATGTTTCCGATCCCGGATTCACGCGGGCGCATCATTGCCTTTGGCGGCCGCGCCATGTCGCCGGACGTGCCGGCGAAATACCTCAATTCGCCGGAGACGGAACTCTTCCACAAGGGCAATGTGCTCTATAATTTCGCCCGCGCCCGCAAGGGCATGGCCCGTGAGGGAACGGTCATTGCCGTGGAAGGCTACATGGACGTGATCGCCCTGGCGCAGGCCGGTTTCGAGAATGTCGTCGCACCGCTCGGCACCGCGCTCACCGAAAACCAGATGGAGCTTTTGTGGCGCATGGCGGGCGAACCGGTGCTGTGTTTCGATGGCGATCCGGCGGGCCTGAAAGCCGCATGGCGGGCGGCGGACCTCATCCTGCCGACGATCCAGCCCGGACGCACGGCGCGCTTTGCGCTTTTGCCGGAGGGCAAGGACCCGGACGATCTGGTCAAGGCAAACGGGCCGGAGGCCTTTCGCGCCGTGCTGTCAGAAGCGCGGCCATTGGCAGACCTTCTGTGGATGCGCGAGACGGCGGGCAAGGCGTTCGATACGCCCGAGCGGCGGGCGGAGCTGGAAAAGACGCTGCGCGAACTGAGCGGCCGAATCCGCGACGAAAGCGTGCGCTATCACTACAATCAGGACATGCGCGAGCGCGTGCAGGGCTTTTTCGGCGCCCAGCGAGGGCGCAGTCCGAGAGGGCGCGGTTCCGGCGGCTATGGGCAGGGCGGCAAGCCATGGAAGCCGGGGGGCGGGTCGGTGCAGGCGCGCAGCGCCATCACCGAAAGCCTCGGCCGTTCGGCTCTGGTCAAGCGGCAGGGCGAGATCATGCCGGTGCGCGAGGCCACCATCATCGTGGCTCTGGTCAACCATCCGGTGCTGATCGACGAGTATTTCGAGCATGTCGAGTTTCTCGACCTGGCCAATGCCGATCTGCGTAAACTGCACGCGGCTGTCCTCGACGCGCTGGCGCATGACATGGCGGACAGTCGCGAGGCGGTGATCGCAGCGATCGGAAAAGCGGGCTGTGCGGATGTGTGGGAACGCGCTGTTGCGCTTGCCAGGCGCATGCGCCAATGGCCGGCACTGGAGAGTGCTGCGCTCGAGGATGCACGCGACGCCTTTGCCCAGGCACTGCACTTGCACCGTAGCGCCCGCATCCTACATAGGGAGCTGAAGCAGGCCGAGGCAGCGCTGGCCACCGATCCCACAGACGAGAATTACCGGCATCTGGTCGAAGTGCAGATGCAGTTCAGGGATGTGCAGGCGACCGAAGCGCTTATCGAGGGGTTCGGTGTTTCGTCGGGCAGGGCAGGGCGAACCTAACACGAACCTGGCTGAAATGGGCTAATTGATTCGCTTTTTTGGAGCGAATCATGCGAGAGGCGCTTGACCTTGCGTTGGAATGACGGAATCAGAACGATTCGAAACGTTAATCCCATCCAGTGCCGAGCGAGTGCGCCTGGAGCGTCGGAACGAACAATGGAATCCGGTTGCGGATGATCCGATGCTCCATAGAAGTGTCAGAGCGTGCTTCGGGCGCTCGATTGAAAGCGCGGCGCTCTAAGTGTGCGACGGTTACTGGACGGACAGGAAAATTGTCCCAGATATCAGGGTTAATCTGGACTTAACGAGATATGCGGCAACAAGAGCGGTGAACGCAGTTTGCAGCGGCGCGCATGGAGCGTACCGCTCATCGGTTTACCCGGTTTGCAGCTAAGGCCGTTGGAGAAGCAAAGAATGGCGACAAAGGAAAAGGAAGAGGTCGAGACCGAACGCGAGGGCACGACCGACGGTCCCTTGCTCGACCTTTCCGATGACGCTGTCAAGAAGATGATCAAGCTCGCGAAAAAGCGCGGCTATGTCACTTTGACCGAACTCAATGCGGTTCTTCCATCCGAGGAAACCGATCCCGATCGCATCGAAGACATCAATGCGATGCTCTCGGATATGGGCATCAACGTTGTCGAGGACGACGAGCAGAACGACGAGGCCGAGACCAGCGAAGGCGATTCCGAGGAAGACGCCAACGAACTGGCCGAGCAGACCGGTACGGCTGTCGCTACCGTTGCCAAGAAGGAGCCGACCGACCGGACCGACGATCCGGTGCGCATGTATCTGCGCGAGATGGGTTCGGTCGAACTTTTGTCGCGCGAGGGCGAAATCGCCATCGCCAAGCGCATCGAGGCCGGGCGCGAGACGATGATCGCCGGGCTTTGCGAATCGCCGCTGACCTTCCAGGCCATCATCTTCTGGCGCGACGATCTCAACGAGGCCAAGATTCTCCTGCGCGAGATCATCGATCTCGAAGCCACCTATGCCGGGCCGGAAGCCAAGCAGGCGCCGGTGGTGGAGCGCGTGGAGGAGGAGGCCAAACCGAAGGCGGATGAAAAGTCGCGCGGCGCTTCGCGTGCGGATGACGACATCACCAATGTCGGTGGCGACACGCGCGGCCTTGAAGACGACGACGACGATGAAGACGAGGCAAGCCTATCGCTCGCCGCGATGGAAGCCGAACTTCGCCCGCAGGTGATGGAGACGCTGGATCTCATTGCCGATACCTACAAGAAATTGCGCAAGCTGCAGGATCAGCAGGTCGAGAACCGTCTGGCCGCCACCGGCACGTTGTCGCCCAGCCAGGACCGTCGCCTCAAGGAACTGAAGGACCAGCTCATCACGGCGGTGAAGTCGCTGTCGCTCAACCAGAACCGCATCGAGGCGCTGGTCGAGCAGCTTTATGACATCAACAAGCGGCTGGTGCAGAATGAAGGCCGGCTTCTGCGGCTCGCCGAAAGCTATGGCGTGCGGCGCGAGGAATTCCTCAAGGAATACCAGGGCTCCGAACTCGATCCCAACTGGACGCGCTCTATCGCCAACCTGACCTCGCGCGGCTGGAAGGAATTCACCAAGAACGAAAAGGACGCCATCCGCGACCTGCGTTCCGAAATCCAGAACCTTGCAACCGAGACGGCGATCTCGATCCTTGAATTCCGCAAGATCGTCAACCAGGTGCAGAAAGGCGAGCGCGAGGCGGCGATCGCCAAGAAGGAGATGGTGGAGGCCAATCTGCGGCTCGTCATTTCCATCGCCAAGAAATACACCAACCGCGGCCTGCAATTCCTTGATCTCATTCAGGAAGGCAATATTGGTTTGATGAAGGCGGTGGACAAGTTCGAATACCGCCGCGGCTACAAGTTCTCGACCTATGCGACATGGTGGATCAGGCAGGCGATCACCCGCTCGATTGCCGACCAGGCGCGCACGATCCGCATCCCCGTGCATATGATCGAGACGATCAACAAGATCGTGCGTACCTCGCGCCAGATGCTGCACGAGATCGGCCGCGAGCCGACGCCGGAGGAATTGGCCGAGAAACTCGCCATGCCGCTGGAAAAGGTGCGCAAGGTGCTGAAGATCGCCAAGGAGCCGATCAGCCTCGAGACGCCGGTGGGCGACGAGGAAGATTCGCATCTCGGCGATTTCATCGAGGACAAGGGCGCCGTGCTGCCGATTGATGCGGCGATCCAGGCGAATTTGCGCGAGACGACGACGCGCGTTCTGGCCTCGCTCACGCCGCGCGAGGAGCGTGTTTTGCGCATGCGCTTCGGCATCGGCATGAACACCGACCATACGCTCGAAGAGGTAGGCCAGCAGTTCTCGGTGACGCGCGAGCGCATCCGCCAGATCGAGGCCAAGGCGCTGCGCAAGCTCAAGCATCCGAGCCGCTCGCGCAAGCTCAGGAGTTTCCTGGATAGCTAAGCGGCTCTTGCAATGATGAATCCGGAAACCCGGCCAAGCGTTTGGCCGGGTTTTCTTTTTTAGGCTGCCTGTCCGCCCTGAAATCTATTTCGCGCTTTGAGGGAAGGCCGGCAGCTTGGAAATGTCGTCGGCATCGTGCTGGACGATCAGCGTGGCGTTGAGCGTTTTTGCCACTTTTTGCAAGCGTGCCATCGAGGCGAGCGACTGGGCGCGGTCGGTATTGAAACCGGGTACGTTGCCGGTTTCGAACTGCTTCTCGAAATGCGCCACGTCGCCGCTCAGAAGCACCGGGCCTTTCTTCGCCAGCTGCACCAGCAGGGCACGGCTGCCGGGCGTGTGGCCCGGCGCGTAGAGCATAGTCACCGAACCGTCGCCGAATATGTCCTTATCGCCCGTGACCGTCTCGACCGTGGCGCCGCCCTTCAGCCATGGTTCAAGCAGGGACGGTTCCGCTCCGAAAGGCGGCGGCGTGGCTTTCAGGGCATCGAAGTCGGCCTTGCCGATCAGCAGCTTGGCCTTGGGGAAGTCGGCTGCCTGTCCGATATGGTCGAAATGATAGTGGCTGATGCCGATAATCGCTATGCGCTGCGGCGCGACACCGATTTGCTTGAGCTGCTCGGGCAAGGTCCGGTCCAGCGTCGGCGCCATCGGTGCAGTGGTGCTCTGCTCGGCATGATGCAGGCTGGCGGGCAGGCCGGTATCCCACAGCATGTAGTCGTCGTCGTGGCGGATCAGATAGCAACTGTCGGTGAGTGTCTTTTTCTGGCCAACATAGGCGAAGGTGTCGGAAAACAAATCGAGGTCGTTGACGGCAATGCGTCCGCAATCGAGCCGCCACAGTTCGAGATCGGCCGCCTTTGCCGCCGAAACCAGCGATAAGGCGGTGATCGCCGCCAACAAGATGTTTCTGGTTCTCATGATCGTGTTTTCCTTCACCATCCAATGGCTCATGGCCATTGCCGGCCGTTTACAGGCTGCGTGCCGGCCGATGCGCCGGAACGGCTCCATTCATGTGCCTGAAACGCTCATTCGTTGCGCGGCTGGCCTATACGGGTTAGGTTCGGCCCATCGTGGGATTTCCCGCCGGGGTTCAGCATCATGGATGCGCTTTCCGTTTCATCATCCGACAATCTGGCCCGGCGTCTTCTTGCAGCTCTCAGGCCGATTGCATCCGCGCCTGAACGTCCCGTAAGGCAGCCGGGTTTTGCGCCGCGCGGGCGTCAGCTTTTCAGCTATTGTTGTTTCTCCACCGAGCGCTTGACCCGGATTGCCAACGCCAAGCCGCTGATCGGCATTGTTTTGAGCGGCAACAAGGAGTTCTGGCTGGGTGGCGCGGGTCAGCGGCTTTCGGCCGGCGATGTCTTCGTGTTTCCTGCGGGACCGAAATTCGACGTGGTCAACATCCCGGCGGCCGATAGCGGGCTTTACGAGACGCTGATCGTTGAGGTGGACCATGTGCCGGAGGCGGTTCAGCGCCTCAAATCACCACCCCGCCAGCAGGAGCCGGGCCTGGACATGCGCGTGCCGCTCAATGCCGAGTTGGTGGAGGCACTGGTGCATGCGGCGGCTTTGCTGGCCGCATCCGATCATGCCAATGCCCTGGCCAAGCACAGGCTGGCCGAGGTGCTGCTTTTGCTGCGCAAGGTGCCGGCCGCTTCCTGTATTTTCGAGACCACGCTGGCTGCGCGTATCGGCTGGCTGGTGCTGGGCGACCCGGCGCGGCGCTGGACGGCGACAAGCATCGGCCGCGCGCTCGGTATGGCCGCTTCGACGTTACGGCGAAAACTGAAGGGCGAGGGCACATCGCTGCGCGTGGTTCTGGCCCAGACGCGCATGCGCCTCGCACATGATATATTGGCGCGCGGCGAAGGCAATGTCACCGATGCGGCGGCAATGGCAGGTTACGCTTCACGCTCGCATTTCGGCCGGCGTTTCCGCAGCCTCTATGGTGCGTCGCCGAGTGCGGTGCGCGCCGGGGCCGGCAACTGACGATGGTAAAAGCGATTCTCGCATGAGGAACCGGAATGTCGATTGAGTTTCTGTTGACCACGCTGATCATCGTCGTGGCTCCCGGAACTGGCGTGGTCTATACGCTGGCGGCAGGGCTTTCGCGCGGCGCACGGGCGAGCATTCTCGCCGCCTTCGCCTGTACGCTCGGCATCGTGCCGCATCTGGTCGCGGCACTTACCGGGGTGGCGGCGCTGCTGCATGCCAGCGCGGTGGCGTTCGAGACGGTGAAATATGCCGGCATCGCCTATCTGCTCTACATGGCATGGGGCATGCTTCGGCAGCGCGGCGCGCTCAGGCTCGAGGCGAGGGCGGATGCACGCAGCACCCGCCAGGTGGTGATCGACGGCATATTGCTCAATCTGCTCAATCCGAAGCTGTCGATCTTCTTCGTTGCCTTCCTGCCGCAGTTCATCGCCCATGACGAACCGCATGTGCTGGTACGCATGCTGGAGCTTTCCGGCGTCTTCATGCTGCTGACGTTCGTCGTCTTCTGCATCTACGGCATATGCGCCGCGGTCATGCGCGAGCGCGTTCTCGGCAGCGAGCGCCTCATGGCGTGGATGCGCCGCGGTTTTGCGGCGGCCTTCGTGGCGTTGGGCGCGCGGCTCGCCTTTACCCAGCAATAGCGAGCGACGCATTGGCCGGAACACAGAAACAACTGACCATCGCGACACGCGGTCAGGGCCTCTATGAATTCACCGTGCAGGCCGGACGCTTCGTACGCGAGGCTGGCATCGAAACCGGCCTCTTGACGGCCTTCGTGCGCCACACATCCTGCTCGCTTCTCATTCAAGAGAACGCCGACCCGGATGTGCGCCGCGATCTCGATGCGTTCTTTCGCCGGCTCGTGCCGTCGGCCGACGATCCGGCCATGGATTATCTCGTTCATCGGCTGGAAGGGCCGGACGACATGCCCGCCCATATCAAGACCGCACTGATGGCGGTTTCGCTTTCAGTGCCGGTGGCCGAAGGGCAACTGGCGCTGGGCACTTGGCAGGGGCTTTTTCTGTTCGAGCATCGCGAGCGACCGTACAATCGCGAGATCATGTTGCATTTGGCCTGAAGGATTCCTGTCGCCGCAGGGCATCATCTTTCGGCACCGTTCGGCAGCGGGCCGGCGTTGGGCTGGCATCAGCCGAAACTGTTTCTCGTCCTATCGTAAGATATATCTTGATATTTGGTCGACGACGACTTAACTGAGATATATCTTACGATAGGACGAAAGGAATCCTTATGCACAGACATCATCATTGCGGAGATCGCGACGAGCGCGCCTTCTTTCATATGGCTGGCCGTTTTGGCGGTCGGCGCGGGGGCTTCGGCCCGTTCGGTTTCGGAGGGCGGCATGGCGGTGGCGGCAGGGGCGGCCCGGGTGACGTATTGCGCGCCGGACGCATGCTGGCCGATGGCGACCTGAAACTGATTACGCTTTCGCTGCTGGCCGACCAGCCACGTCACGGCTACGAGATCATCAAGGCGCTGGAGGAGCGGTCCAGCGGCTTTTACAGCCCCAGCCCGGGCGTGGTCTATCCGACGCTGACGTTCCTGGAGGAGGCCGGCTTTGCCGTCTCGGCGGCACAAGGCAACAAGAAGGTGTTCTCGATTACCGAGGACGGGCAGGGGCATCTTGCCGAGAACCGTGAATTGGTCGAGCGCGTGCTGGAGCAGATCGAGCGCATCGGGCGCAAGATGGCGGCCGCGCGCGAATGGTTCGGTTGGAACGACGACGAGGACGACCGGCGCGGCCGGCACGGACATCGGGGGCGCAATCCCGAATTCCATGCGCTCAGGCGCCGGCTTCGGGCCGCCCTTGCCGATATCGTTGATGCGCCCGCCGAAAAGCAGGCCGAGGCGATGGCGATCCTGACAGGAGCGGCCGAGGCACTGGAAGCGCTTTCCAACGAAGATTGACGTGTTGGCGCACCCTTGCCCGTTCGGGCGCGGGACGCTAGGTAAAAGCCGCTTCGTCCATCGTGGACGGGGCGGGTTTTTTTGCGGAGGCCGGCCCATGTCATTCCTGAAACGTCTTTTCGGCGGTGGCGGCGATGAGCCCGCACAGGCGGCCAGCACCGCGCCGGCAAAGCAGGTGGAACACAAGGGCTTCACCATCAGCGCCACGCCCTACAAGGCCGAAGGCCAGTATCAGACCTGCGGCGTCGTCTCGAAGGAGATCGACGGCGTGGTGAAGGAGCATCGCTTCATTCGCGCCGACCGTTTCGCCGGGCTGGACGATGCGGTGGACATTTCGCTAAAGAAAGGCATCCAACTCGTGGATGAGCAGGGCGAACGCATTTTCGAATAGGTATCAACTGGCGCCTATGGCTGCTGCTTGAACAGCCCGTCGATGAGCATGCCGAGGGTTTTCATGAAATCCTCCCGCGCGGCGCCGGATTCCACCGACAGTGCCGCGCGGTCGAAGGCAGCTGACAGGAGAGCGGTCAGCACATCGAGCGACGCCGGTTTCATCGCGCCTTCCTGCATGGCCATCTCCAGTCCTTCGCGCAGGGTGCGTGCGCCGTGCCTCGCGTCGATCTTGTCCATAGTGGCGCGGCCAAGAACGGCGGGTCCATCGAGAAGCAGGAGTCGGGTGCGGCCCGGCGACGCCATAGCATCAAGGAACGCCCTGCCGCCGTCCAGCAGGGCCTGGCGGGCATCCCGCTCGGTCGGCGTGGCGCGCTCGATCCCGGCCGCCACTTCCGCCGCTTCCTGCTCCACGACAGCCTGGAACAGAGCCTGCTTGTCAGTAAAGTGATGGTAGAGCGCACCGCGCGTGACGCCGGCCGCAGCCACAATCTCCGGCGTTGCTGTTTCAGCATAGGATTTTTCAATGAAAAGTGTCCGCGCTGCCGACAGCAGCGCCGCACGGGTGGCCTCGGTGCGCTGGCGGTTAGTGCGGCGTTCGATTTTTCGTTGCATACATACAGCCTGTATGTTAAATCCCATAAACATGCAGAATGTATGTTAAACGGGGGCGAGAGAAAAGCCATGAAGACGACCAGCTATTATCCGGTCATCATGTCAGCTGACGTTACCGCAACGGCGGCGTTCTATGTTCGCCATCTGCGGTTCAAGCCGCTGTTTTCGAGTGACTGGTATGTTCATCTGCAATCCGAAGAGGACGAAAGCGTCAATCTCGGCATTGTCGATCAGGGGCATGAGACCGTTCCGCAAGTTGCGCGGGGCAGGAGCGCAAAGGGGCTGTTGATCAATTTCGAGGTTGAGGATGTCGATGCCGTTCATGCGCGCATTGTTGCGGCCGGCGTGCCAATGTTGCTCGATTTGCGCGACGAGCCCTTTGGTCAGCGGCACTTTATCTTCGCCGATCCGAACGGGGTGCTGATCGACGTCGTCAAACCTATCGCACCCTCGGCAGAATTTCTGGAGCAATATGAAGAGGGCGTCGCGGCTGGCTGAGGAAAGGTAGCAAGTTGCACTCGCCGTGGGGCCGGGCAAATCTTGAATGCCCGCCCTGAACGGGGCATGAAGGGGCTTGCTTTGGAGGTGGCCTGCCATGTCCCTGAAGGGAAAAACGCTGTTCATCTCGGGCGGTTCGCGCGGCATCGGGCTGGCGATTGCGCTTAGGGCCGCGCGCGATGGCGCCAATGTCGCCATTGCCGCAAAGACCGCCGCCCCGCATCCGAAATTGCCCGGCACGATTTATACGGCTGCGGAGAAAATCGAAAAGGCAGGCGGCAAGGCGCTGCCCATCATCTGCGATATCCGCGACGAGACACAGGTGGAGAAGGCGGTCGCGGCGACAGTGGAGCAGTTCGGCGGCATCGATATCTGCATCAACAATGCCAGCGCCATCCAGCTTACCGGCACGCTGGAAACCGACATGAAGCGCTTCGACCTGATGCATCAGGTCAATATGCGGGGCACTTTCCTGGTGTCGAAAATGTGTATTCCGCACCTGCGCTTGGCCAAAAATCCTCATATTCTGAATCTGGCGCCGCCGCTCGATATGGCGGCGAAATGGTTCAAGGGGCATGTCGCCTACACCATGGCGAAATTCGGCATGTCGATGTGCACGCTCGGCATGAGCGCGGAGTTCGCCGCCGACGGCATTGCCGTCAATTCACTGTGGCCGCTCACCGCAATCGACACAGCTGCGGTGCGCAATCTGCTCGGGGGTGTTTCGGTGGCGCAGCAGTGCCGTTCGCCCGAAATCATGGCGGATGCCGCCTGTGCGATCTTCAATCGGCCCTCCCGTGAGACGACCGGCAATTTCTATATCGACGAGGAGGTGCTGCGCGCCGAGGGCATCACCGACTTTTCCAGATATGCGCCACAGGCGACAGGGCCGCTTGCCGGCGACTTCTTCGTGCCGGATGAGGTTCTGGCACGCACGGACACCAAACTGACGCGGCTGTTATAGGTTGAAAAAATCCCTGCCGGCCCGAAGGCCGACAGGGCATGTCCCGCTGGAGTCGGGACGAGGGCAGGGAACGCCCTTTCCGGAATCTGGGAACCTAGGCCCGGTGTTTCAATGGCGGGCGCCGGTTCGGCGCCCTTCATCAATTCACCGGGCCGCCGTCACTCCGCACTGGCGACAGGCGAAACCAGCGGCGTAATGCGGCGAACCGCGACGCGGCGATTCTCGCGATTTGCCCCGTCCGTGTTCACCTTGAGGTACTCCTCGCCATAGCCCTGCGTGGTCAGATTTTCGGCCGGAATGTCGAAAACCTTGGTGAGCGCTTCGGCGACCGAATCGGCCCGTTCATCCGAAAGAACAAGGTTGGACTCGTCCGAACCGACGGCATCGGTGTGGCCTTCGATCAGGAAGGTTTCCGCCGGGTTCTGCTCGAGGATCTTGTTCATCGCCTCGCCAAGCGCCTCCAGCTTCGAAATCTGGTTTTCGCCGATATCAGCGGAACCGGTGTCGAAGGTGATGGTGTCGAGGTCGACGCGGCGCACCTTGTCGCGGATGCGAGCCGAATGGACCACCTCGTTGACCGAATAGATGCGTTCCACCGGCTCGACCGGGGGGGCGTCGAGATAGGTGTAGTAGTCCTCCGGCCGAGCGCGCTCGGCATCGAGGATGTATTCGTCGGCGGGAATGCTGAGCCGCAGCGGCGGCAAATCCGCGCCGGCATCGATGTAGCCGCGCTGAATCCGGTCGTAGTCATCTTCCGGAACATAATAGAGTACCACCTCGCGATCATCCGGCATGATGCGTGAACGACGTACGATATCGCCGTAGGCATTGCGGATGGTGACGACACGCGCGCCATTGTCCTTGACGATAGTGGTGCGCGTGAAGCCACGCGGCAATTCCTCGACATAGCTGTCGCGGGCATGTCGCTCGAGCCTTTCGTTGGCATCGCGGTTATCGACATAGATGTTGTCGCCGAACTTCACGACAATCCTGTCGCCGAATTCCTTGACCACGTCGATGTTATCGCGCTTGCGTCTCTCCTCGCGGCGCTCGCGACGATCCTTGCGCCATTGCTCGGCATCGATGCGCTTGCCCTGCATGGCTTCCACCGATTCTATCTTGCCGATCCTTTCGATGGCGGATTGAGCGGCGGAATCCGAGCGCGGCGCGGCTTCGGCCTCGCCGGCCGGCTGTTCGGCTGGCTGCTCGGCCGGTTGCCTGACCTGGCGGCCTTCACCTCTGCGGCCAGCCTTCTTGGCGCTGTCGGGCAGGGGGGCGGCATCCTTGGGGAGAGGGCTTGCCTCGGTGTCGCTCTTCGGCATCGCCTGTTCTTCTTGCGTATCGGTCGGCAGTTCGGGCTGCGTGGCGTCGCGTTTGCCGCCCTCCGCTTCGCCGGTGGCCGGCGTCTGCTCGCCAGCCTTCTCCCCGGAAGTCGGTTTCTGTTCTTCCGGCGAAGCCTGCTGCGGCTCTGCCGCTTCCTCGCCACCCTTCTTCTTATTGAGGAACTCCCTCAACTCTTCCTTCTTGGATTTCGGCTGGGTTGCCTGGTCGGCCGGCTTTTCATCGGCAGCAGATCCCTTTTCAGTCTCGGCTGGCGTGGCTTCCCGCTTCGGCGCGGCTTCTTCCGCAGGTTCCCCGGCGGGTTTTGCTTGATCGTCAGATCCGGACTTCCGCGGCTTCGGCTTTTCGGCCTGCTGCGGCTCCGTCGTTTCTCCGCCGTCCTGCTTTTTGTCGAGGAACTCCTTCAGTTCCTTTTTCTTCGATTTCGGCTGAGTTGCCTGTTCGGCCGGCTCCTCGCTTTGCGCGGGCGCCTGTTCGGTCTCGGCCGGTTTGGCCTCCTCAGTGGATCGGCGCTGTTTGCGCTCGGATTGTTTTTCCTGCCGCTTGACGGCGGGCTTGGTTTCGCTTTCCTCACCTGCGGGTGCGGCCTGTTCATTCTGCTGGGCCGGTTCGGCCTGCTGTTGCTTTTGTTTGCGTTTTTCCCGGCGCGGCTTTTCTTCGGGCTTCATGGCCGGCGCCATTTCGCCTCCCGTATCGGCGGGCGCTGATTCTTCGCGTGGCGCGGGTTCGGCCTGCATTTCCTTGCGCTTCTCGCGGCGAGGCTTCTGCTCCGGCTCCGCCTGGGGCGAGGGTTCGTCCTGGGCCGCAGGTGCGGCTCGCTTTTCCTGCTGCTTTTTGCGGTTCGGCTTCTCCCCGCCTTCCGCGCAGGCTTCGGCGGATTCACCTTCGGCGCAATTCGCCTGCGCCAGTATGATACCGGTGTGGAGGATTGGGCTCGTGACGCTGTCTCCATGGAGCGGCGCGGCGCTCAGCGGCGTGGATGCCATCAACAGGCCGAGCGCGGTGCCGGCCAAAATCCGTGGTTGGCATTTCATATTGAAACTCTCCTTGTGACGTCCCGTCCTCGTCGAAACCGGAACGACGCGAAATGGTTCCGGCAAAGGTGACTTAGTGCCGATGCTGGGCGAATGGTCGGCGTTTTGACGGCAAGACGGTGTCAAACCGGTGGCCGAGTCGGGCTGCTGACCGAGTTGAGCCGAGATGAGCTTGACCGGGAGGCAAGGCGGGGCCACATGCAACGGATGGACGCGCCATTCTGGAAAACCAAGACATTGGAGGCGATGAGCCCCGCCGAATGGGAATCGCTCTGCGACGGGTGCGGCAAGTGCTGTCTCTCCAAGCTGGAGGATGCCGACACCGGCGAAATTTACTGGACCAGCGTTGCCTGCCGCCTGTTCGATGCCGGTACATGCCGCTGCTCGGACTATTCCGATCGGCTGGCGCGGGTGCCCGATTGTGTCGGGCTCACGCCTGAAAACGTGCGCACCATCGCCTGGTTGCCTTCGACCTGCGCCTATCGACTCGTCGCCGAGGGGCACGATCTCTACTGGTGGCACAGGCTGGTATCGGGCAGTCCCGAGACAGTGCACGAGGCGGGCATGTCGGTGCGTGGACGTGTGCGCGCCAGCGAGAGCGACCTGGGCGAGCCGGAGGACTACTTCGACTACATGCTCGATAGCGAGCCGTGAGGTGCCGGCCGTTGTAATGATGTGAACCGGCGATGAACGCCAAATTCCTGATGGGTTCAGCGAAGCGGGCGTATCCTGGCCCCATCAATTCCACAGGGCGGCTGCCTGTAACGGCCAAGCCGCTCGACAGGAGATCCGCAATGTTCACCACGATCAGGACTTTGGCGCTTTCGGTAATTGTCGGGATTGGCGCCATGGCGACCGCTCCGGTCGTCGCGCAGGCCGACGGCATCTATCTTAATTTCGGCCACGAGCCGGATGACCGCTTCGGGATCTATACCGGCGACCG
This sequence comes from Manganibacter manganicus, assembly GCF_002075885.1. Lineage (GTDB taxonomy): Bacteria > Pseudomonadota > Alphaproteobacteria > Rhizobiales > Rhizobiaceae > Mesorhizobium > Mesorhizobium manganicum. The sequence continues at coordinate 127,127 of NZ_MDET01000004.1, forward strand.
AGGCGAGATGCGCGATTGGCATCGCCACCGGCATGAACGCCGAAAATGGCGCCGTTCCTGCACGCCCGAGCGCGCGCTCGACAAGGCCGAGCGCATGGGGCTGCGGCGCGCCCGCATTGTCGATATCGACCGCCGCCGGGTCAAGGTGAAAGGCCGCAAATACAATGAGCGCGTGGTCGTGACCTTCCGCAACAGGCGCGGCTGCCCGATCCTGTATCGGTAGAGTCTTCGACGCCTGGCCGATGGACGAAAAAGCCCCGGAGCGAAGGCTCCGGGGCTTCTCCTTTATGCGGTGGAATCGGGACTACTTGATCTCGAAGGTGATGTTGACCTGGACATGGTAGGAGTTTTCTCCTGGCTGAACGGGGACCGAATCCCGTGCGGCGAAAGCCTTTGCATTCATCGGCATGGGCCTCGGCGCGATGTTCTGGTCGGTGATCTTCAACACCTTGCCGACCGAGACGCCGGCGGCCTCTGCCAGAGTCTTGGCCTTGGCGACTGCATCGGCTACCGCCTTCTTGCGCGCTTCGGTGATGACGGTAGACGGGTCGTCATTGGTGAAGGTGATGCCACCGCCCTGGTTGACGCCAAGCGTCACCGCCTTGTCCAGAATTTCGCCGGTCCTGTCGATGTCGCGCACGCGTACCGACACCGTGTTGGTGACCTGGTAGGCGACCAGTTCGGGTTGCTGGTTGTCATCGTTGTTTTGCGGATAATTGTAGCGCGGCGTGATCTGCATGCCGGTAGTCTGCAAATCGCGATCGGCGATGTCCGAAGCTTTCATGGCCGCAATGACCGCCGCCATGGCGTCATTGTTGGCGTCGAGTGCGGCACGCGCGGATTTGGCCTCGCGCATGACGGAAAGCGACAGGATGGCGATATCCGGCGCGATGGTGGCTTCACCTTCGCCGCTCACCATGATGCGTGGCACCGGCCCGGCATCCTTGGCCATTGCAACTGCCGGCATTGCGAGCGTTGCGGCGAGCGCCAAGGCTAAAAGAGAACTGGTCATCGAAAACTCCATTTCTGCATATCAAGAAGGTTCGGCATTATGCTGCGATTATGAGTGGATTTGGGCGTCGTGCGCCAGATGGTTCGCAAAGTTTCTTAAAGCCTTGTGCGACGCAACGAAAAACACTATCCAGCCCGTGTGGGGCCTGTAGCTCAATGGTTAGAGCCGGCGGCTCATAACCGCTTGGTTGGGGGTTCGAGTCCCTCCGGGCCCACCATATAGATCAATATTGTATAGACACATTATAAGTGGCTCAAAAACACGAAATTGCAGTTCGACGTCCGTCATTAGAGCATAGGTGGACGACTTTTACGCCGTCCGAAGCGGGATTATCGCGCCGCTACCGTGGTCGAATTTTGCACCGCCGCTCTCGGGATGACGGGTTCACCATGAAATCGCCTGCGGGACGGCCGGGAAACGCCAAAGCCTATTTCCATCATGAGTCGGGGCGCTCGGCTTGGTACCGTGCCCATGTGAAAGCCGAACGGGTCTTCGACAAAGCCCGAGCCCGCTAGCCCTGACAGTGTAACGGCGTTCTCGGCACCATAAGCGCCCAGCACTTCGTCGGCAGAATGTCCGACGAGAAGCGTCAGTTGATGCTTGATTTTCCTGTGATTGTGGCTGCCACGCACATAAACATGCGGGCCGCAATCACTGTCGACATCAGACAGGTAGAAGAAAAACTTCAGCATTCGCCAGTCGTCGAGATCGAAGTGGAATTTGTCCAGCGATGCAAGATTCTTCTCGGCATCCGACACGGACTTTGTTGGAAAGCTCCACCAGACGCGTGTCGTGATCAGCTTTGCCTGCGCGCCCAGATAGTGCGCCGCCACGTCGTGCAGAAGCGGGTCTTGCTGCACCGCAAGCGCCGCATCGCATTTCAGTATCCGCTCGAAATAGTGCCCACTGAGCAAGGCACGGCCATAACGACTTTCAGCATCAGGATGCTCTGTCGGAAAGAATTCCAGCCGGCGATCAAAATTGCCGAAACATGGTGTCTTCCTTGCGAAACGGGCAATCTCGTCCTGGATCGAGGAGGGCAGGAGAAGTCCGGAAAAAAGCCCATCGGCGCGCAGCGCTTCGACAATTGTACGCCGGTTCATGCCCTCGAACATCGTTGCCGTGGCATAGTCCGTTGATTTGACCGGTTTCGCGCCACGCCAATGCATCCGCCTGCCGGGCAAGGTCCGCGCAAATACGAACATCGGCAGCCATGCGGGGTTTTCCTGGATGTCGGTCAGATAGGTAGGAATTCGCGCTGCGATCCGGCGGAAAGGGCTAGCATTCCGTGCAATGGCCTCAAGGGATGTGTTATCGGGGCTCGTAGGTTTGGGCATGAAATTTTCCGCAGAATATATACAGCCGCCCGCCCGAGACTCTTACGCTAATCGCGTGACGGTTAGGTTGCAATGCAGCATGAGCAATTTTGCCCCGAAAGCGGCCACAGGTTTCGGGGCAAAGCCGTGCGTAAATCAAGCGTATAGAGTGAACTGAATGCGCTTTCAGGCGCTTATCTGCCCCCATTCGCGGGCAAGGTTTCTAGCTGCCTGATCGAGAGCTTCTTCCGAAAGGATACCCCGGCGACGGGCGAAATGTACCAATGATTCGCGAACGTCTTCAGCCGTTCTCTCGCCGATGAGAGCTTTGCGGCACACCTCGAGCGCGCCATGGTAATCCAGGTCTGAAATGCCTGTCCATTCCAGCAGCAGATCGTAAGCGTCCAGAACGGTCGCCACCTCGCGGGGAAAGCCCAGGCCAACGAAAACTGATACGGGCTGATCGAACTTACTGTTGGTCATGGATCGGCGCTCCTGTTTAACGACACTCTTTTCAGCGCCAGAAATGGGCAGCACCAAGATTCGATCCGTCACAAATGGAGAAAGAGGCAGACGTTTTCGTGAGCGGGCAACAGGCCGCTAAGCCGAGCAGGGCGTATCGGTCGTAGCAGAAGCGGCGACGGACGCGGCAAAGCCGATCAGACGAAAATCACATAAGCTTTCGAGCGATCATTTGCCGCCATTCTCCCGGACCTCAACGAGATCCGGGATCGGCCAGGGTCGGCAGGTCAAAGTTCGGGCATCGGCGGCAGCTTGTCGAGCGGTATGCCGAACCAGCGTTCATTGATCTTGGAGAGTTCGCCGTTCTTCACGATCTCGGCGATGAAGGTGTTGGCATAGTCTCGCAGGGCGGTGTCGGATTTGCGGAACGCCATGCCGTTCGCCTGTGCCTTCAGCTTGATCTTCGGCTCGATCTCCATTTTCGGATAATCCTTGGTGAGCTGGGCGAGAATGGTGTTAGAAGCACCGAGTGCCTGCACCTGCCCCGAAATCAAGGCCTGCAAGGCGGTCGCGTCATCGTCAAAGCGCTTGATTGGCGTTCCTTCAGGTGCAATCTCCGTGATGGCCGTGTCCTGTGTCGAGGCCCGAGCGACACCGATGGTGACGGATTTGAGATCTTCCGGCCCTTTGATGCTCAGGCTTTTCGGAGCAAGTACATAGACTGTCAGGGCCGAATAGGGATCGGAGAAGAGAACCTGCTCGGCTCGTTTCGCGGTGATACCGAAAGTGGCGATCAGAACGTCGATCTTGTTGGTGAGCAGGTAGGGAATGCGGTTCGGGCCGGTAACCGGAACCAGCTCCAGTTTCACGCCGAGCGATTTGGCGAAAAGCTTGGCGACGTCGGCGTCATAACCCGCGGGTTGCTGATTGGAATCGGTACCGCCGAACGGCGGGTAATCCACCAGAACACCGACACGCAGGGTACCGTTTTCCTTGATCTCATCGGGAGTGGCGGCACCAGCCGTAGCGATCCCGAACAATGTTGTAGCAAAGCCGGCGACGGCAAGCGTGGCAAAGCCGCGTCGTGTCAGCGTTTTCATGGTCATGCATAGTCCTCCCTTTGAAACATTCGACGATATCTTGAAATTCAGCGCGCGACGGCCGCGAGTTTGCGTTCCATTCGCCTGCTATAGGCCGACAGGGGCCAGCAAACGATAAAATAGACCAATGCCACAAGTCCAAAAATGGTGAAGGGATGGAACGTTGCGTTGTTGATGACCTGGGCGGCGCGCGTCAGTTCCACGAAACCGATGATCGAAGCCAGCGACGTGCCCTTGATGAGCTGAACCAGGAAGCCAACCGTGGGCGGGATGGCGATCCGCACGGCTTGCGGCACGATGACCAAGGCCATTCTTGGCCAGTAGCGCAGGCCAAGCGCCGTCGCGGCCTCGCTCTGCCCATGTGGCACGACCTCGATGGCGCCTCGCCATATTTCGCCGAGGAAGGCGCTGGCATGCAGCGACAGACCCAATGCCGCCGCCGTCCACGGATCGACGCTGATGCCGAAAATGCCAGGCGCGAAGAAGGCCAGAAAAAGCTGGAGCAGAAGAGGAGTGCCCTGGAAAACCTTGATGTAACCTGCCGCAATCGTGCGCAGCCATTGGAAGCGGCCGGTGCGTGCCAAGGCAATGAGCGTGCCTCCCACGGAGCCGCCGATAAAGGCGATGATCGACAAAAGCAGGGTCCAGCGCAACGCACCAAGAATATAGAAGATGTCGCCGGAGCCGAGTTCGCGCATGGCTCTACCTCTTCACCGGCGTTCGCAGGAATTTCCTGTCGATCGCGCCGAATGCCTGCCAGAATATCAAGGACAGGATGAAATACATGCAGGTGATGGTGAAATAGACCTCGAAGGACCGGAAGGTGCGCGACTGGATATCACCAGCCGCTGCCGTCAGTTCGGTTGCCGCGATGACCGAACAGACGCTGGAGTTCAGCATCAGCAGGATGAACTGGCTGGTGAGCGACGGGTAGATGGCCTGGATCGCGGGCTTCAGGACAATCAGCCGGAAGATCTGAAGCGGCTTGAGGCCGAGTGCGCGGCCGGCTTCGATCTGCCCCTTGTCGATGTTTTCGATGCCGGCACGGATAATCTCTATCGCATAGGCGCTGACATTGACGACCAGGGCGATCAGGGCTGCCGTGTTGGACGAGAGGCGAATGCCGAGCGACGGCAGTCCGAAGAAGATCATGAAGATCTGGATCAGGAAGGGTGTGTTGCGAATCAGTTCGATATACGCGTCGATGGCGATGCGAACCGGTTTCGGGCCGGACGTCTTGCCGAGCGCGCCGGCAATCGCGACAACCATGCCGATCGCCATGGCGAGGCCTGAGAGCACGAGCGTATGGAGTGCGCCCCACGCGAGTTCAGGCCAGGCCGAGAAAACGTCCGTGAAATCGAATTGATAGGTCATCGCACAAACCGGCGTGCATGTCGGCTTCGCTTGACCTCCATAGGTACTCCCCGCTTGATGCCGTTCCTGAATATTGATTCACGCAGCGCGTCTGGGGGACGCTAACACAATGAAGTAGGGTATTCGCAACCGATTATGCAGGTAAAGCGTCCGTCAGCCGGTCTTTTCGCCATATGGCGGCTTTGTCGCATAGTGGAGAAAGTGGCTCCCCGGGCCGGATTCGAACCAGCGACCAACCGGTTAACAGCCGGTTGCTCTACCGCTGAGCTACCGGGGAATAGCGGCTCTTGCGAGAACGGGGTGCCTATAGCAAACCCATTTCCGCTTTGCAAAGCGCCATTTCGGATTTTTCCGGCTTTTTATGCGCTCTTCTGGCAATTGAGTTATCGCCTCATCATATAGGCACCTGCTGCGCGGCGATGCACGGCACTGGCGGAGACGACTGGCACGCATATGACGGCTGAGCATAAGAGCGACACGGCACCGCGGAAGATTTCCATATTTGGCCGGGATTTCCCCATGCCGCGCTCGCGCGCGCTCAGGATCGCCATTGGGATCGTTCTTATCGTCTTCGGACTGTTCGGCTTCCTGCCGATTCTCGGTTTCTGGATGATTCCGGTCGGATTGCTGGTGCTGTCTTACGAATTCGCCTCTGTTCGTCGCTGGCGAAGGCGTGTTGTTGTGTGGTGGGAGCGCAGGCGCCGGAAAGACGGGGGACCGTGAAGGTCCGTGCCGGCTTCCGCAGAGAAAGCGGTCATAAAGCCGCGTGGGCGCTTGACGCAAAATTTCGGGCAACCTATTGGAGTTGCGGTGAACGCCGGGAGCGGCGAGGCCTCGTGGCGGAGTGGTTACGCAGAGGACTGCAAATCCTTGCACCCCGGTTCGATTCCGGGCGAGGCCTCCATTCCCTTAAGATTTCAAGGCGTTCTGTTATGAACCTTGGCGCGCCTCTCGCGTGAAAAACGGGGCAGTTGGATATGAACGCTGGTTTCTCCGAACAGCGCGTAAAGATGGTCGATGGTCAGATACGCACCACTGATGTGACGAGTGCGCCTCTTTTGGCCGCCTTGCTCGACATTCCACGGGAGGCCTTTATTGCGCCAGAGCAGGCTGCCCTGGCATATATCGACGAGGATATCAGGATCGCGGACACCCCTCAGGGGCCGCGCTACCTCATGGAGCCGTCGCCGCTGGCTCGACTGATTCAACTCGCAGATGTCGGAATCGACGACCGCGTGCTCGTGGTTGGTTGCGGCTGCGGGTATGCATCGGCCATTTTTTCGCGGCTGGCCCGTTCGGTCACCGCGCTGGAAAGCGATGCCGCCCTGGCCGAAGGCGCGAGACTGGTGTTGTCCAGGCTTGGCTTCGACAATATCGACATCGTCCAGGGTGCGTTGCAGGAGGGGTATTCCGCCGCGGCGCCCTATGATGTAATCTTTATCGACGGCAGTGTTGAGGAGGTGCCGGAAACGCTTCTGGCACAATTGAGCGAAGGCGGTCGCCTGGTGGCAGTCGAAGGTTATGGTAACGCCGGTGTTGCCCGTCTGTTTTTGAAGACTACTGGTATTGCTACGGGGCGGCGTGCATTTAATGCGGCAATAAAGCCACTCCCCGGATTCGAACGTGCGCATGCTTTCGAGTTTTGAGTGTTTTTTTCTTGCGGCTGGCGTGCAGTCATGTTCGCTTGCATTTTAGACATCGTTACTGAATCGGCTCATTGATCGGCCGGTTGAGTCGGGGGATTCGAAAATCTGGCGGCCGTGGGATCACGGATAGCGATGCCGCCGGCTCCCATGTGACGGAATGAGGGATACGCTGTGCAGCCAGTACGCAAGAGTCTTTTTCTCGCCCTTCTTGTTTCGGCGACGGCGCTTTCTCCTTTGCAGGCATCTGCCGAAACCATCATGGGAGCGCTGACAAAGGCGTATCAGTATAATTCGTCGCTGAATTCGGCGCGCGCTGGCGTTCGCGTTACCGATGAAGACGTCGCAATCGCCAAGTCGGGCTACAGACCGACCGTTCAGGGTGCGGCCAGCATCGACTATTCCAATACGAGCCGGGACGCGGGCAGCGCGCAGTTGACGACCGGCAGTTTCGGCGTGTCGATCAACCAGACGCTGTTCGACGGTTTCCAGACCAAGAATAATGTTGCTGCGGCCGAGGCCAGGGTGGCCGCGCAACAGGAAAGTCTGCGCAACACGGAAGAAAACACGCTTTTTGCTGCAGCTCAGGCCTATATGAATGTGATTCACGATCGCAAGGTGGCTGCGCTGACGCAACAGAACCTGGAGGCGATGAACGAACAGGTCCGCTCGGCGCGTTCGCGATTCGAGGTGGGCGAGGGGACGCGGACCGATGTCGCGCAGACGGAGGCTGCCCGGTCTCTGGCGACGGCGCAGGTGACGTCCGCCCGCGCACAGGTGCGGTCGAGCGAAGCTGCCTATCGCCAGATCGTCGGTGATGCGCCCGGCAAGCTCAAGGCGGCCTCGCCATTGGCCAAGCTGCTTCCCAGGAGCCTCGATACGGCGATTGCTGTGGCATTCAATGAGCATCCCGCAATCCTGGCGACGCAGCATCTGGTGGATGCCGCGGGCTTTTCGGTAAAATCAGCCGAAGGCGCCATGCTGCCGCAGATTACCGCCTCGGCTGGGGTTTCGCGTGACTACCGCAATACGGCATCGGGCAGTTTGCCTGGCGTCGGGGGCGTGAGTGACGGTTACTCCAACTCGGCCAGCATCGGCGCGACCTTGACGATTCCGATCTATCAGGGCGGGCGGACTTCCGCCATTGTGCGGCAGTCGAAGGAACAACTCGGCCAGGCCAGGATCGAGGTCGATGTCAGCCGGGATCAGGTGCGTAACCAGATTGTTTCGGCCTGGACGCTTTATACGGCGGCGCGCGAGAATGTCGATGCAAACCAGGCGCAGGTTGCGGCACAGCAGCTTGCGCTCGACGGTGTCATCGAGGAAAGAAAAGTTGGGCAGCGGACCACGCTCGACGTCCTCAATGCGCAAAACGACGTCATCAATGCCAGGATCAATCTCGCCAGCGCCGAACGTGACGTGGTCACGGCGAGTTATGCCATTCTCCAGGCAACAGGACGACTGTCTATTAAACGGCTGGGGCTTCAGGTGACGGAGTATCATCCCGAAGAACATTATAAGGCCGTCAAGGACAAGTGGTACGGCCTGCGTACGCCGGACGGCCGCTGATCGAGCGGTTTCGCCAGGTCGACTTGATGGCATGAAAATCGGTTTCCATCGAAGCGCTGCGCTGAAATAAGGCGCGGCGCTTTTTGCATGCGCATCAATGTCTGAGCTGTTGAAATCCTCGGACCGTTCAGTTTGGGGATTCTCGTGCGGCCGATGGTCGGTTACGCTCAGCTTGTGATTCGACGCTGGAGATCGCCGGCAAGATGAAAAGATCACAGGGGCGGCGGACGTGACGAAGATGGCGACTGCAAGCAACGCACAACGCGAACCTTCGATGGAAGAAATATTGGCTTCCATCCGCAAGATTATTGAGGACAGCGACCCCGTTCGGAAGGATGAGGGAACCGAATCCGCTGGGAACGCAGATATGCGTGCCGCCGACACCATCGCGGATATGGATGCGTTTCGCGCCGAGCTTCGTGGCGGATTCGATGGTGACGCGGAAGCGGCAAGGACCGATCGCCGGCAGCCTGAGATAAAGCCTGCTTCAGCGCCGGTCGAGCAACCGATCCAGCCGTTTTCCGCGTCGTTTTCGGAGCAGGTCGACGCTCCCGCGGCCCCGGCGGACGGAGTCGACGATATCGGCGAGCAATGGGATTCTAAGCAGTCGGCGCGGGTATCGACAGAGCCCACGCGCACGGCAACCTTCCAGCGGCCGTCAAATGTAGGTGCTGACACGCTTTTGCACGAAACTACCTCCAAACAGCCGGACGCTACGCTCAATATTGCCGCTCCCGCTCCTTCTTCGGAATCTCAGGTGAAAGCGGCACGATTGGAATCGCTCGACGATGCCGAGAATATGACAAGCCAGACGCTCATCTCAGAGCAGACGGGCCGGCAGGTCGCGGCTGCGTTTGGCGAGCTTTCCGAAGCCTTTGCCAGCCGCAACCGCAAGAGCCTGGACGAGATGGCCGAGGAAATGTTGCGGCCAATGCTGCAGGATTGGCTCGACAATAATTTGCCGACCCTGGTCGAGCGGTTGGTTCGCGAAGAGATCGAGCGCGTGGCGCGGGGCACCTGACTGCCACGCCGTTATCTGGATTTTGACGGCAATGCGGCGCCTGTCTCCATGCGAATCCAGTCAAGGAAGGCTTTGACCGAGGGTTTCGATGCGGCGTCGCTCTTGATGACCACATAATAGGCGCTGCGCGGCCGCACCGATTCGATCGAGACGCGCACCAATTGGCCATGCAGCAGATGGCTTTCGACCAGACGGTTCCAGCCGAGGGCGATACCCTCCCCGCGAATGGCGGCATTGATCGCGTCGGTGTAAAAATTGCAACTCATGCTGATCGATTTGGGCCGCAGGCTTTGGCCGAACGCGGCCAGCCATTGCACCCAGCCGGTCCAGTTCGGATCCTGCCAGTCATTGGCGATGAGATGATGCCGGGCAAGGTCCGCCACGCAATCGGGGGCGCCTCGGGCGGCGATATAAGCGGGGCTGCAAACCGGAAACACCTCGTCGTCAAAAAGCAGGATCGCCTTGCCGTCCGGCCATTTACCGTCGCCATAGCGGATTGCCACGTCGATGTCGTCGCGCACCAGATTGAAGTTGCCATCCTGCGTCAGGATCCTGAGCTTGACGTCAGGGGCGGCTTGCCGGAAGGCCGATACTTTCGGCAAAAGCCAGAAATGCGAGAACGCGACAGTCGCCGACAGAGTCAGTTCGGTGGCTGTTTCGCTGGTAATGACGCTCACGGTTTCGGCCACCATGCCAAGAGCCTCCGACATTGAAGCAGCCAGAGCACGGCCCGGCTCCGTCAATTCGATCGCGCGGTGCAGGCGGCGAAACAACGGAAAGCCGAAGCCGGCCTCAAGCGCCTGCACCTGACGACTGACTGCGGCCTGGGTAATGCCGAGTTCCGCCGCCGCTCGGGTGAAACTCGCCTTGCGTGCCGCCGCTTCGAACACCACCAGGGCGGTCATGGACGGGAGTTGCTGGCGAAAACCGCTCATTACTTCAACTCATGCGTGGAATGCCAAGAAGTGCCGTTGACGCGGCCAACGCATAATGGCTGCTTATGTCATATCGGCGCAAGGGCTTTGTCTGGGCGCCCCGGTCATCGCATCTGGCCAAATGGGATGGAGACAGTCATGACGCTTGCTGAAAATGCTGAAGCGACCACCACGCTGGAAGGCAAATCGGGCGAAACGAGAGCAGGCGGGCGGGCCGCGCGCCGGCAGAAGCGAGCGCATCGGGCAACCGGGCTGCTGCACCGGCCCAATATCGTGCGTGGCATCCCCACCTATGACGTGATGTCGGAGGAAAATCTCCTTCGCATCGAGCAGACCGCCGACCGCATTCTCGCTGAAATCGGCATCGAGTTCCGCGACGATCCGGTTGTGCTCGATCATTGGAAGCGAGCCGGAGCCCATATCGATGGCGCGCTGGTGAAGTTCGAGCCGGGCATGCTGCGCGAAATTTTGAAGACCGCGCCGGCCGAATTCACACAAGCCGCGCGCAACCCGGCCAATTCGGTGCAGATCGGTGGCAGGAACGTCGTGTTCTCGCCAGCCTATGGCTCGCCCTTTGTCATGGATATCGACAAGGGCCGCCGCTATGGGACGATCGAGGATTTCCGCAATTTCGTGAAACTCGCGCAATCCTCGCCCTGGCTGCATCATTCGGGCGGCACGGTCTGCGAGCCGGTGGACGTGCCGGTCAACAAGCGCCACCTCGATATGGTCTATAGCCATATCAAATATTCCGACAGGGCCTTCATGGGATCGGTAACGGCGGAGAGCCGGGCCGACGATTCCATCGACATGGCGCGCATCGTATTCGGCGAAAAATTCGTGGACGAGAACTGCGTCATTCTCGGCAATGTCAATGTCAACTCGCCGCTGGTGTGGGATGCCACCATGACGACCGCGTTGCGCGCCTATGCCCGCGCCAACCAGGCGGCGGTGGTGGTTCCGTTCATCCTCGGTGGCGCCATGGGGCCGGTCACGAATGCCGGGGCCATCGCCCAGTCGCTGGCCGAAACCATGGCAGGTTGCGCGCTGACCCAGCTTGAACGCCCCGGCGCGCCGGTGATCTTCGGCAATTTCCTGTCGTCCATGTCGCTGCGCTCGGGTTCGCCGACCTTCGGCACGCCGGAACCGGCAATCGGCTCGATGGTGGTGGGCCAGCTTGCGCGGCGGCTCAATCTGCCGCTGCGTTGTTCGGGCAATTTCACGACGTCGAAGCTGCCCGATGCGCATGCCATGAACGAAGGCACCATGTCGATGCTGGCGGCGGTGCATTGCGGCGCCAATTTCATCTTGCATTCGGCCGGCTTCCTGGATGGGCTTTTATCCATGTCATATGAAAAGTTCGTCATGGATGCCGATTTCTGCGGCGCGCTGCACACCTATCTCGACGGCATAAAGGTGGATGACAACCAGCTTGCGCTCGACGCCTTCCGCGAGGTTGGGCCGGGCCATCACTTCTTCGGCTGCGGCCACACCATTGCCAATTACGAAACCGCCTTCTGGGATTCCGAAATCGCGGACAACGAGTCCTTCGAGAAATGGGAGGCTGCCGGCTCGGAAGATGCTGCCATACGCGCCAACAAGCGCTGGAAAACGGCGCTTGCCGAATATGAGGCGCCGCCGCTCGATGTGGCCATAGATGAGGCCTTGCAGGATTTCATGGCGCGCAAGAAAACCGCCATGGCGGATGCGTGGTATTGAGGCCTACCCGCGTCCGCGATAGGGCGCGACGCCGGTATCCGGCAGCCAGGCGTCTTTCGGCGGCGTTCCTGTCTGCCAGAACACGTCGATCGGCATGCCGCCGCGCGGATACCAGTAGCCGGCGATGCGCAGCCAGAGCGGTTTCGTGACGGAGACGATGCGCCTGGCGATCATGACTGTGCAGTCCTCATGGAAAGCGCCGTGGTTGCGGAACGTGGTGAGGAATAGTTTGAGTGATTTCGATTCCACCAGCAGACTATCGGGCGCATAGTCGATGACGATGTGGGCGAAGTCGGGCTGGCCCGTGACGGGGCAGAGCGATGTGAATTCCGGGCAGGTGAAGCGCACGATGGCAGGCGGGCCGTCGCCGTGCGTGTACGGCACGGTTTCCAGGACCGCACGATCAGGGCTGTCTGGCGTCTCGACCTTGGCGCCGAGTTGGGTAAGTTCGCTTGTCTCGGTCATGGGAAGCTCCGGTTCGGCAACATTTCAGGTTATACTGCCGGCATCGGCGATAGAATAGGACAATGATGGCCAGCAACGATCCACTTCTCCAGCCCTATCAGTTGAAGCACCTGCGGCTTAAGAACCGCGTCATGTCCACCAGTCATGAGCCGGCCTATTCCGAGGACGGCATGCCGAAGGAGCGCTACCGGCTCTATCATGCCGAGAAGGCCAGGGGCGGCATGGCGCTGACCATGACGGCGGGCTCGGCTCTTGTCAGCAGAGACAGCCCGGCCGCCTTCGGCAATCTGCATCTTTATGACGATGCCATCGTGCCGTGGCTGAAGGAACTGGCCGACGACTGTCATCAGTATGACTGCAAGGTGATGATTCAGATCACTCACCTTGGCCGCCGTACCGGCTGGAACAAGGCCGACTGGCTGCCGGTGCTCTCTGCTTCGCCTGTACGCGAGCCGGCGCATCGGGCTTTTCCGAAGACGGCGGAAGACTGGGACATCGAGCGCATCGTTGCCGATTACGCGTCTGCCGCCCAGCGCTGCCAGGCGGCCGGGCTCGACGGTATCGAGTTCGAGGCCTACGGCCATCTGATGGACGGCTTCTGGTCGCCGCTCACCAATCATCGCGACGATGACTTCGGTGGCTCGCTCGACAACCGGCTGCGCTTTTCCAACATGGTTCTGGATGCGGTGCGCAAGGCGGTGGGCGATGAATTTGTTGTCGGCATCCGCATGGTGGCCGACGAGGATATCGCCAAAGGCATCTCGCGCCAGGAAGGCGTGGAGATTGCGCAAAGACTGGCCGCTTCCGGCAAGGTCGATTTCCTCAACATCATTCGTGGCACCATCGAGACGGATGCCGCCCTCACCAAGGTCATTCCGGTGGCGGGCATGCGCGCCTCGCCGCATCTGGATTTTGCCGGTGAAGTGCGGGCGGCAACGAAATTCCCGACCTTCCATGCCGCGCGCATTTCCGATGTTGCGACCGCGCGCCACGCGATCGCCACCGGCAAGCTCGACATGGTCGGCATGACGCGCGCCCACATTGCCGATCCGCATATCGTCAAGAAGGTGATGGAAGGACGCGAGCATGAAATCCGCCCCTGCGTCGGCGCAACCTATTGTCTCGACCGCATTTATGAGGGCGGCGAGGCGCTATGCGTCCATAACGCCGCGACCGGGCGCGAGGCGTGGATTCCCCATGTCATTCGCAAGGTGGAGGGGCCGGCAAAGCGCGTGATCGTGGTCGGTGCCGGGGCAGCCGGGCTGGAGGCGGCACGCGTGACGGCTGAACGCGGCCATCGTGTGACCGTGCTGGAAGCGGCATCGCAGGCCGGCGGGCAAATTCGGCTCGCCACGCAGAATCCGCGCCGCAAGGAGTTGATCGGTATCGTTGACTGGCGACTGGGGGAACTGGAGCGCCTCGGCGTGGAAATCCGCTACGATACATGGGCGGAAAAGGACGACGTGCTGGCGCTGGACCCCGATTGTGTCGTGGTGGCGACGGGGGGCCTGCCGCAGAACCCCCCACTGGAGGAAGGCGACAATCTCGTTACCTCGAGTTGGGACATTATGGCCGGCAGCGTGAAGCCGGCTGACCATGTGCTGCTTTACGACGACAATGGCGGCCATCAGGGCATGGGTGCCGCTGAACTCATCGCCAACGCCGGCTCGAAGCTGGAGCTTGTGTCGCCCGAACGCTTCTTTGCGCCGGAAATGGGCGGCATGAACCATGTGCCTTACATGCACGCATTCCATGAGAAGGGCGTTACCGTCACCATCAACACAAGACTTGTCGGCGCGCGCCGCGACGGTAATCAGCTTGTCGCCGTACTGGGTTCGGATTTCGCCGAAGGCTGGCGAGAAGAGCGGCGTGTCGATCAGATCGTGGTGGAGCATGGCACCCTGCCGCTGGAAGACCTCTATCTGGACCTGAAGCCTTTGTCGAAGAATTTGGGCGCTGTGGACTATGAGCGGCTTGTAAAGGGCGGCGACATGTTCCCGGTCAGGAACGAGGGCGGCCGCTTCATGATGTTCAGGATCGGCGATGCGGTCGCTTCGCGTAATATCCATGCCGCGATCTATGACGGTATCCGTTTTGGCCTGCGTATCTGATGCTTTTAGCCGCTTCGGCGTGATTGACGCGAAAGCACCTGATCGTTAACGTCTTTCTTGGAACTGGTTCCGCCTTTGGCGGACGAAGAGGGAATACGGTGAGGCCGAGCGGCCGAAACCGTGACTGCCCCCGCAACTGTAACCGTTGAGTCACCTCCCATCGAGCCACTGAGGCGCGCCGCGCACTCGGGAAGGCGGGAGAGAGGCAGCGACACGGAAGTCAGGAGACCTGCCGGTTTCAGTCACCCATGCCCGGACACGAGGGGTGTTCAGGCGCGGTCGTCCGTGGCGGTGACACATGCGTGTTGCCGCGCGCCGGACCGGCCGAGGGGGGATTAATCGAATCCCATCCAGTTTTCGCCGAATCAGGTCGCGGTTTTTTGAAAACCACGGGCTTGTGGATAGCCCGCGACCGACTTGGGGACTGATTTGAAAACGATATTTATCGCGGCCGGCACGCTGAGCCTGGCGCTGACGGGAGCCGGCGTTGCACAGGATGCCGGAACGGACGAGCAGGGCGTGACGAAGCTGGACCGGATACTGATCACCACGCCGCTGCGGCGCGAATCATCTTTAGAGCGCTCGACCTCGTCGGTAACGGTGGTGAGCGAGGAGGACATCAAGCAATCGGCTGCGCCCGATCTGCCATCCCTGCTCAAGAGTTATCCCGGCGTTTCGGTGACGACGAATGGCGGCATGGGGGCGGATTCCAGCGTCTCGCTGCGAGGTACAACCGCTGCACAGACGCTTGTTCTGGTCAATGGCGTACGGGCTGGTTCTGCAACCGCAGGGACGGTGAACCTTTCCAGCATTCCGCTTTCATCGATCGAGCGCATCGAGATCGCCAAGGGCGGCCATTCGGCGCAATATGGCGCCGACGCTATCGGAGGCATCATTAATATCATCACTAGGCAGGGCGGTATCTGCTCCGATGGTCGCCAAAGCTGCGCGACGGCGACGGTCGGTGTTATGCATCCGTGGGGCGGTTATGTCTCCGGCAATGTGCAGGGCCAGAGTGAGAGCGGTGTGAATTATTCCTTCGGCGCGCAGGTCATTGGCACGGAGGGCTATGATTTTACGACGTCACCATATGATTTGGATAAGGATGGCTTCCTGCAAGGGTCGGCAAATTTCGCACTTTCGAAAGATTTCGATGCCGGTCGAATATATGCGGATGGGCTTTTTACACGAGGGCGCACGGATTATGACAGCGCGTACAAGGATTCATTCACCGGGGCGGTGAAATACCCCGCCGATACTGCCGACAACACCACATTCGTAGGAAAAGTTGGTGCTAGGATCGATCACTCTGACACTTGGGCATCGACTGTCGAATTTATGACTGCTGTCGACAATTCCTCCAATTTCAGAGGGGAAGTGAAGGGAGATGATTTCAATACGCTCAGGTATGGCGTGCTCGCCTCGACACAAAAAACCTTCGAGTATGGCGAAGCCAAAAACACAATTCTGGGCGGTGTTGAAGCCTACCGTGAGTCAATCGATGGCAGCACCGGCGAAGGGATGGAGTACGCAAATACCAAGCGCGACCTTGCTGCCGTGTTCGGCCAATACTCGTTCGAATATAAAGCGCTGACTATCGATACCGGTATTCGATACGATCACGACGAGCAATTCGGCGGAGCCACCACCTACAATATCGGCGCCAGCTATGAATTGATGGACGGGCTAGTTGCGCGAGCCTCATACGCTACCGGTTTTCGCGCACCGACGTTCAACGATCTTTATTATCCTTATAGTGGCAATCCCGATCTCCGACCTGAGAAGTCGCGATCTTACGAGGTCGGTTTGAATTGGAGCGTGACCGATCAGACAACACTCGATATGGCTCTATATCGTAATGATCTTGATGATATGATCGCTTGGGCCCCGGTCGACCCCTCTAACCCAAGCGGTTTCTGGCAGCCCAGCAATGTCGACAAAGCGGGTATCACTGGGTTCGAAGCGACCTTGGGACATGAATTCAACGATGAGTGGGCGGGCCGCCTTGGCATCGATATCCGCGAACCGCTGAACAAGAGCCCGGGCGTCCACGGCAAATACGTACCCTATGGCGACCGCTTCAAAGCTACGGCTGGTTTGACTTACAAACCGACAGAAAAATTGGAGCTTTCGGCTGCGGTCATTTACGGCATGTCGCGCTATGCGGATGCTGCTAACCTCGAGAAATTGCCTGATTATGTGACGGCCGATTTTACTGCGCACTATGCGCTCGACGAGCAATCGCAATTCAAGTTCTCGGTGGCCAATATCTTCGACGAACAGTACCAGACCAAACAGGGTTATCGCGCTCCGGGACGTACCTTCGACCTGAGTTTCACCCGGTCATTCTAGAACACAGAGCAAAAGCGTTTCTTGCCATGACCGCAGTGTTGTCGGGCTATCGTTACACCGGGGCCGCTTTCGTGGCGGCCCTGATGGCGTTCGCTTTTGCTCCGTCAAGCGCCCAAGCCACCAGTCCCGCCCCCCGGCGCGTCGTTTCCATCAACCTCTGCACCGACCAGATGGCGATGCTGATGGCCGCGCCGGGTCAGCTTAAATCGGTGTCGAGCCTCGCCACCGAAAAGGGCACCTCGGTGATGATCGACGAAGCCGCGCGCTATCCGCTCAATCACGGGCAGGCGGAAGAAGTCTTCCTTATGCATCCGGACCTCGTTCTGGCCGGCACCTATACGGCAAAAGCAACCGTGGCGCTGTTGAAGGAACTCGGCTTTCATGTCGAGACGTTCAAGCCGGCATCTTCGTTCAACGATGTGCGCGAGAACCTGACGCGCCTGGGCGTGTTGCTGCGTCGTGAGGGTCGGGCCGCCGAACTGGTCGCGGAACTGGACAATGGCCTTGCCGAACTGGCGGTGCGCAAGGTGCCGCGCAAAAATGCCGTATTCTATTATGCCAATAGCTATACCTCCGGTTCCGGTACGCTGGCGGATGCCATCGTCAAGGCGGCGGGGCTTGCCAATCTGGGCGACGCGCTCGGCTTCAAGGGCATGACGCGGCTGCCGCTGGAACTGCTGATCTTCGCTGATCCCGATCTCATCATCGAGGGTGACAGCCAGTATGGCGCGCCGGCGCTGGCCAAGGAGAATTTTGCTCACCCTGCTTTTCGGGCCATGGCTGAGCGCGTGGTGCCCATTCCCGACAAATACACGATCTGCGGCGGGCCGTTCACGCTAGAGGCCTCGCGCATTCTCCAGCGCGCCGCTCTGAAGCAGGGTGCGGTTGACCGATGAGCGACGTGGCGCGCTACCGGCTGGTGCTGGCGCTGTTGTCGGCGCTTACGCTCATGCTGTTCGCCGCCTCGCTGACTGTCGGGCCGGCGGCGATTGCCTTTGGCGCAAGCGTCAAGGCGCTGTTTTCCTCAAGCGGCAGCGCCATTGCGCTCATCATGCAGGAAATACGCCTGCCGCGCGCCATACTCGGCCTGATGATCGGCGCGACGCTCGGCTTGTCGGGTGCGGTGCTGCAAGGCTGGCTGCGCAATCCGCTGGCCGAACCGGCGTTGCTCGGCGTCAGTGCCTCGGCTTCGCTCGGTGCGGTGCTGGCCATTTATACCGGCTTTTCGGCGCTGTTCCCGCTCGGCTTGCCGCTGGCCGCCCTTGCCGGCGCGGTGGCGGCGGTGCTTGTGGTGCAGGCCATGGCCGGCCTGCGTGGCGGTGCGCTCACAGTCATCCTCGCCGGTATCGCGATTTCCAGCCTTGCCAGCGCCATGACCGCACTGGCGCTCAATTTGTCGCCCAACCCGTTCGCGGCGCTGGAAATCATGTTCTGGATGCTGGGTTCGCTGACCGACCGCTCGATGACGCATGTGTGGCTGGCGGGGCCCTTCATGCTCGTTGGCTGGGCAATGCTGGCCAGCCTCGGCCGCGCGCTCGACGCGCTGACGCTTGGCAGCGATGCCGCCGCCAGCATGGGCGTCGATATGCGCCGGGTGCAGTTTCTGGCCGTATTCGGCACGGCGGCGTCGGTCGGTGCGGCGACGGCGGTGGCCGGCGTCATCGGCTTTGTCGGGCTGGTGGTGCCGCATATGCTCAGGCCGCTGGTCGGGTCGCGCCCGTCGCGCCTGTTGCCGGCCAGCGCGCTCGGCGGGGCGTGCGTGCTTTTGGCCGCCGACACGCTGGTGCGTGTGATTGCGCCGGAGCGCGAACTCAAACTCGGCGTGCTGACGGCCATCGTCGGCGCGCCGTTCTTCCTTTGGCTGGTTTACAAGACGCGGAGGCAGATGCTGTGAGCCTGCTTTCGGTCAATGATCTCAAAGTTTCGCTCGGCGGCAAGCCCGTCCTCAAGGGCTTGTCGCTGGATATTTCTGCCGGCGAATTCGTCGGCCTGATCGGGCCGAATGGCGCCGGCAAATCGACGCTGTTGCGTTCGGTTCTCGGCTTTGTCGCTCATCAGGGCGGTGTATCGATCGGTGGGCGCGACGCGTCTGCGATGATGGCGCGCGAGCGGGCGCAACAGATCGCCTATCTGCCGCAGGAGCGCGACATCGCCTGGCCTGTTTCGGTCGAAATGCTGGTGATGCTGGGGCGGTTTCCGCATCTGGGCGCCTTTGCTGCGCCCGGTGAGGCCGACCGGGCGATTGCCGATGCGGCGATGCGGCGCATGGAGGTCGATGGGTTTCGCGACCGACCCGCTACCGCGCTTTCCGGCGGCGAGCGGGCGCGGGTTTTGATTGCCCGTGCGCTGGCACAGGATGCACCGCTGCTTTTGGCTGATGAACCGGCGGCGGGGCTGGACCCTTCGCACCAGATCACGCTGATGCGTACCTTTGCCGCGCTGGCTGCGGAGGGGCATGGCGTGGTCGCTTCCATGCACGATCTCGGCATTGCGGCACGTTGGTGCTCGCGGCTGATCCTGCTCGATCAGGGCATCGTGGTCGCCGATGGTGCGCCGCGTGCGGTGCTGACGCCGGAACGGTTGCGCGCCGTTTATCGCATAGAAGCCTTTGTCGGCGAGGCTGGCGGCGGGCCGGTTCTGCTGCCGCTCGACATCACGGCATCCTGACGGAACCTGAAAAACTCCGAAATCGTTCCTGTCAGCCGCGCTCATCGGCCGGTTCAGGCGGACTTGTCTCGCCGAGACGGTTGAAGTCCGGTGGTTCGGGTGCTTCCTGAGGGCGGGCGAGATTCACGCCTCTATGAACATTCGACTTGATCGCAAGACACATGTTCATTATTCATGAAACAGCGGCTCATGCCAGCGGAGGAATTTCTCATGACCATCAACGTTGCCCCCATCGGGCTTGCGCGTGACCTCAAAGAGAGGGCCGCTTCCGGCAAGCCGATCCGCATCGGCCTGATCGGCTCGGGTGAGATGGGCACGGATATCGTAACGCGCGTGGCGCACATGGATGGCATCGAGGTCGGCGCCATCGCCGAACTGAATGTGCCGAATGCCAGGAAGGCTGTCGATATCGCCTTTCGTGAAGAGGGCCATTCGCGCGAGGCAGACAGCGCCACGGCGATGACGAGCGCCATGGAGGCCGGCAAGGTCGCCGTAACCGCTGACGCCAATCTCGTTATCGGCAATGATTTGATCGATGTAGTGATCGACGCCACCGGCGTGCCGGCGGTGGGCGCCGAGATCGGCCTGCACGCCATGGAGCACGGCAAGCATCTGGTGATGATGAATGTCGAGGCCGATGTGACCATCGGCGCTTACCTCAAGAGCGAGGCGGAGCGGCTGGGCGTTACCTATTCGCTCGGCGCCGGCGACGAGCCGTCGTCCTGCATGGAACTGATCGAATTCGTTTCAGCCATGGGCCACCCCATCGTTGCCGCCGGCAAGGGCAAGAACAATCCGCTCAATGTCGATGCCACGCCGCCCAACTATGAGGAGGAAGCGGCGCGCCGCAACATGAACGTGCGCATGCTGGTCGAATTCGTCGATGGCTCCAAGACCATGGTGGAAATGGCGGCCATCGCCAACGCCACTGGCCTGGTGCCGGACAAGCCGGGTATGCACGGCCCATCCGCCACGCTTGGCGAATTGTCGAAAACGCTGGTACCGCAAAGGGATGGCGGTGTGCTCTCCAAGGTCGGCGTCGTTGATTATTCCATAGGCAAGGGCGTCGCGCCCGGCGTCTTCGTCATCGCCGACATGTCGCATCCGCGCATTTCCGAGCGCATGGAGGATCTGAAGATGGGGCACGGCCCGTACTTCACCTTCCACCGGCCCTATCATTTGACCTCGCTGGAAGTGCCGCTGACCTGCGCGCGTGTCGTGCTCTACGGCAAGGCCGACATGGTGCCGCTGTCGAAGCCGGTGGCTGAAGTCTGCGCCGTTGCCAAGAAGGATTTGAAGTCCGGTGAGGCGCTCGATGCCATTGGCGAATATTGCTACCGCGCCTGGATCATGACCGCACCGGAAGCCCATTCGGCCAAGGCCATTCCCTGTGGCCTGCTGCAAGGCGGTTCGGTGACGGCGCCGATCAGGAAGGGCGAACTCATCACGTACGCCAATGCCGCCGTCGCGCCCGGTTCGCGCATCGCCGAACTGCGTGCCCGGCAGGATAAGCTTGTTTACGGAGCCTGATAATGGCCAGCCCCAGAAAGATCGCAGTCATGGATGAGGCGCAAGCGAACCAGCCCTTCGCTTACCGGCATTATTCGCCGGAACAACTCAGGGAAGTGCTGCGCAAGATGTATCTCATCCGTCGATTCGAGGAAGGGGCGGAGGACAGCTACATGCGCGGCCTGATCCACGGCACCATGCATCTTTCGATCGGGCAGGAGGCCACCGCGACGGGCATTTGCATGCCGCTGACCGACGCGGACCAGATTACCTCGACGCATCGCGGCCACGGCCATTGTATCGCCAAGGGTGCGGAGGTGAAGAGGATGTTCGCCGAGTTCTTCGGCAAGACCACCGGCTATTGCAAGGGGCGGGGCGGCTCCATGCACATTGCCGATGTGTCGAAGGGCAATCTTGGCGCGAACGGCATTGTTGCCGGCGGTATCCCGATTGCAGTGGGTGCGGCGCTTACCGCCAAGAAAATGAAGAACGGCAAGGTCGTCGTCTCCTTTTTCGGTGACGGCGCCAACAATGAGGGCGCTTTCCATGAGGCGCTCAATATGGCCGCGATCTGGAAGCTGCCGGTGATCTTCGTGTGCGAGAACAATGGCTATGGCATGTCTACTTCCACGGCGCGTTCGACGGCGGTGAAGAACATCGCCGAGCGCGCCGCCGCCTATGCGATGCCGGGCGTGATCGTGGACGGCAACAATTTCTCCGAAGTCGCGGAAGCCTCCCATGCGGCGGTGGAGCGGGCGAGGGCGGGCGAGGGGCCGACGCTGATCGAGGCGAAGACCTATCGCTATCGCGGCCATTCCAAGAGCGATCGCAACCGCTATCGCACCAAGGCGGAAATCGAGGACTGGGTGGAGCATCGCGACCCGATTGATCATTTCGAGGCTGAATTGAAAGAATTCGGCATTATCGACGACAAGGGCATCGAGGCCGTGCGCGAGGCGGTGAAAAAGGAAATCGCCGAAGGTATCGAGTTCGCCAAGGACAGCCCCGCGCCTGATATTCGCGACCATGCCGATTTCGTCTACACGGAGGTGGCGTGATGGACGCATCCGTGCGTGAACTGAGCTATGCGCAGGCCATTCAGGAGGCCATGGCGCTGGCCATGGAGGCCGACGAGCGCGTCTTTTTGATGGGCGAGGACATCGGCGTTTATGGCGGTGCTTTCCAGGTGACCGGCGATCTGGTCGAGCGCTTCGGTGCTGACCGGGTGATGGACACGCCGATTTCCGAACTCGGCGGCGCGGGTGTCGCGGTGGGCGCTGCCGTTACCGGCATGCGGCCGATCTTCGAGTTCCAGTTTTCCGATTTTGCCACGCTCGGCATGGAGCAGATCGTCAACCAGGCGGCCAAGATGCGCTTCATGTTGGGCGGCGAGGTGTCCGTGCCGCTGGTGATGCGCTTTCCAGCCGGATCCGGCACGGGTGCGGCGGCCCAGCACAGCCAGAGCCTTGAAGCATGGCTCGGCCATGTGCCGGGGTTGAAGGTGATCCAGCCGGCAACGCCGCATGACGCAAAAGGTATGCTTCTGGCGGCGGTCGCCGATCCCGATCCGGTGATGATCTTCGAGCACAAACTGCTTTACAAGATGAAAGGCCCCGTGCCGGAAGGCCATTACACGGTGCCGATCGGCAAGGCGGAAATACGCCGCGAAGGCAGCGACCTTACCATCGTCGCCACTTCGATCATGGTGCACAAGGCGCTGGAAGCGGCTGAGGCGCTAGCCGGAGAGGGGATCGATATCGAAGTGGTCGACCTCAGAACCATCCGGCCGATGGATAAGCGCACAGTCATCGATAGCGTAAAGAAGACCTCGCGGCTTCTGTGCGTCTATGAGGCAGTGAAGACACTGGGCATCGGTGCCGAAGTGTCAGCGATGATCGCCGAGAGCGAGGCGTTCGACTATCTCGATGCGCCGATCGTGCGATTGGGCGGGGCGGAAACGCCCATTCCCTACAATCCCGAACTGGAGAAGGCGACGGTGCCGCAGGTGCCCGACATCGTCGCGGCGGCGCGCGATCTCGTGACGGGGCACCGCTAGATGCCGATCGAGGTCATTCTCCCCAAGGTCGACATGGACATGGCGACCGGTCAGATTTCACGCTGGTTCGTGGATGAGGGCGCTGCGGTCAAGCAGGGCGACGTGCTGTTCGAGATCGAGACCGACAAGGCCGCGATGGAGATCGACGCGCCGGCCAGCGGCACGCTGCGCAACATCATCGGCAAGGAAGGCGTGGACATTCCCGTCGGCGAGGCGGTCGCCTGGATCTATGCCGAGGGCGAGGAAACTGGCCCGGTGCCTGAGGTGCCAGTGAACACCACCCGAACTGACACAGAAAGATCAGAACCGTCCTCCCAGGACAAGTTCGTGCAGGCTGCGCCTGCCGCACAGGATATACCTGTTGCGGCGGGTGCGGTCCGCGCGACGCCATTGGCCCGCCGACTGGCTCGGGAAGGTGGAGTTGATCTTTCCGCCGTCCAAGGGTCCGGTCCGCATGGCCGTGTGGTGAAGGCGGATGTGGAGACGGCAGTCGCTGGAGGCGGCATGAAGGCTGCACCGGCGGCAGGCGCACCTGCCGCTGCGGCCGCTTCCGCGGCGCCGAAAGCAATGCCTGACGATGCGGTGTTGAAGCTGTTCGAGGATGGCTCCTACGAACTTGTGCCGCATGACAATATGCGCAAGACGATTGCGCGGCGGCTGGTCGAGGCGAAATCCACCATCCCGCATTTCTATCTGACGCTCGATTGCGAACTGGATGCGCTGCTGGCCTTGCGAAAACAACTCAATGGCGCGGCCCCGATGAAGAAGACCGAGCATGGCGAGGTTCCCGCCTACAAGCTTTCGGTCAACGACCTGATCATCAAGGCGATGGCCATGGCTTTGATGGCGGTGCCGGATGCCAATGCGTCCTGGACCGAAAGCGCCATGGTCAAGCACAGGCATGCCGATGTCGGCGTTGCGGTTTCCATTCCCGGTGGGCTGATCACGCCGATCGTGCGCAAAGCCGACGAGAAAAGCCTGTCGGCGATCTCCAACGAGATGAAGGACATGGCCAAACGCGCGCGCGAGCGCAAGCTGAAGCCGGAAGAATATCAGGGCGGCACGACAGCCGTCTCCAATCTCGGCATGTTCGGCATCAAGGACTTTGCCGCCGTGATCAACCCGCCGCATGCGACGATCCTGGCGGTGGGTGCGGGCGAGGAGCGGCCTGTGGTCAAAAATGGCGAGATTGCCATCGCCACCGTGATGTCGGTGACGCTTTCGACCGACCATCGCGCCGTCGACGGGGCGCTGGGCGCCGAACTGCTCGGGGCCTTCAAGCGCCTC
>NZ_MDET01000005.1 GCF_002075885.1 Manganibacter manganicus
TGCGCATTCCGACGAAGCCGGCCAGTGATTCCGATCAATTACCGGCCACCCATTCCAATTTCATTCCGGCCGGGATTCCGATTTGAAGCCGGCCACTTTTTTGGATCACCTGGGTCGTTGTTGAGATTTGGTTCGAGTTTCGTTTCTGGTCAAGCCTGAGCTGTTTCCGGGTTTTGTGGCGCGCGCCGTTTTCGCATGCTTTCGCCGGTCAGTTCGATGCGATAGGCGTTGTGCACGAGGCGGTCGAGGATGGCGTCGGCGATGGTGGGATTGCCGATGATCTCGTACCAGTGGTCGACGGGCACCTGGCTGGTGACGATGGTCGATCGCCGCTCATAGCGGTCCTCGACGATCTCGAGGAGATCGCGGCGCTGTTCGTCGTTGAGCTTTTCGGGTCCCCAATCGTCGAGGATGAGCAGGTCGGTTCGGGCCAGCGCCTTGAGCATCCTGGCATAGCGACCGTCTCCCCTTGCGAGAGCGAGCGTGGCGAAGAGCCGTGGGGCGCGGTGATAGACGACGGAGAAGTCCTCGCGACAGGCCTTGTGCCCGAGAGCGCAGGCGAGCCAGCTCTTGCCGACACCGGCCGGGCCCGTGATCAGGAGCCCGTGACGCTGGCGAATCCAGTCGCAGCCTGCGAGCTTGAGGTACAGGGAGCGGTCGAGCCCGCGTTCGGCACGGAAGTCGGCATCTTCGACCTGCGCATCATGGCGCAGCCTGGCAGCGCGGGCACGCGCCTCGAAGCGCTTCTGACGGCGCAGCGTCGCTTCGTTCTCGAGCAGGATGGCAAGCCATTCGCCATGGTCGAGGGCGCGTGCTTCCGGCTGCGCGTCGAGATCCTGGAAGCCTTTGGCCATGCCGTGCAGTCCGAGGTCGCGCAACATGTCGAGGGTGGGATGGGTCAGCATGATCTTTATCTCCTCAATGGAAGTAGCCGGGACCACGCAGATTGGCGTGGTCGATGATGGCGCCGGGATTGCCGGCAGGCCGGGCGGCCTTGTGGTTGATGATGAGGGCGGCGATGCTCTTGCAGGTCAGCCCGCCGATCTCGACGGCGCGGGCTGATATGGTCTCGGCACGCTCACGACGGAGATCCCGGTAGAGGCGCAAAACGCCAAGGCATGTGCGGAACCCCTGTTCCGGATGCGGTCGGCTGGCCAGAATGGCGATGATCAGCCCCTCGGTCTGTGGCCCGATCGATGCCGCCCAGCGGCGGAAGCGTGCCGGCGTCCACTCTGCATATCGACGGTGGGAACTGGGCATGTGCTCGGGGTTGGTGCCGTAGCGGCGTCCGCCATAGCGGCGCTGATGAACGGCGACGCGCTTGCCGCGGTGGAAGATCTCGATCGTCCTGCTGGTCGCGCGGATATCGACCTGCTGGCGGATGAGGCTGTGCGGCACGGAATAGAAGAAGGTCTTGAACTCGACATGATAGTCGGTGGCGACGCGAGCCAGGCGCCATTCGGCGAACTCGTAATTCTGCACCGGTAGGCTCGCCAGGGTCGGCCGTTCCACCGTCTCGAACAAATGGCGGCGGCTGACGCCAAGGCGGCGCATGACATGGTCATTGATGCGGTCGAGCGCCCCGGCGATTGCGGCATTGGCCTCGGCCAGCGAGAAGAAGGTCTGTCGTCGCAGCCGGCCGAGAATGCAGGTCTG
This sequence comes from Manganibacter manganicus, assembly GCF_002075885.1. GTDB lineage: Bacteria > Pseudomonadota > Alphaproteobacteria > Rhizobiales > Rhizobiaceae > Mesorhizobium > Mesorhizobium manganicum. The sequence goes on from NZ_MDET01000005.1 coordinate 1,657, forward strand.
GGCGAAACGCACGCCGTTCTCGACCTTGGCCTTGTCCTTCGGGCGACGCGGCCGCGCCGGCAGCACGCCGACGCCATAGTGCGAGGCCATCATGCCATAGCTGCGGTTGATCTCCGGATCATAGAAGGAGGCATGATTGACGCCGGACTTCAGGTTGTCGGGCACGATCAGGCGCGGGACGCCGCCGAAGAAGCTGAACATGCGTACATGCGCGCCGATCCAGTCCGGTAGCGCCTGCGTCCAGGTCGCTTCCGCATAGGTGAAGCCGGATGCACCCAGGACGCCGACAAAGATCTCCGCCTCGCGGATCTCGCCGGTCAGCGGGTCGACGATGGCGATCTTCTTGCCGGAATAATCCACAAACACCTTGTCGCCGGCGACATGCTCCTGGCGCATCGTCGGCGACAGACGCTTCTCGAAGCCGCGGAACAGGTCGCAGAAACGGCTGTAGCCATAGCCGCCGGAATGGACGGCGCGGTACTCTTCCCACAGAAGCATCAGCGTGACGCCCGGCTTCTTCAACTCCAGCGCAAGATCCGCCCAGTTCGGCTCCGGCAGCCGGCGCAGGCCCTGCTTCACCCCGGCGCGGGCGAACAGCCGGTTCTCCAGCGCGTCGTCGGTCAGGTCGCCTGGCAGCGGCCAGATCAGTCCCGCCGCGGTCGCGCGCTTCAGATTGTCCTGCACGGTGCTGCGCGCGACGCCCAGCCTCTGTGCGATCTCGCGGGCGCTGGTTCCATCACCGGCAAGCCGCAGCATCTGTCGTAATTGTCTCATGGTCAGCCTTCTCTTTGCCGGCATTACGCGTCCCTTGTTCAAAAGGACCGTCATGCCAAAGTTGCTGACCCTGGTGCTCCTGCTCAGACCTCAAAGCGGCCGGATATTGATCGGAATGGTGGCCGGCTTCACGTCGGAACGATGGCCGGCTTCAGGTTGGAATGCCCGGCCGGATAATGTCGGAATCCGCAGCCGAGGAGGGCGGTGGAAGAAAACGAACGCCAATTTCGTTCTCTGTCGACCTGGGGTGTGAACCATGCGCTTCGGAGAATCGTGCCGCGCAGTCTGACGTCTCGTGATTTCAAGGATTTTCCTTCGACGACAACCATCCAGGCCCAGGCAGATGATTTCATTTTCAATTGCGCTGCCCTCGAGCTGGGCGAACGATACGAGGGCTGGTTGCGAGAAGGAATTCTGTCCGGCGAGGTTCGCTGTCATCCGAAGCCCGACGGGGAGGGCACGCTGGAAGTGCTTGTACTGCGACCGGCACGGTCTTCCTATTCGGACGAGGAAATCGGACTGAGCGGACTGAACTGGTCGAGCAGGAGAATTACCGCCAACGACAGGGGACGGGAGCGTCAACTCGAGCAGCGCCATCGAAAGATGTCGCGCGACCTCGGGCAGCGAGTGGAGCTCATCGGCGGCTGGCGCGTATCCTATTCATCTACACCGGAGATCGACTGCTACTTCATGGATTGGGCGCGCCTTTACCTGCGCCGAATCCGCTCGCAGGAGCTGATTGCTTCCGACGACATGATAGGTGGACGGCCCTTCTCGCGATACCTTGAGGTATTGACGGCTCTATCCGCCCGATCACAGAAGCACATAGCCTATGCCGCAATTCTGCGCGCTCGCTATCCGCACGTTCATATCCGCAATCTGCTGACCTCCCACATCGTCCGTGAGACCTTTGTCAGTTCGCTCGCAGAATTCCTGGATGCGGATACGGAGGAGATCGAAACGATCCTCAAGTCAATGACCCTGTCATCAGAGAACCTGGACGTGCATACGAGCGGAAGCGAGACTGCCTGGGCACCGATTGTTCAGGCATCGGAAGGAACGTTGCTTCTTCCGAACTATGGTCTGGACATCAACCCGTTTCTCTTCCTCCTGGCGGACTTGCGAGCTCGCCATGAACGGGACTGGTTCCGAATTGCCAATGATCGTGAAGGTCGGTGGATCGAGGAAATCTGCCGATTGTTTGATGGTCCGAGGTGGCAGACACATGATCGCAATCTGAAGCTGCGCTCCAACGGAAGGGTGGAAACGGATATCGATTTTGCCGTCCTCGACCGAAAGACAAATGAACTCGCACTGTTCCAAATGAAATGGCAGCATCCGATAGGATTTGACAATCGCGCCAGGCGGAGTGCCGGAAAGAACTTTATCGAAGAGGGCAATCGGTGGATTGAAACGGTGAATTCCTGGCTCGATCGATTTGGCGCCGCCGAACTACGCAAGAGACTGGGATTTGAAGACCTGGGCACGCCCAATGTGCGGCTGTTCGTGCTTGGACGCTATCACGCACACTACGCCGGATTCGACAATCATGATGCACGAGCTGTCTGGTCGGACTGGGTTCATTTCCAGCGGGTGCGTAGTCACGCACCTCGGCGGTCGCTTTCACAGTTCGCGTCCGATCTGCAGTCCGCCGTGAATCAGTCCAGGTCAGGCAAGAAGGGAGAGAGCCTGATGCTGCCTGTTGGAAACCTTGCCGTTGTTTTCAATCCGTCGTCAGTGCCAGAGCAATAGCCGGATACTCGCGAGGCCGTCAGCCTCTGAAGCCCAGCGATCTTGCCTCCTCGAAGATCTTCTCGCCATGCATCGCCTGCTTGCGCGTCGGACGCCGGCCCGAACTGGCGAGCTTTCCCAGGCTGAAAGAAAGCGATCGTTGCCAGGGCTGGAGCGTTTGCGTGTCCTTCGCCCAGGCGGCCAGATCGAACCAGGTTTGGGCGGGCACCTCTGCAACGCGCTCCATCTGAGCGGCCTCGTCCGCACTTGTTTGATCCTCGAATACGTGGGCCGACGGCGAATGCTGTGCCTTTTCGCGCGAGATCAGTTCGGCTTCGATCTCTGCAGGAATCGCGATCGAGTGTTCGCGAAAGCGATCCCAGCAGGATTCCTTCTTGGCCCATTCGGTCACGTTCTGCCCACCGGGCGGATTGGTGATGTGCTCATGCGCCTGATGGCTCAGCGTTTCGATGAATGCCGCGAGCGGGTCCGAAAGCTTCTGAGATCCCCATATTGCGTCGAGGTCCACCCGCTTCGCAGTGTGATGGGACAGCCAGGCCAGGGAGTAGGTTACGATGTTGGCTCTGTAGCCGCCGAACTTCTGTCGCGAAACGATCTTTTCAGCCTGTCGAAACAGAATCGCCCGGGCGATGCACCGTTTGAACCAAGTCTCGTCCGGCTCGAATGCGCCCCGCTTCTCCAGGACATCCATGAAGTCGAGATAGCATTTCTGGCCGCCCCGACTGACAATGTGGGGAAGCTGCGACCATGTATGCTCGTACTTGGCAAGGTCGGTCTTGGTGACGAGCTGGTTGCGCGGATGAATCCTTTCCCACGCCCGGCGTTCTCCTTCGGTGCGGTTTTGAGCAAGGGCATCATGATACTGTCCGCGGGCGCGTTCGTAGAACCATCGGGATTGGCGCTGCATGCCGGCCGCCGGCGGTGCCCAGATCGAGCGGGACAGTTCTTCCATGCGGCGATGAAAGGGATGGTTCGACGAGAAGTCGGCCATGTTCACCTTGTTCTGGTTGTTGGCCGATTGAGAAATCCGTGGCGCAATCTCCTCGACGTCGCCGTCCGAAAGTATTTCGGTGATCTTGATCGGGACCTGCAGGAGGTCTGCCTTGATCTTGTCTTTACGCCAGGCACGGAAGATCGATCCAGTGGTCTGGCCGCCATTGACGATCTGAAAGTCCTCGGCCGACAGCAGCGTGGCCGTTCCGTCGCCGTGATCTTCGAGAGTGAGGCCGGAGGCAGTTACCGACAACCCGTTGTTGAAGGCCAGGAACATCTGCGGTTCTTCGATGATCGTCTTGCGGATTCCTTGATTGACCTTGCCTCTGAGCTGCAGAAAACTTCGGACATTGCGTTCAAGGAGGCGCGGTCCGTACTGGCGATACATTTCCACCAGAGCATTGCCGGGCAGCATTGTCAGCAGGCATCGGTAGCCGCTGTCAGGCGGGCTCGCAACGATGCATCGTGGCGGTTCGCCTCCGAGTGAGGCAAACTCGATCCGGATCGGCTCGCGGTTTGCGCCGGATGATACCGCACGAAACAGGCGGCGCAGGTCCCACAGCTGGCTTGAAACCTCCACCCCTTCGATATTCTCGTTGTCAATGTGGTCGACCGTGGCAACGCCGTCAGTGATGACGAACAGGCGCACATGACTCAGCTCGGTTCGCGCATCGTAGATGGACCTGCACATGTCGTAGCGATCAAGGGCTTCTTCCATCCCCTTGTGCAGGCCATCGAGCGCCTTTGCGAGAAAGGCGGAAAGGCGCCGGAACGCCGTTTCGATTTCGGCCTTCGGCACGGTGCTCGCAAGCCCGTCGAGCCGCGGGACGGAAAGAAACAGATCCAGGCGATCGCTGTCTTCCGAAAGATACCAGCCGCTGCACCGCATGCCGCGCCCTTCGAAATCGCAGACTGTTCCGTCATCGATTTCCGATGCATCTATCAGGTGCTGGATCATGTGCTCCGTGAAGGCGGTGGTGCGCAACGATCCTTCCTCGGCGGCATCGGCGCGTGCAATCACGTCCTGCTGGAGGTTTACCGCAAATTCCCGGAGTTCTTCGGTTTCGCTCACATCGTCTCTCCGGCAAGCGCCACCACCGACGTGGAATCCATCTCCCAGGTTCCAAGTTCATCGGCGATGATCGTGTATCTGATGTCACCCACTCCTGGCGGCAGGTTCCATTCGGCAAGACGGGGAAAGTTACCTTCGACCTTGAAGTAGCGCACGGACGTAAGTCGGTAACGCGTTTCATACTGTGGTGCATGGACATCCAGGTAGTCGGCAAGCAGCAGGCGTTCGTCGAAAAGCCTGGATGCGGGCTCATCTTCTGAAAGGGTGTTGCGCACATTTGCCACGAGGTCCGGAAGGGAGGTGCCCAATCCTTCGCTTTCGTCGAGACGCACATGGGCGAGGAGCAGATGTACATGCGGTCGTTCATCAAGCTGTTTCTCGCTGGCTATCGTGATTCGGGAATGCCGCTTGGAGAGCGAGGTCTTGACTTCCACTGCGAGACCACCGCGACGAAAATCCTGATGTGAACTTTCTGCGCCAACCCAGGAATCAACACCCGCGAGGAGATTTTCGCCACCGAGAAAAAGCTGATCCAGAATATACAACTCGCCGAACAACCCTCGTTGCCGTTCCTCGGAGAGGCCTTCCGGTGCGAGGCGTTCGAAAAGCCCCTGCCACATGCACAGCCGATCGATGCAACGACGTAGCGCGGCGGGACCCGATGGTTCGGAAATGATCGCATTGACCAGGTCGGCCGAGAGTACGCCGAAAATTTCACGAAGACGCTCCTGCTCCAGCATGATCACGAGAACTGTCCGCTGCGGCGTGGCACCAGCGCCGCTTTCTTCGACGACAACCCGGACGCCCCGGCATCTGGGGACACGATCGGCAAGGTCGGAGGCACGGCCGTCCCCCTCGATCAACAGTCCGGCACGTCCCTGCGGCCAGAAGATGCAGGCGAACACATCGACTGCGGCCGCGGCATCAAGCCGCCGACGTTCCATGCCGCTTGAGCTGCGCCTCGCCGACGCAAGATCTGTCCATCTTTCGGCAAGCTCGGCTGGTGTCATTCGAACAGCTCCTCCAGCTGCTTGACGCTGTTCTCTGCATACTCGATCTCTCTCGCGTTCACGTCCCAAGGAAAACTGACCGCAATTCCCATGAGCGGTGTCTGACCGGAACCTGTGCCGATCGGATAGATCAACAACAGGCCTCTGCTGGAATCTCGCTGTCGCCGGATGAATGGGCCGCTGGGATCTCGTGGTTGGTCCCTTTTGGGAGGTTTCTTCATTTCCCATGCCTTGATTGTCTGCCTTAGGGCTTCCTGAACTTCCTCCTTGCCGAGATCGATCATTTCGTCGGCCGGGCTGACGAGGCGACCGATCGTATATTTGCCACGCTGTTCGGCTGACTTGTTCGTGCGCTTGATGAGCGAGACCTTGTAGGGGCCTATGTGGGCGATGTCGCCGCTGCGTCCGCCCGCAAGAAGTGCCACGGTCCAATGTTCAAGTGCACCATTGGCGACTCTGTCGCTGATGTAGTCGGAGATCGCGCGGGAGTTTGCCTTCCAGGACTCGCGAGACGTTTCGACCCGTGTCATGAGCGCTGCGATGTCGACCCCCGAGACATCATCCCAGACATATCGGCCATCGGTCACTTCGGCGGTCGGGAGGTTGGTCAGAAAATTCGAAAAGGCTTCGAGATTGCGCTCTGCACTGGAGATGTCGAACGACACCGTTTCGGAGATTGTCCCGGAGAAGCCGGCGCGGACTTGCTGGGCGGCGCGCATCTTGTTCGCGGCCGTAATCAGCATCCCGTCGGGGTGGGCCCGCACCCGGTTGCCGAATTGGTCCGGTGTCTGCCCCGTCGCGTACATGAGATCGAACTCCTCTCGGAGCTCTGACGTCGCTACGGCTATGTGACGATACCAGAGTACAAGTTCAGGCGAGGTATAGAGCCTGCAGAGATCAGCGTAACCGGGCCGATAGCCGAACCATCGACCCATCTGCATCAGCGTGTCATACATTCGGGATGTTCGAACGAAATAGCTGACAGACAACCCCTCCAGAGTGAGACCGCGCGACAGCTTGTCGCCGCCCACGGCAATCACTGACAGACCATCGGGATGCTCGGCATAGTCCAGCGCGTCCTTCGCGGAGCCGTTGATCTGCCGCACCGTGATGCGGCGGGCGGCATCGAACAGCTCGGCGCGCACGGCGTCCCAGCCGATCGGTGGCAATTTGTGATCTTCGAGCATGCTGCGCAGTAGGGGACCGTGCGCCTCAAAATCGTTGCGCCAGAGGGTTTCGAGACGGTCCAGGGCATCGCCTCCCGTCCCGGGATATTCGAGTTGTCGACGAATGTCGGTCATGGTCTCGTCTATCAGCCGGGCCACCTGCTGCTGGACGAGTGTGAACCGCGTGACGTGAACAAGCATCGAATTGTCGACGGAGATGTCACCGCGTGCGCGACGGGCAGCGCAGGCAAGGATGAAGGCAAGGATCGCCTCATGGAGGCTGGCGGGAAGCTCCGCCACCAGCAGTTCCTTATTGTGTTTCGGCGGGAACACGGGTTCTGCATCGAGCACCGGACGGATGATCGGCAACCCGTCGCTTTCGCCATCGGTACCCGGCCGGTCGAGTCCGAAGACCTTGTCGGCTCCCAGATAGTTTGTGGGTGCCGGGATGTTGATGATGAAGCTTCGGGGGAAGAGATCCTCGCCGACGTCCGTTTGCCAGCCTTCATGGTGGATGAAGACATTGGCGAAGGGCGTTGCGGTATAGCCCACATAGGCGCTTTTTTCGAACAGAGTCAGCAGGCGACGGATGTACTTGTTGGTATTGGTCGGATTTGCATCCTCGTCGATCTTGCCGTCCGAATCGCGGAATTCGTTCGTGTTGGCCGAAGCATAATCGGCTTCGTCATCGATCATGAGCAGCGGTACTCCGCGAATGACGCGTCCGCCCGGCATGCTCTCTTCCTTTTCACTTCTGACGGCGAGCCACTTGTAGAGGTTGTCGAGGATGCTCACGCGCTTCTTGACCACAAGCACGACCGGATCCTTGCCTCCCGGAATGACCTTGGTGCCCTGCGCTGTTCCAAGCCTGAAATCGCCGCTGTCGCTGCTGCTGGTCAGCGAATGTGCGACCAGGAACGGAGCACCGGGCAGGGCTCCGGCGCCTATCCGCTGATTTTCCTGGTCGGCGCGCAGATTGAGCCGCGTGTCGAAGCCGAAAAAACCCTCGTCAAGTCGGATCTGTGTCTGGCTGCGCAGGCTGTTGTGTACGCCGGCAAGCACTATCACCAGTGGATAGCCTGCGTCGACGGCCTTGCAGATGAGGCCGGTATAGTTCGATGTCTTGCCGGACTGAACATCTCCGACCACGAGCCCTCGACGGCCCCATTCGCCGTCGGTGTGCGGGTCACGCAGGCGGTCCAGGATGTCATCGGTCAGTCCGTCCAGTTGTTCCACGACCTCGTGCGGCATTCGTTTCCGCAATTCGAGATACTTGCGATATCGGTTCCAGAACGCGAACTGCCGCGTTTCGCGCGCTGACTGGATCCAGGCCTTGAAGTCCCGATCGTCGATGACGGAATAGCCGGCGACGTGAACATTGTTGTTGGTTTCAAGCTCGCGCCGAAGGCGATCAGCATCGATGTCGACGAAGTTGGGCATCGCCACCACGGTGGCGACCGCGCGTTCGAGCGCCTCCTGCGTGATACGTGGTTCCATCATCAGAAGACCGGTTGCGACGGCGTAGGCCGCCGCGAATACCGACTCGTTCGCCCCCCCTGCCATTTGCCTGCTGCTCCTTCTACGTCGTCTCTTTGTTCGATTGTTCCTCGAGAAAGACCGCCACCAGTTCGGAATATTGATTGAACGGTTCCATCGTGAGAAGAGCGCGCGCCGCGTCGGACCGCTCGCGACCGTCTTCGATCATGGCGCGAAATACCTCCGCCATTGCTTCCTTCAGATCAGAGGATGAGTCTTCGAACGGCCTTCCCAGCCCGTCCGGAGTCTCGGCATTGTTTATGACGATGAGGGGCGCAGGAACCGTTTGTTCCACAAGTGCGATAAGCGCACGCAGAGGTGCCTTGTCGCTTGCCGATTCCAGTACCTTGCGAACGATCGGATGCTCGCGGTTTATCTTGTAGAAGGTCTTGCCCCGTCGGACGACATGGTTCCAGAGAAAGACATCGTTGCTGCCGACCTTGCGCTGAAGGACCTTCCCGCGATGGCGATAGATATTCGAGGCCTGACTTCTTGCGGCGCGTGCGATCCGAAGCAGATCCTTCCTGAGCGCAGCCGGGGGGCGAGCGCGCGACTTCTTGACATCGATCTGCCAAAGCATGTCGGATGAACTGGGGAGATCAATGCGGATTCTCGCGAGCTTGAAATGCTCTTCCTTCTGCATCCCCAGACCCAGCCAGTCGCCGGCGACAAGCAGGCGGCAATTTCTGTAGATGTAAAACCCCTGATGGGCGTTCCAGCCTCTCGGACCGGCGGCGAGCGCATGTGTTTCAGTACTGATCTTGCTATGGTGGGGTAGGATGAAGGGCTTCACCTCCACGGCCTCGCCGTTCATTTTCAGCGTCTCGCCTGGAAGCGGCGCGACCGCGTCACAGTCTTCAAGGAACGGATCCCACGGTTCGATCGGTCGATCGTTTATGTACAGCCGAATGGCATTTCGACCGCGCAGGAAGCGATGAAAGACCATTGCGAGATGGTCCCTGACGGCATCTGCCCTCTCTCTGAAGTGCTTTTGAGCCACCTGATCATCTGAAGAGGCGTTGCCAACGAATCGGTCGAGCCGATCCCAGAACAGAATCGTGCCTTGCTCCTGGCTGTCGAGAGCGGACTGGTCGGCGGCATCAAGCAGATGGGCACCCTTCAGCAGACGCCATTCGCCGGTCCCGGTCGAGGCAATGTAGTCAAGGTCCCACCGTCGAATGGCGACAGGCGTCGTCTTCGTCTTGGTCATGACGGTCAGGCAGCGACATTGCGAGATCGACGCGGTCTTCATGCCAAGACCGAAACGGCCAAGATCATTCTCTGCTCGTTCGGCAAGAGGACTCAGGCTCCCCGGTCTCATGGCCTGGAGCAGCACGTCTTCCGGCATCCCTTCGCCATCGTCCCGGATGGTGATGCGCGAGTTCTGACCCGCCCAGGTCAGACTGATCCAGATGTTATTGGCTTTCGCCGTGATGCTGTTATCGATGATATCTGCAACCGCGGTCGGAAGATCATAGCCGAACGCGCGGAGAGATTCGAACAGCTCTGCTGCGCCCGGGCTTGCGATATCATAGTCAGGCGACATGGCCGAGCCGCCTCGTTTTGGGGGTACGCCCTTGTTCGGAATCCTGGGCATTCAGGATCGTCCACAGTGCATCTCCGATCCAGCGCGCGAGCAGTGGGGGCACCGCATTGCCGACTTGAACGTATTGCTCGGTCCTGTTCCCCTTGAACAGATAGTTGTCGGGAAATGTTTGCAGCCTTGCAGCTTCGCGGACCGACAGGCTCCGGCACTGCATGGGATCCGGATGGATAAAGTAGTGACCATCCTTGGAAATGTGGCTTGTGACCGTGGTGGACGGTCCACCTGAGACCTGCACGCGAAATCGGTCGGCAAACTTGCCCGACGACCAGTTTCGGTGTTGCGGCGCCAGCTCTTCGGGAAAGTCCGAGGCCTTGGGAGACTTGCCGAGAACTTCCGCGAAGACGGCCGCGAAGAAGTAGCGGGCAAGGTCACTCGTCATGTGACTGCGGGTGACGTGATTGGGAAGCGTCTTGAGCCTGTCGTCAGTCAGCCAATCCCGAAGGTCCCGAGGGCAGGCGTCCGAAATGCCTGTTCCGGTTGCGTTTCGATCCGGCACACTATTCTGGGCACGGAACGCGGTGAGATGACGCATTGCTCGTCTGGCAAAGGCCGCGTGCTGGTCGTCAGGGAGGCCGGTCTCGATGTCCGCCACTAAGGTCATGGCATCGGTGACGACCTGTCTCCATTCTTCAGCGGTGTCGGTTCTTCGACTGAGACCACTCCGCAGTTTCGGCATGCCGTCGATGACATGGCCGACGGTTGCCGCCAGATTGTGACGCACCATGACATCGGACAAGGCATGTTCGGGGATACCGGCAGCGAGATCCTCGCGCAATCCGACGACAATGACACGATGTCGAGCCTGCGGAACTCCGAAGTCTTCCGCTCTGATCACAAAATCTGAAGCGCGAGGCTCGAAACTGTCCAGATCGAGCTGGCGACGGCGGTGCGGCGAAAGCGCTATAAGTCGATAGCGCTCGCTACCGCGCCGTTCGCCGCGAAGATCATCGAGCACCATATCGATGATCTTGTTTTCGCCGTCGACCGAAGAAGACAGCATGCCCTTGACGTTTTCCATGACGAACGCCGCAGGCCGCAGACGGTCGAGTATGCGGATGTATTCCTGATAGAGGAAGTGTCGCTTGTCCTTGCTCGCAATGTACCCCTCTTTGCCCTGGTTGCGAGCGCGCCCTACGAGGGAATATGCTTGGCAGGGAGGACCGCCAATGAGAACCGTGTTTCCGTTCGCCTCTTCGCGAACTTCGTCGATCCGGGCATTCAGCCTGAACTCGGGGTCTTCCTTGCCAAGTTCGAGTTGCCACGCTTCCCGCGATGCGGCGGTCCATTGATCCGGAAACAATGCGGCCCAGTTCGGCTCTTCTCCACCTTCGTTGATGAAGTCGTAGTAGCAGTCGGGAAACGTTCCATCGAACTGTCGCAGGAAGGCGCGTAGTTGCAGCGTCGAGTGTGCCGCTGCCTCTTTTTCAATCGACAGCGCCAAGCCGAACGCAGGGTTTCCATCTTCCCGACGAACGCTTGAAAATCCCTCGGCAAGCCCGCCCGGGCCTGCAAAAATGTCCACAACTGAATATGCTGACAAGAATCACGCTTCCCAGAACCCGCAAGTCATCATGAAGGAATAACATTCTGGCGTCAGAAATACAGGACTCAATTCATGGCTGATGTAGTTGATCCGGTCACGCGATCAAGAATGATGTCGGGGATCAGCGGCAAGAATTCGCAGCCAGAAATGCTCTTGCGGAAGGGGCTTCACCGTGCGGGCTTTCGGTTTCGGCTGCATGATGCAAAGTTGCCGGGCAAGCCCGACCTCGTATTGCCGAAGTTTCGCGCAGTCATTTTTGTACATGGCTGCTTCTGGCATCGTCACGAAGGTTGTCACTGGTGTTCAGTGCCAACTTCGAACGCAGACTTTTGGTCGGAAAAATTCCGAAGGAATGTCGAGCGTGATCGTCGCCAGATCGAACTGCTCCGACAGGCTGGATGGCGCGTGGGCATAGTATGGGAATGCGCTCTCCGGTCTGACGGATTGGCAGTGATCGACAGTACAATCGACTGGATACGGTCTGACGAACCTCGCTTCGAGACTGGTCTGGTTCGGCTGCGCGGCGAGTGATTTGATGTCGCGCACGGCGAACTTGCACCATCCGGGCTGTGCCGGCTCCGGTCTGTGCTTTATGCTCTGTTGCATCTGTGAATGTGCAGTAGCCGCAGTTGACGTGTCAGACGTGGAGTTTGCCAAACTGCGCACGTGGCTTCAGGTCCCGAAACCGCCGCACGGGTATCCAAGCATCAATCATGGCGTCTTAAGGCTGTGTCGCTGTAGCGAGCCGTCACTGGCCTTGCAGTTGCAGACATTCCTTAACAGCTGCAGCCCTTCGCTTATCTACGTAGTCGGCGAGGTCATTGAGATGCACTCCCTTTGCGCATTTTTGCGATGCCTCCATCCGGACGAGGGGCAACGCGATGTCGCCGGCGGACACTTTGCGGATGAACTTGTCGGTGGTCAGGCCGAAAAAGTCCCGCGCCACGTCCTCAGCGGGGATAACAGGACGGCCAGAATACATCGCCATGAGCAGGAATGCAGTGTTCATGGTTCTGCACTCAAGCAGGCATAGTCGCAAGGGAGAAGGGGGCCGACAACGCAGCGTGAAGCAGGATAGCGCAGCGTTGAAATCGGAAAGATCATTTAGTCTCTCTCAATCTGGTCGCGAACTCCGGGCCGCCTCTTCGTTGAACCAGATCTCGCAGAGAGTGAGAGTTGGGCCTGTGACTTCACGACGGGTTGAGGGCTGGAGGAAAGGCCTCCGGCGCCTGTCGCGGAGATTTCCCCATGACCCAGATCGAGGTTCTCGATGGCCAGCGAGATACACGCGGCGGCTACCGTGTGGACGCCAACCGCGGTGAGCGGATCGGCCGTGTCTCGTCCGAATGGTTCTCGCGCCCGGATGACGAGCGTTTTCTGTCGCTTGACGAGCTGACCCGCGCCGTACGCGAGCGCTCTGACCGTAGCCGCACACGCGTGGTCGAGAGTGCGCTGATCCATGTCGAAGCCAACCGCGCCGATCCCGAACGGCTCTCGCTGATCCTGCCGGAGGCGGACGCGCCGGTCGCACCGACGCATTGGTCGTTCGGACAATTGGCGAGCATGGTCGGCGCACCCGCTTCCTACCTGCGCCAGCTGCCGGCGGCCTTGGCCGGGATCAATTTGCAATACGGCCTATCTTCGCATCGTGGTGAGCAAATCAAGACGCTTGAAACCGACAACGGCCGCGTCGATCTGCGGGCCGTGACCGGTCCGGACTACGGGAGGATCCACGATTTTGAGCTGAGTGAGGCGGTCCAGCGCATCGCCGGCAATGGCACTGGCGACACCCGCTGGAAAGTGCCGGGTACACTCGACTGGTCGAGTGGCGTCTACAACCCCGGCGTCGACATCACCAAGGACACGACCACGCTTTATGCGTCGGATCGCGATATCTTCCTGTTCCTGGTCGACGACATGAATCCGATCGAGGCGGGCAAGCTGCCGGACGGCTCGCCCGACCTGTTCTTCCGTGGGTTCTACTGCTGGAACTCCGAGGTCGGCGCCAAGACGCTCGGCATCGCCAGCTTCTACCTGCGCGCCGTATGCCAGAACAGGAATCTGTGGGGCGTCGAGGATTTTCAGGAGATCACCATCCGCCACTCGAAATACGCGGCTTCCCGCTTTGCCCACGAGGCGGCGCCGGCGCTCCAGAACTTCGCCAATTCCTCGCCCGCGCCGTTCATCAACGGCATCAAGGCCGCCCGCGAGCAGATCGTGGCCCGTGATGACGACGACCGCACCGGCTTCCTGCGCAAGCGCGGCTTCTCTAGGGCCGAGACGGGCAAGATCATCGACACGGTGCTCGCCGAGGAGGGGAGACCTCCCGAAAGCGTCTTCGATTTCGTGCAGGGCATCACAGCGGTTGCCCGCGGCAAGCCGCATCAGGATGCGCGTCTGGAGATGGAGGGTAGGGCGAAGAAGCTGCTCGACCGCGTGGCCTGAGTTCCGGAAAGCCGGAGACGCGTGAAAGCGTGTTGCCGGCTTTCATCTTTCTGGCGCTGCCTTCTTGGAGCAAGAGGGCGGCGCGTCTTCTCGTGACGGGTTGAGAGCATCGGCAACGGCCTGCCGCCCGTCGGGAGACGCCACAATGAACCGACATCAGAAGACATTTGGTATGAAGCCGCAATCCGCACCGCTCCTGGCCGAAGAGCAGGTGGTCATCTACGAAGCGCGCCAGATCCTGCTGCGCCGCCTCAACCAGAATCCGGTTCTGTCGTCCTGGCAGGCGGTGCTGGACTATTGCGCTCTCACCATCCGAGGCGACGTGGAGCGGTTTCATGTGCTTTATCTCGACAAGAAGAACCGGCTCATTTCGGATGAATGCCTCGCGACCGGCACCGTCGATCACGTTCCGGTCTATCTGAGGGAAGCCCTGAAGCGCGGCCTTGAGGTCAACGCGACGGCGCTGATCCTCGTCCACAATCATCCGTCCGGCGATCCCGAACCATCGCGCGCCGACATCACGATGACGAAGGAAATCCAGAAGGGCTGCAAGGTTCTGGGGCTGTCATTGCATGACCACATCATCGTCGGTTTCGGCCGGGAGGTCAGCCTGCGCGCTCGCGGCGAAATCTGAGATGCCCGGTTATATTGGCGCCCGGTTCTCCGGACTGCTCGCCTCTGGTCACGGGTTACCGGCCTCGCAGCCCGCAGAGCGAGAGGAGGGAAGGGGTTTTCGCGACGGATTGAAAGTTGAGAGAGAGGCTCTCAGCGCCCGTCGCGGAGAAAAAGATCATGGCACCTGCCAATCAAAAAATCACCCTGTCGTCCTCGCGCGACATTCCTTTCAACAAGCTGACCCTCAGCCAGTCGAACGTCCGCCGTGTGAAAGCGGGTGCCTCGATCGAGGAGCTCGCCGAGTCCATCGCTCGGCGCGGTCTCATCCAGAGCCTGCATGTCCGGCCCGTTCTCGATGACGACGGCAAGGAAACCGGCATGTTCGAGGTACCCGCCGGCGGCCGGCGCTTCCGCGCGCTGGAACTGCTCGTCAAGCAGAAGCGTCTCAACAAGACCGCCCCGGTGCCCTGCGTGGTTTCCGACGCGTCCGGCGACATCCTGATCGACGAGATCTCGCTCGCCGAGAATATCGAGCGGGCGCCGCTCCATCCGCTCGACCAGTTCCGCGCCTTCCTGAGCCTGCACGAGAAGGGAATGTCGGACGAGGAAATCGCTGCTGCCTTCTTCGTCACCGCCCAGGTCGTCAAACAGCGTCTCCGGCTCACCTCGGTCGCGCCCGCGCTGCTCGAGGTCTATGCCCAGGACGGCATGACTCTGGAACAGCTCATGGCCTTCGCCGTCACCGATGATCATGCGCGCCAGGAGCAGGTCTGGGAGGCGGTGAAGAACAGCTGGAACAAGGAACCCCATCAGATCCGCCGCATGCTGACCGAGAATGCGGTACGAGCCTCCGACCGGCGGGTGCGTTTCATCGGTCTGGACACCTATGTCGAGGCGGGCGGCACGGTCATGCGCGACCTTTTCGAGGATGACAATGGCGGCTGGGTCAAGAATGTGCCGCTGCTTGAGCGCCTCGTGGCCGAAAAGCTGAAAGCGGAAGCAGAGACCATCGCGGCCGAAGGTTGGAAATGGATCGAGATCGCGGCCGATTTTCCCTATGGCCATACCAGCGGTCTGCGCCGCCTGACCGGCACGACCATCGACCTGACCGATGACGAGCGCGCCGAGCGCGAGAAGCTGCGCACCGAGTTCGATGCGCTGGAGGCGGAATACGCCGAAGCCGGCGAGCTTCCCGACGAAGTTGACGTGCGCCTCGGCGAGATCGAGGAAGCAATGGACGCCTTCGAAAACCGCCCTGTGCACTACGACGCCGAAGGGATCGCCTGCTCGGGCGCTTTCGTCAGCATCCGCCATGATGGCGGGCTCGTCGTCGAACGCGGCTATGTCCGGCCCGAAGACGAGGTCTCTGTCGAGAGCGGAGAGGACGGCCAATCGCAATCGGAAGGCCCGGAAGCGGATGACACGGACACGCCGCGTGCGGTCATCACGATCGGCGGGCAGGGCGTTTCAGCGGAGGAAGAAGAGGACGACGGCATCAAGCCGCTGCCCGACCGTCTCCTCACCGAACTGACCGCGCATCGCACGCTCGCGTTGCGCGATGCCGTCGCCAACAATCCGCATGTTGCCATGACGGTGCTTCTGCACAGGCTGGTGTCCGACACCTTCCATCATCGCACGGCGAGGGGATGCCTGCAGGCGGGCGTTCAGCATGTCTTCTTCCCGGCGCAATCGGAAGACCTCAAGGACAGTCCGTCCGCGAAGTCCGTGACCGAGCGACACGAAGCCTGGGAGGCGGACATTCCGGCCGAGGACGATGCCCTCTGGGACTGGCTCGCAGCGCTCGATGAGGCCAGCCGCATGGCGCTCCTCGCGCATTGCGTCAGCTATGGCGTCAACGCGCTTCACGAGAAGCCCAACCCCTACAGCGCCAGCGGCGTCAGCGAGCATGGACTCCATACCCGTCTCGCCCAGGCCGATCGTCTCGCCCGTGCGACCGGGCTCGACATGGTGGAAGCCGGCTGGCGGCCGACGGCCGAAAACTACCTCGGCCGCGTCACCAAGGCCCGTATTCTCGAGGCCGTTCGGGAAGGCGCCGGCGAAGGTCCGGCCCAACTGATCGACCATCTCAAGAAGGGCGACATGGCCAGAGAGGCCGAACGCCTGCTGGCCGACACCGGCTGGCTGCCGGAGCCGTTGCGTATGTTGGACGATGGCGAGGCCGCGCCGGTCGACACCGAAAGCGAGAATTGCAGGACGGATGAGGCTCTTCCGACATTCCTCACCGATGACGATGGCGAGGACGATAACGCGGAAGCCGACCAGGATGACGCTGCCCTTGTGGCGGCCGAGTAACGCGATCATGCCCCGGGGCTGAAAGGCTCCGGGGTTTTTTCATGGGTGGCGTCGGTTTGGCAGCGATCACCGGGCCGATCGGAGGACCCAGCGAAATCAAGGCCATTGTGCCCGCTTGAGATGCGCCTGCTTGCCCGATCTATATCTTCGCTCCTGCGCATCGTCGCCTTGGCCCTCGAACGGCTGGCTGAAGGTCGATGCGGCCGTGCAAAAGCATTTCCGGCTTTCCGGCTTCTGACAGATGCGGAAGCCATCCCCGCTTCCATTCGCTGACCTTGGTGTGAACGAGGCTTTGGCATTCAACCCGCATGGGTCGGCTTACGCGAGCGTGCCGCCGCGCGCATTCGGGACGGGCCCGAACGCACGCGGTGATTGCCATCCTCGATTAGACACTTCGGGCGCCTGTCGCGCGGGGGATGGTCCCCCGCCTCCAAAGACAGGAGCCGGAACAATGACCCTTCATGACGCCACCGCCTTCGCAGCCAGCCTCGCCGCCACGCTGATGGTCTCCATCGTGGTATTCCAGGCCGGCGACGGATCCTTCGGCGCCTTACCCGCCGAAGAAATCGAGGGCGACGAGGTGGCCGTGATGTTCGAGATCGATCCCTTCGCGTGAGGCGATCGCCTCGGGGCCTGTCGGGGCAATCGAGCCCCGATTCCCCGCCGCACTCGCCGGCCCTTGCCGCGGCGGGTCCGCATCGCCGCGATGCATCTGCCTCCATAGCTTCCTGGCTGAAACTCCCCCGCTTCGCCTGCGTGTCGTAGTTCGGTTCCGGCCCTGCCGCGGCAAAAGCCCGGCATTTCTGCCGGGTCGCCACATCCTGGCGGTGACGATACCTGTTTCGCGCATTTCAACGAGAAAAGATGTGACCATGAATCCCGATACCGAATTCACCAACCTGCCAGACAATGATCCCGATCTTCTGGAAAATAGCGGTCTGTCGAAGCTGTTCGTGGAACGCTTGCGACGTGACAATTTCACCCGGCTTACGCAGACTGACGGCATGAGCGACAGGGAGCTGTTGCGCCTGCCGGCCTTTTCGCGCCGGCTATTGAAGGCCGTTCGACAAGCGAGGGCTCGCCTCGCGCTGCCCGAAGACGACCGTTGATCTGTCTGTAATCCAATCGCGCCCCCCCTCCAGTGCGGCGCGATTTCTTCTGCCCAGAGAGCGAGAGGGCCGCCGGGACGGGGTGAGCCCGGGCGGTCGAGAGAGCGCTGGCCGGGCTTTCCCGTTGCTGCTCTCGAGGAATTCCTCTCATGAACATGACCACACCCGTGACCGTTCCGGCCACGCCCATCGCCCATGCGCCCGCCATCCTGGCCGCCGCCCATGATCTCCTCAACCATCTCGAACAAGGTCAGCGCGTGGACGCCGCCATGTTGCGTGTCGCGATGGAGACGGCCTTCGGCGCGTCCGATGCGTCGGGCGCCTGGCACTGGAAGAGCGCCTATGACGCCTGCGAGGCGGCGACGGTTCTGTTCCTGCGCAAATACGGCAAGGCGGTTTTCCGTAAGGCCGGAACGCCGGCTGCACGGCTTTGCGTGCTGGAAAAGATCGCGGCGCTGCTGCCGACGCACACGCGCCGCTCCGAGGAAAGCCAGGCGCTCCAGCAGTTCAGTACGCCTGTTCCCCTGGGCCTTGCGGCGCTGACGGCGGCTCGTGTTTCCGCCACCGACAGGGTGTTGGAACCGTCGGCCGGCACCGGCCTGATGGCGGTTCTGGCCGAGATCGCGGGCGGATCGCTGATCCTCAACGAGCTTGCGGCGTCCCGCGCCGACCTGCTCGCTTCCCTCTTTCCGGCCCATGACGTCACGCGGTTCGATGCGGCGCAGATCGACGATCATCTCGATCCGGCGCTGGTGCCTTCCGTCGTCATCATGAACCCGCCGTTCACGGCGCTCGCGAACGTCTCCGGCCGTGTCGCCGATGCCGGCTTCCGGCACATCGCCTCGGCGCTCAACCGCCTCGCGCCGGGCGGGCGGTTGGTGACGATCACCGGGGCCAATGTCGGCCCGGAGCTGCCCGGCTGGCGCGAGGCCTTTGTCCGCCTGCAGAAGCGCGGCACTGTCGTGTTCTCCGCCGCGATCGTCGGCTCGGCTTACGCGAAACACGGGACGACCTTCCCGACCCGGCTCACCGTCATCGATAAGGCGCCGGCCGAAGATCCCACGAGCTTCCCGACCTCGCCAGGCATGGCGCCGGACGTCTCCACTCTGCTCGGCTGGATCGAGAACCAGGTTCCACCGCGGCTACCGGTTTCGCTTCCCGAGGTTCCGCAGTCACCTCGCTCCGCCAAGTCTCAGACTCTGCGTGGATCTCCGGCGCGCCCGGCAACACCGCGTCTGGCGAGGCCCGTTGTCGCGGATCCCGAGGGCGTCGAGTTGACCTATGAGACCGTCGACTGGACTCCGCCCGATAGCGCCGGGCTCACCGACGCGATCTACGAAGCCTACGGATTGCAGTCGATCCGTATTCCCGGTTCTCAGGCCCATCCCACAAACCTGGTGCAGTCGGCGGCGATGGCATCCGTCGCGCCGCCTAAGCCGAGCCACCGGCCGATGCTTCCGGCGAATGCCGTCACCGACGGGCTGCTGTCAGACGCGCAGCTCGAGACGGTGGTCTATGCGGGTGAGGCCCATTCCGGTCATCTCGTCGGCAGTTGGACCGTCGACGAGACCTTCGATCTGGTCCAGGCTGCGCCCGAAGGGGCCGGCGGCGCTTTCCGGTTCCGCCGCGGCTTCATGCTCGGCGATGGCACCGGCGCGGGCAAGGGCCGCCAGTCGGCCGCGATCATCCTCGACAACTGGCTGCGCGGCCGCCGCAAGGCCGTCTGGATCTCCAAATCCGACAAGTTGATCGAAGACGCGCAGCGCGACTGGTCGGCACTCGGCATGGAGCGGCTGCTGGTCACGCCGCTGTCGCGCTTCCCGCAAGGCAAGGCCATCACGCTCAGAGAAGGCATCCTGTTCACCACCTATGCCACGCTGCGCTCCGACGATCGCGGCGACAAGGTTTCCAGGGTGAAGCAGATCATCGAATGGTTGAAGTCCGATCTCGGCGCCGAAGCCGGGGAGGATTTCGATGGAGTGATCATTTTCGACGAGAGCCATGCCATGCAGAACGCCGGCGGGGGCAAGGGCGAACGGGGCGATGTCTCACCCTCCCAGCAGGGGCGCGCGGGATTGCGCCTGCAGCACGCACTGCCCGACGCCCGCGTGGTCTATGCATCGGCCACCGGTGCCACCAATGTCCACAATCTCGCCTATGCGCAGCGGCTCGGCCTCTGGGGTGGCGAGGATTTCCCGTTCGCGACAAGAGCAGAGTTCGTCGAAGCGATCGAGGAGGGCGGAGTCGCGGCGATGGAGGTGCTGGCCCGCGATTTGAGGTCGCTCGGGCTCTACACCGCCCGTTCGCTCTCCTATGACGGCGTCGAATACGAGCTGGTCGAGCACCGGCTCACGGCCGAGCAGCGCCACATCTACGACGCCTATGCCGGCGCCTTCGCCGTCATTCACAACCATCTTGATGCGGCGATGGAGGCCGCCAACATCACCGGCGGGGAGGGTACGCTCAACCGGCAAGCGAAATCCGCTGCCCGCTCCGCCTTCGAGAGCGCCAAGCAACGTTTCTTCGGCCATCTGCTCACCTCGATGAAGACACCGACCCTGATCCGCTCGATCGAGCGCGATCTGCAGGCGGGCCATGCCGCGGTCATCCAGATCGTCTCCACGGGCGAGGCCTTGATGGAGCGCCGGCTGGCCGAAATCCCCACCGAGGAATGGAATGACGTCCGGGTGGACATCACCCCGCGAGAATATGTTCTCGACTATCTCGCCCATTCCTTCCCGGTGCAGCTCTACGAGCCCTTCACCGACAGCGAGGGCAACCTCTCGTCGCGCCCGGTCACCCGAGATGGTCAGCCCGTCGAATGCCGCGAGGCGGTTGCCCGGCGCGACGACCTGATCGAGCGGCTCGCCGCGCTGCCGCCAGTCCCCGGTGCGCTCGACCAGATCGTCCAGCGCTTCGGCGCGGACACGGTTGCCGAGGTAACGGGCCGTTCGCGGCGCATCGTGAGGAAGGGCGATCGCCTTGCTGTCGAAAGCCGGGCGGCCTCTGCCAACCTCGCCGAGGCGTCCGCCTTCATGGACAACCTCAAGCGCATCCTCGTCTTCTCGGATGCCGGCGGCACCGGGCGCAGCTATCACGCCGACCTGTCGGCGAGGAACCGGCGGCTAAGGGTTCATTACCTGCTCGAGCCTGGCTGGAAGGCGGATGCCGCGATCCAGGGGCTCGGGCGGACCAACCGCACCAATCAGACGCAGCCGCCGCTGTTCCGGCCGGTTTCGACGGATGTGAAGGCGGAAAAGCGGTTTCTGTCGACCATCGCCCGTCGGCTTGACACGCTCGGCGCGATTACGCGAGGCCAGCGCCAGACCGGCGGCCAGGGGCTGTTTCGCCCGGAGGACAATCTGGAGAGTTTTTACGCCCGCGACGCGCTGCGCCAGCTCTATCTGCTGATCGTGCGCGGCAGGATCGAGGGCTGCCCGCTTGAACGGTTCGAGACCGCCACCGGCCTGAAGCTGACGGATTCGAACGGCATCAAGGATGATCTGCCGCCGATCACCACTTTCCTCAACCGGCTGCTGGCGCTGACCATCGAGCTCCAGGGCATCCTCTTTGCCGCCTTCGAGCAACTTCTCGACGCCAGGGTGGAGGGGGCGATCGCCAGCGGCACCTATGACGTCGGGCTGGAAACGCTGGTGGCGGAGAGCTTCGTAGTCACCGATCGCCGGACGATCCATACCCATCCGGCGACCGGCGCGGAAACCCGGCTTCTCAGCATCGCTGAAAGGCGCCGCAACCGGCCGATCCCGCTGGACGAAGCGATTGCCCGCGCGGGCGCGGAGCCTGGCGCCAGGCTGCTGATCAACGGCAAGTCCGGGCGGGCGGCCGTTCAGGTGCCGGCGCCATCCATGATGCTCGACGATGGCGACATCGAGCGCCGCGTCCGGCTGATCCGGCCGATGGAGCTCAGCCATCTCTCGCTCCAGGCGCTCAGCGGCAGCCATTGGCAAGAGGTGGACCGCGTGGCCTTCGCCTCGGTCTGGAACCGCGAACTGTCGGAGGTTCCCAAATTCACCGAGACCACGCTGCACATGGTCTGCGGTCTGCTCCTGCCGGTCTGGAAGCGTCTGCCGAACGAGTCGACACGGGTCTATCGGCTGCAGACCGACGAGGGCGAGCGCATCATCGGCCGCCGTGTCTCGCCAGCCTGGGCGGCCAATGCCGCCTCGACGGGGTCGGTGACGCTGTCTCCCGCGGAAGCCCACGCCGCGCTGGTCGACGGTCGCACGATTCTGGACCTGGCCGAAGGGCTGCAACTCCGGCGGGTCCGCGTCATGGGCGCCAACCGGATCGAGCTCTGCGGCTTCACCGAAGGAATGCGTGAGCGGCTCAAGGCGTTCGGGCTCTTCTCGGAGATCATCTCCTGGATGCTGCGCTTCTTCGTGCCGGTCGACGAGCGCGGGGCGGAGGCGGTCGGCAAGCTGATCGACGCCTGGCCGATCGAGCGTGTCTCGGATCGCGAGGCGGCGTGATGTCCCGCGCTGACGCCTCCGACCTTGCGGCGCGTCTCGCAAGAGAGGCCGAAGCGGTCTGCCGCCACTATCTGCCGGCCGGAAAAAAATCCGGCCGTTACTGGCTGGTGGGGGATGTCCAGGGCTCGCCGGGCCGGTCGATGTTCGTCCGGCTCAGCGGGCCGGACCGTGGCAAGGGCGCTTCTGGAAAGTGGACGGATGCCGCGACGGCCGAACATGGCGACCTCCTCGATGTGATCCGGGAAAGCTGCGGTCTCAACGACGTCAGGGATGTGACCGAGGAAGCGCGTCGCTTCCTGAGCCTGCCGCATTCGGGGCCGAGGCAGCAGCCGCGGTCCCGGCAACCGTCACCGGTTCCGTCTGGTTCAGCGGCAGCGGCGCGGCGGTTGTTCGCAATGTCGCAACCGATCCCCGGTTCGCTCGTGGAAACGTATCTGCGCAATCGCGGCATTACGGCTTTGCACGAAAGCGCAAACCTGCGGTTCCATCCGACCTGCTACTACCGGCCGGAGCATGGTGGCGCGACCCGACAGATCCCGGCGACAATCGCCGCCGTGACCGATCTCGCCGGGCGCCAGACCGGCGCGCATCGCACCTGGCTTGCCGCGGACGGCTCTGGCAAAGCGGAGGTCGAGACGCCAAGGCGGGCGATGGGAGAGCTGCTCGGCCACGGGGTGCGCTTCGGGGCGTCGCAAGATGTGCTCGCAGCCGGCGAGGGGATCGAGACGGTGCTCTCGGTCCGCTCGGCTCTTCCCGGACTGCCGGTGCTGGCGGCGCTCTCGGCGGCGCATCTCGCCGCCATCCTGTTCCCGCAGGGCCTCAGGCGGCTCTATGTCCTGCGTGACCGCGATCCAGCGGGCGAGGGCGCGCGGCAGGCCTTGCTCGGCAGAGCTGCCGAGGTCGGGATCGAGGCACTGGCCCTGACCCCGCGGTCGGGCGACTTCAATGACGATCTGAGGCGCGATGGCGTGGCAACCCTGCGGGAGCGGCTGCGGCTTCGGTTTCATCCCGAGGACGCGCTGCGCTTTCTGGCAGCGTGAGGGCGAGAGAGGTCGGAACGGTGGCTCGACGGTCGCCGTCCTCCTGTCATGTCCGGTCCTCCCGGTCTTCCTCCATCGGACGGGTCGGCGCCCGCGGCCTTCTTGAGAGGGCATGCGGCCCACAAGCGGGACGGTCGGGCAATGGCCGCGCTCCGGCTATTTTCCGCCGCGCGCCTGCGGCGCGCTTTGCATCGCGAGGCAAGATAGCCGCGCTTGGCCATCAGGGCCCTCGCATGCTCGGGCTGCCAAACCGTCCTGCCTGTGGGCTGGTCGCTGCCATGAAGGCCGCGATGGGCGCGGCTCACCCGACGAAGGAACCCCGAAATGACCTATCAGGACGACATGGCAGGCAACGAACCGATCCACAGCTCTTCCCAGACCGATCATGCCCTCACTGAACTCCAGCTTTACGGCTGGCTTCCGTTCCAGGACGAACCCGATCCGAGACCGCTCCCCGAGGGCAATATGGTCGCCAGCGCCGTCGCCGACATCTTCGACGCCCTGATCGCGACGCTCGAGGATACGCGCCTCGAACCCGAGCTCAGCGAATTGCTCTGGGGCACGGTCAATCTCTTCCATCGCGCCACGACGCGCAGCGAGCGGGAGCTCGACGACAACGAGCAGGCGCAGCGCCGGCTGCAGCGGGAACAGGACGGCTCCGAGGTGAAATCCGTCGAACTGGAGCGCCTGATCGCCGAGGGGCAGAGCCTGATCGAGCGCAGGAACGCGCTGGAGCTCTTCCGGGACCTCGCCGTCGAAGGGTTCGAGCGCCATCAGGGCAAACCTTGGCAACCCCGCAATGGCTCGCGGGTCAGCCACCGCAACCTCACCTCGGCGATGATCGACAGCCGGGATTTCCTGGCCGCCAAACGCCGGGCCGAGGCCGAGATGCTGCTGCCACAGGGGCCGAAGGTCGCCATCACCGGCGGGGCGGACTTCAACGATCACCGCCTGATCTGGTCAAGGCTCGACCAGGTTCATGCCAAACACCCGGACATGGTGCTGCTCCATGGCGGCTCGCCGAAGGGCGCTGAACTCATCGCCTCCCGTTGGGCCGATCATCGCAAGGTGCCGCAGGTGGCCTTCCGCCCCGAGTGGGCCAAGCACGCCAAGGCCGCGCCGTTCAAGCGCAATGACGCCATGCTGGACGCGCTCCCGATCGGCGTCCTGGTTTTCCCCGGCACGGGCATCCAGGAAAACCTCGCCGACAAGGCCCGCAAGCTCGGCATCCCCGTCATGAAATACCAGGGTGGCGCCTGAGCGCCGCTTTTCGATTCTGGCACCCTTGACCCCGGACATCGTCCCGGGGTCATATGACCAGACTTGCAGAACCGGCGAAGCAGCATAGTCGCAGGCGGAGCGTACGCATCGGCAGCCTGTCGTGATCCCTGGAAATCACTGACGCCGGAGGCTGTCATGACGCTTATTCTGCTCGCCATCTCGCTTTCCGTCACGCTCTGCGTGCTCGCCTTCAACTTCGCGATCTACGCGCTGCCGGTCATGGTCGGGATCTCGGCGTTCCAGCATGTCCACGCCGCGGGCGCGGGCTTTGGCCTGTCGGTTCTGGCCGCGCTTGGTGGCGCGGCATTCTCCGTCGTTCTGGTGATCGCTGTTCTGGGCTTTGCTAGGAACCCGTTTCTGCGCCTGGCGGCGCTCGCCGTGTTCGCCGCACCGGCGGCGGTCGCCGGCTATGCGCTCGCCCATGGGCTTGCTAAATATGCCTTCGACTCCGCGATCGCGCTCAACCTCCTCTGCGGAACCTGCGGGTTGATCGTGGCTGTCGCCGCGATGATCAATCTCAGCGCGCTCGGCGAGGATGTGTTGTCACGGTGATCAGGCACGAGCGGGTGGCCTGCCGAGGCGTCCGGTGCGTCGCACGATACAGATGCCGGGCACCCGCGCCAGGACCTTAGGACCTTCCGTTCCCAAGCGAGCAACAACCGGTCTGTGCCCATCCGCATGGTTCTGGCGCGCTCGGGCCGGCTGCTGAATTCGTTGAGGTGATAATCGCTGCAGTGCCCCGGGGGGCGACGCACGCCGGAACGAATTGGTGGGTGCCGCCACTGCGCCGGACCTAGACTTCATGCATTCCCGCGAAGTGTGAGCCGTTTCGAGACTGTTTCCGCAAGACGCGGTGCGTGGTGTCCAAGCCCGATACCGTTCTCGCGATCACTCCTGACCGCGGAAGTCACGCCGCCGGTGGCGGATGAAGAAGGGCCTGTCGCTGGCACTTGTGAGTGGGGCGGGTGGGGGCTGCCGATGAATTCCTGCCAGCGGGATGATTTTTCCGCACCCCGTCTCCGAGGACGCTTCCCGAAAGACCCTGTCCCTCCTCTTCACTGATCCCCTAAGCCCGTTCGGTTTCGGCCGGCAACCCCGGCGGCGGGACCCGTGTTGGCGCGTGCCGCACCTGCCCGCACCCCGTTCCGCCTTAGGGGTCGAGCGGATGCGCAAGGCACCCGTGCAGGCCTCTCCCGACGGTCTTGGCCGGGCATCATCGGAGGGACGGTCCCTCCGGTTGAAGCAACGGAGACTTGAAAATGCAGAACATCGTCATCCTCGCCGGCAACATCGGTCAGGCCCCGGAAATCCGCACCACCCAGGGCGGCACCTCCATCACCCACTTCACCCTTGCCACCTCGCGCCCGCGCTACTCCGAAGGCAAGGTCGTCCGCGACGAGAACGGCTACCGCGTCCAGGACACCGAATGGCACCGCATCACCTGCTTCAACGGCCTCGCCAAGACGGTCCAGCAGTATTGCGAGAAGGGCATGAAGGTCCTGGTCCGGGGCCGTATCCACTACACCAAGTGGACCGATCAGGCGGGCGTCGACCGCTACGGCTGCGAGATCATCGCCGAGACGGTCGATTTCCTGAGCCGGGCGAAGCAGTCCGAGAACGAGGACGGCAAGTTCATCGACGACGATGACGTGCCGTTCTGAGGCGGAAGACCAGAGGCCCGGCGGCGCAGGCCGCCGAGCCTCTTCTGCTGTCACCGTTCGGCGCTGGCACCGAGACGTTGCCGACGCCGATCCGAATCAGTTCGCGCCGCCGAGGGCGCTTTCGCTTGTTTTCAACGTCTTCTGTGTGGTAACTCGATCCAAGAGCGACTATAATAGTCGTAGTTCTGGCGTGCGCACAGGTTGCGATGGGAGGTGATCATGCATGATCACCGCCCGACAGTCGCGGGCCGCGCGCGCGTTGCTTGGATGGACACAGGAGACGCTCGCCGACAAAGCCCGGGTATCCCTGACCGCGCTCAAGCGCCTCGAATCCGAAAACCGGCTTGAGGTCTATGAGACGACGCGCGATCAGGTCAGACGGGCATTGGAAGCGGCGGGCATCGTTCTCCTGTCCACGGACAAGGGCGAGGGCGTACTGCTGCATCATGATGGAATTCCGCAAGACACCTCCCGATCAAGCTGAAGACACGTCAATGCCCCAGGGTGCGCGCACTTGGCGGGTCACGGCTGCGTATGCGATATTGCAGTGCTGATGGGGAAAACAGGATCCGAATTTCTTGACGAACCGCCTCCCGGGCCGGAGCTGACGCGCTACGACCGGGACCACATGGTGCTATACCTGCGCATCCTCGATGCGGAACGGGACGGGGCGGATTGGCGGGAGGTCGTTCGCATCCTGTTCGGGATGGATCCCGATCAGGATCCAGAGCGCTGTCGCAGGATGCATGACAGCCATCTCGCCCGGGCCCGCTGGATGACCGAACAGGGCTATCGCGAACTGGTCCGCGAAAGCCAGCGTCCGAAGCCGCGGTGATGCCGCAGGCGCATCGCTCCGTGCCGAGAGCGAACCTTCAGTAAGACAACTTTTCCGGGAAACCTCGCTCCGCCTGATGTTGTATGGAGATCAAGGGGGACCCAGTTGTTACTTGATCCGTCCCAATGGTGGTCTTCGGCCGAGTATGCGTATGCCGAGGATCTGACCGCGTCCGACATGGCCTGGGAATGGCTGCGCCGGAACGAGGCATACGATCGTGATTTTGAGGCCCTGACCGCCGCCGATGACAGCGAACAATCGCTGATGGAGGAAATCCGTCGGCACTGGGGGTTGTTTTGTCCCGCTCGATCCCCAAGAGGCAGCCCCTGAGGCGAACGTTCTCTGGCTGCCCGAAGAGGACACGAGCGTCATCGTCCTCGACGAGGTTCCGCCGCCGCTCGCGACGGGGACCGGCATGCCGCGCGGTGCCGATAATGGACGATCCGGGCCGGACGGCGAGGATGACAACGGCAATCGGCTCCTCAGCCTCGCCAACGGCGAGCGACTTCAGCTGACGTCCCTTGTCGCGGGCCTGGACGTTTCCGGCAGCGTCGCGCTGATCCCGCTCGCACCCGAGGGCTTCGATCGGCTCGACGCCGTCTACCGCCTGCTCGCGAGCCTTCATGGCCGCGCCATTCCGCCTGACAGACGATTGACCCGGCAACAGCGGCGGCGACACCGGACCATGCTGCAGGCCTTTGACGGAAGGCGGAGCGGTGCGACGCTCCTCGAGATCGCGCGGACCCTCTTTCGCCTGGGAACCATGGGCCGCGACGAATGGCAGGTGTCCTCGCACCGTTACGCGGTCATGTCCCTGCTTCGGGACGCCAATGCCCTGGTGGCGGGCGGGTATCGCGGACTGCTTCGTCATCATCGCCGACGACCATAAGCCATCTCCATGCCCGAGCCGGTGTGCGAATTTGGCCCGGCCATCTTCGCACTCCATCCACGCCGTGCCTCTCCGCCATCGTGACCGTCATCAGCCGCCCCTTCGACGCGGCAGTCACGATCAGCACGGAGACGCGTCCCATGCATCCCAGACCGACCGATCTTCCCCCGCGCTACCTGCGCACCAAGGAGGCCGCGCATTTCCTGAGCCTGTCGGCACGCACCCTCGAAAAGCACCGCACCTATGGCACCGGCCCCGCCTATCACAAGCTCGGCGGGCGCGTGGTCTATTCGGTCGATGATCTGCAGGCCTGGGCCAATCGCGGGGCGGTTACCTCGACCACCGATCCGCGCGGCGCCGTGCTGCCCGCCAAGCGGCACCAGGCGCCGGCGGACGCGCGCACGCGCAACTTCGGACGGTGAGGCGCGACATGTCCCTTCACCGCCTGTCCGGCTCCGAGCGCCAGAAGCTCGATCCCTTTATCATCGCCACGGGCGATGCCAGTCCCCGCGATCAGCGCGACCTGATGGAGCGGCCCTTCTTCTCGCTCACGAAGTCGCGCCGCATCACCCCGATCCTCTATGAGGCGGGGAATGTGCGGGTCGAGGTTTTCGCCGTAGCCGACCACGGCATGGCGACGATCTGGGACGCTGATATCCTGATCTGGGCTGCCAGCCAGATCGTCGAGGCGGAAAACCTCGGGCTCAGAACCTCGCGCTTCCTGCGGTTCACGCCCTATCAGCTTCTGACCGCGATCGGTCGCCGGACCGGGGCGAGCGATTACAAGCTCCTCAAGGGCGCGCTGACGCGGCTGCAGTCGACCTCGATCCGAACGACGATCCGCAACGACAGCCGTTGGAGGCGGCACCAGTTTTCCTGGATCAACGAATGGGAAGAGCTCACGCGCCAGGATGGCTGCGTCGAGGGCATGGAGTTCGTCCTGCCCGACTGGTTCTATCGCGGCGTCATCGATCGCTCGCTGGTGCTTTCGATCGACCCGGCCTATTTCCGGCTGAAGGGCGGGATTGAGCGCTGGCTTTACCGCGTCGCGCGCAAGCATGCCGGCCGGCAGCCTGGCGGCTGGCTCTTCGAGATCCGCCATCTGCACCACAAGTCCGGCAGCCTCGCCCGCGTCTCCGACTTCGCCTTGCAGGTGCGGCGCATCGCCCTGCGCCAGCCGTTGCCCGGTTATCGCCTGCGTATCGAAAGAGAGGGCCCGCGCGAACTGCTGCGGATCCTGCCGGCGCCCCAATCTCCGACACCTGTGGATAGTGCTGTGGATCCGATCGGGAGATCACACGCAGCGACTGTCGGGAGATCAAACGCAGCCCTATCGGGAGATCGCACGCAAAAACCGCAGTTAAGTCTTTGGCCTGAAACGGCGATTCCGGCCCTTAACTTAGAGTCTAACAATAAGAATAACTTTCTTTTGGGCCCGGGGACTGGGGAAAACTCCTGTCGGGGTGCCGGGTTTCGCGAACCGGGGCGAGGTTTCGTGAACCCGCTCCAGGAAACGCGAACCGAATTGCCGTTGGTTTCCAAAGACAAAGATGGAGCCGGCAATGAATGAACGGTTCCTCAAATCGTGGACTCGCGTTCCTTTAATCGTGGAACGGGATTTGCCGTTTATCGGCGACTCATTCATCCGCGCCATGCGGTCGATCACAGGCACCGGATTCGTGTCCGAGCCGCCTCTCGATGCCGGACCGGAGGCGGACCGATGATCGTCGCGCTCCTCAACCAGAAGGGCGGCGTCGGCAAGACGACGCTGGCGCTGAACCTTGCTGGGGAATGGGCGAGACAAGGCAAGCGCGTCACCCTGATCGATGCCGACCCGCAGGGCTCGGCCCTCGACTGGTCCGAACAGCGTGGTCATGGAGGACTGCCGCGGCGCTTCGGCGTCGTCGGCCTTGCCCGCGACACGCTGCACCGGGAAGCGCCCGACCTGGCGCGAAACGCAGATCACATCGTCATCGACGGCCCGCCGCGCGTCGCCGGTCTGATGCGCTCGGCGCTGCTCGCAGCCGACCTCGTCCTGATCCCGGTGCAGCCGTCGCCCCTCGACGGCTGGGCCTCGGCCGAGATGCTGGCGCTGCTTTCGGAGGCGCGCATCTACGGCCCGGACCTTGCAGCGCGCTTCGTGCTCAATCGTTGCGGCGCCCGCACGGTGCTCGCCCGCGAGACGGCCGAGACCCTCGCCGATCACGATCCTCCGGTGCTCGGCACCACCATCGGCCAGCGCGTCGCCTTCGCGGCCGCCGCGCAGACCGGCCGCCTCGTCTCCGAGCTCGATGGCGACCCGCCCGCCGCGCGCGAAATCGCGGCGCTCACCGCGGAAATCGACCGGCTCGGGCTCGGGAGGGGCGCGCCATGACGGCCAGAACCTCCCGCAAAGGGTTCGCCTCGCGGCCAGCCGATCCGGAGCACTGGATCCGAGCGGGCGAGGGGGCCTCCGCGCGCGGTCGCGACGCCTCCGGCTTCACCGCCCGGCTCACCATCGACGTGACGCCCGACCAGCGCGCGCGGATCAAGATCGCCGCTTTCGAGCGCGGCGTCACCGTCGCCGACATGCTGCGCGACCTTTTCGCCCGTGAATTCCCAACCCAGGACGGAGAGACGCCATGAGCGCCAAACCACCCCCCAAATGGATGGGTCATCCGCTGCCCGATGACGTCATCTCGGACCTGACCCTGGTCCAGCTGACCTGGCAGGAGCGCAGGATCGAGCACTGGATCCGCTTCGGCCGTCCGGCCTACGAGCGGACCCTGAACCGGGCGAGCCGCATTGTCGGCTTCGCGCCCGGAACCATCTTCGCCTTCGTCCGGTGGGCGGCGAACGGCTTCGGCACGGTTATCTCGCGCATCGACATCCTGCGCGCGGTTCCGATCGGCGCGCCGTATCAGACGCTGCCCTTCGTGCGCCCCGGCGGCGAACTGCTGCTCAAGATCCAGGGCTGGCCGAAAGTCGAGCGCGTGCTGCGGATGATCGACGTGATCGAGGCGCTCGCCATCGACCCGGGCGACGTTTCCCCGGACTACTGGCGGCATCTCCACAACCGCCTGACCGCCGGCGAGGACGCGCATGCCTATAACTGGTCGCAGCACCGGGCGTGGCTGAAACGGCGGGGCGTTCTGCAATGAACGCGCGCCGCACCATTCTCTGGGCGACGGCCGGCGCCGCCGTGCTGATTGCCGCGCCAGCACTGTTCGCCTGGCCACCGCGTCTCATCTGGAACGCCTCGGCGAGCGCCCCCGTCGGGCTCTATGCCATGCACGCCGCCCGCCGGCTTGAGGTCGGCGATCTGGTCGCCGTCCGGCCGCCGGACGCGCTCGCGGCTTTTCTCGCCGGGCGCGGCTATTTGCCTCTCGACGTGCCGCTGATCAAGCGCGTGCTCGCGCTCGCCGGCACACAAGTCTGCCGGAAGGGCGCGACGATCATCGCCTACGACCACGTCTATGGCGAGGCGCTCGACCGCGACCGGCTCGGCCGCGCTCTGCCGCGCTGGCAGGGCTGCCGTGTGCTCGCCGAGGGCGAGGTATTCCTGATGAACTGGGACGCGGCCGACAGCCTCGACGGGCGGTATTTCGGGCCTCTGCCCGTCACCGCGATTACCGCGAAGCTTTCGCCGCTCTGGACCGACGAGGACGGCGACGGGCGCTTCGAATGGCGCGCGGGCGCGCGGTGACGGGCGGACAATAGACAGTTTCACAGCAGCAGAAAGGACGAGACCAATGCCCCAGATCGGCGACTTCATCCGCGGCGAGGCTGGCTTTGCTGGACGCATCCAAACACTCATGCTCGACCTTGAGGTAAGCATCCTCCCCGCCGATCCGTCGGAGGCCGGAAACGCGCCGGACTACCGACTTTATCGCGGCGAGGGCGAGGACGTCCGCGAGATCGGCGCGGCCTGGAACCGCACCGGCGAGAAGGCCGGCGACTATCTCTCGGTGCTGATCGACGATCCGATGCTCGCCCATCCGATCCGCGCCAACCTGTTCCGGAACGGCGGCGATGCCACTGCTTGGTCGCTGCACTGGAACCGGCCGCCGAAGCGCGACGGAAAGGACTGAGCGATGCCGATTCCTCACATGGATCGATACCGCCCGCGTGCGGCCGGGCGTCCACACGGCGCCCGCCGCTTCGCCTCTCTCCTTCTTTCCGGCCTGCTCCTCGGCCTCCCACCGGGCGCGGCCGTTGTAGCACAAGGCGCGACCTCCGCCCTGCAATCCGAGGCCGGTCCCTATGCCGGCTTCATCGCGGAGGCGGCGCGGCGCTTCGCCATTCCGGAGCCCTGGATCCGCGCCGTGATGGGCGTCGAGAGCGCCGGCGATCCGCGCGCCGTCTCCTCCGCCGGCGCGATGGGCCTGATGCAGGTCATGCCGAACACCTGGGACGAGCTTCGGCTCCGCCACCGGCTCGGGCCCGATCCCTTCGCGCCGCGCGACAACATCCTCGCCGGCGTCGCTTACTTGCGCGAGATGTTCACCCGCTACGGCAACACGGCCGCAATGCTTGCGGCCTACAATGCCGGTCCGGAGCGCTACGACGAATATCTCGCGGACGGCCGGGCACTGCCCGCCGAGACCCGCGCCTATGTCGCGAAGCTCGCGCCTCTCCTTGACGGTTCGGTGTTGCCGGAGACTGCTGCGCAACCGTCCGACTGGCGTGAGGCGGACATCTTCGTCGGCGATTCCGATGCAGGTGAAACGCAGACCGGCCGCACACCTGACGGTACTCCGCCTGCACCGCCAGCCGGCGCCGACGGGTTGGCGCCGGCACCGACAGGCGGGATCTTCGTCGCCCGATCCGGCGCGGGAGGGGCGCAATGATGGCAATCGCGGCAGGGCGTGACCTGGCGGGTCTTTGGAAAGGTTCGGCGGAAAGGAGGACCGGGAGGAGAGGCGCGACGGAAAGAGGGCGAGATAAAAGCGCCTGCCACGAACGCCACAAGCCTCTGAAGAGGCTCGGCTTTTCGTGCGCAGGCGCGGCGGTCGCGGGCAGACTGCCCGGATTTTGTGAGGCATTTCAATCCTCCGGCCTGCACAGCGGGGTTTCTTGGCTTCCGGGAGGCACCGCATGAGCGATCCCGACCGCGAGTTCCGCATCCGTCCCGGCAAGCCACGCACGACCCCTGCGCCGCGCACCAAGGGCTTCATCGACCAGGTGCTGCGCGCCGCCCAGAAATCCGGTCATACCTCATCGTCCCCAGCGTCGAAGGGCAGGGGGCGCTCGACCTTCGGCCGCGGACACAACCGCTTCGGCCACTCGCGGCTGTTTTCGCCGGCGCGGCGGGTCGTCGTGAAGGCGCGCATCGCCCGGCACAAGGGCCGTGCCTATCGCGCCGCGCCGATGATGAAACACCTCTCCTATCTGAAGCGCGAAGGGGTCAGCCGGGACGGGGAGAAGGGCCTGCTCTTCGACGCGGAGCATGACCGGGCCGACGATCCGGGATTTGCCGGGCGCTGCGAGGAGGATCGGCATCACTTCCGCTTCATCGTCTCGCCGGAGGATGCGGGCCAGATGGAGGACCTCAAGGCGTTCACCCGCGATCTCGTCAAACAGATGGAGGCCGATCTCGGCACGAAGCTCGACTGGGTCGCGGTCGATCACTGGAACACCGACAATCCGCATGTGCATCTTCTCGTCCGCGGTGTCGACGAGACGGGCGCCGATCTGGTGATCTCGCGCGACTATATCAGTTCCGGTCTGCGCTCGCGCGCCGAGGACCTGGTCGCCCAGGAACTCGGGCCGAAGCCCGAGCACGAGATCCGAAACGCCCTGGAACTCGAAGTGACGGCCGAGCGCTGGACCCGGCTTGACCGCGAGGTCCGCGCCCGCGCCGACGACCTTGGCCTCGTCGATCTGCGTCCCGAGGCGAAGGGTCCTAATGATCCCGAATTGCGCCGGCTGATGATCGGCCGGCTCCAGCACCTGCGGAAACTTGGCCTCGCCTACGAGGGCGGCCCCGGCGAATGGATGGTCGGGCTCGAGGCCGAGCGTACGCTGCGCGCGCTCGGCGAACGGGGAGATATGATCAAGACCATGCACCGGGCCTTCGCGGAACGCGGTCAGGATCGCGGTTTCTCGGACTTCGCGATCGACGACAGTGCAGCAGGGGCGCCGATCGTCGGCCGACTGGTTGAGAAGGGGCTGCATGACGAGCTCACGGGCGAAGCCTACGCCGTCATCGATGGCACCGACGGTCGTGCCCATCATGTCCGCTTCCGCGGGCTGGACGCTTTCGAGCATGCCCCGCCCGAAGGAGGCATCGTCGAGGTCCGCCGCCTCGGCGGTCCGGATGATAAGCGCCCGACACTTGTCCTCGCCAACCGGTCCGATCTCGATCTCGCGCACCAGACCACGGCACCGGGTGCCACCTGGCTCGATCACCGGCTCGTCGAGCAGGAGGCGATGCCGCTTGCCATGGGCGGTTTCGGGCGCGAGGTACGTGAGGCGATGGACGCTCGCGCCGGGCACCTCACCGGCGAAGGCCTGGCCCGCCGGCAGGGCCAGCGCGTTCTTCTGCAGCGCAACCTGCTCGCAACCCTGCGCCGCCGCGAGCTCGATGCCGTGGGTGCGAAACTCGCGGACGAGACCGGTCTGCCGCATCACCCGGTCAAGGCCGGCGAGCATGTCGCCGGCACCTACCGTCGGCAGTTGGCCCTCTCTTCCGGCCGTTACGCGCTGATCGAGGGTATCGGACCGGACGGCGGCCCCGGCTTCCAGCTCGTGCCCTGGTCCCGCGAGATCGAGAACAAACTCGGTCAGCACGTCACCGGCGTCGTGCGTGGCAATGGTGGTATCGATTGGAGCCTGGGGCGGAAGCGGGGCCTGGGGATATGAGGTGAGGAGTTAGGAGTGACAGCCTGCAAAAGTACCGAATGCCGGCACACTGCTCTTGGCGATTCGACGCGATTTTGCGATGAAGCGACATGCCACTTGACCTGTTTAACCCCATCGTTCCAGAGAGCCGACTACATCCCAACTTCACGCGTCTCGTCGGTGAAGCTGACGATGGTATTCGCGCCGTGCTCCGCGATTGGGCGGACGGCTTCGCCGACAGGGATGGCAAGTTTGTCAATGAGTTTCAGCGGACGTTCAATTCCTCCTGGTGGGAGCTCTATCTTTACGCGGTCCTGAAGAGTCTCGGAATACGGGTGGATTTTTCCTTCGACGCTCCGGACTTTGTTGCGCCGGATGCGAACCTTGCGATCGAGGCGGTCATCTCGGCCCAGGGCCAGGGTATGACGCCGGAATGGGAGAAGACGATCAAGGACCTGACAAACACCGGAGAGATCGGCGCACGGTATCTTGAGAACCTGGTCCGGCTTTCCAACAGCATCGATTCCAAGGTGCGCCGATATCGCGAGCGCTATTCGCGTCTGCCACACATGCAGGGGAATGCCTATGTCATTGCGATCCACAACTTCGCCACCCCGGATGCGCACCAATTGGGTGACGTGGCGATGCAGCGGCTTCTTTACGATGTCTGGGAAGAAGGAGAATTCCTGAAGGACGGTCGGATTCCCTTGCCGACAGGATTATTCCTTGACGACCGGATGAGTGAGGTCAGTGGAATTCTCTTCAGTAGCTTGGCCACGTTCGGTAAGGCCCGTGCCCTGGCGAACTGCGAAGGCACCTTTATCTTCCAGGCAATTCGCATCCGTAACAATGTCGAGCCGATCACGATCGGAGCGAGGAAATCGAACTACCGGGAAAGCCTGCGCGACGGTCTTCGTCTTTTTCACAATCCGAACGCGGCCATTCCGCTCTCGGATGGCTTGTTCGCGCCCGATGACATCAGGGAATTCCGGCTGGTCGATGATGAGATCTGGACCAGTTGTCATCCGGACGGCGATCTCTGCATGCGCCAGGTGCAGGCGATCCATGTGCGGCCCGCGACATGATCAGCATCAGCGAAAGGCTGTCCGAGTTTACTTACGGGTACGGCGTGGTCGAGGAGACCCGGCGATTGCTCGAGACGGTGGGATGGAATGCTGTACCCTTTCTGCCCAGCCTCGTGCATGAGCAGGAGGTCGGTTTTGACGTCGCCTTTTCAAAGCCCGGCGCCGTTCTCATGCTTCAGTTCAAGCTGGGCCACCAGCTCAGCCGCTTCAGGCGAAGCCATCCTGGTCAATCCATTCCGGCGCTAGCCAGGCCGTTCTGGCGCTTTCAGGTCGACACAGGCGAGCATCAGTTTCTGAGACTGTGGTCGTCCGAGGTTCTCGGTGCAGAGGTCTACTACGTTGCGCCACGCTTTGCCGACTGGGCCCGTTATGAGTTGCTGTTCCGATCGGGCAAGGTCCTCGAACAGTCCTTGCTGATCACGCCGTCGGAAATCCGGAACGCGACGCCAGGTCCGACGGCCGAGCACCGGATCGTGTACGATCGTTCACGGCGATATGTCTGCTCGGATCCGGTTGAGACCCCCGATGTGAAGGTCGACGACCTTGTGCAACGCATTGCGGCCCGCGGCGCAAAGAAAGATGAGCCGCTTGCATACACGGTTAAACGATTGGCCAATGAGCAAACCGAAGGGCGCGCGACAAGGCGGCTATCGCAGGGCCAGCGCGAGCAGCTCCGTGACCGTGCCAGAACGCCCGCCGAAGGAGATGCCGCCGTCTTCGCTCTGGAGGCCTGGCTTCAGGGTGCCCAGACGATCTTCGTCGGTCAGCCAGTCGAGCTTTAGACCGGCTAACCTTCGAAAATTCGTCGACCCGCGAGCGCACCTCGCAAAGGCAAAGCCATTCAGGCTGTCCCATTTTCTCGCTATCGCCCTCTGCCGTGCGCTGCTTATCGGGCTGCTCTTGAAAGGGCATCTTGCGGCCTGATCATGGCGCCCCATGACCGCCACGAAAATCCTTTGGGGCCAGATCCTCATCGTCTTCCTGATCGTGCTTTCCACCACTTGGGGCGCCACGCAATGGGTCGCCTGGCGGCTGGGGTTCCAGGCGCAATTGGGCAATCCCTGGTTCGAGTTCCTCGGCATGCCGGTCTACCCGCCGCCGGCGATCTTCTGGTGGTGGTATTTCTATGACGCCTATGCGCGCGCCATCTTCTGGGAAGGCGGGGCCATCGCCGCCTCGGGCGGCTTTCTCACCATCGCCGTCGCCATCACCCTTTCGGTGATGCGGGCCCGCGAGGCGGCAGATATCGACACCTATGGCTCCGCGCGATGGGCCGAGCAGAAAGAGATCGCGGCGGCAGGGCTGCTCGGTCCGGACGGGGTGCTGCTGGGGCGGCTCGGCCAGGACTATCTGCGCCATGACGGTCCGGAACACGTGCTCTGCTTCGCGCCGACCCGGTCGGGCAAGGGCGTCGGCCTCGTCGTTCCCTCGCTGCTCACCTGGCCGGGTTCGGCCATCGTCCACGACATCAAGGGCGAGAACTGGGAACTGACCGCAGGGTTCCGGGCAAGGCACGGTCGGGTGCTGCGCTTCGATCCGACCGGCATGAGTTCCTCCGCCTATAACCCGCTGCTCGAGGTGCGCCGCGGCGAGTGGGAGGTGCGCGATGTCCAGAACATCGCCGACGTGCTGGTCGACCCCGAGGGTTCGCTCGAGCGCAGGAACCACTGGGAGAAGACCTCGCACTCGCTGCTGGTGGGCGCGATCCTGCACGTTCTTTATGCCGAAAAGGACAAGACCCTCGCCGGCGTCGCCGCCTTCCTCTCCGATCCGCGCCGTCCGATCGAGGCGACACTGAAGGCGATGATGGCGACCCAGCATCTGGGCGAGGTGGGTCCGCATCCGGTGATCGCCTCCACGGCGCGGGAGCTCTTGAACAAATCTGACAACGAGCGCTCCGGCGTGCTCTCGACCGCCATGTCCTTTCTCGGGCTTTACCGCGACCCTGTCGTCGCCCACGTCACCCGGCGCTGCGACTGGCGCATCGCCGACCTGATCGCGAACGACAAACCCGCCACGCTCTATCTCGTGGTGCCGCCCTCGGATATCTCGCGCACCAAGCCGCTGATCCGCCTGGTGCTCAATCAGATCGGCCGTCGCCTCACCGAGGACCTGCACACCAAGAACCGCAAGCACCGGGTGCTGATGATGCTGGACGAGTTCCCGGCGCTCGGGCGGCTCGACTTCTTCGAAAGCGCGCTCGCCTTCATGGCGGGCTACGGCATTAAGAGTTTTTTGATCGCCCAGTCGCTCAACCAGATCGAGAAGGCCTATGGCCAGAACAATTCGATCCTCGACAACTGCCATGTCCGGGTGAGCTTCGCCACCAATGACGAGCGCACCGCCAAGCGGGTGTCGGACGCGCTCGGCACCGCCACGGAGATGAAGGCGATGCGCAACTATGCCGGTCACCGGCTCGCCCCCTGGCTCGGCCATCTTATGGTCTCGCGCTCGGAGACCGCGCGGCAGTTGCTGACGCCTGGCGAGATCATGCAGCTGCCGCCCGACGACGAGATCGTCATGGTGGCGGGGACGCCGCCGATCCGGGCGAGGAAGGCGCGCTACTACACGGATGCTCGCCTCACTGAGCGGGTGTTGCCGCCACCCGATCCGAAGGAGGAACCGGTTTCGGCACGCGAGGACGGCTGGTCGACGTTGCCGGCGCCGGAGCTGGATGTGGCGCAGGAGACCAAGGCAGGGGACGGTGACGAGGACGAGGCGAATGCCGGGCTGCGGCGCGAGCCGGAATTGCCCGAGCATGTCGCCATCGTGCCCGAGACGGAGAAAGAACCCGCGCGGGAATTCGAGATGCTGGATGACGAGCCGGAGGACAATGCTCGCCAACGGCAGGCCCTGCGCGGCCAGATGCGGCAGATCGCCCGGCAGGCCAGCCTCGACCACGATGACGGCACTGAGCTGTGAGGAGGCCGGCATGCGCGACCGCCTGAACCTTTCACTGCCCGTCGAGATGATCGGCCGGATCAACGATCTGGCCGACCGCAAGCGCCTGACCCGCTCCGCCGTGGTCGAGGCGGCGGTCGAGTCTTTCCTGTCGCCCGATCATGCCGACCGGCAGGAGGCAGCGCTCACCAGACGGCTCGACCGGCTCACGCGCCAGGCGGCGCGGCTTGAACGCGACCAGCGCATCACCGCCGAGACCGTCGCGCTCTTCGTGCGCTTCTGGCTGACCATCACCCCGCCGATCGCGCCGGAGGACCAGGCCGCCGCTCAGGCCAAGGGCCGGGAGCGGTTCGAGGGCTTCGTCGAGACGCTCGGGCGGCGGATACAGAAGGGGCGGGGGTTCCTGGACGAGGTGCCGGCAGATGTGAAGGCCGCGCCTTCCGAACCGGGCGATTGACCGAACGGGGAGGGAGCTTTCCTGGCAGTGCTACGAGGCGTCCTGCTTGAACCAGGGTTCTGTCTCCAGCCGCTCGCGTAGCGGCGTCCTCACGAATGCGGGCGCTCGCCAGACATAGGTCGCCGCCGCGGCCTTGCCCGCCGGAGTCAGCTTCTGCAGATGCGCGATCGCCGCGTCGACGGAGAAGGTTTCGCCCTTTCGGACGCCGTTCTTCTGGGCGAAGTTGGACGGAAGACCGGTCCAGACGACAACGTCGATCCCCTTGGACGCGGCCCATTCCGGAATCGTGGCAGGGACCGGCGCTTCGCATTTTCGCGATCTGTCGTTTGGGAAGTAGAACCCGATGCGTTTCAGGATCGTGCCCTCACGATCGCGCAGATCGGCGATGGCATCGTCCGGATTCCTGCGTTTGCTCATCGCATACATCACCTTGCACTCCCGGCCGTGTTCCTCGTCGATCACCAGGGTGAGGGCGCTGCCCCTTGTCTCGGAGACCCGCGAGAACTCCAGCGGCAGGACGGGCCCGTCCTCCAGCCACTCTCCACGCTGCTCATCGAACTTCGGCCAGCCGTCATCCCAGATGAGCGATCCCCATCCGAGAATCGCGATCCTCAGCGCCGTCTCCTTGTCCCTCATGGTGCTCGTCCCGTTCCTGTTTCGTCAGTGCCTCGTCATCATGCAGCAGGTCCGGAATTTGGAACACCGCCTTTCACCTGTCATTGCACGCCAGAACCCTACGCCCCCTGAATACTTATTGAGCCATCCCCAAGTCTGCCTTTCTTAATCGTCCCCGATCCAGGGCCGCCTGTCGCGTGCCCTCAGCGAGAACGGGGACGGCATGACCGGGAACTACCAGCAACCAGAGGCGATCCGGCGCGGCGCGCGCATGTTGCGCACGGCGCTCGGACCCGCGATCGCCCGGTTCTTGGACGACCCTCAGACCGTGGAGGTCATGCTCAACCCCGACGGGCGGCTCTGGATCGACCGGCTGTCCGAAGGCCTGTCCGACACGGGCGAAACGCTGTCGCCGGCCGATGGCGAGCGCATCGTGCGGTTGGTCGCCCACCATGTCGGCGCCGAGGTCCATGCCGGCAGTCCACGCGTCTCCGCCGAACTTCCCGAGACGGGAGAGCGCTTCGAAGGCCTGCTGCCGCCGGTGGTTGCGGCGCCTGCCTTCGCCATCCGTAAGCCGGCCGTCGCGGTGTTCACGCTGGAGGACTACGTCGCCGCCGGCATCATGACCGAACTCCAGGCCGAAGCGCTCCGCGTCGGCGTCGCGACACGCGCCAACATTCTGGTCGCCGGCGGCACCTCCACCGGCAAGACGACGCTGACCAACGCGTTGCTGGCCGAGGTTTCCAGGACCTCCGACCGGGTCGTCATCATCGAGGATACGCGCGAGCTGCAATGCGCCGCGCCCAATCTGGTGGCGATGCGCACCAAGGACGGCGTCGCCTCGCTCTCTGATCTCGTCCGCGCCAGCCTGCGGCTGCGTCCCGACCGCATCCCGATCGGCGAGGCGCGCGGGCCCGAGGCGCTCGATCTCCTCAAGGCCTGGGGCACGGGCCATCCCGGCGGCATCGGCACGATCCATGCCGGCTCCGCGCTTGGCGCGCTGCGCCGGCTGGAGCAACTCATCCAGGAAGCCGTCATCACCGTGCCGCGTGCGCTGATCGCCGAGACCATCGACCTCGTCG
This sequence comes from Manganibacter manganicus, assembly GCF_002075885.1. Taxonomy (GTDB): domain Bacteria; phylum Pseudomonadota; class Alphaproteobacteria; order Rhizobiales; family Rhizobiaceae; genus Mesorhizobium; species Mesorhizobium manganicum. The sequence goes on from NZ_MDET01000005.1 coordinate 42,749, forward strand.
CCGTGCTTTCCGGGCGTGGCACGGCGCGGCGCCTGAGTGAACTTGCTCGTGTCGACGGCCTTGGGCCCGACGGTGACTACCGCGTCTCGCCCACGGATCCTTCACCCACAATCCCTCATGTCACTGGAGATCGTCCATGATCCGCATTCTCTCCCGCGCGCGCTGCCACATCGAATCCGCCGCCGTTTTCGCCGGGGTGAGCCTCATGCTCGCCCCGGCTGCCCATGCCTCCGGCTCCTCCATGCCATGGGAGGCGCCGCTGCGGTCGATCCTGGAGTCCATCGAGGGACCGGTCGCAAAGATCGTCGCGGTGATCATCATCATCGTCACCGGCCTGTCGCTCGCCTTCGGCGACACGTCGGGCGGTTTCCGGCGTCTGATCCAGATCGTCTTCGGCCTGTCGATCGCCTTCGCGGCCAGCTCCTTCTTCCTGAGCTTCTTCTCCTTCGGCGGCGGGGCGCTGATCTGATGGCGGCCACGTTCGAACAGCTCGAGGCGGTCCCAGGTTTCTCCGTGCCGGTGCACCGATCCTTGAGCGAGCCGATTCTTCTCGGTGGCGCGCCGCGGACCTTCGCCATCCTCAACGGCACGCTCGCCGGCGCCATCGGCCTCGGCCTCCAGCTCTGGATAGCGGGGATCGCGATCGGGTTGCTGGGCCACGCGATGGCGGTCTGGGCCGCCCGGCGCGATCCGCTCTTTGTCGAGACCGGGCGCCGGCACCTGCGCCTGCCCGGCCACTTTGAGGTGTGAGGGCGCGCGCGATGATGAACCTTGCCGAATATCGCCGCACCGGCGCCCGGCTCGCCGATTACCTGCCCTGGGCGGCGCTCGCCTCCGAGGGTGTGGTGCTCAACAAGGACGGCAGCTTCCAGCGCACGGCCCGCTTCCGCGGTCCCGATCTCGACAGCGCAGTCGCCGCCGAACTCGTCGCCGTCGCCGGCCGCCTGAACAACGCTTTCCGCCGCCTCGGCTCCGGCTGGGCGATCTTCGTCGAAGCGCAGCGGGCCGAGGCCGCGACTTATCCCGAGAGCCGCTTTCCCGATCCGGCCTCGGCCCTGCTCGATGCCGAGCGCAGGGCTTCGTTCGAAGAGCAGGGCACGCATTTCATCTCGGATTATTTTCTGACTCTGACCTATCTGCCGCCGGCCGAGGAGACCGCGCGGGCCGAGACCTGGCTCTACGAGGGCCGCGAGCGCGTCGGCGTAGACCCACAGGAAATCCTGCGTGGCTTTGTCGATCGCACCGATCGGGTGCTGGCGCTGGTCGACGGCTTCATGCCGGAATGCCGCTGGCTTGATGACGGCGAGACGCTGTCCTATCTCCATTCCACCGTTTCGACCAAGCGGCAGCGCGTGCGCGTGCCGGAGATACCGATCTATCTCGATGCGCTTCTGGCCGACCAGCCGCTCACCGGCGGGCTCGAGCCGCGGCTCGGCACGGCCCATCTGCGCGTCCTCACCATCACAGGGTTTCCAACGGTCATAACGCCCGGCATTCTCGACGAGCTCAACCGGCTCGCCTTTCCCTATCGCTGGTCGACCCGCGCCATTTTGATGGACAAGACGGATGCGACGCGGCTGGTCACAAAGATCCGCCGTCAATGGTTCGCCAAGCGCAAGTCGATCGCGGCGATCCTGAAGGAGGTGATGACCAGCGAGCAATCGGTGCTGGTCGATACCGACGCCGCCAACAAGGCGGCCGACGCCGACCTGGCGCTGCAGGAACTCGGCGCCGATATCGCCGGCCAGGCCTATGTCACCGCGACACTGACCGTCTGGGACGAGGATCCGCGGCTGGCCGACGAGAAGCTGCGCCTCGTCGAGAAGGTCATCCAGGGCCGCGATTTCACCGCTATGGTCGAGACCATCAACGCGGTCGACGCCTGGCTCGGCTCGCTGCCGGGGCATGTCTACGCTAATGTGCGTCAGCCGCCGATCTCCACACTGAACCTCGCCCACATGATCCCGCTTTCCGCCGTGTGGGCAGGCGAGGCACGGGATGCACATTTCGATGCGCCTCCCTTGCTCTATGGCAAGACCGAGGGTGCGACACCGTTCCGGTTTTCGCTTCATGTCGGTGATGTCGGTCACACGCTTGTCGTCGGTCCGACCGGGGCCGGTAAATCAGTGCTGCTTGCCGCCATGGCGTTGCAGTTCCGCCGCTATCAGCGTTCGCAGGTCTTCGCTTTCGATTTCGGCGGATCGATCCGCGCGGCCTGCCTCGCCATGGGCGGTGACTGGCACGACCTCGGCGGCGGCCTGAGCGAGAGCGGCGAGGCAGCCGTGTCGCTGCAGCCGCTCCGAAACATCGATGCCGCCGCCGAGCGGTCATGGTCCGCCGGCTGGATCGCCTCCATCCTCATGCGCGAGGGCGTGTCCATCAATCCGGACGTCAAGGATCACATCTGGACGGCGCTCACCTCGCTCAGTACCGCGCCCGTTGAAGAACGCACCATCACCGGGCTCTCCGTGCTCCTGCAGTCCAACGACTTGAAGCAGGCGCTCCGGCCCTATTGCGTCGGCGGACCCTATGGCCGGCTGCTCGACGCGGAAGCCGAGGATCTGGGCTCCGCCTCCGTCCAGGCCTTCGAGATCGAGGGACTGGTCGGCACCGGAGCGGCGCCTGCCGTGCTCTCCTATCTCTTCCATCGTATCGGCGACCGGCTCGACGGCCGACCGACGCTGCTCATTATCGACGAGGGCTGGCTGGCGCTGGACGACGAGGGATTCGCCGGGCAACTGCGCGAATGGCTGAAGACGCTTCGAAAGAAGAACGCCTCTGTCATCTTCGCCACGCAGTCGCTCTCCGACATCGACAACTCGCCGATTGCGCCGGCGATCATCGAGAGCTGCCCGACGCGGCTCCTGCTGCCGAACGAGCGCGCAATCGAGCCGCAGATCACCGCCATTTATCGCCGCTTCGGTCTCAACGACCGTCAGATCGAGATCCTCGCCCGCGCGACGCCGAAGCGGGACTATTACTGCCAGTCGCGGCGCGGCAACCGGCTCTTTGAACTCGGCCTCTCCGAGGTGGGGCTCGCGCTCTGCGCGGCGTCCCCCAAATCCGACCAGGCGCTGATTACGGAGATACTGGCCGAACATGGCCGGAGCGGGTTTCTCGATGCTTGGCTGCGTGCCCGTGGCGCCGCCTGGGCGGCCGATCTCGTTCCCGATCTCACCAACCTCGTCCTCGAGCCTGCGCCGCGCCGCGCGGAACCGCGCGATGGCTCGGGCTCCGGGGAGGAGGACACCGGTTCAATGCCATCTCAACCCCACCAGGAGACCACATCATGACCCTGCCATCTCTCCGCCGCTTCCGCCTGTGCGGCGCGTCCGCGCTTGCGCTGGCACTTGCCGCGCCGCTCGGCATGTCGCCCTTCATGGCGTCGCCCGCCCACGCCTGGCGGATCGTGTTCGACCCGTCGAACTACGCGGAGAACGTGCTCACCGCGGCGCGGACGCTCGAGCAGATCAACAATCAGATCGTGCAGTTGCAGAACGAGGCGCAGATGCTGATCAACCAGGCGCGTAATCTGGCGAGCCTGCCGTTCTCCACCCTGCAGCAACTGCAGCAATCGGTGCAGCGCACGCAGCAGCTGCTGAGCGAGGCACAGAACATCGCCTTCGACGTCCAGCAGATCGACCGGATGTTCCAGCAGCAATATGGCGCCATGGATCCCGGCACATCCGAAGGGCAGCTCATCGCCGATGCCCGCGCCCGCTGGCAGAACACCGTCGGCGGGCTTCAGGACGCCATGCGCGTCCAGGCCGGCGTCGTCGGCAATATCGACCAGCAGCGGGCGCAACTGGCTGCGCTCGTCGGCGAAAGCCAGGGCGCGACCGGCGCGTTGCAGGCGGCCCAGGCCGGCAACCAGCTGCTGGCGCTGCAGGCCCAGCAGATCGCCGATCTCACCGCCGTCATCGCCGCCAATGGTCGGGCGGAGGCGCTCACCCAGGCCGAGCGCGCGGCGGCCGCCGAGCAGGGCCGTGTCCAGCGCGAGCGTTTCCTGACGCCGGGTGGCGGCTACCAGCCGGGCAACGCCCGGATGTTCAATAACTGACGCCCAAGGGCAGGGGGACATCATGGACTCCAGGCTGCTGGCCCGCATCGCCGCGATAGTCTTTGCCGCCGTTGCGCTCACCGCGACGGCGATCGAAATGGCGCGGCAGGAGAAAGCACCGCAACCGGCTGCGTTCGCGCCGGCGGTGGAACCATCGGTCGATCCGCTGCGCGCGGGCCAGCGGCGTTGCCAGCACATGGGCGAGGCCGCGGCCAGCAATACCGGGTGCCTGGCGGTCTGGGCTGAAACCCGCGATCGCTTTCTTGGCCGCGCGGCAGGACCCGCGCCCGGACCCGGCGCCCCTCATCAGGGCGAGGCACGATGATGGGGGGAACAGGCGTCGTCGACTCCTTCCTGGGAGTCTTTACCTCCTACATAGACAGCGGCTTTGGCCTGCTGGGCGGTGAGGTCGCCTTCATCGCCACCACGCTGATCGTTATCGATGTGACGCTCGCCGCGCTGTTCTGGGCCTGGGGCGCTGATGACGACATCCTGGCCCGGCTCGTCAAGAAGACGCTGTTCGTCGGCGTCTTCGCCTACCTGATCTCGAACTGGAACAGCCTCGCCCGCATTGTCTTCGAGAGCTTTGCCGGTCTCGGCCTGATGGCATCGGGCACCGGGTTTTCCGCCGCCGAGCTCCTGCGCCCCGGACGCGTCGCCCAGACGGGGCTCGATGCGGGACGGCCGCTTTTGGAAAGCATCTCCGACCTGATGGGCTTCGTTGCCTTCTTTGAGAACTTCGTCCAGATCGCCTGCCTGCTCTTCGCCTGGGCCCTGGTGATCCTCGCCTTTTTCATTCTTTCCATTCAGCTCTTCGTCACCCTGATGGAGTTCAAGCTGACGACGCTCGCCGGCTTCGTGCTCATTCCCTTCGGTCTTTTCGGAAAGACCGCCTTCATGGCCGAGCGCGTGCTCGGCAATGTCGTCTCCTCCGGCATCAAGGTGCTGGTGCTCGCCGTCATCATCGGCATCGGCTCGACCCTCTTCGGCCAGTTCACCGCCGGTTTCGGCGGCGTGACGCCGACGATCGACGAGGCGATGGCCATCGTTCTTGCCGCGCTCTCGCTGCTGGGCCTCGGTATCTTCGGGCCCGGCATCGCCACGGGTCTCGTCTCCGGCGGTCCACAGCTTGGCGCTGGCGCAGCTGTCGGAACAGGACTTGCCGTCGGCGGCGCGGCACTCGCCACCGGCGGCGGCGCCATGCTCGCGGCGCGCGGAACCGGCGCCGTCCTCTCCGGCGGTGCTGCCGCCACACGCGGAGCTGTCTCGGCCGCCGGCGCGGCCTCGACCGCCTACACACTCGGCGCGGTCGGCGAAACCGGTGCGGCAGGCGTCGCCTCCGGCATGGGCGGCGTCGCGCGTGCCGCAGGATCCGCCGCCGCCTCGCCGCTGCGCAAGGCCACATCCCGTGCCTCGGATGTGGTCAAGTCGAGCTACACCGAGGGCGTGAAGGCCGGGTTCAGCGCCACGGGCGGCACATCGTCCATGGGCACGATCGGTGGTGACTCTGCCGCAGCCTCTTCCGCACCGGCTTCCATGCCACCCGCCTGGGCCAAATCCCTGCGCCGCAATCAGGCCATGAGCCACGGCCTCTCCGCCGCCGGCCACGCTGTCCGCGCCGGTGACAGCCATGGCGGCGGCGCCTCCGTCACTGTTTCAGAAAGCGACCGCACATGAGCCTCTTCAAACGATCCGCCACCCATTACGGCAAGACGCCCGAACCCGAGACGCCCTACCAGAAGGCGACCCAGGTCTGGGACGAGCGCATCGGCTCGGCCCGTGTGCAGGCCAAAAACTGGCGTCTCATGGCTTTCGGCTGTCTGATCCTCTCAGGCGGTTTCGCCGCGGCGCTTGTGTGGCAGTCGGCGCGCGGCACCGTCGTGCCCTGGGTCGTCGAGGTCGACAGTCACGGCGAATCCCGCGCTGTCGAGCCGGCCACGGCCGACTATACGCCCACCGACCCGCAGATCGCCTTTCACCTGGCGCGCTTTATCGAGAAGGTGAGGGGGCTCTCCGCCGATCCGGTGGTCGTGCGCCAGAACTGGCTCGGCGCATACGAGTTCACCACTGACCGCGGCGCCGTCGCCCTCAACGACCATGCCCGCGCCAACGATCCCTTCACGCGCGTGGGCAAGGAACAGGTCTCGGTCGAGGTCTCGAGCGTCATCCGTGCCTCGCCCGACAGTTTCCGGGTGGCCTGGACTGAGCGGCACTATGACAACGGCCAGCTCGCCCGCACCGAACGCTGGACCGCCATCCTGACCGTCGTCATCCGCCCGCCGCAGACGGCCGAGCGCCTGCGCGCCAATCCGCTTGGAATCTATGTCAACGCGATCAACTGGTCGCGGGAGTTGAGCCAATGACGACAGACCGCGCGATCACGTCTCTCCGTAGATCCGCAACCGCGGCTCTGCTGCTTTCCGCGACAGTGCTCGCGGGATGCGCCACCAACCGACCGCCGCAATTTTCCTATGACGATACGGTGCCGCCGCTTCCGGTGGTCAGAACTTCGACCGCAGACGACATGTCGAAGCCGCTGCACACGCCGCCCGCCTGGACGCCGGGCAAGGGGGGGGCCAATGCGGCGACGGCGACCGGGCGCGTCGAGAACGCCAATGCCGCCGCGCGCGTCGAGCCGCGCCGCGAGGGGTATTTCAACGCCATCCAGATCTACCCCTGGTCGGAGGGCGCGCTCTATCAGGTCTATGCCGCTCCCGGTCAGATCACCACCATCGCGCTCGAGCTTGGCGAGAATCTCACCGGCGCCGGTCCGATCGCTGCCGGCGACACCGCCCGCTGGATCATCGGCAACACGGAAAGCGGCGCCGGTAACAACCGCCGCGTCCTGGTGCTGGTCAAGCCGACCCGTCCCGACATCACCACCAATCTCGTCATCTCGACCGACCGACGCACCTATCTCTTGGAACTGCGTTCGGGCGAGAAGACCTGGATGCCCGCCGTCTCCTGGGCCTACCCACGCGTGCCCGGCGAGCAGCGTGTGGCCGCGACGACACCGTCCATCCCGCCGGCGCGTGCGCGCAACTATCGATATGGCCTGCAGGGTGACGCGCCGCCCTGGCGGCCGGTCTCAGTCTTCGACGACGGACGACGCGTCTATGTCGTCTTCCCGGCCGGCATCGTGCAGGGCGAGATGCCGCCGCTCTTAGTCATTGGCTCCGATGGCCAGCCCGAGATCGTCAACAGCCGCATCCATCGCAACGTGCTGATCGTCGATCGGCTCTTCGGAGCGGCAGAACTGCGGCTCGGGCGTGGCAAGGACCAGCAGGTGGTGCGCATCGTGAGGACTGCGCCGCGAAGTCGAGCCGCAACGACGCCGAGCGAAAAGGAAGAGCGGTCATGACGTCATCGAATACGAGCACAGACAGAGAGGCCGCCGCCTCCATGCGCCTGCGCGCCGATCCGCCGCGCGTCACCCGCATCTCGCGCAAGGCCATGGCCGGGCTCGGTATCGTCGCCGGTCTCGGCATGGGCGGCGCCCTGATCTATGGGCTCCAGGGGCCGGACCGGCAGGGCTCACGGCAGGAGCTCATCACCAGAGATCGCAGCCAGCCGGCGGATGGGCTCAACGACCTGCCCGGCAGTTATGACGCCATTCCCAAACTCGGGTCTCCGCTCCCCGGCGATCTCGGTGGTCCGATCCTCGACGCCCAGGAACGCGGCCAACCGGTCGTCCCGCCGACGATCGCCACGCCCGCGGCCGATCCGGAGGAACAGCGACGGCTCGCCGAGATGGAGGCAGCCCACACCAGCAAGCTCTTCTTCCAGACGCAGCCGGGCGCCCGGACGGACATGCCTGTCGGCACGATGCCGGCCGTGGCGGCACCCGACCTTGGCGCAACCGGACAGGACCGGCACCAGGCTTTCCTGAACGCGGACGTTGATCGCCGAACCGTGGCACCGGATCGCGTAACGGCGCCGGCCTCGCCCTATGTGCTGCAGGCCGGGTCGGTCATTCCGGCAGCACTCATCACCGGTATCCGCTCGGACCTCCCGGGGCAGATCACGGCCCAGGTGACCCAGAACGTCTACGACAGTCCGACCGGCAGCCTGCTGTTCATCCCCCAGGGCACCCGCATCATCGGCGAATACGACGACGGCGTCACCTTCGGTCAGCGCCGCGTGCTCCTGGTCTGGAAGCGGCTGATCTTCCCAAACGGACGCTCGATCGTGCTGGAACGCCTGCCGGGCGCCGATCCTTCCGGCTATGCCGGGCTCGAGGACGGCGTCGACTATCACTGGTGGGATCTGATGAAGGCGGTCGGGCTCTCGACCCTGCTCGCGGTCGGGGCCGAGCTTGCGACCGATGACCAGGAGCGGCTGGTCCAAGCGATCCGCGACGGCGCCCAGGACACGATCAATGACGCCGGTCAGCGGATCGTTCAGCGCCAATTGCGGGTCGAACCGACGCTTACCATCCGGCCCGGCTTCCCGGTCCGGGTCATTGTCAGCCGCGACCTTGTGCTTGAACCCTACGGAGGCTGAGATGGCGAAGCTGAAACTCGGACCCTTGCCAGACGACAGGCCGGTCAAGCTGACCGTGGAACTGCCCGCGAGCCTTCACAGGGATCTTTTCTCGTATGGCGAAATTTTGGGCAGGGACGGCGGAGATGGGCCGGTCGAGCCGGTCCGGCTGATCGTGCCGATGCTGGAGCGGTTCATCGCAACGGATCGCGGGTTTGCTAGGGCGCGGCGCGGTTGCGCGGCACCGAAACCGGCACACGATCCGACCTCATGAAGATTGCTGGCGCTTCGCCGACATCGTCCGGGCAAGACTGAGGAGCCGTCGCATGGCCGGATTGTCGTTGACCGGCGACCAGACTGCGGTGAAAGGCAAAACTTCGCCCCTGATCGGTCGATAGCAGATGCCAGGAAACCGGGCGGCCGTGGAGGCTTCGCTGGTCAGCGTCAATCCTTCCGCCATTCCGACGAGCGACAACAGATTGTGCCGGTCGACCTGATGGCAACGGATGTCGGGAGTGTGGCCGAGCCTCGCCAGCCGCTTGATCAGGCAATCACGTATGTTCGGCCCGGGCGGAGCCTCGCTGATCACGAAGGTCTCTTCGGCAAGATCCTCCCAGTCGAGTTCATCCCTCGCGGCGAGCGGATGGCTCTCTGATAGCACGACGAAGCCGCCCTCGGTCCAAAGCCTCACCGTGTCGCAATCCTGCCACTCCCGCGCGCCCGGCAGGAACGCCACGTCGAGCCGAAGCTGGCGGATCTCGGCGACGAGACCGGCCGGCGCGCCGTCGACCAGTTCGGTTGCCACGCCCGGATGCGAGACACGGAAGCTGCACAAAAGCTCGCACAGGAATCCCGAGGACAAAGAGGCGTGATTGCCGATCCTGATCCGTCCATCCTCGCCGCGGCCCACCGCACCGACATCGGCGCCGGATTCTCCGATGTGCCGGACGATCTCCCTGGCTCGCGGCAGGAACTTCTCGCCGGCGATGGTCAGCCGAACCCCGGCGCTATGCCGGTGAAACAGCGAGGCTCCGATATTGTCCTCAAGATCCCGGATGCGGCGGCTGATTGCTGACTCTTGCACGTCGAGCGCTGCGGCCGCCTTGCGGAAGCTGCCATGCTCGACGGCGGCGAGGAAGTAGCGCAGATGGCGGAACTCATAAGGGGCAGGGGGCAGTGCCATTGGCAACCTCATAATGTGACTGAAACATTTTCTGTTCGCCCCCGAACCCCGCCCTGCGGTCTTATGGAATTGCTGGCGAAGTCCTGATGTGCTGTGAAATTTCCATGGATCGCGGCCTTGGTGAGCGAATTGATTGAGCCTGGCGGAAAGTGCCTGGTGTTATGAAATCAAAAAGAAACGTCCTGCCGGCGCTGTTCCTCCCCGCCGGCAGGACGGGCCGCCATGCGCCAAGACAGCTTGGAAAGGGCATGCGGCGAGTTTGGTATGTGCATTTTCATTCGGTCGTCAGGGGGCAACGCATTGCCGATTTGACGACAAGTCCTGGGAGAAACACGCTTTTTTCTCCATCTCACGTGAAGTCATCTTCCATCCACTCGTCCCGTTTTGATCTGGACCGAAAACCGACCAGTCGTCTGATGAGCCAACAATTCGAGTGCGCTAATGCCAAGTAACGAATTGCCCTGCACATCGACACCGGGGCTCTAAACTGCGAGTGAGGCGATGCCCGGCGCCACAGCCAGGATGCCACCGCCGACACCACTCTTGGCGAGCAACCCCACCCGGAAGGCAAATTCCCCCGAACCGTCGTAGAGGCCACACTTCAACATCAACGAGTTCAGGCGCCGGGTTCTTTCGTAAGGCGTCGCTGGAACTTGACAGTCAACCTAAGTCACAAATCAAAATGCCATACCTTCGATACGATCTGCCATTTGCCGTCGACCAGAACGAATGTAAGGTCGTCGATGAAGCGTTTTGGCAGGTAGACGTCTCTGACACGCGCGTGAGCAGTCGTTGGGCTCGCTACCGATAACGCGAGGATTTCGTCCTGTCGCTCGTCGCCCTTTTCCTGCGGAGACGGGCGATTAGCAACGAGATCGAGATACGCATTGACGTTCAGATTAACGAGTTTACCATCTGTTGCCGAGTACAACTGGGCCCGAGGATGGAAGACTGCACGAAATCCCTCGACATCGCCAAAGTAAAGCGCATCCAGGTAAAATTGAACGGCTGCACGGACGTTCTCAGCCACCGTATTATCAGGCATGACTTATCTTCCCTTCAGGCCGCGCCGCGTTCAAACTCGGCGTCAGCAACAGCCAGGCCATGATCAAGAGCAGCAAGCAGTGTATCGAGTTCGCTGTCGGTAATGATAAATGACGGGGCGAGGAACAGCGATGTTTGCTCGCCGCTTGTACCGATGATCGCGCCCGCCTCGATCGCGCGTGACGCCACACGCGAAGCAATCGGAGAAACCGTAGTGTCGGCATACCAATTGCGCCAATCGGGACCATGGAGTTCCACGGTCCAATGCAAGCCGAAACCATCGACGCGCGCCACGCTCGGATGCCGGCGAGCGATCTCGACGAGACCCTGCTGCATCTTCGCTTCGAGCGTCTTGACGCGTCGGATGATTTCACCGTCCTTCATCACCGACAGATATGCCCGGATAGCGGCAACCGCACTAGGATGCGCGCGAAAAGTGCTGTAGGTCTGCCAGCTCTTGTCCTTCATGTTATCGACGATTTCCTTAGACATGACGACCGCGCCGGCAGGGGCCGAACCACCAGCCAGGCATTTGCCAAGTGTGACAATATCGGGTCGGGTTTCGCCGCCCTGGAAGGCGAACCAGCGGCCGCTACGCCCGAGGCCTGTTACCACTTCGTCCGCGATCCAAAGCGAACCGGCCTTGCGGGCTGCATTCGCGACGTAGTCCTGATACTCGGGATCGTAGTACGTTCCACCTTGCGTGTAGTCGATGATGGTCGCCGCTACTGCGGACAACGCCTGCTCGGTACCAGCCATGCGCTCAGCGAGTGTCCTGTTGTCACTCACAACCCCGTACTTCGCATCAACCGGACCTGGGATGATGCGGACAGGAACCTGCGTCGGTACCGCTTTGCTTCCACCGCTCTGGAGGGCAAGACCGCCATGCCAATGCGGCTGTACCGTCATCTGTCGGGACAGGCCTGTCATGCCATGAAAGGCCCGCTCGCGGGTTGCAAGCTCCGTGCGACCAGTCAGGGCCTGCGAGAAGGTCAGCGCAAGATCGTTCGCTTCGCTTCCTGAGATGAAAAAACGGACGGCGCCCACCCAGCTCTTTTCTTCGCCGAAGGCGATGTCGATCAGCTCTTCAGCAGCGGCTTCACGCTCGGCCCAGAACCAACCCTCGTTGATGACAGGATTTGAGGCAGCCTTGATCATCGCTTCAACCATGGCAGGGTGCTTGTGGCCGAGGGGGCCGCCGGTGTTACTGCCGTCGATAAGACGACGCCCATCTGCGAGAATGAAGTATACACCTTCGCCGTCGACAACCTTGATGACTGGTTCTTTGCCGGCATTGAGTCCGGTTTGCAGAAGTCTGCTCATATTCGTTCTCCTAAACGTCAGCGTTTTATCGGTTTTTTCGGCGTGCTTGCGCTACGCACAGCTAGGTGTTGTGCCAGACCATCGCCGAAGCATTGCGATCCGTCGCGGGTGCGGGCGAACACCGCGGAAGCGGCTTCTCGCAAACCGCTCGATCGAGGTGGATTGCGTGGTTTCAGTTGTGCTGGCGCGATGCGGGACTAGTGGCTGTGTTCGTACACTTGCCGAAGAAATTCTTTCGTGCGCGGATGCTTCGGCCTGGTAAAGAATGAGGCCGGAGCGTCTTCTTCCAAAATCACCCCGCCATCCATAAAGATCACTCTATCAGCCACTGTCCTTGCAAAGCCCATCTCGTGAGTAACGACGATCATCGTCATGCCTTCTCGGGCCAGATCGATCATGACATCGAGAACCTCCTTGACCATCTCGGGGTCCAGGGCGGAAGTAGGCTCGTCGAACAGCATCACCTTCGGCTGCATGCAGAGCGCACGCGCAATTGCGACGCGCTGTTGCTGTCCGCCCGACAGCTGCCCCGGATATGCATGAGCCTTGTCTGCAATCTTCACACGTTCTAAGAGGCGCATTGCCTGAGCCTGCACCGCCTCATGAGCGGTGCCCCGAACGATCCGCGGCGCCAGCATAAGATTCTGCAGCACCGTTAGGTGCGGAAACAGATTGAACTGTTGGAAGACCATTCCAACCTCTCCTTTGAGATCGGCAATGTTTTCACAGTTGGGGTGCAACTCGTGGCCATTCACCAGAATCTTCCCGCTGCTTCGCGGTTCCAAACCGTTGATACACCTGATCAGAGTACTTTTTCCCGATCCAGAAGGGCCGCAGAGCACCACCCGCTCGCCGGCACGGATGCCGATGCTTACTCCCTTGAGTACTTCCACCGACCCGTAGGATTTATGGATCTTGTCAAGGCTGATCATTGTTGAGCCTGAGGTCATTTTGTACCTCGGCCAGATAGTTCTTGTTTCGCGCTCCGAGCGGAAATCGTCTGATCATCGACGAAATGAAGGTTGAAAGGCGCGATGAACTGGTCTGTCGAAAATCCCGGAATGAGCCCTGAAATGCTTCTTGTAGTCGGGGGCGCGGTCATGGCCGCTGATGCATCACCGGACGGCTCGAAATTGATATTGATGGCATTTGTGATCATTGTAATTCCCGGATCCGGCACGATGTGTGTGATTGGGAACGAGCTAACGATCGCGAGACGTCCTCGTCTATCCGATCTTACTATGTCTTACATCGAATACTCCGATGTAAAATTTGTCAGCGCCTCTTTTTCTTTATCCCGCCGTCAAGCGGCTGTATCGGTTGTGGGTCCCGCTCTGATTTCAGCAGCTTCGCCTCGCGCACTCTGTTGATAAAGTTTCTGATAAGCAAGTTCTCTTCCGCGTTGGTTTTGTGAAGGAGGTAGAAGGGAGAGTAGTAGTCGACGTTCTCGCTGGTCCTGACCCTCGTGAGCGAGGGCAGGGTCTCCCCATAATGCACCGGGAGATAGCCCATGAAGCGTCCAGATCGAATCAAAAGCGCTTGGGCTTCCATCTCCTCGACGACCGCGCCTGGGCTGATATGCCCAACCCGCTCGAGATCGTACCGGTGCAGATACCGACGCGCGACAAAAGCATAACGTTTCAGCTCGGCGAGCTCGACAGCTTCCTGGCCCGCCAGAGCATGCTCATTTGAACAAAATAGCGCGTGCTGCTCATTGAAGAGAGGGATGTAGACAATGCCGGCAGTTTTACGGGTAAAGGCACCGGCGATAGTAACGTCTCGTGCCCCTTCGATTAACAATCGCTCCATATTGCCGGGAGAGTCCGTGTAGATTTCGATCACGGTCTTCTTAGCGCGGTCGTTGAACTCGCCGATGATTGCCGACAAGTCCCATGCCCGGTTTGTGACCATCGCGTCTACAATGCCTAGCCGCAATACACCCTTGAGTTCACCTGAGATTGAAGCGGCGGTGTTCTGAAATCTGTCGGCCGCTGAGAACAGATCCTCACAGGCGTCATAGATCTGCTGCCCGGCCGTTGTAAGCGCAAATCCTGACCGGCCTCGGTAACAGACGCGAAATCCCAGCCTTTTCTCAAGATCGGCCAGTTGTGTCGAAAGCGTCGATTGAGACACGTTCAAAGTAAGCTGCGCCCCCACGATGCCACCTGCCTCGACGATCGCGCGAAATGTACGAAGCAACTTCAGATCAAAGTCGTGAACGCGCATTCCATCCTCCTCAGTAAGTATCAAAGGATGTTACATCGACACTCCCGATGCAATACGGCTTGATCACTATTTTTGCGAAGTAAGAAATTCGTCATGGAAGATTTGGTGAGAGCGGCCCGATTTTGAGAATTCCTGGTTCTGGCCACCTCGCATGTGCCGGATGAAAAAGGAATTGGAGAAGCTATCATGACAACGTTCAATCAACCGCTTGGCGGCAATGAGATGCCCCGCTTCGCGGGCATTCCAACCATGATGAGGTTACCTCACGCGCCGGACGCGAAGGGTTTGGATGCTTGTTTCATCGGCGTCCCAATGGATATTGGCACGTCGAACAGAAGCGGCACACGCTTTGGTCCTCGTCAGGTTCGCGCTGAATCGGTGATGATACGCCCCTATAATATGGGAACTGGAGCCGCCCCATTCGACAGCCTCCAGGTGGCCGATATCGGAGATGTCCCGACAAACCCTTTCGACTTGAAAAAGTCGATTGGTATCATCTCCGAATTTTTCGACGGTATCTTGCAGTTCGACTGCAAGCCGCTCGCAATCGGGGGAGACCACACACTCACATATCCGATCCTGCAGGCGATGGCGCGCAAGCATGGTCCAGTTGGGCTTATCCATATCGATGCACATGCCGACATCAATGAGCATCAGTTTGGCGAAGCAATCGCGCATGGAACACCGTTTCGGCGGTCTGTCGAGGAAGGTCTTCTGGACTGCAAGCGTGTGGTTCAGATAGGGCTAAGAGGGTCCGGCTACGCCGCCGAAGATTTCGACTGGCCGCGCGGGCAGGGGTTCCGCGTCGTTCCAGCGGAAGATTGCTGGCATAAGTCGCTTGTCCCTCTCATGGCTGAAGTCCGCCAACAGATCGGCGAAGGTCCTGTCTATGTGAGTTACGATATCGACAGTCTTGATCCTGGAATCGCCCCCGGTACAGGAACGCCAGAGATCGGCGGGCTCACGACCATCCAGGCCATTGAAATCATTCGGGGATGCCACGGGTTGAATATCGTTGGCGCGGATCTCGTCGAAGTGTCGCCCCCTTATGACACGACGGGAACAACAGCGATTACCGCTGCCAACCTCCTGTTTGAACTGCTTTGTGTCCTACCTGGCGTAATCAGCCGATAGCGAATGGAGCTGGCGCGCCTCAGCGCGCGCCAGCCAGGCTAGATCCTGGGGTGGGTTTAGCGCTTACGTTGTAAGCGCCAAGGGCATCCCATCTGGTTTTAGGCAAAGCTTCAGGCGACATTTGGCACGAGCGATCCAGACTGGTGCCAAGTTGTATGTCTACGGTAAGCGCTGTTTTGAGGGCACCTTTCGCGCGGGGGCATAGGGGACGATGTTCGGAGCCTTTGAGGGCTTCGACATATGACGATTTCAGAGTTTACGCTTAAGTCCAGCGATCTGGAGCCGGTGCGCCGGTTCGAAGTTTTTACGGGCTCTGGCCGGCGGCGCGAATGGTCGCCGGAGGACAAGGCACGGATCGTGGCGGAAAGTTACGCGACCGACGAAACGGTTTGTGCTGTCGCGCGCCGATACGCTTTGTCGCCGCAGCAACTGTTCGCTTGGCGTCGGGCCGCTCGGCAGCCGGCAGCCGAGAGGACGGCGGTGCCGGAATCGTTGTTCGTGCCGGCAGTGGTGGCGGCTCCGATACCGGATCCGGCGGCGAAGCGGTCGCCAATACGCAAAAGGAAAGCCGCCCGAGCGGCCGGCGTGATCGAACTGGAGATCGACGGCGTCGCCATGCGTGTTGGCCGCGGAGCCGATTCCAAGACGGTAGCGGCAGTCATCCGCGCGCTGAAGGCGACGACGTGATCGGGCCGACGGGCGCGGTCAAGGTCATGGTGGCGACCAAGCCGGTCGACTTCCGCAAGGGCGCGGAAGGTCTTGCCGCACTGGTGCGTGAGACGATGGGCGCTGATCCGTTCAGCGGTGCGGTCTATGTCTTCCGGGCAAAACGGACGGATCGGATCAAGCTGATCTTCTGGGATGGCACCGGGGTCTGCCTTTACGCCAAGCGCCTGGAGGACGGCGAGTTCCGATGGCCGAAAGTGCATGACGGCATGATGCAGCTGACGGCCGCGCAGCTGTCGGCGCTGCTCGAAGGTCTCGACTGGCGACGGGTCCATGAAGCGCGCCAGACCCGCGTTCCGGTGCAGGCGAGCTAACCGCGACCAAGTGAATCAGCTTTAATTCCGCTGTCGCCGGGCGTCGGCGAATATGGTCTGATCCGCTGATGGCTATCACGGCTGACCAGCTTCCCGACGATCCGGACGCGCTGAAGGCGATGGTCCTGGCGCGCGACGTCGAGAATGCTCGCCTGATTCAGATCATCAAGGAATTGCAGCGTCATCGCTTCGGTCGTCGCGCAGAGACGCTTCCCGCGGATCAATTGCTGCTGGGGCTGGAAGAGGCAGAGCAGATCGAGGCAGCCGGCGAGGAAGAGGCCGAACGTGGCGATCTTGCCGCGCGCAGGGAGCGCTCCGCAAAGCGGCGGACGAACCGGGGTGCGCTGCCGCCGCATCTGCCGCGCATCGAGATGGTCGTCGACATCGAGGACCATGCCTGCCCCTGCTGTCGCCACGGCCTACACCGGATTGGCGAAGATATACCCTTCTGCAAACCGCCAAAATGAACAACGTCGATCCACTCGCCTGGCTCACCCAGACCCTTGGCCGCATCGCCAACCGCTGGCCGATCTCCCAAATCGATCAGCTCATGCCGTGGAACTACTAGGCCTGAACGGCCTCAGCTGCGCGCTTACCTTACGTTACGGTCTGATTTCGACGGAGCCAGTTTGCGGCATCTCGCTCGCCAGACACGCGATGCCGATCAGAAGCGGCGGCTTCTGGCGCTCGCATCGATCTATGATGGCGGCTCGCGCGCTGATGCTGACCGGTTTAGCAACGTTCAGATTGTGCGCGATTGGGTTGTTCGCTTCAATACTCGGGTTCCGACGGGCTGGTCAACGGTAAGGATCCGGGCAAGCCTTCTCTCCTGAAAGACGAACAGCGAATGGCCTCGGCGCATGGCTTCCGCCTCCAACGCGGCGTCCGCTCTCGCCCCGGTCGGTCACCTATCCGCGTTTGCGCGCAGCCAAGTCTCAAATGTCTGTAGCCAAGGCCGCTCGGCGCGCAGGACGTTCAGGTCGTAATGCCATCCGTGCCTGCCCATCCAGCGGTAACTGGAATAAGGCTTGCGCGCCAGAAGGTGAATGGCGATCGTGGGGAGGTAGACCACCTTTGGTTGGCGCAACGTTACAAGCACGAAATTCTCGACGATCTGCTTGTAGCTCAGTTCGTCGCCTGCCAGCTCAATCCCCCGCAGTCCGGGCCTTTCTGGCCGATCTTCAATGAGAGCCTCTGCGGCGACGCGTCCGATATCATCGACTGCGACCAATTGGACAGGTCTGCCACGCAAACCGTGGCGCAGCAACTCAAGAACATAATGGGCGCGCGGCTCTGAGCTTTGCAGCAGCGAATCCATAAACATCACCGGCCTGACAGCTGTCACATCGAGGCCGAGCGACTGCAGATGCCGCTCGATGATCCCCTTGCTCTCGAAATGTTCAAGACCTGTTGAGACATCTCCGGACGCCACAGAAGCCTGTACGAAACGCCGGACGCCGGCAGACTTGGCCAGATCGCCCAGCATCATGCCCTGGCGGATTTCTGCATCTACGCCATGAGCCCACGGGTCCTGCACGCCAAAGACGGCGTCGACCCCGTTGAGGGCATGCGCTATCGATGCGGGATCGTCGAGGTTGCCCTTGACGATCTCAACCTGTTGGGCGGCCAGTGCTTTCGCCTTCGGGCTCGAGGGATCGCGCGTCAAGGCACGCACCCGGGCGCCTCGTTGGAGTAGATGCCTCAGCACGGCTCCACCTTGTTTGCCGGTTGCGCCGATTACAAGAATAGTTTTGGTGGAAATCATGGTCTTTGGGTCCGGAGTTGAGTGATATGGCTGGCGCTGCCGGGCGAGGTGCGTGCCGGTGGCATGAGTGCGCTCATCGCAGACCGGATTCAGAGGATTCGACCGCAGGACTTTCTCAGCGTTTTTTCATGCACTTGAGCCGTTACGGGCCTAGAAACCGATCGAGTACATTCTTTGTGATCTGAATAACGATCCGGTCATCACGGACCAGCCCCATTATCCAGTCCGAAGTCCCGGCATGGAAGACTTGGCCCTTTCCGCGCTGGAAGTAGACGATCGCTCCACATCCCCGTTTTGTCTTCTCGATGCTGGCCTGATCAGCAGATCCGGTCAGAACCATAGCCACATACTCGGCGTCTTCTCGGCCCAGGAACGTGTGGCCCGGCTTAATTGATTCACCCTCCTCGATGGTCGATGAGAGGCCCAGAGCCAGTATTTCCATGCAGTCCGGTGCGAGCGCTCCTGGAGCAACGAACGGCAGGCCGCCGCGGATTTCATAGCCGATCCCGTCGACCTCGTAGCCGAACACGCCGCTCTGGCCGCCGATGATGTCTCCGTAATAAAGGCCGGTTTGCGCGAATGCCCAATGATCCGGACGATACAGCGGGAATCCTTTGGCTCCCCGGGGTGAACACCCGGACCAACTCGCATACATGCCGTGCGTTGCGTTAAGGCCGAACGTTGAAGCGCCCGGTCGCCCTATCTCACCAGCCTCCCATGACTCCGTAACAAGATGCCTTGGTCCCGTGTTCATCAATGGGTCTCGCTCACGAGCTGTGTATTTGTAGCAAACCTGCGTACTTCCACCGTCCTCCAGGCGGATCTGCCACATGAAGTTTCCTGCGAACCTGGCAATGCGGCCGCCGCAATCAACATAAGCATCAATCGCGTCGCGCATTTCCCAGGACCAATACTCGTCATGGCCGATAGTTGCCACGCATCGGTAACCGGACAGAATGGTTGGATCGTTATGCAGATCGGTTTGAGATATGACGTCGACCTGATAGCCCGCTTTCTCGGCCCAAATCACAAATCGGCGTTCGAAACTTGCCCATCCGGCAGAGACATATTTTTTGCTGTATCCATTGCGATAGGCCCACTCCATGTGGGGGTATTCCGGTTCTTCCAGGATGCCGGGCTGATCCATCAGCACTGCACGTGGAGCCTCATCGGGAATGCTGACGAAACCGCGGGCGTAAGGTCGCTGGACGCTCAGACGCGGCGCGAAATCATTTCCATTGGGCCCGGACAGGCCCTGATAATGATTGGAGCCGCCCCAATCGTTATAGGCAGTCCATGTGGCCGTGGCCGCTACTAGAAGCAGCCTGTCGTTATTCTCAGTCGTCCGCGTTTGACGGCTTGGCCCGAAAATGACGACGTGCTCGCTCTCGGCGACAACGCCGTCACAATCGGATGCAACGAAAGCCCTGATAACAAAACCGCCGGAACGCCAGCTTTCGGTATCGGATACGACTACCGAGACTGGCCAGTCGCAGCCCACCTCCGAACAATTGACGTTTGTGGCAGACCAAGTCCCTGGAAGGCCGGTCCGGCGAACCACTGGTTGGCGATGTGCGCCGTCTCGGTATATTTCGATCGAATAACGTTGTGCGTTAGTGTTGACCGAGATTTGAATGGGGTCGCCTGGTCGGTATGAAATACGATCTGCATACAGCCATATCCGGATTGGGCCCCCCGGATCGGAGGGGGGCCTTTCTGCGTAGTTTCCCTGTACGGCCTCGCGCCGCCAATTGACATCAGGGGATTGCGTTTGAGATGGACCGCTCATGGCGCGAGAACCCCAGTCACTTGTCGTTTCCGATGCGGAAAGGGAAGTATTTGGCCCAAAGCGCATCAAACTCACCATTTGACCACATCAGATCGACGGCTTTCTGAACCTCCGAATGCAAAGGCTCATTGCCCTTCTTGATGACTATCCCGGCGCCATCTCCAACGGCTGGGCCCGAAATCTTGGCCTCCGAGACCTTGCAGCAATCCTTTCCCTCGTTTTGCACCCACGTATAGAGAGTTGGGGTATCGCCCATCACGGCATCGATGCGACCTGCTTTGAGATCGGCGTAAGCTTCAATCTGAGAAGGATAAAATTTCAGCGTCGAATCCGAGAAATTCTTCTCGAGATACGAAGCATGAACAGTTCCTATCTGGGCACCCACTGATTTTCCCGCGAACGCATCCGGTGACAGGTCAGAACCATCGCTATTCTTTGGCACCAGGAAGCTCGCGGAGTTGTTGTAGTACTTGATCATATCCACCGCCTTCTTTCGCTCGTCCGTGATCGAATGCGATGCAATCACCATGTCGTAACGGCCGTTTTGGACAGCGGGGATAAGACCTTCGAAGTCCTGCGCCGTCCACTCGCATTTTGCGTCGAGTTTGGCGCAGATCGCGTTGCCGATTTCGATGTCAAGGCCGGTCACCTTGCCAGCGTTATCGACGACACTGAAAGGCGGATAAAGGCCATCGGTACCAATCTTGAGTGTACGCTGCTCAGCCATTGCAGAAGTGACACTCAGCGATAGCAGTGCCGTAGTGAGCAGCACTTTATAGTGATTTACTGACTTCATTTTGTTTGGTTCTCCCGTTTTGACAACTGCTTCTTCTTCCAAGCCCCGTTAAGCTCCTAGTTGAGGCCATATGGTATTCATTCAGACCAAATACCGCTGTCATCGCCATCGGTCCGGAATTCCGTATCGAACGGTCACCATCGAAAAAATGACTGCTCCAATAACTTGAAGGCAAGCCTGACGATCGAAACGATGCAAATGTAGATCAAGGCGGCCCAGATATAGATTGTAATATCAAAAGTTCTCGAATATATAACCTTGACGACGCCAAGTAATTCATAGAGCGTTACGGCCATTGTGATGGAACTAGCCTTGATCAAGAGAATGATCTCGTTTCCGTAGCCCGGCAGGGCTAGCCGAATGGCTTGTGGCATGATTACTTTTCGGAGCGTGGCGACCCAACCAAGCCCAAGGGCAGTTGCGGCTTCCCATTGTCCCTCGGGTAGACCGTCGATCGCTCCGTTCACCAATGCAGCGACATAGGCTGCTGAATTGAGGGCAAACGCCAGAACGCTGCAGAAAAAAGCGTCGCGGAAAAGCCACCAGACGCCGAGGTCTTCCAGCAGGGGTCGAAGTTGACCACTTCCATAGTAGAGAAGGAAAAGCTGAGCCAGAAGCGGAGACCCTCGAAAGAAGGTGACATAAGTGCGGGAAAAAGCCCGAGGGATCCGCGAATTGGAGCGCAATCCCAATACCAGCGGGACGGTTATTATGGCGGCACAGGCGGCGGCCGACCCTACCAATGCAAGCGTTAGCTTGAATCCCTCGTAAAGACGTCCGGCGTTTTCGACAACAAGCGAAGTATCCATCGTTATGCCACCCGCACAAGGTGACGGCTTGCTCTCAGATTCAATCGCTCGAGAACAAACTCCGATATCTTTGTCAGGACGATGTAACCCAGGCAGGCGAATAGATAGAGCAGGAAGTATCTGTGCGTTGCCGCAACCGCCAAGTTCACTTCTCTCATTAACTCGGAGACAGATATTAGCGAGACAAGCGCGGTATCTTTCAGGAGGATGATCCAAAGATTGCCGAGCCCGGGAAGGGCTAGCCGAAATGCCTGGGGCAATATGACAATTCGCAGGGATGCGATGCCCGGAAGTCCGAGAGACATTGCTGCTTCGTATTGGCCTCGCCCAATGCCCGCCAAAGCAGCCAACCAGATCTCGCTCGAGTACGCAGCGAACACGAGACCGAGAGCGAACGAGCCCGCCGCGACACCAGGAACGCTCCAAGACGCCTGAATATCGAGTTCTGACATCAAGAATTGAATGAGCTGTGAGCAACCATGGTATATCGCAAAGATGGTCAACAATTCTGGTATCGCCTGGAATGCGTTTGCATAGCCAACCGATGCGATCCTGAGGAGGCGCGATTTGCTCCGTCTACCCAATGCGATCATGAGACCGAAGAGCAGACCAAAAGGGAGGGCGAGGATTGCGACTTCTACGGTGACGAGCAGTCCACTCAGAAAGGACCAGCCCCAGCCACCTGCACCAAAACCTAATAACTCCATGCAGTATGCCTCCCGTCACCAACCACATGGATCGGATTAGTCCCTGCGCGTTTAAAATGATAAATCCGCAACGTACTGCATAAACATCGTGATTGTCGATGTATCCGGTTGGTTCAGGGCGATCCGCCTCGGACCTGCATAGTCAACTTGCAAAGGGTGCAGGTGCTTTGTGCCCGTATCGCGAATGGTCCCGAGCGAGCATGATTATCCCGGTCTATCGCCGCGTACGCTTCGAATCCACGTGAGTGGCAACTCGCGCCAGAGAAGATCTGCACTTACGAGAGCCCTGTCGATTACATCGATCAATGCGATGCAATGTCCCCGGTGTTGCTATTTGTCTGTCTTTCAGGAGCGATAGGTTGGCCGAATACACAACTTAGGGAGGGTTAGCGTGCTTAAAAAATTCATTCCGGCCCTGCTTGCGGCATCGCTGGCGAGCTCCATGGCAGCGGCTGGCGACCGGGCTCGCGACCTGGGCGTTGCATTCGACGGGAAGCCAGGCAAACTCAACGCGATTACCGACGTTGCCGGCGTCGAGGTCGGCCATGTTACCCTGATCGAGGGCGAAGGGCCGACTGAGGTGGGCCGAGGTCCCGTGCGAACCGGCGTGACGGTCGTGCTGCCAAGAGGGCATGCCAGTTCGAAGCCGGTAAATGGCGGCTTCTTCAACCTGAATGGCTACGGTGAAATGACTGGCCAGTCCTATCTCCAGGACCTCGGCCTCGTTTACGGCCCCATCGGCATCTCCAACACCAATGCCATCGGTCAGGTCTATGCCGGGATACAGCGCTGGACCGCGGAGAAATTCGGCGAGGCGTCGACGCCTGTCGTTGCCGAGACGTGGGATGGCGGCATCAATGACATCCAGGGCTTTCATGTCACGCCAGAGCACGCGATGGAGGCGATCGAACGGGCGAAGGGCGGTCCCGTCGCCGAAGGCAATGTGGGCGGGGGCACCGGCATGCGCTGCTTCGGCTTCAAGGGCGGTATCGGAACAGCGTCGCGGACGATTTCCATCGGCAAGAAGCCCTATGTTGTGGGGGTGCTCGTCCAATGCAACACGGGCGCGCGCGACGTCCTGCGCATTTCAGGGGTTCCGGTTGGCCAAGAACTGAACGCAAAGTGGCTGCCCTGCTACGCGCCGGGCCAATCGGCCAAGAAAAAGGAGCCGGAGTGCCAGGCCGACGGCACCGGCGGGAAGCCCGTTCCGGACGACGGGTCGATCATCGTCGTTGTGGCAACCGATGTGCCGTTGAGTTCGATGGTTTTGAATCGTGTCGCGCGACGCGCGTCGCTTGGCATCGGCCGCCTCGGGTCCTTTTCCGGCAATGGGTCCGGTGACCTGGTCGTATCCTTCTCCACGACCTCTGCCGCGAACGATGTGCCGGACGAGCAGCTGAAGGAAGGCCCGATGGTTGCCACGGGACAGCTCGATCCCGTCTTTCAGGCAACGGTGGAAGCCACGGAGGAAGCGATCGTCAACGCTCTGGTCGCCGCCCGCACGATGACGGGCGCAGACGGCTACACCTTGTTCGGCCTGCCGCACGATGAGCTGAAGCACATTCTCGGGCTGTATCGCAGGCAGCAGGCGAAGTGACTTGGTCTCGCCCATTGCCCGCCGGAGTACCAACCAAATCTCCTTCAATACGGACCGCTCACGGAGACAGTGAACAAATGTCACTGCAAGCGACGACCATGCTTCTGAGAGCGAACTGGCCTCAGCTGACCGCAGCTCTTGCAGCGATACGTTCGCTTCCTCGCCCCGATTACTATCCAACACGATTTATTTGCGAAAGCACTCGAAATCCTCGAAGAATTGCTCCGCGAATTTGCTAGAGAGGCTGCTGTTCGATCCATGCCCATTTCCCAGACCCTGCTCTCCAAGCTCAAGGATCCTTCCCTCATTACCGACAAGGCACTCATCGCTGGTGAGTGGATCGCTAAGAGCGATAGCGGCCAGACCTTTGAGGTCATTAACCCTTCCAATGGCGAGGTGATTGCTACGCTTCCGGATATGAACCGTGCGGAGGCGGCCCGTGCCATCGACGTGGCTTACAAGGCACAAAAAGAATGGGCCAAGAAAACAGGCAAGGAACGCGCCGTCGTACTGCGCAAGCTCTATGACCTGATTGTCGCGAATACAGACGATCTCGCCGCGATCCTGACGATCGAAATGGGTAAGCCGCTGGCTGAAGCGAAGGGCGAAGTGCTCTACGGAGCGTCTTATGTCGAGTGGTTTGGCGAGGAGGCCAAGAGAGTTTACGGCGACACCATTCCCGGTCACCAGCAGGATAAGCGTATTATTATCATCAAGCAGCCAGTGGGGGTGGTGGCGGCAATAACGCCGTGGAATTTCCCAAATGCCATGCTGGCGCGCAAATTTGCACCGGCTGTGGCTGCGGGCTGCGCGATGGTCTCCAAACCAGCTGCCGAGACGCCTCTCTCAGCGCTATCGCTCGCGCTTCTTGCCGAGCGGGCAGGCGTTCCGGGTGGTATTTTTAGCGTCATCCTATCGCAGGATTCGTCGTCGGTCGGCAAGGAGTTCACCGAGAACGAGAAGGTCCGCAAGCTCACGTTCACCGGTTCGACCGGAGTCGGGAAGATTCTGATGCGCCAAGGCGCAGAGCAGATCATGAAGCTCGGTCTTGAGCTTGGTGGGAACGCCCCTTTCATTGTCTTCGAGGACGCCGATCTCGATGCGGCGGTCGAAGGCGCGATGATTTCGAAATATCGGAACAACGGCCAGACTTGCGTGTGCGCTAACCGCCTTTATGTCCAATCGGGCGTCTACGACGCTTTTGCCGAAAAACTCGCCGATAAGGTCGGTACTATGAAGGTCGGCGATGGCTTCGAGCCCGGTGTGAACGCAGGCCCGCTGATCACGGAGGACGCCGTGGCGAAGGTCGCTGAACATATCGCTGACGCGCTTGAAAAGGGCGCCAAGGTCGCGGTTGGCGGCAAGCCAGACGCCAAGGGCGGTCTGTTTTTCCAGCCGACCATCCTGACCGGCGTGACCACGGAGATGAAGGTCGCGCGCGAGGAGACCTTCGGTCCGGTGGCGCCGCTCTTCGAATTCGATACAGAAGAAGACGTTATCGAAATGGCCAACGACACCGAGTTCGGTCTGGCGTCCTACTTCTACTCCAAGGACATGTCGAAGATCTTCCGTGTGGCAGAAGCGCTAGAATACGGCATGGTCGGTATCAATACCGGTCTGATCTCCACTGAAGTCGCCCCGTTCGGCGGCATAAAGCAGTCCGGACAGGGCCGCGAAGGTTCAAAATACGGCATCGAGGATTATGTCGAGGTAAAGTATCTTTGCCTTAACGTGTGACGCCCTATCGAAGGGTGCAGGAAGCCTTTCAGGCTATTGATAAGGCACTTGCTGTCAACCGGCGTCGTAACTGAGCTCTGATGCAATCTCGAAGACATCGCGGCACTTCGACGATGCGTGCTTCAAGTAGATCAAGTTTTCCGCGGCCGTACATTTGCCGTTTGATGAGCTTGAGCTTTGTAATCTGGCCGATTGACATCGGTATCCGTAGTTGCGAGCTCCCGCAACGTGAACAGGGCTAACTTATAGACGCGGACAAAACGGGGAGCAGGTCATCGACTGGGAGGCCAGGTCCCGACCCGACGGCAACGTATCCTGGGCCATCTTGAAGATCGGATCGGAGCGCAGCCGATTGGCGTCGTTGCCATCCTCGTAGCCAGCGGCAATCATCTGCATGCGAAAGCCGATCATATCCGTCAGGCCGTGGACGATCTGGTCCGGGCAGCGCGGATCATCGATGCACCGCGCCAGACGCTCGGCAACACGCAGCCGCTTTCCCACCTCACCAGAGCCAGAACACCACTGTTGGACGACAGCATGCCGCCGTCGAAACGGGCGACGATGCACTTACCACGAACAGATGACAAACTGGTCAGTGGCAGCGTAGGATCACTCATGGCGGGTGTGGTCTCCGGGAAATGGCGCGGATCGGCCAGTTCAGCAACCAAATCCTACGTCATTTCAACGGCTTGTGCCACATCCGCCAACCCCCCACGAATTTTTCAGGTTAGCTGTGTGAACACAGGTGCTAGGTGACATTCACTAACGTCGATTTCGTCTTCAACCCATGTCCTGTAACTATGATGACCGTCTTATCTTTTTCCGCGATTATTTCGCGCCCGGTTCTTGCGAGATATGCCCCGGCGACCGTAAGGGCGGAGGTTGGTTCCATAAAGATTCCGATCCGTGCCATATCCCTCCAACAAGATATCAAATCGGCATCATCCACGGATAACATCACATTATCGGTGCGCCGGATCGCTTCCAGAACTTGAGTTCCTCGAGGCGGATTGGGAAGCGCAACGCCCTCGGCGTAGGTCTGCTGAAGTTCCACACTAGTCACCTTGGGCTCATGACGCGACCAAGCCTGATAAATCGGCGCACAGGCAGCTGACTGAACTGCCACAATCTTGGGTATATTCTGGATGTAGCCCGCATCAAGGAGATCCCCAAAGCCGTCAATCAGTCCCATCACCAGACTTCCCCCGCCGACGGGGGTAACGATCCAATCGGGCGGGCACCAATCGCATTGCTCCGCGATCTCGTAGGCAATCGACTTGATGCCGCAGGCGAAGAATGGGTTCCAACTGTGCCCGATGTATTGAGTAGCTTGTCGCTCTATTTGAGCTTCTTTGGCTGCTTCGGTCCGGGTACCGGAGACCAAGTGGCATTCGGCGCCGTAAATTTTGATCTGATTGATCTTGGCTGGCGAAGTTGTTTCGGGAACGAAAATGTTCGCGTGCATACCAGCCGCCGCAGCGTAAGCAGCTGTAGACGCGCCCGCATTGCCGGAGGAATCTTCGGACACTATCTGGAAGCCCATCTTGTATAGGTGGTTCAAGCAAACTGCGACCCCACGATCTTTGTAAGAACCTGTTGGCAACGTATGGTCCAGCTTCATCGAGACATCCCAGTCTCGAAACCTAACCCTAAGGAGCGAGGTTATCGTCTCGCCCAGGGAGATGCGGGGCTCGTCTTCCGGTAAGGCCAGAGACTCGCGGTATCGCCAGAAATTCATGGGACGTCGCGCAAGCTGATCTCTGGGAAAGATGCTTGCACCTCTAACGTCGAGCACACCGCCGCAGGGACATCTCCAGATAGGAGAATACTGCGGGAACTCGCTCCCGCAGCTGTGACACTTTAGTATCGGATCGGAGTAGTTTCCCATAATTCGGTCAGGCTTTGGAGAAGCACTTGTCGCTGAAGCCTAGTAACAGGTCCTGAGTGATCTCAGGCTCTTCCTCAGCCAGGTAATGACCAGACGGCACGACACTGCCTTCGATTGAGTTGGAACACCGCACTTTGTAGATATCCATGATGGGGGATTTGGATGCATTGCCTTTGGAGCCCCAAAGCAGTTGCACCGGAATGGAAATCCGTTCACCTTTGTCGAGCGCCGCACGGATCCGTGGCACATCGATGTGATAAGCTGCGCGGTAATCATTGAGCATCGCCATCATGGCGCCAGGGGCGAGAATACAGTCCATATAATAGTCATAGACGCCGTCTTCCTTAAGAATATCCACAAAACCCGGCGTTCTATTGTAAAAGTTATTCACGTAAATTCTGGTGTTCGCTGCGTTGCCATCCAGCAAATCCTCGGCCATAGGGGAGGCCAGCTTGAACAACTGGTCCCAATGATGCGAGCCGGTCTGGGTACTGGTCATCTCTTGATAGATGTATTCGGTCGGGAGCATGTCCATGAACGAAACACCCAGAAGCATTTCCGGGTAGTCCATGGCGAAAGTCCTGGCAATCCGGGCGCCACGGTCGTGCGAGAGCATTACACACTTGTCAATACCCAAGTGCGTGAGCAGTTCATAAATATCTTGTGCTTGCAGTCTTTTAGTCAGATCCTCCATTTTGGCAGGCTTTTCGGATAGACCGTAGCCGCGGTTGTCGGGAACGATCAAATAATGATCTTCCATCAACTTTGCGGCGACCCTGCGCCACATCATTCCTGTCTGAAATAATCCATGCACCAAAACAAGAGGCTTTTTCTTGTCGCCCCCCCCGTGCATATAGAACATCCGTATGCCATTCACAGTGGCATACTCGCCCTTGAGGCCGTTGATGATCATTGCGTTCTCCTGGTTCCAAATTGTCTAGCGGAAAGAATCGTTGGATTAGAGAGTTGCGATGGCTTCGATTTCTACTTGGAAGCCATAATGCAATTCGGGCGTGGGGACGACGGATCTGGCTGGCCTATGTTCGCCAAAGAAGTCTTTGTAGGCGGCATTGATCTCGTCCCACTTCGCAATATCGGAGACGTATACTGTCACCTTCACGACCCGATTGAGATTGGTTCCCGCTGCCTCAAGCACGGCTTTGACGTTGTTCAGGCTCTGCATGGTTTGCTCGGCGGCGGTGCCATCGTTGTTTGCCTTCGTTTTGGGATCGATAGGCAGCTGACCAGAAACGAAAACCAAATCGCCAGTTTTCCATCCTTGCTCATAATGACCAGCAGGGACGGGTGCATTTGACGAGAATATTTTCTTCATTCCAGATTGTGTCTTCATTCTCGAAGTCCTTTATTTAACAAGTCACGGTCGATCCCGGATAATTTGGAGTTGTTGTTGTCGCGCTCACTGATTGCCGAACGCAGAATTGATGCGGCGCAGGACACTGGCAGGCGCCAAGGCTCGGGAACAAAGTAGATACCTTGCGGTGCTGGATTGTTGGGCGCTACGTATCCGGCGATCTGTATGTCATCCGACGCGCACCTTCCGGTGATTACCTATTGGTTCACAGCGAACCTTTCTCGCGAATGACAGTAGCCGAGATGCCCTCGACAATCTTCACGTGGGACAGCAGCTCGACTTCTGCGTCGGGGAGGCGCCCCGCGAGCGTAAGGTCAACGATTCTGCGATGCTGATGAACGGCGCGTTGCATCCGCTTAATGTCTCGTGGCAGACGGTGCCGGATGGCTTCGACATAATCGATAATGCTGCGATAGGCGCGAGATAAAAGGGGATTGTTCGCGGACGCGATTAAGGCATTGTGGAACGCCGTATCCATGGCTTCCGCGCGGGTCAGGTCACCTTCTTCGATCGCTATAGCGCCGCCGGCCAAGGGGACTGAAACTGCGGCCGCGAGTCTCTCCGGATCCTGACCTGCGGCAAGGCGCAAGGCGCCACATTCAAGAACTCCGCGCATAGCACACACTGACCGGATCATCTCCGACGTCAAAGAGACGACAAATGTTCCGCTCTGCGGACGAATTACGACCAAATCTGCAGCGGCGAGTCGCGACAACGCTTCGCGCACTGGGGTACGACTGATGCCCATCGCGGCGGCCAAGCTTCGGTCAGAGAGCCGTTCTCCGAAGGCGTAGCGCCCCTTGATAATGCCTTCGCGGATGAACGTCTCCGCATTCAGGCTCAAATTTTCCAATCTGTCTGTCATAAAAACTGGAATACCAGATTGACTGCTGCAGCGTCAAGAGGCATAACTGGAATGCCAGATGTTTTTCCTGTTCCTGCAGGAATGCCTTTTCGCGTGTCTAGGCCCAAGCCCAGACACGGAGTCCAAAACAAGGAGGGGTGACTTAGAAAACATCTCAAAAACACTGCGATGAGGTCTGCAGTGACGCTTGTTCGGCAGCTGAGAACGGCAGTTCAATCGACCGATGGCCTTCACGGCCTTTTGTAAAGCTTCCCGTATCCGCGTGATCGCAGCCCTGCCTGCTCAAAATCGAGCAAATTCAAAGGAGGAGAAAACCATGAAAATCGCTCTTGCTTCCGTATTGCTGACCATTGCAACAACGGCCCCTCTGGCGGCGCAGTCGGTGAGCGACTTCCCGAACAAACCGATGACCTACATCATTCCCTTCAGCCCCGGCGGTGAATCCGATATTTCGTCGCGCTTCCAACAGTCGGAGTGGGAGGACGTCACAGGGGAGCAGGTGATCATACAGTACCAGCCCGGGGCCGGTGGCGCGCAGGCGTGGTCGCAACTCAACTCGTTGCCGGGTGACGGCTATTCGATCATGCAGATCATCATGCCGCACACGGTCTTGCAGCCACTCACTGGATCGGCCGGCTACGAGACCAAAGATCTCACGCCGGTCAACTACTTCCACTACACACCCGACGCAATCTTTGTGCGGAAGGAAAGCCAGTTTACGACACTGAAGCAGCTCGTGGACTATGCCGAGGCGAATCCGGGCTTGATTACTTTTGCGGGTTCGGGTTCGAACTCCTCGAACAACCTCGCCGCCATTCGCTTCGACGAGCAAGCCGGCGTGACAACGACCTACGTTCCCTTCTCAGGCTCCGGCCCTTCGATAACTGCCGTGCTCGGAGGATCCACGATGGCCGGTTTCAACTACGCGACCTCCGGTGTGAGCCAAGGCGACGCACTGCGGATGCTGGCTGTTGCCTCTGCCGAGCGTCTCCCGGCCTTTCCGGACGTGCCGACCTTTAAGGAGCTTGGATACGACATCGTCGGCGGCGCGTACCGTGGTGTCGCCGTTCCCGCAGCCACACCAGAGGATCTGCGTCAACGAATTTCCGACATCGTTTCCGAGATCAACCGCCAACCGGACTTCATCGAGAAGATGGAAGACGCGGGCTTTGTGCTGATCGATATCGGTTATGACAAGGTTCCCGAATTCGTCGCTGCGCGCATCGAAGAATATACCGCCGGCGCTAAGGCGCTCGGACTCGTCAAGTGAGCGGAAAAGATGGACATCTTCGGCTATCTTTTGGACGCTCTTACACCACTTAACCTCATCCTTGCGCTCGCTGGCGTGGCGCTGGGGACGGTGATTGGCGCGTTGCCTGGGCTCTCGGCAACCATGGCGGTTGCCGTGCTTGTCCCATTCACGTTCACCATGAACCCGGCCGCCGGCCTCATTGCGCTCGGCGCGATTTACACCGGCGCTATATACGGGGGTGCCTTCGCGGCGATCCTAGTCAATACGCCAGGAACCCCGTCGTCGATCGCGACTACATTTGATGGCTTTCCGATGGCCAAGCGAGGTGACGGCGGTCTGGCGGTGTCCATCGCCACCATTGCCTCGGTGGTCGGCGGGATCGTTGGGGCGGTTGCGCTACTTCTGCTAGCACCGCCACTGGCGAAAGTCGCGCTCACATTCGGCCCGACTGAGTACTTCTGGCTTGCAGTCTTCGGCCTTACGCTTATCGCGGCCTTGTCGGTCGGCAATACAATCAAAGGGTTAATCGGGGCCTGCATTGGACTGTTTCTGTCGCTGATCGGCGTAGCCGTCGTGGGCGGGGATATTCGCTATACGCTCGGGATGCAGCGATTTCTTGGTGGTATCGATCTGACTTCGGCCATCATCGGGTTTTATTGCATG
Organism: Manganibacter manganicus; assembly: GCF_002075885.1. Lineage (GTDB taxonomy): Bacteria > Pseudomonadota > Alphaproteobacteria > Rhizobiales > Rhizobiaceae > Mesorhizobium > Mesorhizobium manganicum. Next base: position 74,481 of record NZ_MDET01000005.1, read on the forward strand.
CCGGTAATCTTGGATCTCGTCGCGACCGCCGAACCGCATCTCAAACCATCCGCTCAAGGAGGGCTTCGGTTGAGGGAGGGATTTGCGTTGACCACCAAGCGCAAGTTCCTATTACTGCGCTCGTCCGTGATAGGAACGGTGATAGGAATACTGCCCGGAGCCGGTGGTTCCATCGCCGGTCTGGTGTCCTATTCAGAGGCGCGGCGATCATCAAACGAGCCCAAGACGTTCGGCAAAGGCAATCCGGATGGGATTATCGCAACCGAGGCTGCGAACAACGCTACGGTTGGAGGAGGTTTCGTCCCGACGCTGGTTCTGGGCATCCCCGGCACCCCACCCGATGCGATCATCCTCGGCGCGCTACTCGTGCAAGGGATTAAGATCGGGCCGACGCTTTTCACCACGGATGCGCCTGTCGTCTACACCTTCATCTGGGGACTGCTCATCGCCACCCTACTCATGCTGCCGGTTGGTTTGCTGATCGGACGCTATGCTTATGCCTCCATCGTCAAGGTGCCCAAGGCAGTGCTTGCGCCTACGGTCGCCCTGCTCACAATCATCGGCTCCTTTGCGATTCACTCGAATGTGGAAGACGCTCAACTCATGGTCGGACTAGGCATACTCGCCTGGTTCCTGAGTCGCTATGGGTTCCAGCCGTCACCAATTGTCCTCGGTCTTGTTCTCGGGTCGATCGCAGAGCAGGGATTTGTTCAGACGTGGCTCATTGGCAATGCCTCAGGCCGCTTGCCCGAGATGTTCTTCGGCCGCCCTATCAGCATCGGGATCGTCGTCGCCGCACTAATCACTCTGGTCTTTCCCATTTGGGCTGACTGGAAGGCCAAGCGACGCAAGCAACTGGAAGCCGTTCCTGCTTCCGACGACACCGACGCGTCGATCGATCCCGCGATAAAGATCCGCGACATCGCAGCTGTGGCCTTCGCCGCAGGTTTTCTGGTGCTTGGGTTGGGGATCTGGATGGGGGCTTCCGAGATGTCGATGCTCGGCTCAGTTTTCCCTCGCACGATTGCAGTTGCGCTCGGGATCTTCTCTCTGCTCTTAATCGTCCAAAACATACAGCGTCCGGTAGGCTTGGCAGGCCCGGCAGACCGAATCGTCTTAGCGCTCGACATGGGCGGCAATCGCCGCCTGCTGTTGGGTGCGGTCATGTTGTTATGGGTGTTTCTTGTGCCCATGATCGGCTTCTTGGTCACGAGCATAGCCGCCTTCATCACAATTACGGCAATTGCGAACTACGATCGCCCACCGCTGTCGACGTGGGTCGTCTGGATTGCTGCGGGAGCGGCGATTTGCACCGGATTCTGGTGGCTCATGGCAAACATCCTGCTGTTGCGTATGCCCGACGGACTACTTTTCTGAATCGATATAAACAGTGAATAAGCGCAATCAGGAAATCGCCACCATCGGCGGCGATAGGATCGGCGCAGGATTCGAGATGGAGGGCGACTGCTACCGGATGGCTCAAAGCTGCTCCCGGCAGAAAAGCGAATCTGACCGGCGTCAATTGGGCCCATCAGGACCAAATCGACGCCGATGCTCGTTGGCTACAAGGACAGCGCGCTCGCCAAGGTCCGCAGATGTCCGCAATAGCGGGCTGTTGCGCCGTCCGTGACTGGTTAGGGCCTCGAATTCGACAAGGATGCTGTTATCAATCAGCACTGACTCCGGCAACCAATATGTGTCTCTTGATCTCATGCGTTGCCAATTGCGAGGTCCAGCCCGCCCCAGTCTGCGTATTTATCTCCAGATTCGCGAATGTGGGTGTAGCGCTTGAGGCTAACCCAGGACCTATGACCGCTGACTGCCGCCACATGAGGGATGTTCCAGCCCATCTCAAATAGACGGGAAATGCCCTCGTGCCGTAGATCGTGGAAGTGCAGATCATCGATGCCAAGCAGCTTGCACGCCCGGGTAAAATTCGCCGTTATGGCGTCGGCCGAGTAGGGGAAGATCTCCGCCCTATTCTTGGGCATGCTTTCAATGACTCGAATGGCTTCGACCGTAAGGTCGACCCACGTGTCATTCCCGATCTTCTCACCAGGGTGCTTCATGTCGCGCACGAGCACGCGCTTGTGCTGCTTCTGGTAGTCGTCCCAAGCGATTTGCGTGATTTCAGTTTGTCGCCGGGTCGAGAAGAGCGCGAACGCGACGACCTTGTGCATTGGCATAGCTTGGGGGGTCCTTTTGCGCCGTTCAACATAGTGAGCCAGCAGCTTGTCGAGTTCTTCGAGAGTCGGTCGCCGATTGCGCTGAACGGATCGCGAAATGATGCCCATACGGCGTGCGACCGTAATCGCATCTTTCATCTCCCGATCATCCAGCCGGTAGTCCCACATCGGCCGCGCGATAGCGAATATCGCGGCGAGATGGCTGGCATAGTTGCCCACTGTCTGGGGCTGGCTCGTCAGCGATTGAAGAAACTCGATGATGTCTCTCGACTTGATGGTGGAGCAGGGCATATCGGCTATCGCGTAGTTCTTGATCGCTCTGAGCACTTGTGCCTTCGTCCGACCGATCTCCTTTATGGACTCTTGGGTGTATCTGTCGATGGCCTTGGCTAATGTCGGATCTGCCGCCTTGATTTCGTCGATGGCGCCTAGCTTTGCGAGCTCACGCTCCCTCTTTTTCATCCAAGCCGCCGCGGCTGGACGTCTGTCAAAAGTCTCCGTCTCATGATAGGTTGCGCCATCCCGCATAACCCGCACTCGCGCCATGTAGCCGACGCTGCCATCTTTGCGCTTGCGCGCGGTAATTGTGCCCATTATCGCTTCCTCATTTGGTACACGGGGATTCTATTTGGTACATTGTGCCAAGTCCAGCTCCGAAACCGGCGGATTTGGTACAAAACGAGCGTGAACGAGACGGAGAAAAGAATGCCACAAGAGCCTGATAAAAAAGGAAAAAGCAGATATTTCAAGGCTCCTGTTTTCGCCGTTGCGCCGATGATGGACTGGACTGACCGGCACTGTCGGTATTTCCATCGCCAGTTGACGCGCCATGCCTTGCTCTACACCGAAATGGTGGTTGCGGACGCTGTCATCCATGGGAAGCGCGAGCGTCTGCTGGGCTTTCATACAGCCGAGCATCCGGCCGCGTTACAGCTTGGTGGGTCCGGCCCACGGAAACTTGCCGAGGCAGCTCGGATCGGTGCCTGTTTCGGTTATGATGAGATCAATCTCAATGTCGGCTGTCCGTCCGACCGGGTGCAGTCAGGGACATTCGGCGCCTGCCTGATGAAAACGCCGGGTCTGGTAGCCGAATGCGTTGCCGCCATGAAGATGGCGGTCGAGATCCCGGTCACGGTCAAATGCCGCATCGGGGTTGACGATCAGGACCCGGAGGAGGCGCTGGACAGGCTCGCGCGGGCGGTTTTCGAGGCTGGGGCCGATGCGCTGTGGGTCCACGCCCGCAAGGCGTGGCTGCAAGGACTCAGCCCAAAGGAGAACCGCGATATTCCGCCGCTCGATTACGGACGAGTGTATAGGCTCAAGCAAAAATACCCAAATAGATTCATCGGATTAAACGGCGGTATCCAATCCATCGATGAAGGGCTGGAGCATCGCCGGCATGTCGATGGCGTGATGCTTGGCCGCGCCGCCTATCATATGCCTGGTATCCTCGCCGGTGTCGATACAGCGTTCTATGGAGAGCCTTCCGTCGCCCTCGATCTTTCTCGCGTCATCGACACGATGGCCGATTACGCCGGATGTCATATTGCGGATGGCGGAAGACTTGGCCATGTGACGCGCCATATGGTTGGATTGTTCCATGGCATGCCGGGCGCGCGGCGCTGGCGGCAAGTCCTCTCCACCAATGCCGCCAAACCAGGCGCGGGGCCGGAGGTCCTGCATGCGGCCTTTGCTGCGCTCGATTTCGACACCGCGGAGGTTGCGGCCTGAATGTAGCCAGAGTATCGGACCGAAAAGTCGTTATCGCTTTCGGATTATTCCGGTGCTCCATCAAAGTGTTAGAGCGTCCTTTGTGCATTCAATTGAACGCACGGCGCTCTAAATCAATCACGCAGGATCATGCGGTCGCCGCGCACATCGAAGCCCGATAGCGAACCGATAAAATCCATGCCGAGCAGGCTGGTGCCCAGCGTTCCCGGTGCGGCGACAAGCACCGTCTTGTCGTGCCGCACGATCGCGCCGATGCCGATTTCGCTGACCCTGACGGCCGCCGCTTCGGTCCTGCCATTGGCCGTCGACACCGGCACCGTATAGCGAAGCTGATCGGGGTTGATGCCAACGGCGCGAGCGTCCGGGGCTGCGAGCACGGTTGACGTGGCGCCGGTGTCAACAACAGCGCGGATCGGCTTGCCATTGACTTCTATGCGCGCTTCAAAATGGCCGTTATTCGCTTTGTCGAGCGCCACAGTCGCACGGCCGTCCTCGGTTCCGAGCGCCAAAGGACTGCCGGGAACGAGGCCGGCCGTCACCCGGCTTGCGAAGTCCTGCAATTCGTAGCGGTATTGATAGCCGGCAATCAGCACCAGCACGATCAATACCCAACCGCCGAACTGCCGCGCCATGCCGCCCATGGAGCGGTGGGAGCGAAGCAGGCCGGCGCCGATCACGACAGCGAACAGGCCGAGCCAGACGAGTTGGCTGAAATCATGATTTTCGATTCCGAATGTACTGCCGGCGGAATTGTTGAAAATCAACAGGATAGCCGTAGCTGCAATGATGGCGAGCAGAACCCAAAGCAGGCCGTTCAAGATCCGATGACCTCGCCGCGTTCGCGCGCCATGCGGGCACGGCGGGTCTCGCGGCGCGGCTTGCGCTCGACGGTTTCCAGCCGCGCCGGCAACTCGGCCATGATGGTCCTGCGCGTTTCAGAAGTCATGTCCAGCCAGCCGGAAATCTCATCGCGCGTGCGGCCGCAGCCGAAGCAATAGCCCGTTTTCATGTCGATGGAGCAGACAAGAATGCAAGGAGATTCAATGGCTGTCATGGTATTTGTTCCGCGTTACCTTCCACATGGTGCAACTTGAATGGCAATGCAAGCCTGCCCAAAATCGCCGCAGGCTTGGCCAGGGACGCCATTGCGATTGTCTCGACGGTAGCGGGCAGTTATTGCGCTAATAACAACCAGATGGATGATATCATGACCAGCGGATTGCCCTTCGACGATATTCGCAGTTTGATTGTTGAGTTACCGCCCGCAAATGAGGCGGCGCGAAGCGGCACAATGGCAATATTGGGGCAGTCTCGCAGCCGACAAGGCGGCCTTGGACGGCTGGAAGAGATTGCGACATGGCTGTCGGCGTGGAGCGGGCTTTCCCCGCCGGTTATCAGAAAGCCGCTTGTCGCAGTCTTTGCCGGGAATCACGGCATTGCCACTCATAACGGGATTTCGACGCAGCCCATGACGGCGACCGCCGAGGCGGTCGAGCTTTGCGCCGCAGGCGGTGCAGCGGTCAATCAGGTTTGTCTCGCACACGATCTTGGCCTGAAGGTTTTCGATCTTGCCCTGCATATTCCGGCCGGCGATATCACCAAGGAGGCGGCGCTTGACGAGCGCGGCTGTGCTGCGACCATGGCCTTCGGCATGGAAGCGGTCGCCGGTGGCACCGATCTTCTTTGCCTTGGCGATCTCGGCGTGGGCAATTCAATTGTGGCGGCAGCATTGTTGAGTGCAATGTTGAATGGCAATGTTGGCGAATGGGTGGAAGAGGGCACCGATGTGGCGATGACGACGCGTCGGATCGAAGCGGTGGATGCCGCGCTCACACTTCACCGCGGGCATCTGGGAGATCCGCTCGAGGCGTTGCGGCGTGTCGGCGGGCGCGAATTCGCAGCTATTGCCGGCGCCATTGTCGCGGCGCGCGTGCAAAAGATTCCGGTCTTGCTGGACGGCCTGCCGGCGCTGGCTGCGGCCGCGGTGCTCAAGGCCGCCAATGCGGCGGCGCTCGACCATTGCATGCTGGCGAATCTACCCGTGGGGGCGGCCGGTCAAAAGGCTGCTCAGCAGTTTGGCCTAAGGCCGCTGCTTGAGTTTGGCCTGACCACGCAGGGTGGTGTCGGCGCGGCGCTTGCTGCGGGCCTGGTCAAAGCTGCCGCGCAGATCGCCTCGGGGTTGGCCGAGGTTCCGGCACGCCCCTGATCGTCGCCATGGCAGAGTCATCGCCGCCGCCCGCCGACAGCCGTTGTCATTTGCGTCGGCATCGCCGGCAATTCTTCTAGCACGCGCGTCGGCGGGAAAATGGCGATTGCCTCGGTGCCCTCGCGCAGCTTCGACAGAAGCTCGAACTCGCCGCCATGCATGGCCAGCAGACCCTGCACGATCGGCAGGCCAAGCCCGGTGCCTTGTTCGGCGCTCTTGATGGCGATGGAGCCCTGGCCGAAAGCCGACAGCACCACCGGGATCTCGTCGGCGGGAATGCCCGGACCGTTGTCCTTTACCGAAATGTATTGGCCGCCACCTGCCGTCCAGCCTACCCGAACCCGGACCTCGCCGCCGGACGGGGTGAACTTGATCGCGTTTGAAAGAAGGTTGAGCGCGATCTGGCGCACCGCGCGCTCGTCCGCAAAAAGCCGCGGCAGCACGGATTCGAAATCCTGCACGATGCGGATGTCCTTGTTGCGCGCCCGCAACTCCATCATATGACAGCAATCCTCGACGATCGAAAGCAGAGCGATCTGTTCCTCATGAAGTTGATAACGGCCGGCCTCGATGCGCGACAGGTCGAGAATCTCGTTGATGAGATCGAGCAGATGCTGGCCGGAATCGTGCACGTCGCGCGCATAATCCCGATAGGTAGGGTTGCCCATCGGCCCCAGCACCTCATTGCCCATGACTTCCGAAAATCCCAATATGGCGTTGAGCGGGGTGCGCAATTCATGGCTCATCGATGCCAGAAAGCGCGACTTCGCCAGGTTCGCTTCCTCGGCGCGCCGGCGCGCCTCGTCCGACATCGCCTTGGCGGTTTCGAGTTCGGCGATGAGCGCGTCGTTTTCCGAACGAAATGACAGAAACATCACTGACGAGCGATTCAGGTGATAGGCCACATAGGAGAAGAAGGGTAGGGCCACGACCAGCAATGCGACCATGATGGCTTCGGAAGGCATATCGAGGCGAGCGCCGGCATAGGCATAGACAAGGATGGGCAGGCCGAAAGTGGCGATCAACGCGCCGCTCAGCGATGCCGCCATGATAGCGGTCGCCGCCATGGCGAGAAGCATGATCACGGCCTTGACCACCTGGAACTGATCGAATGCGCAGTCGCCACAGCCGACGGTGGCGAAATACACCCAGCCGAGGCCGCTGACGAAATGGGCAAACAGGAAGTTGCGGCGCGTGCGGGCAGGCTTGATGTCTAAAGTGCCGGTCTCGTCGATGCGGCGCGCGATGATCGTTACGCCGGTGTAGCACAAGACGGTCAGCAGCGCCCAAACCAGCACCTGGCCGCTCAGCCCGGCAAAGAGGCCGGCAATGGCAATCGCCACCACCAGAAGCGGAATGGCGGTGGCGCTGCCGATCATCGCGCGGGCATGCAGCTTCAGCAGTTCGCGATCGAAAGCCGGATTGCCGACCCGTTGCGAGAGGCGATCGCGCGTCTGCCTCACGGTGCGCGCGACATCGCTGTTGCGGTGACGCCTGGAGCGGTCCACGATGATTTTGTCCGCTGTATTCGAGCGTTGCAACGACATGAAAATTCAACTTACGCGGGCGCCGAACTCAGTCGTCAACGCTATCTCGCAATGATTAAGACATTGTTTGCCATATGAACCGGAATTGGCGTGCAAGGCGGCGGCAAAGGCGTCCGGCGCCCTGGCGAAACCTGTGGCGCAAGCTTGCCGATTATGGCTTTGCCATCGGCCTGCTGCTGCTTCTGGCTTTTCTCGTGGCGCGGCTTGAAGAGCGTGACAGGCGCACTGAAACAGGGGCCGCTTCGGTGGTCGACGGCGACACGATCAGGCTGGGCCGCACGCGTGTGCGGCTGCGCGGCATCGATGCACCGGAAACCGCCCAGCTTTGCCGAAAAGACGGCACCGATTATGCGTGCGGCAAGCAGGCACGGCAGGCGTTGGCAAAACTCATAGCCGGACGTCCGGTCTCTTGCGATGGCTCGCGGCTGGATCGCTACGGCCGCCTGCTGGGCGATTGCAGCGCAGGCGATACGAACCTCAACCGGCAACTCGTTCTTTCAGGGTGGGCGGTCGCCTATGGCGATTTCGAGCACGACGAGGCAGCGGCGCGGGCCGATGGGCGCGGCATCTGGGCCGGCAGTTTCGAGCGGCCGCAGGAGTGGCGGCGACGGCACGAAAGGCCGGACGCGACAACCGAGATGCGCGATCATACGCGGCCATCGTTGTTGACGCGGCTACGTGAACTCTTTCGTTTCTGACGATGAAGGTCCTATGATTGCGGTGACGATAAGGAGACGCAAATGAAGCTTTTCGACGGTGGCCGCGCGCCCAATCCTCGCCGCGTGCGCGTCTTCTTGGCGGAAAAGGGCATGGAGATACCGCTCGTTGCGGTGGATATGGGCGCGATGGAGCACAGGCAACAGGCTGTCGCCTCGCGAAATCCGTTGCAGCGTCTGCCGGTGCTGGAACTGGACGATGGCACGATCCTGACTGAATCGATCGCCATCTGCCGCTATTTCGAGGAACTTCAGCCCGATCCTGCCTTGTTCGGCAAGGGCGCACTTGGCAAGGCCTTGGTCGAGATGTGGCAAAGGCGTGTCGAACTCAATCTGTTTCACGCCGTTGCGCAGGCTTTCCGGCATATCCATCCGGCGATGAAGGAATGGGAGGTGCCGCAAATTCCCGAATGGGGCGAAGCCAACAAGCCGAAGGCGCTGGCTTTCCTGCAACTGCTCGACACGGAATTGGCCGACCGCGAATTCGTCGCCGGCGATAATTTTTCGGTTGCTGACATCACCGGTATGATCGCTGTCGATTTCATGAAGCCGGCCCGCATCGCCGTGCCGGAGGATTGCGGCAATGTGCTGCGCTGGCACAAGGCCGTTTCCGGCCGTCCCAGTGCCCGCGCCTGATTCCTTATGACTGACCTCGATCGACTGCTTGGCGCAATCAGCGCGTGCCGCATCTGCGTTGACAACCCGCACGGCAAGCCGTTGCCGCACGAACCGCGACCCGTGGTGGTGGCGTCGCGCGAGGCGCGCATCCTGATCGCCAGCCAGGCGCCGGGCACCAAGGTGCATGCCAGCGGCAGGCCGTTCACCGACGCTTCCGGCGACAGGCTGCGAGACTGGCTCGGCGTCAGCCCGGAAGAATTCTATGATCCGGCCAGGTTCGCCATCGTGCCGATGGGGTTCTGCTTTCCCGGTCAGGATGCAAAGGGATCGGATCTGCCGCCACGCCGCGAATGCGCGCCGGCCTGGCGCGAACCGCTGATGGCGGCCATGCCGCAGATCGACCTTGTGCTGACCATCGGCCTGTATGCCCAATCCTGGCATATGGGCAAGTTGCGGCGGGCTTCGCTGACCGAAACAGTGCAGGCGTGGCGAGCGGTCTGGGATGCGCAGGCCGAGCGTAAGGTGTTGCCCCTGCCGCACCCGTCATGGCGCAATACAGGATGGCTCAAGCGCCATCCCTGGTTCGAAACGGATTTGCTGCCTTTCCTGAGAGCGGAAATCCGGCATCGAATTGGTTGACGAACGCGCAAAATATCACTCGTATACGCGGGATTTTTCAGAATTTCTTTCTTGTAATGGGCGGTATATGGCGGATGATAGGGAAATCATTCCGGAGATGCATTCATGGACCGCCTCGACAGAAAAATTCTGCGGCTTTTGCAAGAGGACTCGACCTTGGCCGTCGCCGATGTCGCCAAGAAGGTGGGATTGTCCACGACGCCCTGCTGGCGGCGAATCCAGAAACTGGAGGAAGAGGGGGTCATCCGCCGCCGCGTGGCGGTGCTGAGCCCCGAGAAGATCAATGTGCGCGTCAACGTCTTCGTGTCGATCCGCACCAACTCGCACAGCCATGAGTGGCTGAGGCGCTTCTCGGAGGTGATCCAGGACTTTCCCGAAGTGGTCGAGTTCTACCGCATGAGCGGCGATGTCGATTACCTGCTGCGCGTCGTGGTGCCGGATATCGCCGCCTATGATGCGTTCTACAAGCGGCTGATCGCCAAGATCGAAATCCGCGACGTGTCGTCCTCCTTCGCCATGGAGCAGATCAAATACACGACCGAGATGCCGCTGGACTATATGGTTCTGGACAAGGAATCAGGAGCGAACGCAGCCTGACAGCCGGCTGCGTTCGGCGCGATCAAACGGATTTGCCGGGCGCTTACCGCTCCAGCCGGGCGAGCAGGGCAGAAGTGTCCCAACGCCTGCCGCCCATCGCCTGCACGTCCTTGTAGAACTGGTCCACCAGCGCCGTGACCGGCAGGCTTGCGCCGTTGCGGTTGGCCTCGTCGAGGCAGATGCCAAGATCCTTGCGCATCCAGTCGATAGCGAAACCGTGGTCATACTTTCCGGCATTCATGGTCTTGTGCCGATTTTCCATCTGCCATGAGCCGGCGGCGCCCTTGGAAATCACCTCGACAACCTTTTCGATATCGAGCCCGGCCTTCTTGCCGAAATGGATGCCTTCGGACAGGCCTTGCACCAGCCCGGCAATGCAGATCTGGTTGATCATCTTGGTGAGTTGGCCGGCGCCCACCGGCCCCATCAGGCCGACCATGCGGGCAAATGCGTCGACGACGGGGCGGGCCTTGTCGAACGCGCTCTGCTCGCCGCCGACCATCACGGTCAGCACGCCGTTTTCCGCACCGGCCTGACCGCCGGAAACCGGCGCGTCGAGGAAGGAGAAGCCCCCTTGCTTTGCCGCGTCCGCGAGTTCGCGCGCGACGGCGGCCGATGCCGTGGTGTTGTCGATGTAGATCGCGCCCTTCTTCATGGCCGCAAACGCGCCATTTTCGCCGATGGTCACGGAGCGCAAATCGTCGTCGTTGCCGACACAGGAAAAGACGAAATCCTTGCCTTCAGCCGCCTTTGCAGGCGTATCGGCCAGCGCGCCGCCATGTTGCGCCACCCATTTTTCCGCGGTCGCGGTGGTGCGGTTGTAGACGGTGACGTCATGGCCGCCCTTGTTCTTGAGATGCCCGGCCATGGGGAAGCCCATGACACCGAGACCAAGGAAAGCCACACTTGCCATATCCAAATCCTTTCAACTCGTTGTGCCGTTTTCTTACGACGCAGCTATTGTTCAATCAATCCGGTTGCCCGTTCGACGAAATCGGCCATGGTTGCTATGTCGTCGAGATCGAAGACAGGCAGCGTCTCGCCAGGCTGTGCATGGTCGGCTGCGATGGCGACGATGTGGGGATCGGTGGCCGCCAGGGGTTCCTTGCTTTTTCCTTCACGGCGGCGCGCCTCGATCTTGAGATGGGATTCGCGCTTGTAGCCCTCGACCAGGACGAGATCGCAAGGCGAGAGCCGTGCCAGGATCGTCGCCAGCGTCGGCTCATCCTCGCCCTGCAATTCATGCATCAGCGCCCAGCGGCGATTGGACACGATGGCGACTTCACAAGCCCCCGCCTGTCGATGGCGGAAACTGTCGGTGCCTTGCTTGTCGATGTCGAAGTCGTGATGGGCGTGCTTGACCGTCGCCACGCGCCGGCCACGCCGGGTCAGTTCGGCCACCAGTCGTTCCGTCAGTGTTGTCTTGCCGGAATTTTTCCAGCCGGTGATGCCGAAGACGCGTTGTGTCATTCGGGTGAGGCTCCTTGCAATGCTCGGCGATGACTCAGGCAGACATGCCTATATGCCGTCCGGAGCCATGGCCGGTCCAGTGCTTTCGGCGGCGGTGTTGTGTTTGCCGACGGTACGCTCGCGATAAAGCATGTAGATGCCGGAGCAGACGATGACGATCGAGCCCGCGACGGTCGGGATATCGGGGAAATCGCCGAAGATGACGACGCCGAGCAGGATGGCCCAGAGCAGGGCGGTGTAGCGGAACGGGGCGATGAAGGAGACGTCGCCGACGCGCATCGCCTTGATGATGAACTGGTAGCCGATGAACAGAAGCACGGCGGCCAATGCCAGCAGCCCGGTTTCGCGCGGCGCCATCGGTGTCCAGCCTCCCATCGGCGGGGTCAGGACAGCACCGAGCAGGGTGATCGCAACCGCGGTCACGGTGGAGATCAGCAATGTCGGGACGTCCTCGGTGATCTGCCTGGTGACGAGGTCCCGGACGGCGCAGAAGACGACGCAACCCATGACCAGGAGCGAATAGGCGCTGAAGCCCTCGAAACCGGGCCGGACAATGATCATGACGCCGGTAAAGCCGGCGGCAATGGAAAGCCAGCGGCGCCAGCCGACGCCCTCGCCGAAGAACAGCGCGGCACCGATGGTCACGGCCAGTGGCAACGCCTGCTGCACGGCCGACACATTGGCGAGAGGGATATGCGAAAGCGCGACGAGATACGTGATCGTGCCGCCGGCTTCTCCCAGCGTGCGCCAAAGGATCAGCGGGTGGAGGGCGGCGCGCAGTGACCTCAAGGCGCCCTGCTGCCAGGCGATCGCCCCGATGAGCACGGAAGCGAAAAGCCCCCTGACCAGAATGATCTGGCCGATATTCATGGATTCGGAAGCGAGTTTGGTGATCGCGTCATTGGCGGTGAACACCGCCATGGCCACCACCATGAACAGTGCGCCGCGAAGATTTGGGGGCAGGGACACCAGAGCGATTCCGATTGCCGGTCGGCCAATGCTCTAGCAGCGCTTGCGCGGTCAGCAACGGCAAAGCGATGGGCCACAGATCGTGAACCGGAAAGCCGGTGCCGGTCAGCCGCCGGTAACGCTCATATGCCTGGAAACCGAGGGCCGATTGGTGCGGCGATCGATGATGAAATCATGGCCTTTCGGTTTGCGTCCGATCGCTTCATCTATTGCCGACGCCACAAGGTCGTTGCCTTCCGAGGCGCGCAGCGGCGCTCTGAGATCGGCGGCATCGTCCTGCCCGAGGCACATATAGAGCGTGCCGGTGCAGGTGAGGCGCACCCGGTTGCAACTCTCGCAGAAATTATGCGTCATCGGCGTGATGAAGCCGAGTTTCCCGCCTGTTTCGGCTATCTCGACATAACGCGCCGGGCCACCGGTCTTGTAGGGAATGTCGGTCAGCGTGAATTGCTGCTCCAACTGGGCGCGCAGCAGCGACAATGGCAGATATTGATCGGTGCGATCTTCGTCGATCTCGCCCATCGGCATGGTCTCAATCACAGTGAAATCCATGCCGCGCCCATGCGCCCAGCGCAGCATTTCGGGGATTTCGACGTCGTTGAAGCCTTTCAGCGCGACCGCGTTCAGCTTGACCCTGATGCCGGCCGCCTGCGCGGCATCGATGCCGGCGAGAACCTTGTCCAGATGACCCCAGCGGGTGATGGCGTGGAATTTGTCGGCATCCAGCGTATCGAGCGACACATTGATGCGCCTGACGCCGCAATCGGCCAGTTCCGTGGCGAAGCGCGAGAGCTGCGAGCCGTTGGTGGTCAGCGTCAGTTCGTCCAGCGCGCCGCTCTTGAGGTGGCGGGAAAGCTCACGAATCAGATGCATGATGTTCTTGCGCACCAGCGGTTCGCCGCCGGTCAACCTGAGCTTCCTCACGCCCTTTTCAATGAAGACGGCACAAAGCCGGTCGAGCTCTTCCAGCGAAAGCAGGTCCTTCTTCGGCAGGAAGGTCATGTCCTCGGCCATGCAATAGACACAGCGGAAGTCACAGCGATCGGTGACGGAAACGCGCAGATAGCTGATCGTGCGGCCGAAAGGGTCGACCATATCCATTTGACGTTCCTTCGCTGCTGACGCATGCCGGCATCGTAACGACGTTCCATGCGCATCGTGGCTTCGTTATATATGACTATGTGATACGATCCAGCCTTTGGTTCAAGACGGGCGGGTTCGACCTTCGGTCATGTTTTCGGAGCGACTTGCCGGAACGCGCTTCGCGGGCGCACAACATGCAGCGATTGCCGGGGCAGATAGCCAGGATCCAGACAGCAGGCCATGACGCAGAACATTTACGACGATCCGGAATTCTTTCAGGGTTATAGCGGCTTGCCGCGCTCGGTGGACGGGTTGGAGGGCGCGCCGGAATGGGCGTCTTTGCGGGCGCTGATTCCGCCGCTGGGCGGCAAGAGCGTCGTTGACCTCGGTTGCGGCTTCGGCTGGTTTTGCCGCTGGGCCAGAGGCGAGGGCGCGGCAAAGGTTCTCGGCGTCGACGTATCGCACAACATGCTGGAACGGGCACGGCAGCAGACGCATGGCGGCGCGATCCGTTATGTTCGCGCCGACCTGGAAGAGCTCTCCTTGCCGAAGGAATCCTGCGACCTGGTCTATAGCTCGCTGGCGTTTCATTATGTCGCGGGGTTCGAACGGCTGTTCAGTGTCGCATATTCGGCGTTGCGGCCCGGCGGATGTCTGGTCTTTTCGGCCGAGCATCCCCTGTTGACCGCACCTTCGCGGCCCGGCTGGGTGACGGATGCCGAAGGCCGCCCGACATGGCCGGTGGATGATTACCTGGTTGAGGGCGCGCGCGTGACCAACTGGCTGGCGCCGGGCGTGGTCAAGCAGCACCGGACCATCGGAACCTATACGCGTCTTCTTCTTGAGGCGGGATTTGCGCTGACCCATCTGGAAGAATGGGGGCCGAGTGATGCCCAGATCGAAGCCAATCCGGCCTTGGCGCAGGAGCGCCAGCGCCCCACCTTCATGTTGTTTGCGGCACGGCGCTGACCGCAACGTCACCACCAAGTCAGGAACGACGATGACTGCCCCCACCGAACTGCGCGTTTCCAAGGATCGCAAGCTTCTGGCCGTGACATTTCCCGGCCATGGCCCGTTTGAACTGCCGGCGGAAATGCTGCGCGTGCTGTCTCCATCGGCGGAGGTGCAGGGCCATTCGCCCGACCAGCGCGTGACAGTGCCCGGCAAGCGGGACGTGACGATCGTCAAGATCGAACCGGTCGGCAATTATGCCGTGCGCATCACCTTCGACGATTTCCACGACACCGGCATTTTCACATGGGCCTATCTGCGCACGCTGGGCGAAGAAAAGGAAAGCCGCTGGCAATCCTATCTCGATGAACTACAGGAAAAGGGAATGAGCCGGGATCGCTGACGCCCTCGGCCTACTCCTTCTTTTCAACTGTTTCGACCGGCAGGCGGGCCTTTTTCCAGGCTCCAAATCCACCCTCTATATGCTTGACCGGTGACAGGCCCATATCCTGCGCCGTCTTGGTGGCGAGCGCCGAGCGCCAGCCGCTGGCACAATAGAAGAGGAATGTCTTGCCGGAGGCGAAGAACGGCTTGTGATAAGGACTTTCCGGGTCGATCCAGAATTCCAGCATGCCGCGCGTAACGTGTTTTGCGCCGCGTATCTTGCCGTCCCGCTCCAGTTCGCGAGGATCGCGCAAGTCGATGAAGACCGTGTTCCCGTCATCAAGCAGGCGCGCCGCATCTTGCGGCGAGACCGCTTCGATCTCGGCATTGGCTTCATCCAGAAGCTGACGGTATCCCTTTTTCATGGCTGCTCCTTCCGTTTCGGGTCGTCACGCGGTTGTGACGTCGTTGCATCAGCATATTTCGAAAATTTATGAATGCTTAACGAAATCCGTATGAATCGGTATAGTCGCTTGATACATCCCTCCAGGTGATCGGCGAAATCGTCCAGCGGCGCGCAGAGGACCGGCACCTGCCGGAGCGGTGATCCATGAAGTCGTTCGAAAAGAAGTCCCTCACGCTGCCTTTGGCCGCGCTTGCGGCAACGCTTGCTTTCGGTATTCCGCAGGCGCGCGCGGAAGGGCTTTTCGACATGCTGTTCCGCAACCAGCCGCGCCATGAGGAGCCGCGCGGGAAATTTCCGCCGGCCCCCAAGGTGCACCGGGCGGTTCCGGTCAAGCGCATCTCAAGCCCGACCTACAACACCTACAAGGCCGATTCGCTCAAGAAGGTGGATTTCGCAGCCTTGGTGGCGGCGCCGCAAAACGCGGCTTTTGCGCCGGATGCCGCCGATTCCGTTTTTCGGAACGCGCTGGGCGGATTGGATGGCTATGATCTTTATGCCGAGGGCAATATCGGCAAAGCCCTCGTCGCCTATTATTCCAAACATCCCGATTTCATCTGGGTCACGGGAACAAGGCCGAACGCGCGAGCCGACGAGGCTTTGCGGGTGCTCGGCGAGGCGGACAGTTTTGGGCTGGTGCCATCCGATTATTCGGTCGAGGCGCCGGCTGCCGACGCCGCCGGGCCGGATCGTGAAAAGAACCTGATCCAGTTCGAAATGGCGCTGTCGGCGCGTGTTCTGCGCTATATCCACGACGCGCAGAATGGCCGTATCGATCCGGGCCGTATTTCCACCTATTACGATTTCCCCACCAAGCCGCTCGATCTCGTGGGTGCCCTCAATGCGCTGGCCCATACCGAGGAAGTGCGCACCTATCTCGAATCGCGGCATCCGCAGAATCCGGAATTCCAGGCATTGCGCGTGGAGCTTGAGGCGCTTGAGCAAAGCTCCGAGAACGAGATCGTCGTCGATCCGGATCTGCTGCTGAAGCCCGGTGAAACAAGCGCCGAACTGCCCAAGCTGCTGACCTTGATCGCCCGCAATCTCGACGACGACATGGGTGGCCGCTACGGGCCGACCCTGGCGGTCCTTTCCACCAGCGAGACTTACACGCCCGAACTGGTTCCCGTCATCGAGGCGGCGCAGAAAAAGGCAGGCCTGAAAACGGACGGCGTCATCGGTCCGCGCACGGTCGGTGCATTGGCCGGATTGTCGAAGGCCGACCGGCTGGAGAAGGTCAAGATCGCGATGGAGGAGTTGCGCTGGTTGCCCTCCGATCTCGGCAGCCCGCGCGTTTTCATCAACCAGCCCGCCTTTACCGCAAGCTATATCGAAGGCGGGCAGGAAAAGCTCAAGACGCGCGTGGTCATCGGCCGCACCACCAACCAGACGTCGTTCTTCTACGATCAGATCGAGGAGGTGGTTTTCCATCCCTATTGGGGCGTTCCGCAGTCGATCATCGTCAACGAGATGTTGCCCCGGTTGCGGCGCGATCCGGGTTATCTTGACCGCGCCGGCTACGAAGTCACGGATTCCAAAGGGCGGCGAATCCCGTCTTCCTCAATCAACTGGAACCGTTTCGGCGGTAAGGTCCCTTACAATGTTCGCCAATTGCCGAGTGAAGCGAACGCGCTTGGCGAACTCAAGATATTGTTTCCCAACAAGCATGCCATCTACATGCATGACACGCCGCAGAAATCGTTCTTCAAGCGTGACGTGCGGGCGCTGAGCCATGGCTGCGTGCGCCTGCAGGACCCGCGTGGAATGGCGGCGGAAGTGCTGGGCACCTCGGTCGACCAGATCGCGCAGGACCTCAAGGGAGGCCATTCGCGCGCAAAGGTCACGCGCAAGATTCCGGTTTACGTGGCTTATTTCACGGCCTGGCCGGACATGGCGGGCAAGGTCGAATATTTCAACGACATCTATGGTCGCGATGCGCATGTCGAGCAGGCTTTCGAGGCGACAGAGGCGGTTCGCCAGCCTGCGACCTGACCTTCGCGGCGGGACTGCGCAGGGCATTGCGCTATGCGCGATCAGGGGAGTTGACTTCCGCAATGCGGCTCCCTTATATCGCGGCGCAGACTGCCTTACCGGCGGTTTCGGGCGATTAGCTCAGCGGGAGAGCACACCCTTCACACGGGTGGGGTCGCAGGTTCAATCCCTGCATCGCCCACCATTTTCTACAGCATATTCAGTCACTTATTGCGAGTTCCGTTTTTGCTATCCGGCAAGGAACGGAGACCATCGGCAGAACTTGGCATGGAAATCCGCGGATTTTCCGTGGACTGTTTCCTCGTTTGTTCACGGGCGCCGGCAGCAAATCAGTCTTCTTTGATTCTTCCGATGCTACGACGTGCTCGTAGAATCGGGCCGAAACCGCGTCTCTCCATGTCCCGGTGGCCAGCAGGCCGCCATAGCGCCGCATCCACGTCGCCCATGTGTGTACACGCGTCAACCTGAATGGCGGATGGATAAAAATCCTGTCAACTACGGCATCGACATCAATATCGACAGTGCGTCGAACTACATAAAGACGTTGATACTTAAAGGAAACGTAGGAAGGGTGGCAATAGTGAATCAGCCGCTCTTCTCGACAGTCTTTCCTCGGACAACACAGGTGAATATCACCGGCAATACGTTCCTCGCTGACGATGGGTCGCAAAACAGACGATCAATTTTGTCCAGAATGCGGCATCTGACAAGTGGAATGGCGTGGTCTAGAACAATATGGCTACTGTATTGGACAAACCTAACAACAGCTAAGGGAACATCTCATCCCCAATGTCTTCTAACAACTGCGTCCGAGTGTCAGCATCGATGGCGCGTTCCCATGCCTTTGCCTGAGTTTCCAGCGCGGACTTCAATTCGGGAAGCAATCGATTAGCCTCGTCTGCTTCTACCCGCCATTCATGCCAACGATTCCGCGATTCGTCATTTGGGAAGTAGCGGCCTCGTTCATATTTCTCCCATGAGGCGCGATTATCATACGCGCGCTTGCCGGCATTCGAAATGGCCTGGTTTATTCGATTTAGAAACTTCTGATCGATATCGAATTGGTCAAGCCTCGCCATCATGAGGATGTCTAGAAACTTCGTCCGTGGGGAGAAAGCCCAAAGGCGGTCGGCGTAAATGTACCATTGATCACTACTCATCGCTGTTGTGGCTTCGTCGGAACTTGTAAATGGCGGGAGTGGAGGGGGCGGAAACGGCTCCCATGAGATTTGCTTTAAAACCCGCCTTGCCAGTACTGACTTTTTGAGGGCAGAAATGCCCTCGTCATCGACGATTTTCTTGAATTGCGCTGTGCGATAGTCTCCACAGTAAAGAAAACAAAGAATGGACAACCATTGATCCAAGGGGAGTAGACTAGCAACATAAGCGACCGTCATAATGCAGAGCGCCGTAATCGTTGCCCATAGGGGCGGTGTTAAAAGCCAAGCCCAAGCCAAGTCCCATAACGACCAAAAAGCCATTAATATTTGTGGGCTCTGCTCTCGTAAGCTAGCCAAAGAAGATAAGTTGAAAATACCGACAAGAACCGCGGCGGCAGCAAAAAGAGGGACAATGAGAAGAGGACGAAGGCGTTTCATCCTCTCAATTTGCTCCCAGTCACTTAATAAGTGATTTGCAATCTGAGCTTTTAAAACACCGTCGCCGGGCCGCAATTCTTGTTGTCTTTCAAAGAGTGCATTCGGTACGAGGAATTATGCTGCCAACCGAGCCTCGGCGTAATTGTCGATAGCGGCAATCTCGTCCTTCTTGACGGCTCCTTCAGTGGCCAGATCGTAAGCGGTCTGCATGTTCATCCAGAACTGCGGCGTGGTATCGAAGAACTTAGCCAGCCGAAGCGCGGTGTCGGGAGTGACCGGGGTGTGCTCGGCAACTAGGCGCTCGATACGTGTGCGCGGCACATGGAGATACTTCGCCAGCGTATAAGGCTTGAGCTTGAGCGGTACGAGGTACTCCTCGCGCAGAATTTCGCCAGGATGAACAGAAAAGCCAAGAGTGGTCATAACGTTCTCCTCAGTCGTGGTAATCGGTTATTTCAACGTCTTCCGGGCCGGCATCGGTCCAGCGAAAGCAAAGCCTAAACTGTGTGTTGACCCAAATCGCATGTTGCCCGGCGCGATCCCTCTCCAAGGGATGAAGTTTGTTGCCGGGCGGCGATTTCAGATCGTCAAGAACAGCCGCATTGTCGATCATCACCAGTTTGCGCCGCGCCGCCTTGATTAGGTCGGGAGGGAAACCTTTCGGAGATTTCCCCGCAGCAATCGCCGCTGTCGTCTTATCCTTGTACGAACGGATCATGCTGCCCTTCTAGGCCGTACCATGTCATGATACGTTCCAGATTTCAACTTAAAAGTGGAATGTCACGTTAAACGTGAAAGTCATCCGATCCCGTACGTCTCGGATCGTGGGAAAGGTGTTCTCTGTCCCTGCCATCCGTTTGCCTCCCGAAACCGAACCGGAACAAAAAGCCCGATCCGTGGAAGAACCGGGACGCGATCAAGGCCGCTCGCGGCTTTTCAGGCAGGTCGAGCGAAATGGCGTTCTCTCGCAGCGTGGAGCGTTGGCTGCCGCCTCTGTCGATACATTCGCCGGGATAGAAGCTCGAACGCGGCGTATCGCGGTATATGATCAGGCGGCCGGTGGATCAACCAATCAGCCTGTTGGCCAGATCGACGGTCAATTCATTAAAATGCGAGATGACGACCGACGGCTCGAATTCGCTGACATGGCGGTCCGTATAGCCGAAATCGACCGCGACGACCGGAATGCCTGCCGCCTTGGCGGTGTCGATATCGGTTCTCGAATCGCCGACCATGACGGCTTTGGCCGGATCGCCGCCGGCCAGTTCGATGGTCTTGAGCAGATGACGGGGATCGGGCTTTCGGAACGGAAACGTGTCTTGCCCGGCGATTGCGGTGAAGTGCCTGGTCAATCCCAGAGCCTCGATCAGCGCAAGGGAATTCGCTTCGTATTTGTTGGTGCAGACCGCGACCAGAAAACCGGCATCCTCGAATCGCGCGATCGCCTCGATGACGCCGGGATAGGGGCGGGACTTGCCGGGAATATTGGCCGTGTAGTGATCGATGAACAGCTTGAGCAGGCGCTCATGCTCTTCGACAGTCAGTGGCTTTTTTTTCTCGGCAAAGGCCCGTTCGATCATGGCGCGGCCGCCATTGCCGACGAAACGCTTGAAACCGAGATGGTCGACGGCCGGCAGCGCTCCGGCGGCAAGGCTGTGATTGAGACTTTCCAGTAGATCAGGCGCGGTGTCGATCAAGGTGCCGTCGAGGTCGAAAACGATGATCGGTCGTGTCATGTCTGCTCCTGCCAATTTGCTGCACCCGCGATAGCCCGTGCCTGTGGAGGGCGCAAGATGACGCCGGTTCGCAGTGGAACCTCCCTTTGACCGAACGGCCAAAAAAAGCTACGAGCCGGCCACCACCATCGGCGCAGCGGACTTTCTTTCATGGATGCCAGGCAATTGAAGATCGATGCGGCCCGCGTGGCGCTTGGCCATGTCGCGGACGGCATGCGGCTGGGCATCGGCACCGGTTCGACGGCGGAAGAATTCGTGCGCCTGCTCGCCGAAAAGGTCGCCGGCGGGCTCGACGTCCTTGGCGTGCCGACCTCGGAGCGCACCGCGGCCCTTTGCCGGGAACTCGGCGTGCCGCTTTCCACTTTGGAGGAAACGCCCGAACTCGACCTCACCATCGACGGCGCCGATGAGATCGATCCGGCCCTGACCTTGATCAAGGGCGGCGGCGGCGCATTGCTGCGCGAAAAAATCGTTGCCGCAGCCTCGAAGCGCATGCTTGTCATCGCCGACAGATCGAAGCTGGTGGACACGCTTGGACGATTTCCGCTGCCGATCGAGGTCAACCGCTTCGGCCTGCGCGCGACGGAGATAGCGGTTGCTGAAGCGGCGAAGCGGCTCGGCCTGTCCGGCCCGCTGACTTTGCGGATGACGGGCGACCAGCCATTTGTTACAGACGGCGGTCATTTTATCCTGGATGCATCTTTTGGCCTCATTCCGGATACAAGAGCGCTTTCAGATGCTCTGCACGCCATCCCCGGCGTGGTCGAGCATGGTCTTTTCATCGGGCTGACGTCAGCGGCGGTCATCGCCGGCGGCGACGGCGTCGAAACAATTCTAGCCGCCGGTAATCAGGAGTTTGATCGATCATGATGTTGCATAATCGGATTCGCCGTTTTTCCGTCGTTCTGGCGGCCTCTGCCATCGTCGCCTTTTCCGCGCCGGCGTTTTCGCAGGATATCAGCGATTCGCACCTGCAGGCCGCACGCGATGCCATAGAAGCGATCCACGCCACGGATTCTTTCGACGGCATTCTGCCGCAGGCGGCGAGCGCGTTGCAATCGCAACTCATCCAGAAGAACCCAAACCTGCAGCAGCTTATCATCGAGACGGTTTCGGAAAAGGCACTTGCGCTGGCATCCCGCCGCGCCGATCTCGAGAAAGAGGCCGCGAACGCATATGCCAAGGTCTTCTCTGAAGATGAACTCAAGAGCATCGCTGCCTTTTATTCATCGGAGGCCGGCAAGAAATTGCTGAAGGATGGGCCTCTCGTCAGCCGCGAATTGGTCAAGGCAGCCAATATCTGGCAGAACGGCATTGCCCGCGACCTCGCCCAACAGGTTGGCGAAACGCTCGCGGCTACGGAAGCCAAGGTTCCCGCCACGGATGCGGCGCCTGCCGGTGATGCGCCGGCCAATGACGCGGCGCCTGCCGATGGGGCGAATTGACGGTAAGATCGTCATATCGGTTTGCATTTCTGAAAAGCCCGGTATTGACGACCGGGCTTTCCTTTTTGCGGCCCGCGTCATAGCTGTGTCGGGTATCTGCGATAAGGGAGCTGCAGCATGGCCGCATATGACTATGATCTTTTCGTCATCGGTGGCGGCTCGGGCGGCGTTCGCGCGGCGCGTGTGGCGGCGGCGCTCGGCAAGCGGGTCGGCATCGCCGAGGAATACCGCTTCGGCGGCACCTGCGTTATTCGCGGCTGCGTGCCCAAGAAGCTGTTCGTCTACGCCTCGCAATTCCCCGAGCATTTCGAGGATGCCGCCGGCTATGGCTGGACAGTGCCGGAAGCCACGTTCGACTGGAAGAAGCTGATCGCCAACAAGGACCGCGAGATCGCGCGGCTCGAAGCCATCTACAAGAAGAATGTCGAGGGCGCCGGCGCTGAAGCCTTCCAGAGCCGCGCCAGGCTGCTTGATCGCCACACGGTCCGGCTGGAGGCCGATGGCCGCACGATAAGCGCGGACCAGATCCTGATCGCAACCGGCGGGCGACCGGCGGCTCACCCGGCCTTGCCGGGGAATGAATTGTGCATCACCTCCAACGAGGCGTTCCATCTTGCCGAACTTCCCAAGGCGATCGCCATAGAAGGCGGTGGTTACATTGCGGTCGAGTTCGCCAATATCTTCCACGGGCTCGGCGTGGACACCACGCTTGTCTATCGCGGCACGGAGATTCTTGGCCGCTTCGACATGGATATACGCAAGGCGCTGCACGAGACGATGGAAAAGAAGGGCATCAGCATCTTGTGCCGTAGCCTGGTGGAGAGCGTGTCGCGACGGCCTGACGGCCGCCTCGACGTGGCCGTGGGTGACGGCCGGACGCTGAGCGTCGATCAGATGATGCTGGCCATAGGGCGCGTCCCCAACACCGAGTCCCTGGGCCTTGAGGCCGCAGGCGTCGAGACCACACAACAGGGCGCGATTACCGTGGACGCTTATTCGCGCAGCAGCGTCGACAATATCTGGGCGGTGGGCGACGTGACCGATCGTGTGCAGTTGACGCCGGTGGCGATTCACGAGGCGATGTGCTTCGTCGAGACGGCCTTCAAGGGCAACCCGACGAGACCGGACCATGAGATCATCGCCACGGCTGTCTTCTCGCAACCGGAGATCGGCACGGTCGGCCTTTCCGAGGACGAGGCGGCGAAGCGTTTCGAGGCGCTTGAAATCTACCGGGCTTCATTCCGGCCGATGCGCCATACCCTGTCGGGCCGCGAGGAGAAGATGCTGTTGAAGCTTGTCGTGGACGGTGCGAGTCGCAAGGTTCTGGGAGCGCACATTCTGGGGCCGGATGCCGGCGAGATGGCGCAGCTTCTGGGCATTCCGCTCAAGGCCGGCCTGACCAAGGATGATTTCGACCGCACAATGGCGGTTCACCCGACGGCGGCCGAGGAACTCGTCACCATGTACAAGCCGAGCTATCTGGTGCGGAACGGCGAGCGGGTCGATTGATCCGCTCCGCCTCGATTGTGGCGGGAATTGCCGTGTCTACAGCAAGGTTCCGCGCAGGATGACAAGCGCGACCGAAAAATAGATGACGAGGCCGGTCACGTCGACCAATGTCGCGACGAACGGCGCGGACGCGCTGGCTGGATCGAAGCCTATGCGTTTCAGGATGAAAGGCAGCATGGAGCCGGTCAATGATCCGAAGGTGACAATGCCGATCAGCGCCATCCCGACCGTCGCCGCGATCAATTCCCAGTGCGGGCCGTAATCGTAGAAGCCGGCATATTGCCACAAGGTGATGCGCGCCACCCCGACCAGGCCCAGCATCGCACCCAGCACGATGCCGGCCGGCAGTTCACGGACCGCCACGCGCCACCAGTCGCCGAGCGAGATTTCGCGCAGCGCCAGAGCCCGGATGACCAGCGAAGTCGCCTGAGAGCCTGAATTGCCGCCGGAACTCATAATGAGAGGGATGAAGAGGGTCAGCACGATCGCGCTTTCCAACTCATGCTCGTAACCCTGCATGGCGCTGGCCGTCAGCATCTCGCCGAGGAACAGGGCACAGAGCCAGCCGCCGCGCTTGCCGATCATCGAGAAGAAGCCCATCTTCATATAGGGCTCGTCCAGCGCCTCCATGCCGCCGAAACGATGCACGTCTTCCGTCGTTTCCTCGATCATCGTGTCGAGAATGTCGTCCACGGTAACAAGCCCGATAATCCTGTCGTTCTCGACCACGGGGACGGCAAGGAGGTCATATTTGCGGATAAGTTGCGCCACCTGCTCGACGTCCATCAGCGGCGGAACGGTGACGGGCGCCTTGTCGGGCGTCACAGCCATGATCTGCGCGTCCGGCGCGCTGGCGATAAGCCGCCGCAGCCCGAAAGCCCGCAGCAATGTGCGGCTTTGCGGGTCGATGACATAGATCGCGTAGATCGTCTCGCGGGTCCTCTCCACTTCGCGGATATGGTCGAGCGTGCGTGCGACCGTCCAATCCGGCGGCACGCTGACATATTCGGTGGTCATGATCGAGCCGGCACTGCCTTCCGGATAGCCGAGAATGGCCAGGATCGTGTGGCGCAGCGCCGGCGTGATCGCGTGCAGCAGATCGGTGCGCGCCGGTTCGGACAATTCGCGCACGACATCGGCGGCACGGTCCACCGACATGGCGGCGAGCAGCCTGCCTGCCTTGTCGCGCGGCAGCGATTCGATCAATTCGGGAGCGTCGTCGAGTTCCGGCTGGTCGAATATCTCGACGGCACGCTCGAACGGCAGTTCGGCAAGCAGTTCCGAAGCCAGTTCGCGCGGCTCCCGGTTCAGGGCCTCGACGATATCGGCGACGTGATCGTTTGCGAGAATGCGGGCGATGGCGACAGCATCGCCGCCCGCGATGGGCGAAACTTCGTTCATGGCTCACTCCTTGCCGTCGGCCGGATGTGAGCCCAAGGTCACGTCAGGCAGACGGCTTTTGCATTCGACTTTGACCGTCGCCAGGCATGGCGGGTTGACCTTTCCGCTCGCGAGTTGAAATTGAAATCTGCAAGCGCGCGCAACATAGGCGCCTGCCCATCGGAGTCAATGTCGACGAAGACCGTGGGTCGGCGAAGACGGTGGGTCGATGAGGGCTGTGGCGACGAGAGCCAGGCAATTGTGAGCGCAAGCCGATCCTGCAAGCAGGCCGTTCGCGCTACTATTGCTGCCGACTGCCCCGGAAGCGGAAGAAGCGCGCCCGATCCTGATCCTCGGAGCGCGTCCTGGTGCGCACACGCATGATGTCTTTCCAGCCGATATAGCCAATCAGACGGTTGTCGTCGCGCGAGACGACAGGAAGATGCGAGACATTGGCCGTCTGCAACTTGTCGGCCAGCGATTCGAGGTATTCATCCGGATAGGCGAGCGTGTTCCTGGCGCCGGCCAGCAGTTCCCCCAGCGTCGTGTTGCGATGCACGCCGGAGCGGCGCCAGCGCAGGATGCCGGGAGGGTCGATGATGCCGAGTACATGACCTTGCGCGTTCACCACCGGGAAGCTTGGATGGCGCGTCTCGGGCGACGTCAGATGCGCGGCCGCGCCATGCAATGTCATGGTTTCCGGAACCGTTTCGACATTCGTGGTCATCACCTGGCTTACGCGCGTCAGCGCGAAGGGATCGACGCGGTATTCGCGGGTCAGATGCAGGCCGCGCCTCGCGATCTTCTCGGTCAGGATCGAGCGCTTCATCAACAGCACGGTCACGACATGGGCGGCCGAACAGGCGGTGATCAGAGGGACCAGGACATGCGTGTTGCCGGTGAGTTCGACGGCAAAGAAGGTCGCCGTCAGCGGCGCGCGCATGGTGCCGCCCATCGTTGCGGCCATGGCAAGCAGGGCCCAGAAGCCGGGACTGGCCTCGGGCAGGAAACCGGCGACGGCGATGCCCATCGCGCCGCCGATGATGAGCAGCGGTGCGAGCACGCCGCCGGAGGTGCCCGAACCCAGTGCGACCGACCAGATAATCGCCTTGACCACCAGCAGCAGGATTGCCACCTTGGTAACGACATTGCCTTCCAGCATATGCGCGATGTTGTCGTAACCGACGCCCAACGCGTTCGGCTCGATCAGGCCGCCGATGCCGACGACGACGCCGCCGATCGCGGGCCACCACATCCAGTGGATCGGCAATTTCAGGAAAGCGTCCTCACAGGCATAGACGATCTGTGTCAAAAGCCCTGAAAGCAGCCCGCCGGCTATGCCGATGAGGATCCAGCCGCCAAGCCCGGCGAAAGACGATTCCATGCCGCCATGGAAAGCGAAGAGGGGGGAGGGCAGGTGAAGCGCCGTGCGCTCGACCTCGGCGATGATCGACGCCACCGCGACGGGGATGAAGGAGCGCGGTGTCCATTCGAACAGGAGCAGTTCGACTGCGAGCATGATCGCGGCAATCGGCGTGCCGAACACCGTTGTCATGCCGGCGGCGGCACCTGCGACCAGCAGCGTCTTGCGCTCCGAATCCGTGACGGGAAGTGCCTGTGCGATCAGCGAGCCGATGGCGCCGCCGGTCATGATGATCGGGCCTTCGGCGCCGAACGGGCCACCGGTGCCGATCGATATTGCGGAGGACAACGGCTTCAGGATCGCCACCTTCACGTCCAGCCGCGAGCGGCCCAGCATGATGGCTTCCAAAGCTTCGGGGATGCCATGGCCGCGGATCTTGTCGCTGCCGTAGCGCGCCATCAGGCCGATGATGAGGGCGCCGATAACCGGAACGAACATCGCCAGCCAGCCGAGCGGCGTGTCGCCAAGGCTCAGGTCAGCCAGGGTGAAGCGGCCGAAATAGGCGACATTCGTGGTCAGCTTGATGAGATCCATCAGGATGACGCCGGCGCCAAGCGCGATGGTCCCGACCACCACCGCTATGGCGGCGATGACGAGAACGCGTGCGTCGGTCGTAAAGTCGCCCAGGTGGCGCTGGTCGGCGTGAACAGATTTCATCGGTGTCTTCTTCTTCCGGAAAGGGGCGGCCGTGGCTATGGTGCCGGCAAGGCGGATAAACGCCTGTTGCGCGCTCTCTATCGTATCACGATATAATTATTCAAGAGGGCAAAGTGCCGTTGCTTGCGAAATCGGAGGGTCGATGAGCGATAAACCACCACCGAGGGGACGTTCCGAGATCACGCGTGCCGATTACCAGGCCCTGTCCGATTTCCGTTATCTGCTGCGCTGCTTTCTTGAATTCAGCCAGACAGCGGCCCGCGGCGTTGGGCTCACGCCACGCCAGCATCAGGCGCTTTTGGCCATCAAAGGCTTCCCGGACGACAGTCTGGTGACGATCGGCGATCTCGCCGAGCGGTTGCGTATCCGCCATCACAGTGCCGTCGAACTGGTGGATCGGCTGTGCGAAGCCGGTCTCGTCATGCGACGGCAGGACGAAAACGACCAGCGGCGCGTCGTGCTGATGCTGACGGATCAGGCGAACGATCATCTGGCAGAGTTGTCGATGGCGCATCTCGATGAGCTTTCGCGTATCGAGCCGATGCTCTCGCGCATCCTCGCACGCCGAAAAGTCTCGTAATGACTATTTCTGCCGTTGCCGGAGACGCAGCCGCAGCCAACCTTCCTCGACCGGCCGTGCCTGCGGCTGGTTGAGAATGGTCGTGATCTCGGCGGGCAGGGGGGGCGCAAGCGGCTTCTTGGTCGCCACCCCGTCGGCAATGGTCAGGACGCTGTGATAAAATTCCTCGCCGGCTGCCGTTTTTGGCGGCGTCGCCTCATGCATGACGCTGATCACGGTCACGCCGGGGCAATTGTCCTGGATCGCCTGATGGAAGGCGATCTTGCCTTCCGGGTCCAGAGCGCCGGTCGCTTCATCGAGAAACAGCAGACCCGGCTGCTGCAAGAGGATGCGGGCGACGACCAGCTTCTGTTTCTGGCCGCCGGAAAGCACCTGATCCCAACTCTTGCCTTCGCGGCTCGTCTCGTTGAGGGCTTCGATGAAGTCGCCGAGCCCCGCCTTGTGCAACGCCGAGGCCACGCGCGGATCGGAGTAGCCCGCGGACTCTTCGGGCAGGCAGACGAGTTCCTTGAGCGACACTTGCGGCAGCTTGACTTCCTGGGCGGCATAGAAGGTGCGAACGCCTTCCGGAAAGACGATCGTGCCGCGCCCATAGGGCCACAGCCCGTTCACGGCCTTGATCAGCGATGTCTTGCCGGAACCTGATTCACCCTTGAGGAACGTCCATTCGCCACGCCGGAAGCGGAGCCTTTCCGCGCGCACGAACGGTTCGGTATCGTGGCCCTGATGGTTAAGTTCCAGATTCTGGATGGTCAGGCCGAAGACCTGATTCTGGCTGCTGTAGTGGAACTCGGAACGACCGGTTTCGCGGTAGAAGTCGGCCGGCCGCTGGACGCTCTCGATGGCTTCGGCAAGGTCCATCACGCGCTTGCTGTTGGCCCTCAGCGTGGCGATCGCGGGCATGACGTGGATGAACCACGAACATTGGCTGATCAGCGAATTGACCAGTTCGGCGCCGGTAATATAGGCGCGCAGGTCTATGCGGCTGTGAATGAAAGGCAGGAGGCCGGGACCATAGGCGACGATACGGGCGCCGATGAAGTTGTAAACCCGCTCGAAGGACGCATAACCGGCATTGACGACGTTGAGCCGCGACCAGGTGCGGTCGATGTCGACATAGAGGCGGCCATGCATGTCTTTCTGGACATTTTCGCCGCGCGAGGCCGCGATATGGAAGCTGCGCCGCAGGAATGTGGTCAATTCGCCGCGATAACTGCCTTCCGCCTTCTGCATATTGATGGAAATGCGCTCCAGCAGCCCACCGAGTTTGACGGCGATGAAGGTGTTCACCGGGACGTAGAGCGCGACCGCCGCCAAGGCGAGGACGGCGCTGCCATAACGGCCGAAGAATTCCAGCCCGCTGACCTGTGTGGACATTTCCAGCAGTTTCTGGCCGACGAAAAACAGCGAACTGGCCACCGCCATGACGCCCATGGCAAGGCCGATGGCGCCGCCGGCCATGCCCTTGATGGATTCCTGTATGCGCTGGTCGATATTGTCGGGCGCTTCGCTGCCGCCGGCATGCTGGGCATGAAAATGCGTGTGATTGCCGTCGAGCAGGGCTTCATTGAAGCGGCTGTCGAGCCAGCCGCGCCATTTCCGGTGCAGGGTGGCCGAGACGAAGGTGCGCGAACCGGTGATGCCGACATCCTTGAATATGACGAGGGCAACCAGCGTGCCTGCGTTGAAAAGCAGCGAGGACAGCGGATCAGCGTTGGCCGCATCGTGATAATACGCGATCGAATTGATGAGCGCGCCGGAGGCTTCCGCGAACCAGACGCCGGCCTTGCTGGAAAGCGCCGTGAGGAAGGCGACCACCAGGGTCAGCGCCCACGCCTCCTTCCACCGGTCCGAGAACCAGTAGGCCCGCATCAGGCCCCAGAAGTTGCGCATTGATGAAACCGGCGTCAGGCGCTGCTGTTTCTCGCCGCGGCGAAACCAGCGCTGGAGTCCCTTTCGTCCCGGTCTGTCGGCTCGAATCACTGTTCTGCCCAAACCCATCTAGTTTTGTTACGAATGGTAACACCAATTGATCATTTTCTCTTAATTTTCTGGTTAACGCTTTGGATGTACGGCGCATGCGTTGCCCGTTTGCAACAATTGAAGCTGCTTCGGGTAGATTGACTACCTGAAGGATTATTATTTCAGGACAATGACTTATCTCGATATTTCGTGTGTTCGGCGAGATTGCCGTTGCAAAGCGCCCAGGGTCGCCCGTCCTGTCGATCGGCTACGTATTAATTCTTGCGGCACGATGATGGCGCGGTTTGTTCCGTTGCGTCTGATTCGCCAGGCTGAAAAATGAAGCGGGTTTTGGCCGCTGCGATGAGGCTTGCATCGTTCATGGATGCGGTTTACGCCCTGCGGATATTTCGTTCAGGAACTACCGAACATGCTTGATATCCGATGGATTCGCGAGAACCCCGAGGCTCTTGCCGATGCGTTGGTCAAACGCTCGTGGTCCGAGACGGATGCCGAGGCAATGGTCGCCGAGTTGATCGCCGACGATGAAGCGCGCCGCGCCCATGTCAGCGAGTTGCAGGCCAGGCAGGAGCGCCGCAATGCCGCCTCCAAGGAGATCGGCAAGGCGATGGCTGCCAGGGATGCCGCGCTTGCCGAGCGTCTGAAGGCTGAGGTTTCGGAGATCAAGAGCTTTATCCAGAACGGCGAGGCGCGCGAGCGCGAGCTGGACAAGGCGCTGGAAGACGCGCTAGCGGTTTTGCCCAATGTGCCGCTGGAGGATGTGCCGTTCGGAAAGGACGAGAGCGACAATGTCGAGGTCCGCCGCTTCGGCGAGGAATTGATCGCCAAACGCCAGCCGCGCATGGGCAACAAGCCGAAGGAGCACTTCGAGATCGGCGAGCAACTCGGGATGATGGATTTCGAGCGCGCGGCAAAGCTTTCCGGCTCGCGCTTTACCGTGCTCAGCGGCCAACTCGCCCGGCTTGAGCGCGCGCTGGGCCAGTTCATGCTCGACACGCATACGGGCGAGCATGGCTACACCGAGGTGCAGCCGCCGCTGCTGGTGCGCGACGAGGCGCTTTACGGCACCGGGCAATTGCCGAAATTCGAGGAAGATCTTTTTTTTACACCGCATGGGGAGAGCAGGCTTGGCCTCATCCCCACGGCCGAGGTCCCGCTGACCAACCTGGTGCGCGAGGAGATTCTGCCGCACGAAAAGCTGCCGCTGCGCATGACCGCGCTGACGCCCTGCTTCCGCTCGGAAGCGGGCTCGGCCGGGCGCGACACGCGCGGCATGCTGCGCCAGCACCAGTTCTATAAGGTGGAACTTGTTTCGATCACCGATCAGGAAAGCTCGCTGGCCGAACATGAGCGCATGACGGAATGCGCCGAGACGATTCTGAAGAAGCTCGAACTGCCGTTCCGCACAGTGGTGCTGTGCACCGGCGACATGGGCTTTGGCGCGCGCAAGACCTATGACATAGAAGTGTGGCTGCCGGGGCAGAATGCCTATCGCGAGATTTCGTCCTGCTCCGTCTGCGGTGATTTCCAGGCGCGGCGCATGAACACCCGCTACAAGGATAAGGACGGCAAGGGCAACCAGTTCGTCCATACACTCAACGGGTCCGGCACAGCGGTGGGACGGGCTCTCATCGCGGTCATGGAAAATTACCAGAACGCGGATGGCAGCGTAACCATTCCTGAAGCCCTGCGGCCTTACATGGGCGGACTTGAGAAAATAGAACGACAATAATGCGTATTCTTTTGACGAATGACGACGGCATTCACGCCGAAGGGCTTTCCTCGCTCGAAAAGATTGCCCGGCAATTGTCGGACGATGTTTGGGTGGTCGCGCCGGAGATGGATCAATCCGGCTATGCTCATTCGCTGTCTATCTCCGAACCGCTGCGCCTGCGCAAGATCGACGCCAGGCATTTTGCCGTGCGTGGCACGCCGACCGATTGCGTCATCATGGGCGTGCGCAAGATTTTGCCCGCCATGCCCGATCTTATCCTGTCGGGCGTCAATTCCGGCGCCAATGTCGCCGACGACGTGACGTATTCGGGTACGGTTGCCGGCGCCATGGAAGGCGCCTTGCTCGGCGTGCCCTCATTCGCCATCAGCCAGGCCTACAGCTATATCGACGAAGATCGATACGTTCCTTATGGAACGACGGAGGCACTAGCGCCGGCACTTTTGAAGAAGCTGCTGGCGCGTCCGCTGCCCGAAGGTGTCCTGATCAACGTCAATTTTCCAAACTGCGCACCTGAGGAAGTCGCCGGCACGGTCGTCGCGTCGCAGGGCAAGCTGGCCTACAGCGTGTCGGTGGACGAACGCCGCGACGGGCGGGGCCTGCCATATTACTGGCTGCGCTTCTCGCGTGAACCGGCCGATGGGCGGACAGGCACCGACCTGCATGCCCTGCGCAACCGGCAGGTTTCGGTGACGCCGCTCAAGCTGGATTTCACCGCGCACGAACTGCGCGATCAACTCGCCAAGGCGCTTGCATGAATTCGCTCTCTGCTGACGATCGCGAAGGGTTTGCGGCTTTCCTGCTGCGGTTGCGCGGCAAGGGCACGGTCTCGAAAGCACTGATCGCGGCGATCGAGGCAACGCCGCGACGCAGCTTCATCTCCGGTCATTTTCACGATCTGGCATGGTCGGAGCGGACGCTGCCGATCGAATGCGGCGAGACCATCGAAGGCGCCGATTTGCAGGCCGCGGTCATCGCCGCCCTTGCCATCGAGCCGACCAGCCGCGTCCTGGAAATCGGAACGGGGTCCGGCTATACGGCCGCCGTCATGTCGCGGCTTGCCGCGCGGGTTGTCACCATCGACCGCTACAAGACGTTGACCGAGCAGGCGCGGCAGCGTTTCGATGCGCTCGGTATTTCAAATGCGATTGCGCGGCAGGCGGACGGCGCGACGGGGCTAGCAGGCGAGGGACCCTTCGACCGCATCGTCGCCTGGGTGGCGTTCGATTCGCTGCCGCGTTTCCTTCTGGAGCAATTGTCGAGCGGTGGTTCTGTCGTGGCGCCCATAGGGCCGGAAGAGGGCGAGCAAATCGTGGCCAAGCTTACCAAGGTCGGCAGCCGCTTCGAACGCGAGGATATCGGCGTGGTTCGTTTCCAGCCGCCGGTCGCCGGTGTCGCGTCGGTCATCTAGCTTCCGCGTTTAAAGCCAGGTTTTTAAGAAAAATCGTCTCGGATTCTAACGGCTTAACCGACCGGTAACATTAACGCGCTTTAATCATACCCGATGTGTACCGGGTCTGTGCGGGTTAGTGCGATGCAGTTCAATATGTTGAAAGCAAACAGACGAAATCTGACGCGCAGTTGCGCCATACTGGTTATCGCCGGCGCCGCGGCAGGTTGCAGTTCCCAGGCGAGCCGCTTCACGGATGGCCTGGATGGAATAACGACCAGTTCCACCGCCAATCAAAACACGATCATCAATGGGGCATCGCAGCAGCCTTATCCGGCGGTCGGGTCTTCCACTGCCGTCAATACCGGAAATTATGGCGGAACTTATAATAATGGCTCGGTTGCGCGTTCGAGTCTTGAGCCGGTGACGGCGCAGGCGCTTCCGCCGCCAACCGAGCCGCAGCCCCGTTCGGCTCCGGTAGCGCCGCAGGTGGCGTCGAATACGACCCGGCAGGCTACGTCCAGCCAACTTGGCGAGCCGCCGCAGACGCTCAACGACAAGGCGCGTGAAATAAAAAGCGGTGCGCAAAAGGTCGCGGATATGCCTGACGCCGCCCTTCCGGCCGATCGGGTTCCCACGCCGGCTCATGCGCCAACCAAGCAGGTTGCCGTGTTGCCGCAGCAGCCGAAGGTCAAGGACGGCAAATCGTCCGTAGCTTCGACCAGCGATCCATTTATCAAGTCGGGCAGCGGCGCAGCACAAACGGTGGCTGCCGCCCGTGGGGCTGGTTCGTCCGGCGCCTATACCGTCCAGAGTGGCGATACGCTTTCTGCCATATCGCGCCGTACGGGTGTCAGCGTTGCCGCCTTGAAGCAGGCCAACGGCATGCAGGATGGATTGATCCGAATTGGCCAGACGTTGAAAATCCCCACCTCTGGCGAGACGACAGCAGTGGCGAGCGCGGAACCGGCTGTTGTCAAGAAGCCGGCGCCGGTCGATCCGGTCAAGACCGCATCGACGCCGAAGCCGGCCGATTCGACGCCGACCGAGAAACTGGCTTCCTATACGCCGCCGAAGCAGGACAAGCTTGTGAAGGCGGAAGACAAGAATGTCGACGTTCCCGATTCGACCGGCATCGGCAAGATGCGCTGGCCGGTACGCGGCCGCGTCATCAAGGCGTTCGGCACTGCAGGGGCTGACGGCATCAATATTTCGGTGCCGAACGGCACGCCGGTCAAGGCCGCCGAGAACGGTGTCGTCATCTATGCCGGCGACGGGCTCAAGGAATTCGGCAATACCGTGCTGGTGCGGCACGAAAGCGGGCTGGTCACCGTTTATGGCTATGCCAGCGAGTTGGACGTCAAGCGCGGCCAGACAGTCAAGCGCGGCCAGCAGATTGCCCTGTCGGGCATGAGCGGCGATGCGGATTCGCCGATGCTGCATTTCGAAGTGCGCAAGAATTCCGCACCGGTCAATCCGAACACCTATCTCGAATAGACGGGCAGGGTAACAAACAACCCATTTAATGTTCTGTTTGCGGCCCACTCGGACCGAGCGGGCCGTTTGCTGTCAATCGATCAGGGTCTTGCCCAATCTTCCGGCCAGATCCTGCGTGAACTGCCATGCGACGCGGCCGGAGCGGCTGCCGCGCGTGGTGGCCCATTCGAGCGCCTCGGCGCGCAAAAGCTCGGGGTCGATTTCCAGGCCATGATGGCGGACATAGCCGTCGATCATGTCCAGATATTCATCCTGGGAGCATTTGTGGAAACCGAGCCAGAGGCCGAAGCGATCCGATAGCGATACCTTTTCCTCCACCGCCTCGGACGGATTGATGGCCGTGGAACGCTCATTATCGATCATGTCGCGCGGCAGAAGGTGCCGGCGATTGGATGTCGCGTAGAAGATCACGTTCTGCGGCCGCCCCTCGACACCACCCTCAAGGGCAGCCTTGAGCGATTTGTACGATGTGTCGTCATGGTCGAAGGAAAGGTCGTCGCAAAACAGGATGAAGCGGTGAGGCGCCTGCTTGAGCAGCGTCATCAGTTTCGGCAGCGTATCGATATCCTCCCTGTGAATCTCGATCAGCTTCAGCCGCGCTTCCGGTGCGGTTCCGGCATTGATGGCGGCATGCGAAGCCTTGACCAGCGACGATTTGCCCATGCCGCGCGCGCCCCACAGCAGAACATTGTTGGCCGCGAAGCCCGCGGCAAAACGTTCGGTGTTGTCCACGAGAATGTCCCGGACCCGGTCGACGCCGCGTATCAGGCCGATTTCCACCCGGTTGACCTTTCGCACAGGCTCGGGCGTGCCGGTCTCTGCCTGCCATACGAAACAGTCGGCGGCGTTGAAATCCGGCGGCGGCGGGCTTGAAGGCGCCAGACGTTCGATGGCCGCGATCAGGCGGTCGAGCTTTTCCGACAACACTTCAATATTTTCCTGCGCCATGATCGTCCTGCGAGCGAGAGCCGTAAACCTGTCCCGGCATAGTACCGTACGGTACGGTTCTGTCACGGAACGGCGATTTTGGCAAGCAGTCTCGTTGCGAGGGGATTCTCTTGGCGGTATAGGTGGCGATAAGACGCTGAACGGTTGCAATAACGGGTTTTGCGACTATATTCCGGCGGAATTTTCCGGGCCGTTTTGCGGCTTTCCCTCTACGGTTTCAGGAGTTTCAAATGTTCGTCACACCGGCATACGCTCAAGGTGCAGCCGCTGCTACACCGGATATGCTGATCAGCATCTTGCCGTTTGTGCTGATCTTCGTGGTCATGTATTTTCTCATCATCCGCCCGCAGCGCACGCAGATGAAGAGGCGCGGAGAAATGCTGGCGGCGGTCCGTCGCGGCGATACGGTCGTGACCGGCGGCGGCTTCGTCGGCAAGGTGACCAAGGTGATCGACGACAACGAACTCGAGGTCGATCTTGGCGGCGGAATGAAAGTGACGGCGCTGCGCTCGACCATTTCCGACGTTCGCGTCAAGGGCGAACCGGTGGCGAACCAGAACGCCAAGAAGTAACAGCATAGGGCGCGCCCGCCGCGCCCCTTCGCCCGAACGGACATTCGACATGCTCTATTTTTCGCGCTGGAAGACCATCGGCATTTGGGCTGTGGTGCTGTTGGCGGTTATTTTCGCCGCGCCCAATCTCGTCTCCCAGGCGACGCTTGCGAAACTGCCCGATTGGCTGCCCAAAAAGCAGATGACGCTCGGCCTCGATTTGCAGGGCGGCTCGCACATCCTGCTTCAGGTCGACGCCAACGATATCATCAAGGATCGGATGCAATCGACCCGAGATGAGATCCGTACCCAGTTGCGCGACGCCAAGATCGGCTATACCGGGCTGTCGGGCAGCGGCAAGATGGTGCAGGTGCGCATCCGCGATGCAAGCCAGGTCGATGCTGCAAAGGCAGCGCTGAAACCCCTGACGGAACCGATTGCCGCCGGCCTCATGAGCGGCGGTTCGGTGACGGAACTTGAGTTGGCCGAACCGGAGCCCGGCCTGTTGCGCTTCACCATGTCGGATGCCGGCCTGCGCTACCGCATGTCGGCGGCGGTTTCACAATCGATCGAGGTGATTGGCCGACGCGTCAACGAGCTTGGCACGACCGAGCCGATCGTGCAGCGTCAGGGTGAGGACCGCGTTCTCGTTCAGGTGCCGGGTCTCCAGGACCCGCAGCGTCTGAAGGACATTCTCGGACAGACCGCCAAGCTGACCTTCCAGATGGTCGATCAGTCCATGCCGGTGCAAGAGGCTCTCAACGGACGGCCGCCAGCCGGCGATACGATCATGTATTCCAAGGACGATCCGCCGGTTCCTTACCTGATCGAGAACCGGGTGATCGTATCCGGCGAGAATCTCGTCGATGCGCAGGCGACCTTCGATCAGCGCACCAACGAGCCGGTGGTTTCGTTCCGCTTCGATTCCAAGGGTGCGTCGCGCTTCGGCCAGGCAACGCAACAGAATGTCGGCAAATTGTTTGCCATCATCCTCGACGACAAGGTGATCTCGGCGCCGCAGATTCGCGAACCGATCCTCGGCGGCACCGGCCAGATATCAGGAAATTTCACCGCGCAGAGCGCCAATGACCTTGCCGTGCTTTTGCGAGCGGGCGCATTGCCCGCCACGCTGACGGTGGTCGAGGAGCGTACGGTCGGTCCCGGTCTCGGCCAGGATTCGATCCAGGCGGGCAAGATGTCGGCGCTTGTCGGTTCCGTGCTCGTTGTCGTCTTCATGGTGGCGGCATACGGATTCCTGGGTTGGATCGCGAATCTGGCTTTGTTGGCAAATCTCGCGATGATCGTCGCGGTCCTCACCTTGCTGGGGGCGACGCTGACCCTTCCCGGCATTGCCGGTATCGTGCTGACGGTCGGTATGGCGGTCGATTCCAACGTGCTGATCTATGAGCGTATCCGCGAGGAGCGACGAAACGGGCGATCCTTGATCCAGGCCATCGATACCGGTTTTGCCAAGGCACTGGCGACGATCCTCGACTCCAATATCACCACGCTGATCGCGGCCGTGGTCCTGTTCTTCCTCGGATCGGGCCCCGTTCGCGGTTTTGCCGTGACGCTGGCTATCGGCATCATCACCACCGTCTTCACCGCGTTCACGCTGACCCGCTGGCTGGTCGCCGAATGGCTGCGCCGCAGACACCCCAAGGAACTTCCGAGAGGGTATGTGCGCATCGTGCCGGAAGTCACACATATCCGCTTCATGCGGGTACGCTTGCAGGTTTTCGTCGTTTCGATCTGCCTGTGCATTGCCTCGATCGGCCTGCTTTTCACACAAGGCCTGAATTTCGGTATCGACTTCACCGGCGGCACGCTCATCGAGGTGCGCGCCAAGTCCGGTGATGCCGATGTCGGCGATATCCGCAAGCGGCTGAATGCCGCCGGCATCAACGAGGTGCAGGTCCAGGGCTTCGGCAATGCAACCGACGCGTTGATCCGTATCGGTACGGCTTCTGAAAAGGGCGAGGAAGCCGGCAATGTGATCGTCAAGAATGCGCAGGACACGCTGGCCTCGGATTACCAGATCCGCCGCACCGAGCGTGTCGGCCCGACGGTATCCGGCGAACTCGCCTGGGCGGCGATCATCGGCGTGCTTGCGGCAATGGGCGCGATTCTCGTCTATGTCTGGATTCGTTTCGAATGGCAGTTCGCCATCGGCTCCATTCTGGCGACGATCAACGACATTATCCTTACGCTCGGCTTCCTTGTCGTTACCCAACTCCAGTTCGATCTTTCCACCGTTGCGGCCATCCTGACCATCGTCGGTTATTCGCTCAACGATACGGTCGTCATCTATGACCGCGTTCGCGAGAATCTGCGACGATTCAAGAAGATGCCGCTCGGCCAGTTGCTCGATCTGTCGGACAACGAGATGCTGTCGAGAACGACGATGACATCGGTAACGACTTTCCTGGCCCTCCTTGCCTTGTTCGCGCTGGGTGGCGAGGTCATTCGCTCCTTCGTCGCGTCGATGCTTTTCGGCGTCTTCATCGGTACGTTCTCGTCCATCTTCATCGCTGCGCCGATCCTGATCGTGTTCCATCTGCGTCCCACGACACAGAAGGAAATGGCCGAGGCCGAGCACGCGACAGCTCAACTGCCGGCCAAGTAGGTGAAGAGCGGGCCTGGCATCATCATTCGCGAGGCGCACTTTCCCGGACGTGCGCCGATCGAGGCCTATGGCAATGGCGGGTTTCGCTTTGCCGATATGTCGCACCGCGGATCGCTGCTTTGCCTGCCATCCGGCATTTATGGCTGGGAACCGCAGGATAAGCAGGCGCTCGCCGCTGGCGACTTCGGAAAGCTGTTCGCCGAGATGGACGCGGTCGAGATTCTGCTTGTCGGCACCGGCGTCGATTTGAGACCTGTGCCGGCGGCTCTCAGAAGCCGGCTGAAGGAAGCGGGTATCGCCTGCGAACCGATGGCGACGGGTTCCGCCGTGCGGACCTACAACGTGCTTCTGGCCGACCAGCGGGCTGTCGCGGCCGCCCTGGTCGCCGTCGATTGACCGGGGCGCCATTCCGGTACGAAGTGGCGCAATGTCTGCAATGACCTCATTTGACCGGCACGTCATGGAAGCGGTGCGTACCGCCGATCATGACCGCTATCTTTGCGCGCTCTATGCACCGCAGGACAAGCGCGCCGCATTATTCGCGCTCTATGCCTTCAATGCCGAGATTGCCGCCATACGCGATCGCATCCATGAACCGTTGCCGGGTGAGATGCGCCTGCAATGGTGGCGCGACACGATAGAATCCGACGATGACGAGGCCGGGGCGGGGCAGCCTACAGCCGTGGCGCTGAAAGCGGCCATTTCCGGCTACAAGCTGCCGAAAGCGGCATTCGGCAATATGCTCGATGCGCGCGTCTTCGATCTGTATGACGACCCGATGCCATCGCGCAACGACCTTGAAGGCTATTGCGGCGAGACGGCTTCTGCTCTCATCCAGCTTGCCGGTCTGGTGCTGGACCCGGCTGCCGCGCCGGACTTCGCCGAATTGGCGGGAAGGGCCGGCTGCGCGCAGGCGATCACCGGCCTGATGCTGCTTTTGCCGCGTCATAAGGCGCGCGGGCAGTGTTTTGTGCCGGCCGATATTCTTGCGGCGATCGGTTCTTCACGGGACGAATTCCTGCGAGGCGGCGATAGCGCTGCCAGCCGGCGCGCGGTCGAAGCGATGCTGGCGCTGGCGCGGGAGCATCTTGCCGCCTTCGAGAAAGGGGCAACTGCGCTGCCGGCATCGCTGCGTCCGGCATTCTTGCCGCTGGCGCTGTCATCGGCTTATCTGGGCAGGATGGAAAAGGGGATGTCGCCGTTGCGCGGCGCAGTCCGCATTCCGGCATGGCAGCGCCATTGGCTGCTTTATCGCCGGGCGGCGCGCGGGTGGAACTGAAACACTCGCCTTTATTCCGCGGCCTTCGCGTCTGATGCCGGCAAGCCCAACCATTGCCGGAAATCGGCCAGCGCACGCGCCGTCATCGCCTTTTTCTTGGCGACGGCCTTTTCCTTGCCGCGCAGGCGCTTGCCGTTCAGCTTTTGCGCCTCGATCGGCGGAAACAGGCCGAAATTGACATTCATCGGCTGGAACGACCGTTTTCCGGGTTCGTCGGCGGAGACGATATGGCCGCCGGTGATATGGCCGAGCAGGGCGCCGAAAGCGGTTGTTTCGGGCGGGAGCGCTAGCGGTGTCCCGTGCCGCGCGGCAGCGGCGAAGCGGCCTGCGAGCAGGCCCATGGCGGCGCTTTCGACATAGCCTTCGCAGCCGGTGATCTGGCCGGCAAACCGCAGGCCCTGCCGGCTCTTCAGTTGCAGCGAACCGTCGAGCAGCGTGGGCGAATTGAGATAGGTGTTGCGATGCAGGCCGCCGAGGCGTGCAAAGTCGGCGTTTTGAAGGCCGGGAATGGTGCGGAATATCTCGACCTGCGCGGCATATTTCAGTTTCGTCTGGAAGCCGACCATGTTGTAGAGCGTGCCAAGCGCATTATCCTGGCGCAACTGCACCACCGCATAGGGTTTTACCGCCGGGTCATGCTCATTGGTCAGGCCCATCGGTTTCATCGGGCCGTGGCGCAGCGTTTCCGGCCCCCGTTCGGCCATAACTTCAATGGGCAGGCAGCCATCGAAATAGGGCGTGCCTTCCCACTCCTTGAATTCGGTCTTCTCGCCATCAACAAGAGCCTGAACGAAGGCGTCGTATTGCGCCCTGTCGAGAGGACAGTTGATATAGTCCTTACCATTGCCGCCGGGGCCGACCTTGTCATAGCGCGACTGGAACCAGGCGACGTTCATGTCGATCGTGTCGAAATGCACGATCGGGGCGATGGCGTCGAAGAAGGCAAGCGCATCCGAGCCTGTCGCCTGCGCAATCGCCGCTGCCAGCGATGGCGCTGTCAGCGGGCCGGTGGCAATGATGACCTGATCCCAGTCGGCGGGTGGCAGGCCAGTGATTTCTTCACGCATGATAGTGATGAGTGGGTGCGCTTGCAGCTTCGCGGTGACAGCTTGAGAGAAGCCGTCGCGATCCACAGCCAGGGCGCTGCCGGCCGGCACCTGATGGTCGTCACCACAGGCCATGACGAGGGAGTTGGCCAGGCGCATTTCGGCGTGGAGAAGGCCGACGGCATTGGTCTCGGCATCGTCCGAGCGAAAGGAATTGGAGCAGACGAGTTCGGCCAGCCCTTCGGTCTTGTGGGCATCGGTGCCGCGCACCGGCCGCATTTCGTGAAGGACGACCGGCACACCGGCCTGCGCTGCCTGCCACGCGGCTTCCGAACCGGCGAGGCCGCCGCCTACGATATGGATAGGATTCATGGCGCCCAGATAGTCTTGTCGCGGTGCGATTGCAATTGCTGCCTGACCCTAGCAGGGTGCGACCTGCGCAAAAAAACAACACCCGCCGGGGGAGGAGGTCCGGCGGGTGTCGTTTTGCTGATCGACCCCAGGGAGGAGGAGGGGGCCGATCTATTCGCCATTGCCGGGGAGGAGGTCGGCTCTGGCGAAATTCCACTCGCCTTTTTGAAAAGGGACGAGACCTTGGAGTTTACAACGCCCGCCGGGGGAGGAGGTCCGACGGGCGCCGTTTCGGTGGCCAACCTCTGGGAGGAGGTAAAGGCTGGCCTTGTCCGTCAGGGCCGGGGAGGAGGTCGGCGCTGACGAAACCGGTCTTCAGATCGCGCGGCGGGCGACCTGTCTGATCTCATGGCGGCTGATGCCGAGGTCATCGAGCTGGCGGTTGGAAAGTCGGCCCAACTCGTTCACCGTGTCGCGATAAACGCGCCAGTTGCGGTAGCTGCGGATCAGGTTCATTTTCTTCGTTTCTTTCGAAAGGGTTCGGGCCGTCACCGGCCCGAAGGTCAGATCGACTTGCGGGCGACGTAGGAGATGTCGCCGCGGCTGATGCCGAGATCGTTTAGTTCGCGGGTGCTCAGGCGGCTCAGCTCGTTCACGGTTTCCCGGTAGCGGCGCCAGTTGCGATAGTTGCGGATCAGGTTCATGGTCGTGCTCGTTTCGTCTTGCTTGCGTTCACTTCATCTGCGTACGACACCCAGATAGGAGCAGTCATATCGATTTAAAAGTGCCCATGTCGCATGGCAGCAATGCAAATTGTGCAATGCAACATTCCGCCACATTCACGGCCTTGCCGCAATGTCGCTGAACTTCTTAAAATGACTGCAAACCAGCACTTTATGTTCGGCGGCTGGTAATACGAGTAAAATGATAGGGAAGGGTCAATGGGGAGCTATTCGACGCGAGTCGGGCGGGATATCCGGCGATGGGCCGATAGGGGCCTGATCGACGCTGCGACAGCCGATGCATTATCCAGGGACGTTGCTGCCAATGAGCGTCATCCGCTGAATTTCGGCTCGATCCTGGCGATGCTGGCGGCTGTCCTGTTCGGAGCGGCAATATTGCTGTTCGTCGCCGCCAATTGGGAAACCATTCCGCGCATCGTTCGTGTCGGCTTGCTGTTTGCCATTATTTTCGCGGGATATGTCGGCGGCGCGGTGCTGAAAGTCCGCGTCCATCCGGCCCTGGGTGAAGCACTCTGGGTGGTGGCGACGGCCGCATTCGGCGGT
Source organism: Manganibacter manganicus (assembly GCF_002075885.1). Taxonomy (GTDB): domain Bacteria; phylum Pseudomonadota; class Alphaproteobacteria; order Rhizobiales; family Rhizobiaceae; genus Mesorhizobium; species Mesorhizobium manganicum. Next base: position 117,050 of record NZ_MDET01000005.1, read on the forward strand.
GCAATCGCGCTGATCGGCCAGATGTATCATCTTGCGGGCGACGAATCCTCGGCACTTTTGACCTGGTGCGGCGGAACCGTGCTCGCCGCCATTCTTCTGCGCTCGAATGCGCTGACGGTAATCGCGGTCGCCATAGCGGATGCCTGGTTCGTAATTGCCGTATTCGGCAGGTTCGATCTGTTTCGCGGCCTTGAGTTGCCGCATCCCTACGTGCTGATCGCGATCGGTCTGTTCATTGTCTCTTATTGGACACGCAGCCAGCCGGCGCGGCACCTGATCGTGCTTTCGCTGATCTTCTACGTGCTGCTTCTGACCATCGACGACGACAGGCCGGACCTTGCGATTTTGCTCTCCGTCGTGTCGGCGGCGGCTTTTGCTGTCGCGGTGTTTGCGGGGCCGACGGCAGAGGTGGTCGTCCGCCTCGGCGGGCGATTGTCGTTGCATGCGCTGGCCGGGTTCCTGGCCGGGATGTTCGCAATCCAGTTCTACAGGCTGGATCATGGCAATTTCGCCCTTGCTGCCGCACTGACCCTTGCGGGCATTGTGGCGGCGCTCGTACTTGTCGGTCGTCAAAGCCGGGCGGTGCGATGGCTGGCCTATCTCGGCTTTGCTTTCGAGCTTTGCCTGATCTACGCGGTGACGATGCAATCCATGCTCGGAACGGCCGGCTTCTTCCTGGCGGCGGCTATCATCCTGGCCGTCCTGGCCCTGGCGATAGCGCGGATTGAAAAGCGCATGAAGGCGCCAGCGATACAGGGAGCGGCGTGATGACGCGTGGTGCAAGATTGATCCTTGCCGCGACGGCTGTCGCTCTTTTGCAGGTCGGCTTTCTTGGCTGGATCATAGCGGGTCGCGCGGCAATTCTGCGCAATGGCACGGAGGTTCTGCTTCAGGTCAAACCCATCGATCCGCGTGATCTTCTGCGCGGCGACTATGTTGCGCTGGGTTACGACATTTCGGACCTGCCGGTCAGCCTGATTGCCAATCTCGCGGCTGGATCGACCTATATTGGCGAGGGACCAGTCACGGTGCGGCTCAAAAAGAGCGATGCCGGGTACTGGCACGCGGTCTCGGCCTGGCTTGGCAAGGCGCCGCATGCCGCACCGGATGGCGAGGCCGATATTGCCGGCAATGTCCTGGGTGGCTCAAATACAGAGCCGGGCTCGACAGTGCGGGTCGATTACGGGATCGGCCGCTTCTATGTGCCGGAAGGCGAGGGGCTGGCGATCCAGAACGATATCCGTGTTCGGCCGTTCGGCATCCGCGTCGCGCTGGCGCAAGACGGCCGCGCGCAGATCAAGGCGCTGGTCGATGGCGACAGGACGCTGTTTGAGGAGCCGCTCTATTAGAATCCGCTCGAGAATGCCGCTGCTGGACTGTAGCGAGGCCCCTTGCTACCGTCGGTGCGGGCACTCCCTTGATGGAGGACACAATGGCGCGTCCGGCGGTATCCATTCTCTGGGCAGCATTGGCGATCATGACGGGCCTTGGAACCGGGAACAGTTTCGCCAAGGATGGTCATTCGACTGTAATCGCCGTTGCCCATTTCTATTTCGTCGACACTTCCGGTGAGGCTGAAGACCAGAAGGTTCGGCATGAAAAGCAACTTCGCCTGTTCGACACCGAGTTGCAGAAAACGCTGTCGGCGGACGAGCGTTTGGAACTGATCGCATTGCCATGCGGCTCGGATCGCTGCTCGCTGGATGATCCCGGCATCGATCGACTTGCGAGCCAGGCAAGGACGGCGAATGCGAGATATCTTCTCGCAGGCGGAATTCACAAGATGAGCACGCTGGTCGGATGGGCCAAATTCATCGTCTATGATCTGGAAAATAGCGGACGGATTTGTGATCGTCTGTTGACCTATCGCGGGGATACCGCGGAGGCGTGGCGGCGGGCGGCCGAGTTTGGCGCGAAGAATGTCATCAGGGCTTGTTTTCACTGACAACTTGGCCGTGGTGGTGTTCAAGGCGCTTTGCGAGGTTTGCATCCAGAACGAAAACCCCGGCCGGTGCCGGGGTTTCTGTATGGTTTTACAGCTCCTATTGGATCGGCTGCGGGTTCGTCGCCGGCGCCGGCGATGCTGGACTTGGGGCGCTGGGTGGCGGAGGTGCTTCGGTCGGGGGCGGGAATTGTGAGTTCTGCGATTGGGTTTGGCTGCATGCTGCCAGGGCACTGGCAGCCAATCCGACAGCGGCGAGAAGGTGGAGCTTTCGGGTCATCAATCGTCCTTCGACTTGGCTCCCCGCAGTGCCGTATCATCAGGGCTGACGCGGCGAGGTCAATATACGGCCGATCAAAGGTTCTTTCCGGAGGAAACGAAAACCTTCCGCCGGAGTCAGGCTCTGCTCACGCTGCTACGGATATTTCGTCGCTTGTGCGCGGGTGGATTGACCTGTGCCTGCCTGAAGTTCATCCGGCAGCGGAAGGCTCGAACACTGCAAATGAACCTCACGGGAGTACCGTTTTCTTTGCTTCTGCTCCTGCTCCTTGATGGTGGTGACGAGCGCCACTCCATACGGACCGAACAATGGAGCAGCGGCCCAATCCAGATTGTCCTTTTCTCCGGCATCATATTCCGCTGCCTGCTGGCGGGCTTGTTCGCATTGCGGGGAACGCCATTTCGGATCCTGGGTCGAAAGTGTGGCTGCGTATTCGGCGGGCGAGATTGCGCAGCCCGTGATCGTTGCAGCCAGCAGGCAAGCGATTCCCGACGCTACCCGTTTCATGCGGAACCCTTTCCAAACCGTTGGAATCATATGCAGGTTGTCATGAAAAGATTGAATGATTTTGAATTGGTGCGGATGAGAGGACTCGAACCTCCACGCCTCTCGGCACTGGAACCTAAATCCAGGGCGTCTACCAGTTCCGCCACATCCGCGATTGCCTGAATTCTCATGCGGTCATCATTCTGTCAATGTCGGACACCAAGAGCAGCCGAAGATGGTTGAAAACCGGGCTCTCCTGTGACAAAAGGCGTGTCGAATGTGACGGAATGCGACGATCCGCTTCTGCGAAATGTGATAAGAATTAGGAAGAACAAAGACTTATTCACATTTTGGAGCGCGTTTTTGGGGCTAGGCCGCATTTGCGGGAAAGTCGCCGGTCCGCACCAAAGCCATCCGCGGCAGATTATACCGGCGGGCTGTAAACGGCAGGAACCGTTGACGGCCGCACAGGTGAAAACAAAGGTTTGATGATGGAAGTCACCGAAACGCTCAATACCGGCCTCAAGCGCGAGATCAAGGTCGTCGTGCCTGCCAGCGACATGGAAGCCAAGCTGATGGCGCGGTTGTCGGATGCGCGCGACAAGGTGCGGATCAACGGTTTCCGGCCGGGCAAGGTGCCGGTTCAGCACCTGCGCAAGGTCTACGGCAAGTCGTTCATGGCCGAAGTGGTCAACGAGATCCTGAATGAATCGCGCACGATCATCACCGGCCGTGGCGAAAAGGCGGCCATGCAGCCCGAAGTCGTGATGACCGAGGACGAGAAAGAGGCCGAGAAGATCCTGGCTGGCGGCACCGATTTCGAGTTCAGCCTCAATTATGAAGTCATCCCGCCGATCGAACTCAAAGAATTCTCCGACATCAAGGTGACGCGCCCAGTCTACGACGTGCCGGACACCGAGATCGAAGAACAGGTCAAGCGCGTTGCCGAATCCACCCGTTCCTACGAGCCGAAGGATGGCAAGGCGGCAGAAGGCGACCGCGCGACCATCGACTATGTCGGCAAGATCGGTGGCGAACCTTTCGATGGCGGTGCTGGCAACGACCAGCCGCTGGTGCTCGGCTCCAAGGAATTCATTCCCGGCTTCGAGGATCAACTCGTCGGCACCAGGGCCGGCGACGAAAAGCAGATCACCGTGACCTTCCCTGAAAATTATCAGGCGGCGCATCTAGCCGGCAAGGAAGCGACCTTCGACGTCACCGTCAAGGAAATCGCCAAGCCGGGCGATCTGGAGATCAATGATGAGACGGCAAAGGCGCTCGGCCTTGAATCGCTCGACAAGTTGCGCGAGATCGTGCGCGGCCAGATCGAAAGCCAGTTCGGTTCGATAACCCGCCAGAAGGTCAAGCGCCAGCTTCTCGACCAGCTCGATGCCGCCTATCAGTTCGAGGCGCCTTCGAAGCTTGTCGATGCCGAGTTCACCAATATCTGGAACCAGGTCAATCGCGATCTTGAGGCGGCGGGCCGTACCTTCGCCGATGAAGACACCACGGAGGAAGAGGCGCGCGAGGAATATCTGCGCCTCGCCCAGCGCCGGGTGCGTCTTGGCCTCGTCCTGGCCGAGATCGGCGAAAAGGCCGGCGTCACGGTTTCCGACGAGGAGCTTCAGCGCGGCCTGTTCGAGCAGGTGCGCCGCTTCCCCGCCGACCAGCAGCAGCAGGTGTTTGAGTTTTATCGATCCAGCCCCGAATCGTTGAATACGCTGCGCGCGCCGATGTTCGAGGAGAAGGTGGTCGACCATCTTCTTGGCCAGATTTCCGTCACCGACAACAAGGTGAGCAAGGAAGAACTGATGGCCGAGGACGACGAGGACGAGACTGCGGCCAAGAAGCCGGCGAAGAAGGCTGCCGCCAAGAAAGCCAAGGCGGATGACAAAGCCGAGACGACGGACGAGCCGAAGAAAAAGGCCGCGCCGAAGAAGAAGGCCGCCAAGGACGCCGAATAAAAAGGTTTCGGTTTATACCGACCGGACCCGAAAGGCCGCCTAGCAAGGGCGGCCTTTTTGCTGGCCGGACGATCCCGTTCAGATCAGCAGCAGCCCCTTCATCGACATATAACCCTTCTTGCCGATGATGAGATGATCATGGACGGCGATACCAAGCCGCTTTCCGGCCTCGACAATCTCCTTGGTCATGTCGATGTCGGCACGCGACGGCGTCGGATCGCCGGAAGGGTGGTTGTGGAACGTCCCACGTAATTTACTAAAGTGTTGAATTTCCGGTCTTTTTTCGATGTGTCTGTTGAGTAGGTGCCGGTAATTGGGGTCTGTTTTTGTGATCGAACGTGACCTCACACCTGATCCCCGTCGCTCCCGGTGAGTCTCCTTGAAGCCCGGCAACGAATCTTATTCGTTTCGTCCCAGGCCTCAAGCTCCACGATGGGATAGAGCACGGCTTTGCCGATCTTCACGAAGGAAGGCCCGATTTTCATCGCACGCCAATTGCGAAGCGTGCCGACAGACACTCCTCCGCGATAGCGTTCCGATACTTCTTCGGCGGTGAGAAATTTTCCGTCAGTCATCCGTCCTCCTTTGATCGGCGTGAGGTCGCCGATCGTTTGCTGATGAGAAAGCGCGAGACGCTTTTCAGTGGAGATACCGATCCCTGTCGGGCCCGCCTGCGAGCATTGGCTCACGCTGCTACACGAACGACCATGTAGTTCGATCCAACGGGCGGAAAGGGTGATTCGGTCGGAGTAGGGCTCCTGGCTATCGGCGGTTAAACATAGGCGGGTCGCGCGGACGCTCGTCCGGCCGGCGACGCCGAATCGGTCTCCAACGTGAACGCCTCGGCGCCCGCGCGCCGGGCACGGCCTTCACTTCAGCAGGCGTTCAAGCACCGCGACGGAATTGCCGATGCCGTGCATGACCATTGACGGATAGAGCGAGCTGGTCTTGTAGCGGACCCGACCGTAGAAGCCGCCTTCCCGAAACAGGATCGCGATGTCGAACAACGCCGTCTCAAAAAGGGGTTTGTCTACCAATCAACAGGAAATCACGATGAAGTGAAAACATCGTATTTTCAACGGGCTGGCGGTGTGGGAGTGGAGTATGAGAATCCTGCCGAAATGGCGCTAGGGGCAGAGACCTAGAGGGCGATCGGCGGCAAAGTGCGGGCGTGGCGGAGTTGGTAGACGCAGCGCATTCAAAATCCGCCGTCCTTACGGATATGTCGGTTCGTGTACGACCGCCCGCACTATCGTCTCATTCACCGCTGAGAAGGGATTGTTTGGGCCGCCCAGGCAAACCCGTAACGCCAAGTGGCGTTGATGTGGCTTATTGGCAGTCGTGGCCAATTCCGGCAAAGGACTTCACCAGATCATCGACGGCCTTCACCTGCGCGAGGAACGCCGGGATTTGGGCGAGAGGCAGGGCGCTTGGACCGTCGCACAAGGCCCTGTCCGGATCGGGGTGAGCCTCCACGAATAGTCCGGCCAGCGACAATGCCATGGCGGATCGAGCGAGTTCGAACGCCTGATCGCGGCGACCGCCGGAGCTGCTTGCTCCGGCCTGGCGCATTTGCAGCGAATGGGTGACGTCAAAAACGATCGGTACGCCAGCCGTCACGGTTTTCATGACACCAAAGCCCAGCATGTCGACAACGAGATTGTCGTAGCCGAAGCTGCTTCCCCGCTCGCATATGACGACCTGATGATTGCCGAAGTCCTCCAGCTTTTCGACGACATGCCCTATCTGGCTTGGGCTCATGAATTGCGGTTTTTTGACATTGACGACCTTGCCCGTTCGTGCGATCGCCTCGATCAGGTCGGTTTGCCTCGCCAGAAACGCGGGCAGTTGCAGCACGTCGCAGACCTCGGCGGCGACCGTAGCCTGTTCGGGAAGATGGATATCCGTGAGGACCGGGACGCCGAAGCTCGTGCGTACCTCCTGAAGGATTTTCAGGCCCTCATCGATCCCCGGCCCGCGATAGGATCGGTTCGATGACCGATTAGCCTTGTCGAAAGAAGCTTTGAAGACATACGGCATGTTCAGGCGCGTCGTCTCCGTCGTCATCACCTCCGCCACCCGCATGGCGAGATCGCGGCTTTCCAGCACGTTCACGCCGCCCATAAACACCATCGGTCGAGTGTTGCAAAACTCTATCGTCCCAAGCCTGACGGTCTTCACATTCACTCCTCGTTCAACTGTCGCTCCGCCTGGGCCGGTGGCACAGGTCGCAGGTTTCGATGTGGTGCGATCAATGGTCTTCCAGCGCGTCATCGTGCGGCTTCTGTCTATGAGGGCCTTTCAGCGAACAGGTCCAATCGACGAGTTGGGTGCGGACATGCTCCGGACGGAAGCCGATCCCAATGAGGCGGCCAGTCAGCCGGGGCAGCAGAGATGACCTGGCTATCAGCCGCATGAAGAGTGGAGGTTTCCGACTTCGCGTATTGCGCGCCTCACCCGCTCGCTTGCGACTGCGCATCATCAATTGCAGCTTCTGGGTCGCTTTGGTTGGAAAGCTGCGTCGGCGCTGTACGGCATCAAGCAAGCATGTTTGCAGCCGGCCCTCGCGCAAGGCTTCCGCCAGCGTGTTGGCCGTGGCTATAGCGTCCTGGATCGCGAGATTTACCCCGACACCGCCGATCGGCGACATGGCGTGGGCTGCATCCCCGATGCACAGCACGCCGGGTTTCCACCACGTCTTCAGCCGGTCGATCCGAACGCTCAGGAGGTGGACGTCATCCCAGGAGCGAATTTCTTCAAAGCGATCGTTCGGCAATGGCGCGACTTCGGCAATCCTCGCGCGAAGCGCGCTAAGCCCCTCCGCTTTCAGGGTATCGACGGTTCCCTTGGCAAGGACATAGCCGCATTGCCAGTAGTCGCCACGATCGATCAAAACCAGCCCCTGCCGCGGGCCGGCATGCCCCATCGCCTGCTGGGGATCGCCGGCCTCTTTCGAGACCTTCATCCAGAGAAGATCGGTGGCAGTACCGAAACTCTGCACGTCAAGTCCTGCCGCCTTGCGGACGATCGAATTGCGTCCATCCGCCCCGATCACGAGATCGGCTTCCAGAACGAGGTCGCGGTCGCCCTGGCGCACGTTCACGCCGACAACGCGTTCGTTGTCCCAACGAAGCGAGGTTACTTCGGTCGACATTTGCAGTCGGAAACGCGGATATTCCCCAGCCTTTTCCGCCAGAAAATTCAGGAAGTCCCATTGCGGCATGAAGGCGATGAACTTGGCGCGCGTCGGTAGCCTGGAGAAATCGGCGATCGTGGCGCTGCGCCCGGCGATCTCGGCGTGGAGCTGGTAGGCTTTCTGGTGGGGAAGAGCGAGAAGCTCGTCGAGGAAGCCAAGCTCGTGGATCGCTTCGAGGGTCGACGGGTGGATGGTGTCTCCGCGAAAGTCCCGCAGGAAGTCCTGATGCTTTTCTATGACCGTGACGTCGACGCCCGACCGGGCCAGTAGGAGACCGAGCATCAGGCCCGCCGGTCCCGCACCGACCACGATACAGCTCTGGCTCCTTTTCACATGGGAATAGTATCTCAACGTCGTGGGTCCTTGGGATGAGGCTAGTGAATCGATACGCGGCCTTTGCTTGAAGCTTTCACCTCAGCATCGCCATCGCGGCTGGTGTCATTCAAGGGCAAAATATCGAGCGGGATCAGATTCCCGTCATTCTCGCTTTCGGCAACGAGCTGAATCACCTTTTCGAGTGTTTCCAGTTGAACGATTTTTTCCTCGACCGCAGCGAGTTGCTCCTTTGCGATGCGGAGCGCTTCGGCCGGACTTGAGAATGAGACGTCGGCAAGTCGAAACAGATCCTTGATCGCCTCGATGCTGAAGCCGAGATCGCGGGCGCGGCGAATGAAAAGAAGGCGATGAACCGCGCCGTGGTCGTAGCGTCTCTGGTTTCCCTTGCTCCGCGAGCGCTCGCGCAGCAGCCCGATCTGCTCATAGTAGCGGATCGTAGGAATTTTGACGCCGGTGAGCTGAGAGAGTTCGCCGATGCCGATATCCATGTTTGAAGTCCCTTCCGGATAGCCGCGTGTTGATGTTTTGCTGTGTGTTCGATCGCTGAGGTCCTCGTGGCCCGACCACGCCGAGGTGCGGCGACGGCCACGGGCAGCCCCGGCGCGGAATCGTGTGCCGACCTCCTTAGGCGTGGGCTTCAGTCGCCTGCTGGGGCGACGCGCTCCGCCTGATCGCGAGCCGGCGCACGACCACATAGAAGATCGGCGTCAGGAGCAGGCCGAACAGCGTCACGCCGAGCATGCCGGCGAAGACGGCGATGCCCATGGCGTGCCGCATTTCGGCGCCCGCCCCGGTGGCGATGACGAGCGGAATCACGCCGGCGATGAAAGCGAGCGATGTCATCAGGATCGGTCGCAGGCGCAGGCGAGCCGCTTCGAGGACGGCGGTCAAGGGATCGACGCCTTCACCTTCCTTCGCTCGGGCGAACTCGACGATCAGGATTGCGTTCTTCGCGGCAAGACCGACCAGAACAACAAAGCCGATTTGCGTGAAGATGTTGTTGTCGCCGCCGGTGAACCACACCCCGGCGATTGCCGAGAGCAATGCCATTGGCGCGATCAGCAGGACCGCGAAGGGAAGGGACCAACTGTTGTACTGCGCCGCGAGGATCAGGAACGCGAGCAGGACGGACAGCGGGAAGACATACATGGCGGTGTTGCCGGCCTGCTTCTCCTGATAGGCGAGATCGGTCCATTCGAAGGCCATTCCCACGGGCAAGGTTTCCGATGCGATGCGCTCCATGGCGGCGGTGGCCTGCCCGAACGAGTATCCGTGCGCGGGACTGCCGCTGATGTCCGCAGACGGGAAGCCGTTGTAGTGCATGACACGATCGGGGCCTGAGCTGTGCTTGATGGTCAGCAGAGCCGAAAGCGGAATCATGTTGCCAGCTGCGTTGCGGACCTTCAGGCGGCCGATGTCCTCGGGCTGCATGCGGAACGGCGCGTCCGCTTGCACCATCACGCGGTAGGTGCGGCCAAAGCGATTGAAGTCGTTCGCGTAGAGCGATCCCAAGTTGACCTGCAACGTCTCGAAGATGGTGTTGAGCGGCACGCCTTGCGACTTCGCTTTCACCCTGTCGATATCGACCTGCACCTGCGGCGCGTTCACCTGGAAGCTCGCCAGCATTCCGGCCAGCTCGGGCATCTGCATCGCTCTGCCCATGATCGCGCCCTGCGCCTGAGCGAGCGCTTCGAAGCCGAGACCCGCTCGATCTTCGATCTGGATCTTGAAGCCGCCGGTCGAACCGAGCCCCGGAACGGGCGGCGGCGGGAACATGCCGGCAAAGCCATCGGGGATCTGGCTGAACTTGCCCATGAGCTTGCCGGCGATGGCGAAGGCCGAAAGCGACGGGTCCTTTCGTTCGTCGAACGGCTTGAGCATCGTAAACATGACAGCCGCGTTGGGGATGTTGACCATGCCGTTGACCGAGAGCCCCGGAAACGCGACGACACTCTCCACGCCCGGCTCGGCAAGCGCGATCTCCGACATTTTCTTAACCACAGCCTCGGTCCGGTCGAGCGAAGCGCCGGTCGGGAGCTGGGCGATGCCGACGAGGTAGTATTTGTCCTGGGCTGGCACGAAGCCGCCCGGCACCGTCTGGAAGCCGACCCACGTCATGCCGAGCAGGCCGGCATAGACGAGCAGGACGAGGCCACTGAGCCTCGCGGCACGGCGCACCGACCAGGCATAGGCGTTCGAGGCGCCGTCGAAAAAGCGATTGAACAGCCGGAAGAACCAGCCGAACAGGAAGTCGATCACGCGGGTCAGGAGATCGCGCTTCACGTCGCCGTGGTGGGGCTTCAGGAGCACGCCAGCAAGCGCCGGAGAGAGCGTGAGTGAGTTGATCGCCGACAGGATAGTCGAGATCGCAATCGTCAGCGCGAATTGGCGGTAGAATTCGCCCTGCAAGCCCGAGAGGAACGCCGATGGAATGAACACGGCCGACAGGACGGAGGTGATGGCAACGATCGGCCCCGTCACCTCGTCCATGGCCTTGCGCGCCGCCTCTTTCGGCGTTTCCCCAAGCGCGATGTGGCGCTCGACGTTCTCGACCACGACGATCGCGTCGTCGACCACGATGCCGATCGAGAGAACGAGGCCGAAGAGGGACAACGTGTTCAGCGAGAAACCGAACATATACATCAGCGCAAATGTGCCGACCAGGGAGACGGGAACGGCGACAAGGGGAATAATCGACGCCCGCCACGTCTGGAGGAACAGAACCACGACGATAACGACCAGCACGACGGCTTCGAGCAGCGTCATGACCACAGCTTCGAGAGACGCCTTGACGAACACCGTGGGATCGTAGGCGATCCGATATTCGATGCCTTCCGGAAAGCCCTTCTGAAGTTCGGCCATGGTGGTGCGGACGGCGCTCGATACGTCGAGCGCATTCGCGCCGGGGCTTTGGATGATCTGCATCGCGAGCGCCGGCTTGCCGTTGAGGAGGCTACGAAGGGCATAGGAGTCTGCGCCAAGCTCGATGCGGGCAACGTCGCGCAAGCGGGTGACCTGACCGTCGGTGCCTGTCTTTACGACGATCTCGCCGAACTGCTGCTCGCTGGACAGCCTTCCGAGCGTGTTGACCGTCACCTGAAACGCCGCCGAGGCTTCGGGCTGCTGGCCGACCGAGCCGGCGGCCACCTGAACGTTCTGTTCCTGAATCGCCCCAACGACGTCGCTGGCGGTCAGCCCCCTCGCGGCCACCTTGGCCGGATCGAGCCACACGCGCATCGAATATTCGCCGGCTCCGCCGAGGATGACGTCACCCACGCCCGGTAACCGGGCCAACTGGTCGCGAACCTGAAGGATCGCGAAGTTCGACAGGTAGAGGGGATCGTAGCGATTGTCGGGCGAGACGAGATGGACGACCATCAGGATGTCCGGGGACGTCTTCTGCGTCACGACCCCGATGCGCTGCACTTCCTGCGGAAGCCTGGGCAAGGCGCGCGAAACGCGATTCTGCACCTGAATCTGCGCCATGTCGGGGTCGGTGCCCTGCTTGAACGCAATGGTCAGGGTCATGCGTCCGTCGGTCGCCGCCTGCGAACTCATGTAGAGCATGTTTTCGACGCCGTTGATAGCCTGCTCCAGAGGGGCGGCGACGGTTTCGGCGATCACTTCGGGATTCGCACCGGGATAGCTTGCGGTAACCTGCACTGTGGGTGGCGTCACTTGCGGATACTCGCTGAGGGGGAGCTTCAGAAGCGTCAGACCACCGGCGATCAGCATCAGGACGGATAGAACGACCGCGAAGATGGGGCGGTCGACGAAAAAGCGCGGAATATTCATTGACGCGCCTCCTGCGATCCCGCGGCAGCTTGGTCACCGTTCTCAGCATCCCCCGGCAGCATGGAGATCATCTGCGGCACCACCTGCATGCCTGGGCGGACGAGTCCTTTCACAATGATCTTGTCGGCTGGCTTGAGACCCGCCGCGACGACGCGCAGGCCATCGATCATGGGTCCGATTTCGACCGGGCGGTATTCCGCCTTGTTGTCGGCCCCGAGAGCGAGAACGTAGCGCCGCCCCTGGTCGATACCGATCGCCTGATCGTCGATGAGCACGGTCTGGGCTGGTTCGGCCGTGACGAGCTTGACCCGCGCGAACAGGCCGGGCGTCAGCCTGCCGTCCGGGTTCTTGACGATGGCTCTTGCGCGGATCGTCCCGGTGCTCCGGTCCACGCGGTTGCCGAGGAAGTCGAGTTCGCCGGTATGCGGGAAGCCCGTATCGGTCATCAAGCCCAGATGCACCGGGAGCTTGCCGGCAACCGTTCCCGTCTCGGGTGCGCGGGCATTGGCTACAAAGCCGAGATAGGTGGCTTCGTCGATGTCGAAATAGACGTAGAGCGGGTCGGTCGCGACAATCGTGGTGAGGAGCGTCGCAGCGCCTGCATTGCCGCCGGTGACGAGATTGCCTTCTGTGATGAGAACCCGGTCGACGCGCCCTGCAATCGGTGCGGTGACGCGGGTGAAGGAGAGATCGAGTTCGGCGGCCGAGACGGCAACCTTGGCGATGTCGACTTGCGCCTGGCGTTGACGCCGCATGGCCTGCGCGTCATCGAAAGCCTTGCGTGGCGCGTTGCCTTTCGAAGTCAGCGCTTCGGTGCGCCCGAAGTCGATCTCGGCCTGATCGTGCAGAACGTTTGCCTGCTGCAACTGTGCCTTGGCCGCGTTCAGGGCCACTTCGAACGGTCGCGGATCGATCTGGAAGAGAAGCTCGCCGGGCCGCACGAGACCGCCTTCGGGAACGCTGACGGTGACGATCGCGCCGCCGACGCGCGGACGCAGCTCGATAGCTTTGGCCGCTTCCAGATGACCGGTAAACTCAACGGACGGCGCGACCTTGCGCGTGATGACCTCGGCAACCGGCACCTGCGGAACAGGCATCTGTGCCGGCTGCGCGACAGCCTCCGAGGCAGCGGTCGAGGAAGCAAGCGCCAGAACGCTTTTGGCGTAGGGTCCGATCTCGTCGCGATAGACGGTGGCAAGCGTGCCACCGGCGATGACGGCGCCGGCCAGGAATAGGGTGGCGGCTTTATTACTCATTCTCGTTCACCTTCAAAAGACGCGCGCTCCCGGCCAGCCGGATGCGGCGACGTTCATTTTTTTTGCGAAGGTGCGGTTTCCAACGATGGAAAGGTCAAGGGCCTTGGAAAAGTTTTTCCGAACGGACCCTTGACGCTGCCGCCTAGCCATGCAGCGGCCAACCGCATGCCTTGCTTCGCCGACGTCTTGGAGGAAGTGGAGTCCGTCCCCGAATGAGCGCGATGGATCAGCGTTACCGCGACGGGCTCCAGTCATGGGAAGCCGCCAGTCCTAACCGGCTGACGGCTCCTTGAGTGCGTGGGACTAGCGGCTTTCGGCCGGGACGAGGGGGCGAGAACGCATACCTTCATCGCGACCGTCATCGGCAGACTTCGCCCCCTTGAAACGCAAGAGCCGCAACGCATTCAGCGTAACGATCGCAGTTGCGCCCGTATCGGCAAGGACCGCGATCCAGAGGCCGGTGATGCCGAGGACGCTGGTGACAAGGAACAACGCCTTCAGCGCCAGAGCGAAGACCACATTCTGGTGAATGTTCGCCATGGTCGCGCGAGACAGCGCGACCAGATGGGCGACATCCGTGACGCGGCTTTTCATGAGGGCCGCATCAGCAGTCTCGATGGCGACATCAGTTCCGCCGCCCATAGCGATACCAACATCAGCAGAGGCCAGAGCCGGAGCATCGTTGATACCGTCGCCGACCATGGCAACCTTCGACTGGCGCTTCATCTCATTCACGAGATTGAGCTTGTCCTGCGGCAGCAGCTCGGCGCTCCACTCGATACCGAGACCCTTGGCAATGGCCTGGGCGGTGCGCCGGTTGTCGCCGGTCAGCATGACGGAGCGGACCCCCATCGCTTTGAGCTGGGCGACACCCTCGCGCGCGTCACGGCGCGGTTCGTCGCGCAGGGCGATGAGGCCGAGGACTTCCTTCGCCTGCTCGTCGAAAAGGACGGCAACGGTATTGCCGCGATCTTCGAGCTTCTCGATGGCGCTGCGCTCCAGCCCCCCGAGCGTCGTCACCTGGGCGGCATGTGTCGGGGAGCTGACGGCGAGGCGACGGCCGGCAACAGTCGCATGCACGGCCTTACCCGCCGTCGCCGATGCGTCCTGTGCGAGGGGAACGGCGACGCCATCGGTTTCGGCGCGGCCGATGATCGCCTTTGCAAGCGGATGGCTCGAACCCTTTTCGACTGCCGCCGCCAACGCGATAACATCGCTCTCCTCATTCTTGCCAAAGGCGAAGACTTCGGTGACGCGCGGCTTGCCCTCAGTGAGCGTACCCGTCTTGTCGAAGGCGATGGCGCTCACCTTGCCGATGGTTTCGAGCGCATTACCGCCCTTGATCAGGAGGCCGCGGCGCGTGCCGACGGCGAGGCCCGAGGCAATCGCCGCAGGCGTCGAGAGGACAAGCGCGCAGGGGCATGCGATCAGCAGCAGCGCGAGGCCGCGGTAGATCCATGTGTCCCAATCACCGCCCATCGCGAGCGGCGGGACGACGACGATCAGCGCGGCGATCAGCATCACCGCCGGGGTATAGTAGCGGCTGAAATTCTCGATGAAGCGCGCGGTCGGGGCCTTGGCGGACTGCGCCTGCTCGACGAGCTGGATGATGCGCGAGATCGTGTTGTCGGAAGCCGTCTTTTCAACGCGGACCTGAAGAACGCCATCGACATTGATGGAGCCGGCGAAAATGCTGTCTCCCTTGGCCTTCGAGCGTGGCACGGATTCGCCGGTGATAGGCGACTCGTCGAGGCTGGAAGCGCCCTGGATGATTTGCCCGTCGGCCGGCACGCGGTCGCCCGGCCGCACCAGAACCAGATCGCTGACACGCAAGGACGTGGCCGGGACGCTGCGCTGCCCGCCATTCGGATCGAGCAGGACGGCCGTTTTCGGCACGAGCGATGCAAGGGCCTTTATACCGGCGCGCGCCCTCCCGGCCGCAACGCTTTCGAGCAATTCCCCGACCGCGAACAGGAACACGACCGCAGCCGCTTCTTCAGCCTCGCCGATCACGAGGGCGCCGATCGAGGCGACAACCATCAACGTCTCGATAGAGAACGGAGATCCAGAGGTCGCGAGCGCGAATGCCTTGCGAGCGAAGGGAATGACGCCCGCGACGACGGCGGCGGCAAAGATCCATTCCGCATAAAGGGGGAAGAATTGGGCAATGGCGTAGGCCGAGCCCATCAGCAGACCGAGCCCAATGACATGCTTGCCCTTGCGGGTCTGCCACCAGCGCTGATTGCGCATCGCTGGCGCGACGTCGATGGCCGCATCGGACGAAGCCGAAAGCCCGCCTGTGTTGGACACCCCGAAGCCGAGGCTCTTGATCGTCTTTTCGATGTCGGCGACCTTGGTGATCGCGCCGGCAGCAAGCGTCAGTTCGAGCGTTTCGGTCGTGAAGTTCACGCGCACGTCGGAGACGTCTGGCATCCGCGCCAAGGCGACCTCGATCTTGCCGACGCAGCTTGCGCAATCCATCCCCTCGACACGCATCGAGACATTGGGTGGAGAGGCCGGTGCGGCGCGGGGAGTTGGCGCGCGGCCCGCGTGATCATGTCCAGAGCAGCCACCGTGGCCGTGATCATGATCGTGATGAGCGTGCTCGTGCTCGTGGTCGTGGTGAGCGTGGTCTTGATCGCCACCGCAAGCACCGTGATGGCCGTGCGCGGCGTGATCGTGACCGTCATGACCATGGTCGTGCTTGTGATCGTGGCCGCCGCAGCCGTTGTGATCGTCGTGGCTTGCGTGATCGTGATCGCCGGCGCAGCCTTTGTGATCATGACCAGCATGGGCGTCGGAGCGCTGCACAGGCGCGGCGGGAATCGCAGAAGGCGGCAGCTCGGACACGTCGAACCCGAGCGAGCGAATCTTCTTGGCGATATCCTTCGACGTCGTTTTGCTTGTGGCATCGCGCGAGAGCAACAATGTCTCAGTCGCGAAGTTGACGGCAACGTCGGAGATACCCCCCAGACGGCCCAAGGCCGTCTCAATCTTGCCGACGCAGCTTGCGCAATCCATGCCGTCGACACGAAAACCGAGCCGTTCATTAGCGCCCGGCGTTGAAAGTCCAGTTGTCATTCCGATCTCCTTTCCGGCCGCCGCAGCGGGCGCGCGTCCTCACACGCCCTGCGCGGCTTCGGAAGGAGTCAATAACACAATTGAACAGTTATTCAAGTGTTTTCAGGAAAATTATGCTCTTTTCCAGGCAGATCAGTCGTCCGCATGGTCCTCCGAAATATGCGTCGCCATATCCTGAAGAACATGGCTGACGTGGTGGTCGGCGATCTCGTAGAAGATTTGCTTGCCCTGGCGATCGCCCTTGACGAGACGCGCGCCACGCAGCAGGCGCAGATGGTGGCTGACGAGGGTCACGGACAGGTCGAGCCGCTCGGCGATGTCGCCCACCGAAATGGGCGCCGGTACGCAGCTCAGCAGGATCTTCAACCGTGAGGGATCGCCGAGCAGGCGAAACGTTTCCGCGAGGATCGTGACCTCGTTCTGCGAGAGCGACGGGAGCAGGAGGTGAGCTTCAACCTCCATATGCGTGGGGGCCGCACGATCGTCCGGCTTCTTGGCGTTCGTCTTCTTGATAGCAGTCATCTGCAAGCTTTACCTGAGTTCGGGACGGAACCTGCCGGCATTTGATCGCCAAGAGCTGTCCGTGTTGATTGGTCTCACCCAGTTTACCGGATGGGCGCGCAATCACAATGCGAAACACGGTCGCTGTCGATCGGCGGGACAGTTGGCGCAGTCCTTCTCTGCCCCTGCGTCACATCTCGAATTTTCCTTTTCCGCGCAAGAACAGTCTTGACCTTACAATCGCTGGAAGCCGCACGCTGCGGACAACCTTGCCAAATCCGCCTACCGTTGTGCGGCCTGGCGGCGGGGCAACCGAGTCGAATTCAGAGAAGGGCAAGACCGATGACAGAGAGCAGCAAACCCCAGATTCTCATCTACACCACACCGACCTGTCCGGACTGCCACGCGCTCAAACGCTGGCTCGACCAACAGGGCCTCGCCTACGAGGAACGCGACCTCACCGACCCGAAGATCGCCGAGGAGGCAAAGGCCCGGACCGGCGTCCGCGTCGCTCCGATCACCATCATAGGATCGGACGTCTTCTACGGGACTTTCCTGAGCCAGAAGCCGGGCCTCGTCAAGGCGCTCGGTCTCGCCGGGGGCCTGTGAGGAGACGCAGATGACGATCAAGTTCGTTGATATCCGGCAGGCGCGGACCAGCCTTGAGGTCCAAAAGGACCAAACCATCCTCGACGCCGCGCTCGCCGCCGGCATTCCCTATCCTCACGGTTGCCGCTCCGGCCGCTGCGGCT
Source organism: Manganibacter manganicus (assembly GCF_002075885.1). Lineage (GTDB taxonomy): Bacteria > Pseudomonadota > Alphaproteobacteria > Rhizobiales > Rhizobiaceae > Mesorhizobium > Mesorhizobium manganicum. Next base: position 134,639 of record NZ_MDET01000005.1, read on the forward strand.
CCTGCAAGTCCCGCCTGATCGAGGGCGAGGTGGAATTGCTCCAGCACTCACGCTTCGCGCTCACCGAGGAAGAGAAAGCCGATGGCCTGATCCTTTCATGTCGCGCTCTGCCGCACACGGATGCGGCCGTAGCCTGGTTGGGCAGCGATGACGACGATGCCGTGGAGACGCCGCGACGCCTGGACGCGACTGTCACCGGCCTCGACGACCTCACGCACGATATCAAGCTGGTGCCAGATCGCACTTCCAGCATAAATCCATCACAATCCCGGTTTGAGCACAGGCAGGAAAAAGGCGCTGCATATGGCTTCGCAGGTTGCCCGTTCAGCGCTGCCCATCTGCCTTGATGGGATAGTGCAGCAGCAACCGATAGCCACCGCGCATCATCTTGATGCCGTGTGCAACGAGGCGGCGAGCCTTGTTCTTGCTCGGGGCGATTTCCCAGTCCTCCTTGTTGCCCCTGAATCCAAGTAGTGCTTCGGCGATGGTGCGATAGCTCGCGCCGTGCAGCCGTGCGTCCAAGGCGCGTAGCGACAGGATGTGCCATTGGCGAAGTTGGGCGAGCATGGCCCGAAAGTCCGGCCCCGGCGGGCGGCCTTCGACGGAGCGCCAGAATCGCCGGGCCGCATGAGATCGCAGTTCGTAAAAGGCATCCGAAGGTAAGAACGTGCCGTAGAAGGTTGCAGCGTCGGGAGCAGCGCGAGGCAGCCATAATTGATGCGCGATGCCATCGACACGCCAGATGCCGTGCCAGCCATCGGCCGCGCGGCGCAGGTCGATTCCGTCGAGATGGGCAAGCTTGATGGTCGGCCCGTTCGCGTCGATTACATGCGCGACGGGCAACAGCATGAAGGCGTTCGCATACACGCGCGGCGACCAGAGCAGAGCTTGCAGATCAGCCGCCAAGTCAGGGTCACTCGGGAAACAGCAAGCCCCAGCGCTGCGCAAACGATTCCAGTTGGTGCGCGCTTTGTCTGCTGGCCAGCGCCAACGTCTGGCAGTCTTGGCGATATTCGTCGTCGCGGCGCAGATGCTCCCAAGCGAAATCGGCGGCAGAAAGCTGTGACATGTACCCGTAGGCCGGATGGTGCCACCACTCGATATGCAGCATAGCATCCTCCCTCCATGCCGCGCCTTGATTGGATGGCCGACACAAGAGGGGCGAGACTCTTAACTGAAGGTCGCTCATTGGTGGTGAACGCCGCCGGCCGCCGCATCGATTAGGTCAGCACATTTAGTTCGTCCGGCGTCCATAGACTGCCAGTCTTGCCAGCAGGATCGCGGCGATGACGGCGGCAGCGACGTTATAACTCATGCCGGAGACGAAGGCGGAGGCGTAGCGCGCGGCCTGTCCGTCCAATCCCGTCCCGAGAGCCGCACCGAACAGGATTCCCACCGCTGCCACACCAAGAGCTGCACCAACCTGCTGGAGTGTCGAGATGACGCCAGAGGCCATGCCCGCCTGCCGCTCCTCCACGAAGCCGAGCACGAGGTTGAGCAGCGGCGTCATGATCATCGCCTGCGCCCCTCCGATCACGATCAGCGCCGGGATGAGATGGGTGACCACCAGATCGGGTCCGGCGATCCACACCTGTCCGATAAGCACGCCGAACGAGACAGCATAGACGAGCGCCCCCATGGCAATGGCCGGCGTGCCGAAGCGTGCGACGAGGCGCGGCGCGCTCAAGGACAGGATGACGAAGGCGATCGAGCACGGCACGAAGACGCTGCCGGCCGCGAACGGGCTGAGGCCGAACCCCGTCTGCACCAAAAGCGCGAAGCAAAGGAAGAAGGATGAGGCCGTCGAATAGATCAGCAGCACCAGCAGTCCGCCTTGCGCGAAGCGGGGTTGGCGCATAAGCACCATGTCCACCAAGGGCTGATGGCCGGCTTTCCGGCGGCACTCCTGATGGCGGTAGAAGGTGGCGAGCAGGATTGCGGCCCCGGCGAGCGACAGGAAGCTCCAGAGCTGCCAGCCATGGGTCGGGGATTCCACCAGCGGCACGAGCAACAGGGTAAGGCCGAGGCTGACCAGCGCCACGCCTGGCCAGTCGAGCGTCGGGCGCTCGGGCGAGCGCGTCTCCGGGATGAAGCGCGCCATCAGAATTGCGAAGACCCCGACAGGCACATTGACGAGGAAGATCGTGCGCCATCCAAGATCGAAGATGTTGGCCTCGACCAGAAAGCCGCCGACGATTTGTCCTGCGATAGCGGCAAGCCCCAGCGTCATGCCGAGGAAACCGAAGGCGCGGCGGCTGTCGTCGCCGGAGAAGTTCACCCGGATCGAGGCATAGACCTGCGGGAAGAGCAACGCCGCCGCCAGCCCCTGCAATACGCGCGCGCCCATCAGGATTTCCACGGTGGGGGCAATACCGCAAAGAAACGATGCGAGGGTGAACCCCGCCATGCCGAGAATGAACAGCCTCCGCCGCCCATAGAGATCGCCGAGCCGTCCGCCCGTAACCAGCAGCACACCGAAGGCGAGTTCGTAACCCGCCACGATGAACCCGATCTGCGACAGGCTCGCCCCGAGTTCGGCCTGCATGGAAGGGATTGCGACATTGACCACGAAAAGATCGAAGATCGTCACGAACCCCGCGAGTAGCAGGATGGACAGACCGAGCCAGGGCGGGCGGCGGATGGCTTCGGGCGATATGGTGGAAGGCGGTTCGGCGGTGCAGGCTTCGGAACTCATCTGGCGTCCTCTTGTGTTGACGCGCCAGCGATTCCACGCCCATTATCCTTTTACAATTTAACTTCTTATACTGTTGCTTTTTGTAATGGGCTAACCGATGCGCACCCTTGAGCGAACCCGATCCGAACTTGCCGATTTCCTGCGCACGCGCCGAGAGCGGCTGTTGCCGGAAGATGTCGGCCTCCCGGCTGCCAAGCGTCGTCGCACGCCGGGGCTGCGGCGAGAGGAAGTCGCCGCCCTCGCAGGCGTGGGACTGACTTGGTATACATGGCTTGAGCAAGGCCGCGAGATCGGGGTCTCCGCCGATTTCCTCGACAATCTCGCCCGCGTGCTCAAGCTCGATGCCGCCGAAAGACGGCATCTGTTCCTGCTCGCCCACGAGCGTCCGCCGGCAGAACCCGGCAAGACGTTCTGCATCGTGCCTTCGCTCGCCGCGCGGTTGGTGGAAGACCTCGCGCCCCACGCCGCCTACATCATCAACCTGCGCTGGGACGTGCTGGCCTTCAACGGTCCCGCCGATTCGCTGTTCGGGTTCAACCGCCACGATTCCGGCCGGCAAAACCTGCTGCGGCTGCTCTTTACCGATCCCGCGCTGCGCGACGCCATCGTCCATTGGGAAGAACAGGCCCCGGCGATGCTCGCCAGCTTCCGCCGTGACTTTGCTGTTGCACGGGAAGACGCCGATGCCAAAGGGCTGGTCGCGGAACTGGAAGCAGTTTCGCCCGAGTTCAAAGACTGGTGGCGCAGTCAGGAAGTTCATGCACCTTGCACCGGCACGCGCATGATCCGTGTCGGCGGGCAGCCCGTAGAGTTCGAGCACACCTCGCTCACCGTCGATGGCGGGCAGCATCTGCGACTCGTCGTCTATGCGCAGAAATCGAACCCTGCGGAAACCTGACGAACAGTAGGGTTGAGCGTCCAGATGTCTTCGCGCGGCGAGCCGCGCGATGGCGGGCGTCGCTGCGATATGTTGGGTCTCCGCGCCGCTCGCCATCGGTCACGCCCGATCCTGCTGCGGTTGAGTTCTGTCATGGGCGTCTGGCCGCAACACCCGACAGGTGCAGGAATTGCACGAAGCCCGTGCCGAGTTTGATGAACTCCGGTCTCACGGCTCGCGCGATGCCGAGGCGGTTTACAAGAAGATCCCTCGCGGCGCAGGCGCCCTATTACGCTGATACACTGAACTCGGTCATCATGCCGGTTTGAAGGTGCGGCATGTGGTGGCAATGCAGCATCCAGCGCGCCGCCTCACCAGCATCGAGCGCCACCGTCACCATGCCCATCGGAGGAACATAGACGGTGTCACGCCGCGCGCCTTCGAACCGCTTGCCGTTGATCTCCACGACCTGAAAAACGTGGCCGTGCAGGTGCATCGGATGGCCCATCATCGACATATTGTGGAACATGATCTCGACGCGCTCGCCAGTCGTTGCGACAATCGGCTTGTGCTCTCCCCAGACCTTGCCGTCGATGGTCCAGAGGTAGGGCTGCATCGAGCCGCCTAGCATGACCATCTGGGTGCGTTGCGCGGCACGCGGTGGCAGATTGTCCGACGCCCGCAGCGTCTGCTCTTGCGAAAGCTCGATGTCGAACGCAGGCGCATCCGCGTCGCCGAGTGCGGGAATCTTCTGAATAGTCGCGCCCGACGTTGCGAGGATCAGCCCGGTGCGCTGCTTTGCGCCCTCGCGCAACGCCAGCACAGGCCAGGCTCCGTCTCCGGCAAGCTCCAGCTCAAGATCGAGACGCTGGCCCATGGCGACGCCGAACCGTTTGCCTTCAAGCGGTTGCACGGCATGGCCGTCGACAGCTACGAGCCGCGCCGAAAGCTCGCCGGTATCAATCCAGAAGACGGTGGCCGAAGCGCCGTTGATCACCCGAAGCTTTACCCGTCCGCCCTTTTCGACCCTGACGATCTGCGGATCGGACAAGGTGCGGTCGTTGGTGAGGTAGGCGTCCCAATCGTAGTCGTTCAGGTCCATGGCCATGCCCTGCATCGAGGGCATATCCATTTTCATGCCGGAATGGTCCATCGACGCGCCGGGATCGGATTGGCCTCCCATCGCGCTCATATCATGGCCGCCGCCATGTACGCCGGTGATCTCCTGCATGACCTCTTCGGGCGTCTTGAACGAGAAATCATGAAGGAACATCACGACCTCCTGGCGGTCGGCCTTCACGTCTTCGGCACTGCGCACGATCAGCGGCGCAGCGAGCAGATTCATTTCTTGAAGCGGGATATGCGCGTGCATCCAGTAGGTGCCGGGAAGCGGCTCATAGTCATAGGAGCGCGTTTCACCGGGTTGCAGCATCGGGCGCGGCACGTTCGGAACGCCGTCCTGCTCGTTGGGCGGGATCTGGCCGTGCCAATGGATCAGGGTCGGCACATCGAGACGATTGGCCAGGTCGACGCGAAAGCGTTGTCCGGGGTCGAGAACCAATCCTTGCCCGCTCGCCCCTTCAAGGCCGAAGACTGTGGCGGCGCGCCCGTCGACGTCCAGCACGCGCGTTGCGGCGCTGAGGGCCATCGCGCTTTGGGCGTTGGCGAAGCGCGGTAGAGCTGCTGCGGATAGCGTGGCAGCGCTTGCGGCGAGAAAGCCGCGGCGTGAGATAAGCTTCATTTTCGGTCTCCTGGGAGGACTATGCTCCCTCTGAATTCAGATCGGCGTGCGACTAGGCAGGCCACTTGCGTTCAGCAAGACCGTCTTTGGGAGGGCGATCGTTGCGTGCGGGGCCGATGCCGGCGAAGTCCGGCATCTCGGTAAAGCTCCAGATCGCTGCGGTAGGAGCGGGGGCATTTGTCGGCGACTTAGGCGCAAGCCAGTGCGTCATGCCTGAGCATAGGGCGTAACAGAAGGCATCGTTTCCGCTGCAGATTCGATGCTCCTGACACGGATCGGCAGCGGTATCTGCGGCCGGACGCTGCGATCCGTGTTCCGAAATCATTACGTGGGAGTTACTGGCCAAGCGAGCACCGAGCGCCGGAACGGTCAACGCCACGCTGGCGAAGGAAAGGAGCATGAGCAGAGCGATGAACAGCCGTTGCATCGCCGTCAAAACGCCGTGCAAGACAACATCATCCGCACCCTCGGCTTGCATTCATCCAGGTTGGTCCGCTCCCACGCGCTCGCCGCGTCCGCCGCCGAGCGTCTTTTTTGATGACACACGATGGCGGTTCCAGGCGACACTGGTTACTTGCCTCGGTCGGCGAGCCACTTCTTCATCATGGCGATCTCGCCCTCCTGGGCCTTGACCACCTCTTCGGCGAGTTTGCGGACCTCGGGATCCTTGCCGTACTGGAGCACGACCTTCGCCATGTCGATCGCGCCCTGATGGTGCGGGATCATGCCGCGCATGAAGTCGACGTCGGCGTCGCCGGTATAGGGCACCGTCATGTCCTTCATCATGGCAGCCATGGCGGTCTCGTATGCCTTCGTCGACGGCGAGTCCGATCCTGGCGTCTGCATGCCTGACATGTCGTGACCTTGCATCGTGTTGTTGTCCGTTTTCATCTGGGTCTGAGCGAATGCCAGGCCACCCGCGATAGCGATGGCCCCTGCGATGAAGATCGGAGTGAGCTTGTTCATGGTCTCGCTCCGGTTCAGTTTGCGGTCGCCGGATAGCCGGCTTCTTCAAGAACCTGCAAGATCGCGGACGGCGTGGCGGTCGTCTCGACCTTGACGGCGCGCGCGGCGGGGTTCGTCTCGATCTTGGCTGCGGAGTCCACCGACTGAATCGCCTTGGTGACGGACTTGGCGCAACCGCCGCAGGTCATGTTTTCAATTTTGAGGTCCATGAGATTTCTCCTTGGTTTTGATCTCATGTCGCCCAAGGTGGTGCTTCCAACCGTGGGAAGGTCAAGGGCTAAAAAAAAGAAAATGCGCTATTGACCTTCCCATGGTTGGAAGCCCCATTTTCCGTCCGAACGTGAATTTCGGAACGAGAAAAGGAGGCGGCTATGAATGCCCCCGTTCGAACTGCGGACACCAGAAACGCGGCAATTTCCCTGTCAATAGAAGGCATGACCTGTGCATCCTGCGTCGGTCGTGTCGAACGAGCCCTCAAGGCCGTCCCCGGCGTTGCCGATGCGGTCGTCAACCTGGCGACCGAAAAGGCAAGCATCACGACGAATGCTCCCGTCGATCGCGCCACGCTCGTCAAGGCCATCGAGGATGTCGGCTATGAGGTTTCGGAGAGCCCTGCCGCACAAGCGGCCGCCTCGCTTGAAGTCGCGATCGAGGGCATGACCTGCGCCTCCTGCGTGGGTCGCGTCGAGAAGGCCCTGAAGGCCGTGCCGGGCGTCACCAACGCCGTCGTCAACCTCGCGACCGAGAAGGCCACGATCCAGGGAACCGCAGACACGGCAGCCGTGATTGCGGCGATCGAGAATGCGGGCTACGACGCCAAGGTGATCTCAGCGGCAACCGGGTCGAGCCAGGCCGAGACGGATGACCGCGCCGAGAAGAAGGAAGCCGAACGCCGCGAGCTGACCCGCGACTTCACCATCGCGGCGGTGCTGACCGCTCCGGTCTTCCTTTTGGAAATGGGCTCGCACCTCATTCCGGGCGTGCATGGCGTGATCGAATCCACCATCGGCATGACGAACAGTTGGTATCTCCAGTTCGTGCTGACGACGCTGGTGCTGTTCGTGCCGGGCATCCGCTTCTATGACAAGGGGCTTCCCGCCCTCTGGCGTCTGGCGCCGGACATGAACTCGCTGGTGGCAGTCGGCTCGCTCGCGGCTTACGGCTATTCGCTGGTCGCGACCTTCGCGCCGGGCTTCCTGCCCGCAGGGACGATCAACGTCTATTATGAAGCCGCCGCGGTCATCGTCACGCTGATTTTGCTCGGCCGGCTGCTCGAAGCCCGCGCCAAGGGGCGTACCTCGGAAGCGATCAAGCGTCTGGTCGGCCTTCAGGCCAAGACGGCGCGCGTCCGCCGTGACGGCAAGACGGTCGATCTTCCGATCGACTCCGTGCTGTCGGGTGACATCGTGGAGGTCCGTCCCGGCGACCGTATCCCGGTCGATGGCGAGGTCATCGAGGGCGAAAGCTATGTCGATGAATCCATGATCACCGGCGAACCGATCCCGGTTTCCAAGACGAATGGTAGCGAGGTCGTCGCCGGCACCGTGAACCAGAAGGGCGCCTTCGCGATCCGCGCCACGGCGGTCGGCGGCAACACCGTGCTGTCGCAGATCATCCGCATGGTTGAGGAAGCACAAGGCTCGAAGCTGCCGATCCAAGCGCTGGTCGACAAGGTGACGATGTATTTCGTGCCGGCTGTCTTCGCCGTCGCGGCTCTGACCTTCGCGGCATGGCTCTATTTCGGACCGTCGCCGGCGCTCACCTTCGCGCTGGTCAATGCGGTCGCCGTGCTGATCATCGCCTGCCCGTGCGCCATGGGTCTGGCTACGCCGACCTCGATCATGGTCGGCACCGGCCGGGGCGCGGAGCTGGGCGTACTCTTCCGCAAGGGTGAAGCGCTGCAACTGCTGAAGGACGCCAGGGTCGTGGCCGTCGACAAGACCGGCACGCTGACCGAGGGCAAACCGGCCCTGACCGACCTCGAGCTGGCCGCCGGGTTCAACCGGACAACGGTGCTGGGTCTGGTCGCGGCCGTCGAGGCCAAGTCGGAACACCCGATCGCCCGCGCCATCGTGGATGCGGCCGAGGCGGAAGGCATCGCTCTTCCTGCCGTGTCTGGTTTCGAATCGGTGACCGGCTTCGGCGTGAAGGCCGTGGTTGACGGCAAGCGTATTGAGATCGGCGCAGATCGCTACATGGTCGAGCTTGGCCATGACGTTGCGGGCTTCGCTGCCGTGGCCGAGCGCCTTGGCAACGAGGGCAAGTCGCCGCTCTATGCCGCGATCGACGGCAGGCTCGCGACGATCATCGCGGTCGCCGACCCGATCAAGGCGACGACGCCGGCCGCGATCAAGGCTCTGCACGATCTCGGCCTGAAAGTCGCAATTATCACCGGCGACAACAAGCGCACGGCCAAGGCCATCGCTGCGCGCCTGGGCATCGACGAGGTGGTGGCGGAAGTGCTGCCGGACGGCAAGGTCGAGGCGATCCGTCGCCTCAAGGCCGAGCACGGCAAGGTCGCCTTCGTCGGCGACGGCATCAACGACGCCCCGGCGCTCGCCGAGGCGGATGTGGGCCTCGCCATCGGTACGGGCACGGATATCGCCATCGAGGCGGCGGACGTGGTGCTGATGTCGGGCAGCCTGACCGGGGTGCCGAACGCCATCGCGTTGTCCAAGGCGACGATCGGCAATATCCGGCAGAACCTGTTCTGGGCCTTCGCCTACAATACGGCCCTGATCCCGGTCGCCGCCGGCGCGCTCTATCCGGCCTACGGCATCCTACTGTCGCCGGTCTTCGCCGCCGGCGCCATGGCCCTGTCGAGCGTCTTCGTGCTCGGCAATGCGTTGCGGCTCAAGACTTTCAAGGTCACAACCTAATGAAACGAAGCAGCCGACCCTATATTCGGGGTCGGCTGTCGTACCTTACGGGAGAAAACGCATGAATATCGGACAAGCCTCCAAGGCATCCGGCGTCTCGGCCAAGATGATCCGCTACTACGAGCAGACTGGCCTCATTCCGGCCGCCGATCGGAAGTCTTCCGGCTACCGCGACTATTCGGACACGGACATTCACATGCTGCGCTTCATCCGACGCGCACGGGATCTCGGCTTCTCGGTCGCCGAGATCAGCGATCTTCTCGGCCTGTGGCGCGACGAAACGCGGCAGAGCGCCGAGGTCAAGCGTCTGGCGCAGAGCCACATCGACGCGCTGGAGAAGAAGATCGCGGACATGCAGGACATGGCGCACACGCTCACGATGCTGGTGAACGCTTGCAAGGGCGACCATCGCCCGCATTGCCCGATCCTCCAGCGTCTTGAAACCGATCAGGACGATGAGGACCTCACGGTCCAGCCGCGCAGCGGTGCGATTGCTCGTTCCGTGCAGTAGAGTAACACTCGGCCCGTTCGCCTAACCTAAGCGGCCTGATGTTTTCGTCCCTGCCAGATATGGCGGGGACTTGTCGTTTCAGGCTTGGGGTTTGCGCGCCGCCTGCCAGAGGAGCGGCACAAAGATTAAAGAGACCGGGGGAACAGCATCCAGTTAATCGCAACATCGCAGGATATGTGCAGGATTGTGTGTACCAGAAACAAAACGGCAGTGATCTTAAGCGAGACTAGGGACTCTTTCGCGCTTTGCAACTTGGGGCATGCGGCTATTGGTGAGGCAGTCCGCGGCCATTATCGTTGCGCCGAAAGGCTGAAGTGTCAGTCAATCCCCATGATGCACCATATCTACCATTGGCACTATGAGACTGAACGGGTTCGTACCAGACGATCTGCTGTTCAAACTGGAAGATTTGCGCGCAGACATGATTGAATAAATGTTATCCTCAACGCTAAATGAGGTCTTTTTCCGCGCCTTCTTGCTCAGAAAATACAAATTCTTCGGCACGTTCCTTACACTTTGACTTGTGTAGAAAATAGTCGCTTCGCAGCCGCTTTGGCTTTCAATGCGGCGTCAGCATCGGATGCAACATGGGCTCTCACTATGGCACCTTCGATCAGCATCGCGATTGTATCGGATATTTCGAGCTTGGATTCTTCATAGGGAAGCATCTGGGCGACGTGAAATCTTATCAGCTTCATCATTTCCATCTTATTGCGCGCGCATTTCTGATGGATCGGATCATTCGGGTCGCTGAACTCGGCGGCCACGTTGATGAAATAGCATCCGTAAAAAGCCTGTACTGATGGATCACGACCTTTGAACAAATCATCAAGCGCATCAAAAACTGCCCATAATGCTTCCTCTCCGTCCTCAACATTTTCCAGACGCCCATTTAGCCATGAAAAATAACGCCGATCGCAGTGATCGATTGTAGCCGCGACAAGGTCGTCCTTGCCAGGAAAATGATTGTAGAGAGTCTTCTTGGCCACGCCGGACTCTGCCAGCACACGATTGATTCCGACCGCGTGGACACCGTGCCGATAGAATAGCTGAAAAGCGGTGGTGATCAGTTGCTCTTTCTTGTCCATCCGACCCGTCTCTGTTGTGTTTTATCGTATCTTGACACAAGGAGACCGATTTGTCTATCTATCGGCAAGGAGACAAATCGGTCTCCTTGTGTTTCTAGAGGTGTCTTATGCAACAAAACTCACAAATTATTGATCAAAAAGAGGTTTTATCCTACGATCTGGTTACGATTGGGTCGGGATCAGCGGCAAGAGCCGCTGCGAACGAAGCGCGACGACTTGGCAAGACCGTTGCGATGATTGAAAATGGCGTAGCGGGTGGAACCTGCCTGAATATCGGCTGTGTTCCTTCCAAGTTTCTGATCGCCGCCGCAGCGACGCGTCTGTCGGCACAGCGACCGCGGTTTCAGGGACTCGAAACTTCGGCCGGCGCCGTTGATCTGGCGCAACTTGTTGCAGACAAGGATCTTATGATCGGCGGATTCCGCGAGACATTTCATGTAAAAGGCCCGGCTGAGGCTGGCATTGATGTCATACGCGGTACTGCCTCCTTCTCTAGCTCTGATACAACTGCCGTTGTGCGGGTAATTGTAACCAATCAGGCGAATGACGTCATCAACGTTCATGCCAGACATGTTCTGATTGCAAGCGGAGCAAGCCCGTTTGTTCCCGATATTCCCGGTCTTGCCGAGATCGATTACCTAACCTCTACGTCGGCGATGTCTCTTGCTCGTGTGCCTGAGTCATTGTTGGTAATAGGAGGGAACGCGATTGGACTGGAACAGGCGCAGATGTTCTCGCGTCTAGGTGCTAAGGTTACTGTAGTGGAAATGGCGCCACGTATTGCTCCGTTCGAGGATACTGTCATATCCGCAGTCCTCAAGCAGGCGTTATCGGAGGAAGGCATCGAGATTTATGAAGACGCCAATCTGACCGGAATTGCAAATGCTTCCAATGGTATTGCCGCATCCGTCACGGTCAGGGGCGAAGAGTTAAAACTTTTTGCAGATAAAGTTTTATTTGCTACTGGTCGGCGCCCAAACACCGCCGGCCTTGATCTGGATAGGGTCGGCATAACCATTGGCCCGCGCAACGAGGTGGTTGTGGACGAGTACCTGCGTACATCCAACCCGCGTATCTGGGCGGCCGGCGACGTGACGGGATTAGCGCAACTGGTCTATGTTGCTAGCGAGCAGGGCACAACTGCTGCGCACAACGCCCTGACGGAAGAGTTCCGCTCGCTTGATTATACTGCACTACCGCGCGTGACCTTTACCGCGCCCGAAGTTGCGACCGTAGGTATCACGCCGGTACAAGCAGAAACAGCAAAAATTCCTTATGAGGTCCGAGAGTTCCCGGTATCCTTCGTGCTGCGCGCGATTGTCAGTCGCCATGCCAGTGGTATTATCAGGCTGGTGTCTAACCGGGAAACTGATAAAATCCTTGGTGTGCATATGGTTGGCGAATCTGCCGGTGAAGTCATTGCCGCCGCAGCCTATGTCATGTCCGCTGGCTATACAGTCAAGCAATTGGCATCGCTATGGTCGCCTTACTTTACTATGGCGGAGTCGCTAAAGAACGTCGCGAAAACAGTTCCCGTATTTCAGGGGTAAACGTACTCCTCCGATCGGTTGTTGCTCGGCCCGAGACCTCCGCAATTCTTGTAGGTGGTAGGCAACGGGTCGGGCGATTGTCCATTCTCTCTTGGGTGGAAGCCAGCAATGGCCAATATCCTTGGTGCGATTGTCGGGTTCACGGCCGGACGCCTGCAAATGACGATAGGAAGGATCGCCGAAACGGCGAAGTCGATCTGGACGCAATCGGTGGTGGCAGGACCTAGATTATCAAGCAAACCAGGGCGATAAAAAACTGTCGGTCCGGTCGCGTCGATGTAAGATTTCCGGCCTAATGCCGTAAGCGGGGTATTTTAGCGCCGATGGAAACACTTGATACCAATGGTACTCACCCGGTTGGCGATTGAGAAAGCTATGTTGTTTAAGTCAGCAGCGCTGACCAAAGACAAGGCGATGTAGGTTAACATCAATCCTACCAAGATCAGACTGCATCGTCACAAGCGTGACGGAAAAGAATGCCGCGAGGGACACATTCAAGCAGGCCACCAGCGTACTCAATCACCAGAACCGCGATCATGCGGCGACATTATCTGAAACGCGGCCATTCAGTATGATGGCGGTCAATGACAAAGGCGTGGCGATGCCGATATCCGTTGTCGACTGTGATCGCATTCAACAGGTGGGGATGGCTCACTTCAAGCGTTTCATGCGTATGGTCGAGTTCTTCGGGATCTGCCGCGGGCCAGAGGCGGACTGCTACCGATACGGCCAATGCGGCCATCAGTCCGAGCGCGACAAAGGTGAACGGGAGACCCATTGCCGCGCCAAGCCAACCCGCGTATGTGGAACGGCCCGCGGTGCAAGGATGCTTTTCAGTCGATTTCACCACATGAGGACGGTGCGGTCATATGTCCGGCCTACTGGTGCGGTCATGACCGCTGGCCTCGATGAAGTCCGCGAAGCAGGTGGCTGGATCAAGGGGGCGCGCTTTGTGCGCGTCACGGGTTTCGGCCTGTCCTGTTTCGGGATTTCGTCCCGTGGTTCATCGTCTGTTGTGCACCTCACCTGCCGGGGGTCGCCGGGCAGCTCGTCTCGGCGGTCCTGCGCTTATGCGGCGACAGGTCCTGCCTCGATTCCTGTTGGATCTCGGTAGATTCCACCTCTGGTCAGCAATACCCAGATCATCCGGGCGATCTTATTGGCGAGCGCCACCGCCACGACCTTGAAGGGTCGCCGCGTGAGCATGTTCTTCAGCCACGGCCAAACTCGGTCGCGATACTGCACATGACGTAGCACCGATGCCGCCCCCGTCGTCAGCAATGATCGCAGCACCGGATTGCCCATCTTCGATATTCGCCCTAACCGTTCTTTGCCGCCGCTGGAATGCGCTTTCGGGGTGAGCCCGATCCAGGCTGCAAAGTGGCGAGCGGATTTGAAGCCGGCGGGATCGGGAACGAATGCCTTTACGGCCATGGCGATAATGGCGCCAACGCCAGGGATGGTCGCGAGGCGCCGCATCTCATCATCCTGCTTGGCCTGGATGACGATCTCACGTTCGAGTTTGTCGATCTGTGTGGCGAGCATCTCGATCTGATTGATGATTTCGGTCAGGGCAAAGCGCGCAGCCGGAGGAAGTCGGGTGTCTTCCTCATCCCGGATGATTGGCGCCAATGCTTTGACGTTGGCGATGCCGGTCGGAGCGATGATACCCAGCTCTCCCAAATGGGCGCGCAATGCATTGATCGCTTGTGTCCTCTGACGCACCAGTAGGGCCCGCGTTTTGAGCACCATCACCGCAGCCTGCTGCTCAGCCGTCTTAACCGGGACGAACCGCATCGTCTTTCGCGTCACCGCCTCAGCGATGGCTTCTGCGTCGGCGGCGTCGGTCTTGCCGCGCTTGACGAACGGCTTGACGTATTGAGGCGGTAGCAGCCTGACATCGTGGCCGAAGGCCGAGATCTCACGCGCCCAGTAGTGCGCACTGGCGCAGGCTTCCATCCCGACCAGGCACCGTGGCAATCTCTCGAAGAAACGCAGCACCTCGGCGCGACGAAGCTTCCGGTTGAATAGCGGAGTGCCCTCGGCATCCGCGCCAAAAGCCTGGAAAACGTGCTTCGCCAAGTCCAGTCCAATAGTGGTAACATCTTTCACGGAACGGTCCCTCCTTGTGGCGTTTGCGACAACGACCACCTTTTAGCACTTCGATGCTGTCGGAGCGGGCCGTTCCACCTCATCAAGGG
>NZ_MDET01000006.1 GCF_002075885.1 Manganibacter manganicus
CTTACTCAACGATTGCGGCGACGATGCCGGCGCCGACGGTGCGGCCGCCTTCGCGGATGGCGAAGCGCAGGCGCTCCTCCATGGCGATCGGCACGATCAGTTCGACGTCAACCGTGATGTTGTCGCCCGGCATCACCATCTCCGTGCCCGCAGGAAGCGTGACGATGCCCGTCACATCCGTCGTGCGGAAGTAGAACTGCGGACGATAATTGGTGAAGAACGGTGTGTGACGGCCACCCTCCTCCTTCGTCAGAATGTACGCCTCGGCCTTGAACTTCTTGTGCGGCTTGACCGAGCCCGGCTTGGCCAATACCTGGCCGCGCTCCACGCCCTCACGATCGACACCGCGCAACAGCGCGCCGATATTGTCGCCAGCCTGACCCTGGTCAAGCAGCTTGCGGAACATCTCAACGCCCGTGCAGGTCGTCTTCGACGTCGGACGGATGCCGACGATCTCAAGCTCTTCGCCAACCTTGACCACGCCGCGCTCAACGCGACCCGTCACAACCGTGCCGCGGCCCGAAATCGAGAACACATCCTCGATCGGCATCAAAAACGGCTTGTCGATCGGACGCTCCGGCGTCGGAATGTACTCATCCACAGCCGCCATCAGTTCGCGAACCGCATCCTCGCCAAGCTTCTTGTCCGAATCCTCCAGCGCCGCAAGCGCCGAACCCTTGATGATCGGCGTGTCGTCACCCGGAAACTCGTACTTCGACAGAAGTTCGCGAACTTCCAGTTCCACCAGTTCCAGAAGCTCAGGGTCGTCAACCTGATCGCACTTGTTCAAAAACACCACAATCGCCGGAACGCCAACCTGACGGGCAAGCAGAATGTGCTCGCGCGTCTGCGGCATCGGACCGTCAGCCGCAGAAACAACCAGGATCGCGCCGTCCATCTGCGCCGCACCCGTGATCATGTTCTTCACATAGTCGGCATGGCCAGGGCAATCGACATGCGCATAGTGACGGTTCGGCGTCTCATACTCCACATGCGATGTCGAAATCGTGATGCCACGCGCCTTCTCTTCAGGCGCCGCGTCAATCTGGTCATACGCCTTGAAGTCACCAAAATACTTCGTAATCGCCGCCGTCAATGACGTCTTGCCATGGTCAACGTGACCAATCGTGCCAATGTTCACATGAGGCTTATTGCGCTCGAATTTACCTTTTGCCATTGCTTCTTTCCTTGGACGGCCTGGACCATAAGTTCAGTCGAATGCGGGGCGATTAGCGACAAAGGCCTTAAAACACAAGTGCCTTTTGGCCCGAACGCCCACCCGACCTCATAGATCGGCCCAGATTGCGGGATGTGACACCAATATAGGCGTATGGCACTGCAATTGGTAGGGCTGGAGCGGGTAGCGGGAATCGAACCCGCACCAAGAGCTTGGAAGGCTCATGTGATACCATTTCACCATACCCGCGAGCGAGCGCCTAGCTATGCGAGGTGAAGGAAAAGGTCAAGAGATTTGGCGTGTGAGTTGTGGCATCGCCGCTCTGGAACCAGCCGTGACAAACGCCAAGGTGGCGCTTGACTTCCTTGAGGTCATACCCAACTATCATGCCATGAACACGGCCATAAAAATCTTTGGCGATTTCCTTTTCCGGGTTTCTCCCATCGCGGGAGCCTAGCCCCCGGCTCGGCCGTTTGCGCCCCCGAGCCGAGGGGCGAAGTATCCAAAATCTACAGAATTAAACGGAACCGCGGTTCCGTAAACGGCGCTCTCTCACATTGTACCGATATTCAGCCCGGCCCATGCTGTTGCCGGCGCATTGCAACCATGAGCATTCAAATGCAGAGCAACATAAAAGCCCGGCGCAAGCCAAACATCCGTATCATGCGCACCGACCACGCCCGCCTGTCGGCCCTAGCCGAGGCAACGGCGGCGCGCAATCCCGACATATCAGACGAGCTTTTCGCCGAGTTGGACCGGGCGCGTGTCATCAACGACGCCGATGCGCCGGCCGACCTGATTCGCATGGGTTCGGTCGTGACCTACAAGCCCGATAGCAGCGAAGCACGCACCGTCACCCTGGTATTTCCGGTCGATGCAGACATCGAGCAGAACAGAATATCGATCCTAACGCCAATCGGCACGGCTTTGATCGGTCTGTCTGCCGGTCAGGCAATCAATTGGATCGCCCGCGATGGTCGCCGGCATGAACTGTCGGTCGTCGCGGTCACACAATCGCAGACGGAAGATAGGCCGCAACCGATCTCCGCACACGCGTAATCGCGCTATGGGTAACGCACTCCGTCTTCTCACACGCGCGGGCAGACTGGCCGCAGGAGCCTGACCCTGCACCGAAGCAGCAGCTTCGGTGCAGGGTCAGGCTCGCGGATCAGATCAATCTTTCATGCCGAGGCAGCACATGCAGCCCGGCGGGAGACAAGCCCATGCCCGGCAAAGACGCCTGTGTGCTCACGACCAAGGACTATTCCATTCTTGAAATGATGCTGGAACGCCAACCAGCCGACACCGCTCTTGCGATGCTTCTGCGGCACAAAATTGACACTGCCCAAATCGTATTCGGACAGGACATCGACCCGGCAATCGTGACGCTCGGCAGCCGCACCACCTATCGCGTCGACGACCAGCCGGCGCAAACCCGTGTCGTCACCCACGACCATATGCGGGGGCTTGTCGGCCTTCTTCTGCCGATCACGAATTTGCGTGGGCTCGCCCTGCTCGGCCTCGCCGAAGGAGAATCAATCACGATCATAAGTAACGACGACAACGAAGAGACGATCACCGTGCAGGCGGTCGTCTATCAGCCGGAGGCATCCAGGCGCGAAGCAGCTAATCTCAAAAAAAAGGGAGATTTCACACAATCTGCCGGGCGGCCATTCCTGCAACTCATTCAAGGATCACTGGGCGACGATCCAAAGCCCGTGAGAGCGCAACGGCTCGTTCACGCCAATCCCGACGGGGAACACGAAGACCCCGACCCCGGCCCTTCGGCGGCTTGACTGCCCCTGTTGCCCGCAGAGGCAATTCACTCGTCTGCCGTAGTCGTCCGCCCGTCGGCGACGCCGCTGCGGCGCGCTTCCGCCTCGGTTTCGTCGAGACGCACGCGCTCTCCGGCGAGAAAGACGACCGCCCCGCGATAGCCGGTCAGGATTGCAGTTGCGGTCTCACCGAAAAGCAGTTCGTCACCGGGCCGGCGCGCCACACCCATGACAAGCAATGAAACGCCTTTGGCCGCCCGCTTGGTTATCGCGGTTCCCGGCTCGCCTCGCGCCTGCATTTCCGTGGAAATCGTCAGCCCGTAGCGTTCGCCCAATTCGACAATGTCCTTCAGCACCGCTTCCTCGCTGCGGTGCGAGATAGACGTGAACGGGCTGTTCTTGCCGCCTTGAGCTACATAAAGCACCTTGATGCGCGCCCGCGTCGGGCGGGCTATGGCGAAGGCCAGTTCGGCCGCGCGCCGGGAAACCTCGGTGCCGTTGACGGGCACGAGGATGGTTGTCCGGCTGTCGAGCCGAGGCAGTTCGGTGGCGCCGCTGCCCGCCTTCATCACCAGGCAGAGCGGGCCGTCAAAACCGGACGCAAGATCGTTGAGCTTTCTGGTGAAGGCTCCCTTGAGCGTCAGCGCCCGGCCGAAGCCGATGAAGAACATGCCGTAACCCTTGCGCGCCTCCGCCGCGATGGTTTCGCCGCTGATCTCCATTTCAGTTCGCGCACTGAGATGCGCTTTCTCTACCGGCGTTTCCTCACCATGCTGCACGGCGGCGGCACTTGCTCGGACCCCTTCCTTGAGCTGTTCCAGATGACTATCGACGCCATTACCTGCTTTCTCCGCGGGCCGACGTACATCGGAGAATCGCAAAAGCGTGGTCGGCATGCCGGAGCTGCCGCCGACAAGGCCAGCAAGATAGGCGGCAAAGGCGCCGACCTTGCTTTCGTCAGCCGCGACGAGAAGCCGCTCGAGCTTGGAGATGAAACCACGCCGGTCGAGTTCCTCACGCTCCACGCGCTGCCTTTCTTCCGACCCCATCGGCAGACGAGCCAGCGCCCAGCGCAACATCGGCGGCATGGCGAGCGTGGTGACTACCGCCATGGTGACGATCATGGTGAACAGGGTCGGCGACAGGATGTTCATGGTCAGGCCGATGCTGGCGACGATAACTTCCGTCGAACCGCGCGCATTCATACCGCAGCCTATGGCGGTCGCTTCTTTCATTGACAGTCCAGCAAGCCGGCCACCGAGAAAAGCGCCACTGAACTTGCCGATGCTGGCAATCAGAACCAGGCCCGCCGTGAGCGACGCCAGTGTCGGATCGGCCAGCACCGTGAGGTCGGCGGATAGCCCGGCCATGCCGAAGAAGACCGGCATGAACAAGGCCGTGATGATGCCGCGCAACTGACTTTCGATATGACCCGACAGGATCGGGGATTCGCCGACCAATATGCCGGCGACGAAGGCGCCGAGAACAGTATGCACGCCAATCATATCGGTGATCAGCGCCATCAGGCCCATGATGATGAGGATCATGGTGATAACCGCGTATTCGCTGCGGAAAACGTCGTTGGTCCAGCGGATCAGGGTGAAGACGATGCGGCGGCCAAGCGTGAAACTGAAGAGCATGAACAGGCCGACCTCGACCACGGTGAGGATAAGCGGCATGATCTCCAGCCTGCCCTGCGTGGCGATCCCGAAGGTAACGGCGATAATCACCCACCCGATCGTGTCCTCGATGATCGCCGAGGAGACGATGATCTGGCCAAGGTTACGGCGCATGAAATTCATCTCGCGTATCACCATGGCGACGATCTTGACGGAGGACACCGAAAGCGCCGTGCCGAGGAACAGGCCGGCGACGATGCGCTCGTCGGGCTCCGGCAGGAGCGACGCCGGCAGGAGCTGCGCCAGCGTGAAGCCGCAAATGAAGGGAACAATGATCCCGGTAGTAGAGATCGAGACGCAAGCCGCACCGACACGACGCACCAGTTTCAGGTCGGTTTCCATGCCGGTGAGCAACAGCAGAAGTAGAATACCGAGCTGGGAAACAGCATCGATCATGCTCTTGTGCGCCGGATCGGCCGGAAAGATCAGATGCTGCGCCGATGGCCAAACCCAGCCGAACAGCGACGGACCGAGCAGGATGCCACCGATCAGTTGCCCCATCACCGCTGGCTGACCGAACCTTTGCAGAATTTCACCGAACCCACGACCCACAATCAGTAAGATCACGATAGTGGCGATGAACGCCCCTTCGCCGGCCCCGCCTACGCCGGACGTTCCGGTTTCAGCGGCCAAAACGGGTACGTCCGCTGCAAGCAGGGCAACCAGGACAGAAATGAGGACGACGAAAAACGGCCGTCCGGGTGCATCGACTCGTTGCATGCAACTCCCTCTACAGGCCGAAATACGCGACTGCAAAAGGCAAAGACAACACTTTGCGTTGCACCGCCATGATTTTCACAAAACCCCGAGGAAGTGTTGCAAGACCCGCGACACTGACGCCGCCCTCGTGCGCTCCGGTCCGGCAGTGGTGGAGGAGGTTGGATTCGAACCAACGTAGGCTAAGCCAACGGATTTACAGTCCGTCCCCTTTAACCACTCGGGCACTCCTCCAGTCTGCCGACGGAGCCTTGCTGCGAGGCTTTCGCGATGCAGGGAGCGATGCCCGCCGCAATCAGCGATGCGCTTATGGCGGGTGGGCGAGTGGGTGTCAACCGCGCACCGGCGCTTTTTCGCAGCTTGTATCGCGACGGTGCCCGCCGGCCATATCCAAAGCCGGCGCGCGAGGTTATAGAGCGGCGATGACAGACAAGAAAAAGCCGGGCACGCCACCCTCAGGAACGCCAAAAGACCAGCATTATGCAAGGTTGCGCCGCACACATCGCGACCAGAAGGCAGGCGGCCCGCCGCCGCACAGGCCGCGCGAGCGGATAGCGCCGGGCGGAATGCCAGCCGATGGACTGGTGCGGCTCTACGGGCTGCATACGGTGCGTGCCGCTCTCGACAATCGCAATCGCAAGGTTCGCCGCATGGTGGTGACGCGCAACGCGGCCGAGCGGCTCGATCTGCGCGACCTTGCCGCCCTGCCCTTTGCGGCCGAGATGGTCGAGCCCCGCGACATCGACCGTATCACGGGGTCGGATGCGGTCCACCAAGGGGTTATGATCGAAGCTGAACCGCTCAAGCCAAAGCCGCTTGACGCGCTCAGCGAGGCGAATCTGGTTCTGCTGCTCGATCAGATCACCGATCCGCACAATGTCGGCGCCATATTGCGTTCAGCCGTGGCCTTCGGCGCGGGTGCCCTGATCACCACGGCACGCCACAGCCCACAGGAGAGCGGGGTTCTGGCGAAATCCGCTTCCGGCGCGTTGGAACATATCGACCATATCGAGGTGCGCAATCTCGCCGAAGCCCTGCACAAGCTGCACGACGCAGGCTTCCAGACGATCGGTCTCGATTCGAATGGACCGGCAGAACTTGAAAAGACCTTTTCGGGCAAAAAGATCGCGCTGGTGCTGGGCGCGGAGGGCAAAGGCCTGCGTCAGAAAACACGCGAGACGGTAACCGCCCTCGCACGGCTCGACATGCCCGGTGCGATCCGCTCACTCAATGTGTCGAATGCCGCCGCGGTCGCGCTTTATGCAGCGGGAAAATTTTTGGACGGCAGTCGGCAATAGACAGATCGGCAGTAGAAAGGCCGCTCCACGTCACCATCCATGTTTTCGACTGCCTATTGCCGATCTGCCGACTGCCCGATTTCATGCCCCGCCATGCGCTCCAGCGCGCGCACCAGTGCCGAATGATCTTCCTTCGCGCCGCCATTGCCCGCGCAGGAGTTGAAAAGCTGCTGTGCGAGAGCGGTACTGGGCAGGGCAACGCCCAGCGATCGCGCGCCCTCCAGCGCCAGGTTCAGGTCCTTCTGATGCAACTCGATGCGGAAGCCCGGCGCGAAGGTGCGCCTGATCATGCGCTCTCCATGCACTTCGAGGATGCGCGAGGACGCCAGCCCACCCATCAGCGCCTGCCGCACCCTGGCCGGGTCCGCGCCGGCCTTGGCGGCAAACACCAATGCCTCGGCAACGGCTTCGATGGTCAGCGCCACGACGATCTGGTTGGCCACCTTGGTCGTCTGACCGACGCTGTTGCCCCCGACCAGCGTGATGTTCTTGCCCATTTTTTCGAAGATCGGCCTCGCCCGTTCGAACGCCTCTTCCTCGCCGCCAACCATGATGGTCAGCGACGCCGCCTTGGCGCCAACCTCGCCGCCGGACACCGGCGCATCGAGATAGGCACAGCCGAGATCATTGATCTTCTTTGCGAAGTCCTTGGTGGAAATCGGCGAAATCGAGCTCATGTCGATCACCAGCTTGCCCTTGGAAAGGCCTGAAGCAACACCATTTTCGCCGAACAGAACCTCCTCGACCTGCGGCGTGTCCGGCACCATGATGATGACGATATCCGCCGCCCTGGCGACAGCCGCGCTGCCGGCGACTGCCTTGAGCCCCTTGGCGACGAGATCAGCCGGCAACGGCGTATGGTGATCCGTCGAGATCACTGAATAGCCCGCGTCGAGCAGATGTCCCGCCATCGGCGTGCCCATAATGCCTAATCCGATGAAGCCGATATTTTCCATTTTTTGTCCTTCCAAATGACTGTGCGGCCACACTCAGGCTGCGGCGCTGTCCCTGCCGGCGAAGGGCTTGAACCAACCCAGTCCCGCCTGCGTACCGGCCTTAGGCTTGTATTCAGCCCCGACCCAACCGGCATAGCCGATGCGGTCGAGGTGGTCGTAGAGGAAGGGATAGTTGATCTCGCCCGTCCCCGGTTCGTGACGGCCGGGATTGTCCGCAAGCTGGATATGCGCGATGCGGTCGAGATTTTTCTCGATGGTTCGGGCGAGATCCCCCTCCATGACCTGCATGTGGTAGATGTCGTACTGAAAATAGAGGTTTTGCGAGCCGACACGGTCGATAATGCGCAAGGCCTGCTCCGAATTGGCCAGGAAGAAGCCAGGAATGTCGATGGTGTTGATCGCCTCGATCAGCAGCTTGATGCCGGCGTACTCCAGCCTGTCGGCGGCGAATTTCAAATTCTCCACGAAGGCATTCTCGATAACCTCCGGCGCGGCGCCTTTCGGGGCGATACCGGAGAGGCAGTTGACCTGGCTGCACCCGAGCGCCTTGGCATAGGTGATCGCAGTATCGACGCCGGTGCGGAACTCCTCGACGCGGTCCGGCAGGCAGCCGATGCCGCGCTCTCCGCCAGCCCAGTCGCCGGCGGGCAGGTTGAACAGCACCTGCGAAAGCCCGTTCTTCTTCAGGCGCGCGGCAACGGCATCGGGCGCGTGGTCATAGGGACCGATATATTCGACGCCCTTGAAGCCGGCCGCGGCCGCTGCATCGAAACGATCGAGGAAATCGTGCTCGGCGAAGAGCATAGAAAGATTGGCTGAAAACCGTGGCATGGCCATATTCCCTGATAAAATGAATCAGTCGAGCAGAGCGATTGCTGTGGGTGCATCCTCGTTGCGCTCGGCAAGGTCCTCGAATTCGGTGATATTGTCGATCTCCGTCCCCATCGAGACATTGGTGACGCGCTCGAGAATGAACTCCAACACGACGGGAACGGAAAACTCCTTCATCAATCGCTCGGCTTCCTTGAAGGCCCCGGCGAATTCCTCGGGCTTGGTAACGCGCACGGCCTTGCAACCCATGGCCTCGGCGACCGCGACGTGATCGACGCCGTAACCGGCTTCCCGGTCATCCTTGCGGTTGATATTCTCGAAGGCGAGGCTGACTTCATAGTCCATCGAGAACCCGCGCTGTGATTGGCGGATCAGGCCGAGATAGGCGTTGTTCACGACGACATGGATGTAGGGCAGTTTGTGCTGCGCCCCTGCCGCCAGTTCCTCGATCATGAACTGGAAGTCGTAATCACCGGAAAGCGCGACGATATTGGCTTCCGGCCGGGCAGCCCGAACGCCCAGTACTGCCGGCAGTGTCCAGCCGAGCGGGCCGGCCTGGCCGCAGTTAATCCAGTTGCGCGGCTTGTAAACATGCAGGAACTGCGCGCCGGCGATCTGGCTTAGGCCGATAGTCGAGACATAGGTGGTGTCGCGTGGAAAAGCCCGGTTCATCTCCTCATAGACGCGCTGCGGCTTGAGCGGAACATTCTCGAAATGCGTCTTGCGCTTCATGGCTTTCTTGCGCGCCTGGCATTCCTTCGCCCAGCCCGACCAATCGTGCAGTTTGCCGGCGGTCTTCCATTCGGTGGCGACATCGAGCAACATCTTCAACGCCGCGCCGGCGTCGGAAACCACGCCAAGGTCCGGCGCGAAGACACGACCGATCTGCGTCGGCTCGATGTCGACATGAACGAATTTTTTGCCCTTGGTATAGGTCGCAACTGATCCCGTATGACGGTTGGCCCAGCGGTTGCCGATACCGAAGACGAAATCGGCTTCCAGCATGGTGGCATTGCCATAGCGGTGCGAGGTTTGCAGGCCGCACATACCGGCCATCAGCCGATGATCGTCGGGGATCGTGCCCCAGCCCATCAGGGTCGGAACGACCGGGACTCCGGTGATCTCGGCGAATTCGATCAAAAGGTCGGACGCATCGGCGTTGATGATGCCGCCGCCGGCAACGATGAGCGGCTTATCGGCCGCATTCAGCATGGCCAACGCCTTTTCGGCCTGGCCTCGCGTCATTGCCGGCTTGAAGACAGGCAACGGCTCATAGGCATCGATGTCGAACTCGATCTCGGCAAGCTGAACGTCGATCGGCAGATCGACCAGAACCGGCCCCGGCCTGCCCGAGCGCATGAGATGAAACGCCTTCTGCAAGGTCATCGGAACCAGATAAGGCTCCATGACGGTAACCGCCCATTTGGCGACCGGCGAAGCGATTGCCGCGATATCGACCGCCTGGAAATCTTCCTTCGTCAGCCTGGCACGCGGCGCCTGGCCAGTAATGCAGAGAATGGGAATGGAATCGGCAGACGCCGAATAAAGCCCGGTAATCATGTCCGTGCCAGCCGGCCCGGACGTGCCGAGACACACGCCGATATTGCGGGCGCTGGCGCGGGTATAGCCCTCTGCCATATGCGACGCCGCCTCGACATGCCGGGCCAGCACATGACGGACGGTTCCCCTCGCCTTTAGCGCGGAATAAAGCGGGTTGATCGCGGCGCCCGGAACGCCGAACGCGGTCGAGACACCTTCCTTTTCTAGAACGAGAACCGCCGCATCAACGGCGCGCATCCTGGCCATGTCAGCCTCCTGCCGGCTAGATCGTTGTTGATGCAGCGACCTTGCCAGCGGAGCGAAGATTTATCAATTTTTTCAAAATATTTTTTCATTTTCAAAATTTTATCTCTACGCATTGATTTTACATCGATTACCGTTTTCCGAGTTTTCATAAGATGCACCCGTCAAAATATTTTTTCATTGCATTCAAACCAAATTTCACCAGTATCGCTGCATGGAACAGTCTGAAAAGCGGCAGCGCGGCCGACCCCGCGCCTTCAACGGGCCAGCCGAGCCGGCATCAGTCCAGTCGCTCGACCGCGCCTTGCGCATCCTTGCTCTTGTCGCGGAAGACAATGGCCTGTCCCTCAGTGAGATCGCCACGGCTTCAGGCGTCCCTGCGCCTACCGCCTATCGCATGCTGACCACACTGGAGAGCCACGGCATGGTCGAGTTCGACAAGGCCGGCCAACTCTGGTCGATCGGCGTCGAAACCTACCGCATGGGCTCCGCCTTCCTGCGCGGCCGCAAGCTGGTCGACCGCGCACGCATTGTCATGCAGGAATTGATGGAAAAAACCGGCGAGACCGCCAATCTTGGCGTGACGGAAGACGACTGCGTGGTTTTTGTCAGTCAGGTTGAAACCCACCAGGCGATTCGCGCCTTCTTCAGACCGGGCACGCGTAGCCCTCTCCATGCCTCTGGCATCGGCAAGGCCGTGCTGGCTCATCTGGATGCCGCCCGGGTGGCCATGATCATCAACAAGACCGGATTGCAGATATTTACGGAAAAAACCCTGACCACCCTGCCGACATTGACGCGCGATCTGGCGCAAACGAAGGTCCGGGGTTGGTCCGTAGATGACGAGGAACGCAATATCGGAATGCGCTGCGTGGCCGCGGCGATCTTCAACGAGTTCGGCGAACCTGTCGGCGGTGTTTCGGTTTCCGGGCCGACGGTGCGGGTGACGCCTGAACGCCTTAACCAGATAGGCCCTCTGGTGCATGAAGCCGCACAGCAGGTGACTATCCTGATCGGCGGCGCCGCGCCTTAAGCACTAGCCAATCCCCGTGATGTGCCGGAGCCAGAAGGCTATGGCAATAAAGCCGACAGCGAATGTCACGCCGGTCCAGTCGATCGCCGCGCCGCGCGCCCATCGGAGCAGCCTCGACAAAATCAACCAAATCGCAATAGCAATCAGAACGACGAACAGAAGCCGGATCATGCCCTACTCCCTGCCTGTGGAATGTCCTCCGCGAATATGGGGAGCGGTTCAGGTGTTAAAAGCGCGCCATGGCCAATCGCAACCAATCCGCTGACAATTTGCTTTACTGGCGTGCCAGATATGCTAACGGGGCGCCAAGCCCTTGTAGCTCAGCTGGTAGAGCAGCGGTTTTGTAAACCGAAGGTCGCGGGTTCGATCCCTGCCGGGGGCACCAGTTCCAGCAAACGAATTCGTCAACCAACCGGCTCCTGCCCTTTGCCAGGCGCGCTCTACATCATCGTCGCGCGAGTCGGACAAGGTGTCCCTGCGGCCTCGCCGCAGCTCGCCTCATTCGTCTGGGGCCGCTCGCTCAGCGCGTCGGCCTGATGCACCAATACAGAAAACGCGGCAGCGAAGCCGCCGAGCATCAAGACAACAATGAACATTCGAAGAAACGGCAATGGTTGACCTGCCTTTGCTTGGCCCCACACCATCCATTCCCGCAACTAGCATGAATGCCACAGGTTGACGAGGGTTTAAGAGAATTCTTAACCGGACAAATTCGAACTCGGCGCCGCTTTCGCGAGACATGCTTCATGTCGACTTTGCACCTGGCGTAAGCCCATGCTACCTGCTCGCCCAGGCGACCAGCGGAGGAACCGTCGCCGCTATGGGAGCCATGAGACAAGCCACCAGCCGTTTCGCTTTCATTTCATCCGAAACGAGCGATGCAGATGCAGCGCTCGAAACTCTGTCGGCGCGTTACGGACAGGCCAGCGTCGACGAGGCCGATATCATCGTCGCCCTCGGCGGCGATGGTTTTCTTTTGCAAACGCTGCGCGAGACGATGGGAACCGGCAAGAAGGTGTACGGGATGAACCGTGGCACAATCGGCTTCCTGATGAACGAATACAGGGCGACAGGCCTACCGGAACGTGTCGCCTCGGCGATCGCCGAAACCATCCGCCCGCTGGAGATGCAGGTGGTCACCACCGCCGGCGAAAGCGTCAAGGCTCTCGCAATCAACGAGGTCGCGCTTTGGCGGCAATCCTATCAAACCGCCAAGATACGCATAACCGTCGATGACCAGATGCGCATGGCTGAATTGAGTTGCGATGGAGTGATGGTGGCAACGCCGGCGGGCTCGACCGCCTACAATCTTTCCGCGCACGGACCTATATTGCCGCTGGACGCGCCGCTGCTGGCGCTGACGCCGGTCAGTCCGTTTCGGCCAAGAAATTGGCGGGGCGCGCTTCTGTCCAACAAGGCTACCGTGCGCTTCGATATACTGGAGGCCAAAAAGCGACCGGTGAACGTGGCGGCGGACCACACCGAAGTCAAAAATGCGGCCTCGGTGACAGTGCGGGAATCCCCGGACCAGACCGCGACATTGCTGTTCGATCCCAGTCATTCCTGGAACGAACGCATCCTCACCGAACAATTCAGATATTGAAGGCACGGCGTCCTGCCTCCATATTAAGGTTCAAAGTTAAGGTTACGAGCGCACAATCGCGGCATTATAGCCCGTTTGTGTTGACAAATCGCGGCCTTGCGCCTATCGCCATCCACGATATTGCAGGCGCGAGGCGCTTGCCGCGACGGTAGCCGCCGCGCTTTCCGAACAGCCAAAGACAGCAGCAATTTGTCCTCAGACATACAGACCGCCGAAAAGGCGTTGAGTTTCGCAGAACTGGGCCTTTCGCAAAAGGTGCTTTCAGCAGTCACCGACGCCGGATACACCCAGCCGACCCCCATCCAGGCAGGCGCCATCCCCTATGTTCTTGCCGGCAAGGATGTATTGGGCATTGCCCAGACCGGCACCGGCAAGACCGCCTCCTTCGTGCTGCCGATGCTGACGCGCCTGGAAAAGGGCCGTGCCCGCGCGCGCATGCCGCGTACGCTCATTCTCGAACCGACGCGCGAACTCGCCGCACAGGTCGAGGAAAATTTCAACAAATATGGCAAGAATCACAAGCTCAACATCGCGCTGCTGATCGGAGGCGTCTCCTTTGACGAGCAAGATCGCAAGCTGGAGCGCGGTGCTGACGTGCTGATTGCCACACCCGGCCGCATGCTCGACCATCGCGAGCGCGGCAAGCTGCTTCTCAATGGCGTGGACATCCTGGTCATCGATGAAGCCGACCGCATGCTCGACATGGGTTTCATCCCCGATATCGAGCGTATCTGCGAGATGATTCCCTTTACGCGTCAGACGCTGTTCTTTTCGGCCACCATGCCGCCCGAAATCACCAAGCTTACGGAAAAGTTCCTGCAGGCGCCGGTTCGGGTCGAGGTCGCGCGTGCCGCGACTACCGCGGAAACCGTCACCCAGAGGCTCGTCAAATCCGGCACAAAGCCGTGGGACAAGCGCGCGGCCCTACGCGACCTGATCCAGGAGGAAGATGAAAGTCTGAAGAATGCGATCATCTTCTGTAACCGCAAGGTCGATGTGTCCGAACTGTTTCGTTCGCTGACCAAGCATGATTTCAATGCCGGTGCATTGCACGGTGACATGGATCAGCGCGCGCGCATGACCATGCTTTCCAATTTCCGTGACGGTAAGTTGAAGCTACTGGTTGCGTCGGATGTCGCGGCGCGCGGCCTCGATATTCCCGATGTCAGTCATGTCTTCAATTACGACGTGCCGATCCACGCAGAAGACTACGTCCACCGCATCGGCCGTACCGGCCGGGCCGGCCGCTCCGGCAAAGCGTTCACCCTTGTGACACGCGCCGACGCCAAGCATCTCGACGCCATAGAACAACTTACGGGGCAGGCGATCGAATGGAAAAGCGGCGATCTTTCAACGCTCGCCGTCACCGACAGCGAGGATGAAGCGCCTCGCCGCGGCCGAGGTAATGCCAAGCGCGGTGGTAGGCGCCGGAGCGACAATGAACGCCATGCGCGGCGCGGAACAAAGAGCACCGAAGCGGCAGAACCGGTCGCCGCCCGACCGGATGATGCCGAGAACGAACGGCGGGGGCGCAAGGACGCTATCCGCTCCCACAATGACGAACGCAAGGCCACTAGGGGCGAGAGCAAAGCTCGTGGCGCAAAGCGCCCTGCCCGCAATACCGATGACGATCATGAAATCGTGCTCGGCTTTGGCGACGACGTGCCGGCTTTCATGCGCATTCCGGCTAAGGTTTGATCGCGTCCCGAGCATCGGATCGGAAAATGGAAGCCGGTTTGCGGCTATTCCGATCAGTGTTTAACTCATTTATCGGCAAAAATGTCTCGCGTTCGGAACGCGGAAGCAAATGGATAGGATGCGGTCCATCTACATGAAACGGCCCCGAACGGGGCCGTTTTCAGTTTGGGATGAAGCTTTCGCCAAGTCAGGTGAGCGGCGAGAGTTGGATCTCCACACGGCGGTTCTTTGCCCGCCCTTCTTTCGTGTCATTGGAGGCGATCGGGCGCGTCTCGCCGAAGCCGGTGACGGCGAAGCGACGTGAATCCACACCTTGGCTGCCGAGATAATTGGCGACCGATATCGCCCGGCGCTGTGAAAGATCGAAATTGTGCTGCTCGCTGCCGGTGGAATCGGTATGGCCATAAACGTCAACCAAGGTTGACTTGTACTTCTTGAGAACGAGAGCCACCGAATTCAGGACCGGGTAGAAATCCGCCTTAACGGCGTCCTGATCGACATTGAAGGTGATGTCGGACGGCATGTTGAGGACGATCTGATTGCCGACGCGCGTCACGCTGACGCCCGTGCCCTGCAACTGGGCGCGCAATTCAGCTTCGTTGCGGTCCATCACCGAGCCGACGGCACCACCGGCAAGCGCGCCGATGCCTGCGCCGATCAAGGCATTGCGGCGGTCGTTACCGCCAGCAAGCGTGCCGAGCGCTGCACCTGCGAGACCGCCAAGCACCGCGCCGCCGGCTGTATTGGAAACCTTCTGCTGGCCGGTATAGGGGTCTGTCGTACATCCAGCCACAGCGAAAGCAACGGCCACAACCGCAAGCACGGTCTTCTTCATGAAATATCCCTCTCTTGATCCTCTGCCGATTCGGCGGAGCTATGGCCCCTCGCGGCGCCTTGTAACATGAAATGCTGCAAAAAAGCGGAGCCTGAACGCACGCTGATTCGGTCCTACTATAACAAAAGGGCGCTTCGTGCGCGCCCCAATGGCCTCAGCTAATCGATATCTGCGATCGGCTCGCCGCTGCCACCCTCAATGCGTTGTGACAGCGAGGCCTCCATGAAGTCGTCGAGGTCGCCGTCCAGCACATTCGATGGGCTGGTGGATTCCACCCCGGTGCGCAGATCCTTCACCAATTGATAGGGTTGCAGAACATAGGAACGAATCTGATGTCCCCACCCAATGTCGCTTTTGGAAGCCTCGGTCGCGCTGGCGGCGGCTTCGCGCCGCTTCAACTCTTCTTCATAGAGACGCGAGCGAAGCATTTCCCAAGCCTTGGCGCGGTTCTTGTGCTGTGAACGTTCTGCCTGGCAGGCGACGGCGATGCCGCTTGGAATATGGGTAATGCGCACGGCCGAATCGGTAGTGTTGACGTGCTGACCACCGGCGCCCGACGAGCGATAGGTATCGATCCGCACTTCCGATTCAGGAATATCGATGGCGATCGAATCGTCGATCACCGGATAGACCCAGGCACTGGCAAACGAGGTGTGGCGCCGCGCATTGCTGTCATAGGGAGAAATGCGCACCAGACGGTGAACGCCCGATTCTGTTTTCAGCCAACCATAGGCATTGTGACCCTTGATAAGAACCGTCGCGGACTTGATGCCGGCTTCCTCGCCGTCATGGATTTCCAACACCTCGACCTTGAAGCGCCGCCGCTCGGCCCAGCGTGTGTACATACGCAGCAGCATGGAGGCCCAGTCCTGACTCTCCGTACCGCCGGCACCGGCATGGATTTCGAGATAGGTGTCGTTGGCATCTGCCTCGCCGGAGAGCAGCGTCTCGATCTGCCGAGCCTTGACCTCGCCCTGCATGGAGCGCAGCGCCGCCTCGGCCTCGAAGACGACGCTTTCGTCGCCCTCTTCCTCGCCAAGGTCGATCAGCCCGATATTGTCTTCGAGGCCCTGTGTCAGGCCCTTGACCGCGCCGATGCCTTCCTCAAGGCTCTGGCGCTCGCGCATGAGTTTTTGGGCCTCCAGGGGGTCGTTCCAGAGGCTCGCGTCCTCGGCGCGAACATTGAGGTATTCAAGCCGCTTTACAGCCTGATCCCAGTCAAAGATGCCTCCTCAGCAGGGTGATGGCCTGCCTGATCTCGTCGATGATAGTTTGCGTTTCCGCGCGCATGAAAAGCTGTTCCTGTTCGTCTTTGCCGTTATGTCGGCGCGATACATAGAACATCGGACCGAAAAGTGGAATCCGGTTTTCGGATTATTCCGATGCTCGCTCCAAGTGTCGGGCCGGCCGCGCCTGTAGCCGAGCGGGCCGGCCTGAAGCCGCCCCACCGATCGATGCGAAAGCTCAGTAAAGACCGCCGCCGCCTGACTGGATGGCCTGGTTGGCCTGCGGCGACAGTGATCCGCCGTAGCCATTCGAGCCGTCTTCTCCCATGCCGATCACCCAATAGCTGTCGGCAGGCCCGGTTCCGGGCTTGAAGGCTTCGATGATGGTATTGGGATCGCCGGGGTGCGCACGCATGCCGGTCTTGCGGTCGATGGCGATGAGTTTCATGCCCGCCGGCACCTTGAAGTCGACATCAGGCTTGCCATCGAGAGCAACGCGCATGAAGTTCTTGAAAACCGGCGCGGCCAAGCCGCCACCCGTCGCACCATGGCCGAGACCTTTGGGCTGGTCGTAGCCGATATAGAGGCCGACGACGAGATTCGGCGTGTAGCCGACGAACCAGGCATCCTTTTCATCATTGGTCGTGCCGGTCTTGCCGGCGATGTGACGGCCAAGTTCGCGGATGGTCGCTCCCGTACCGCGCTGCACGACCCCCTCCATCATGGAGGTGATCTGGTAAGCGGTCATCGGATCGAGAACCTGCTCGGAATTGTCGATCAGTTCCGGCTCTGGTTGTTCGTGCCATTCCTTGGCATTGCAGCCCTCGCAGGTGCGCTCGTCATGCTTGAAGACGGTCTTGCCATAGCGGTCCTGAATGCGGTCGATCAGCGACGGCTTGATGGATTTGCCGCCATTGGCCATGATTGAATAAGCGGATACCATGCGCATCACGGTCGTTTCGCCCGAACCCAACGCCATAGGCAGATAAGGTGCGAGATGGTCATAGAGGCCGAAACGCTCCGCATATTCCGCCACAAGTTTCATGCCCATGTCGTTGGCCAGCCGCACGGTCATCAGGTTTCGCGACTTTTCGATGCCGGAACGAAGAGTCGAAGGACCGGCGCTACGCCCGCCATAGTTTTTCGGCGTCCACACCGTATTGCCGGACTTGATGGTGATCGGCGCGTCCATGATGACGGAAGCCGGCGTGTAGCCATTGTCGAGCGCCGCCGAATAGACGATCGGCTTGAAGGCCGAACCCGGCTGGCGCATGGCCTGGGTGGCGCGGTTGAATTGCGAGACCGAATAGGAAAAGCCGCCGACCATGGCCAGCACGCGCCCCGTATGCGGATCCATGACCACCATGCCGCCCTCGACCCTCGGCACCTGGCGCAACTGGTAGGCGCTATCGGAATCGGCCTTCTTCTCGACATAGATGACGTCGCCAGGCTTGAGTACGTCCGCCGGGCTCTTGGCTTTCAAGGTCTTGCCATCGACGATGTGGCGCATCGCCCAAGCCATATCCTTCTTGCTGACGGCGCCCTCGACCCGCTCCTTGACCTGCGTGCCGGATTCCTGGCGTGCAGGCTGCAAACCGATGGTCAGGCCGTCGGCATCGCTGGAAAGCACGACTGCAACCTTCCATTCGGGGACGTCCCCGAGATCATCGACCTCCCCGAGCGGTTTGCCCCAGTCACCAGAAATATCGACGGTCTTGATCGGTCCGCGATAGCCGCGCAGCGTATCGTATTTGATAAGGCCGCCCTGCATGACCTTGCGGGCAAGGCGCTGGAGAGACGGATCGAGTGTGGTGCGGACCGAAAGTCCGCCCTCGTAAAGTGCCGTCTCGCCATAACGAGCGATGATTTCACGGCGCACTTCCTCGGTGAAATATTCCGAAGCGAACAGATAGGTGCCGCCGCGGCGCAAATTGACGCCAAGCGGTTCGGCCTTGGCCTTGACGCCTTCTTCCGATGTCACATAGCCATTGTCCACCATCTGGCCGATGACCCAATTGCGGCGTTCAAGCGCGCGTTCGGTATGCCGGAAGGGGTGGTAGTTGGCAGGCCCCTTCGGCAACGAAGCCAGATAAGCGGCTTCGGACACGGTGAGTTCGTTCACCGATTTGTCGTAATAGGTGAGTGCGGCTCCGGCGATACCATAGGCGCCCATGCCGAAATAGATCTCGTTGAGATAAAGCTCGAGGATACGATCCTTGGAATAGGCCTGCTCGATGCGGAAGGCCAGGATCAGTTCCTTGATTTTGCGCTCATAGGTCTGGTCGGATGACAGCAGGAAGTTTTTCGCAACCTGTTGGGTAATCGTTGAGGCGCCGACCTGTCGCCGCCCCGTGCCAAAATTCTGCAGATTTGTAATCACGGCACGCATCAGGCCCGTGATGTCAACACCGGGATGGTTGTAGAAATTCTTGTCTTCGGCCGAAAGGAACGCCGCCTTGACGCGGTCTGGGATAGCCTGGATCGGCAAATAAAGGCGCCGCTCATGAGCATATTCAGCCATCAAGGAACCGTCCGAGGCGTGGATGCGCGTCGTTACCGGCGGCTCGTATTTGGCCAGCACCTCATAATCGGGCAGATCCTCCGTCAGATGGCTGACATAGATCGCAGCACCTGCGGCCACCAGAAGAGCCAGCATCGTGCCGATACCGAAGAAATAACCGATAAGACGAATCATGCTTGCTCCAGCCGGAAGTCCAGACCTGTCCTAAACCATGCGGCATAGCGCGCAAGGTTTGCCAACGGTCCCATCCGCAATCGTGCACCCATGTCGCCCTCATGTGGGCAAAATGCGGCAAGGCCCCTTTTTGGCTTCATGCCGCTCCGAAACAGGGCCGCTGTTGCGCTGCCGCCACGCCAATGGGCGCATCAACACCCTCTCAGCCGCCCATCGCAGTCCGGCGCGTGGCGAACAACGCAATCGCGTCGGCAATGCTTTGAGCCGTCTTGTCGCGCCATGCCGGATCGTTCAATTGCGCCTCATCCTTGGCATTGGACAGATAGCCGAGTTCGACCAGAACCGAGGGAACATCAGGCGCCTTGAGCACCCTGAAGCCCGCATAGCGGTGCGGATTGTTGATCATCCCGATGACGTCCGACAGTTTGTGGACCAGAGTATCGGCAAACCGCATCGAGAATTTATGCGTCTCGCGACGGATGAGGTCGATCAGGATATCCGCGACTTCCCGTCTTTCCTCTTTGACCTCGATGCCCGCAAGCTGGTCGGAAAGATTTTCACGATTGGCCAAGGCTTCCGATTCCGCATCGGACGCCTTGTCGGAAACGGTATAAACTGTGGCCCCGCGCAGGCTTTTCACACGGATCGTATCGGCATGGATGGAGATGAAAAGATCGGCGGCGTGCCGGCGCGCAATGTCCACGCGTTCGTCGAGTCCGAGGAAAATATCGCTGTCGCGCGTCATGAACACGTCATATCGGCCGGTCGCGGCGAGCTTGTCGCGCAACTGAGCGGCAAATGCCAGGGTGACATCCTTCTCGATCGTCCCGTCGGGGCTTTCCGCGCCCCCGTCGATGCCGCCATGACCGGGATCGATGACGACGGTAAAGCGATGACGCTCGTCCGCAGCCTTACCGATGCGAGCACCCTTATCGGTCGAAACGGTCGAACCGGTGGTCTGCGCCTGCACCGAAAGCGCTTCGGCGAACTCACGCTCCGACGCGGCCTTGATGTCGGCCGTCACACGATAACCGGAGTCGTCCTCATTCTTCAGTACATCCACCCGATCGACGACGAATGGCCCCTCGCCGGTAATAATCAGCCGGGACGCGCCATGGGCGACGGTGCCGTAGCGCACCGTCTTGATCAAACCGTGAGACTTGAGAGCTTTCGGATCCAGCGCAAGCCTTGTATCGGGCAGATCGATGACCATACGGTGCGGAGCGCGTAGCAGAAACCAGCGAATATTCGGCTCACGGTCGAAATTCATCGCCACGCGCATGCGGCTGGCATCTCCCGTAATGCTAAAGGCGGTGCCGTGAATCGGCGCTTCGGCGGCACTTGCCGACGCGCAAAAGGAAGCAAACAGGGCCGTGATCAGGCAAAGCATGGCGGCCAGGCGCAATAAGCCACCCGGGCGTCCATCCTTGTTAACGATCGCTGTCAACCCCATCTCCAAAGTGGTCGCTTCATTGTCGGTGCCATATCTCCATCGCCCGGAGCAGCGGATCGCCAATGCGATTAACGATCCGTAACCAGAGAAGGTTAACCAAGCCTTTTCATTTACCCGGCATCGGAAAACGGGTTGCCTTCGATCCCGCCAAATCATAAAAGCGACATCGGACCACTGCAATGCTGGAACCGCCTTGTCCGCAGCTTCCTGCATCATGCAGGCCGGACGAGAAGAGGGTCGCTCTTCATATCGACGGTTAACATTGCCGGTGGCCATATTGATTTTCGCAGCCGTGATCCCGTGGCGGGGGAAATGGTTGCGTCAGGAAAACGGCGAGGGACAGCCCCGCGCCGGCTCTTGCTCAGAGCAAACAAGCTGGCCCGGCTTCCGGGCTTTGGTTCAAAAGGTTTCGCTGGGTGACGATCGCTCTAGACGCAAAAAAGATGGAAAGATCCGCATTGAACCGCGCCGTTTCGGCTGCGGGCGGCACCGTCATCGTGTCAGAACGGCGACCAGCGAACATTCAATTATCCGGCATCCATTTCCTTACAGTCCCAGGACGGCGGGCCTTGCCCGACCGGTCATCGCTGACGGCTGCCGGCAGGAAACATCATAATGCCCAACAAAATGCTCATAGACGCCTCCCACCCGGAGGAAACACGCGTTGTCGTCGTTCGCGGTAACCGTATCGAAGAATTCGACTTTGAATCTCAGGACAAGAAGCAACTTAAAGGAAATATCTATCTCGCCCGCGTAACTCGGGTCGAACCATCCCTTCAGGCCGCTTTTGTCGAATATGGCGGGAACCGGCACGGCTTTCTCGCCTTCAGCGAAATCCATCCAGACTATTATCAGATCCCGATCGCGGACCGTCAGGCGTTGCTGCGCGCCGAGGCTGAAGAGGCCGAAAACGACGATCATGACGAGCATGACGGCGAGGAGCGCCATGAGCGCGGCCGTGGCAGGCGCGGGCGCCGGCGGGGCAGCAAGGCACGGCCCACAAGCGACGACGAGACAAATGTCGAAGCGCAGAACGCCGATTCCAACCCCGATGAAGTGACCGGCGAAGGCGAATCGGATGCCGCAGCCGCCTCGGAACATGCCGAGGGTGCGACCGAGGATGCTCAAGACGCGGCTCCCGACGCCGAGCACGACACGACCATAGCCGCGAAAGCCGATGCCGATGTGGTATCGGAGGAGCCCGGCGAGGACGCATTCGAGGCCAGCGACGAAAACCAAGCCAGCGACAATGGCGAGAACGGCCACGACGGCAATGGATCCAACGACAACGGCAACGACCATCACGAGGTCGAATCCGTCGGTGCCGAGGACGCTTTGGACGAAGCGCGCAGCCGTCGCAAGCCGCTTCGTCGGCAATACAAAATTCAGGAGGTTATCAAGCGCCGCCAGATTCTTCTGGTGCAGGTGGTCAAGGAGGAGCGCGGCAACAAGGGGGCGGCGCTCACCACCTATCTGTCGCTTGCCGGCCGCTATTCGGTTCTGATGCCCAATACTGCGCGCGGCGGCGGCATCTCGCGCAAGATCACCAATGTGCAGGATCGCAAACGGCTGAAGGAAGTGGTCGCCGATCTTGAAGTTCCGCAGGGTATGGGCGTCATCCTGCGTACCGCCGGCGAAAGCCGCACCAAGGCCGAGATCAAGCGCGATTACGAATATCTGATGCGGCTATGGGAGAATGTGCGTGGTTTGACGCTGCACTCCACCGCCCCTGCCCTCGTCTATGAGGAAGGTTCGCTCATCAAGCGGTCCGTGCGCGACCTCTACAACAAGGACATCAACGAAATCCTGGTCGCCGGTGAAGACGGCTATCGCGAGGCCAAGGATTTCATGCGCATGCTGATGCCGAGCCACGCCAAGGTGGTGCAGCCCTATCGCGAGGCAACCCCTATCCTTGTGCGTAGCGGCATCGAGGCGCAACTCGACCGCATGCTGCAACCGCAGGTGACGCTGAAAAGCGGCGGCTACCTCATCATTAACCAGACCGAGGCGCTGGTTGCCATCGACGTCAATTCCGGTCGCTCCACCAAGGAACACTCCATCGAGGAGACCGCGCTTCACACCAATCTGGAAGCGGCCGAGGAAGTGTCGCGCCAGTTGCGGCTGCGCGACTTGGCCGGGCTCATCGTCATCGATTTCATCGACATGGAAGAAAACCGCAACAACCGGGCGGTGGAAAAGAAGCTCAAGGATTGCCTGAAGAACGACCGGGCACGCATCCAGGTCGGTCGCATCTCGCATTTTGGATTGATGGAGATGAGCCGCCAGCGCATCCGCGCCTCGGTGCTGGAATCGACCATGAAGCCATGCCCACATTGTGGCGGCACTGGTCATGTGCGCTCCGATTCCTCGGTGGCGCTGACTGTAGTGCGTGGCGTCGAAGAGTTCCTGCTGAAAGATTCACACCATCACATCGTTGTGCGCACGCCCGCGGCAACGGCTCTCTACGTGCTCAACCACAAGCGCAGCACATTGGTCGAACTGGAAAATCGCTTCGGCCTGACAATCTCCGTCGAAGCCGACGAATCGGTCGGCTCGCAATATTATGTCATCGCCCGTGGAGCGGTGGCGGAAAAGCCTGAGGGCTTCGTCGCGACACCCGCCCTGCCCGTCTATGACGAGCCTGAGGAGCCCGACGTCGCGGTCGAAGAGGAAGAAGACGAGGTGATCGCCTCGGATGAACAGCCACGGCAGACGCGCTCAAGTGAGGATGGCGAAAGCAGGGATGGCGAAGGCAGAGATCGCAAGCGTCGCCGTCGGCGCAGGCGCCGTGGCGGTAAGGACCGCGATCACGATGCCGCCGCGCAGAATGAAGAAGGAAACGCCGTTTCGGAAACTGTAGAGGCGAATACGGCCGAGACGGGTGCCGCAGGTGAAGCCGAACCGGAAGGTGAAGCGACGGATGCGGCCGCCGCCGATACCGATGGCTCCGAAGCCAACCCCACCAAGAAGCGGCGGCGTGGCAAGCGCGGCGGCAAGCGCAATCATCGCGAAGGCGAAGACGAAGCGGTCGTGAGCGAAACGGCAACGGGCGAAACCGATACTGACGCGGAAGTCAGCCAGCCTGTCGCTGAAGTTGCGGAAGCTACCGCACCGGTGGCGGCGCTCGAAGATCAGCCCGTCGAGGAGCCGGCCGAAGAAAAGCCGAAGAAGCCGCGCCGAACCCGCTCGAAAAAAGCGGCCGCCAGCACCGAAACTGGTTCAGAACCGGCAACCGGACAGCAGGCAGAGGCCACGCCAGCCACCGAGAATGGCGCGGCTGTCCAGCCAAAAGAGGCGGAAGCAGCCGAAACTGAACCCGCGAAGCCGCGCCGTACGCGCCGCAAGCCTACGGCAGCGGCATCCGTGGAGCCGGTCGTCTCCTCGATCACTGTCGGAGAGCCGGAAGCCAAGCCGGCCGAAGAAAAGCCGAAACGCGCCGGTTGGTGGCAGCGCAAGGGATTCTTCTAACATTAT
The DNA here is from genome assembly GCF_002075885.1 of Manganibacter manganicus. Lineage (GTDB taxonomy): Bacteria > Pseudomonadota > Alphaproteobacteria > Rhizobiales > Rhizobiaceae > Mesorhizobium > Mesorhizobium manganicum. The sequence goes on from NZ_MDET01000006.1 coordinate 24,254, forward strand.
ATTACGAATGCAAATCGGGGCGGCGGCATAAAATGCCGCCGCCCTTTTTCATTGCAGGTAAGAGCATCGGGCCGAAAAATGGGATCCGGTTTTCGGGTTATTCCGATGCTCCATCAAAGTGTTAGAGCGTCCTTTGTGCGTCCAGTTGAACGCACGGCGCTCTAATGGTGAGCATGACGTTCCGCCGAGACTTCAGTTTCGGTGAAGCTTTGGACGAACGGCATGAGTTGCCATATCGCCGACAGCCCGATGATCACATAGGCAATGCGGGCCACCGCATCCCCGGAGCCGCCGAAAATGGCACCTAGAATGTCGTAGCCGGCCAAGCCCATCGACAGCCAGTTCAGGCCACCGATGATGATCAGGATGAGAGTAATCAGGTTCATCGCGCGCATGTTTGCCTCCGCGAGTTGTGTTACCTGCATTGAAAATATGATTCTTTTCGCGGGCTTCCATGGCAATCGCGAGATTGTGACAAGCCTTGCCTCACCGTGACGGACCGGCTTGTTTCCCCGCGTAGAAAATCGACTCAGGACAGCCAGCGTTCGATACGAGCCAGAGCCTCGCTCATGTCGTCATGGGAGCCGGCATAGGAAAAGCGCATGGTTCGATGCCCCTGCAGCGGGTCGAAGTCCCGGCCGGGCGTCGCCGCGACATGCGCCTCGGTCAGCATTTTGCGTGCGAAATCCATGCTGTCATTGGTGTGCCGCGTGACATCGCAGAAGGCGTAGAAGGCGCCATCCGCCGGTGCGGCAAGCGGCAAACCGAGTTCCGGCAGTCTTTTCATCAGGAGATCGCGATTCCAGGCGTAACGGGCCTTGATCACGTCCAGCTCGTCCGTCGCGGAAAAGGCCTCGATAGCGGCAATTTGCGAAAGCTCCGGCGCCGAGATGTAGAGACTCTGGCCGATGCGCTCCACCGCCCGCACCAACGGCTGTGGCAATACCATCCAGCCAACACGCCATCCGGTCATGCAGTAATATTTGGAAAACGAGTTGATGACCGTGACACCGCTGCCATAGGCGAGCGCGGACGTATCGGGCGCACCGTAGGCGAGCCGATGATAGATTTCATCCGAAATCACTGCAATGCCGAGGCTTTCGGCCGTCTCGACCAGTGCCTTCAGTTCAGCCGGCGGGATGACCGCGCCGGTCGGATTGGCGGGGCTGGCAAACAGCACGCCCTTGAGCGGCTTTTCTTCATGGGCGGCGCGCAGATGGCCGGCATGCAGCCAGGCATCCTTGCCAAGCTCGATCTCGACCACCTCGATGCCGAGTGCCGCCATGATGTTGCGATAGGCTGGATAACCGGGCGCGGCGATGGCGACACGGTCGCCGGCATCGAACATGGCGAGAAAGGCAAGATTGAATGCCGCCGATGAACCGGTGGTCACCGCAATGCGCTCGGGCGCGATGTCGAGATTGTAATGCTCGCCATAGTGGCTGGCGATCGCGCGCCGCAATTCGGCAAGGCCGAGAGCGTCCGTATAGCCAACACGGCCATGCTCCAGTGCCCTGGCCGCAGCCCGGCGCACACGCTCAGGCGCGGGATCGGACGGTTGGCCGACAGCCATGGAGATGACCGGCACGCCCTGCGCCTTCAGGCGATTCGCCTGAGCCAGAACATCCATGGCGTGAAACGGCTCGACCTCGCCGCGCCGTGAAAGCGAAACAACCATGGAATACCGATCCTTGTCCGTGCTGCTATGGCCTGCGCCGCACAAATGCCTGATTGGTATGAGGATCACAAGTTCAGGAAGTTTTCGCGGCCGCCTTTCCATCAAGCACGGCGTCGGCTACGAGTGGACAAATCATGTTGAGCTTGTCACGACCCGCAACCCCATTCGGAAGGGCCGCGCGCACGCTGGCCACGCTCTCGTTCGGCCTGGCGATGGTTTTTGCCGCCGCGCTGCAGGCAGCGGCGCGAAATGTGCCAATTGTGCGCGACGCCGAAATCGAGGCACTGGTACGCGACTATGCGAAGCCGATTTTCAAGGCTGCTGGCCTTTCCAACGCCGGCATCCGTATCGTGCTGGTCAACGATCCGAGCTTCAACGCCTTCGTCGCCGGGCGGCGCCTGTTCATCAACACCGGCGCGCTGATGCAGGCAGAGACACCGAACGAGATCATCGGCGTGATCGCGCATGAGTGCGGGCATATTGCCGGTGGGCATCAGCAGAAACTGCGCGACCAGTTGGAGCGCTCCAAAACCATGGCGATCGTGGCCACGTTGCTTGGTGCAGGCGCGATTGCCGCCGGAGCCGCCAGTCACAGCCGTGGCCTGGCCGGGGCCGGCATGGGGCTGGCGACAGGCGGCGGCGAGTTGGCGCAACGCAGCCTCATGCACTACCAGCGCGGCGAGGAAATGACCGCCGACCGCTCGGCAATCATCTATCTCAACGCCACCGGTCAATCCGGCAAGGGCATGCTGGATACGTTCGAGCGCTTCCAGAGCGCCCTCTCCCTCTCCGGCGCCCAGATCGACCCATACCGCATCAGCCACCCGATGCCGCGCGAGCGCATCTCCAATCTCCAGGCGCTCGTGAAAAAGAGCCCATATTACAACAAGACCGATTCGGCTTCCCTGCAACAGCGCCACGACATGATGCGCGTCAAGATTGCCGCCTTCACCGATGGTCAGGGCGCGGTCTCCCGCCTGACGCGCAAACAACTCGATCCTCTGGCGTTGAAATACAGCTCCGCGCTGATGGCCTATCTCTACGGCGATCCCCGTTCCGCGCTGACGAAGACGGAAAGCCTCATCAAGACACAGCCCAAGAACCCGTATTTCCGGGAGTTGCGCGGTGACATTTTGATGAAGGTCAACAGGCCGAAGGACGCAGCCGGTGCTTATGCCAAGGCGGTCAATCTCGACCCGGCCGGCTCGGGCCTGCTGCCGGTGTCCTACGGGCAGGCCTTGCTCGCCGTTGGCACGCCCAGTTACGTCAAGAAGGCGATTGCCCAGATTTCCAAGGGCTTGCGGCGCGACCGCGAGAATGTCGCCGGTTACCGCTATCTGGCCCAAGCCTATGGCGAACTGGGCGATGTGGCCGATGCGGAACTGGCCACGGCCGAGGGCCACTATTATGCCGGCGCCTACAAGGACGCGAAGATTTTCGCCATGCGGGCGCAACAAAGAATGAAACGCGGCACACCGGGATGGGTGCGCGCGCAGGACATCATCAACACCCGACAAATCGGGCGAGAATGAATGAGATACCGGCAGAACTGACCGGCAGTCAAAAGGACAGGACCATGAAGAAGGCAAACTTGCTCGCAACCGGAGCCGCCCTTGCCATGCTCACGCCCGGTTTCGTGGCGGGCACGGTGCGGATCGCCAATGCCGACGGCGCAGCAACGACCCAAAGCGCGACAGGCACCAAGATCGACCGCAAGGAGGTCGAAGGCATTATTCGCGATTATCTGCTGAAGAACCCGGAATTGCTGCTGGAGGTGCAGGACGCTTTGGAGACCAAGCAGCGCGAAGAGCAACGCCTGGCCAGCGAAGGCGTCATCGAGGAAAACAAGGCGGAGATATTCAACTCGACCTTCGACGGCATTGTTGGCAACCCGAACGGCAAAACTACCATTGTCGAGTTCTACGATTACAATTGCGGTTTCTGCAAACGCGCCATGGAGGACATGCAGGCGCTGACCAAGGCCGACCCCGATCTGCGCTTCGTGCTGAAGGAATTCCCGATCCTGAGCCCCGACTCGCAGAAGGCCAGCGTGGTTTCCATGGCCTTCCACATGATGCATCCTGAAAAATACGGCGAGTTCCACAAGGCGCTGCTTGGCGGCCAGGGCCGCGCGACGGAAGCCACGGCCATCAAGGTGGCGCTGTCGCTCGGGGCCGATGAAAAGGACCTGCGGGAAAAGATGAAGGACCCTTCAATCCCCGAAGCCATTTCCAAGACCTATGATCTTGCCAACAAGCTGATGATCACCGGCACGCCGTCTTATGTGATCGGCAACGAAGTGGTGTTCGGCGCGCTCGGCGAACAGGTTCTGGCCGAGAAGATCGCCAGCGTCAAGGCGTCGCAGTAAAGCGGACGTTCGCTTTTTGCGCCTCTCGCTGTGGACAGAGGCGGGAATGGTCTTGCGCTCTTTTCGCAGCGGCCTATGCCCGCTATAGAGAACCTGCGCCTCGGCCGGATTCTATGGCTTGGAGCGCGGAAAAGGTTTGTGTTTTGTCAACGGTTTTCGTCCTCAACGGTCCCAACCTCAATATGCTCGGCAGGCGCGAGCCCTCCATCTATGGCGTCGCCACGCTTGAGGATATTGCCGAAGATTGCCGCAAGGCTGGCGCCTCGCTTGGGCTGACGATAGATTTCCGACAATCCAACCATGAAGGCGAACTGGTAGGATGGATCCAGGAGGCGGCGGAGGGCGCCAGCGGGATCGTGCTCAATGCCGCCGCCTATACGCACACATCAATTGCCATCCACGACGCGATCCGGGCAGCAGCCCCCCTGCCGGTCGTCGAGGTGCATCTTTCCAACATTCATGCGCGGGAACCTTTCCGTCATGTTTCCAAGGTCGCTCCGCACGCTGTCGGCATGATCTGCGGCTTCGGCCCGCTTGGCTACCGGCTTGCGCTGCAAGCGCTTGCCGCCCGCTTCGCAGCGGACGGAGAAAAGAAGGAAGTATAATGAGCACGAAAAATTCTGGTGTTGACCAGCAATTGATCCGCGATCTTGCGGGCATATTGAACGACACCAATCTGACCGAGATCGAGGTTGAACTGGGCGACCTCAAGCTGCGCGTGTCGCGTCATGCGCCGGCGGTTCACGCCGTCGCCGCGCCGCAGCCAATGCCTGCCCCGGTGGCGGCACCGCAACCGGTGGCCGCAGTGGCGCCAGCGCCCGCGGCCGAGCAATCGAAGAACGCCGTGCCGTCGCCGATGGTCGGCACCGCTTATCTGGCTCCCTCGCCCGACGCCAAGGCCTTCATCGAAATCGGCCAGCAGGTCAAGGAAGGTCAGACCCTGCTTATTATCGAAGCGATGAAGACGATGAACCAGATTCCCTCGCCGCGCTCGGGCACGGTCAAGGCCGTTCTCGTCGAAGACGCGCAGCCGGTCGAATTCGGCATGCCGCTCGTCGTGATCGAATAGGCCGAAGCGGGATGTTTCAGAAAATCCTTATCGCCAATCGGGGCGAAATCGCACTGAGGGTGCTGCGCGCCTGCAAGGAACTCGGCATTCAGACAGTCGTGGTGCATTCGACCGCCGACGCCGACGCCATGCATGTGCGCCTTGCCGACGAAAGCGTGTGCATCGGCCCGCCGCCTTCGCGCGACAGCTATCTGAACATCCATCAGATCGTCGCGGCCTGTGAAATCACCGGCGCGGATGCCGTGCACCCCGGCTACGGCTTCCTGTCGGAAAACGCCAAGTTCGCCGATATCCTCGCTGCCCATAACATCACCTTCATCGGCCCATCCGGCGATCATATCCGTGTCATGGGCGACAAGATCGAGGCCAAGCGCACGGCAAAGCGCCTCGGTATTCCGGTCGTTCCGGGTTCGGAAGGCGCGGTCACCGATGAGAAGGAAGCCAAGCGCGTCGCCGCCGAAATCGGCTATCCCGTCATCATCAAGGCATCCGCCGGTGGCGGCGGCCGCGGCATGAAGGTGGCGCATTCGGAAGACGATTTGGAAGTGGCGCTGGCGACGGCGCGCTCCGAAGCCGGCGCCGCCTTCGGTGACGACGCCGTCTATATCGAGAAATATCTGGAAAAGCCGCGTCACATCGAATTGCAGGTGTTCGGCGACGGTGCCGGCAAGGGCGTGCATTTCGGCGAGCGCGACTGCTCCCTGCAGCGCCGGCACCAGAAGGTTTGGGAGGAGGCCAATTCGCCGGCCCTGAACACGGAGGCGCGCGCGCGCATCGGCGGTATCTGCGCCAATGCGGTTGCCGATCTAGGCTATTCGGGCGCTGGAACGGTCGAGTTCCTTTATGAGAACGGCGAATTCTACTTCATCGAGATGAACACGCGTCTGCAGGTCGAGCACCCGGTGACGGAAGCGATCACCGGCATCGATCTCGTGCATGAGCAGATCCGCGTCGCCTCCGGCGGTGGCCTGTCCGTCACCCAGGACGACATCAAGTTCAACGGCCATGCCATCGAATGCCGAATCAATGCCGAGGATGCGCGCACCTTCGTTCCCTCTCCCGGCACGATCACCCATTTCCACACGCCGGGCGGGCTCGGCATCCGCGTCGATTCGGGTGTCTATTCCGGCTACAGGATCCCGCCTTACTATGACAGCCTGATCGGCAAGCTGATCGTGCATGGCCGCAACCGTGTCGAATGCATGATGCGGCTGCGCCGGGCGCTGGACGAGTTCGTCGTGGACGGCATCAACACCACGCTGCCGCTGTTCCGCGATCTTGTCGGCAATCCCGACATCGCCAATGGCGACTATGATATCCACTGGTTGGAGAAATATCTGGCCGCGGAAGCCGCAACGCACTGAGGCGAAATCCATGACCCGCCCGTTTGCGCCGGGTTACAGCATCCCGACCGACCTGTTGCTCAAGGCCTACGCCACGGGCGTATTCCCGATGGCTGAAAGCGCGGCCGACCCGGAAGTCTTCTGGGTCCGGCCGGAAAAGCGCGGTATCATCCCGCTCGACGGCTTCCATGTGCCGAAGAGCCTTGCCAAGACGCTGCGCAAGGGCCTGTTCGACATCCGTTTCGACTTCGATTTCGAAGCGACCATCGACGGTTGTGCCGAAAAGCGCACCGAACGCGCTTCGACCTGGATCAACGCGCCGATCCGCGAGGCCTATATACGGCTTTATCGACTGGGCCACTGCCATTCGGTCGAGGCATGGCAAGGCGATCAACTCGTCGGCGGACTTTATGGCGTGACGCTGGGCCGCGTTTTCTTCGGCGAAAGCATGTTTTCGAAAAAGACCGACGCCTCCAAGATCTGCCTGGTGCATCTTGTCGAGAGATTGAAAGAACGCGGCTTCGCGCTTCTCGATACCCAGTTCACCACCGAGCATCTGAAACACTTCGGCGCGCTAGATGTGCCGCGCGCGAAATATGAAATCATGCTGGCAGAGGCACTGAAAGGCGAAGCGCGCTTCTACCCGTAAGCGGCAATCGTCTCAATTGGCCTTGGATGCGTCGTCATTCACCGTTGTGGTGGCCGGCGCCGCATCGTCGGATGCCTTGGCCGACGTCGGCGGCGGCACCTTGGACTTCTGCTTGCAGTCCTTCAGCCATACGTCATAGACGGGATGCTCGACGGCATTGAGGCCGGGACTCTGCGCAAACATCCAGCCGGTGAAGATACGGCGGATCTTGCGATCGAGAGTGATCTCATCGACCTCGACGAAGGAGTCGGTTTTGGCGACCTCAGCTTCGGGCCGCGAATAGCAGACGCGCGGCGTCACCTGTAAGGCGCCGAACTGCACCGTCTCGTTGATATAGGCATCGAAGGTGATGATACGGCCGGTGATCTTGTCGAGCCCGGTAAATTCGGCAACCGGGTTGGAAACACGCTCGACCTTGGGTTCGGGCGCCGGCTTCTCGGTAATCACGTCCTGATTCTGTTGCTCGTCCTGACTCGCCGCCGGCGGCTGCGTTTGTGCCGGCGGGGTCTCTGGTGGTGGGGTGCCCTGATCGTCCGGCAGAGAATCCCAGTCCTGCACATTCCACGTCGGGTCTTGCCCCTGTACATCCTGCGCAAGAAGCACCGTCGGGAATATGAAAGCCGCAGCAAAAGCGGCCGCCGCGAGGATCGTGCTATGGCTGAAACGTGTCATGCGGCTACCGGTCGTGCGTCTCGGTTGATTCGCGATCGCCCAAGCTAAAGCACGCTAGGCGTGCCAACCAGCTAAACGGCAATTGTGGCGATAAAAGACCCGGCAGCAGCGCCTCAGGCACCCGGCGTCCAGGCGTCATAATCCCCGGTCACCTGCGGGCGATGCTGGTTGCCCAGCACCGAACCCTTCGGTCGGTAGGCGGCGGGTGTGCCGGTCAAATTTGGCTTATGCGGCTTCTGCCATTCGCGCGGCGCATAGTTTTCGTCCGAAGGCGCCACGTCTACACGATGATGCATCCAGCCGTGCCAGCCGGGCGGAATGGCAGAAGCCTCGGAATAGCCGTTATAGATCACCCAGCGCCGCGTCTGGCCGTCGGAGTTGATTCCGCCCTCGTAATAGACGTTGCCGGCGGCGTCCTCGCCGACCTTCTTGCCGTGCCGCCAGGTGTGGAAGCGCGTGCCCCAGGTCTGGCTGTTCCACCAGGTGAAAAACTGTACGATCAACGTCTTCATCGCTATACCCGCGGCGCGAATGGCTTTGCCTGCTTATGGCGTCCGATGGCTGCAATGGCAAGGGTTTTACCGTCAGCCTTCGCCTGAACTCCCCGAACTGCCGCGAAGTTGAAAGCAGGAAACGGGTGGGCCGCCGACCTCAACCTTCCTAGATTTCTCCTTCAGATCTACGGAGGCAGCATGGACACCCAAGCCGACACCATTCCCCTCGCCCAGGCCGATGAGCGGATCAGCCGCTATGACTGGCCGCTGCTGGCCACCGACCTGGACAGCCATGGCTGCGCGATGCTCCAAAATCTTCTTACCGCAGACGATTGCGACCGAATTGCCGGGCTTTACGACACCCCGCAGCATTTCCGCAGCCACGTCGTGATGGCGCGGCACGGCTTCGGCAAGGGCGAATATCGCTATTTCAGCTATCCGCTGCCGTCGCTGTTGGACGACTTGCGCACCGCGCTCTATCCAAGGCTGGCACCCGTCGCGAACGCATGGAACGAGCGCATGGGCATTACCGCCCGCTATCCGGGCTCGCATGAAACGTTCCTCAAGCTCTGCCACGATGCCGGCCAGGTGAAGCCGACGCCGCTTCTGCTGCGCTACATAGCCGGCGATTTCAACTGCCTGCACCAGGACCTTTACGGCGACCTCGCCTTTCCCTTGCAGGTGGCCATCCTGCTTTCCCGGCCGGGCGAGGATTTTTCAGGCGGCGAATTCGTGCTGACCGAACAGCGCCCGCGCATGCAAAGCCGCGTCGAGGTGGTGCCGTTCAGCCAGGGCGACGCCGTGATCTTCGCCGTGCATAACCGGCCGGTCAAAGGCACGAAAGGCAATTACCGCGTCAACCTGCGGCACGGCGTCAGCCGCATACGCTCCGGCCAGCGTCATACCGTCGGCATCATCTTTCACGATGCGAAATAGGCTGCCGCCTGCGGCTATTCGAGCCCGAGCTTGGTCTTGACCAGATCGTTCACGGCTTGCGGGTTGGCCTTGCCGCCGGTCGCCTTCATCACCTGCCCGACGAACCAGCCCGCCATTGTCGGCTTCGCCCTGGCCTGCCCCACCTTGTCCGGGTTGGCAGCAATCACCTCGTCCACCGCCTTTTCGATAGCGCCGGTGTCGGTGACCTGCTTCATGCCGCGCGCCTCGACGATTTCCTTCGGATCGCCGCCTTCGTTCCAGACGATCTCGAACAGATCCTTGGCGATCTTTCCCGAAATCGTTCCTTCCCTGATAAGGTCAACCACCGCGCCGAGTTGGTCGGGCGAAACCGGAGTCTCTTCAATGGTTTTGGCGGATTTGTTCAACGCCCCCAATAGATCGTTGATGACCCAGTTGGCCGCGAGTTTGCCGTCGCGCCCACTCGCGACCTTCTCGAAATAATCGGCAATGGCCTTTTCGGAAACGAGGATCGAGGCATCATAGGCCGACAGGCCGAGTTTCTCGATCAGCCGCGTCCGCTTGTCGTCGGGAAGTTCCGGCAAGTCCTTCGCCAGTTCATCGACATAAGCCTGGTCGAACTCCAGCGGCAAAAGATCGGGGTCGGGGAAATAACGGTAGTCGTGTGCTTCTTCCTTGGAGCGCATCGAACGCGTCTCGCCCTTCACCGGGTCGAACAGCCGCGTTTCCTGATCGATCTGGCCGCCGTCCTCCAGAATGGCGATCTGGCGACGTGCCTCGGCCTCGATGGCCTGGCCGACAAAGCGGATGGAATTGACGTTCTTGATCTCGCAGCGCGTGCCGAATTCGCTGCCCGGCTTGCGCACCGAAACATTGACGTCGGCGCGCATGGAGCCTTCATCCATATTGCCGTCACAGGTGCCGAGATAGCGCACGATGGTGCGCAGTTTGGTGAGATAGGCCTTGGCCTCGTCGGCCGAGCGCATATCCGGCTTGGAAACGATCTCCATCAGCGCCACGCCCGAGCGGTTCAGATCGACATAGGACATGGTCGGGTGCTGGTCATGCATCGACTTGCCGGCATCCTGTTCCAGATGCAGCCGCTCGATGCCGATCTCGATATCCTCGTATTCACCCTTCTTGTCCGGACCGACCGAAACGATCACCGTACCCTCGCCGACGATCGGCTGCTTGAATTGCGAAATCTGATAGCCCTGCGGCAGGTCGGGATAGAAATAGTTCTTTCGGTCGAAGACCGATTTCAAATTGATCTCGGCCTTCAATCCAAGCCCGGTGCGGATCGCCTGCTTGACGCATTCCTCATTGATGACGGGCAGCATGCCGGGCATCGCCGCATCGACCAGCGACACGTTGGCGTTGGGAGCGGCGCCAAAGGCGGTCGAAGCGCCGGAAAACAGCTTGGATTGCGACGTCACCTGGGCATGTACTTCCAGCCCGATGATGATTTCCCAATCGCCTGTGGCGCCGGGAACGAGGCGCTTGGCTTCGGGCGTGCGGGTATCGATGATGGTCATGGCGGCCTGCAAACAGCGAAGATAACAACACCCGCTCGATGGCAATGCCCCGAACGGCTTGATCGTCTTTCGCTAGTGCAAAGCGGCCCGATAGGCAAGCGCGCCGGCCTTTCGCTATGAAGCCGCCCGCCGGTAAACGACCGCAAGTTCGCCGCTCAATGCGGCACTGGTTTTCCTGATTGCAGACATTAGTTCTGCAAGGCAGCATGTTGTAAGCAGTCGAGGAGGCTAGGATGGGACGTGTCAGAGTCGCAGGGTTTTCGGTGTCCCTGGATGGGTTCGGAGCAGGCCCGGAACAGAGTCTTCAGGATCCTCTGGGAAAGCGCGGAAAGGAACTCCACAGTTGGTTCTTCGGAACCAAGACGTTCAAGGCCATGTTCGGCGAGGGCGGCGGCTCGGAGGGCGTGGACGAGACCTTTGCCCACCGCTCGATGGACGGTTTCGGTGCCTTCATCTTGGGCCGGAACATGTTCGGCCCTGTGCGTGGGGAGTGGCCGGACGACAGTTGGAAGGGCTGGTGGGGAGACAATCCGCCCTATCACGCTCCGACGTTCGTCCTGACGCACCATGCCCGCGAGCCGATCGTGATGGAGGGCGGCACCACGTTCCACTTCGTCACGGACGGAATCCAGGCCGCGCTCGACCGCGCCCGCGACGCCGCGGGAGCACGCGACGTCAAGATCGGAGGTGGCGTATCGACCGTTCGCCAATACCTGCAGGCCGGCCTGATCGATGAACTGCACTTTGCGCTTTCGCCTGTGCTACTCGGACGAGGCGAGGCGATGTTCGAGGGCCTGGATTTCCCTGCTCTCGGCTACCGCGTGATGGAATCCACGGCCACAGACCTCGCGACGCACGTCGTTCTCGGACGCGAGGCGCGCGAATGAACGTCCGCTTCTGCGACATCCTTGCCTTGGAACTGCCGGGCAGTTTCCCACCCGGTCACGCCCAATCTATGGGCTCAAAGCCTGATATGGCCCGTCAGGCCGTCGCGATATAGGCCTTGATCTCCTCGGCCTCGCGCTCGGCGTCCTGAATGCGTCTCTTGACCACATCGCCAATGGAGATGATGCCGTAAAGCATCCCGTCCTTTTCCACCGGCAGATGACGGAAACGGCCTGCCGTCATGATCTCCATCAACTCGTTGACCGTATGGTTCTCGTTGCAGATATTGACCTTCGGCGTCATGGCGGTGCGCACGGAGCGATCCAGCGCGCCCGCGCCTTCCCGGTCGATGACGCGCACGATATCGCGCTCGGAGAGGATGCCGACGATCTTCCGGTCCTCATTGGTGATGACCAGCGCGCCGACGCGATTCTCGGCCAGGATGCGAATCGCAACGGACAATTTTTCGTTCGGCCCAAGCGTCAGTACGTCATGGCCTTTGCTGTCGAGTATGGCCTTAACAGTCATGGCGTCCTCCTCTGTGCTGTCAGACCGCCCTCCCGGCGTTCGCTCTGGTAACGATATCGTGCGCCGCACCGGAGCCGTTTTCAAGAGCGGCTCAACTCCTCAAAACGCACCAGCGCGACAAACGATCCGCGCAGAACAAAGCAAGCGGATTCAAATTTCTCTATTGGACTTTGGCACTGTCCGGTCGTTTGACGCATTTCCGGACGCAAAACTGCTACACACTTTTGCTGGAAATGCTCTGTTGTTGTGACGCATTTCCGAACGCGAAACCGCTACACACTTTTGCTGGAAATGCTTGACCCACGGTCAAAGAACCGCAGGCAGAAGAAGCCGATCAGGAAGCCGCCGATATGCGCTTCCCAAGCGATCTGCGCATCGTTGCCCGGCGCGAAACCGATCACGCCGGTGACCAGATTGATGACCATCCACACCGCCAGAAAGGCAACGACGGTGCGTGAGCGAAAGGTCAGGGACATCGGGATCGGCGCACCGGCGAAGGCCGGCCTGCCGGACGAGCGGTCGATGTGGAAAGCAAAGCGCGCGGCTGCTCCCATCATACCCGAGATCGAACCGGAAGCGCCGACCAGCGGCGATTGTGAGAGCGGATGTATGGCCCAGAACAGCCCCGCCGCTGCCACGCCCGTGACAGCATAAAACAAAGCAAAGCGAAGCGCGCCGAAGCGATTGGCGAGCGGCGACCCGAACGCAGCAAGCCAGATCATGTTAACGGCAAGATGGGCAATGCCGCCATGCAGGAAGGTGTAGGTAAATGGGCTGGAAAATGACCAGAAATCAAGAATATACTGGCCAGAGTAACGAACCGGGATGAAGGCTGTGGCAATCAGAAGCTCAAGATCCTGGCCCGGCGTCAACAGATAGGTGCGCAGCACATGCACGCCGACGCACAAGCCGATAATCGCCAGCACGACGGCGGGCATATTGAACATCGGCTCGCGCCGGCGCGGCGGCGTGGAATATGGCTCCTGCTCATCGATAAACGGGCCTGCAGGTTCGTTCATGGCTTTTCATCCCGTGTTTCAGCCGCATGTAAGGCCCCACCGGGCGATTCACAAAGCACCTTCGCCACAGCCCTGCCGATTCGCACCTGAATGATACAAAGAAGCCGCCCAGGGTTTCCCCGGACGGCTCTGGTCGAGTCCCCACTCTCCCCGAAAACTTGACTGGAAGTCCGCCGCAGGGTGGCGAACAGCCAAAATCGAAGTGTTTTCAATATCCCACAGGCGCGCGCGCCCGACAATGTAAACCATCTGTTAACCTTAACGGCCCCGAACGGTGAACAAGGCGTTAACGAAGCTGGCACGCATCCTGCTCCGACCTGCATGTAGATGATCAGGGCGCACCCTTCTGTTCCTCTATGGGACACTGGAGCGCCGGGGTACGAAACGGAATGAGCATGAGACTGAATGGATCGATCGCACTGTTCCAATACTGGAATCGGCTGCGCGACGGACGACCGGCACCCAGGCGCAACGAAATCGAACCGGCCGATATCAGAGCACTGCTTGCCGATACGTTCATTCTCGAAAAGGACACGCGCGGCGAAGCGGTGTTCCGACTGGCGGGCACGCGCCTGTGTGCCTCGTATGGGCGCGAGCTGAAAGGCTTCTCCTTTCCCTCTCTTTGGCGCGAGCGGGACCGGCGCGTGGTTGCGCGACTGGTGCAAGAAGTTTTCGACCGGAAATCCCTTGTATTGGTGTCCTTTGAAGGCATCAGCCTGGCCGGGCGTTCGGCCAATTTCGAGTTGCTGGTGCTGCCGCTCGACGGCGGCACTTCGCATCCGCGCTGCCTCGGCGTGGCCTCGACAGCGGACCGGCCGTTCTGGCTGGGCAGCGACCCGATCGTCGACGCGGTGATCGACGCCGTGCGCACGGTCGATCCGAACGAGAAAACGGCAGCGCGCGTCGAGATCGCCGTGCCCGCGCTGGACCCGAGTGAACCCGGCGCGCCGCAGGCCATAGAGGATTATGGGCGCGCGCGTCGTATTCGCCACCTTCTCGTGCTTGACGGCGGCCGTGAGGAATAGACCGTCACCGACGTGTCGTTTCCCGGTTGTTAATCTTTCTTGACGTAACTTGCTCACATGTTTCCCCGGCAGGGCCGGGAACGACCAACGGGGTGTGAGCGGCTATGGGATCAACGGCGGTCAATCATGCGCCGTTACGGACCGAACGGCGCAATTTTTCGCGCGTTCGGGTGAAGATTTATGGCCGTTTCATGTTGGAAGACCGCACCGAGCATCCTTGCCAGGTGATCGACATGTCACCGGGCAGTGCGTCCCTGCGCACGGATCGCAGCGGCGATCCCGGTGAAAAGGTGATTGCCTATATCGATCATATCGGCCGCATCGAAGGCGTCATCACGCGGGTCCTGCAGGATGGATTCGCCATCACAGTCATTGCGTCGGAGCGCAAGCGCGACAAACTCGCGGCGCAATTGACCTGGCTCGCCAACAAGCACGAACTCGACCTGCCCGAGGATCGCCGCCATGAGCGCGTCGCGCCACGCAACCCGCTGAGTGTCCTCCACCTGATGGATGGGCGGCAATACCAGTGCCGCATCGTCGACCTGTCGCTGTCGGGTGCGGCCATCGAAACCGCGGTCAAGCCCGCCATCGGCGTGCAGGTGATGCTCGGCACGATGCGCGGCCAGGTGGTGCGCCATTTCGAAGATGGCGTGGCGATCGAATTCGCTGCCGTCCAGCGTCCCGACACGCTGGATGAATTCAACAAGCCGCACAACTGATCACCTTATCGATTGTCTCGTCGTGGCCGGCACCGGCACGAATGCGAGACCTTGCGCATGCATTCCGGCAATAAGTAAACATCGATTAAGTTGCGTTATAGATTCATTTAAAAACTGTTCAAAATTCCATAATTCGTCTGGTTTAAAATCTATTCCAAGTTTTATTTAAACTCTACAGCGCAGCTTTGCGTCAAATAAATCCCGCCGTGTCATTGTCGTCTCAAACGGGGAGACGACATAATGATCCGGAGATGGGGAAAGCTGTTGCTTCTGGCAATAGCGATGCAGTTCGGTGGCTTCGGGGCAGCCAATGCCGGCGCATCCTTCATGCCCACGGGAAGCCGCACGACACAGCCGGTCGGCCATTACGAATTCTGCCGCCAGCAGCCGCAGGAATGCAGCCAGAAGACATCGAAGCGGGCACCGATCGAACTGACCCGTAAACTGTGGGCAAAGATCATCGACGTCAATAACGCGGTCAACACAAGCGTTGCCCCACATACGGATATAGAAATCTGGGGCAAGGAAGAAGTCTGGTCCTATCCGGCCAACGGCCTGGGCGATTGCGAGGATTACGCGCTGGAAAAGCGCCGCGAACTGATGCGGGCCGGCGTGCCCGCCGGCGACCTTCTGATGACGGTTGCCCGCCAGCCGAATGGCGAAGGCCATGCGGTGCTGACGGTTCGTACCAGCATGGGCGATTTCATTCTCGACAATCTGGAACCCAAGGTGCGGGCGTGGAACGACACGCCCTACACTTACCTCAAGCGCCAATCGACGACCAATTCAGGCGTGTGGGTGAGCATCAGCGACGGACGCGCCGAGGCGGTCGCCAGCGTTCGCTGAGGGACAATCTCCGACACTTATCAAAACAGAAAACCCGGTCGAGTCCCCCCCGTCCCCACGACCGGGTTCCAGGAGCCGGCTCTTCCCCAGGGTCGGCTCCGCCATTTTCCGACATCGGCAAACGCGCGTCAGAGCTTTTCCAGGCCGGCCCTGAAGCGCTGGCCGTTGGCGACATAGTGCGCCGCCGAGGCGCGCAGCGCGGCAACCGACGCCTCGTCCAATGTACGCACCACACGCGCCGGTGAACCGACGATCAGGGAATTGTCGGGGAACTCCTTGCCTTCGGTCACGAGCGCCCCTGCCCCGACAAGACAGTTCCTGCCGATCCGGGCTCCGTTCAGGACAATCGCGCCCATGCCGACCAAACTGTTGTCGCCGATGGTGCAGCCATGCAGCATCGCACGATGACCGATCGTGCAACCGGTGCCGACAGTCAGCGGAAAACCGACATCGGTGTGCATGACGACATGCTCCTGCACATTGGTGTCGGCGCCGATGACGATCGGGTCGTTGTCGCCGCGAATGACGACGCCGAACCAGAAGCCGGCGTTGCGGCCGATGTCGATATCGCCGATCAGCACCGCGTCAGGCGCAATCCAGTTGCTGGCTTCATCCTCGAAGCGTGGTCTCCTGCCGCCGATGGCGTAGATGGGCATGACTGTTCCGATCTCTCGTTGAATATCGCGACGACTCTAAAGGACTCATCGCCAGCGGCGCAACGCCCATGCAGATCGCCGATTTACCGTTCATTTACCATGACGCAGCAAAGTCCAGAGGCGGCGACAGACCGCCTTTTTGAGCCGGGAAACCGCCATGTACGATACCCAAACCGCCAGCGAGCCCGACTTCAGGGTCGTCGATTCGCGGTTGATGGTAAAAGTGTTCATCTGTTTCGCCGTTCTGGCATTGCTATCGGTCGCGATCGCGCTCGGCGGCAAATGGGTTGGTCACCGGGTCGCCATGGCCGGCAACACCACCGACACGACGCAGCGCGAGATCGTTATCGGCAACAATGTCATTGCCGTGCCCTCCAACACCATCCGCTTCGCCCAGGCGCGTCGCGACGGCATTGCCCAACGCCTCGACCTCTATCTGCGCTATCCACAGATGGACGGTTACAGCGAGATCGCCAGTGACGCCTTCAACCACGCCAATGGCGCGCGCAAAACCATCCTGTTCCTGAGCTTCGCCGAGCAGGCGATGTCACACGACATGAGCGGCCGCTTCGCGCCCATCTACAGCAAGCTGATCGAAAAGCCGGGCACGCCGGGGCCAGCCGGCATCACCTTCTACGACTTTGCCGAAAAAACGGGCTATCTGAACGAGAGACTTGCGGTGGCGGAAAGGCCTGGTGAAGAGCCGTTCGTCGCGCGCTGCCTTGCCGAGCTCGAGGCCGAAGATTCGCTCGCACCGTGCGAGCGCGATGTTCTGGTGGGCGACGGCCTCAGCCTGACCTACCGCTTCCCGCTGGAACTCCTCGGCGACTGGAAGGCGCTGGATGCGGCGCTTGCCGCCGAAATGCGGCGCATTGTCAGGACCGGCGCGGAACCGCGCACGCCGGCCGGATGAGCCTGGCTCTTAATCGAGGTCCACGTCGAGGATGGCCATCGAGAAATTGTAGTCGCCGTCGTCCTCGTCCTTGAAAACGATGCCGAGGAACTCGTCGCCGACATAGACTTCCGCTGAATCGTCCTTGCGCGGCCGTGCCTTGACCTCAAGCCGCGGGTTCTGGAACACGCGTTTGAAAAAGGCATCGAGCTTTCTGATTTCGTCAGGCTTCAAAGGTCTTCTCCAAGTACGATAAAAACGAATGCCATGAAGCAGTCGCTCGGTTCGCTGCTTCTGGCATGCGAAAGACTGACCTGTAAAGCCGGTCTTGCGGCCGGTTGTTCAGATGTCGAAGGAGACGACCTGATCCATCGCCTGCGATGGCAGCAGTTGGTCCATCTGCCGCGAAGGCTGTTCGCAGCCGCTCTCGCCGACCACGCGCGCCGGAACCCCGGCAACGGTCTTGTTGTGCGGAACCGCCGAAAGCACCACCGAACCGGCGGCGATCTTCGAGCAATGACCGACCTCGATATTGCCGAGGATCTTGGCGCCGGCGCCGATCAATACGCCGCGCCTGATCTTGGGATGGCGGTCGCCGCCGGCCTTGCCGGTGCCGCCAAGCGTGACGCCATGCAGGATAGATACGTCATCCTCGATCACGGCCGTCTGCCCGACGACGAGCCCGGTAGCATGGTCGAGGAAGACGCCCTTGCCGATGCGCGCTGCCGGATTGATGTCGGTCTGGAAGATCGACGAAGAACGGCTTTGCAGGTAGAGCGCGAAATCCTGCCGGTCATTGTTCCACAACCAATGCGCCAGACGGTGCGTCTGGATGGCGTGAAAGCCCTTGAAATAGAGCACTGGCATGATGAAGCGGTCGCAAGCCGGATCGCGGTCGTAATAGGCCTGGATATCCACCCGCATCGTGTCCGACCAGGACGGCTCGTCCGCCAGCATCGCCTTGAATGTCTGGCGCAAAAGATCGGCGCCGATGTCCTGATGCGCGAGCCTTTCGGCAAGCCGATGGATCACCGCTTCTTCCAGGCTTTCCTGGTTGATGATGGTCGAATAGAGAAAGGCAGCTAGCAGCGGATCACGACTGACCGCATCGAGCGCCTCCTCGCGAACCGAGCGCCAGATCGGGTCAACGGGCTGCACAGCACCATGGCGCGCAACGGTGATGCTGTTCATCAACGGCCTCCGCCTGTCGGCTTGATTGTCATCGGGTCGCACCTATAAGCCAGATGGTAGCATGGGTGAATTCAATTTTCCTTAGTGCTTCGTCAAATGGCCATGAATACCCGAGATTCAACCCGCTATGGAAAATGAAGGCTTGATCGACACGGCCCTGAAAAATGAGCTTCGCGCGTTATATCGCGCCAAGGACCGGCATTATCACGGTCTTGCTCATATCGAGGCGCTGCTGGAACTGGCGCGCGAATATCGTTCCGCCGTCTCTGATCCCGAGGCGTTGGAAGCGGCGATCTGGTTCCATGACGCGATCTACGACAGCCGCGCCAAGGACAATGAGGCCAAAAGCGCCGAACTGGCGAGAACGCGCCTCGCCGGGAAAACGACAGTAGCACGGTTCGAGCGCATTGCCGCGATGATCGAGGCAACCGCGACGCATATCGTTCCCGAACTCACCGATGCCGGCACGAAAAGCGATGCCGCGCTGCTGCTCGACATGGACCTTTCGATCCTTGGCGCGGCGCCGGCCATCTATGACGCCTATGAACAGGCGGTGCGCCGCGAATATGGTTGGGTGGATGAACCGGCATGGGGGATCGGCCGCGCCACCGTGTTGAAGACTTTTCTTGCCCGTCCGCATATCTTCCACACGCAGCCGTTTCGCGAGCGCTACGAACGCCGGGCGCGAGACAACATGCAGCGATCGCTGGAACAGTTGACGACTCCCCGCGAAGGGAAGGAGAAAAGCCTATAGCGGGTGCTCGGCGTAGAACTCCAGCACACGCGCCTTGAAGGTCTTGTCGCCGACAGACAGCATATGATCGCGGCCTTCGATGGGGAATGCGGTGGCGCTCGGCATCAAGGCGGCCAGTTCTTCGGCCGATCCGGCGATGTCGTCTTTGGTGCCAACGCCGATCAGAGTCGGCTGGGCGATACGCGCCACGTCGTCTTCCGGCAGTTCGTCACGCGAACCAATGATGCAGGCGGCAAGCGCGCGCCTGTCGCTGCGCGTCTGGTCGGCGAAGGCGCGGAAAGTCCGTCCGCGCGCATGCGCGATCGACGCCGGATCAGGCGCCAGCAATGCGTCGGCAATCGGGTCCCAATCGCCCACGCCGTCGACCAGGCCGATGCCAAGGCCACCCAGTACGAGAGTTGCCACCTTGTCGGGATCGGACAGCGCCATGAAAGCCGAGACGCGCGCGCCCATGGAATAGCCCATGACATGTGCGCGGCCAATGCCGAGATGATCGAGAAGTGCCGCCGCATCCGAGGCCATCTTGCCCGGCGTATAATCGGTGCCTTCATAGCTTTTGGTGGAGGCGCCGTGGCCGCGATTGTCGAGCGCAATCACCCGATAGCCTGCATCGTTCAACGTCTTGAACCAGCCGGGAGAAACCCAATTGACATAGTGGCTGGAGGCAAAGCCGTGGATCAGCAGCACCGGATCGCCATGGCCGGAATCCGGGGCGCGGTCGAGAAACGCCAGATCGAAGCCATCGTGAGTGAAGAACTGCATGGTCCGTCGAAAATTCCTCAATTGCCGCTGAGCGCCGGATGGCGGACAAGATCACCCCTGGCGATGCCGCCGCGTGCGGCGGTCCCGGCTTTCAGTTCCAGAACGAAACGCACCGGCTCGCTTGAGGGTATGATCGCCACCGACTGCGGCTCACCTTGGCGAATGGTCTTTACCCGGCCGTCGTCGCCAATGAACAGCAGATCGAGCGGCATGGGCGTGTCCTTCATCCAGAAGGTGACATCATGTGTCTTCTCAAACACGAACAGCATGCCACGATCGTCGGGCATCGCCGTGCGATACATCAGGCCGGCTGCTCGTTCATTCGGCGCTCTGGCGATTTCGATCTGAAAGCTGCGCTCGCCACCGGTCGTGACCACCACCAGCGGCGTTGGATCGACCGGCAAGGCCATTGGCTGGCCATCGGCGATGGCGCGCCCCGGCACAGTGGAAAGCGCGAATGCGACGAGAAATGCGGCAAAAAGGGTAAAAAGACGTGGCACTGCCGGCAAAATCCTGCGGGTCATGACATCACCTCGCCGGCAATTCTTGAAAACCAATAATTGGCAGTTCAATGCGAGACCGGCAATGTGCCCATATCGGGGTGAATTTCGGCAGCCATAAGGCCTTTCTCGCCCTTGCCGAAACGCACCAGAACCACCTGCCCCGGCCGCAATTCGGTCACGCCATAGCGGCGCAGCGTTTCCATGTGGACGAAGATATCCTCGGTGCCCTCACCGCGTGTCAGGAAGCCAAAGCCCTTGGTGCGGTTGAACCATTTCACCAGCGCGCGCTCCAACCCGCTTTCGGCCACCACAGAAACATGGGTGCGCGGCTCCTGCATTTCGGCCGGATGCACGGCCGTCGTAAGGTCCATGGAAACAACGCGGAAAGCCTGCATTCCACGTTCGCCCTGCCTGGCGAGGCAGACCACGCGCGCGCCTTCGGGCGCCGTCTGAAAGCCATCGCGCCGAAGGCATGTCACATGCAGCAGCACGTCCCCGGACGTGCCACGGTCAGGAAGTATGAAGCCATAGCCCTTGGCGACATCGAACCACTTGATGGCGCCCGAAACTTCGACGACGCCAGCGGCCTCGCCGGTTTCGTCATGTGAGGCGGTATCGCCAAGGGTCGTGTCCCGCCCCATAGAAGCGGCTTTTTCCCCCATCAGACGCCCCCTTTCGCGAACATGCTGCAAATGATTCTTCAGCCAAGATTAACACTTGCCTTTCGGCTGTGCGCAAGACCCGGCGTGCCTTTTTTCACGCCTCACTCAAACAACGGCCGATCCGCATTCCGGTTGCCTGCCGGCGTGTTTGGCGGTTGCCGTCACGCCGGCCCGCCCCTATGTTGCGCCCACAAGCCGGAGAAAAGACATGCGCTATCTGCACACAATGGTCCGTATCGCCGATATTGACCAGTCGCTCGACTTCTATTGCAACAAGTTCGGTCTCAAGGAAGTGCGGCGCCACGAAAGTGAGCAGGGTCGTTTTACGCTGATCTTCCTGGCGGCCCCCGGCGACGAACAGAGCGGGATCGCGGACAAGGCGCCGCTTCTGGAACTCACCTACAATTGGGACCCGGAAGCCTATCAGGGCGGCCGCAATTTCGGCCATCTTGCCTATGAGGTTGACGACATCTATGCCACCTGCCAGCACCTGATGGATCAGGGAGTGACCATCAATCGGCCGCCGCGCGACGGCAATATGGCCTTCATCCGCTCGCCCGACGGCATTTCCATCGAATTGCTGCAAAAGGGACCGGCGAAGGAAAAGGCCGAGCCCTGGGCCTCGATGGCGAATACGGGAAGCTGGTAGGCTGGCTAAATAATAAACTCCGCCAACGTCTCGTTGTCGGTAATGTCCTGATATTGTACGCCCTCGGCCTCGAAGCTGGCGACCAGCCGGTCGAAATTGCGGCGGTCTTTCGTCTCGATGCCGATCAGCACCGAACCGAAATTGCGCGCCGATTTCTTCAGATATTCAAAGCGGGCGATATCGTCGTCCGGGCCGAGCATTTCGAGGAAATCGCGCAGCGCGCCGGGGCGCTGCGGAAACCGGATGATGAAATATTTCTTCAGGCCGGCGAAACGCAGCGCCCTCTCCTTCACATCCGGCAGGCGCTCGAAATCGAAATTGCCGCCCGAGACGACGCAGACGATCGTCTTGCCCCGAAGTTCCTTCCGTGAAAAATCCTTCAGCGCATCGAGCGCCAGCGCGCCGGCCGGTTCCAGCACCACGCCCTCGATATTGAGCATCTCGAGCATGGTCTCGCAAAGCCGGTTTTCCGGCACCAGCCTCACGCTTTCGGCTGAAAAGCCTTTCAGCAGGCGCAACGGTTCGCGGCCGATCTCGGCCACGGCAGCGCCATCGACGAAATTGTCCACCCTGGGAAGCTTCGCACGCCTGCCGGTGGCAAGGCTCCGCTCAAGGCTCGGCGCTCCGGCCGGTTCGCAAAAGACGAAACACGGCTTCTGTAACATCCCGGCCATGTAATGGGTGACGCCGGCGGCAAGCCCGCCGCCGCCGACCGGCAGCATGACCAGATCAGGCAGAACACCGTCCGGCATCTGCCGGGCAATCTCGAAGGCAACAGTGGCCTGCCCCTCGATAATGTCCTTGTGGTCAAAGGGCGGAACCATATGCGCGCCCTGCTCTTCCGTAAATGCCTGGGCAGCCGCGAGGCATTCGTCGAAGAAATCGCCGACCAGCCTGATCTCGACGAATTCGCCGCCGAACAGCCGCGTCTTGTCGATCTTCTGCTGCGGCGTCGTCACCGGCATGAAAACCACGCCCTTGCGGCTGAAATGGCGGCAGACGAAGGCAAAGCCCTGCGCGTGGTTGCCGGCTGAGGCGCAGACGAACAATTCGGCGCTGTTGCCGGCGGCAAGCGCCTTGCGGAAGAAATTGAAGGCGCCACGGATCTTGTAGGAGCGCACCGGCGTCAGATCCTCGCGCTTCAGGAACACATGAGCGCCGAACTTCCTGGAAAGATAGGCGTTTTTCTGCAGCGGCGTTTCGGGGAAGATACCGCGCACGGCCTCGGCGGCGTTGCGGACGCTGTCGGCGAAGCTGGTCATGATGCGGTTTCCGGTTTCTCGATGCCCGTTCCTGCCGCGATTTCGGCTTTCGCGCAACACCTGGCCATAACCGGCGTGAAAGAGCCCCGGTTTGCCGGGCATTGACTTACTTCCGCCGCACTCTCCTGCCGGAAGCCTTTCATACCCTGTAAAAGTCCGGTGTGCCTTGAAACTCCTGCTTGTCACCGCGCTGGCCCTGCTCGTCGCAGGCTGCGTCAGCCAGAAAACCGATGAAATCCTCGGCAGCGCCATTGTCACGGCTTCCGTTTCGGATATTGCCGGCAATCACTCCATCTTTGTCGCCACCACGCGGCAGCGTTCCAAAGACCCCGGCAAGGTGTTTGACGGCGGCCGGGCGGGCGATCTGAATTTCGCCCGCGTCAATGTGACGGTGCCGAAAGCGCACGAGACCGGCGAGATCGAGCGCCGCAGCCGCGGCAATTCCGACGATCCGGCGAAATATTTCATGGCAACCGATGTCGCCGGCTACGACAGTGAGCCGACATTCCAGGCCGCGCTGAACAAGGACATCAGCGCGCGCGGCGATCGCGTCATGGTTTTCGTGCATGGCTACAACACGAGCTTTGACGACGCGGTCTACCGCCTGACCCAGATCGTGCACGACACCGGCTATGCCGGCACGCCGGTACTGTTCTCATGGGCCTCCGGAAACAGGATGCGCGACTATGTGTACGACAAGGAAAGTGCGGCGGCGGCGCGCGACAAGCTGGAAGAGACGCTGAGAATGCTGGCGCGCACCAATGCGCGGCGCATCGACATCGTCGCCCATTCGATGGGCACATGGGTGACGATGGAGGCGTTGCGGCAACTGGCGATCCGCGGCAATCGCGACCTCGGCGGCAAGCTCGGCGACGTGATCCTGGCGTCTCCCGACATCGACGTCGATGTGTTCAAGAGCCAGATGGAACGCTATGGCAAGCCGGACAAGCCGTTTATCGTGCTGTTCTCCGACGATGACCGCGCCCTGCGGCTCTCCGGCCTGATCGCCGGCGCCCAGCCGCGCCTCGGCGATTACAAGAAGGCCGGCGACCTGGCCAGGTACGGCGTGATCGTCGTCGATCTGTCCGACGCCAAGAGCGCCGACCGCTTCAATCATTCCAAATTCGCCGACAATCCGAAACTGGTGAAGGAACTGGGGCAACGCCTGCGGCAGGATAGTGGCTTTGCCAGCAGCCATGAAGTGACCGACCGTATCAGGCTGCTGAACGCCAATCTTGGCGGCGAAACGGCAATGTAGCTTTAGTGGCGAATTGGCGACAGCCCGTCGCAACCTTGCATGCCGGGTTCGCATAGCAGGGTGGACCGCAGGCGCTTCTGCCTCTATTCCATGATGCGTCGTTCATCGACGCCGTGAGGGAGTGTACCGGTCGTGCGTCCAGGGGCCTTGTTCGTTATCGCCACCGCCCTGCTTGTTGCCGGTTGCGCCGGGCCGCGCACGCATGATCTCCTGAACAAGACGGCCATCGAAGCGCCGCAGTCGGCAATTGCCGCCACCCACGAGATTTTCGTCGCGACAACGCGCGGCAAGGCAACCAAGGACCCGCGCCGGGTCTTTGACGCGCAACGCTCACTTGCGACCAATTTCGCCAGCATCGAAATGACCGTGCCGAAGATCCACAAGGTCGGCGAGATCGAGCGGGCGAAAGGCCGGGCCGCCAGCGATCCCGCAAAAGATTTCGCGGCCCGGCGCGTCACCTTCTATGGCGATGCGGCACAGTTCGAGAAAGCCGTGAACGCCGATATCGCCAGGCGCGACGGCCGGGTCCTGGTCTTTGTCCACGGCTTCAACAATGGCTTCGACGATGGCGCCTATCGGATCACACAGGTCGTCCACGACATGCAATATCCCGGCACGCCGGTGCTGTTTTCCTGGGCTTCGGCGGGCACGGCGACCGGCTACATCTACGACAAGGAAAGCGCCAACGCGGCCCGCGACAACCTTGAGGCGACGCTCAAGATGCTGGCCGGAACGAAGGCGAAAAGCATCGACATCATCGCCCATTCCATGGGTACATGGGTGGCGATGGAAGCGTTGCGCCAGCTTGCCATCGAGGGCAATCGCGATCTCGACGGCAAGCTCGGCTATGTCGTGCTTGCATCACCCGACATCGACGTGGACGTGTTCAAGAAGCAGATGGAGCGTTACGGCAAGCCGGACGAACCATTCACCGTGCTGCTTTCCGGCGACGACCGGGCGCTACAGATTTCCAGTTTCATCTCCGGCGCCAAGCCGCGCGTCGGCGATTATGGCAATGCGAAAGATCTCGCCGGCCTTGGCGTCACGGTCGTGGATCTGACCAACGCCAAGGGCAGCGACCGGCTGAACCACGCCAAATTCGCCAACAATCCGTTGCTGGTGCAGTTGATGGGCGAGCGGCTCAGCGTGCCCGCCAGCCTTTCCTCCAACCATCTGGACGGCGACAGGGCGATCGAAACGCTTGGCAGGGGCATCGGCCAGACCGTCGGTTCGGTCGCCGAAATCGTGATCACCACACCGTTCAAGGTGCTGACGGTGGTGGCCGGTGGAGAATGAATGGGCCCGCACAGTTCCGGCGTGGTTAAGGTTAAGCAATGGTTTCATTGGCGCGCGTGCTGCGTTTGCGCCACAAGGAATCGGGGCGCGGGGTGACCGGCGAAGAGCATAGGGACCAGAGGGGTATGCCCCCAGTCGCTCCGCGTTCCACTTTCCCGCAATGTTCAACGTCGACGCCGGATCGCCGACGCATTGCGGGCTTGCAATCCCGGCAGGCTCGATTACGAGTGCGCACCATGCGGACGTGGCGGAACTGGTAGACGCAAGGGACTTAAAATCCCTCGATCCATGATCGTACGGGTTCGATTCCCGTCGTCCGCACCACAACGAGATCTCAGATTCCCCTTGTATAGCGACGACAAGCCGTCATCTTTAAGGGGCTTTTTCGACCGCAGATTTTCCCGCCCGGAGCCATTTCATGACAGCACCGCTTTTCCAGCCGATTTCGCTCGGCAATCTCGACATGCCCAACCGCATCGCCGTGGCGCCGATGTGCCAGTATTCCGCCGATGACGGTTCGGCGAGCGACTGGCATTTGCAGCAGTGGATGAGCTACGCGCTTTCGGGAGCCGGCATGGTCACGCTCGAAATGACCAATGTCGAGCGCCGCGGCCGCATCTCGCATGGCTGCCTCGGCCTTTACTCCGATCACAATGAGGCGGCGGCCAAGCGCGCGCTCGATGCCGCGCGCCGCGTCGCGCAACCCGGCACGAAGTTCGGCACCCAGCTTGCCCATGCCGGCCGCAAGGCCTCCTGCCAGCGGCCATGGGAAGGCGGCGGGCCATTGAAAGCCGATCAGGACCCGTGGCAAACCGTGTCGGCCTCGGCGCTGGCCTATGACGAGGGCTGGCATGTGCCGCATGCGCTGGAAGACGAGGAAGTGCTGCAAGTCATCGAGCGTTTCGCCGATGCCGCGCGCCGCGCCAAACGCGCCGGGTTCGATTTCATCGAACTGCATGGCGCGCATGGCTATCTGATCTTCCAGTTCCTCTCCCCGCTTTCCAACCAGCGCACCGACCGCTGGGGCGGCAGTCTGGAAAACCGTATGCGCTTCATGGTTGAGGTCGCCCGCGCGGTGAAGAAAGCCGCGCCCGGACTGATGCTCGGCGCCCGGCTCTCGGTAAAGGACTGGGTCGATGGCGGGTTCGACACCGACGAAGCCATCGAAGTGGCCAGGGTGCTCAAGGCCGAAGGGCTTGCCTATCTGTGCTGCTCCAGCGGCGGCAATTCGCCCTTGCAGAAACTGCCGACCGGCGCCGGCTATCAGGTGCATCTGGCCGAAGCGGTCAAGGAAGGGGCCGGCATCCCCGTCCGTGCTGTCGGCCTCATCGACAATCCGGCACAGGCCAATTCCATCGTCGCCGATGGCCGGGCCGATATGGTCGCGCTGGGACGAGCCTTTCTGGCGGATCCGCGTTGGGTATGGCGAGCGGCTGCGGAACTCGGCGAGGAGATTCCGGCCGCGCCACAGTTCGTTCGTTCGGAAACGACCATCAAGCACTGGATGAAGGCAGCCGGCTGATCCTTGTCAGGGCATGCAACCAACTGCATTGTGCGGCATTGTTGGTTGCAAGCCACAGCCACGCGCCCATGCGCGCCAAGCCATTATCACCGGAGGACCTCATGGCGAAACTGACCTACAAGATCATCGAGCATGATGGCGGCTGGGCGTACAAGGTCGGCGACACGTTTTCCGAAACCTTCCCGAGCCACGCAGATGCGTTGCGCGCGGCCGAGATCGCTTCGGCCGAGCAGCAGGTCGCCGGTAACACCGATGGCATCCAGTACGAGGATTCCGAAGGCAAATGGCACCAGGAACTGGCAGATGGCCGCGACCGGCCGCAGACCGAAATCTCGGACTGATCTTTTCCCAACGCGCGAACTTTTCTGCAAAAACGGGAGGGCGTTGATAGCCCTCTCCGTAAGTCCGCCGCTCAGGCTTCCGCGCATGATCTTGTCCGAAAAGTCTGCAACTTTTCGGGATCAGGCTTAGCCGTGCAGCTTGGCCGCGATTTCCGCCACCCGCTTGCCCTGGAAGTGCGCGCCTTCCAGTTCCTGCGCCGAAGGCTGGCGCGAGCCGTCGCCGTCGGAGGTCGTGGTCATGCCGTAGGGCGCGCCACCGCGCACCACGTCATTGCCCATCTGGCCCTGATAGGCATAGGACAACGGCACGATGATCATGCCGTGATGCTGTAGCGATGCCTGAGTCGAAAGCAGCGCGATTTCGGCGCCGCCATGCTGGGTGGCAGTGGACACCATGACCGATCCGACCTTGTTCAGCAGCGCGCCACGCGCCCAGAGCGGACCTGTCTGGTCGAGGAAATTCTTCATCTGCGAAGCGATCGCGCCGTAACGGGTCGCGGAGCCGACAATGATGGCGTCGTAATTTTCCAGTTCCGCCGGGTCGGCGATCTGCGCTTGCTGATCGAGCTTGTAGTGCGAAGCCTTGGCGACGGCCTCCGGCACCAGTTCTGGAACGCGCTTGATGGTGACGTCCGCGCCCGCTTCGCGCGCGCCTTCGGCCGCCGCCTTCGCCATCTGTTCCATATGACCGAAGCTCGAATAATAGAGCACCAGAACCTTTGCCATTTCATTCTCCTTGATACGAAACCTGTCGGCCTAGATCGCCGCCCTTCTTATGTAACGGGTACAACGTTCACCGGAAGTCACCCAATGCAGCACAGATCGTTCACTATCCTGCGCGGAACCGGCGGGCGCATTGCGGCATTGCCGCCCGCCCGCAGCGGGGCTATGTGAGAAGAACCTTCCCGCCGGAGTTTTTCCATGACCGAAATCGTCACCGCCGCCATGGTCGTCATTGGCGACGAAATCCTCTCCGGCCGCACGAAGGACAAGAACATCGGTCATCTGGCCGATATCATGACCGCAGTCGGCATCGACCTGAAGGAAGTGCGCATCGTGCCCGACGAGGAGGCTGAAATCGCCGCTGCGCTGAACACGGTGCGTGCCCGCTATACCTATGTGTTCACCACCGGCGGCATCGGCCCGACGCATGACGACATCACCGCCGATTCGGTCGCAAAGGCTTTCGGCGTCCCGTGCGAATACGATGCGAAGGCCTATGCCATGCTGGAAGAAAGCTATGCCAGGCGCGGTATCGAATTCACCGAAGCGCGCAAGCGCATGGCCCGCATGCCGCGCGGTGCCGAACATATCGACAACCCGGTCTCGCAGGCGCCCGGCTTCCGTATCGGCAACGTGCATGTGATGGCCGGCGTGCCGTCGATATTCCAGGCAATGCTCGACAATGTGGTGCCGACATTGAAGACCGGCACCAAAATGCTGTCCGCGACGGTGCAATGCCCGTTCGGCGAAGGCGTCATCGGCGGGCCGCTGGCCGACATCCAGAGACGGCATCCGGACACGATCATCGGGTCCTACCCAAAATATGGCGAAGGCCGGTTCTGGACCGAACTGGTGGTGCGCGCCCGCTCCGACGAGGCGCTTGAAGCGGCGCGCGCCGAGGTCGAGGCCATGGTTGCCGGACTTGCCGCCGCATCAGGCGAAGCAAGCTGAATAAGGCTCGCGCATTGGAACCGTAATCCTTGCCCGCCCGTTTTCTTTCATGCGAACGTCAGGCCATCATGACGAAGCCGCTGTGACTGCGGCTAACGCCGAAGGAGGGAACAGAGCCATGGATTTCAAGACAATCGCCGCCATTCTCCAGACCGAGCAGGATGCGGGGCGCGTGCTGGACTGTGTCGTGCCGCTGGCAAGTGCGTCCCGGAGCCATGTCGTCGGCATCCATGCCGAGGCCGTGCCGGTGCCCTATACGTCCGCTACCGGCTTTCCCGATACCGAATTCCTGCAGGTTTCGTCCGAACTCAACAAGGAACGCTCCGACAAGCTCAAGGCGCTTTTCACGCAACGCACGCAAAGCGCCGGTCTCGGCTCCACCTGGCAGGGGCTTGAAAGCTTTTCCGGCGACAGCGGGCTGTCCGGCCTTGCCAGTGTGCGCGCCTCCGATCTGGTGATCGCGGCACAGCGCGAACAGGGCGACGGCAGCGCCGATATCGGCGCGCTGGTCTACGATGCCGGCAGGCCGGTGCTCGTCGTGCCGAGCGACGGGCCGATCGTGACCAGTTTCAAGCGTATATTGCTGATATGGAACGGCAGTCGGGAGGCCGCGCGCGCCACCTTCGACGCCCTGCCCTTCATCGTCAAGGCCGAGCAGACCACCCTGTTGATCATCGATCCGCCGGAAACGTTCGACGAGAGTTCCGATCAGGCCGGCGCCGACATTGCCGCCAGTCTTGCGCGCCACGGCGCAAATGTAAGCGTCTCGGTGCAGAAATCGAACGGCGACTCGGTCGAGGATATCATCCACAGCCGGATGGATGCCAGCGGCGCCGACCTGATCGTGCTTGGCGCCTACAGCCAGTCCTGGTTGCGGCGGCTGTTCTTCGGCGGCGTCACCAATTCCGTGCTGCGCTCCGGAAAGGCGGCGGCGTTCCTGTCGCGCTGAGACCCTGCGCAGCCGTGAGAAGAACGGTCGTGCGTCAAAGGGCGACGAGGACACCGACTCCGATGATCGCCAGAACGAGTGCCGAAATCGCCGTGTAAACATAGTCGCGCTCACGCAGGAAAATGACCAGCATCAGCCCTACCCGCGCGATCGGCAGCAGGATAAAGAGCGCAACACCCGCTTTCACGACATCATAGCCGCTGAGAGCGAAACCGGGCGCGATGCCGGCCTTCTCCAGCATGGCGAGAGCGATGCCCGCGGCGATGACGGCTGAGGCAAGCCATGTGCCGTACCACAAAAGGCCGGCAATGAGCTGTTCGCGGCGCTCGTAATTGTCGGTCCCAGACCTCACGCCGAACCTCCGGGAAGATCAATACCGAGGGCGCTTAGCAGCATCTGGACAGCAAGCAGCGCGAGGACGACGACAAAGAAGAGGCGCAATCTTTCGGCGGGAAGCCCCATCAGGAGGCGCGCGCCGACGAGTGCCCCGATGACAGAACCGAGCGCGACAGGGCCGGCAACGTCGATGTCGATATCGCCGCGCACGAAATATGCGCCCGCGCTCGCGGCAGCCGTCACCCCGATCATGAAATTCGACGTGGCGGAAGAGACCTTGATCGGCAACCGCAGGGCGGTGTCCATCGCGGGGATTTTGAGCACGCCGGAACCGATGCCGAGCAAGGCCGAGATCAGGCCCGCGCCATACATCAAGGAGAGGCCGAGCGGCACGCGACCGACCCGATAGGGTACGTCCTTCCCCGAAGTCCGGTCGGGAAAGCTCGAATGCAGGCGCAGCACTGTCGCCCAACTCCTGTCATCGCAAGGGCTCGCATCGACCGTCTCACGGCGGCGTGCCAACATCTGCTGCGCGGAAACGGCCAAAATGACGGCAAACAGGCCGTAGAGAAAAGACGTCGAGACGATGCCTACGAGAAACACGCCGCTGAGCGCGCCAAGCGTGGTCGCCGTTTCCAGGACGACGGCGAGCCGGATATTGGTCAGGCGGCCTTTCAGGAACGGGGCCGCACTTCCGCAGGAACAGGCGATGACCGAGACGATGCTTGCACCGATCGCAACATGAATGTCGATGCCGAACAGCAAGGTGAGGATCGGCACGATGAAGATGCCGCTCGCCATGCCGAGCACGCCGCCGAGGGCGCTCGCACCGAACGCCGCGACGAACAGCCAGAGAATCGTTGAGGTTTCCATTGCGACAACCCGGTCGCGTCCGCGGGCGTGATTGTCAAGGCGCCGCCATTATCGAGATGACGCACCACTTCCACCCTTGCCAACCCCCGGCCTTTCCGGTTAATTCCGCCCGCATTCCCTTCAGCTTAGCGCGACTGCCGCGCGTTTCGGAGTGCGCAAGCAATGTCCCTTCCCGACAAAGCCTTCCCGGTATCCTGGGACCAGTTCCATCGTGACGCGCGGGCGCTGGCCTGGCGGCTTGCCGGGCAGAACACCCCATGGAAGGCGATTGTGTGCATCACCCGTGGCGGGCTGGTGCCGGCAGCCATCATCTCGCGCGAGCTTGGCATCCGCGTCATCGAAACGGTGTGCGTCGCCTCCTATCACGACTACAGTTCGCAAGGGCAGCTCACCGTCCTCAAGGACGTGACCCCGTCCCTGCTCGTCAATGACGGCGCCGATGTGCTTATCATCGACGACCTGACCGACACCGGCAAGACCGCCGGCATCGTGCGCGCGATGATGCCCAAGGCGCATTTCGCCACCGTCTACGCCAAGCCGAAGGGCCGGCCGCTGGTCGATACATTCGTGACCGAGGTCAGCCAGGACACCTGGATCTACTTTCCGTGGGATATGGGCTTCACCTACCAGAAGCCGATCGCCGACGATCACGCCGGCTGATCGTCACCGGCCCAGCGAAGCGATCATCGCGCGGGCGGCACCAGCCAGCGGCTTCCAGTCCAGCGTGCCGTCGGCGCGCGACAGATCATCCTGCCATTGCTGGCTCAGGACCGCGTCTTCCAACCCGCTTCCGGCACTGGCTTCGTCGAGCGGCCATGTCGCCCCGGTCGCGGCAGGCACCAGCAGGCCGCCCGTATGAACCGGCGCATATTCGCAGACCGTCGGGTCACAGCACTCGTCGACGAGCGCCGCCAGCAGCCCGAGCGAGGGGGCGGCGAAAAGGCCCACGACCTCGCGGCCCGCTGCCTTGCGAACGAAATATGTCTTCAAAGCCGTATGCAGGCGTGAGGCGCGCCTGATCCCCAAAACGATGGCGAGCCTGTCTTTCACCCAGACGAGCGCGCCGCAAATCACCAGTTCGTGAAGATAACGCGGCTTTCGTGGCATTGCCAACATGCCAAGCCGCTTTTTCCGCCATTGCCAAGGCGCCCACTCTCGCGGCGCTGAATAGCGGTTTTCCGGTGCATGAACGGGTGCCGGTTTTCGCGACAGGTTCTCCCCGTTATCCACATGAGTGACACACAACATATTGGGGGTCACAAAAACTACTTAAACGAATCCTTGACGGTTGGAACCGAGTCGCTTTTTAATCGGGCCTACGCTCCTGTTGCGGGCGTGGCCGGTAAGTCTGGTCGCCGGTCTTTTTCCCGGATTTGTGCGTTTCGCTCGTGTACCGCCTGTTTACGAGGCTGGTGGTGTGCAAGCATTTCAGTGCTTGAGAACGGCAAAAAAGGAGAATTGTCGGACTGGAAAAAATCATCTGTTAACACTACATTTAGTGTTTGCAGTTAAGTTCGACGCTAGATAGTGTGGATTTCGCCCGGTCGCTGATCGCGGCAAGTTTCAAGTACAACGGACCTCCGGTCCGCGTCGCAATCCGGGTCAGCGCGCTTGTCGCGCGTGAGGCCGGCAGGCATGGCGGGAACCGGAAACAGGAGAGAAAACCGGGCGTGCAAGAGCACGTTCGGAACAGGCGGACTTGCGCATTTCGACAGGCTGGGACCAGCCGCAGGAAATGTGCTACATATAGACATAAGGACAGACCGATGCGCATCGAGCGGCATTTCACCAAAGCGGGCCAATCTCCCTATGCGGAGATCGAATTCCGCAAGGCGCTTTCCGAGATCAAGAATCCGGACGGCTCGGTGGTGTTCCGCCTCGACGATATCGACGTGCCGGTGCAGTTCTCCCAGGTCGCGGCCGACATTCTGGCCCAGAAATATTTTCGCAAGGCAGGGGTGCCGGCGCGTCTGAAGAAAATCGAGGAGAACAGCGTCCCCTCCTTCCTGTGGCGGTCGGTGGCCGACGAGGCCGAACTCGCCAAGCTGCCGGAAGACGAGCGCTATGGCTCGGAAACCGATGCGCGGCAGGTTTTCGACCGGCTTTCGGGCACCTGGACCTATTGGGGCTGGAAGGGCGGCTATTTCGCTTCCGAAGACGACGCGCTGACCTTCCGCGACGAGCTTGCCTATATGCTGGCCACCCAGCGCGTCGCGCCCAATTCGCCGCAATGGTTCAACACCGGCCTGCACTGGGCCTATGGCATCGACGGCCCCGGCCAGGGCCATTTCTACGTCGATCCCTTCACCGGCAAGCTGACCCGGTCCAAATCGTCCTAT
The DNA here is from genome assembly GCF_002075885.1 of Manganibacter manganicus. Taxonomy (GTDB): domain Bacteria; phylum Pseudomonadota; class Alphaproteobacteria; order Rhizobiales; family Rhizobiaceae; genus Mesorhizobium; species Mesorhizobium manganicum. The sequence goes on from NZ_MDET01000006.1 coordinate 57,918, forward strand.
GAACATCCGCAGCCGCATGCCTGCTTCATCCAGGGCGTCGGCGACGACCTCGTCAATGAGGGCGGCATCATGGACCTTTGGGTGCGCGAGGCGCGGCTGTTCAAATATGGTTCGGGCACCGGCTCCAACTTCTCGCAGCTTCGCAGCGAGGGCGAACGGCTTTCGGGCGGCGGCAAGTCGTCGGGCCTGATGAGCTTTCTGAAGATCGGCGACCGCGCCGCCGGCGCCATCAAGTCCGGCGGCACGACGCGCCGCGCCGCCAAGATGGTGATCGTCGATGCCGACCATCCCGACATCGAATCCTTCATCGACTGGAAGGTGAAGGAGGAGCAGAAGGTCGCCGCGCTGGTGACCGGCTCCAAGATCGTGCGCAAGCATCTCGACGCCATCATGAAGGCCTGCGTCAATTGCGAGGGCGAGGACGGAGATTGCTTCGATCCGGCGATCAACACCGCGCTCAAGCGCGAGATCAAGGCGGCGAAGAAGAACGCCGTGCCGGAGAACTACATCCAGCGCGTCATTCAGTTCGCACGCCAGGGCTATACCTCGATCGAGTTCAAGACCTATGACACGGACTGGGATTCGGAGGCCTATCTCACCGTTTCGGGCCAGAACTCCAACAATTCCGTCTCGTTGAAGGACGATTTCCTGCGCGCGGTCGAGAATGACGGCGACTGGAACCTGATCCGCCGCACCGACGGCAAGGTCGCCAGAACGATCAAGGCCCGCGATTTGTGGGAAAAGATCGGTTACGCCGCATGGGCCTCGGCCGATCCGGGCCTGCACTTCAACACCACGATGAACGACTGGCACACCTCGCCGGCGGCCGGCCCGATCCGCGCGTCCAACCCGTGCTCGGAATACATGTTCCTCGACGACACGGCCTGCAACCTCGCCTCGATCAATCTGCTGCCGTATCGCAACGCCGACGGCACCATCGACATAGCGGCCTATGAGCATACGGTGCGGCTGTGGACCATCGTGCTGGAAGTCTCGGTGATGATGGCGCAGTTTCCGTCGAAGGAAATCGCCAGGCTCTCCTACGAATACCGCACGCTCGGCCTCGGCTACGCCAATATCGGCGGCCTTTTGATGACCGCCGGCATCCCCTACGATTCCGACGAGGGCCGCGCGCTGTGTGGCGTGCTGACCGCGCTGATGACCGGCGTTGCCTATGCCACCTCGGCTGAAATGGCCTCCGAACTCGGCGCCTTCGCCGATTACGACCGCAACGCCACCAATATGCTGCGGGTGATGCGCAACCATCGCCGCGCCGCCTATGGCGACAAGGATGGTTACGAGAAGCTGGCCGTCAACCCGGTGCCGCTCGAGGCATCGCATGTGTGGCAGCAGGATCTCGTCACCCATGCCCGCGCCGCTTGGGACCGCGCCATCGAGCTTGGCGAGGAGCACGGCTATCGTAACGCGCAGGCCACCGTGATCGCGCCGACCGGCACGATCGGCCTCGTCATGGATTGCGACACCACCGGCATCGAGCCCGATTTCGCGCTGGTGAAATTCAAGAAGCTGGCCGGCGGCGGCTATTTCAAGATCATCAATGCCGCCGTGCCGGAAGCGCTGCGCACGCTGGGCTATTCCGAGAGCCAGATCGCCGAGATCGACGCCTATGCCGTCGGCCATGGCAATCTGAATCAGGCTCCCGGCATAAACCCTTCAACGCTCAAGACAAAAGGCTTTACCGACGAGAAGATCGCGGCGCTCAACGCGGCGCTGAAATCGGCCTTCGACATCAAGTTCGTCTTCAACCAATGGACGCTGGGCGCGGATTGGGTGAAGGAAACGTTCGGCTTCACCGACGAGCAGCTCGCCGATTTTTCCTTCGAAATGCTGCCGGCGCTGGGTTTTTCGAAGAAGGAAATCGAGGCCGCCAATATCCATGTCTGCGGGGCGATGACGCTGGAAGGCGCGCCGTTCCTGAAGGAAGAGCACTATCCGGTGTTCGATTGCGCCAATCCGTGCGGCAAGATCGGCAAGCGCTATCTTTCGGTCGAATCCCACATCCGCATGATGGCCGCTGCCCAGCCCTTCATTTCTGGCGCCATTTCCAAGACCATCAACATGCCGAACGAGGCGACCGTCGAGGACGCCAAGAACGCCTATCTGCTGTCGTGGAAACTGGCGCTGAAGGCCAACGCGCTCTATCGCGACGGTTCCAAGCTGTCGCAGCCGCTCAATGCCTCGCTGATTTCCGATGACGACGAGGACGAAGACGATGCCGTCGAGCAGCTTGTCGCAGCACCGGCCGCGAGCCAAGCCGTGCAGGTGACGGAAAAGATCGTCGAGCGCGTGGTGGAGCGCCTCTACCGCGACCGCGAAAAGCTGCCGAACCGGCGCAAGGGCTACACCCAGAAAGCGGTCGTGGGCGGCCACAAGGTTTATTTGCGCACCGGCGAGTTCGACGACGGGCGGCTAGGCGAAATCTTCATCGACATGCACAAGGAGGGTGCTGCCTTCCGCGCGATGATGAACAATTTCGCCATCGCGATCTCGCTCGGCCTGCAATATGGCGTGCCGCTGGACGAATATGTCGAGGCCTTCACCTTCGTCAAATTCGAGCCGGCCGGCATGGTGCAGGGCAACGACGCCATCAAGAGCGCGACCTCGATCATCGACTATGTGTTCCGGGAACTGGCGATCTCCTATCTCGGGCGCAACGATCTCGCTCATGTCGAGACCGACTTCTCCAACACCTCGCTCGGCCGCGGCATTCACGAGGGCAAGGCCTTCGCCTTCTCGAAGGGCCTCACCCGCGGCGTCTCGCCGGTCAAGCTGGTGTCGGGCATGGGCAACGAACCGAAAGGCCTTGCCGGGGGGGCTGCGACAGAGAAATCCTCCCCTCAGCGCGCGGCCCCCTCGGCCTTTTCGGGTTCCAACGTGCTGGCCCTGAAACCGGCCGGCGACGAAGTCACCGCCTACAAGCGCGATTATGAGGAGCGCGCCCGCGAACTGGCCGAGGAAGCGGTGGCCGAGGAAGCGGCAGCGACGGACCTGTTCACCGATGCGGCGGCCAAGGAGGCGGCGGATGCCAAGGCGCTCCACGCCGCGCGGCGGCAGCAATCGCTGATGCAGGGCTATACCGGCAACGAATGCTCCGAATGCCACAACTTCACCATGGTGCGGAACGGGACATGTGAGAAGTGCGACACTTGCGGCGCGACAAGCGGGTGTAGCTGAGGGAGCAAAGCGACAACAGCAGCAGAATGGTCATATCGAGTGATTCCCAGCGCGACCTGTTCTCCGACACAGGCGCACTGGGTTTTGTTCAGATTCTGCTTGCCGAAATGCATGACGATCTCCTCGGCAAGGTCGCTCGCTTCCGACAACTGACAGATTTATCAAAGACGCTCGGTCCAGGTGGCACCATGATACATGGTGGCGAGGTTGCCTATACGGCTTGGACTGAAGCTCGAAACAGTTTCATTCATGGCAATTACATCGCCACTGTCATGCTATGTCAAAGCTTGGCAGAAAATCTCCTAGCCGCCTATATCGACACAGATTTGGAAGCTGAAAAATTACCAAAACGCGTTTCATTCAATGACACTATACGACGCTGTGTCTCCAAAGGGGTCTTTGATAAATCTTTTTCGGGCGAACTCATCACTATGATGAATATTCGCAATCCATTGTCGCATTATCGAGATCTAGAAGATCCTAGTAATCTTTCACGTCGCGTTTTGGATAGCCGGCTACCCGCAATTGCTCACCTTATGGGCGATGCATCTTTTGCATTGGCGATTGCCATCAAACTATTATCTCTCCCACCTTTTTGGCTCAGTGGAGAAACGCTCAAATAGTTGTTTCCATTGCCTCTGCGGATAATGGAAAACTGCCCTGCAAAGGAAAGTCCCTTTGGTGTATGCCTCTACCCTTTGGCTCTCGCACTTAGGGTGGCAGCCTCTTCAATCCGCGTCGGCCACTATCAGGCTGCCGCCATGGCTGTGGCGGTTGAGCCAGCGCCACCAGTCGGATTCCGTGCCGTTGAAGACGTTCAGGTCGATGCGTCCGGTCACGCCGTGCGACAGGCCGGAGCCGGAATACTGCCAAAACACCCAGTCGCGATCGCCATAAACCTTGGAAGGATGCTCCGCCGTCGAGCGCAGCCAGAACGGATAATCCTTGAAGGCGCCTTTCAGATTGTCGGCATAGAAGTCGGGCGAGGTGTAGATGATCGGACGCTGGCCGTAATGCCGCTCCAGCCTGTCCATGAAGACCTGCATCTTTTCCAGCACGGTCGCGCGCGACGGATTGCGCTTGCAACTGGACTGGTGGTTCCACTCCACATCGAGCACCGGCGGCAGAGCGCCGGGCACCTTCGGCACATTGCGGATGAACCAGTCGGCCTGCGAACTGGCCGTGCGGCACCAGTAGAAGAAGTGATAGGCACCGCGCTTCAAGCCGGCCTGCGCGGCATCGCGCCAGTTTTCACGGAACATCGGATCGAGATGATCGCCGCCGTCGGTGGCCTTGATGAAGACGAAATTGGCGCCCTGCCGGCGCAGCTTGTTCCAGTCGATATCGCCTTGCCAGCGCGAGACATCGACGCCGTGCACGGCCAGATGCTTGGGAGAGCGCTTGCCGAAATTGATCGGATGGGCGTCACGGAAGCGCCGCTCATGGACGACGCCGCGCCGCGCCGGCGGCGCGGACGGCTTAGCCATGGGGATGGCGGCCAGCATGTCGAGCGCCGGGCGGGCCGTATTGCCGCCGCCGCTGGGCTCGGAGCCGGCCAATGCCTCGATCTGCGGGGCCCCGACCGGAAAACCGGCATCGGCGCTGACTGTCGATGCGACCTCACGCACCGGCACGTCGGGGCGCGGCCCGATGGCGCTGGTCGTTTCCATCGACGGACGCGGCACCAGATCTTCAAGCCCGGCGCTCGACGAGCAACCGGCGGCAAGGCAAGCCAGAACTGCAGCGAAAACGCCCGACGAACGCATCCTGGAACCCGTACTCGATACAAGCGGGCCGACGGCGGTTGCCGCCGGAACAACAACGCGCTTTATGAACGGGCAATTACCAAGAAAGATTGAATCGATTCGTAAATGTCAGGGTGAAAGCGGCACAAGCTCTTAACAGATGCGGATTTTCCCCGCATTGCGCTGAAACGAAACGCGCCCCGAAAGCGGTGTTTCGAGGCGCGCACAACCCGTTGCGGAGAATTGGGGAAACTGCCAGTTACCGGCACAGCCAATTGGGGCAGCGGCTTTCGGCGATGACATGAGCGGGCGGAACGGCGGGTTCCTCGGCCTCGACGGCAAGCATCGGTTGCGCTGCGCGTTCGAGCATGAGGCGCAATTCGGTCGGCTCGACACGATCGCGTTCCATCACCAGTTGGACCATAGGGTCGCCCAGCAGCTCGTCCAGTTTGCTTGTCGTCTCACTCATATCGCGCCTCCTTCGTCTTTCGTACCATGTGCTTTAGATAGGAACGCGATGATGGCCTGCCAATGATGGTTCGGCGGCTATCTTGTGGCGATTGTTGGAATTTTCGTCCAAACGGGCGGGAAAACCCGGCGTTTCAGTGCTTTCTGGCCTGCACCAGATAGGCCTCGATTATTTCCTCGCCGAGCCATTTGGCGGCTTCCATGCGGTGCAGACCCTCGACCAGCACATAGCGCTTGCCGTCATGGCGCACCTGGATCGGCGTCTTCATGCCGTTCTCGACAATGTCCTCGGCCAGATGCCGCACTGTCTCAGGATGCAGCGTCTTGCGCCGCGCCGCCGGCACATAAATGTCGTCGAGCCTGACCTCCACCACGCGCAGCATGCCCACTCCTCTCTGATTGCCTCTGTCATAGATAAGGGCATCCGTGCGCACGGCCAAGTGCGGTTTCGCTGGACCGATGGTTTCCGGTTGACGCCTTGCGCGCAGGCCGTTGAAATGCCGACCGATTGAACGGAACACCTCATGCACGCCAAAGCCCCCTCGCCGATCGCCCGGACTGAACAGCCGGCCTCGCATCTGTTTTACGGGTCGCGCCAACGCCGGCCGCTGGTGGAGCGCGCCGAAGGCATCTATGTCTGGACGCAGGATGGGCGGCGCTTCATCGACGGTTCGAGCGGGCCGATGGTCGCCAATATCGGCCATGGCAACCGCAACGTCATTGCGGCGATGCAGCGGCAGATGGAAAAAGCCACCTTCGCCTACCGCCTGCATTTCGAGAACGAGCCGGCGGAAGAGCTGGCGCGGCTTCTGTCGCAAAAAATGCCGGGCGATCTCGACCGCGTGTTCTTCGTTTCCGGCGGCTCGGAAGCGGTGGAATCGGCCATCAAGCTGGCGCGGCAATGGGCGGTCGCCACCGGCCAGCCGAAACGCTGGAAGGTGATTTGCCGCATGCCCTCCTACCATGGCGGCACGATGGGTGCGCTGGCCGTGACCGGCGATCTGGCGCTGACCGAAACCTTCGCGCCGCAGACCCTGGCGATGCCCGCCATTCCCGCGCCAACCGCCTATCGCGACCGCGACAACCTCTCCATGGAGCAGCGCGGCATCCGTTATGCCGACATGCTGGAGGAAAAAATCCTGGCGGAGGGGCCGGAAAGCGTCGCTGCCTTCATCATGGAGCCGATCGGCGGGGCGGCCACCGCCGCACTCGTGCCGCCGGACAGCTATTTTGCCCGCATTCGCGAAATCTGCGACCAATACGGCATTCTCTTGATCCATGACGAAGTGATGAGCGGGGCCGCGCGCACCGGCAAATATCTCGGCGGCGACCACTGGGCCTGCCGGCCGGACATCATCACCATGTCGAAGGGCATCGGCTCCGGCTATGCCCCGCTCGGCGCGATGATCGCGTCGCGCCGGGTGGTGGAGCCGGTGCTCGACATGGGCGGCTTCCAGCACGGCTATACCTATGCCGGCAATCCGCTGGCCTGTGCCGCAGGCCTTGCCGTGCTCGACGAAATGGAACTGCTGGGCTGCGAGGAAAACGCCGCCGCCATGGGCGATTTGCTGATCGCCGAATTGCAGGGCCTGACCGAGCGTTTCCCCTTCATTGCCGGCGTGCGCGGCAAGGGCCTGCTGATCGGCGCCGACATGGTGGCCGACCCGCAGGATTTTACGCCGTTGCCGAAGGACAAGCACGCCAACCAGCGCCTGCTCGATCTCGCCTATGAGCGCGGGCTGATCGTCTATTCGCGCCGCATCCGGGGCGACGGGCTCGGGCTCGACAATTTCATCCTCGCGCCGCCGCTCATCATCACCAAAGAGCAGGTCGGCGAGATGGTCGGCGTGCTGGGCGATTCGCTGGAAGCCTTGGCGAAAGAACTCGACCTGCCGGTACGAGGCTGAAGGCATGGCATCCGCGCCCCGCAAGGTCATCATCACCTGTGCCGTTACCGGCTCGGTTCATACGCCGACCATGTCACCGCATCTGCCGGTGACGCCGGACCAGATCGCAGCGGAGGCCATCGCAGCGGCCGAAGCCGGGGCCTCGATCCTGCACCTGCATGCCCGGGACCCCAAGGACGGCCGACCGACCGCCGACCCCGCCGTGTTCATGCAATTTTTGCCGCGCATCAAGCAAGCGACCGATGCGGTGGTGAATATCACCACCGGCGGCTCCTCGCTGATGACACTGGAGGAGCGCCTGGCCGCGCCGCTGCAAGCGCAGCCGGAAATGTGCTCGCTCAATATGGGATCCATGAATTTCGGCCTGTTCCCGATGCTGGACCGCCCGCGCGAATGGCGGCACGAATGGGAACCGAAGCTGTTGGAGGCGACCCGCCACACCATCTTCAAGAACACCTTTGCCGACATGGAAACGATTCTCGAAAAGCTCGGCAAGAGTTGCGGCACCCGCTTCGAATTCGAATGTTACGATGTCGGCCATCTCTATTCGCTGGCGCATTTCCGCGACCGCGGGCTGGTGTCGGGGCCACTGTTCATCCAGTTCGTGCTGGGCATATTGGGCGGCATCGGCGCCGATCCGGAAAACCTCGTCCACATGAAGCGGATTGCCGACAAGCTGTTCGGCGACGATTACCGCTTCTCGGTTCTGGCCGCCGGCCGCCATCAGATGCCGCTGGTCTCGATTGCCGCAAGCATGGGCGGCAATGTGCGCGTCGGGCTGGAGGACAGCCTCTATGACGGGCGGGCATTGGCCAAATCCAACGCCGATCAGGTGCGCCGCATCAGGAGCATTGTGGAAAACCTGTCGCTGGACGTCGCCACGCCCGCCGAGGCACGCGCCATGCTGGCCCTGAAAGGCGGCGACCGGGTGGCGTTTTGAGGGATCCAAAACTCGCCATTCGCCCGGCGCGCGCCGAAGACGCCGACAATATCCTTGCAGGCCTGCGCGGCATCGCCGAAACCATCGGCAAACCGCACAAGGTCAAGGCGACGGCGGACGACATTCGCCGCTGCGGCTTTGGCGACAGGCCGGCTTTTTCGGTGCTGATTGCAGAAACCGATTCAACATTCGCCGGCATGTGCCTGTATTTCCCGATTTTTTCGAGTTGGCTGGCGCAGCCCGGCGTTTATGTGCAAGACCTTTTCGTCGATGAAAAATTCCGCGGCCTGAATATCGGGGAGAAGCTGCTGCGTCATCTGGCACGCAACGTCGCCGCGCAAGGCGGCGCCTATCTGGAACTGGTCGTCGATAGCGAGAATTTTCGCGCGCAACGCTTCTACGAGCGCATCGGCCTGCCGCATCGCGATGACGACCATGTGCACCGGATCACGGGCGAAGCCTTTTTGGATTTCGCCAATAACGACAAGCCCGAGGGAGAACAATGAAAGCCTTTTATGCCGACGAACAGAAACGTCACAATCCGAAGATGTTTTTGTCCAGCGGCGCGCAGAAGCCCAACCCGGAACAACCGGAACGCGTCGAACGCCTGAAAGCCGGCGCCAAGGCAGCCGGCGTCACCATCGAGCGTCCGCGCAACCACGGCCTCGGACCGGTTTCCGCCGTGCATACGCCCGAATATCTCGATTTCCTCGAACATATTTTTATTCGCTGGCAGCGGATCGAGGGCGCATCCGAGGAGGTCATCCCCAATATCCACGCACTCGCGCGCGGCGGCTCATATCCGGCTTCCGCCGTCGGCCAGGCCGGCTATCACATGGCCGACACCGCCTGCCCGATCTCGGCCGAGACATGGGAAAGCGCGCTGTGGAGCGCATGGAGCGCCGTGGAGGCGGCGGAGACGGTGATGGCGGGTGCGCCCGCCGCCTATGCGCTGTGCCGCCCGCCCGGCCATCACGCCTTCACTGACGCCGCCGGCGGCTTCTGCTTCATCAACAATTCGGCGGTGGCCGCGCAATCCTTGCGCAAATCCGCGGCGCGGGTCGCGATCCTCGACGTGGACCTGCACCACGGCAACGGCACGCAGGGCATCTTCTATGCCCGTCCGGATGTGCTGACCGTCTCGCTGCATGCCGATCCGGTGCGCTTTTATCCGTTCTTCTGGGGACATGCCGACGAGCGTGGTGAAGGCCCCGGCCTCGGCTACAATCTCAACCTGCCCTTGCCCCGCAAATCCGGCGACGAGGCGTTTCTCGCTGCGCTCGAACCGGCCTTGCGCCGCATCCGCGCCTTCGCGCCCGACGCGCTGGTCGTGGCGCTGGGGCTGGATGCCTTCGAGGGCGACCCATTCGGCGGGCTTTCGGTAACGACGCCCGGATTTTCCCGCATGGCCGAGGTAATTGCCGGGCTGGGCCTGCCAACGGTAATCGTGCAGGAAGGCGGCTATCTGTGCGATGCGCTGGGCGACAACCTCACCGCCTTCCTCACCGGCTTCGGCAGCGCGATGAAAACCTGAGCGCGCGCCGCTACCTTACGGACAGGGATTGCCGACCCGCTGGTGCACGGCATCCACCGCCGTCTGCATCTCCTCGGTCCAGGTCACGTCGGCCGCCGAAAGCGCCACTTCCAGTTGCGCGATGCTGGTCGCGCCGATGATGCTGGACGCAACGAACGGCCGGTTCAGCACAAAAGCACCAGCAAACAGGGCCGGCTCCATGCCGAAGCTGCGCGCCAGTTCGTTGTATTCGAGCAGCACCTCGGCGGCATTGGGCGTCTCATAGCGCGCGCCTCGGTTGAACAGTTGCGTGCGCGATCCCTCCGGCCGCGCGCCGTGGTCATACTTGCCGGTCAGATAGCCTTGTGCCAGAGGCGAATAGGCAAGCAGCGCGACGTCCTCCCGCTCGCAGGCTTCGGCCAGATTCACCTCGAAGGTGCGATTGACGAGATTGTAGGCGTTCTGGATCGACACGGGGCGCGGGCCGATGCCCTTCCCGGCCTCGGCAGTAAAGCGCATCAGGCCCCAGGTGCTTTCATTGGAAAGCCCGTAATGCCGGATCTTTCCGGCCTTCACCAATTCGTCGAACACCGAAAGCGTTTCGGCAATCGGCGTTTCGCCCGCCGGCGCGGCCACGGCATCGGCACGCGGCGGCACCGCGCCGATCCGGTTGGGATTGGCGCCCCATGGCGTGTCGCGCTCCGGCCAATGAATCTGGTAAAGATCGATATAGTCGGTCCTCAGCCGCTTGAGCGACTTCTCGACGGCATCAAAAATATCCGCGCGCACCAGCTTTGACGGACGTCCGCCGCGAAACCATTCATTCGCCGTGCGCCCGACCACCTTGGAAGCCAGCACCACCTTGTCGCGATTGCCGCGCGCCTGCATCCAGCTTCCGATGATCTCCTCGGTGCGCCCCTGCGTCTCGGCCTTGGGCGGGATCGGATAAAGTTCGGCCGCGTCGATGGCGTTGACGCCGCGCGCGAAAGCCAGGTCCATCTGCGCATGGCCCTCGGTCTCGCTGTTCTGCTGGCCCCAGGTCATGGAACCGAGACAGATGCGCGAGACAAGAAGATCGCTCCGGCCAAGGCGGCGTTTGTGCATTGAAGTGCTCCGGGATTGTGGGCGCGCGCGGCGCGGGGAAGGAGGGCGAACATAGCCATAGGCCGCATGTGCGCCAACCCCTGACGCAACAAATGCGCTCAACAATCAAGCCAACAATCGGTTATGCCAAAAATCGGGCCAGCAAGCCGCGATCAACGCCTTGAAGCAGCCGAAACCTTGGCGAATCCCGCATCGATCGGCTGGATTGGCGCATATGGCCCAACAATCGAAACAACAATGCGATTCAGCGCCTCGCGGCGGACAAGGCCTTGCGGCGCGCCTCGTCGATCAGCATGTTGGCGATCTGCATGCGCACCGCCGCGCGCTGGCGCAGATGCGGCGAAACCCGGTCAGGATGATTGGCAAAGGCGAAATCGCGCCGCAGGCGCTTGAGATCGGCATTGGGCCGGTCAAGACCGAGTTCGGCGGCGATCGTATGGGGATCGACGGACGGCAAGGCCTCGTGGTCATTGCCGGGACCGGACAGGTCGGCATCCGCCAAAATGGCTGCAAAATCAGTGGCAAGGCCGGCTCCGGACTCGCGATAGTGCTCGGCCAGCACCTCGCCCGACACCTTAATTCGCCCCGAATGAAGCTCGTCCACCACGGCCAGATAATCGAAGGGAATAGACGGCTTCGCCGCGCCCTCCTCTCCTTTGGAGGCGACGAACAGGTCGTCCAGCAAAGACGCAAAATCCTGCTTCGGTCCGGTAGCGATCCTGGCCTCCTGCCTGCTTCTTCGCCTGATCCACAGGCATTTCGGCGGACCATAAAAGCGGCGCGTTAAAAATGAATGCCCGCAGCGAATCCAGTTTTAGAAACTGGCGCGGCGCAGGTGCGGCGAAAAGAACCGGTGGCCATCGCCAACCGCGACGATGTTGCACCGCACAATCGTCGCAAATCACCTATATGCAGCATGAGGGAGGACAAACACGGGGCCTGATCATGGGGTTCTTTACTGAAATGTTCTCTCGTCCACGTCCGCAGGAGTCTGTGCGCACCGGCGTGGTGCTTGTCCTGCAATATGCGATGAGCCATGGCGAGCGCCGCGAAATCACCGTCAAACCGGCGGATTTCCCGCGCATCGCCCGCGCGCAAGCCTTGCGCTGATCCGGCGAACCGATGGGCTTCCCGGCAAAGCCGGAGGCCGATTTGCAGCCGCTTTCCGCACGCCACCGCGCCGCCTTATTCCATGCTAGACTCTTCGCATCGAACGGAGATTTTGATGCGAAACCCGCTTTTTGCCGCGACGGTCTCAACCGGCCTTGTCGTGCTTTTGAGCAGCACGGCAATGGCAGCCGAGGCGCCTTACATCGACAACCGGTCAGACCCGGCCGCCGTGGTACGCTCGCTGTACAGCGCCATCAACCGGCACGAATATGCCCGTGCGTGGAGTTATTTCAGCGATCCGAAACCCGCCAAGGACTTCGACACGTTCGTCAAGGGCTATGACGGCACCGACCATGTCGAGGTCGATATCGGCAATGCCGGCGAAGAGGGTGCCGCCGGCAGCATCTATTACCAACTGCCCGTCGCCATCCGCGCCACCGCCAAGGACGGGAGCCAAGCGGTGTTTGCCGGCTGCTATACGCTGCGACAGGTGAATGCGCAGATCCAAGGGCCGCCCTTCAATCCGATCCATATCGAAAAAGGTTCGCTGAAGCCTTCCAAGGCACCGTTCGAAAAAGCGCTTCCCGAAAGCTGCGGCGACGGGCCGCCGCCGCCGAAAAAGGATACGTCGCTGGATGCCGCACGCGCGCAGTTCATGCTGGCCTATGGCGGGCAATGCCAGGACCCTCCGGATGGCCCCAAGGGCGAGCCGCAGGCCTATGCGATCCCGTACCAGAATGCGGAAAGCGACACCAATCAACCCGAACGCACAATGCGCCTGTTCCGCTTCTTCTGTTCGATGGCCGCGTATAACGAGAGCGCCGTCTACTACATCGACGACAGTAGCGGCCATGTCAGGCAATTGCAGTTCACGGTGCCCGAACTCGATATCCGCTACGCAAATGGCGACACGCAGGGCGAGGTCGAATCTGTCAATGTCATCGGCTTCCAGACCGAGGACCGGCTGATCAATTCAGGCTATGACGAACAGGCGCGCACCATCACCTCCGACGACAAATGGCGCGGTGTCGGCGATGCGTCCTCGCAAGGCACCTATCTGTTGCGCGACGGCCATTTCTCCCTGGTGCAGTATGATGTCGATGCCTCCTATGACGGCCAGGTCGATCCGCAAACGGTGATCGACTACAACACACCGCCCTGAGACCTTACCTCGAAACCGACAGCATCCAGTTGAGCGCCTCACGCCAGTCCGCCATGCGGATCGGCGTGCCGTGCGTACCGGTTTCGAAACGCACGAAGCGGGTCGGATAGCCCGGCGACTTGGCCAGAATGGAGCGAAAGAACGCTTCCTGATGCTCCACTGGAAACACCTTGTCGTGGCTGCCCTGCGCGAAAAACACCGGAATGCGCCGCTTGAAAGCCGGGCTTTCAAAGAAGCTCTGATCCCACAGAGAACCCAACAACAGCAACCCGTCGATGCGATTGCCGGTATCCTTGCGGCCGGCTAGTTTCCAGCATATCGCGCCCCCCATCGAGCCGCAGGCGACGAAGATTTCCGCCTTGGGCGACTGCGCGGCGTAGTGAGCGATTAACGCGGCGATTTCGGCGGTGCCCCTGTCGCCGAAATCGGAGAAATCCGGCGACAGATAAAGCCCGCCATTTTGCGCCATCAGATTCTTGATGCGGTTGAAATTGCCGCCAAAGGTGAAATCGTCCACCCCCTGCCGGCGCGAACCGCCCTGCCCGTGCAGGTAAATCGTGATGATGGCAGCGCCTTCTGTCTTGCCCACCGCGACGTGGCGGATGGAGCCGGCGTCTGTTTTCAGCACCAGATCCTGCTGCACGCCGCGCACCCCTGTCGAGACGTATTTCGCCTGCACGCGGCGTTCTGGAATCTGGTCGCGGCCATTGATATCGCGCATCTCGCGATAATCGAAGACGCGATAGAGTTTTCCCTTCTCCGACGAAAGCAGCGCCGGATAGGCAAAGAGTTCGTCCTTGAAGGGCTTGAGGGTGAGGGTTCCGGCGGCCATGGCAGGCCAGGCCATGATTCCGGCAGCCAATATGAGGACCGCACAGAATCGCGAAATCCGTGAGAAACAGCCTGACCAAATCATGTCCAAGGCATGGATTGCTTCGGCATGATTTGTCAATGTGGAGGCGTCAACCCTGCGGCACCCCACCGGCGCGCGCCAGCGCCTCGGGCGTATCAACATCGACGGCGGCACCCGCACCGATCTCGACATCCACCACGTCCAGCCCCTCGGCCTCGACCAGATGGCGCGCGCCCGTATCGCCTTCCAGCTTTGCGACTGCCGGAAACAGCGAGCGCGGCAAGATGACCGGATTGCCGCGATGGCCTTGATGCGCGGCCCGCACCACGGCAAGACCGCCGGATTTGCGGAACGCTTCGATCAGCAGGTCAAGATCGGCACTTGAAACGTCCGGCATGTCGCCCAAAACGACCAGCGCGCCGGCGGCCTGCTGGGGAAGCACCGCCACGCCGGCCTTGAGCGAAGACGCAAGACCGATCTCAAAACCGGGATTGTCGGCCATGGATACGGCAAGGCCGGACAGGGCCTCCCGCACACGCGTGCTTTGATGGCCGGTGACCACTACCGTTCCTGCCGCCGTGGATGCAAGCGCACGCTCGGCGGTGCGGCGCACCAGCGGCTTGCCCTCGAACAGCGCAAGCAGTTTATTCGGGCCGCCCATGCGGCTGGAGCGCCCGGCGGCGAGCAGCACGACATGAATTTCGGGATGCAGCGGAACCGGTGCCGGTTCGCGCGGTTGCGGCCGGGTCGGAATTTCCATCAACAGGCCGCCGACTCCCATGCCGGCAATGTCTTCCTTGGTGACACCGACGCCAGAGACGATGCGGTCGAGCACCCAGTCGAAGCCGTTTTCCTTGGGACTTCTGGCGCAGCCAGGCGCACCGAGCACCGGCTTGCCGGCGCGCTCGCCGAGCACGAACAGATTACCCGGATCGACCGGCATGCCCGAGCGAAAAACTTCACCGCCGGAAGCGCGGATCGCGGCGGGAATCACGTCCTCGTCCGGGTCGCTCATGGCGGACGCGCCGAAGACCAGTACCATGTCGCTGTCGGCGGCCAACTCGGTAATCGCCTTAGCCACCTCCGCTGCGGCATGCGGGGTGCGGATTTCGTTCGAAACACTGCTGCCGGTGCGCCCCAGCCGCGCTTCGGTGACACGCAGCGTCTTGTCCAGAACACTGTCCTTGATGCTGGGCAGGACGGTTTGCACCACCCCGACGCGAAACGGCTTGTAGGCGTGCATGCGAAACGCCTCGTGCTGGCGGGCCAGCGCCAGCACCTGTTCAAGCACAGCCTCCGAAATGGCGAAGGGGATGATCTTGATCGTCGCCACCATCTGGCCTTCCACCATCGGCGCGAAGGGTGGCATGGTGGCAACCGTGATATCGGGATCGACCGTATTGACGGCGTCGATCAGCGGCTTGTCGACGGTGAAGATTCCCGAAACCGTGGCATGCAGATTGACCCGGCCCGTTGCAGCCGGGCGAGCCTCGATACCGGCGAAATGCAAAGCGCCGGCGATGCGCTCGGCGGCGGTATTTTCGTCCACGTCATCGTCGGCCAACGTCGCGACGATGACCTCTTTCAGCCCGACGGCACGGAAGGCGGCGATATCGTCGGAGCTGAGCCGGATTGCCTTGCGCAACCTCTTGTCTCCAACAACAGTGGAGTGCGCCAATATCGCGCCTTCAGCTTCATCGAGTGGAACGGGACCGAATTTCATGCTGCTGCCTCTTGTGCCTCCATGCCACGCTCGTGGAAGGCACGGATGATCTGCGCCAGCACCGCCACTGCGATTTCGGACGGGCTTGCCGCGCCGATCTCGATGCCGATGGGAGCATGAATGCGCTGGATTTGTTCTTGCGTCGCGCCAAGGGCGGCAAGCCGGTCAACACGCTTTGCATGCGTTTTCCTACTGCCCAGAGCGCCGACATAGAAGCACCCGGCATCAAGCGCGGCCTTCAGCGCGAAGTCGTCGATCTTGGGATCATGGGTGACGGCAGCTATCGCGGTATAGCTGTCGAGCGGGCGGCGCTCCAGCACCTCCTGCGGCCATTCGGCATAAAGCGTGGTGTCGGGGAAGCGATCTTCGGTGGCAAAGGCGGTACGCGGGTCGATGATTTCGACCGGGTATCCGGCGATCCTCGCCATCGGCGCCAACGCCTGGCTGATATGAACCGCGCCGATCACCACAAGGCGTGGCGCCGGCAGATGGGCGTTCAGGAAAAACGTCTTGCCATCGGCCTCGACCGAACCGGAGCGGCCGGTCTGGAAGGCACGCATAATGGCCGTGCCAAGTTCGCCTTCGACACTTTCACCCGCATGCACCAGCCTGTCGCCGCTATCGGCAAGGTCGGTGACAAGCACGACGGCGCGGCGTTCGCGGCGCGCCGCGTTCAGGGCTTCAAGGGTCTTGAGATTCATTGGTATGTGCCCTCTGTTGAAGGCTGGCGCCCAAAATTACCCCTCTCTGTCCTGCCGGACATCTCCCCCACAAGGGGGGAGATCAGCAATTTCAGCCACACCGCCCCTTCTGCAACCTTGAAGATTGGCGAAAGATATGAAGCAGGCCGTTCTCCCCCCTTGTGGGGGAGATGTCCGGCAGGACAGAGAGGGGCAACGTAGAGAGGCAAACCGACAAAATTATCCATTTCAGCCAAGCCGCTCGACATAAACCTTGATCTTGCCGCCACAGGAAAGCCCCACGCGCCAGGCCGTTTCGTCGGCGACGCCGAACTCCAGCAGGCGCGGCTTGCCGCTGCCCAGCACGTCCATGGCTTCGGTGACCACCGCCCCTTCGACACAGCCGCCTGAAACCGAGCCATGGAAATTGCCCTCGGCATCGATGACCAGATGGCTGCCGGTCGGGCGCGGTGCCGAGCCCCAGGTTTCAACAACCGTGGCAAGCGCGACCTCGCGCCCCTCTTTCGCCCAGGCCTCGGCGATAATCAGCGGATCGCGAGCCGCATCGAGATGAACATCGTTTTGCATCTTCGTTTCTCCCTACGCCCCTTCCTATATGGTCACGCCGCGCGCGACGTGCCAGCCTCCAGCCAACGGCGCGGGTCGGCGGCATGCGGTGACGCCCCACCCAGCGAGGCGACAAGATCGGCCAGCGCATCCAGATTGTGAACCGCGCGAAACTCATCGACATGGGGCAGCATGGCCACCACGCCGCGCGCTTTCGCCTCAAAACCGTCGAAGCGCAGCAATGGGTTGAGCCAGATCAGCCGGCGGCAGGATTTTTGCAACCGCTCCATCTCCTGCGAAAGCCCGGTGATGTCGTCGCGCTCCAGCCCGTCGGTGATGAGCAGCACCACCGCGCCCTGCCCCAGCACACGGCGCGACCATAAGCGATTGAACTCGCCCAGCGTATTGCAAATGCGCGTGCCGCCCGACCAGTCCTGTACGGCAGCCGCGCAATCCGCCAGCGCCGCGTCCGGATCGCGATGGCGCATCTGCCGCGTGATATTGGTGAGCCTTGTGCCGAAGACGAAGGCATGGACACGCCGGCGTTTTTCGGTCAACGCATGCAGGAAATGCAGGAAAATACGCGTGTACTGGCTCATCGAGCCGGAAATGTCGGCCAGAACGACCAGCGGCGGATGCATCTCGCGCGGCGAACGGAATTTCGGCAGGATCAGTTCGCCGCCGGTGCGGGCGGCCGCGCGCATCATGGCACGCGGGTCAGCCCGCCGACCACGCGGATCCGGCCTGAAGCGGCGCGTCGCCACCCAATCGAAGGGCAGGCGCAGTTCGGCAATCGCCTTACGCGCTTGAGCAAGTTCAGCCGCGCTCATTTGCGCGAAATCCTTGGCCCGCAGCACCTCATTTCCGGAAACCGCGAAGCGCGCGTCCACCTCGATCTCGGGAATCTCGCGTGGCGGGCGGTCCTTCTGGTGGCCCTCGAACAACGCCTGGCTGACCCGGTTTTCAGCGGCGCGCGGTTTCTGCTTCTCGCGATGGTCGGGCGCGATCGGAGAGAACATGGCCAGCATCTTCTCGACCAGTTCGCGCGACTTCCAGAACAGCCGGAAAGCCTCGTCGAACGTCGCGTGATCCTCGTGCCGCGACACCAGGACGGCGTGCAGTGTCCAGTAGAAATCGTCTCTGCTGCCGATGCCGGCGGCCAGCACCGCCTCGATGGCCTCCTTGACCGAGGCCGGGCCGACACGCATGCCCGCCTTCCGCAACGCTCGGGCAAAAAACACGATATTGTCGGCGATGCGGCCTTCCGGTGGGGCCGCCGCAGTCACGACTGAACCAGTGGAAGAAGTCATGGCGCTGCTACTCGGCCGCTGCGAGCTCGGCCTTGACCTCGTTGAGGATGCGCCGGCCCTCGCCCTGCCCGATACGGGCGATATCGTCCTGATACTTCAAAAGCACGCCAATCGTGTCGGAAACGGTTTCGGGATCGAGCGCGATCTTGTCGAGTTCAGTCAGCGCGCCGGCCCAGTCGATGGTTTCGGCCACGCCAGGCACCTTGAACAGTTCGATCTCGCGCAATTTCTGCACGAAGGACACCACCTCGGCCGAAAGCCGGCTGTTGGCCTGCGGCACCTTGCGGCGCACGATCTCCAGTTCGCGTTCGGCATCGGGGTAATCGACCCAATGGTAAAGGCAGCGGCGCTTCAGGGCGTCGTGAATCTCACGGGTGCGATTGGTTGTGATGATTACGATCGGCGGTTCTTTCGCCTTGATCGTGCCAAGCTCGGGCACCGTCACCTGAAAATCCGACAGGATTTCGAGCAGGAACGCCTCGAACGCCTCGTCCGTGCGGTCGAGTTCGTCGATCAGCAGGACCGGGGCGGCACCCTTCTTGCCGGTCAGGGCATCCAGCACCGGGCGGCGTATCAGGTATTTTTCGGAAAACACGTTCCGCTCCATGGCGGAACGCTCGACCTTGCCGGCGGCTTCCTCCATGCGTATCTCGATCATCTGCCCGGCATAGTTCCACTCATAGACGGCCGAGGAAACGTCGAGGCCCTCATAGCATTGCAGGCGGATCAGGCGGCGACCGAGCGAATTGGCCAGCACCTTGGCAATCTCGGTCTTGCCGACGCCCGCCTCGCCTTCGAGGAACAGCGGCCGCTGCATACGCAACGCCAGAAACAGCACCGTCGCCAGCGCACGATCCGCGACGTAATCCGCCCCGGTCAGGAGATCGAGCGTCTCGTCGATCGTCCCCGGCACGGCGCGCGGTTTCACCTCGGTCATTCCTTCTCCGCAAATGCAGGCACACGCCCGGTCAGCACATGATAGGCGCGGTCGTGATAGATGAGCGGCTCGAGGTTATCGCCGGTGCGCAAGCCTGTCACCTTGCCAAAAAGCACACGATGGGTGGCAATATCCTTGGTGTCCATCAATTCGCAGTCGAATACGGCAAGCGCGTCAGTGAGCGTCGGTGCGCCGGTGGAAATGGTCTCCCATTGGCCAAGCGCAAAACGTTCATCCGGTGCAAGGCCGGTCAGGCCGGAAAAAGCGACCGAAAGCGGCCTGTGGTGCGAGGCCAGCGTGTTAAGCGCGAAACGGCCATTCTTGAGGAAGGCGTCATTCTTGATGTTTTCGCGGTTGAGGCAGACGAGGATCGTCGGCGGCGTGTCCGACACCGAACAGGCCGCGATCACCGTCGCGCCGCGCCGGCCTGCCGGCCCGTCGGTGGTGACGATATGCACATGACCGGCGAACTGGCTCATCGCGTCGCGATAGGCCTGCGGCCCTATGTCGTTTTTCTTCAGCACCGACAAATTCCCATATCCCTGCTCCGCAGGTCCAAAACCAACCATACCGCTATATATGGCCGTATAATCTATGCCACAAGCAAGCGGGCGATGCGGCACGGCCGATTGGCCATGTTGCGTCGCCCACGCCCAGCCTTTAGGTCTTGAGCGATATGATGAAGTGTGCGCGGTGAAAGGGGCTACGTCCAGCGAATGCGACTCGTCGTCTTAACCGTAGCCGCGCTGGCAGCCTTGTGCGCCGATAGCGCCGCCGAGGCGTTGACCATCGGCGTATCCGCACCGCTGTCGGGGCCGAGCGCCATTCTCGGGCGGCAGATCGATGCCGGCTCAAGGCTTGCCGCCGATGCCGGCGGCGCATCGCTGAAAGTGGTGGACGATGCCTGCACAGCCGAGGGCGGCGCGGCAGCGGCAAGGGAATTCGCAACGGAAAAAGCCGACGTGGTTGTCGGATTCCTGTGCAGTGAAGCCATCGAGGCGGCGCTGCCTATCCTGAAAGACGCGGGCATCCCGGTCATCACCGTTGGCGTGCGCACCGACAGCCTGACCGATGGGCGCGACAAGACCGGCTGGCCGATCTTCCGGCTGGCGCCACGCGAGGATGCCGAGGGTCGGGCAGTAGCCGAGATGGTGACACGGCAATGGCGCAACGACTTCTTCGCCATCGTCGATGACGGCACCATCTATGGCCGGGGCATAGCCGAGACGGTGCGCGCGGCGGCTGAGCGGAGTGGTTTGAAACCGGTCTTCATCGATACGTTCCGGCCGGGCATGGACAACCAGATCGGCCTGATCGGCCGGCTGAAGAAGGCAGGCGCTGCCCGCGTGTTCGTTGGCGGTGACGGGTCCGATATCGCCATCATGGCCCGCGACGCCGGCAAGCTCGGTGCGGACATGGTGTTCGCCGGCGGCGAAAGCCTGCGCATCGCTTCCGGCGACGTTGCCTACACGCAAGGCACGCTGATGGTCGCCCTACCCGAATGGAGCCAGACAGCGGACAAGGCCGCGCTGGACGCCTTTTCTGCCGCCAAGATCATTCCGGACGGCTATGCCCTGCCGGCCTTTGCCGCGGTGCAAATCGCCACGCAGGTTGGTGCGGAAGCCTCGGGGACGCCGCTGGGCGAGGCATTGACCGGGCATGACTTCAACACCGCAATCGGCCCCATACGCTTCGACGACAAGGGCGACCTTGCCCAAAATCCCTACCGGGTCTTCCGCTTCGATGGCCAGAATTTCGTGCCGCTGGAGGAAAAATGAGCTTTCGCGCCGCCCCCCGCAATCTCATCACCGACGTCGCCGGGCTGAAAATCGGCAATGCGCAGGATGCGCGGCTGAAATCCGGTGTCACGGCGGTTCTGTGCGACGAACCGGCGGTGGCCGGCGTTCAAGTGCTGGGCGGTGCGCCCGGCACGCGCGAGACCGACCTGCTGGAGCCACACAATCTGGTCGAGACGGTCAACGCCATCACGCTTTCGGGCGGTTCGGCCTTCGGCCTCGACGCGGCGTCCGGCGTGCAGGCCGCATTGCGCGAAAAGGGCATCGGCTTCAACGCTTTCGGCCATATCGTGCCGATCGTACCGGCGGCGATCCTGTTCGACCTCGCCAATGGCGGCGACAAGGATTGGGGCCGCTATCCGCCCTATCGCGAACTCGGCTACGAGGCCGCGCAAAACGCCGGGCTGGACTTCACGCTCGGCACGATTGGCGCCGGAACCGGCGCCACTACCGCCGGCCTCAAGGGCGGGCTGGGCTCGGCTTCGACGGTGCTTGCCAATGGCATCACCGTCGGCGCGCTGGCCGCCGTCAACGGCGTCGGCTCGGCCACGGTCGGCACAAGCCGGAATTTCTGGGCAGCGGCGCAGGAGATCGGCACGGAGTTCGGCGGCCTTGGCTTGCCGCATCCTCTGCCGCCCGAAAGCCAGGACATCGTGCTGAAACATCGCCGCAACGGCCCGGTGGAAAACACGACGATCGCCGTCATCGCCACCGACGCCGTTCTGACCAAGGCCGCCGCCAAACGGCTGGCGATCGCCGCGCATGACGGCTTTGCGCGCGCCATATGGCCGAGCCACACGCCGTTCGACGGCGATCTTGTTTTCGCGCTGGCCACCGGGAAAAGCGGCATCGCGCCAGATCCGATCGCGGCCATCGAACTTTATGCCGCCGCCGGCGCCACCATGGCCCGCGCCATTGCGCGCGGCGTCCATGCGGCCACGCCGGCCGAGGGCGATCTTCTGCCGGTATGGTCAGCGCGAATGTAACTGAGGTCAAACCGGATCGGATTTTTCCTCTTCGAACATCACCGCCACGTCCGAATTGGCGGACAGGCGCACCCTGTCCCCCTCGACCTCGGCGACGAGACTCAAGGGGATGTAATGGTGATGGCCTTCATGGCGACCCTCGCCGCTGTCCTTCTTCGTCAGCTTGATGCGCTCACCTTCCACGCCGTCCACCGTGCCGACATGGACGCCATCGGCGCCGATCACTTCCATATGTTCGCGAATTCGTGCCGTATCGTTCATGATGCTTCTCCATTCGATGCCCACCACAACGAACGGGGTGGCATTTGGATGCGCCGCGCATTTGTGAAAAAGCGAGTTTCAACGGCGTGTGCGCTACGTTGAGCATTGCGCCCCGTTCTGTTAGGAGGCGGCATCTTCCGCTGCAATCAGGACTGATCGATGATCCCTCGCTATTCGCGGCCCGAAATGGTCGCCATCTGGTCGCCCGAGACCCGCTTCCGCATCTGGTTCGAGATCGAGGCGCACGCCTGCGACGCGCTGGCCGAGCTTGGCGTCATACCGAAGGAGGCCGCGAGGACGATCTGGGAAAAGGGCGGCGCTGCGGAATTCGATGTGGCGCGCATCAACGAGATCGAGGCCGTCACCAAGCATGACGTGATCGCCTTCCTCACCCATCTGGCCGGATTCGTCGGGCCGGACGCCCGCTTCATCCATCAGGGCATGACGTCGTCGGACGTGCTCGACACCTGCCTTGCGGTGCAACTCACCCGCGCCGCCGACCTTCTGCTCGCCGACATCGACGCCCTTCTGGCGGCGCTCAAGCGCCGCGCCTTCGAGCACAAGGACACCGTCACCATCGGCCGCAGCCACGGCATCCATGCCGAGCCGACGACGTTCGGCATAAAACTGGCCGAAGCCTATGCAGAATTTTCGCGTGCCCGTGAACGGTTGGTGCACGCACGCGAAGACATCGCCACCTGCGCCATTTCCGGCGCGGTCGGCACGTTCGCCAATATCGACCCTTACGTGGAAGAGCATGTCGCGAAAAAGCTCGGCCTGAAGCCGGAGCCGGTTTCGACGCAGGTCATCCCGCGCGACCGCCACGCCATGTTCTTTGCCACGCTCGGCGTCATCGCTTCGTCCATCGAACGGCTTTCCATCGAAATCCGCCATTTGCAGCGCACCGAGGTGCTGGAGGCGGAAGAGTATTTCTCGCCCGGCCAGAAGGGCTCGTCGGCCATGCCGCACAAGCGCAACCCGGTGCTGACCGAGAACCTCACCGGTCTGGCACGCATGGTGCGCGCCTATGCCATGCCGGCGATGGAGAATGTGGCGTTGTGGCACGAGCGTGACATTTCACACTCGTCCGTCGAACGCATGATCGGTCCGGATGCCACGATCACGCTGGATTTCGCACTGGCGCGGCTGACCGGCGTCATCGATAAATTGCTCGTCTACCCGCAGAACATGGAAAAGAACCTCAACAAGTTCCGCGGGCTGGTGCATTCGCAGCGCGTGCTTCTGGCCCTCACGCAAGCTGGCGTTTCGCGCGAGGACGCCTACCGCCTGGTGCAGAGAAACGCCATGAAGGTGTGGGAGGAAGGCAAGGATTTCCTTGAGGAATTACTTGCTGACAAGGACGTGACAGCGGCGCTATCGGTGGCCGATATTCGAGAAAAATTCGATCTCGGCTACCACACCAAGCATGTCGATACCATATTCAGGCGGGTATTCGGCGAGGGTTAGGCTCAGCGCCATCGTCGGAACCCGCATCACCTGCCCGCGTTTAAGGGCACCTTGTGTGAGAACTGAACATGGCTGAACACGAACTCGATCACGACAATAGTCGCGGCCACGCAGGCTGGTTCATGCGCGGCTTCGCGACGGCGGTGCTGTTATGTGCCGCCCTTCTCTATTTCGGCGGCTTCTTCGATCCGGCCGGGTCGCAGGATCTCGATCATTCCCGCACCATTATCGTCGGCAAATAGCCGGCGCGGCAGGCCGCCTCAACCGGGCTGCCCCGGCACCGTCCTGATGACCGTGCCCCACGGATCCTGTGTTGCCGTTTCTTGCTTTGCCGTCGCGGAGCGCATCTCGACCCAGGCAAGACCGCTGCGACCGGGATCGCGGTGATCCGCACCGGCACTCTGCCAGGCATTGGCGCCGATGTGGTGATGGTAGCCTCCAGACGACAGGAACACTGCCTGCGCACCGTAGCGCGCCACCGTATCGAAGCCGAAACTGTCATGCCACCAGGCCTCGGCCTGCCTTGGATCGCCGACCCGCAGATGGACATGGCCGACAACGGTGTTTTCTGGCGCCCCTTGCCAACCGGCATCGCCAGCCGGAACGCTGCCGACGACCGCGGGAATATCCATCCGTTCGGTGCTCATTGCGACCTGCGAACCGTTCCATGACCAGCTTTCACGCGGGCGATCGACATAGATTTCAATGCCGTTGCCTTCCGGATCGGTCAGGTAGACGGCCTCGCTGACAAGGTGATCCGACGCGCCTTCTATAGCGATACGGTGTTCGACGGCATGGTTGATCCAGCGGCCGAGATCGGCCCGCGAAGGCAAGAGAAAGGCCGTATGGAAAAGGCCCGCAGAGCGCGGGGCGTCCGGCCTGGCTGCCGGATCGTTCTCCAGCAACAACAAAGGCCGGTTTGCAGCGCCGAGTGTGATCGTCTCACCGTCCCGGTTCAGTTCATCGAGCCCGACGACGGTGCGGTAATAAGCCGCCAGCGCGTCAGCATTTCGGGCTTTCAGGCCGACACGGGCGACGCTGATAGGCGTGGTGGCGGCAAAAGGCAGTTCACTCATCGAGCTATTCTCCTGGCAATTGGATTGGGCAGCCGGCAATCGGAAGGAACCTTTCAACAAGTTCCCGCTGCCGATCGCCTTTCGCCTGCTGCCATAGAAAATCGTCGCTTAGCATCGTTCACACAAGTACGCATTATATGAACATCATGTTCATTATTTGTGACCTATGGTCGACCAAGCGGCGTTGCAACACGCTATCTTCGCGGCTACATGCGGCACCATGAAGGTCAAGGACGCAGATATTCTCATCGTGCCGGGCTACACAAATTCCGGCCCCGATCATTGGCAAAGCCGATGGCAAGCCAGGCTGTCCACGGCCCGCAGGGTCGAGCAGGCGGAATGGTCGAAGCCGGTTCGCGAGGACTGGACCGCCAGCGTGGCGAAAGCCGTCAACGAAGCCAGCCGGCCGGTGGTCTTCGTCGCCCATTCGCTCGGCGTGGCAAGCGTCGTGCAAGCGATGCAGAATTTCCGCAACCGGGTCGCCGGTGCTTTCTTCGTCGCGCCGCCGGATGTGGCCAATCCAAAAATCAGGCCAAGACACCTGATGACATTTGGGCCGTACCCGCGCGATCCGCTGCCCTTTCCGTCGATCACCATAGCCAGCCGAAACGACCCTTACTGTCCGTTTCCTGTCGCGGAGGATATTGCGTCGGCATGGGGTTCGCTGTTCATCGATGCCGGCGAGGCCGGCCATCTCAATGCCGAATCCGGCCATGGGCCATGGCCGGAAGGCTCCATGACTTTCGCGCAGTTCATGACACGGCTGTGAACAGAAGGGCAGTTGGCAATCGAAGCAATTTGCTCCGGTTGGCTACTGCCGATTGCCGATCGACTTCTTTACATCGGCCAGCAGGACCGAGGCGCCCAGCGCAATCAGCGCATGCTCGGAACCCATGGCAAGCAACTGGTAGCCCATCTTTACCACCCGTCCCGCGACGGCTGGGTCGACCACAAAAATAGCCGCGTATTTGCCGGCCGCGTGGGCACGCGCCGCCACGTCCGCGATCGTCTCCATCATGTCCTCATGCGTGGAATCGACCGTGCCGCCCTTGGTCCAGGCGATGGAAAAATCCGACGGCCCAAGGAAGATACCATCAATGCCGGGCGTTGCCAGTATCCCGTCGAGCACGTCGAGCGCCGCGCGCGTCTCGATCATGGCGAAGGCCAGTGTGCGCTCGTTGCTCTTGCGCAGCCAGTCCTGCTGGCTGCCTTGCCCATGGCGGGGGAAGGCATAGGTCGGCCCCCAGGAGCGCGCGCCAACCGGCGGGTATTTCATCGCTGCAGCGAACTGCCTGGCGTCCTCGACGGAGTTGACCATCGGTGCGATCACCGCCTCGGCGCCGAAATCAAGCGCCCGGCTGGCCATATCGAAACGGCCGACCGGAATGCGCACCAAAGACGGCTTGCCGGCGGCAAGCACCGGTGCCAGACCGCGCAGAACGCTGTCCTCATGATGGCCGCCATGCTGCATGTCGAGCGTCACGCAGTCGAAGCCCTGTTGGGCGACGAGTTCGACCGTCAGCGCATCGGGCACCCCAGACCAGGCGGTGCAAAGCGTCTCGCCGGCGGCAAGGCGTGATTTCAGTGACATTGGCACGCTCCTCATTGATCGATTCCAGTTTCAACCGGGAACCGCTGAGAAGGCAAAGGAAAAGCCGCCGCACAGGCCGCAGCCGATTGGTCCAGCGGCTTGAACCGTCAGGCGCCTCGGGCCTGCTCGATGGCCTTGGCCATCAGTTCATCCATGGTACGCCGGATCTGGTGATCCGACTGCTCGACGCCGGCCGCGTCGAAATCCTTGCGGATCTTGCGGAAAACATCGTGATCGCCGGCCTCCTCGATATCGGCGACGACAACTTCGCGCGCATAGGCCTCGGCATCGGCGCCGGCCTTGCCCAGTTTCTCGGCTGCCCACAGGCCAAGCGCCTTGTTGCGCCGGGCCATCGCCCTGAACCGCAACTCCTCATCGATCGCGAATTTGCGTTCGAACCCTTCTTCGCGGTCTTTCAGATTATTCATCGTTTCCCTCCAGAGTCGGATGCCGATTCGGCGACGGTGAATTAAGTTGCGATGACGCTCAAATCAAAAGGACGTGGGTCGGTCAATATCCTTTCCCCCTGTTGAGACAGGTCTTGCGGCATTTCCATGGCGAAAGCGGTTGACCGGCCATATTTGTCGATTGAGCAAAGCCCGCGATTGCGCTAGAGACCCGGCTTGAGACCCATGGTGGCCGCCGGTTGCGCGGCAGAAAGAGGCCGGTTGCCGCCGCCTGCCCCTACAACCAGAGAAAAAATCCGATGAAATCACGCCGCCGCATCTATGAAGGCAAGGCCAAGATCCTTTACGAAGGGCCGGAACCGGGCACGCTGATCCAGTTCTTCAAGGACGATGCGACTGCCTTCAATGCCAAGAAGCATGAGATCGTGGACGGCAAGGGCGTGCTCAACAACCGCATCTCCGAGCACATATTCAACCATCTGAACCGCATGGGCATCCCGACGCACTTCATCCGCCGGCTCAACATGCGCGAGCAACTGATCAAGGAAGTCGAGATCATTCCACTGGAAGTCGTGGTGCGCAACGTCGCCGCCGGCTCGCTGTCGAAGCGCCTCGGCATCGAGGAAGGCACGGTGCTGCCGCGCTCGATTATCGAATTTTACTACAAGGCCGATGCGCTGGACGACCCGATGGTGTCGGAAGAGCACGTCACCGCCTTCGGCTGGGCCAGCCCGCAAGAGATCGACGACATCATGGCGCTGGCCATCCGCGTCAACGACTTCCTCTCCGGCCTGTTCCTCGGCGTCGGCATCCAACTCGTCGATTTCAAGATGGAATGCGGCCGCCTGTTCGAAGGCGACATGATGCGCATCGTCGTCGCCGACGAGATTTCACCCGACTCCTGCCGGTTGTGGGATGTCGCCACGCAGGACAAGCTCGACAAGGATCGGTTCCGCCGCGACATGGGCGGACTGGTCGAAGCCTATCAGGAAGTCGCGCGGCGTCTCGGCATCATGAACGAGAACGAGCCGCCCCGGCCGACCGGCCCCGTGCTGGTCGCCTCCACCGACCCGAAGACCACCAAGCATTGAGGTAGAACAGTGCGTCCTTCGAGGCTCGCTCCGCTCGCACCTCAGGATGAGGAAGGTCGGTTGCTCTGTGGTCCTCATCCTGAGGTGCGAGCGGAGCGAGCCTCGAAGGACGCACAACCGGAATGCAACGGAGAAGCCGAAACCACATGATCAAGGCCCGTGTCACCGTCACCCTCAAGAACGGCGTGCTCGATCCGCAAGGCAAGGCGATCGAGCACGCGCTGACCGGCCTCGGTTTCGACGGCGTCGGCCAGGTACGGCAGGGCAAGGTGTTCGACCTCGAGCTTGAAGGTGCCGATAAAGCCAAGGCCGAAGCCGACCTGAAAGCCATGTGCGACAAACTGCTGGCGAATACGGTGATCGAGAATTACGCGGTGGAGATTGCCTGAGGTGAAATCCGCCGTCGTCCTCCTTCCCGGCCTCAACCGCGACCGCGACATGATCGCGGCGCTAACCAAGATTTCCGGCCATGCACCCGTAACGGTGTGGCAGACCGACACGGAAATTCCTGACGTCGATCTCATCGCCATTCCGGGCGGTTTTTCCTTCGGCGATTATCTGCGCTGCGGCGCGATCGCCGCGCGCTCGCCCGTCATGCGGGCGGTGGCCGAAAAGGCCGCCAGGGGGGTCATGGTCGTCGGCGTGTGCAACGGCTTCCAGATTCTGGTCGAGGCCGGCCTGTTGCCCGGCGCGCTGATGCGCAACGCCTCGCTGAAGTTCGTCTGCCGCGAAGTGAAGTTACAGGTCGTCAACGCCAACACCGCGTTTACGCGCGGCTATCGGCCCAATCAGGTGATCCGCTGCCCGGTCGCGCATCACGACGGCAATTATTTCGCCGATGCTGAAACGCTGGCCCGCATCGAAGGCGAAGGCCAGGTGGTGTTCCGTTATGCCGAAAACACCAATCCGAACGGCTCGATCAACGACATTGCCGGCATCGTCAGCGCGGGCGGCAATGTTCTCGGCCTGATGCCGCATCCCGAAAACCTCATCGAAGCGGCACATGGCGGCAGCGACGGGCGGGCTCTGTTCGAGGGCGCGCTGGAGCTGGCCGCCTGATCTTTCCCACGCTTGCCGAAGCCGGAGCCTGGATGCCATGTCGAAACCTCTTTCCATCGCCGGCGCAATTGCCTTGGGTTTCGTGGCACTTGGCCTGGCTGCCTGCCAATCCGGTTCAAAGAACGACGCGCCTTCGGGCAAAAGCGCCTCGCTGCGCGCCATGGAGCAGGTGGCGATCGCGGCGCACAAATGCTGGATCGCCAGCAAGGACCCGGCGTTCAAACCGTACCAGATGGCCAACGAACTCAACAATTTCGGCGGCACGCCGCGCTTCCTTCTGGTGCCGGCGAAGCATTATGGCGGCAAGCCGCTGCTGGTGGTGCAGGCCACCGGCAATTCCAGCCGGGTCGAGGCATTCGGGCCGTTGATGGGCGAGACGCTCGGTTCGCGCATCGGCGCCGACATTGCCCGCTGGCAGAGCGGCGACGGCACCTGCGCGGCTAAAGCCTGACAGACCGGTTTCCTGTTCCTGCAATGCCGCAATCCTTGCGGATCGCCGCATTTCAGGCTTTAGGAAAGCCTACATTGGTGGAGCGACTGAAGTTCGATGACCGTTTCCAACACCCGCCCGATCACGCCCGAACTGATTGCCGCGCATGGGCTGAAACCGGAAGAATATCAGCGCATCCTCGAACTCACCGGGCGCGAACCGACCTTCACCGAACTTGGCATCTTCTCGGCGATGTGGAACGAGCATTGCTCTTATAAATCATCGAAGAAATGGCTGCGCACCCTGCCGACGACGGGCGAGCGCGTCATCCAGGGTCCCGGTGAAAATGCCGGAGTGGTCGATATCGGCGATGGCGACTGCGTTGTCTTCAAGATGGAGAGCCATAACCACCCCTCCTATATCGAGCCTTATCAGGGGGCTGCGACCGGCGTCGGCGGCATTTTGCGCGACGTCTTCACCATGGGCGCGCGTCCGATCGCGGCGATGAATGCGCTGCGCTTCGGCGAGCCGGATCACCCCAAGACGCGGCATCTGGTGGCCGGCGTGGTTTCCGGCGTCGGCGGTTATGGCAATTCCTTCGGCGTGCCGACAGTCGGCGGCGAAGTCAATTTCGACCGCTCCTATAACGGCAATATCCTGGTTAATGCCTTTGCCGCGGGCCTTGCCAAGACCGATGCCATTTTCTTGTCGCAAGCCAAGGGGGTCGGCCTGCCGGTGGTTTATCTCGGCGCCAAGACCGGCCGCGACGGTGTCGGCGGCGCGACCATGGCTTCAGCCGAGTTCGATGACAAAATCGATGAAAAGCGCCCGACCGTGCAGGTCGGCGACCCGTTCACCGAAAAATGCCTGCTGGAAGCCAGCCTCGAACTGATGGCGTCGGGCGCAGTCATCGCCATTCAGGACATGGGGGCCGCCGGCCTCACCTGCTCGGCCGTGGAAATGGGCGCCAAGGGCGATCTCGGCATCGAACTCGATCTCGATACCGTGCCGGTGCGCGAGGAGCGGATGAGCGCCTATGAGATGATGCTGTCCGAAAGCCAGGAACGCATGCTCATGGTGCTTCGCCCGGAAAAGGAGGCCGAGGCCAAGGCGATCTTCGTCAAATGGGGATTGGATTTCGCCATTGTCGGCAAGACCACCGACGATCTGCGCTTCCGCGTCCTGCACCAGGGCGAAGAGGTCGCCAATCTACCGATCAAGGAACTGGGCGACGAAGCGCCGGAATATGACCGGCCATGGGCGGAGCCTAAAACGCACAAGCCGCTTGCGATGGACGACATTCCGCAAGCCGATATTGCCGATACGCTCCTCAAGCTGCTTGCCGGGCCGGACCTTTCTTCACGGCGCTGGGTATGGGAGCAGTACGACACGCTGATCCAGGGCAATTCGCTGCAACGGCCGGGCGGTGACGCCGGCGTCGTGCGCGTCGAAGGCCATGCGACCAAGGCGCTGGCCTTTTCCTCCGATGTCACGCCGCGCTATTGCGAGGCCGACCCGTACCGGGGCGGCAAGCAGGCGGTCGCCGAATGCTGGCGCAATCTGACAGCCACCGGCGCTGTGCCGCTGGCCGCAACCGACAATCTGAATTTCGGCAATCCGGAAAAGCCGGAGATCATGGGGCAGCTTGTCAAGGCCATCGAAGGCATCGGCGAAGCCTGCCGCAAGCTCGATTTCCCGATCGTGTCCGGCAACGTCTCGCTTTACAATGAAACGAATGGCCAAGGCATCTTGCCGACACCCACCCTCGGCGGCGTCGGGCTGATCGACGATTGGTCGAAAATGGCGCGTGTCGGCTTCGCTGCCGAAGGTGAGATGATCCTGCTCATCGGCGCGCCGTCAAGCTGGGGCACCCATCTCAGCCAGTCGATCTATATGCGCAACATCCATGAGCGCGTGGACGGCCCTCCGCCCTCAGTCGATCTCGACCACGAAAAGGCGGTTGGCGATCACGTGCGCGGCCTGATCCGGTCGGGTGTGGCAACGGCCGTGCACGATCTGTCCGATGGCGGGCTGGCGGTGGCGCTGGCAGAAATGGCGATGGTTTCCGGCATCGGCGCAACCATCGGCGCTCCGGAAGAATCCGACCCCGTCCCCGTCTTCTTCGGCGAGGATCAGGGGCGTTATCTCGTCACCATCGCGCTGGACCCGCAAAGCGCCGAATGGCACGCTTTGCGCAAGCAGCAGGAGAAGCTTGGCATTGCCTGTGTGCAAATCGGCTCCACCGGCGGGGCCGATTTGAAACTGGGTGAGGCGCATGCCATATCTGTAACGGACTTGAAGGCCGCCCACGAATCCTGGTTTCCACGCTTCATGGAAACCTGAGACGGAACCAAGGAATACAGCATGGCAATGGACGCGCGCGACATAGAAAGCCTGATCAAGGAAGGTATCCCGGACGCCAGGGTGACGATCCGCGACCTTGCCGGCGACGGCGAGCACTATGCCGCGGAGGTGGTGGCCGAAAGCTTCCGTGGCAAGACCCGCGTGCAGCAGCACCAGATGGTTTACAACGCCCTGAAAGGCAATATGGGCGGCGTCCTGCACGCCCTTGCCCTGCAAACCAGCGCGCCGGAATAAGACCCCGCCGCTTTCCCCTGCGTGCTTGGCCGCCCTGTGTCGTTCGAGGCGGCAACTCACGCTGCTTCCTCAAACAAGAGGAGCGTTCTTTGAAATGGCCAGGGCCGCAAGGCAGCGTGGCAACGGTGAAGTATAGCCTCGCCTCGCCACCACGGGTCCATGCAGCCTACTGCCGCGCCCGCACGGCCAGTATCGGCCCGACCGGAAATCTGCCGCCCACGATCAGCCGGCGACCATTGGACAATGCCGAAATCGCGCCGTCGAGGAAGAGCGCATCGGGACATGCCAGTTCGTCGCGAAACAGCCGCGCAAAGCTGCCGAAGCTAACCGGCGTGCGCGAGATCGCCAGCACGACCGTGCCGTCCGCGCGCACGCCGACGCCGTTGCGGACATAGCGCGAGGCACCGTCTTCCTCGAAGCGCGGATGCAATTGCCCGCCGATGACCAGCATCGGCCCCGATTGGGTGGCGAGTTCAGCTTCGGGCTGGTGCTGTGCATAGACCGTACTTTCCATCACGACCGCACAGCCGGCGCGGTCGATGAAGAACACGCCGTTGGGCTTCATGAAGAAATTTCCGGCGCCTTCGGAAAGATTGAGCGGCGCCGTCTCGTGGCCGTTCTCGACAAAAAGCCCGACCGGCGAAAAATCCTTGTGATACATGCCGGCATTCATGGCCAGCAGTACCGGCGTGCCGCGCGCAGCCATGTCTGTGTCGAAGGCCTTCAGCGTGCCATAGGGCTTGCCATTGGCATCCGTGCGCGCCAGCGTAATCTCGTAGGTCCTGAGGTCGATCTCGCAGGTGACATAGCCGACGCCTTCAAAGACGCTATCGTGGCAAGGTGGTGGCAAGGCTTCCGATGGCGGCGTTGCCGACCGCCGCAACCACAGCGCCAACGCCAGCCCGGCGATAACCAGAATGCCGATGAGAATTGCCATCGAAAGCCGTCGCGTCATCCGTTCATGCGCTCATCGGGTGGGTAGAAACATCGGCATGCTCTCGCCTGAACCGGCCCTGGATTTGGCCCACTACGGCACCATTCTTTGCGCCATTTCCGCGAGAACCAGGCAAGCGTCTTGTTTCGGACGGCATGGCGGGCTATTTGAAGGGCATGCTTCGGCCTGCAACGAACGGGCGTGAAAGGATTCTCCATGAGCGGTATCAACGACTACATCAACGGCGAAGTGAAGAGCAATGACGTGGTGCTCTTTATGAAGGGAACACCTGATTTTCCGCAGTGCGGTTTCTCCGGACAGGCCGTGCAGATCCTCGATTATGTCGGCGTCGATTATAAAGGCATCAATGTGCTCGCCTCGAACGAGCTTCGGCAGGGCATCAAGGATTATTCCAACTGGCCGACCATCCCGCAGCTTTATGTGAAGGGTGAGTTCGTCGGCGGCTGCGATATCCTGCGCGAGATGTTCCAGGCCGGTGAACTGCAAGGTTTCTTCTCGGAAAAAGGCATAAGCGCCAAGGCGCAGCCTGAAGTACGATCCGAGGCTTAACGCCTCGGAACTTCTTTCTCCGGCCTGGCCGGGGCTTTGAATGTCAATGCGCCGGTTTTCCGGCGCATTTCTTTTCAGTATCGGATTTTTTATACATGGAACAGAAATCAGAACCGCAGACATTGAACCTGCGCATTCCACGGTGGGAATTCATTGCGTTGTGCGCGGCCCTGATGGCGCTCAACGCTCTGGCCATCGACATCATGCTTCCCGCCTTGCAGCAGATCGGCGGCTCGCTCGGCGTCGAGAACGCCAATCATCGCCAATTCGTCATCACGGCCTACATCGTCGCGTTTGGCATCGCACAACTCGGCTTCGGCCCGATCTCCGACCGCTTCGGGCGGCGCCCGCCACTGATCGTCGGCCTGCTCATCTATATCGTCGGCGCGTTGGCGGCGGCCGTCGCGCCCAGTTTCGCCACGCTGCTCATCTGCCGTTTCGTGCAGGGCATAGGTGCCGCCGCAACCCGCGTGATCGCCATCTCGGTCGTCCGCGATTCCTTCGGCGGCCGGCGCATGGCCGAGATCATGTCGCTGATCTTCATGATTTTCATGGCAATTCCGGTCGTGGCGCCAGGGCTTGGCCAGGTCATCGTGATGTTTGCAAGCTGGCACCTGATTTTCGTCGCCATGGGCGTCGGGGCGCTTCTAGTCAGCCTGTGGGTGCTATTTCGCCTGCCCGAAACACTGCATCCCGAATACCGGCGCAGCCTCACCGTACAGTCGGTGACGGGTGGCTTTCGTATCGTGCTCTCGAACCGCATCGCCCTTTGCTACACACTGGCGTGCATGTTCATCTTCGGCGCGCTGTTCGGCTTCATCAACTCGGCGCAGCAGGTCTATGTCGATGTCTACGGACTCGGCGTCTGGTTTCCCGTCGTATTCGCCGCGATCGCCAGCATGATGGCGCTGTCCAACTACCTCAACTCACGGCTGGTGGGCGCGATCGGCATGCGCCGGCTTTCGCAGGGCGCGCTCGTCGCCTTCATCGTCGTCAGCACGATCTGGTTCGCGCTTTCGCTTGTCGGGCCGGTATCGTTCCCCATCTTCATCACACTGTTCACGCTCGATATGTTGCTGTTCGGCCTGCTCGGCTCGAACTTCAACGCGCTGGCGATGGAGCCGCTCGGCCATGTTGCCGGCACGGCCTCCTCCGTGCTCGGCTTCACCCAGACTTTTGGCGGCGGCATCATCGGCACGGTCATCGGCCAGGCTTTCGACGGCACGGTCATGCCGCTGGCGGCCGGTTTCTGCGGCGTATCGATCGTGGCGTTGCTGATGGTCATCATCGCGGAGCGTGGCAAGCTGTTCCTGCCGCACAATGCACCAGTATGATGGGCACCGGTGTGATCGCCTTCTCAGCCGGCGGCTGAAAGTGCGGCGAAATCGAACAGCTTGCGGTCGAGCAGATGCGAGGGGCGCACATTGGTGAGCGCCCTTATCATCGTGTCCTTGCGGCCCGGCATGCGGCGCTCGATATCGTCGAGCATCGCCTTCATCATGTTGCGCTGCAATCCGTCCTGACTGCCGCAAAGGTCGCAGGGGATGATCGGAAACCGCATCGCCGTGGCAAATTTCTCCAGATCGGCCTCCGCGCAATAGGAGAGCGGGCGCAGCACCATGACGTCGCCTTCGTCATTGAGCAGTTTCGGCGGCATGGCGGCCAGCCGCCCGCCATGGAAGAGGTTCAGGAAAAAGGTCTCCAGAATATCCTCACGATGGTGGCCGAGCACCAGCGCCGAACACCCCTCCTCCCGCGCCACACGATAGAGATGCCCTCGCCGCAGCCGCGAACAGAGCGAACAATAGGTGCTCGCCTCCGGCAGCTTGTCTGTGACGATCGAATAGGTGTCCTGATATTCGATGCGGTGGGCAATGCCGTTGGTGTCGAGGAAATCGGGCAGGATATGCTTTGGGAAATTGGGTTGGCCCTGGTCGAGATTGCAGGCAAGCAGGTCCACCGGCAGCAGGCCGCGCCATTTGAGGTCCAGCAAAAGGGCCAGCAGCCCATAGGAGTCCTTGCCACCGGAGAGCGCCACCATCCAGCGCTGGCCCGGCGTCACCATCGCGAAATCGTCAATTGCCTGGCGCGCCTGGCGCAGAAGCCGCTTGCGCAGCTTGTTGAATTCTACAGACGCGAGAACCTCCCGAAACAGCGGATGGCAACCGCTTTCCGGCAAACCCGGCTCTATTGATGCTTCATGTTTCAAATTTTCGATCCGTAGCATCCCGACGCGTGCCGAAATACGCCCAGATTGCCAGGAAGGCAAATACGGGAATGCCCAGTTCGAGCGTTTCCTCGAGCGCGCCAAGCCAGTTGATGGCGGGGCGATCGAGTGTGATGCCGACCATCGCCAGATAACGCCGCGCGCCGTCGAGCCATTCGGACGACGCGATCAGCATGAGAGCGATGACGGTCGCCAGGCTCGTCGGCTCCAGGCGCATCATGCCCTTCAAGACCGGGCGTGCGTAGGTGCGCAGGAGCGCAAGCACGAGCCATACCAACAGCCCGAGCACGATGACACCTGCAATTTTCTCATGCAGAGGCACCGTATCCGAAATATAGAATTTCATCTTGGTGATGCTCATCGTGGTGAAGCGGGCATGGAAATCCAGTTCCCGCAATGTGAGAACCAGCAGCATCAGGAGCAGGCTGCGCCCGCGTGTGAGGCCAAACCGAACGCCGCCCATGCCGAGGATCAGCAGGATGCAGGCGCCGTAGAGGACCGGCGAAAGCTGTTCGACCAGTCCATCCTCCTTGAAAAGAGGGTTCTGATGGCCATCAATGGTGGTGGGATTGAAAATGACGATCGCAGCCAGCGCCGCAAATGCCAGCCCCATCAGGGCGAAATAACGTCCGGCGCCATCCGAGAACCGGCGGCTTTCAGCGAATACCAAGGGAGAATCTGTCATACGAGCAGCATAGAATTATTGCATTTTTAGTTGTTTATCCCCATTCGCCGAAGAGCTGCTGGGGCATGTCATCTCGAAGGCGTGCACGGTTCGAAGCAAAGACATGCGAAGTCGGCAAACTAAAGCGCAGGGAGCGCGTCCGAAAGATCAGGATGGGCTCGAATGACCCAATTCCACAATTTTCATCCGGGCCGCCAACCTAAAAAAGAAGCCACCCCGGAAAACTTCCCTCCGGGGTGGCTTACTGGTGTTTGCAACCGAGGCGCGGGCGCGGATCAGCGCGAATAATATTCGACGACCAGATTCGGTTCCATTTGGACGGCGAACGGCACGTCCGAGAGGCTGGGCACGCGCGTATAGGTCGCGGTCATCTTGTTGTGGTCGGCCTCGATATAATCGGGCACGTCGCGTTCTGCGAGCCCGACCGCCTCAAGCACCATCACCAACTGCTTCGACTTTTCGCGAACTTCGATGACATCGCCCGGCTTGCAACGGTAGGAACCGATGTTGACGCGCCTGCCATTGACGTTGACGTGGCCGTGATTGACGAACTGGCGAGCCGCGAAAATGGTCGGCACGAACTTGGAACGATAGACAACGGCGTCGAGACGCGATTCCAGCAGGCCGATCAGGGTCTCGGAGGTGTCGCCCTTGCGGCGGTTGGCCTCCTCATAGGTCTTGCGGAACTGCTTTTCCGAAATGTCGCCATAATGGCCCTTGAGCTTCTGCTTGGCGCGCAACTGCAGGCCGTAATCGGAAAGCTTGCCCTTGCGGCGCTGACCGTGCTGGCCGGGACCATATTCACGCTTGTTGACCGGGGATTTCGGGCGACCCCAGATATTCTCGCCGAGACGGCGGTCGAGTTTGTACTTCGCGGATTCGCGCTTGCTCATCGCATTCCCTTTCAAAACAATACACCCGGACCATCATGCTCCGGGTGAAGGAAACGCGCCCTCCTCTGGCTTCCGTTTTCGAAGCCTGACAGGATTTCCACGCACGCTTTGCGGAAAATCCACGGGACACGTCAATAAAGAGCACCGGACGTTGCCGCCCAATGTTCGGCGTTTCGGTAAACTGCGACCGGCAGCCTGTCAAGCTGGAAAGCTGAAAGCCCGGTTCCGCCGGTGTCACTGGACCGATTATCCGAATTTTTCAGCGTCCAATATCCACGGGTATCGGTTTTTGTGACCGTGGGGACTTACGGTTAGTCCGACTTCTTGTCTGGCAGACCCTTGCGGTCGGTTTCAGCGAGTTCCTCAAGCTCCTTTTCGGTCATCGATTCGTACATTCCTTTCGACGCGCCGCGAAGCTCGCTTTTCTTGGTGTCACCACGTTTGGCGGAAAGGGCAGCACCCGCTGCCTTTTGCTGAGCCTTGGACTTGGCCGGCATTGGCATTTCTCCTTTCGAAAGGAAAACAACGCCTGCCGTCGAGAGGTGTTCCCAATCGTGAAGCCGCGATCCGCGGTCATGCTCCGGAGTCAGGCAATGGCGAGACCAAAGCCCTGCATCAGCCGCCGGGTGGCGAAATCGGTACGCCCGGAGGTGAAGACCGCACGATCCGGTCCATTCGACAACGGGTCTTCACATGGCGCGGTTTTGCCATCGGCAATCAGCGAATGCGCGCGTCGCGCGATTGCCTCTGCCGGGTCGAGCCAGTCGACGGGCCAGGGTGCCGTCTTGCGCATGCGGTTAGCGATGAAAGGATAGTGCGTGCAGGCCAGCACCACGATATCGGTACGCCGGCCGTCCTGCTCGATGAAGCAAGGTGCGATCTCGGCCCGTACCGCCGCCTCGTCCACGAAACCGTCGCGCATATAGATTTCGGCAAGACCGGCCAGCCGGTTGCTGCCAACAAGGCGGACATGGCATTTGCTCGCCCATTGATGGATCAGGTCTCGGGTATATTGCCGCTTTACGGTGCCCGGCGTCGCCAGAACCGAGACGAGGCCCGAACGCGTCCGCTCGGCCGCCGGCTTGATGGCCGGCACGGTGCCGACAAACGGGTGGCCGGGAAATGTCTCCCGCAAAGCCTCGATGACCAGGGTCGAGGCGGTATTGCAGGCAATCACCGAAATTTCAGGCTTAAAGCGGTCGAGCAGATCGGCAAACAGGCCAAGGATATGTGTCTTCAGCGCTGGCTCCTCCCAAGCGCCGTAAGGAAACGCGGCGTCATCAGCGACGTAAACGAAAGGCCGATCCGGCATCAACACGCGCGCCTCGCGCAGCACGGTAAGACCGCCAATGCCGGAATCGAACATCAGAACCGGCGGCCTGTCACTCATCGGCGGGCCTTCTGTCGGTATGCGTGTTGCGATCGGCCCTGGCCTTGCGCTCCGGATAGCCGGCCCCGCGCGGCTCCCTCGGGGAGAAATAATCGAGCGAGGAAACCACGCCGCGCAAAACCTTCAACTCCTGCTCGGCAAAGCCGGCACGGGTAAGCACCGCGCGCAGATTGTCCACCATCTTGGGCTTTTTCTCGGCAGGCCGGAAATAGCCGCGGGCCTCAAGGGCCGCTTCCAGATGCGCAAACAGGCCGTGGAGTTGGTCCTTGGTGGCCGGCTGCCTTTCGGGGCCGGTAAAATTGGTATCGGTTTCAGCTTCCAGGCCCGATTTCATCCATTCATAGGACATCAGAAGCACGGCCTGGGCTATATTCAACGACGCAAAGCCCGGATCTACGGGAAAGGTGACGATCTCGTCGGCAAGCCCAACCTCTTCATTGTATAGGCCGAAGCGTTCACGCCCGAACAATATGCCTGTGCGTTGACCGGCACTTGACCGGCCGCGCAGCATGCGGCCGGCATCCACAGGCCCCCTCACCGTCTTGAAACCGTCGCGCTGACGCGCAGTGGTGGCAAAGATGAAATTAAGGTCGGTCACTGCCGATGGCAGATCGTCGAAAACCTTCACCGCGTCGATGACATGGTCTGCCCGGCTTGCCGCTGCCCTTGCCTTCTCGCTCGGCCAGCCATCGCGCGGATTGACGAGCCGCAATTCGGACAGGCCGAAATTGGCCATGGCGCGCGCCACCATGCCGATATTCTCGCCAAGCTGTGGTTCGACAAGGATGATGGCCGGGCCGCTGGAGGACAAACTGTTATGTGCTTCGGACATGCGTTTCTCATAATCGGCCTGCAAAATGAAGCAATCGCAAAAAAGCCGGCCCGTAAATGCCCGCTACCGCTATTCGCGTCGCAATCGCCGACTCAGCCGGGCCGCAGCTCGATTTTTGGATGGCCGGCGACAATGTCCATGACGATCTCGAAAAAGGTCGGACCGATGCCGTTTTCCAGATCGGCCAGATCATTGCTGATGCGGTTGACGTCGTATCGGTGCGGTTGCTGCAACTTGTCGCGATAGAATTTCCGGGTCGCCTCCAAACCGAGAGCCGCCCTGCTTTTCTCCATGTCCCGCCAGATGAGTACGACCGCGCCGCAGCCGATCAGCGCGCCGTATCCGCCATGGAACATGTCGTTCAGCCCATCCAGGCTTCCAATCTTCCAGTCTTCGCCCGCCATGAATACGCGATTGATCTCTTCGTAGAAGGAGGGAATATCGGTGATATTGCAGCCATCGATCGAAAAGAGCGTCTTCAAACCTTGTCTCCATCCGCAGGCCGACGACAATACGCATTTCTTCAATGACGCGAAGCCCGTTTGCGCCCTCTCCGTCCCTTTGATATAGGGGCGACATCTTTCGAGGCTGGCGATTGCGCGGCCATTTTCATTTCATTGTTGGCAGCGAGGCACTCTTTCCATGGCGAAGATCAAGGTGGCGAACCCGGTCGTAGAACTCGACGGCGACGAGATGACCCGCATCATCTGGCAGCTTATCAAGGACAAGCTGATTCACCCCTATATTGACCTCGATCTTGAATATTATGATCTCGGCATCGAGCATCGCGACGCTACAGGCGACCAGGTGACGATCGACGCGGCCAACGCCATCAAGAAACATGGTGTCGGCGTAAAATGCGCCACCATCACGCCGGACGAGGCACGCGTCGAGGAATTCAAGCTCAAGAAGATGTGGAAGTCGCCCAACGGCACGATCCGCAATATTCTTGGCGGCACCATCTTCCGCGAGCCGATCATCATGAAGAACGTGCCGCGCCTGGTGCCGGGCTGGACCAAGCCCATCATAGTCGGCCGTCATGCTTTCGGGGACCAGTACAAGGCAACCGATTTTCGTTTCCCCGGCAAAGGCAAACTATCGATCAAGTTCGTCGGAGAAGACGGAAATGTCATCGAACACGATGTGTTCGACGCACCGGGTTCAGGTGTCGCCATGGCGATGTATAACCTCGACGAATCGATCCGCGAATTTGCCCGTGCCTCGCTGAACTACGGGCTTTTGCGCAATTATCCCGTCTATCTCTCGACCAAGAACACCATCCTGAAAGCCTATGACGGCCGCTTCAAGGACATCTTCCAGGATGTCTATGAGCAGGAATTCAAGGCCGAATTCGAAAAGCGCAAGCTCACCTACGAGCACCGTCTGATCGACGATATGGTGGCATCCTCGCTGAAATGGTCGGGCGGCTATGTCTGGGCCTGCAAGAACTATGATGGCGACGTGCAGTCGGACACGGTGGCGCAAGGCTTCGGCTCACTCGGCCTGATGACCTCGGTGCTGATGACACCCGACGGCAAGACCGTTGAGGCCGAGGCCGCGCACGGCACCGTCACCCGCCACTATCGCCAGCACCAGAAGGGGCAGGAAACCTCAACCAACTCCATCGCCTCGATCTTTGCCTGGACGCGTGGCCTGGCGCATCGCGCCAAGCTGGACGACAATGCGGACCTCAAGCGTTTCGCCGAAACGCTGGAAAAAGTCTGCATCCAGACCGTCGAGTCCGGCAACATGACCAAGGATCTATCGCTGTTGATCGGCCCCGACCAGCCGTGGCTTTCCACCACCGGCTTCCTCGACAAGGTGGACGAGAACCTCCAGAAGGCCATGGGATGAGAGACGATTCGCAGAGCAAACTCATCACGCCGGTGGCGCGATGAAACTCTGCGAACGAAGGGGACTTGCGGCGCAAGAAGAGCCCGGCGGAGGCGCTGAACATGCGCGCGGACGTATAGCCGAAAGCGGATTTCAGCCATGAGCCGCCCTATCCTTTATGGCGCCGACTACAGCGTCTATGTACGAATCGCGCGCATGGCGCTTGAGGAGAAGGGCGTCGGCTACGACCTGGTGCCGGTAGACATCTTCGCCGAGGGCGGCTCGCCGGCCTGGTATCTGGAGCGTCATCCGTTCGACCGCATCCCGGCCTTCGAGCACGGGACTTTCCAATTGTTCGAAACGGCTGCAATCACCCGCTACATCGATGAGGCGTTCAAAGGTCCGCCCTTGCAGCCGGCCGATGCGAAAACCTCTGGCGTAATGAACCAGGTCATCGGCCTGATCGATTCCTACGCCTATCGCGCCATGGTGTGGGATGTCGCCGTCGAACGGCTGGAGCACAATCCGCCCGACGAGAAGCGGATATCGGCGGGTCTTTGCACGGCCGAAACGGCATTGCAGACGCTGGCGGCGTTGAAGGCCGACAATGACTGGCTGATCGCAGATCGGATCAGCCTTGCCGACCTGCATGCCGCCCCCGTCATCGCCTATTTCATCAAGGTCGAGGAAGGACAGAAACTGGTAGCAGCCTTCCCGAAACTCAGCGACTGGTGGGCACGGATCAGCACGCGCCCGAGTTTCCTCGCCACCGAAAAAGCCGGTTGAAGACCAAAAGCAGCCTTCCGTCAGGCTGCTTGCAGCGCGGTCTTGACCGCCGCAATGGCATCATTTGCCTTCGAGGCGTCCGGCCCGCCAGCCTGCGCCATATCCGGCCGGCCGCCGCCGCCCTGCCCGCCGAGTGCGGCGGACGCCTTGCGCACTAGATCGACCGCGGAGAAACGCGCGGTCAAATCATCGGTGACGCCAACCACCACGCTGGCCTTGCCTTCCGTCTCGCCGATCAGAACGACCACGCCGGACCCCAGGGTCTTCTTGCCCTCGTCGACGAGGGACTTGAGATCCTTTGGCGCCACGCCCGAGACGGCTCTGCCCATGAAGCCGATGCCGGAAACGGTTTCGCTCGCAACCTCCGCTCTGGCACCGCCACCGCCGCCCATGGCGAGCTTCTTGCGCGCGTCGGTCAGTTCGCGTTCCAGTTTCTTGCGCTCTTCCAGCAGCGCCTCGATGCGCGCCGGCACATCGGCGGGCGAAATCTTAAGCACTGTCGCCGCGGCCTTCAGACGGCGGTCCTGTTCGTCGAGATGGCTGCGCGCCGCCTCGCCGGTCAGCGCCTCAATGCGGCGAACACCGGCTGCAACCGGGCTGTCCGAAAGAATGCGCACCAGGCCGATATCTCCGGTGGCGCGGACATGAGTGCCCCCGCAAAGTTCGATCGAATAGGGCCGGTTGACCTTTTCGCCGTGAAGTGAGGTGCCCATCGAGACGACGCGTACCTCATCGCCGTATTTTTCACCGAACAGAGCCATGGCACCCTCGGCGCGTGCATCGTCCACCGACATCAGCCGGGTCGTCACCGCGCCGTTCTGACGGACAATCTCATTGGCCATCTTCTCCACCTGTTCGAGTTCGTCGGCCGAAACAGGCTTGTTATGCGAAATGTCGAAGCGCAGGCGGTCGGGCGCAACAAGCGAACCCTTCTGTGCGACATGGGTGCCCAGCACCTCCCTTAGAGCCTCATGGATCAGGTGCGTGGCCGAGTGATTGGCACGAAGCCTGGAACGCCGGGCATGATCAACCGCCAGTTCGACCGCGACGCCGACCTTGACGTCGCCTTTGACGACCTTGCCGAGATGTATAAAGAGGCCATCGGCCTTTTTTTGTGTGTCGGTGACGACGACTGAGAAGCCTTCGCCGGAAATAATGCCGGTATCGCCCATCTGGCCACCGGATTCACCATAAAAAGGCGTCTGGTTGACGACGACCGCAACGGCGTCGCCGGGCGACGCGCTCGCCGTTTCCTTACCATCTGCAACGAGCGACAGCACGATGCCTTCGGCCTTCTCGGTGTCGTAGCCGAGGAATTCGGTCGCGCCCAGTTTCTCGCGCAGCGCAAACCAGATCGTCTCCGTCGCCGCCTCCCCGGAACCGGCCCAATTCGCCCGCGCCTCGGCGCGCTGGCGCTGCATGGCGTCGTTAAAACCGTCGAGATTGACCGAGATATTGCGTTGGCGCAGCGCATCCTGCGTCAGATCGAGTGGAAAACCATAGGTGTCGTAGAGCTTGAAAGCGGTTTCTCCGTCCAGCATGTCACCGGCGGAAAGGTCGCCGGTTGCCTCCTCAAGCAGGGTCAGGCCGCGCGCCAATGTCTTGCGAAAGCGCGTTTCCTCCAGCTTCAGCGTTTCGGTGATCAGCGCCTCACCACGCACCAGTTCCGGATAGGCCTGGCCCATCTCGCGCAGGAGCGCCGGCACCAGCTTCCACATCAGCGGCTCACCCGCCCCGAGCAACTGACCATGGCGCATGGCACGGCGCATGATGCGGCGCAGCACATAGCCCCTACCCTCGTTGGAAGGCAGCACGCCATCGGCGATGAGGAAGGAGGCCGAGCGCAAATGATCGGCGATGACACGGAACGAGGCGGTGTTGTCCTTGGTCGGAGCATGCCCGAGCGCCGACGCGGCAGCGTCAATCAGATGCCGGAACAGATCCGTTTCAAAAACGCTCTCGACCCCCTGCAGGATAGAGGCCATGCGCTCCAGGCCCATCCCGGTGTCGATGGACGGGCGCGGCAGGTCAACGCGCTCTTCCTTCGTCACCTGCTCGTATTGCATGAAGACAAGATTCCAGAATTCGAGGAAGCGGTCGCCGTCTTCCTCGGGACTGCCGGGCGGGCCACCCCAGATGTGCTCGCCACGATCGATGAATATTTCCGAACACGGCCCGCAAGGGCCGGTGTCGCCCATCGCCCAGAAATTATCCGAGGTCGGAATGCGGATGATGCGGTCGTCCGGGAAACCGGCGATCTTCTTCCAGTAATCGGCCGCCTCGTCGTCGGTGTGATAGACCGTGACCAGCAATTTGTCCTTCGAAAGGCCGAACTCCCTGGTGATGAGGTTCCAGGCGAGTTCAATGGCGCGGTCCTTGAAATAATCGCCAAAGGAGAAATTGCCGAGCATCTCGAAATAGGTGAGATGGCGCGCGGTATAGCCGACATTATCGAGATCGTTGTGCTTGCCACCAGCCCGGACGCATTTCTGCGATGTCGTTGCCGTCGAATAGGGACGCTTTTCCAGACCGGTGAAGACGTTCTTGAACTGCACCATCCCGGCATTGGTGAACATCAGCGTCGGATCGTTGCGCGGCACCAGAGGGCTTGAGGCAACGACCTCATGTCCGTTCTTCCGGAAATAATCGAGGAAGGTTGACCGGATATCGTTGACGCCACTCATCGAGATTGCCTTTTGCATGAAAAAACGCCGGTCAACCCGGCGGAACAGAACATGGCCTTTTAGCCGCAGCCTCGCACCCTGTCCAGAAATGCAATCGCCGGCCACAGGGCCGGCGATGCAATACTC
This sequence comes from Manganibacter manganicus, assembly GCF_002075885.1. Classification (GTDB taxonomy): domain Bacteria; phylum Pseudomonadota; class Alphaproteobacteria; order Rhizobiales; family Rhizobiaceae; genus Mesorhizobium; species Mesorhizobium manganicum. Next base: position 102,854 of record NZ_MDET01000006.1, read on the forward strand.
AAAACAACACAAAAGTCCGACGAGGCCGGGCGGTTACATCGCCCCGGCTTCGCTGTCCGAGCCGTCATCGTCATCCTTTGCGCCGCCGTCCTCAAGGAATTTCTCCGCGATAAGGCCGGCATTCTGCCTGAGCGCCAGTTCGATCTCGCGCGCGGTTTCGGGATTGTCGCGCAAAAACTGCTTGGCGTTCTCGCGGCCCTGGCCAAGCCGCTGCGAATTATAAGAGAACCAGGCTCCCGATTTCTCGACCACGCCCGCCTTGACGCCGAGATCGACCAGTTCGCCGGTCTTGGAAACGCCTTCGCCATACATGATGTCGAACTCGACCACCTTGAAGGGCGGCGCCAGCTTGTTCTTGACCACCTTGACGCGGGTCTGGTTGCCGACAACCTCGTCACGATCCTTGACCGACCCGATACGGCGAATGTCGAGGCGCACCGACGCATAGAATTTCAGGGCGTTGCCGCCCGTCGTCGTCTCGGGCGAGCCGAACATGACGCCGATCTTCATTCGAATCTGATTGATGAAGATGACCATGGTGTTGGAGCGCGAGATCGAAGCGGTGAGCTTACGCAGCGCCTGGCTCATCAGACGGGCCTGCAAGCCGGGCAGCGAATCTCCCATCTCACCTTCGATTTCGGCACGCGGCGTGAGGGCCGCGACCGAATCGACCACCAGAACGTCGACGGCACCCGAACGCACCAGCGTGTCGCAAATCTCCAATGCCTGCTCGCCAGTGTCCGGCTGCGAGATCAGGAGGTTCTCCAGATCGACACCAAGCTTGCGGGCATAGACGGGATCGAGCGCATGCTCGGCATCGACGAAGGCGCAGATACCGCCCTTCTTCTGCGCCTCGGCCACGGTGTGGAGCGCCAGCGTGGTCTTGCCCGAGCTTTCCGGCCCATAAACTTCAATGATGCGTCCGCGCGGCAGACCACCAACACCGAGTGCAATGTCGAGGCCGAGCGAACCTGTCGGCACCGTCTCGATCTCGACAACCTGCTCATTGGCTCCCAGCCGCATGATCGAGCCCTTGCCGAAAGCACGCTCGATCTGTGACAACGCCGCGTCCAGAGCCTTCGATTTGTCCACTGATCTTTCCTCTACAAGCCGCAAAGCATTCTGAGCCATGATACATCACCCCTTGATCGTCAATGGACGCCTGATCGCGCCGTGAGCTTTTTTTGTTTGTACCTTTTTTGTTCCGATCTTGCAAGATGCGCAGCGCATTGATAAGATTAGGCAATTCATATTTGTTCTTTTTTTGTACCATGAATTCAGAGGCATGAAGTGGCTGCCATCGATATCATCGCCAGTACAGAAATGCGGCGAATCGGAGAACGCAACGCCTGTCCGGCGCGAATGTGCTCTCCATTTGGCTTGCAGGTGCGAGGCATGAGATAAAGACGCGATAGATGAGGACAAAACCGGACATTCTGGCCGTCGGCGGCGCCCATATCGACCGGCGTGGCCAGATTTCGGACGCCTATGCGCCTGCTGCGTCCAATCCCGGCACGATGCGCGAGGATGTCGGCGGCGGTGTCTTCAATGCGCTACGCACCGCTGTCCGGCGCGGCGCCTCCGCCTCGCTGCTGTCCATGCGTGGCGGCGATGCAGCCGGGGAGACGGTGGCCATGGCCATCACGCGCGCCGGCATCGCCGATCTGTCGGCGGTGTTCCTCGACCGTGCCACACCGAGCTATACGGCGCTGATCGATCGTGAAGGCGAATTGATCGTCGGCCTTGCCGACATGAGCCTTTACGATCTTGCCTTCCCCAAACAAATCCGGCGTTCGAAGATACGCGAGGCGATCGCGACTGCCGATGCGCTGTTCTGTGACGCGAATTTGCCACAAGCCGCCCTGGAACGGCTGGCATTATCGGCGGAGGGCAAGCCCATCTTCGCCATTGCCATTTCACCGGCCAAGGCCGTTCGCCTTGTTCCTGTCTTCAGCCGGCTGACAACGATCTTTCTCAATCGCCGTGAAGCAGCCGCCCTGACGGGTCAGGAGCAGGAGGCATCCATGGCGGTTTTCATGGCCGATCTTCGGCAGGCGGGCCTCAATAGCGGCGTGATAACCGATGGGAGCAATCCAGTTTTCGGTTTCGACGCCGATGGCGGCTTTACGCTGGCGCCGCCACCCCTGCCCCAAATAGCCGATGTGACAGGCGCGGGCGATGCGCTGGCGGGGGCCACGGTGGCGGCGATGTTGCGCGGTCTGCCCTTGCGCGCGGCGCTGCGCGAAGGTGTGGCAGCAGCGGCCCTTGCCATAGGAAGCCCGCTTGCCGTGCCCGAGTTCACTGAAAGCGATTTCGAGACGGCACTGGCCCTTGTGCCGAGCGCACGGGAAATGGCATAGGGCGGCAACCGCCCGGACAGGCTTATGCGGGCCACCGGGCCGCGGAGACAGGACATGACGCTGGATACGGCACGCCCCTTCATCGACATCCGCCCGGCCGTGGCGGAGGCGCTTGCGGCAAAGCGCGCGGTGGTGGCGCTGGAATCCACCATCATCACCCATGGCATGCCTTATCCCGACAACGAGGCCATGGCGGCCAATGTCGAGGCGATCGTCACGGCGCAAGGCGCTGTGCCGGCAACCATCGCCGTTATCGGCGGGCGCATCAAGATCGGGCTTTCCGACGAAGAGCGCGAAGCCTTGGCGAAAACCACCGACGCCATGAAGCTTTCGCGCGCCGATCTCGCCTTTGCGGTGTCGCAGGGGCGCACCGGCGGCACCACGGTGGCGGCGACAATGATCCTCGCCGCTCTTGCCGGCATCCGCGTCTTTGCCACCGGCGGTATTGGCGGCGTGCACAAGGGAGCAGAAAAGAGCTTCGACATTTCGGCCGATCTGGACGAACTGGCACGCACGCCCGTCATCGTGGTTTCGGCCGGCGCCAAGGCGATCCTCGACATCGAAAAGACGCTGGAAGTGCTTGAGACAAGAGGCGTTCCGGTCGTTGTCCATGGCTCAGACACGATGCCGGCTTTCTGGTCGCGGCAGTCTTCTTTTCAGGCGCCGCTGAGACTGGAGACGCCGGACCAGATGGCCGATCTTTTCAAAACGCGCCGCGCGCTCGGCCTCGAAGGCGGCATGCTGGTGGCCAACCCTGTGCCGCAGGATCAGGAAATAGCCGCGCATGAGATGGCCGAATATATCGCCGCTGCGCAGAAGGCGGCGAAGAGCCAGGGCATCAGCGGCAAGGCGGTGACGCCCTTCCTTCTCGGCAATATTTTGGAATTGACCGGCGGGCGGAGCCTGAAAACCAACATTGCGCTGGTGGAAAACAATGCGCGGCTGGCAGCGGCGATCGCCAAGGCATTGTGATTTTTAGTTTTAGGTGCGTCCTTCGAGGCTCGCCTCTTGGGCTCGCACCTCAGGATGAGGGGGGGGGTAGCGCAAAAGGTCCTCATCCTGAGGTACTCGCGAAGCGAGCCTCGAAGGACGCACCAACAAAATCGATTACTTTTCCACCCGAAGGCCTGCCGCATAGGCCTTGCACGCCCAAATAGTCATTTCGTCCGGATCGTCCAACGCGCTTTCGGGTGCTGTCCAGTAAGGCATGGCGACGTCCTTGCCGTGGCGCTTGTTGCGGTAGGTCCAGCGCCTGCCGCCCGCCGCCTCATATTCGGCGGCGATCTCGCCATCGCCCTTCAACATAAATTCCCCGCGCAGGAAAAGCGCGAAGATTACACCATTGTGGTAGATGCCTTTGCCGCTGAACATGCGACGGATCGAGACCGGTCCCAGCCCTTCAAACAATTCACGAATACGTTCGTCATCCATGCCGCGATCATCTCACGACACCATGCCGCTGTCATGTCGCTGATGCGGCAAGCGAACCTCCCTGACACATTGATAGCGCATGGTATCATCTCTTTCTCGTCAAGGAGTCCTGCTCATGCCCGTTCTGCTCAAAGGATCGTGCCGCTGCGGTGCCGTCCGCTTCGAAGTGCAAAGCCACACGCCCGTGCCCTACCAGCTTTGCTATTGCTCGATCTGCCGCAAGCAGCAGGGCGGCGGTGGATATGCGATCAATCTCGGCGCGGATTCCGCGACACTCAAGATAACCGGCGAAGACAATCTCGGCGTCTATCGCGCGGAAATTCAGGATGACGAGCGGCCGGTGTGCGAGCTTTCCACGGGCGAGCGCAATTTCTGCACCCAATGCGGATCGGCGCTGTGGCTCTATGACCCGACATGGCCGGACCTCGTGCATCCGTTCGCATCGGCGGTGGATTCGGACCTTCCCGCACCGAAGGAACGCACGCATCTGCTATTGAAATACAAGGCCAACTGGGTCGAGCCGGAAATCAGGCCCGGCGACAAGGCATTCGATATCTACCCCGACGAATCGATCGCCCAATGGCACAAGAGAACGGGCATGTGGGTGGAGTGAGCCTCGAAGGACGCACTATACCGCGCTCTGCGCCCTCGCCTCGGCAAGCGCCTTCAAATCGGCGGGTTTCAACTCGACCGATTCGCCGCAGCCGCAGGCCGACGACTGGTTCGGGTTCCTGAAGGTGAAGCCGGTGCGCAGCGTCGTCGCCTCGAAATCCATCTCGGTGCCGAGCAGGAACAGCGCCGCCTCCGGCGCGACATAGACATGCGCGCCATCGCGTTCGACGTGATCGTCCTTGAGGCTCGGCTCGGTCACGAGATCGACCGTATATTCCATGCCCGCGCAGCCGCCCTTCTTGATTCCCAGGCGGATACCATGAGCATTCTCGCGGGCGCCCACGATTTCAAGCACACGCGCGGCAGCCTTTTCACTCATCGATATGACGGCAAAGCGACCCATACTTCCTTCTCCATGCCATGCAGGTTCAAGGCCTGCCGGATGATTCATCCAATAAGATGGTGAAGATTCGCCACTTTCGCAAGTGAGGTCAGTACCACCCCACCGCGATCTGGGCTTCCTCCGACATGCGGTCCGGCGTCCATGGCGGGTCGAACACCATCGAGACCTCGACGCCGGAAACGCCTTCCACGGCACCGACGGCATTTTCCACCCAACCGGGCATTTCGCCGGCCACGGGGCAACCCGGCGCCGTCAGGGTCATGTCGATCTTGACGGAGCGGTCGTCCTCGATGTCGATCTTGTAAACGAGGCCGAGTTCATAGATGTCGGCCGGGATTTCCGGGTCATAGACGGTTTTCAGCGCCGAAACGATGTCATCGGTCAACCGCGCCAGTTCATCGGGATGGATGCTCGTGGCGGCGGCCGACGTATTGGCCGCTGTATCCTCAGTCATGTTGGTGGCAGCATCATCCATGATCTTCACCCGAAAAATTTCCGCGCTTTTTCCAGCGCATCGGCCAAGGCGTCAACTTCGGCCCTGGTATTATACATGCCGAACGACGCCCTGCATGTGGAGGTCACGCCGAAGCGTTTCAACAGCGGTTGGGCGCAATGGGTGCCCGCGCGGACGGCAACACCTTGCCTATCAATGACCATCGACACGTCATGCGCGTGGATGCCCTGCAATTCGAACGAGACGATGGCGCCCTTGCCCGGCGCATCGCCGAAGATGCGCAGCGAATTGATGGCGCGCAGACGCTCATGCGCGTAAGCCTTCAGATCGGCCTCATGGGCTGCGATACGGTCGCGCCCGACCGACTGCATGTAATCCAGCGCAACACCGAGCCCGATCGCCTGCACGATGGGCGGCGTGCCGGCCTCGAAGCGGTGCGGCGGGTCGTTATAGGTGACGATATCCTCGTTCACCTCCTCGATCATCTCGCCGCCGCCCATGAAGGGGCGCATGGCTTCCAGCCGCTCCGCCTTGCCATAGAGGACGCCGATGCCGGACGGCCCATAAACCTTGTGCCCGGTGAAGACGAACCAGTCGCAATCGAGGTTCTGAACGTCGATGGGCATATGGACCGCGCTTTGCGAGCCGTCCACCAGCACCGGAATGCCGCGCTCATGCGCGATGCGGCAAATCTCCTTGATCGGCGTAACCGTACCCAACGCATTCGACATATGGGTGATGGCGACGAGTTTGGTCTTTTTCGTCAGGCTTTTTTCAAAATGCTCGATATGAAAACCGCCGAGATCGTCGACCGGCACCCAGACCAGCTTCGCGCCCTGCCGCTCGCGGATGAAATGCCACGGCACGATGTTGGAATGGTGTTCCATGATCGAAAGCGCGATCTCGTCGCCCTCGCGCAGATGCGTCATGCCCCAGCCATAGGCAACCGTATTGATGGCGGCAGTCGAATTCGAGGTGAAGATGATGTTGTCGGTGGACGGCGCGTTCAGGAAGCGGCGCACGCTTTCGCGCGCCTTTTCATAGGCGTCCGTCGCCGCGTTCGACAGGAAATGCAGGCCCCGATGAACGTTGGCATATTCCTTGGCGTAGGCGTGCTGGATGGCGTCCAGCACCACCTGCGGCTTTTGGGCCGAAGCGCCATTATCGAGGTAAACCAGCGGCTTGCCGTAAATCTCTTGAGCAAGGATCGGGAAGTCGCGCCGGATCGCATCGACGTCGTAGCGGATGCTTGCGGTCTGATCCATCTTCAACGCTTATTCATCCATGGGTGGCGAACCAGCGGTCAAGCTTGGCTTCCAGCGCCTCGACCAACTGCTCGTCTTCCAGTTCCTCGATGACCTCGGCCAGAAACGCCTTGACCAGCAACCCGCGCGCCGATTTCTCCGAAACACCGCGCGCCATCAGATAGAACAGATGACCGTGGTCGATCTCGGTGACGGTGGCGCCGTGCCCGCACTGGACGTCATCGGCGAAGATTTCCAGTTCCGGCTTGGTCGAGAACTCGCCGTCGTCCGAAAGCAGCAGCGTGTTGCACGCCATCTTGGCGTCGGTCTTCTGGGCGTATTGATGCACGTTGATGCGGCCCTGGAAGACGCCCTTCGCCTTGCCGGTCACGACATTGCGCACGATCTCGCGCGAACCGGTATGCGGCACCTCATGGTCAAGCACCATGGTTACATCGGTGTGCGTGTCGCCGGAGAGCAGGTTGACGCCGCGCAACTGGAAGTCCGAACCCTCGCCCTTGGCGGCGACGCGGATTTCCTGGCGCACCAGCCTGCCGCCGGCATTCATGAAGAACAGCGTCAGCTTGGCGTCCTTGCCTATCCAGGCATTGAACTGGCCGAGATGCGTCGCGCTTTCGGGCTGCTCCTGCACGATCACCCAGGTGACGTGGGATCCGTCGCCGACGACGACATTGTCGACGCACGAAACCAGCGCGTCCCCGCTGCCCGTCTGGCGCTCGACGATTGTGGCGGTGACGCCCGCGCCCACCTTTGCCGCAAGCCGCGCATGGACCTGCCCGCCGGCCTGCACGTTCTGCAGTTCGATCGGCTTGTCCAGCACCGTGCCGTCGGCAATGTTCAAAAGCCAGCCATCGGCGACAAAGGCGCTGTTCAGCGCGCCGATGGCATCGTCAGCACCTTGGGGGCCGAGTGCGGGCGCATAAGTGCCGTCACCCAGTTTCTCCGATATCCGCTCGACATCGACGCCCTCGATGGCGACCGGCCTGGCGGCGACGCCGTTCAGCAGCGCAAGTACCGGCGATCCCTCGATCAAGGGCGCGGCCGGCTTGCCAGCCAGGGTCGCATCAAACTCCGGAACGGCCGTCAGCAACCGGCGCAGATCCGTATAGTGCCATGTCTCGATGCGCCGCGTCGGCAGACCCCGCTTCAACGCCTCGACCGACTGGTCGCGCTTGAGCGCAACTTCGCCGTCGCCGGGCAAATGCGACAGGCGCTCGCCGAACGCGTCGATCAGCGCGGTCTCGGCGGGCGTGCTTTGAGGTTGGGCATGCATGTTCATGGTGTCCTCCTCAGGCCGCCTCGCCGATCACGCCGGCATAGCCGTTGGCTTCAAGCTCGAGCGCCAGCGACTTGTCGCCAGACTTGATAACCTGGCCCTTGTAAAGCACATGCACGGCGTCCGGCACGATGTATTCGAGCAGCCGCTGGTAGTGGGTGATGACGACGATGGCGCGGTCCGGCGCGCGCAGCGAGTTGACGCCGTCGGCGACAACCTTCAGCGCGTCGATGTCGAGGCCCGAATCGGTCTCGTCCATGACACACAGCTTCGGCTCCAGAAGCTTCATCTGCAGGATTTCGGCGCGCTTCTTCTCGCCGCCCGAAAAGCCGACATTGAGCGGGCGCTTGAGCATGCCCATGTCCATCTGCAGGGTTGCGGAGGCCGCCTTCACCCGCTTGAGCAGTTCCGGCACTTTCAGCGGCTCCTCGCCGCGCGCCTTGCGCTGCTCGTTCATCGCCACCTTGAGGAATTCCATCGTGGCCACGCCCGGTATCTCCATCGGATACTGGAAGGCGAGGAAGATGCCGGCGGCGGCGCGCTCGGCCGGATCCATTTCTAGAATGGATTCGCCATTGTAGAGGATATCGCCTTCCGTGACATCGTAATCCTCCTTGCCGGCCAGGATGTAGGACAGCGTCGACTTGCCCGAGCCGTTCGGCCCCATGATGGCGGCGACTTCGCCGGCGTTCACGGTAAGGTTCAGGCCACGGATGATCTCTGTGCCGTCCTCGACGATGCGGGCATGCAGGTTCTTGATCTCAAGCATTTGTTCTTCCTGAATTTCTTGTCGCCGGTCAGCCGACCGAACCTTCGAGCGAGATATTGATGAGCTTTTGCGCCTCGACGGCGAACTCCATCGGCAATTCCTGGATGACGTCCTTGACGAAGCCGTTGACGATGAGTGCGATAGCCTCCTCTTCGGGAATGCCGCGCTGCATCACGTAGAACTTCTGGTCCTCGGAAATCTTCGACGTCGTCGCCTCATGCTCGAACTGGGCGGTCGCGTTCTTGGCTTCCATGTAGGGCACGGTATGCGCGCCGCACTGGTCGCCGATCAGCAGCGAATCGCAATTGGTGAAATTGCGCGCATTGGTTGCCTTGCGGTGCGCCGAGACCTGGCCGCGATAGGTGTTCTGGCTGAAGCCAGCGGCGATGCCCTTGGAGATGATACGGCTCTTGGTGTTCTTGCCAAGATGGATCATCTTGGTCCCGCTGTCGATCTGCTGATAGCCGTTCGACACGGCGATCGAGTAGAATTCGCCCTGGCTGTCGTCGCCGCGCAGGATGCAGGACGGATATTTCCAGGTGATCGCCGAACCGGTCTCGACCTGCGTCCATGAAATCTTCGAACGGTCGCCGCGGCAATCGCCGCGCTTGGTGACGAAGTTGTAGATACCGCCCTTTCCGTCGGCGTCGCCCGGATACCAGTTCTGCACGGTCGAATATTTGATCTCGGCATCATCCAGCGCAATCAGTTCGACCACGGCGGCATGAAGCTGGTTCTCATCGCGCTGCGGCGCCGTGCAGCCTTCGAGATAGGAGACATAAGCGCCCTCTTCCGCGATGATGAGGGTGCGCTCGAACTGGCCGGTGCCCTTCTCATTGATGCGGAAATAGGTCGAAAGCTCCATCGGGCAGCGCACGCCCTTGGGAACGAAGACGAAGGAGCCGTCGGTAAACACCGCCGAGTTCAGCGTCGCGTAGAAATTGTCGGAGATCGGCACGACAGAGGCGAGGTACTTCCTCACCAGATCCGGATGCTCGCGAATGGCCTCCGAGATGGAACAGAAGATGACGCCGGCCTTGGCCAGTTCCGCCTTGAAGGTGGTGACGACCGAGACAGAGTCGAACACCGCATCGACGGCGACGCGGCCCGACTGGTAGATATTGTCGGAAGCCAGTTCACCGTTCAACTCGCTGGGCTCTTCCTGCTTGCGAACACCAGCCAGGATTTCCTGCTCCTTGAGCGGAATGCCGAGCTTTTCATAGGTGCGCAGCAATTCGGGATCGACTTCGTCGAGCGATGTCGGCCCACTCTGGGTCTTCGGCGCCGCGTAGTAATGAACGTCCTGAAAATCGATCTTCGGATGTTCAACGCGCGCCCAGGTCGGCTCTTCCAGCGTCAGCCAGCGGCGATACGCTTCCAGACGCCATTCCAGCATCCAGTCCGGCTCGTTCTTCTTGGCCGAAATGAAACGAATGATCTCTTCGCTCAGGCCCTTGGGGGCCTTTTCGCTCTCGATCGTGGTTTCAAACCCATATTTGTATTGGTCGACGTCGATCTTTCGGACCCGATCGATCGTGTCCTGCACAGCAGGCATCAGCGTTCTCCATCCACGCCGGGGTCAAGGCCCGGCAGTTTTCAAACTATGGCGCCACTCGCGACCCTCGGCCGACACTCTGGCGTAAGTTCCATATAGTGCACCGCAACCGGAAAATCACCCGGTCAAAACGCAATGCACGGCTCTGCCAGGCGCAAGGCTCCCGGCCATCCACCGCCTGTCAGGCGGCTTCCTTCCCATTCGCGCGGCGCGCAAGGATCGTTGCCAGCGCCGAACGGAACAGTACGATGTCCTCGTCGCTCGTCAGATGTCCGATAGAGACCCTGATCGCGCCGAGATTGTCTTTTCCCATGGCCTTCAGCACATGGCTCGGCCCGACCCTGCCGGATGAGCAGGCCGAACCGGCCGAAAGGGCCACCCCGGCGAGATCGAACGCGATCTGCGCCGTCTCGGCCTTCATGCCGGGAATAGCGAAGAATGTCGTATTGGCAAGGCGCGGCGCGCAGACTCCGAAGATTTCGGCGTCCGGTACCATATCCGTCACGATTTTCTCGATCTCGTCGCGCTTTACCCGCACGGAAGCGATGTCGGTCAACCTGTCCCGCGCTTCGCGCGCGGCGGCGCCGAAGCCGGCAATGGCGGGCAGGTTCTCCGTGCCGCCACGATGGCCTTTCTCCTGTCCACCGCCATTGACCAACGGCGCCGGCATCATAAGGTCGGCGGCGGCGACGAGGGCGCCAGCGCCCTTGGGACCGCCGATCTTGTGCGAGGACAGAATCAAATAATCCGCGCAAGGCTTTGACATATCGAGAATAATACGTCCCGCCGCCTGCACGGCATCGAGCACAAACACACCGCCGGCCGCCTTGACGACAGCCGCAATGTCTTCGACGGGCTGCACCACACCGGTCTCGTTATTGGCGGCATGGATCGCCACCAGCGGCAGGCCTTGCCCCTTGTCATGCGCGGCGAGAGCGGCTCTCAGTTCTTCAAGCCGTACCAGTCCGTTGCCATCGACACCGATGCGCGTGACCCGGTCGGCGGCAAAATGCCCGCCATTCAGCAAGCAGGGATGATCGGCCGCACAAACATAGAGCCGGCTCATGCGCACTGCGCCACGCCCCATTCGCCACTCTGGCGAAAGCAGTGTGGAAGCTGCCTCCGTCGCGCCGGAAGTAAAGACGACATGCTCCGACCTGGCATTGACCAGCGTCGCCACATCGCGGCGGGCGCGTTCGACGACCTGCCGCGCCGACCGGCCTTCGGCATGGACGGAGGACGGATTGGCGGTAATATCGAGCGCAGCCACCACGACCAGACGCGCCGCCTCATAAAGCGGTGCGCTGGCATTATGGTCAAGATAGGCGCGCTGCGCTGCCATTTTCGCCGATTGTTTCCCTGTTAACAGCCCCTGCGCCTGGAGAACGCGTTATTTCCTTGAAATTTCAAGGCGAGCCGTCCTATTTACGCGCAAGCGACACGACTGGCCAAGCATGATAAATGCCGAGCCGCCAGTTTTGAACAATTCTAAACTAGCTTTTAAGAAGACGCCTGTCCTGCGTCAAGGCCAGAGGCAACCGTTGTGGACCTGAGGGAAGGTTCCGGGCATCGCCGTCAGTGTGCAGTTGGAGTGAATATATGCCAGAGGTCATTTTCACCGGTCCGGCCGGTCGCCTTGAGGGTCGCTATCAGCCTTCCAAGGAAAAGAGCGCGCCGATCGCGATCATCCTTCATCCGCATCCGCAATTCGGCGGAACGATGAACAACAAGATCGTTTACGACCTCTTCTATATGTTCCAGAAGCGCGATTTCACCACGCTGCGCTTCAATTTCCGCGGGATCGGCCGCAGCCAGGGCGAGTTCGACCATGGCACCGGCGAACTTTCGGATGCCGCGTCAGCCCTTGACTGGGTGCAGTCGTTGCATCCCGATTCCAAGAGCTGCTGGGTCGCCGGTTATTCCTTCGGCTCATGGATCGGCATGCAACTCCTGATGCGCCGCCCGGAGATCGAGGGATTCATCTCCATCGCGCCGCAGCCCAATATCTATGATTTCTCGTTCCTGGCGCCCTGCCCTTCATCGGGCCTCATCATCCATGGCGACGCCGACAAGGTCGCGCCTCCCAAGGACGTGCAGGGCCTCGTGGACAAGTTGCACACGCAAAAGGGCATCACCATCACGCAAAAGACGCTGCCCGGCGCCAATCATTTCTTTTCCAACGACGCCGAACTTCTGCTCGACGAATGTGCCGATTATCTCGACCGCCGCCTGGCCGGCGAACTGGCCGACCCGCGCCCGAAACGGCTGCGATAGAGCATTTTCAGCAAAAGTGTGTGCGGTTTTCCGACAAGATCATGCTCAGCCAGGAAGACGAAAGCCAAGCCGCTTTATCCGCGCTCCGGTAACACTGCATCGGTCGCGGCGGCGTCTTGACGCGGCCCATCCTGGCTGTGCTCCCGCGCTCTCATCGAGCGGCGCAAGACGGGCAGCGAAGCTGACGTCTGCCGAAACAGGAAGCCGAGCCGGGCGAACACCTGTGCCGTCATGATGGACAGGCCGAGGCCGAGGCCGAAGCCGGTCACCGCATCGCTTGGATAATGCGCGCCGAGAAGAACGCGCGTCGAGGCAATCCAGACCGCCGCAAGCATGACGCCGTATTTCCAGCGCGGACATAAAAGCATGATCACGCCGGCGACGGCGCCGACCGTCGTCGAATGGCCGGACGGGAAGCTCGCATAAAGCGGACTCAGCTTGAAAGGGTGAAACGACAGGATTCCGACATCCTGATAGTCGAATGGCCGCTCGCGCCCAACCAGTAGCTTGATCCCGAGAGTGGCCAAACCCGGCAGCCCGACGGCGATCAGGACAAAGAAGGACAGGCAGGTGCGATTATAGGCCGCGACGAGCCGCTCACGCGAGAGGCTGTTCCAATCGATCTGGTTGGCCACCATCAGCCACGCGAGCGGGGGCAGCAGATACCATTTGCCAAGCCCGAGCGGCGTGGTCTCCTCGGCAAACACCTTGAGAGGCGAAGGCCAGTGCTGCCAGTATCGGCCGGCCGCATCATCGAGCAACACGACACAAATGCCTGCCAGCAGCAGCACGGCAAGCGCCCATGACAGCCATGGCGTAGGCGGATAGAGCGGCGGGCGGCGCTCGAAACGGCGATGAACAATCGAGATCGGTCGACGCAAGTTCTCGACGCACCGCGCCCGAACCTCATCGAACCCTGCCCCAGCCGGCTCTTGCGAAGCGTCCATTTGCTCCCTGCCGAAACCCGTTCCCAAGCCTGGCCCCAACCTATTGCCGCGCGATACGGTAAAGCTCCAGAGAAAGCGCGTCACCAGACGAATAGTTGATGCCATCGATCCGTGTCAGCCGATCCGCTTTTTTTCCATGGCCAGCCAGGATCGAAGCCAGTTTTTCGTCGTCCTTAAGCGGGATCAATGCCATGGCGCAGACGGGATCAGACAGAAGATGCCGCGCCGCGCCCGCCACATCGGTAAATTCCGTGTCGGTCCCGGCCAGAAACACCAGGCTCGGCTCCTCATAGCCCACGGATGCCAGCACGGTGTTCGGACATGCACCATTGACGCGCATGGCGTTTACGATACGCGGACTGAGCCAGATCGGCGAGAGCGACGGTGCGATGACGGCAAACAACAATGCATAAGCAATGCCGACGGAAACCGCGATTGCAGCAATTCGGCGCATCGACATTTGCGGACGGCGTGAAGAGCCGAGATAACCGGCAAAAAGCGCCGCCAATGCGGCCGGAACGCTCCACCAGGAGAACGTTCCCATGAGATAAAGCGGCGCCGCCACCGCCAAAACGGCAATTGCCAAGCCAACAATGCCAAAGCCGAATGCTGTCGCCCACCAAAGCCAGTTTTGCCAATTTTTCAAAGGCCTTGCGGCCTCCGAGGCAGGCAAGGTGGCCAACCAGCCAAGCAACAATGCGGCGGCTGGATAAACAGGCAAAACATAATGCGGCAGCTTCGTCGGAATCAGCTCGAATAACAACCAGAACGGGATATACCAGGCAAGGCAGAAGCGCAGCCGGGCATCGTCACGCAAGCGATTGAGCGCCTGCAGGCCGGCATTGACCGCGACAAGGCCGAAAGGCCACATGAACAGCGAATAGGTCAGCACATAATAGCCGGGTGGCGCGCCATGCGACTCGGCTCCGCCCGCAACCTTGCCGAGCATGTCCTTGCCGACCGAATTTTCCAGAAACAGCCCGCCGCTCTTCCACGAGATCAGGATGACCCAGGGCAGCACGATGAGGACTGCGAGCGTCAGTCCCCATTTGGCCTTCAACCGACTGAGCCAGCGCCAATCGCGATCGTAAAGAGAGACGGCGACGATCGTAATGGCGGACAGCAAGGGCGCAATCGGCCCTTTGATCAGTATACCGACACCCTGCGCGGTCCAGAACAGCCAGGGCAGGCCGGGTGGCGTCCGTTCGCCTCGGCGCGACGCAATGTAAATCTGCGCCAATGCTCCTTGCGCCAATACACAACAGGCAAGCAGCGCGGCATCCGTCTTGGCCGTGCGTCCCTCCATGGCGACGCCGAAGATCGCCGCCAGAACCAACCCGGCAATCGTCCCCGCATTCGGTCCGAACAGTCGAGTTCCAGTCCAGGCAATCCCAACAACAGCAATAGCGACGGCAAGAAGCGAAACCAGCCGATAAACCCAGATCGAGGCTGCGGCACCCTCGCCGCTGAGTGCAACCGCCGCGGATTGAAGCCAATAGATACCAACGGGCTTTTGATAACGCGGCGTATCCTGGAAGCGGATATCGATATAATTTCCGGTCTCGGCCATCTGCTTGGTAGCCTGGACGAAACGCGATTCGTCGCGGTCCAAAGGCGGCATATTGAACAGACCCGGCGCCGTGATGACCAGACTGAATAGAAACAGAAGCAGATAACGTATCTTCATCTCAGCCTGGCCGTGAACGGGAACCCTCGCCTTCGTCCGGATAGGCGGATCAATCGACCTTGGTCATTGCCGCGGCTTTGCGCTCGTTGGCGATCAGCCACAGATTGCGGAAATAGATGAACAGACCCAGCGCCTGACCAGCGATAAAAACCGGATCGCGCCGCTGGATGGCGTAGATCAGGAGCAGGCCGCCGCCACCCAGCGAAAAAAACCAGAAAGCGACCGGCACCACGCTTCGCTTTGCGCGCTCGGAGGCCAGCCACTGTACTACGAACCTCATGCCGAAGAAAAATTGGGCGACGAAACCGAGCAGCACCCAGCCGTTGAATTGCAGGATGAAGACCTGATGGAACCAGGTGAACAGATGATCAAATACGCTACCCATGCCCGACTTCCTCTGCCCTTGGCATTCTGCGGCGCCTGCGCCTCAGCCACCAGACACCGCCAAGATCGAGAACGCCCTGCAGACCGCGGTCGAAGATGCCGTAGTTGGATTTTCCATGGCGACGAGAACGATCCACCACATCGCAATGGACGACCCGGTATCCTTCCTGGATCACCAATGCCGGAACAAAGCGGTGCGTGCCATCGAAGAACGGCAGGCGGCGCAGTATCTGCGTATGAACGGCCTTGAGGCCGCAGCCGGTGTCGCGCGTTTCGTCATGCAGGATCACGTTGCGCAGCCAGTTGGCGAAGCGCGATGCCAATTGCTTGGGTTTGCTGTCGCGTCGTTTCAGGCGTTGCCCCTGCGCCGCACCATAGTTCGGCCCCGCCTGTCGCAAGGCATCCACCAATGCCGGTATATATTGCGGGTCGTTTTGCCCGTCACCATCAATGGTGGCGACAATTTCTCCGCGTGCCGCCCATGCGCCGGTACGCACGGCGAGGCTTTGGCCACAGGACGAGGCGTGTCGCATATGCCGCACCGCAAACGGACGTTTGCCAGCTTCGGCGGCCAGCACGGCAGGAGTATCGTCGCTCGATCCGTCGTCAACGACGATGATCTCGAATTCGCGCCCCTGCATAGCCGCCGCGATCTCGTCGATAAGAAGTGGAAGATTGGCCGCCTCATTACGGCAGGGAATGACGATGGATATCAGTGCATCCGCCATGAGTCCGGTCCAGTCGTCACATGTTGTTGCTCTACGGCGGGCAGAGCACCAAGACCGGCCCGACGATCGCATGGCTCAAAAGCCTTCGATGTGCCGCACCATTACGCCAGCGCAAAAACCGAAGCAAGTTCCCCTGTCGCGGTTGCTGGTCGGCGCACAATCGCCGCCAGGCCCAAGCGGAGAGGCCAAGACAAAACTATAAGCACATGACACGGAGCCCGAGACGAGATGTATCAGCCGCCACACCATGTTGAAGACCGTATTGAGGTTATGCATGCACTGATCGGTGCGCACCCGTTGGGATTGCTCATCTCCGCAGGTTCGGAGGGCCCAACAGCAAATGCGATACCGTTTCTGCTCGATACGGATATTGGTCCGAATGGCCGTTTACGCTGCCATCTGGCACGGGCCAACAGCCAATGGCGGGAGATCTCCGCCAATCCCGACAAGCCGGTTCTGATCGTGTTTCAGGGGCCGGACGTGTATGTCAGCCCGTCCATGTACGCCACCAAACGCGAAACGGGCAAAGTGGTCCCGACCTGGAACTATGTCATGGTGCAAGCGCGCGGTATGGCGCGGGTGGTCGACGACCGCGATTGGATCGCCAATCAGATCAGCGATCTTACTCAAAGTCACGAACAGGGCCGTCAGCCTGAATGGAAGGTTACAGACGCGCCCGCACCGTTCATCGACGCGCAGATCAAGGGCATTATCGGCCTGGAAATCGAGATCACGGATCTCCAGGGCAAGTGGAAGATCAGCCAGAACCGTCCGTTGGCCGACAGGGCTGGCGTGGTCGCGGGCTTGACGGGGTCTGCGCCGGAAATGGCTGGACTGGTGCGTCGCTATAGCGACGAGCGCGAAATTAGAAGTGGCAAATGATGGCTATGGCTTGGCAAAAACGCCCCCGGTGACAGGCTCCCGACATCCCGTTGTTGTCGGAAATGTCAGCGGCAGACCCTTTAGCGACCGCATCGCCAGATAGGCCCAGGCCTCCGCCTCTGTGGCGTCACCGTCCATTCCGACATCCTCGGCAACGGCGACGACCGCACCCGACTTCCGCGCACCATCGACCAGATCGTCAACGATATGCGGGTTTTTCCGGCCACCGCCACAGACGATCCATAGCCGTGGCGCTTCCGGTAGGTGGTCTGCCGATTTCAGGATCGCCTGAGCAGAAACAGCGGCCAAGGTCCGCGCCCCGTCAGCGAGGTCGAGCCTTTGCGCCTCCAGCAATGTAAAATCGTTGCGGTCCAGCGACTTCGGACCCGGCCTGTCGAAAAACGGCTTGCTCAGATATCGCTGAACCACGCTTTCCACAACGCCGCCCTCGCTGGCAATAGCGCCGCCCGCATCAAACGGCACGCCCCCTTTCCGTGTGACCCATTGATCGATCAACGTATTGCCAGGTCCGGTATCGAAAGCAATCGGATCGCCCTGTGCCGGTACATAGCTAATGTTGGAAATTCCGCCGATATTGACGAACACGATGGGAGCACGGCCGGCATAAGGCTGTGGCAGTCCCCGAGCCAGCGCCATATGGTAGACGGGCACGAGAGGAGCCCCCTGCCCGCCATAGCGCATGTCATTGGCACGCATGTCATAAACCACGGGAATTCCGGTCAGTGCGGCCAGAAGCGGCCCATTGCCCAATTGGATGGTGAGCCCCTTTTGCGGCCGATGCAACACGGTCTGCCCATGGAAGCCGATGATTTCGGGCTTCCTCCATCCATTGCCGACGCGTGCCAGCAAGTCCGCAACGGCATCGGCATGGCGTTCCGTGATCTCGCGCTCCAGCACCGCAAGGTCATCGGGCCTCTCCTCGCGCCGTTCGATCCTCTTCGCTGCCTCCAGCGAAACCTCTATACGCCGGCGAAACGCAGCATCGTAAGGCGCTGACAGTGTCGGGCCGCGCTCGACCAGCCTGTCACCGTCGGTCCGCAACATGGCTAGGTCGATGCCATCCATCGAGGTGCCGCTCATCAATCCAACCGCGCATATTGCCGCCATTTGGTCGGTATCCTTGTGATTCCTTGGCCGCAGATGCTAAACGCGCGCGTTACCACTTGCCATGCCGACATTTTTGTCCGGCATATTCGGGAAAAGAAAAATGTCCGCCTTCAGATCCGACTTCCTGCGCACTCTTTCCGAGCGCGGCTTCATCCACCAGATCTCCGATGAATCCGGCCTCGATGAGCTTTTCGCCAAGGAAACGGTCACGGCGTATATCGGCTTCGACCCGACCGCCAGTAGTTTGCATGCAGGCGGTTTGATCCAGATCATGATGCTCCATTGGATGCAGCAGACCGGTCATCGGCCAGTCGCGCTGATGGGCGGCGGCACGGGTATGATCGGCGATCCTTCGTTCAAGGACGAGGCCCGCAAGCTGATGACGCCAGAGACGATCCAGACCAATATTGACGGCATCCGAAAAGTCTTTTCCAATTATCTTACCTTCGGCGAAGGCCCCCGCGACGCACTGATGGTGAACAATGCCGATTGGCTGCTGCCGCTCAACTATCTCGAATTCCTGCGTGATGTCGGCCGTCATTTCTCGGTTAATCGCATGCTTTCGTTCGATTCCGTGAAATTGCGTTTGGACCGCGACCAATCGCTGTCGTTCCTCGAATTCAATTACATGATCCTGCAGGCTTATGATTTCGTAGAACTGAACAAGCGCTACGGCGTCCGCCTGCAAATGGGCGGGTCCGACCAGTGGGGAAATATCATCAACGGCATCGACCTCGGCCACAGGCTCGGCACACCGCAATTGTTTGCGCTCACGTCGCCGCTATTGACCACAGCCTCCGGCGCCAAGATGGGCAAATCACTCAACGGTGCGGTCTGGCTGAACCCGGACATGCTTAGTGCCTATGATTTCTGGCAATACTGGCGCAACACGGAAGACGCCGATGTCGGCCGCTTCCTGAAATTGTACACGACGTTGCCGCTCGATGAGGCCGCAAGGTTGGCAGCACTGGGCGGCGCGGAGATCAACGAGGCCAAGAAGATGCTTGCCACCGAAGTGACCGCGATGCTGCATGGCCGCGATGCTGCCGAGCAGGCCAGTGAGACAGCCCGGAAGACCTTCGAGGAAGGCATTACCGCCGACACGCTCCCGTCCGTCGAAGTGCCGCGTTCCGCGTTTATCAATGGAATCGGGATCCTGTCTCTTTTCGTGACGAGTGGCCTTGCTGCTTCAAACGGCGAGGCGCGGCGACACATTCAAGGTGGCGCGGTACGGCTCAACGACGAACCGGTTTCCGACGACCGGCGCTTGATCACGCTTGACGATCTGGACCAGGAGAACGGTCTGAAGCTCTCTTTGGGCAAGAAGAAACATATCCTCGTGCGACCGGTCTGAACTATCACCGGAATTCGAAGATCGAGCGGAAAATGCCAGGAGCGATGACCGACAACGGGTTTATCGAAAGATCCGGCTTATTGGCGTCTCCCTTCAAACGATAGGTGACGCCGATCAATCCTCTGTCGCGACCATTGCCAAGCAGTGCGCCAACCAATGGCAGTTCACCAAAAATCCGGTTGAGGCCATAGGCAGGCATGAACGTGCCAGTCAGGTCCATATTGTTGTCGTCGTCGTAGAGCGTGCCCTGGAAGGTCGTTCCGATCAACGGACCACGCAACACACCCTTTGCGAGTTTGACATAACCATTGCCCTTCTCGATTTCGGCAAAGCCGCGTTCAAACCTGACCCGCGAGGCGTCGATCCTGCCCTTCACAGCCTGGTTGAGGCTCCGACGGTCGCCTTGCGGTGTTGTCGAGACGATCGAAGCGAGTTTGGGCTCATCCACAATCAGGAAGTCGCGCGCCGCTATGGTTCCGCGCAGTGGTCCCGATCCATTGCCTGACAAAGCGAGCGTGATCCCGCCGCCCTGCATGTGCTCGTAGACATCGAGAAACCGCAGGATTGCACCGGCATCCGCCGATTTCATGTTTAGCTTGCGTCCATCGGCGCTGCCAATATTGGCAATGGTGATGGACGCGCCGGAGGCGGCATTGGCACTCACCTCCAAGTCTCCCACGCGTGCGCCAGTGCCGCTATAGTTCAATTTCAGGTTCGACAATTTCTCATTATGAAAGCCGGTAAGCGAATCCACCTTTGCGTCGATGGATATCGGATCCGATTCCACACCTTTGGCGGCTGGCCCATCCGAGATCAGTTGCTTGATCAGTGAGCGGGCGTCGAGTGCGGCGCCTTTCACGTCGACATCATACCCGCCTTTTGACGTTCGCTTGATCGTAACGTCCACATCGTCACCCCGATTCAGCCGAACCTTGTTGAAACTGGCGGAGATCAGATTGCCATGTGAAAGAACAACATCACCGTCGATGGCGAAGCTCTGGCCGTCCAGATCGAAACCGGACAATCTCGTCTCGCCATTTGACTCCGCCAAGGTGAAAGCAACCTTTGCCGGAACGCCTGGCCCTTTCGACCAGCCGACCCACGGCAAATTCAGCCGGGCATTGGTGAGATCTGCCGATGCACGCTGCCCGTTGCCTGTGCCCTTCTCCATCGTCACCCGTACAGTGCCGGAAAGGAGTGTTGCCAAGCCCGGCATCAAAGTCTCGCGGGTCTTGTCGTCCAGCACGAGCACAACCTTGCGGCTGCGTGGCGGCCCGGTGTCTTCCAATGGCTCAATCAGGTCGAGTTCCGCTGGTATGCCATTCAGACGAGCCTTGGCCGCAATGACAGCCTTCTGCGGGCCGACGGTGATGGTTCCATCCGCCTCGCTGATAGCCTGGCCGTCAACCGGTTCGGCAATCGAAAGGTTCTCATAGTCCAGGGAAACCAGCCAATCGAGCATGCCGGGATCAACCCCGGATTGCAACGGGATGTCCGCCTTCACATGCCCAGCAACAGTGCCCGAGAAATCGTCGGGCGAAAGGCCGACAAAGCGCATGGCATTGATCGGGTCGTAGGAGGCCAGTTCGGCGATTGCCGGCGCCTCTCCCGCAACATCGATGTCGAGCGCGCCGATGACCGGGGAAATGTTGGCGCTCTTGATCTTCAGCGTGCCGTTGCTGGCGGCCACGACACGGCCGCTTGGCAGATAAACGGTGCCGGACGACAGCGAAATATCAACGTCATTGCCGTGAAACTCCACCACGCCCACCGCATCGCGAATCGGCGGGATACGGCCGGCCGTGTCGAAGCGTGAACCGTCGATCACGAAGCGGCCGAATACCTCGTCGCGGGAAAGCGGCACGCCATTTCCCGCCCTGCCTGGAACGACCTGATATTGCAGGCTGGCATCGGTCACGCGCCCTCCAAAAAGGTTCTCCAAGACCCAGAGCCGGGCATTGCCGGCTGTGAACCATGGCCAGAGTTGCTTAACATGCGACACCGGCATGTTATGAACTTTAATGGCAACCGACACGCCCGGCGCTTCGCCCTCAACGAAGTTAACGGCGGCTGTACCCAGCGCCTCGCCATCGGGGCCGGACTTGACCGCGATTGTGTCTGCCAGAAGCCTGTTCTTCGCTGGTAGATAGCGCCCAGCTATCCTGGCAATAAATTCGAGCGCAGGTTCGGGTGATGTCGAGGGAATCAGCGTCGAGCCGTTGCTGACGAAATCATAGCGATAGGATGGGTCTTCGCCGACAGTACCCGCCATCGGTGTCGGTCCGATCGATCCCTGGAAATTGAGCGTGGAGTGCCCGTTCCTGATCTTCAATTGGCCCACGTCAATCTTATTGGTGCCCTTCACCAGCGCCGCATCGGCGACTACATCGGCCTTAAACAGACCACGCCTGCCGAGGTCAATCACCGAGCCCGCCAGCGAAAGGGATGCAGCAAGTTTTGGTGGTTGGTCACCCTCACCTTCAGTGCCGCTGATATGAAGCTTGATCGTACCAAGAGCCGGCGCCATTGCTGCTCTCGCAGATGCGCCGGCATCAATGGCGATGTCAGCCTGCAAACCGGTGATCCGGCCGGAAGCATGGCTGGCAGCCGATGCAGCGAGCGTCAACGCCTTATCATCGAGCGCGATGGTGGCTGAGGCGACCATCTTGTCCGGCCCCGCCTGCGAAACAATAGCGTGAGCCACTTTGACCGCGCTTATGGGTTCGCCTTCCGGCAACACGAATTCAACATTGTCGAGTTCGATCTCGCGCAGCGAATCCAAGCGTACCGCATCGAGCATATCGCGAACCGAGGCGAACACAGCGTCAATAACCTTGTCAGGATCCAGCAACCCGTCGGTATTGCGCAGCGATGTATAGCGTTTGTCATCGCCAGACGGCATGACCGCCGTCACAATGCGCGCGTCAGATATGCGCGCGCTGGTCAGGCGTACTTGCCCGGATAGCAGCGGAAGAAGCCTCACACCGAAACGCACACTTCCGGCATCCGCCATCTTGGCTCCACCAGCCTGCTTCAGGCCGACGTCATTCACTTGGAGCGCAAGGAAACTAGACCGGTCGAGCGTAATCCCCGCCTGGCCGACGGAAACCTCGACATCGAAACCAACCATGTTCTCGACTGCGGTCTCCGCTTCGGCGTTCAGTTTCTCGGTGCCGATGCCGGAAGCGCCCAATGCATAAACCGCAACGGCAAGGATCACCACAACGGCCAAGACGCCACCGAGCACACGCGCCACAACCCTGAACCCGCTTCCGATTGCCGCTCGCCCTAATGGCGGCATTCGACACGCCGACGGAAAGGCTCCCAGATCGGCGATTTCGTCTCGTCTGAATTTGATTTTCTGGTGCCGCGGAGGCTCCTGATCCACCCGATTTTCCGCCATGTCAGTTCGATCGTGGACGAATCCCGTTGCGACAATATATCGATGATGGCCTGCACGTAACCACAAACGAGGGCACCTCTATGGCCGAACTTCAAATTGGCGACATGGCACCGCAATTCGAACTCCCACGCGATGGCGGCGGATCGCTCAAGCTTTCCGATTTCCGCGGCCAGCCCGTGGTGCTGTATTTCTATCCCAAAGACGACACGAAGGGCTGCACAACCGAGGCCATCGACTTTTCGCAACTCAAACCGGAATTCGACAAGATTGACGTAATGGTGATCGGCCTCTCACCGGACAGCGCCAGAAAGCACGACAGATTCAAGGCCAAGCACGAGTTGGCCGTCTGTCTTGCTTCCGACGAGGAGCGCAGGGTCATTGAAATGTATAATGTGTGGGTGGAAAAACAGTTATACGGCCGGCGCTATATGGGTGTCGAACGCGCCACTTATTTGATCGACCAGGGCGGAAAGATCGCCCAAATCTGGCGCAATGTGCGCGTTAACGGTCATGCCGAGACAGTCCTCGAGGCCGCGAGGGAACTGTAGTGGCTCAGACAGGCCATTCGCCGAGTTTTCGCAAAATTTTGTTAACCCTAACGATTTATAAATGAGGCTGTCTCGTTATCGCATACGAAAGCCGGTCTCGTGAAAGCATCGACTCCTTCAACGGTCTTCGGCAAGCGCAAGGAGCCTCATACTGTCATCATCGCCCACGGCGACGAGATCCGGCATTTCACGGTGCGTCCCTGGATGGCTGCCTTTCTCGGTTCAGCCGTCGCGGCAATAGCGGTTGGCTATCTGCTCGCCACATCCTATCTCGTGTTGCGCGACGATCTTATCGGCGCGGAGGCGGCAAGGCAGGCACGCCTGCAGCAGGTATATGAGGACCGAATCTCGGCGCTGCGTACGCAAGTCGATCACATCACAAGCCGGCAATTGCTCGATCAGAAATTGGTGGAGACCAAAGTCAGCGAATTGATTGAACGCCAGAGCCAGTTGAACGAACGCCATGGCAGACTGGCACCGCTTCTACGGCGGGCGGAAAACGAGATTGGCCTCGCCGCTCTTCCGGAAAACGCTCCTGCCCCAAGCGAGAAACCCGATATACGTGCCGAGTCGCAGGCGCCTGGCAATTCGCCTGTGGCTACGCTGGCCAGCCTCGGCGCCGACTCGACGCAGCCATTCTCACAATGGCCCGTCCGCACGACTTTCCTTTCCGGACAAGATCCATGGATCGATAAGCCCGGCAATCTCTTCGGCTCTATTAGCGAGTCCCTCAAGACAATCGAGTCCGACCAGTTCGTCCGGATCGCCAATCTAACGGATACCGCCTATCAAAATGCCGGTGCTATTGCCGATACACTGGGGGCCGCCGGCTTGCCGGTAGACAGCGACATGGGGCACGATGATTTCGGCAAGAGCGATGTCGGTGGCCCCCTGATTCCAATCGACGATCGGATGATCTTCGACGCAAAGGTCAAAGAACTGGACGAAGCCCTGGATGCGCTGGAACAGGTGAAGGAGGAAGCGAGACGCCTTCCGCTTGCCAACCCCGCGCCGGGCCACACGGTCACCAGCCCCTTCGGTGTGCGCAGTGATCCCATGATCGGCACTGCCGCACTTCATCCAGGAATGGATTTCCGCGCTCCGGTCGGCATGGAGGCCAAAGCTACGGCCGCTGGCGTTGTGGTACGCGCCGGTTGGGCAGGCGGCTACGGCCGGATGGTGGAGGTCGATCACGGCAACGGCTTTGCCACACGCTATGCACATTTGAGCAAGGTTCTCGTCAAGGTCGGACAAAAACTGAAGGCGGGTGAAACCGTGGGCCGAACCGGCAGCAGCGGCCGCTCGACCGGTCCACATCTTCACTACGAGATTCGCCACAATGGCCGCGCCGTCAACCCAATCCGATTCCTGGCCGTCGGCAAGAAACTCCGCAGCTATATGTGAACAAGCGATACGCGGCTTGGTGATGGTGGGCGATGACGGGCTCGAACCGCCGACATCTTCGGTGTAAACGAAGCGCTCTACCAACTGAGCTAATCGCCCGCTACGGCCGGTCTTTAAACAGCAAAGCCTGGCTACGCAAGCGCAAATCAAGGCAGGCGTAGCAGCCTTCCGCCGGCATATTTCAATCACCGGAAACAAGCAGGAAAGAATGTTCCCGTTCTTTTTCGTTCTTGCGGTCCCGGCCGCTTGACACCCAGCGGGGAACCCCTTATCCACCCGCCAACGACGCACACGGCTCGCCGCTGTTCGTCCCAAGCGCGGGTGTAGCTCAGTCGGTTAGAGTGCCGGCCTGTCACGCCGGAGGTCGCGGGTTCGAGCCCCGTCACTCGCGCCATTTTCCAGCTTAGATTTTTTGACAGCCCGAGCTTCATCGAGGATGCAATCATCTGGGGCTTTGTGTCTTGGTATCGTCGGCTGTGAGCTCCGAAAAGCCACGGTGGGAATCGGACCAATCCGGCAAATTCCTGATCACCGTGCGTCACAATTCTTCCCGGTTTTGGGTGAATTATGGCGACTGTGAAGCAGTATCTATACTCTTATATCAGCGACGGGATCGAACATTCGCTCAAGATTTGGGCCTCCTGCGAAACGGAAGCTGAAGAGAAATTGCGCGCGTTGCCTTGGGAGCCAGGAAACGGCCCTGTCACATTTCAACAGGACAAGGCACGACACGAGACCACGCCTGACGCCTCCCTGCTTGTGTTGCTTATTCTAGCTGTCGGCCTCTCTATGATGTTCCACTACGCCGAGGCTGATATGCGGCGGACCGCATCCGCCGGAGATCTCAAACACCTCTCTCATCTGCTCCGCCCGCACAAGCCTTATCATCGTGCATGAACCATGAACGCCGGCTGCCGTTGACGCAAAAGAAAAGCCGGGGCGAACCCGGCTTCCCAGCATTCAAAAATGAGAACGCGGCCTTAATTGACGGCGTCCTTCAGGCCCTTGCCAGCCGAGAATTTCGGCACGGTACGGGCCGGAATCTGCACCTCGGCACCGGTCTGTGGATTGCGGCCGGTCGAAGCGGCACGCTTTGACACGGAGAAGTTTCCGAATCCAACCAGACGGACATCGCCGCCCTTCTTCAATTCGCCGGTAATGGCGGCGAACACCGCATCGACCGCCGACTGAGCCTTCCCCTTCTCGAGTCCAGCCTGTTCGGCCACGGCGGAAACCAGTTCGTTCTTGTTCATAAAAAATTCCCTTCCTAGAGAAAACCGGAACACATCGACTCATCCGGCAGGAATTGGACTTTAGAAAGAAGCAATGCCACAACCAAGCCAAAATACGTCATCGAAAGCCACAAAAGCCCGGAATTCCGGGCTTTCCAACAGAAAAGCCGGGCTTTTGGCCCGGCTTTGTCGTTTCACGGCTGCTTATGCGGCAAAGGCTCAGTGAGCCAGAGACTTGCCGGTATCTTCCGTTCCATCCGCCGGCGTAGGCGGAGCGATCGGTTCAACCCATTCGATCGGCTCCGGCACCCTTACCAAGGCATGGTTGAGAACCTCGCCGACCCGGCTCACCGGAATGATCTCCATGTTGTTTTTGACATTGTCAGGGATTTCGGCGAGATCCTTGGCGTTGTCTTCCGGTATCAGCACCTTCTTGATGCCGCCACGAAGGGCCGCAAGCAGTTTCTCCTTGAGACCGCCGATCGGCAGAACCCTGCCGCGCAGCGTGATCTCACCGGTCATGGCGATATCGGCTTTCACAGGAATGCCGGTCAACACCGAGACAATTGCCGTTGCCATCGCCACGCCGGCCGACGGGCCGTCCTTCGGCGTCGCGCCTTCCGGCACGTGCACATGGATATCGCGCTTTTCGAACAATGGCGGCTCGATGCCGAAATCGATCGCTCTTGAGCGGACGTAGGAGGCCGCCGCCGAAATCGATTCCTTCATCACGTCCTTCAGATTGCCGGTGACGGTCATGCGGCCCTTGCCAGGCATCATGACGCCCTCGATGGTGAGCAATTCACCGCCGACTTCCGTCCATGCCAAACCGGTCACGACACCGACCTGGTCATCAGCCTCAACCTGGCCAAAGCGGAACCGCGAAACGCCGAGATAATCCGAAAGATTGTCCTTGGTGATTTCGATCGACTTCTTCTTGGAGCGGATGATCTCCGTCACAGCCTTACGGCCGAGCTTCATCAATTCGCGCTCCAGGCTACGCACGCCCGCCTCGCGGGTGTAGGTCTGGATAATGGCACGGATCGCATCGTCGCTGACCGAAAACTCCTTCGGCTGCAAGGCATGATCGCGCGTGACCTTGGGCATCAGGTGCCGCTTGGCGATCTCGACCTTCTCATCCTCGGTATAGCCGGCGATGCGGATGATCTCCATGCGATCCATCAGGGGCGCAGGAATATTCAGCGTATTCGCCGTCGTCACGAACATCACGCTCGACAGGTCATATTCGACCTCCAGATAATGATCCATAAAGGACGAGTTCTGTTCCGGGTCGAGCACTTCAAGCAGCGCCGAAGACGGATCGCCACGGAAATCCTGGCCCATCTTGTCGATCTCGTCGAGCAGGAACAGCGGGTTGGATTTCTTGGCCTTCTTCATCGACTGGATGACCTTTCCGGGCATCGAGCCGATATAGGTGCGCCGGTGGCCCCTGATCTCGGCTTCGTCGCGCACGCCGCCCAGCGCCATGCGCACGAATTCGCGGCCTGTCGCCTTGGCGATGGACTTGCCCAGCGACGTCTTGCCGACGCCGGGAGGACCGACGAGACACAGGATCGGGCCTTTCAGCTTCTTCTGGCGGCTCTGTACGGCGAGATATTCGACGATACGGTCCTTGACCTTGTCGAGTCCATAATGGTCGGCGTCGAGCACCTCCTGTGCGTAGTTCAGATCCTGCTTGACCTTCGAATTGCGACCCCACGGGATCGATAGCAGCCAGTCAAGATAATTGCGCACGACCGTGGATTCGGCCGACATAGGCGACATCGAGCGCAGTTTCTTCAGTTCAGCTTCCGCCTTCTCGCGGGCTTCCTTGGAGAGTTTCGTCTTCTTGACGCGCGCTTCGATCTCGGCCGCCTCGTCGCGCCCGTCCTCGCCCTCGCCAAGCTCCTTCTGGATCGCCTTCATCTGCTCGTTGAGGTAGTATTCGCGCTGCGTCTTCTCCATCTGCCGCTTGACACGCGAGCGGATGCGCTTCTCCACTTGGAGAACCGAAATCTCGGCCTCCATGAAGCCCATGGCCTTCTCCAGACGCTCCTTGATGGACAGCGTCGCCAGCATCTCCTGCTTCTCGGGGATTTTCACCGCCAGATGCGAGGCGACCGTATCGGCGAGCTTGGAATAGTCGTCGATCTGGCTGGCCGCGCCAACGACCTCCGGCGAGATTTTCTTGTTCAGCTTGACGTAGTTCTCGAAGTCCGAGACCACCGAGCGGGCCAGGGCCTCAATCTCGACTTCCTCGTCCTTGGGTTCAGTCAGAACAGCGGCTTGAGCCTCATGGAAATCGCTGCGGTCGGTGAATGCGGAAATTTTTGCCCGCGACACCCCCTCAACCAATACCTTGACCGTTCCATCCGGCAATTTCAGCAACTGCAACACATTGGCAAGCGTGCCGATGTCATAGATGGCATCCGGTTCCGGATCGTCGTCCGCTGCATTCTTCTGGGTTGCAAGCAGGATTTGCTTTTCCTGCCCCATGACGTCTTCCAGCGCCTTGATCGATTTCTCTCGCCCGACGAAGAGCGGCACGATCATATGCGGGAACACCACGATGTCGCGCAGCGGCAGAACCGCGAAAACGCCATCGCTCAAAGCACGGGATGATTTGGCCATTGTCCAACCTTTCCTGTCGCAAGCCGCCGTTAGCCAGCCGCGAATCCTATATTAACGACCATGGGTCGTTCCGCCTATCATCCTTTGTAAGGGGAGATTTCACAGCACGGAATGTAGCCCACCGGCCTTCCACCGTTAGTTGGAGACAGGCAAGGCAAAGATCAAGGGCCGATATTCGGCCACCGGTCCCGCCCGTGTCTCCGACGCCAAAACGGCGCCCGGAGGCGCCGCTTCTCACATTCTGATGCGAGAAAACCATCTCAGGCGCTGACGTTGCCCTTCTTTTCCTTGCTCTCGGCATAGATGTAGAGTGGCCGCGCATTGCCCGACACCACCTCTTCCGAGATCACCACCTCGCGCACGCCTTCCAGCGCCGGCAGTTCAAACATGGTGTCGAGAAGGATCGCTTCCATGATGGAGCGCAGGCCGCGCGCGCCGGTCTTGCGCTCGATGGCGCGCCTGGCAATTGCCGACAAAGCGTTCTCATGGAAGGTCAGTTCCACATTCTCCATCTCGAAGAGGCGCTGATACTGCTTGACCAGAGCATTTTTCGGCTCGGTCAAAATCTGAATCAGAGCCGGCTCGTCCAGATCTTCCAATGTCGCCAAGACCGGCAAACGGCCGACGAATTCAGGGATCAGGCCGAATTTCAGGAGATCCTCCGGTTCCACGAGGCGAAACAGATCGCCACTGCGCCGGTCATCCGGCGAAGCCACGGTCGCGCCGAAACCAATGGAGGTCTTGCGGCCACGATCGGAGATGATCTTGTCCAAACCGGCGAAGGCGCCGCCGCAGATGAACAGGATGTTGGCGGTATCGACCTGCAGGAACTCCTGTTGCGGATGCTTCCTGCCGCCCTGCGGCGGCACGGAGGCTACAGTGCCTTCCATGATCTTCAACAGCGCCTGCTGGACACCCTCTCCCGACACGTCGCGGGTGATCGAGGGATTATCGGACTTGCGCGAAATCTTGTCGATCTCGTCGATATAGACAATGCCGCGTTGCGCGCGCTCAACATTGTAGTCCGCCGCCTGCAACAGTTTCAGGATGATATTTTCGACATCCTCACCCACGTAACCTGCTTCGGTCAGCGTCGTGGCGTCGGCCATGGTGAAGGGCACGTCGATGATGCGTGCGAGCGTCTGGGCAAGCAGCGTCTTGCCGCAACCGGTCGGACCGATCAGAAGGATGTTCGACTTCGCCAGTTCGACATCGTTGTTCTTTCCGGCATGCGCGAGCCGCTTGTAATGATTGTGGACGGCCACCGACAAAACGCGCTTGGCGTAGGGCTGGCCGATCACGTAATCGTCCAGGACCGTCAATATTTCCTGTGGCGTCGGCACGCCCTCACGCGACTTCACCATCGAGGTCTTGTTTTCCTCGCGGATGATATCCATGCACAGTTCGACGCATTCGTCGCAGATGAACACCGTCGGGCCGGCGATCAGCTTGCGCACCTCGTGCTGGCTCTTGCCGCAGAACGAGCAATACAGCGTGTTCTTGGAATCGCCGCCGCCGTTGGAGACCTTGCTCATTTTCCAGTCCTTTCATGGCCGCCCGCCGATGATATGGCTGAAAGGGCGCATGTACACTTTATCGCGGAAACCCGCAGCCGCCAGCATCTGGCCAACATATTCCGTACGAAACACAAATCGGAAACGCCGAGCCGATTCGCGAGCCCAACAGCGAAGCTAAGCTGTCGAAACTCAACATAGCCTTAACGTAGGCAACGAACGAGGCTGTGGAAACAGGCAAATGTGGCGTAATTGCCGCAACAGATGGCAAAAGCACGATATCGCTTCATCCGGCGGCTATCAGC
Source organism: Manganibacter manganicus (assembly GCF_002075885.1). Taxonomy (GTDB): domain Bacteria; phylum Pseudomonadota; class Alphaproteobacteria; order Rhizobiales; family Rhizobiaceae; genus Mesorhizobium; species Mesorhizobium manganicum. Next base: position 133,400 of record NZ_MDET01000006.1, read on the forward strand.
CCTCCTTGCCAGCAGCCTCGATCTCGTCACGGGACGTCAACACCTTGTCGATGAGGCCCAGTTCCAACGCCTGTTCGGTCGTCAGGAAATTGTCGCGCTCCATGGCGTTGTGGATCGTCTCGTAATCCTGCCCGGTGTGCTTGACGTAGATTTCGTTCAGCCGCTTCTTGAGGCGCTCGGTGAACTGGGCATGGATCATGATGTCGGTCGCCTGCCCCTGATAGCCACCCGAAGGCTGGTGAATCATGATCTGGGCGTTCGGCGTGCAGAAGCGCATATCCTTGGCCCCTGCGGTCAGAAGCAAAGAGCCGGCCGACATCGCCTGACCGACGCACAGCGTCGACACCGGCGGCTTGATGAACTGCATGGTGTCGTACATCGCAAGGCCGGACGTCACAACGCCGCCCGGCGAGTTGATGTACATGTTGATCTCCTTCTTCGGGTTTTCCGCCTCGAGGAAGAGAAGCTGGGCACATACCAGCGAAGCCATGCCATCCTCGATGGGGCCGGTGATGAAGATGATGCGCTCCTTCAGCAGGCGCGAGAAAATATCATAGGCGCGCTCGCCCCGGTTGGTCTGCTCGACCACCATCGGAACGAGGTTCATGTAGGTTTCGACAGGGTCTTTCATCATTGTCCCTTCGCGAGGCAAGCGGAATCGTTCTGGATCGTCTTGTGCTAGATAGGATGCCGGCTTGCTCTTGTGCAAGGGGACCCGGTTGGATCAGGCACTTCGCGGCTCGCTTCGAGGCCTGGCCCTGAAACGAAGAAGCCGGCGCGCATTGCCGCGGCGCGCCGGCTTCCGTGCCGATAAAGCGGTTACGATGCCGGGATCAGGCCTTCGCCAGCGCCTGATCGAGATCGGCGACGATGTCGTTGACGTCCTCGATGCCGACCGAAAGGCGCACCACTTCCGGTCCCGCGCCGGCGGCAACCTTCTGCTCATCGGACAACTGGCGGTGCGTGGTCGAGGCCGGATGAATGACCAGCGACTTGGTGTCGCCGATATTGGCCAGATGCGAGAACAGTTCCAGCGATTCCACGAATTTGATGCCGGATTCGTAGCCGCCTTTCAGGCCGAAAGTGAACACAGCACCCGCGCCCTTCGGCGAATATTTCTTCTGCAAGGCATGGTTCTTGTCGTTGGGAAGGCCCGGATAGGACACCCAGGAAACCTTCGGATGGTTGGAAAGCCAGGCGGCAACCGTGGCGGAGTTGTCGCAATGGCGCTGCATCCTGAGCGGCAGCGTCTCCAGCCCGGTCAGGATCATGAAGGCGTTGAACGGCGAAATCGCCGGCCCAAGATCGCGCAGGCCGAGCACGCGCGCGGCAATGGCGAAGGCAAAATTGCCGAAGGTTTCGTGCAGCACCATGCCGCCATAGTCGGCGCGCGGCTTCGACAGCATCGGATAGCGGTCGGACTTCGACCAGTCGAACGTGCCGCCATCGACGATAATGCCGCCGATGGAATTGCCATGGCCGCCGATGAACTTGGTGAGCGCATGGACGACGATATCGGCGCCGTGTTCGATCGGCCGCACCAGATAGGGCGATGCCAGCGTGTTATCGACGATCAGCGGCAGGCCGTGCTTGCGGGCAACCTCGGCGATCTTGGCGATATCGACGAATTCGCCGCCGGGATTGGCAAGGCTTTCGATGTGCAGCGCCTTGGTCCGGTTATCGATCAGTTTCTCGAAGCTCGACGGATCGTTGACGTCGCCCCAGCGCGCTTCCCAGCCGAAATTCTGGAAGGACGAGCCGAACTGGTTGATGGTGCCGCCATAAAGCTTGCGCGCGGCGACAAAATTGTCGCCCGGCTGCATCAGCGTATGAAAGACCAACAGATGCGCCGCCTGCCCCGAGGCTGTCGCCAGTGCCGCCGTGCCGCCTTCAAGGGCTGCCACGCGCTCCTCCAGCACCGCCTGCGTGGGGTTCATGATGCGGGTGTAGATGTTGCCGAACGCCTTGAGGCCGAACAGGTTGGCCGCATGCTCGGTATCGTCGAACACGAACGACGTCGTCTGATAGATCGGCGTGGCGCGCGCGCCGGTCGCCGGGTCCGGCTTGGCGCCGGCGTGAACTGCAAGCGTGTCGAAACCGGGTGAACGCTGGGACATCTGTTCTCTCCTGAAAAACTTCGAAAATCGGCCGCCATCTTTGGCCGGGCACGCTGCCTATTGCAAAGGGGAAAATGCCTCACCGTGCAGCAGTTTAGAACAAAGCCAGCCAAATTGGCGGATAGATTGGAAAATTTTTCTCAAATCATTTTGGCCGCACGCCGAAACTCTGGAACCCCTGCCGCATGATCGGCTTTTTCGACGACAGTACGCCGGAATTGACGCCGTTCCAGCCAATCTCGCCGGAAAGTCGGCCATATTCGATCTTCGGACAACGGTTCATGACCACCTTGATGCCGGCAGCCTCTGCCTTGGCGGCGGCCTCGTCATTGCGCACGGTCAATTGCATCCAGATCACCTTCGGCAGCGGATCCAGCCTCAAGGCCTGCTCGACAACCGGCATGACGGCGTTCGACGCCCGGAAAATATCGACCATATCGACCGGTTCGGGGATTTCGGACAGGCTGGCATAGACTTTTTGGCCAAGAATTTCCTTACCCGCCTGTCCCGGATTGACCGGAATCACCGAGAATCCCTTGTTCAGCAGGTATTGGAGAACAAAAAAACTCGGCCGTATCTCATTGGCCGAGGCGCCGACCATGGCGATGGTCTTCACCGAATTCAAAATGCCGGAAATATAGGCGTTATCATAGCTGTCGTGATTCATGACCCGCAATCTGGAGCCGCATGACCTCCGGTTCAAGCCAACCGCGTTGGGCCAGCGTTTCCCTTGACGCACTTCACCGTTGCCACGCCCGGCTTTCGCCGTCTGGCCATTTCAAAGAACGGACCTTTCGAGGGTGAAAGGTCGGGAGACGGCGCATGGCATTGCGCCTGGTTATTTAAGTAGTGACGCTCTGCCATGCGCCGCCGGCGTTTCTACCCTTGCCTTTCCCGGCCCATCGCCCATTTGCGGGCGCGAGCAACGCAGGTCCGGTTCGGGCCGGGCGGTTCCGTTCACTGTTACGGATAACACACCCGGCGCCACACTTGCCTGGATGCTCGAGTGTGCACACCCGTTCCCGCTGGCAAGCTGCTGAGGGGGATTATGCGGGAAGGATGGCGGGTGTGGGTAAAACGGGGAGAAGGAAACCGCCGTTACTCAGCCAAGCGTTTGTTCGACAAGGGTTTTATTTATACTGGCAAGGGCAGGCGATAAATTTCCGTCCACGCGAACTGGAGCCGCCTTCGTCCTTCGAGGCTCGCCCCTTCGACAAGCTCAGGAGCTCGCACCTCAGGATGAGGGCGGGG